>NZ_JBITDU010000001.1:0-995197 GCF_044454505.1 Dactylosporangium sp. NPDC051541
CGCGGCGGGCTCGCACGGCGCGTGCGGGCGGCTGCGACCGTGTCCGCACGGCGCTTGCACGGCTGCGCGGCGCCCGCGTGGCGCTCGCACGCGGCTCCCGCGCGGCGGGCTCGCACGGCGCGTGCGGGCGGCTGCGACCGTGTCCGCACGGCGCTTGCACGGCTGCGCGGCGCCCGCGTGGCGCTCGCACGCGGCGTCCGCACGGCGCGGCCGCGCAGCTGCGCGGCGCCGGCGTGGCGCTCCCGCGCGGCGGGCTCGCACGGCGTTCGGGCGGCTGTGACCGTGTCCGCACGGCGCTTGCACGGCTGCGCGGCGTCCGCGTGACGCTCGCACGCGGCTCCGCGCGGCGGGCTCGCACGGCGTGCGGGCGGCTGCGACCGTGTCCGCACGGCGCTCGCATACGGCGCCCATACGCCGCTCGCACGCGGCGTCCGCACGGCGCGGCCGCACGGCTGCGCGGCGTCCGCGCGGCGCTCGCACGCGGCTCCCGCACGGCGGGCTCGCACGGCGTGCGGGCGGCTGCGACCGTGTCCGCACGGCGCTTGCACGGCTGCGCGGCGTCCGCATGGCGCTCGCGCGGCGGCCGCACGACTTGAGCGGGCCGGCGACCTCGCGCCCGCACGGCTACGCGCGCCCGCATGCGGCGGCCGCGCGACTTGAGCGTGGGCTGGCGACCGCGGGATACGTTCGGGCGCGTGGACGTCGGGGCGGGGCCTTGCGTGCTTGTCGCCTCGCGGGTCTGTGTCTGCGTTTTGCTTTGGGGATATCGGCTGGCCAGCCATTGAGCGGCGACGGGCGTCCACCGTTGCGGGGATTTCAATGTGGTCGATCCACATAGTGCAATGCGTTGGTGGTTGCTATGAGGCTTGGAATGGGCGTTGTGAATTGGTGGTGTGTCGTTAGGGCAGGTTGTTCGGGTGTCAACGGTGTTGATTTTGTCAGATGTGACGTAACGCCAGGGACAGGAGGCGGGTGGCTTCGGGTTTGTTGAGCGGGTTGTTGCCGTTGCCGCATTTTGGGGACTGGACGCAGGACGGGCAGCCGTGTTCGCAGCGGCAGGATCTGATGGCGTCCCTTGTCGCCTTCAGCCATGTTGGAGCTGTGTTGTATGCGCGTTCGGCGAAGCCGGCTCCGCCCGGGTGGCCGTCGTACACGAAGATTGTCGGCAGGCCAGTGTCGGCGTGCGCCGCGGTTGACAGGCCGCCGATGTCCCAGCGGTCGCAGGTGGCTATCAGCGGGAGCAGGCCGATTGCGGCATGTTCGGCGGCGTGCAGGGCGCCTGGCCATTCCACGTCGGGGATGGCCTCGTCGTCCAGGGCGTCCGGGTCGATCGTCCACCAGACCGCCACCGTGCGCAGGATTCGCTCCGGCAGGTCCAGCTGGACGGTGTCGATGACCTCGCCGGACATCAGTTTGCGGCGCTGGTAGCTCACGACCTGGTTGGTGACCTCGACCTCGCCCAGCGCCAGCGTGATCGGGCCGGCCGTTCTCGACTCGCGGACCTTCAGGATCACCATCGACGTCACGTCGCGGGGGTGGGTGCTCCAGTCCGGGTCCTCGGCGTGCACCAGGGCGCTGTTGTCCGCCAGGTCCAACTTGTCGACCACGTACGTAGTGCCCCGATGGAGGTACACCGCGCCGTCGTGGACCTGCTGGTGCGCCGAGCCGGTGTCGACGGTGCCCAGGAGGCGGCCGGTTGAGGACTCGACCACGGCGATCGGGCCGCCGCCGGCGCCGCGGAGGTCCACGTCGGGGCGGTTGCGCTCGGTCCAGTACCAGCCGGATGGGCGTTTCCTCAGCATGCCGGCCGCCACGAGCGCGTCCAGGACGTCTCGGGTGGTCGGGCCGAACAGGTCCAGGTCAGCTTCCGTCAGTGGGAGGTCGGCGGCCGCGCAGCACAGTTGGGGCGCCAGGACGTGCGGGTTGGTCGGGTCGAAGACCGTTGCCTCCACGGGGCGGCCGAACAGCGCCTCCGGGTGATGCACCAGGTAGGTGTCCAGGGGGTCGTCGCGGGCGATGAGAGTACAACTGGCGGATCTTCCGGCTCTTCCGGCTCGGCCGGCTTGCTGCCACAACGACGCCAGCGTGCCCGGGTAGCCGCACATGAGGACCGCGTCGAGGCCCGTCAGGTCGACACCCAGCTCCAGGGCGTTGGTCGAGGCCAGGCCGGTCAGCCGGCCCGCCATGAGGTCGCGTTCGAGGGCCCGGCGGTCCTCGCGCAGGTAGCCCGAGCGGTAGGCCGCGACCTGGGCGCCGAGGCCCGGCACGGCCAGGTCGAGGTTGTGCCTGGCCATCGTCGCGACCAGTTCGGCGCCCTTGCGGGAGCGGACGAACGCGAGCGTCGGCACGCCCTGGGCGACCTTGTCGGCCAGCAGGGCGGCGGTCTCGCTCAGGGAGGATCGGCGGGGGCCGTCCTCGGTCAGGAGCGGGGGCTCCCAGAGGCGGAAGGTGATCTCGCCGCGCGGTGAGGCGTCCTCGGCGAAGACTTGGCAGTCCAAGCCGGTCAGGCGCCGGGCCGACACGCCGGGGTCGCCCGCGGTGGCCGAGGTCAGGATGAATGACGGGGTGGTCCGGTAACGCGCCGACACGCGGCGGAGGCGGCGCAGGACGTGGGCGACGTGGGAGCCGAAGATGCCGCGGTAGGCGTGGCACTCGTCGACGACGACGTAGGCCAGGCCGCGCAGGAAGCGGGACCAGGCGCCGTGGGCCGGGAGGACGCCGTGGTGCAGCATGTCGGGGTTGGTGAGGACCACCCGTGCGTGCTGGCGGACCCAGTCGCGCTCCTCGCGGGACGTGTCGCCGTCGTAGGTGGCCGGGTAGATGCCGGGGAGGCCGAGCTCGGTCAGGGAACGGAGCTGGTCGGCGGCGAGGGCCTTGGTCGGCGCGATGTACAGCACCGTGGCCTTCGGGTCCGTCAGGAGACGGGCGAGGGCGGGCAGCTGGTAGGCGAGGGACTTGCCGGAGCCGGTGCCGGTCGCGACGACGGTGTGCGCGCCTTCGAAGGCCGCGGTGGCCGCGTCGGCCTGGTGCCGCCACGGCTGGAAACCGAAGGCGGTGCGCAGTTGCTCGGGCACCCACTCGGGCCAGGGGACGACGGTCCCGGCGCGGCGGGGGAGCGTTTCGGTGTGGAGCAGCACGTCAAAACTCTAAAACACCTGTTCGAAACATATTTCACGGTACACGCCGGGCGGATATGGGAAAGGGGGTCAAGCGTCGCCTGACGGGGGTGTCGATGGTTAGATGCCCGTGGAGGGCACGCACAATTTGGCCGCCAGAGGAGGAGGTTCGCATGGAGCTGTCGTTGTCGACGTACGACTCCGGCGACCACAAGGTGCTCGAAGTCGGCGGCGAGGTGGACGTCTACACCGCCCCGCGCCTGCGCGAGAAGCTCGTGGAGCTCGTGGAGCAGGGCGCCCGGCACGTCGTGGTCGACCTGAGCCGGGTGGAGTTTCTCGACTCGACCGGGCTGGGTGTGCTGGTGGGTGCGCTGAAGCGGCTGCGCGCGGTGAACGGGACGTTCGGTCTGGTGTGCGCGCATGAGCGGCTGTTGAAGATCTTCCGGATCACCGCTCTGGACCGCGTCTTCCAGCTGTACGACACCGTTGCCGACGCGATCGCCGCGACCGGCGCGGGCAACGACTCCCCGGCGTAGGGTCCATGCCGACAGTTCGTCTCTCATTCTCTCCCGCGCCGGCGCATGTCCGGACGGCCCGCCTGGTCGGTGTGGCCGTCGCGCGGCGCGCCGGCGTGGCCGAGGAGCTGCTCGAGGAGGTCCGGCTCGCGATCGGTGAGGCCTGCTCGCGGGCGGTCGCGCTGCACCGCTCGCACGGCCTCGACGACCTGGTCGACGTGGCGATGGCCGACGGCGACCGGTTCACCGTGCGGGTCGTGGACCGGGCCGCCAACGGCGCGATGGTCCACAAGGCGCCGCAGGATGACGCGGTCGTGCTGCTGTCCGACCCGGCCCTGCCGCTGACCACCCCGCCTGACCTGCTGGCCGAGGAGGCGGTGGCCGCCCGAATGGGATTGGCCCTGCTGGCGGGCCTCGTCGACGACCTCAACGTGTCCGAATTGGCCGAGGGTGTCGGCACCGAGGTGCGTATGTCCTGGCCACTGGAGCGGTCCAGCGACCGTCCGGCGTGAGTGGTCCGGAGCCGGCGGAGGGGTCCAGCGTGAGCAAATCGACAAAGTGCGATTTGTGAAAACGCGCAAGTCGGTGTGACCACGACCACGTCATCCGGCTAGAGTACGGCTCTTGTGTATGACGGCCCTGGTCACTGGGTACCTGGGCCCGTCAGCACGGCTCTCTTTGGAGAGAATCGCCGCCGGCCTGACCGCTCGCGGCGCTGTCATGTGTCGGTACAGGAGGACAACGAATGTCCGGATCACTCTCCGCTGCCGGAGAGATTTCCCTTTCCGGGAGCAATCTGACCTACATCGTCGTCGCGCTGGTCATCGCCCTCGTAGCGCTCGGCTTCGCCGCGGCGCTGGTCAAGGCGGTGCTCGCGACCGGGCGGGGTACCCCCAAGATGCAGGAGATCGCCGGGGCGGTGCAGGAGGGCGCGAGCGCGTACCTCGTGCGCCAGTTCAAGACCCTCGGCATCTTCGTCGTCGTCGCGGTCGTACTGCTGTTCCTGCTCCCGGTCAACGACGCCGGTGACAACGAGACCCTGATCAAGATCGGCCGGTCGGCGTTCTTCGTCGTCGGTGCGGTCTTCTCGGCCTTCATCGGTGGCGCCGGCATGGCGCTGGCCACCCGCGCCAACCTGCGCGTCGCGGCGGCGGCCGGGGAGGACGGCGGCCGGGAGAAGGCGATGCAGATCGCGTTCCGCACCGGTGGTGTCGTCGGCTTCCTCACCGTCGGCCTGGGCCTGTTCGGTGCGGCCCTGGTGGTGCTCATCTTCAAGGACCGGGCCCCGACGGTGCTCGAGGGCTTCGGCTTCGGTGCGGCGCTGCTCGCGATGTTCATGCGGGTCGGCGGCGGCATCTTCACCAAGGCCGCGGACGTCGGCGCCGACCTGGTCGGCAAGGTCGAGCAGGGCATCCCCGAGGATGACCCGCGCAACGCGGCGACCATCGCCGACAACGTGGGCGACAACGTGGGTGACTGTGCGGGCATGGCCGCGGACCTCTTCGAGTCCTACGCCGTCACGCTGGTCGCGGCGCTGATCCTGGGCCGGGCCGCCTTCGGCGAGCAGGGCCTGGTGTTCCCGCTGATCGTCTCCACCATCGGCGTGATCATCGCGATCGTCGGTGTGGCGCTGACCCGCCTGCGCAAGTCCGACCGCAACGGGCTCGTCGCGATCAACCGGGCGTTCTACATCTCCGCCGTCGTCTCGGCGATCCTGGTCAGCGCGGCCGCGCTGTTCTACCTGCCGAGCAAGTGGAGCGGCCTGACCGGCAGCACCGCCGCCCTCGACGCGCTCAAGGGCGCGACCGGCGACGACGCGCCGCCGTTCGGCCCGCACATCACGGCCATCATCGCCGTCGTCATCGGCATCGTGCTGGCCGCGATCATCCAGGCCCTCACCGGGTACTTCACCGAGACCGAGCGCCGCCCGGTCCGGGACATCGGCAAGAGCGCGCTCACCGGCCCCGCCACGGTCGTGCTCGCCGGTGTGAGCGTCGGCTTCGAGTCGGCCGTCTACTCGGCCATCGTCATCGGTGCGGGCGTCTTCGGCGCCTTCCTGCTCGGCGGCGGCTCGATCACCCTCTCGCTGTTCGCGGTCGCCATGGCCGGCACGGGTCTGCTCACCACGGTGGGCGTCATCGTGGCCATGGACACCTTCGGCCCGATCAGCGACAACGCGCAGGGCATCGCCGAGATGTCCGGCGACATCGACGAGGTCGGGGCCCGCACCCTGACCGAGCTCGACGCCGTCGGCAACACCACCAAGGCGATCACCAAGGGCATCGCGATCGCCACGGCCGTGCTGGCCGCGACCGCGCTGTTCGGCTCCTACACCGACACGATGAAGACGGCCCTGGCCGACGCCGGTGAGAAGGCCGACGACGCGGCGACCGCGATCCTGCTCAACGTGGCCAACCCGGGCAACCTGGTCGGCCTGCTGATCGGCGCGGCGGTCGTGTTCCTGTTCTCCGGCCTCGCGATCAACGCCGTGGCCCGCTCCGCGGGTTCGGTGGTGTTCGAGGTGCGGCGGCAGTTCCGCGAGTTCCCGGGCATCATGGACTACACGCAGCGGCCGGAGTACGGCAAGGTCGTCGACATCTGCACCCGGGACGCCCAGCGCGAGCTGGTCACCCCGGGTCTGCTCGCGGTGCTGGCGCCCATCGCCGTCGGTTTCGGCCTCGGTGTCGGCCCGCTGGCGGCCTATCTGGCCGGCGCGATCGGCACGGGCACGCTGATGGCGGTCTTCCTGTCCAACTCCGGTGGCGCGTGGGACAACGCGAAGAAGCTGGTCGAGGACGGCGTGCACGGCGGCAAGGGCTCGCCCGCGCACGAGGCGACGATCATCGGTGACACGGTCGGTGACCCGTTCAAGGACACCGCCGGTCCGGCCATCAACCCGCTGATCAAGGTGATGAACCTGGTCGCCCTGCTGATCGCCCCGGGTGTGGTCACCCTGACGGTCGGCGACGGCAACCAGGCCCTGCGCTACGGCATCGCGATCGCCGCGGTGCTGGTCATCGTCGTGGCGATCGTGATCAACAAGCGCAAGCCGGTCGCGGTCGACGCCGGTGACGGCAACGGTGCCGCCTCCACGGAGGCCGCGCCCGAGAAGGTCACCGCCTGACCTGTACGAATTCACCACCGCAACGCTCCGGCCGGACTTCGGCCGGAGCGTTGTGTTTTCTCGAACAGACGATCGGATCTACGCTGCATCTATGCGCGCCGCCCGGTTTCTCGCCGCCACCGTCCTGGCCTTCGGCGTGGCGGCGTGCGGCGGCCCGGACGGCGTGGAGCCGAAGCAGTGGGCCAAGCAGGTCTGCACCGCACTGACCCCCTGGCGGGCCGAGATCTCGGACCTGACCAGCAAGGCCCAGCAGCAGCTGGGCGCGGCCACGACACCGGCGCAGTCCAAGACCAACATCGTGGACCTGCTGGCCGGGGCCGAGGCCTCCAGCGAGCGGGCCCGGGCCGGGGTGAGCGGCGCCGGGGTGCCGGCGGTGGAGGACGGCCCGAAGGTGGCCGAGCAGTTCGCCGCCTCGCTGACGAAGGCCCGCGACGCCTACGGCAACGCCAAGCGGACCGTCTCCGGCCTGCCGACCGACAAGAGCTTCTACCCCGAAGTCAAGAAGGCCTTCACGACGCTCAACGACGAGTATGGCCGCAGCGCCATCGACCCGGCCCACGTCGGCCCCGAGGACCTGCAGAAGGCCTTCGACGAGGTGCCCGAGTGCCGGTGACCCCGACGACCCGCGTCCGGCAGCTGTCGCTGTTCGGGGTCGAGGCGCGCCCGCCGGCGCCGCTCGACCTGGAAGGGCTGCTGGCCGCGGCTGGGCAAGTGGGCCGGATGGGCGGCACGGGCCGGGTCTCGATCGTGGTCGACGAGGCCTGGCGGTGCGCGGTGCTGCGGGCCGAGCTGGAGCTGCGCGGCCTGGCCGTGACGTGCGAGCCGACGGGTGAGGAGGACCGGTGGCAGCTGCGGACGGCATACTCCGCGCAGCTGGCCCCCCTCGCGGCCACCTGGCTCGACGACAGCGGGGCGAAGGTGTCCCCGCGCACGCTGGCCCTGGACGGCCGCCGGCTGCGGCTGTGGGTGGCCGCCGCGGGCACCTACGAGGGTCCCCGCTCCTATCTTCTGCGCCTCGCCCCGCGCCCGGTGACCCCGCCCGAGATCCTGGAGATCGACGAGATCGTCTTCGAGCCCCTGGAGATCGACGAAACCCCCGCAAGTGCGCCCAAGCCGCGGCGGACGCGCGACGACCAGCCGAACGTCCGGAAGCGCAAGAGCGAGAGCAAAATCACAGCCTTCGATCCCGGCCCGGACGAGTACGCGGACGTCGAGGAGGTCTTCGACGCCGGCGAGTGGGTGGACGATCTACCAACGGTGGAGCTGGACCGGGTGGAGCCGGACCCGGTGGCGCCCGAGGCCCCGGCCGATCCGGAGCCGATCGACCGGCAGGTCGCCGACAACTGGATCGCCGTCGGGGACGCGCTCGTGGCGGTCGGGCTGCCGGCGGTGCTCGTCGGGGCCGACTCCGGCGACCCGGCATACCGGATCGTGGGACAACGGCGGATCAGCCGGCTCGCCGAGTTGGTCGGGGAGGCGCCGGCCGCGGCGCCGGCGGGCGTCTGGCCGACGTAGGCCCAGGTCACCCGCAGTGGACGGATCGAGCCGCTCCGTAGATGTGATTTCGGGCCGACGGGCCCGACAAAACCCCACAAACACGGCACCGGACGCGACACGTTGACAAGATCGGGCTGGTAGCGGTTGTGCATGGGTGTACCGTGGCGCCGATCGGCGTGTCGTAAGCCGACCGCCGGGACGCCCCATTGCGCAACTCGGCGCGAAGGCGAGCGTTACGTTTGACGTCTGTCCGTCCGCACCGGGGAGAACTGTGGCGAACTCCGCCAACACAAAGCGGCTGGTGATCGTGGAGTCGCCGGCCAAGGCCAAGACGATTTCGGGCTATCTCGGCCCGAATTACCTCGTCGAGGCCAGTTTCGGCCATGTCCGGGATCTGCCCGTCGGCAAGAAGGACATGCCCGACGCGCTCAAGAGCAAGCCCTGGGCATACCTCGGCGTGGACATCGACAACGATTTCACCCCGGTCTATATCATCTCGGCCGACCGGCGAAAGCAGATCTCGCGCCTCAAGGACCTGCTCAAGCAGGCCAGCGAAGTCTTCCTGGCGACAGATGAGGACCGCGAGGGCGAGGCCATCGCCTGGCACCTGCTGGAGACGCTCAAGCCCAAGGTGCCGGTCAAGCGGATGGTCTTCCACGAGATCACCCGGCCCGCCATCCAGGCCGCCGTCGCCAACCCGCGCGAGATCAACCGCTCGCTGGTCGACGCCCAGGAGGCCCGCCGCATCCTGGACCGCCTCTACGGCTACGACGTGTCCACCGTGCTGTGGAAGAAGGTCCAGCGGGGCCTCTCCGCCGGCCGCGTGCAGTCGGTGGCGACCCGGATCGTGGTCGAGCGGGAGCGGCAGCGGATGAAGTTCCGCTCGGCCGACTACTGGGACATCATCGCCCGGCTGCTGCCGGAGAACGACACCCGCACGTTCAACGCGACCCTGATCGCGATCGACGGCGACCGCGTGGCCACCGGCCGCGACTTCGACCCGGAGACGGGCAAGGTCCGGCCCGGTGCCGGCGTCATCCACCTCGACGAGACCGGGGCCCGCGGGCTCGCGGCCCGCCTGGAGGGTCGGCCCTTCACCGTCACCCGGGTCGAGGAGAAGCCGTACCGCCGCAAGCCCTATCCGCCGTTCATCACCTCGACGCTGCAGCAGGAGGCGGCCCGCAAGCTGCGGACGTCCTCGGCGCAGACGATGCGCCTCGCGCAGCGGCTGTATGAGAACGGCTACATCACTTACATGCGTACGGACTCGGTGAACCTGTCCGAGGCGGCGATCGCGGCGGCGCGCCAGCAGATTTCCGATCTTTACGGGCCCGCGGCGGTACCGTCGCAGCCCCGCCGATACACCGGCAAGGTCAAGAATGCCCAGGAAGCGCACGAGGCGATCCGTCCCGCCGGCGACAGTTTCCGGACCCCGGGCGACGTCGCGAAGGAGCTCAGCGCCGACGAGCTGCGCCTCTACGAGCTGATCTGGCAGCGCACGATCGCCTCGCAGATGAACGACGCGGTCGGCAACTCGACCTCGGTGCGGATCAACGCCGTCACCCCGGCCCAGGAGTCCGTGGACTTCGCCGCGACCGGCAAGACGATCACCGACCCCGGCTTCCTGCGGGCCTACGTCGAGTCCTCCGACGACGAGAACGCCGAGGCCGACGACGCCGAGCGGCGCCTGCCGGTGCTGGTCAAGGGCCAGCCGCTGACCGAGAAGGGGCTGACCGCGACCGGGCACACCACCCAGCCGCCGTCCCGCTACACCGAGGCCTCGCTGGTCAAGGCCATGGAGGAGCTCGGCATCGGCCGCCCGTCGACCTACGCGTCGATCATGGAGACGATCAACAACCGCGGTTACGTCTTCAAGCGCGGCCAGGCCCTGATCCCCTCGTTCCTCGCGTTCGCCGTGATCGGCCTGCTCGAGCAGCACTTCCCGCGGCTGGTCGACTACGACTTCACCGCCTCGATGGAGAACGTGCTCGACGAGATCGCCAACGGCGACGAGACCGCGGTCAACTTCCTCAACCCGTTCTACTTCGGCAGCGACACCGGCGACGAGGGCTCGGTGGCCCGCCAGGGCGGCCTGCAGCGGATGGTGACCGAGCGGCTCGGCGAGATCGACGCGCGCGGGATCAACTCCATCCCGCTGTTCCGCGACGAGGCCGGCCGCGACATCGTCGTGCGGGTCGGCCGCTACGGGCCCTACCTGCAGCGCACGCTGCCCAACCCGCCCGAGGGCGAGGAGGGCGACCGCGCGCCGGTCCCCGACGGCATCGCCCCCGACGAGCTCACCCCGGAGAAGGTCGCCGAGCTCTTCGTCGGCGGCCAGGGCAACGAGCGCAAGCTCGGCGAGCACCCCGACACCGGCGACCTGATCGTGGTCAAGGCCGGCCGCTACGGGCCCTACGTGATCAGCGGCGAGAAGACCTCCTCGCTGCTGTCCACGCAGAGCCCGGAGGAGCTGACCCTGGAGCAGGCGCTGCAGCTGCTCAAGCTGCCCCGGGTCGTCGGCAAGGACCCCGAGGGCAACGAGATCCTGGCCTCGCCCGGGCGCTACGGGCCCTACATCAAGCGCGGCACCGACACCCGGTCGCTGGAGAACGAGGACCAGCTCTTCACGCTCACCCTCGACGAGGCGCTGGCGCTGCTGGCGGCGCCGAAGGCGCGGGGGCGGGCGGCCGCCAAGCCGCCGCTGCGCGAGATGGGCGCCGACCCGGCCACCCAGAAGCCCCTCGTCATCAAGGACGGCCGGTTCGGCCCCTACGTGACCGACGGCGAGTTCAACGCCTCGCTGCGCCGCACGCAGACGGTCGACGAGCTGAGCCTGGAGGAGGCGAGCGAGATGCTCGCCGAGAAGCGCGCGAAGGGGCCGGCCCCGAAGAAGGCCCGCCCGGCCGCGAAGAAGGCCGCCCCGGAGAAGAAGGCCACCGCCGCGAAGAAGACCACGACGGCGGCCAAGAAGACCACCGCCGCGAAGAAGGCCACTCCGGCGAAGAAGGCGGCTCCGAAGAAGGCCACCTCCTCCCGGAAGAAGACCGAAGACTAGCCGAGGACCCGGTCCGTGTAGAGGTTCGCGAATACGCGGTTCGGGTCCAGCTTGTCGCGCATCGCGGTGAAGTCGGCGAAGCGTGGATAGGCCTGCGCGTATGACTCGGCATTTCGGAAGTTCATCTTGCCCCAGTGCGGCCGGCCGCCCAGTGGCGTGGTGAGCTCCTCGAAGCGGCGGAAGTACTCCTCGTAGGGCGCGCCTTTGTATTGGTGAATGGCGATGTAGGCGTTGTCCCGGCCGTAGCCGTGCGACAGCCAGATGTCGTCGGCCGCCGTGAAGCGCACCTCGACCGGGAACTGGATTTTGTACGGCAGCCCGGCCACGATCCGGCGCAGCCCGTCGAAGGCTTCCCGCAGCGCGGCCCGGGGCAGCCCGTATTCCATCTCGACGAACCGGACCCGGCGGGGCGTGCAGAAGACCTCGTGCGACGCCGCGGTGTATGTGCGGGCCGAGAGCGCGCTGGCGGAAACGCGGCTGATCGGCGGCACGGTCGCGGGAAGCACACGGCCGAGGCGGCAGGCGGCCCCGAAGACCGAATTGGAGAGGAAATCGTCGTCGAGCCAGCGCCGCCAGCCCGGCAGCGGCTGGTCGGCCTCGGCGACGATGTTGTTGCGTTTGAGCTGCACGCGGTCGGTGTAGGGGAACCAGTAGAACTCGAAATGGTCGTTGCCCGCGATGTGCTCCTCCAGGCCCGACCAGACGTCGTCGAGCGTCCCCGGCCGCTCGTCGGCGCGCAGGACGAACGCCGGCGCGCACCGCAGCGTCACGGTGCTGAGCACGCCCAGCGCGCCGATGTTCACCCGTGCCGCGGCGAAGAGGTCCGGGTTCTGCGTCGCCGAGCAGGACAGCTCCGTGCCGTCGGCGGTGACCAGGGTCAGGGCCTCGACGAAGGTCGACAGGCAGCCGTACTTCGCGCCGGTGCCGTGCGTGCCGGTCGACAGCGCGCCGGAGATGGTCTGCGCGTCGATGTCGCCCAGGTTGGGCATCGCCAGCCCGGCCGCGGCGAGGGTGGCGTTGAGGGCGGAAAGCTTCATGCCGGCCTGCACCGTGACGAGATTCTCGTCCACCCGCACGAGGGACGCCATCCGGTCGAGTTCGACCCGCACGCCGTCCGTGACGGCCGCCGGAGTGAAGCTGTGACCGCTGCCGACGGCCTTCACCCGCAGCCCTTCCGCGGCCGCCGCTCGGACGAGTTCGCCCAGCTCAGCGGCGTTGGCCGGGCGGGCGACCCGGGTGGGGGTGGCGGTCTGGTTGCCGGCCCAGTTGGTCCACGGAGAAGTCACGAAATCTGAGTACCCTTCATGTATGCCCCCCGTCAATCACAAGGGTGAAATGCCCTATCCGTCGATCGTGCCCGGTCGTTGACGTGAGTAGGTTTCAAAGGCGGGCAACTCGGCTATCGGCCAGGCCCGACGAGGTAGAGGGGGAAGACCGGGTGGCGACGCAGACTGTGGCCGGTGCCGGGACGAAGCCGTTGCGCCGGGTGCCGGTGCAGGGGCGCAGCGTGGCGCGGGTCGGGCGGATGCTCGACGCCTGCGCCGAGCTCGTCGACGAGGTGGGCTACGACGGCCTCACCACGACGCTGCTGGCGGAGCGGGCCGGGGTGGCGATCGGATCCGTCTACCAGTTCTTCCCGGACAAGCGGGCCATCGTGCAGGCCCTGACCCTGCGCAGCCTCGAGGGCTACCTGGAGCGCCTCGGCGCCCGGCTGGCCGACGAGGACATCGCGCACTGGTGGGACGCGGTGGACGCGGCCATCGACGAGTACATCGACATGCACCGGACCGTGCCGGGCTTCCGCACCCTGCACTTCGGCGACGTCGTGGACATCCACCTGCTCGACGACGAGCGGGACAACAACGACGTGATCGTCTCCCAGCTCTCCGCCCTGCTCATCGAGCGCTTCGGCATCCTCGACGCGAAGCGGCTGCAGTTTGTGCTGGCGATCGCCGTCGAGGCCGCGGACGCGCTGATCAAGCTCGCCTTCCGCAAGTCCACCGACGGCGACCCGGTCGTCCTGGGCGAGGCCAAGGCCCTGATCAAGGAGTACTTGCACCACAGGCTCTAGCGCACCACAGCGGGCGAGGCGGGCTGTTGAGAATGCCACAACAACTGTCCGCTTTGCCCGCTGCGACGCATACTCGTGATCGACCGGTACCCCCTTTTCGAGGACTGGATCGAACATGAAAGTCGGCATCATCGGTGCCGGGCGCGTTGGTGCGGTGCTTGGTGCCGCCCTGGCCCGGACCGGCCACTCCGTTGTGGCCGCCGTAGCGGTTTCCGCCGCTTCCAAGGCTCGCGCCGCTGAACTGCTGCCCGGCGCTCGCTTGCTTCCCGCCGATGCAGTGGCCGCCGCCGCTGATTTTCTGCTCCTGGCCGTGCCCGATGACGCCTTGGCTGATCTGGCGGCGGGTCTGGTGGATCTTGGGGCGATACGACCGGGACAAATCGTCGCCCACACCTCCGGAGCTCACGGGCTGGCCGTCCTCGGACCCGTCGCCCTTCCGTTGGCGCTGCATCCGGCCATGACCTTCACCGGCACGGCGGCCGACCTCGACCGGCTCGCGGCCGGCATCTCCTTCGGCGTCACCGCCCCCGACGAGCTGCGCGCCTTCGCCGCGAGCCTGGTCGGCGACCTCGGCGGGATCGTCGAATGGGTCGAGGAGGAGAAGCGGCCGCTGTACCACGCCGCCCTCGCCCACGGCGCCAACCACCTCGCCACCCTGGTCGCCGAGGCGATGGACCGGCTCCGCGACGCCGGCGTGCACCAGCCCGAGCGCGTGCTGGCCCCGTTGCTGGGGGCCGCTCTGGACAACACGCTGCGGATGGGCGACGCCGCGATCACCGGGCCGGTCTCCCGCGGGGACGCCGGGACGGTCCACAAGCACCTTCGGGCTCTCGACGCCGTCGCGCCCGGATCAGTACCCCCATATCTGGCTCTGGCTCGTCGGACCGCCGACCGTGTGATCGCCGCCGGTCGTTTGCGCCCGCAGGATGCCTCGCCCCTGCTCGACGTGTTGGCGGACGCTGAGAAGGAGCGCATCGCATGAAGGTTGTGACCGACCGCCCGGCCCTGCGTGAGGCCCGCGGCGGCCTTGACGATGTCGCCGTCGTGATGACCATGGGCGCGTTGCACGACGGGCACGCCGCGCTCCTGCGCCAGGCCCGCGCCGAGGCCAAGTCGGTGCTGATGACGCTCTTCGTCAACCCGCTGCAGTTCGGGCCCAACGAGGACTTCGACCGCTACCCGCGCACCATGGAGGCCGACCTCGAGCTGGCCCGGGCCGAGGGCGTCGACGTGGTGTTCGCGCCGACCCGCGACGTCATGTACCCGCAGGGCGAGCCCTCCGTGCGGGTCGAGCCCGGCCCGCTCGGCCTGGTCCTCGAGGGCGCCAGCCGGCCCGGGTTCTTCCACGGGGTACTGACCGTGGTCAACAAGCTCCTCCAGCTCACCCGGCCCGACTACGCGTACTTCGGGGAGAAGGACTACCAGCAGCTCACGCTCATCCGGGCGATGGTGCGCGACTTCGACCTGCCGATCGACGTGCGCGGGGTGCCGACCGTGCGGGAGGCGGACGGGCTGGCGCTGTCCAGTCGCAACCGGTACCTCTCCCCGGACGAACGGCCGGCCGCCCTGGTCCTGAGCCGGGCCCTCAACGCCACCGCCGCCACGGGCTCGATCGAGGCCGGGCTGGCCGAGTTCGCCGCGACGCCCGAGGTCAAGCTCGACTACCTGGTCCTGACCGACCCCATGCTCGGCCCGGCCCCCGACCGCGGGCCGGCCCGGGCCCTGACCGCCGCCCGCGTGGGCGGCACCCGCCTGATCGACAACGTTGGAGTGGAACTGCCGTGATCCGGACCATGCTCAAGTCGAAGATCCACCGGGCCACGGTCACGCAGGCCGATCTGCACTATGTCGGATCCGTGACAGTCGACGAGGACCTCATGGAGGCCGCGGATCTGCTCGCCGGTGAGCAGGTGGCGATCGTGGACGTCACCAACGGGGCGCGGCTGGAGACGTACGTCATCGCCGGCCCGCGCGGCTCCGGCGTGATCGGCATCAACGGCGCCGCCGCGCACCTCGTGCACCCGGGCGATTTGGTCATTTTGATTGCGTACGCGCAATTGGACGACGCCACTGCGCGCACCTATGAACCACGCATCGTGCACGTCGACGCCGACAACCGGGTCCTCGAGCTCGGCTCGGACCCCGCCGGCGCCGTGCCCGGAATGGCGGGTTCTCCCGTCCGGGGCGACCTCGTCCGGTCTTAACCGGCCTTAGCCGCGTTTATCGGCCTGTTGCCAACCGCGTCTATGGTTGGGCAGACTGCCGTGGCATTCAGCCAGGCCCGGGGGAGGACAGAGGACGATGGCGCGCAAGCTGATCGCGGCGCTGGTGCCGGTATTGGCCCTGGCCGTCCTGGCCGGCTGCGGTACGCCCGCCGGCACTGACAAGGACATCACCGACGACTGGGCGATGCTGGCCGCGCCGAAGATCCCGCCGCCGCCGGTCGGGGCGTGCTACTCGACCAACCTCGAATACTTCGCGACCGACTCGACCACCATCTTCTCGTTCAAGGCCGTCGACTCCTGCTCGTCGTCGCACGCCAGCGAGACGTTCTACGTCGGCGACCTCACCGGCTCCGCGGGCAGCGGCAGCACCCCGCCGAAGGGTGCCGCGCTCAAGGACGGCTTCGCCAAGTGCCAGAGTGAGGCCGAGAAGTTCCTGGGTGGCGACTTCCACGACGGCCGGCTCGAGCTGATCGTCCTCGTCCCGTCGTCGACCCAGTGGGGTGCCGGCGCCCGCTACCTGCGCTGCGACCTGGCCGAGGTGGTCAGCGACGGCGACAAGCCGGTCAACCGCTCGGGCAGCCTCAAGGGCACCCTGGGCGGCGACAAGTCGCTGGCGCTGGGCTGCGCCATGGAGGTGTACGACACCGACGGCAAGACGTGGCTGGACTACACGCCCACGACCTGCACGGCGACGCACAACATGGAATACGTGGGCACCTACGCCTCGACCGACCGCCCGTTCCCGAACAACTCGGACGAGCGCAAGACCGCGATGCGCCCCGGCTGCGAGGCGCTGGGCGCGAAGTACCTCGGCATGACCGCCTCCCAGCTGACCCAGCACCAGCAGGTCGGCATCGGCTTCTGGATGGTCGACGAGGAGAACTGGAACCGCGGCAACCGCACGGCCCGCTGCTACGCGATGCTCTTCGACAAGAAGACCGTGACGAAGTCCATCAAGAACATCGGCACCGGCACTATCTAGACAGTTACTTACCGGTAACGCAGACTGCTTCCTCATGAAGCGGGCTGCGGTCATCGCCGTCGTCGTGGTGCTCGTCGGCGGCGGGCTGTACTGGATGTACCAGCGCGGACAAGGGCGCGACATCCCCAGCTCGCCGTCGGCCGGCGCACCCGCGGCCGGGACCTGCTACCAGGTCGACGCCAACGGGGCGAAGGCGGCGCTGCCGTGGGATGGCGACGCGGTCGACTGCGGCGGCTCGCACACCGTCGAGCTGTACCACATCGGGCAGGTCCCTCAAGATTTGTTGCACCGCCTCGACGACGCCAAGGGCGACGACGTGAAGGTGGTCCAGGCTCTGCTGTACGCCCAGGCCCGCCGGGTCTGCGTCATCGAGGGCCCGGCCTATCTCGACGGCGACTGGCACGCCGCCCGGGTCCAGGTCGTCGCCGCCTGGATCAAGCCCGCGACCGACGGCTTCTTCGGCTGCGGCCTGGCCGAGGTGACCGGCCCCGCCGGCGACCAGTTCACGCCGCGCACCGGCACGCTGAAGGGCGCCCTCAAGAATCCCGGTGCCCTGGCCGCCGCCTGCATCGCCGATCTCCGGTACGTGCAGTGCACGGACTCCCACGACGGCGAGTACGCGGGCGTCTACACCATCACGCCGCCCGAGGCCCCGTTCGACGAAGCGGGGGTCAAGTCGGCCGCGACCCGCGGCTGCACCTCGGTCGGCCTGACCTACCTGGGCCTGCCCGCGAACGCCGACCGCGCCGACCTGAGCCCGGCCGCCGTGGGCCCGAAGACAGCGAACGACTGGCTGGGCAGCGACCAGGCCTTCGCGTGCTACCTGATGAGCGCCAAACCCTTGAAGTCCACGGTGCACAACTTGGGCACCGCGCCGCTACCGGTGGCTTAGCGCCGGATTACGACAGGGCGACGAGTATCACCACCCGCGTAACACGGGCGTGATGTTGACTGTAGTGATGACTGCAGGCTTGAACGGGCCGATCGTCCCGCGTCGACTTGCCGGGCCACCGCCCGGGTGGTCGGAGCCGACCGACGTTGTCGTCATCGGGTCGGGGGTGGCGGGTCTGACCGCCGCGCTGCATCTGCGTGAAGCCGGGCTCCACGTCACCGTGGTGACCAAGGTGAACATCGATGACGGGTCCACGCGGTGGGCCCAGGGTGGGATCGCCGCCGTGCTCGACCCGCTCGACACGCCCGAGGCCCACGCGCAGGACACGCTGGTCGCCGGGGTCGGGCTGTGCGACCCGTTCGCCGTGGACGTGCTGGTGCGGGAGGGGCCCACGCGGGTCCGGGAGTTGATTCGGTGGGGGGCCGAGTTCGACCGGAACAACGACGGTTCGCTGATGCTGACCCGTGAGGGCGGGCACCACGCCAATCGGATCATCCACGCGGGCGGGGATGCGACCGGGGCCGAGGTGCAGCGGGCGTTGCACGCGGCGGTACATCGGGACCCCTGGATTCGGCTCATCGAGCACGCGCTCGTGCTCGACCTGCTCACCGACAAGCACGGCCGGGCCTGTGGCGTCACGCTGCACGTGCTGGGCGAGGGGGCCGAGGACGGCGTCGGTGCGGTCCAGGCCCGGGCGGTCGTGCTGGCCACGGGCGGGATGGGGCAGATCTTCGCGGCCACCACGAACCCGATCGTATCGACCGGTGACGGGGTCGCGCTCGCGCTGCGGGCCGGGGCCAAGGTCACCGACCTCGAGTTCGTGCAGTTCCACCCGACGGCCCTCGCGCTGGGCCACCGGGACTCGCAGCAGCCGCTGGTCAGCGAGGCGCTGCGGGGCGAGGGGGCCTACCTCCGCGACGGCGACGGCAACCGGTTCATGGTCGGGCGGCACGAGCTGGCCGAGCTCGCCCCCCGCGACGTGGTCGCCAAGGGCATCTACCGGGTCATGCGGGCCGAGGGCGCGAACAACGTCTGGCTCGACGCCCGGCACCTGGGCCGCGAGTTCCTCGAGGCCCGCTTCCCGACGATCGTCGCCTCGTGCCGCGCCTCCGGCGTCGACCCGGCCGTCGACCTCATCCCGGTCTCGCCGGCCGCGCACTACGCCTCCGGTGGCGTGCGCACCGACCTGCACGGCCGCACGTCCATCCCGGGCCTGTACGCCTGCGGCGAGGTCGCCTGCACCGGCGTGCACGGCGCCAACCGCCTGGCCTCCAACTCGCTGCTCGAGGGGCTGGTCTTCGCCCGCCGGATCGCCGAGGACATCGCCCGCGGGCTGCCCGAGCAGGCCGAGCCGCTCACCGACGACCGGCCCGCCTGGTCGGCCGACCCCGCCATCCGGCCGCAGCTGCAGGCCGCGATGTCGGCCCACGCCTCGGTCCTGCGCAGCGCCGACTCGCTGGAGCAGGCCGAGCAGGCGCTCACCAAGCTCTCGCTCGACCGGGCCGCCGCCAACGTGGCCGCCTGGGAGGCGAGCAACCTGCTCACCGTCGCCAGTGCCCTGGTCGCGGCCGCAACGCAGCGGCAGGAGACCCGGGGCTGCCACTGGCGGGAGGACTTTCCCGACGCCAGCGACGTGTATCGGGGGCACTTCTTCGCGGCCCTCGACGACGCCGGCGCGCTCACGGAAACCTGGGAGGACGTGTGAAGCTGCAAACCGAGGCGGAACTGCGCAAGGTCGGCCTCGACCCGGCGGCCGTCAGCGACATCGTCGAACGCACGCTTACTGAGGATCTCGGGCCCGATCGCCTCGACGTCACCAGCGTCGCCACCATCCCCGAGGACCAGCTCGACGACGCCGACATCGTGGCCCGCGCGGACGGGGTCGTCGCGGGGCTCTGGGTCGCCGTCGCGGTGTTCGAGGCCACGTCGGCCGGCAGCACGGCCGAGGTCCGCAAGCGCGATGGTGAGCGGGTCGTCCGCGGTGACGTCCTGGCGACCATCCACGGGCCGACCCGGGGGCTGCTGACCGCCGAGCGCTCGGCGTTGAACCTGCTCTGCCGCATGTCCGGGGTCGCCACCCACACCCGCCGCTGGGCGGACCTGCTGGAGGGCACCAAGGCGCTCGTCCTTGACACCCGCAAGACCACGCCGGGCCTGCGGATCCTCGAGAAGTACGCGGTCCGCGCGGGTGGCGGCACCAACAAGCGCATGGGCCTCTACGACGTCGCCATGATCAAGGACAACCACAAGCTGGCCGCGGGCGGCATCACGGCCGCTTACGAGCGGGTCCGGGCCGCGTTCCCCGAGGTGCCGGTCCAGGTCGAGGTCACCACCGTGGGCGAGGCCGTCGAGGCGGTCACCGCGGGCGCCACGTTCCTGCTGCTGGACAACATGAAGCCGGACACCCTGCGCGAGGTCGTCAGCGCGGTCGGTGGCCGGGCCGAGCTCGAGGCCACGGGCAACCTGACCTTGGCGACGGCGGCCGAGTACGCCGCCACCGGCGTCGACTACCTCTCCGTCGGCGGCCTCACGCACTCGTCGCCGATCCTCGACATCGCGATGGACCTCCGCCTGCATTAGCGCGGCGGGAATGCCGTCGTCACATACTGGTCGATGCGGTGGTACTGCCAGTCGGTGGGAACGATCCGCCGGCACGGCTCCTGGCCACCCACGCAGATCACCGCATCGACCGACGTGACGTCCCCAGGCGGCTGTCCGGGCACATTGGACTGCAGTTCGACCAGTTCACGGTCACGCAGTTCGATTTGGAGGGGGTACTCCCACAGGTCCCCGTCCAGCACGAGTCCGACCCGCTGGGCGCCGGCCGCGCGCACCTCGTCGATCGCGGTGCGATACCCGGTGGCCTGGTCCGGCATCCGGGCGAAGCGCTCCTGCCAGTCGTCGAGCTCGAACACCGAACCCTGGCCGATGAGCCGGCGCGGCTGGCCGTAGAACACCGCGACGTACCCGTGCGCGGCCCCGGCCAGCATGATCACCGCCACCAGCGCGGCCAGCGACCGGCGAAGCCACGCCCGGTCGACCTGGACCGCGCGCTCCAGCACGTAACCGGCGAGCGGCGCACCGACCCCGAACGCGGGCAGGATCAGGCGGTTGCCCCAGTACTGCCACTTGACGATGGCCGCGGTCGTGAGCAGGGCGCCGAGGACCAGCAGCGCGTAGCCCCGGGTCCGCCGCCAGGCCAGCCCCAGCGCGGTGGCCAGCAGGACCAGGCCGGACTGGACGGGGTAGGGGGAGCGGTCCTCGTCGGGCTTCCACCGGTCGCCGGGGAAGATGCTGCGCCACTGGGTGATGCCCGGGTCGTTCGGGTCCACACCGACCGCGTCGGCCACCCCGACGACCGTGCGGGAGATTGCCTCGTTGACCGCCTCCACCGGGCTGAGCAGCGTCGACGCGCCGAGGCGGAGGCCGTTGACCAGGACCGCCGGCGGGTCGTGCCGGGTCGTGGAGAGGGCCTCGCGGTAGCCGGGCGGCCCGAACGGTGAACCGAACGCCTCCTGGACCCGCAGCAGCGACGGCCCGGCCATGGCGGCACAGGCGAGCGCGACGGCGACGGCGCCGTACACGAGCGGCATCGTTCGCTTTCGCCGGATCTGCTGGAAGGCCCAGTAGGCCAGGACCGGCAGCAGGGCCATGACGCCAGTGGACTTCGTCACCATGATGAGCCCCGCAGCCCCGGCCAGGGTCAGGGTGTTGGCCCAGCCGGCCGGCTGCTCGCGGGCGTCGAGGGCCAGGGTCGCGGCGCAGACCACCCAGGCGGTCACGATCAGGTCGTTCTGGGTGCTGGTCGACTCCAGCGTGATCGCGGGCGCGGTGAGGAACACGGCCGCAGCCAGCCACTGCCCGAGCCGGCCGGCCCCGAGCTGGCGCGCGCACCGGGCCACGGCGAGCGCGCCGAGCAGCCCGGCCGCCCACTGCAGGAGGTTGAAGGTCCCGTCGGTGCCGGTGAGCAGGCGCAGGTGCAGCAGGAGCAGCTCGGCCCCGGGCACCAGGATGATCTGCTGGGTCTGCACGGTGGGGAAGTTGCCGAGGTTGTGGTCGGCCACCCAGTGCTCGATTTTGGCCAGGTGGTAGCTGTTCGAGTCGAAGTTGTTCGGCGAACTGGCCACGGCGAGCACGAGTTCGCTCAGCACCAGCAGCCCGAGGACGATCGCGACTGTCCATTCGGGGACGGTGAGCCGTGGCCAGGTGGGCTTGGTCGGCCTCGCAACGATCGAGCGCCAGGCCAGGTAGCCGGAGCCGAGGGCGGCCAGGAGCCACACGAGCAGGAACGGTACCGGCGAAACCCAATCGAACAGCGAGAACAGCTCCGCGCACAGGACCGCGCACGAAGCGACGGCGACGGACGCGCGGATGACGGCCAGGGAGCGGTCGGCCGTGGCCCGCGGGCGGAGGGCGACCGCCGCGAACGCCAGCGTGACCAACGGCAGCAGCGCGAGCAGCACGCGGGCGTTCGGGATCATTGGCACGCGATCGTAATTGAACGGCCGTTGGTTAGGCTTCCGGGGTGCTGCTCTGCATCGACATCGGGAACACCAACACGGTGCTCGCCACGTTCGAGGGCGAGAAGATCGTCCACTCGTGGCGGATCAAGACGGACGCCCGGGACACCGCCGACGAGCTCGGCCTGCTCTACCGGGGGCTGCTGGCCGCCGACGCGGTGTCGCTGACGGGCATCGCGGCCTGTTCGACCGTGCCCGCCGCGCTGCGTTCGCTGCGCACGATGCTGCAGCGTTACTACGGCGACGTGCCCACCGTGGTCGTGGAGCCCGGCGTGCGCACCGGCGTCCAGCTGGCCATCGACAATCCGAAAGAGGTCGGCACCGACCGGGTGGCCAACACCCTGGCCGCCTACACGCTCTACGGCGGGCCCTCGATCGTCGTGGACTTCGGCACCTCGACCAACTTCGACGTGGTGTCGGCCCGCGGCGAGTTCCTCGGCGGTGTGCTGGCCCCGGGCATCGAGATCTCGGTCGACGCGCTCGCCGCCCGCGCGGCCCAGCTGCGCAAGATCGAGCTGGTCAAGCCGCCCCGGGTGATCGGCAAGAACACCGTCGAGTGCCTGCAGTCCGGTGTCGTCTACGGGTTCGCGGGCCAGGTCGACGGGGTGGTGCGCGGGGTGACCGCCGAGCTCGGCGGGGAGGTCAAGGCCGTGGTCGCGACCGGCGGCCTCGCCCCCATCGTGATCGGCGAGTGCCAGAGCGTCACCCATCACGAGCCGATGCTCACGCTGATCGGCCTCCGCCTGATTTTTGAACGCAACACTTAAAACTTGGCCGCTCGGTAGGTGTAGGTCACGTACGGCAGTTCGAAGCGCTCTGCAGCGCCGAAGGTCTGGCCGGCGAGTTCGCGTACGCGCTGCTCAAGGGCCACCCGCGTGTCGGCGTCGGAGACGAGATAGTAGGAGCGCGACCGGATCAGATCCACCAGAGAGTCGATCGTGTGGGGCGTGCTCCACTTGAAAAGCTTCAATTCGGCGGTACTGAACAGAGGCCCGAACTCATCAGGAGTGAGCTCCCGCTCGTCGATCGCCGAGCGGGCCCGATGGCCGTCGAAGACGTCGGACAGGGCGGCCACCCACGGCACCGACTCGTCGCGCACATTCCAGATCGGGATGAACCGGCCGCCGGGCTTGAGCACCCGCGCGATCTCGGTGTGCGCGGGCTCACCGGCGAACCAGTGGTATGCCTGCCCGGCGGTGACCGCGTCCTGACTTTCCGCGTCGACCGGAATGGCGGTCGCACTGCCGGCCCGGGCATCGCCGTCGATCTGGCGGCGCATTTCGTCGTCCGGCTCCACGGCAATGACGTGGTGGCCGAGTTCGCGCAGCTGGCGGGTCAGGATCCCGGTGCCGGCGCCCAGGTCGACAATCCGCTGCTCAGCGCCGTCGAGCGCCCAGCGCAGGGCGTCGAGTGGATAGCGCGGCCGGATTCGGTCGTAGAGGTCGGCGGCCGCTCCGAAGGAAGACGCGTGTTTGCTGAAGTCCACACCGCCAACCGTACGCCGCAGGGCATTCTCGGGCGTCGCGATGTTCGTGATCACACATAGCAATGCGCCCGACACGGATCTGTACGGATGACATTGCTTCAGAGCTATTTTTGAACTCGCACGTGCAGGTCGCACCCCCACCTGGACCTCGTGCATCGTCTCCGGAAGGGGCCGCCGATGGGCATCGGCGAATCGGCCGACGTTTGCTTCAGTGAAACGAACCCTTTGGCCTTGGTGCGAGTGGCCGGTTTTGGCGTACCGTTGACGCGGCGCGGCCTTACTACGTTATCTTTGCATTCGCACAACGCGGGGCGGGCTTCCTCGAAGGGAATACGACAGTGGCCAAGCGGACCATCCATGTGCTGGTCGACGACCTCGACGGCGGAGAAGCCGACGAGACGGTGAAGTTCGCGCTCGACGGCGTGCAGTACGAGATCGACCTGTCCAAGAAGAACGCAGCGAAGCTGCGCGATGCGTTCAAGCCCTTCCTGTCGGTCGGCACCAAGGTCGGGCGGGGTGGCGTGGTCGTCGGCGGGCGGGCCGCCAGCGCGCGCGGCCGGGGCGGCGCGGCGGCCGATCGCGAGCAGAACAAGGCGATTCGGGAATGGGCGCAGAACAAGGGCATCAAGGTGTCCGACCGCGGCCGCATCAAGCAGGAAATCGTCGACCGTTATAACGCCGAAGCGGGCCGATAGCGCGCGTTGACCGTTTCGTAGCGGATCCGGACCGCCCGCGAAGTTTGTTCGGCCGCGTACGATTCCAGAACCTTCAGACACCCACCGTAGCGGTTCAGTTACGGTGGGTGTGGTGCATCCGGGGCTCGGATTTCGCTCTTGGCGTACGCGGGGGACTGCAGGAACAGACAGCCGGATGCGACCGTTGAGGCAAAGCACCGGGTACATGACGTTCCCGGCGGGTAGTCAACGACGGACCGAGGGCACCGGCGGCCGTTTGCGAGGAGCGGCAACGCCGCACACCCCGCAATGAGTCGGCCCTCGGCGATAGAGTGATGGCACGGTCACGTTGGCGTCCGACAGAGCTTCGGCGTGGCGACCCTCTGATTCGGGGTTCCGCGAGAAGCGGCGGCGACGGACACGGCACGTGAGGAGCAGGGATGTTCGAGCGGTTCACCGACCGAGCACGAAGGGTTGTCGTCCTGGCGCAGGAAGAAGCCCGGATGCTCAACCACAACTACATCGGCACCGAGCACATCCTGCTCGGCCTCATCCACGAGGGTGAGGGCGTGGCGGCCAAGGCGCTCGAGAGCCTCGGCATCTCGCTGGAGGGTGTCCGCCAGCAGGTCGAGGAGATCATCGGCCAGGGCCAGCAGGCGCCGAGCGGGCACATCCCGTTCACGCCACGCGCCAAGAAGGTGCTGGAGCTGTCGTTGCGGGAAGCTCTGCAGCTCGGGCACAACTACATCGGCACCGAGCACATCCTCCTCGGCCTGATCCGGGAGGGTGAGGGCGTCGCCGCCCAGGTGCTGGTCAAGCTGGGCGCCGACCTCAACCGGGTCCGCCAGCAGGTCATTCAGCTGCTCTCCGGCTACCAGGGCAAGGAGCCGGCCGCGGCCGGCACCGGCGCCCCCGGCGAGGCCGCCCCGTCCACGAGCCTGGTGCTCGACCAGTTCGGTCGCAACCTCACCCAGGCCGCGCGCGAGGGCAAGCTCGACCCGGTCATCGGCCGGGAGAAGGAAATCGAGCGGGTCATGCAGGTGCTGTCCCGCCGCACCAAGAACAACCCCGTCCTCATCGGCGAGCCCGGCGTCGGCAAGACCGCCGTGGTCGAGGGCCTGTCCCAGCGGATCATCAAGGGCGAGGTGCCCGAGACCCTCAAGGACAAGCAGCTCTACACCCTCGACCTGGGCGCGCTGGTGGCCGGCTCCCGCTACCGCGGTGACTTCGAGGAGCGCCTGAAGAAGGTGCTCAAGGAGATCCGCACGCGCGGCGACATCATCCTGTTCATCGACGAGATTCACACGCTCGTCGGTGCGGGTGCGGCCGAGGGCGCGATCGACGCGGCGAGCATCCTCAAGCCGATGCTGGCCCGCGGCGAGCTGCAGACGATCGGCGCGACGACGCTCGACGAATACCGCAAGCACCTCGAGAAGGACGCCGCCCTCGAGCGGCGCTTCCAGCCGATCCAGGTGGGTGAGCCGTCGCTGGCCCACACCATCGAGATCCTCAAGGGCCTGCGGGACCGCTACGAGGCGCACCACCGGGTCACGATCACCGACGCGGCCCTGGTGGCCGCAGCGACCCTGGCCGACCGCTACATCTCCGACCGGTTCCTGCCGGACAAGGCGATCGACCTGATCGACGAGGCCGGGGCCCGGATGCGCATCCGCCGGATGACCGCGCCGCCGGACCTGCGCGACTTCGACGAGCGCATCGCCCAGGTCCGCCGGGACAAGGAGTCCGCGATCGACGCGCAGGACTTCGAGCGGGCCGCGCAGCTGCGTGACAAGGAGAAGCAGCTGCTGGGCCAGAAGGCGCAGCGGGAGAAGGAGTGGAAGGCCGGCGACCTGGACGTCGTGTCCGAGGTCGACGACGAGCAGATCGCCGAGGTCCTGGCCAACTGGACCGGCATCCCGGTCTACAAGCTGACCGAGGAGGAGACGGCCCGCCTGCTCCGCATGGAGGACGAGCTGCACAAGCGCCTCGTCGGCCAGGAGGATGCGGTCCGCGCGGTCTCCAAGGCGATCCGGCGCACCCGGGCCGGCCTGAAGGACCCGAAGCGCCCGTCCGGCTCGTTCATCTTCGCCGGCCCGTCCGGCGTCGGGAAGACGGAGCTGTCCAAGGCGCTCGCCGAGTTCCTCTTCGGCTCCGAGGACGCGCTCATCCAGCTCGACATGTCCGAGTTCCACGACCGCTACACGGTGTCCCGCCTCGTCGGTGCGCCTCCCGGCTACGTGGGCTACGACGAGGGCGGCCAGCTGACCGAGAAGGTCCGCCGGCGTCCGTTCTCGGTGGTGCTCTTCGACGAGATCGAGAAGGCCCACCCGGACGTGTTCAACACCCTCCTGCAGATCCTGGAGGACGGCCGGCTCACCGACGGTCAGGGCCGCATCGTGGACTTCAAGAACACGGTGATCATCCTGACCACCAACCTGGGCACCCGTGACGTGGCCAAGGCCGTGTCCCTGGGCTTCCAGGCGTCGGAGGACAACGAGTCCAACTACGAGCGGATGAAGCAGAAGGTCAACGACGAGCTGAAGCAGCACTTCCGCCCGGAGTTCCTCAACCGCATCGACGACACGATCGTCTTCCACCAGCTCATGCAGGACCAGATCCTGGGCATCGTCGACCTGATGATCGCCCGGATCGAGACCCAGCTGCGCAATAAGGACATGGGTCTGGAGCTCACGGACAACGCCAAGAAGTTCCTGGCCAACAAGGGCTACGACCCGGTGCTGGGCGCGCGGCCGCTGCGCCGCACGATCCAGCGCGAGATCGAGGACGCCCTGTCCGAGCGCATCCTGTTCAACGAGCTGCGCCCGGGTCAGATCGTCGTCATCGACTGCGAGGGCGACCCGGCCCAGTTCGAGAAGTCGAAGCTGGTCTTCAGCGGGGCCGAGCAGCCGGCCGCCGTGCCGGACGCCGTCCCGGCCGAGCTGGCCGGTGGCGCTTCGTCGGACGAGGCTTCGGCCTGACCGGAAGTTCGTAAGCGAGGCCGCGTGACGGGTTTCCGTCACGCGGCCTCTGCCGTTTTGACACTTTTCCGAGTCGTACTCGGGACTCGAGATGCTTCGGCCATACCTGCGGCGGGTATGTTGCGCGGCGTGAGTAAGGGGCGGGTACCGTTCGGGTCCGGACGAGTCGGGCGGCGGGCGGTTCACCGGCCCATCGCCCGCCCGGGCCTGCTGGCCCGGCTCGACGCCGCCCCCGGCATCGTCGTGCTGACCGGCGGCGCCGGAGCCGGGAAGAGCACCCTGCTGGACGCCTGGAGCGGCACCGCGGTCGACGGGGTCACCGCCGCCGACGTGGACGAGATCCTCCGCCGCCATCCGGGGCCGAAGCTGGTGCTCGCGACCGAGGAGGAGCTCGCCATCCCCGGCGCCGTCCAGGTCTCCGCCCGCGAGCTGGCGTTCGCCGAGGACGAGACCTACCAGGTCCTCGCGGCCGCGTTCGGGGACGCCGAGGCGGCCGACGTCCTCGCGCCCGACCTGCACCTGCTGACGAACGGGTGGCCGGGGCTGGTCGCCTTGGCCGCCGTCTGGCTCGCGCAGCAGCCGGCGCTCGAACGGCGCGAGCGGCTGCTCACGCTGGCCCGCGCCGAGATCGGACTGGCCGAGTACCTCGTGCCGGCCGTGGTCGCCGGGCTCTCCGACGGCGAGCGGGAACTCGTGCGGCGGCTGGTGCACCTGCCGGGCATCGACGCGCGCACCGCCGACCGCCTCGACATCACCGAGGACCTGGCCGCCGTTCCACCTTTTGTGCAGGAGCTGTTGCGGCGGCCCGGCTGGTTCGTTGTTCCGGAGGGATGGAAGGCGGCGCTCAGGGCCGAGTTGCCCTTGAGCGCCGCCGAAGTATCGCGACTACAGGCCCGCTACGACGCCGGCAGGTAGTCGACCAGCAGGGCCGGGGTCAGGCCGCCCGCGGCGATCGCCTGCAGGGCCGCGATGAAGTCGTCGACGAAGCGGTCCCGGAAGTGCATCAGGATGATGTCGCCCTTCTGCACCGTCTTGCCCTCCTGGTAACGGACGATGCCCTTGTCGACCGTCTCCTTCCAGAAGAACCCGGCCTGCAGGCCGCAGTCGTGCGCGACCTTCAGCGTCGTCGCGTCCTTGTCCCCGAACGGCGGGCGGAACAGCTTCGGGCGCTTCCCGAACATCGTGGCCAGCTGGTCGGCCGAGCCGCAGATCTCGTGCTTCTGGAAGTCGTAGGACTTGCCCTTGAGATTGGGGTGGGTCAGCGTGTGCGCCTCGATGTCGGCGCCGGCGTCCCGCAGCTGCTTGAAGTAGTCCGGGTTGTCCTTTATCGCGTTGATGGTCAGGAACAACGTGACCTTCACACCCGACTCGCGCAGCAGCTCCAGGGCCTCGGGCCGCTTGACCCAGCCGTCGTCGATGGTCAGGAACGCCACCGGTTGGTCGGTCGGGATGCGCGCGAAGTAGGGGGCGCCGGCCCCCTCGGGCAGCCCGATCCGCACCGGCGTCGGAGGCTGGCCGAATTTCGGCAGCCGGCCCGCGTAGGTGCTGCCGGCCGGGGGCGGTGCCGCGGTGGTCGCGGTCGCGCTGGGCTGACCGGCCTTCGTCGCGGTGACCACGGGCGTGGCCGTCCCGGCGTCGCCGGGCTGATCGTCGCCGGGCTCGTCCGACGCACCTGGTGCCGCCGAGACCGAAGGGGCGGGGGCGCCGTTGAACTGCGCGTGGCCGGGGCCGCTGTCTTCGTCGCACGCGGCAACCGCGAGCGTCAGCACGGTGACCGCGCTCAGCACCGCCCCGAGGCGACGGACATGAGAAAGCACAAAGCTGAGACTAGCGTCGGAGTTCCCTCGGAGAACCACCCCTTAGGGGCATCCGCTCCGGTGAATAACGCCACCCGTCCGGCCTGCAACCTAACCCGGCAGCGTGTACGTCTTCCCCCCGAACTGCCGCGGTGCGACAGAACCCGGCCGGGTCAGCCGGGCAGCGTGTAGGTCTGCTCCCGCTGGTTGACGAGGCCGTCGGTGAGCAGGCCGGCGAGGGCGCGGCGGCGCTGGTCCTCGTCGGGCCAGACCGCGTCCAGGTGCTCCGCCGGGACCGGGTCGTCGCTCGCGCGCAGGACGGCCATGAGCAGGCCGCGGACATAGCGGTCGGTGCCGTGGTAGCGCTGCGAAGGCCGCGTCGAGTCGGGCGGCGGTGCACCGGCGAGGCGCCAGGCGCACACGTCGGCCAGCGGGCACTCGGGGCAGCGCGGGGCGCGGGAGGTGCAGATCAGAGCACCGAGCTCCATGAAGGCGATCGAAGCCCGGGCCGCCTCCTCGTCGTCCTCGGGCAGCAGGGCCTCGACCGCGCGCAGGTCGGCCGGGGTGGTGTTGGCGCCGCCGTCCGCGGTGCCGGCGACGGAGCGGGCCACGACCCGGCGCACGTTCGTGTCGACGACCGGGTGGCGCTGGCGAAAGGCGAACGCGGCCACCGCGCGGGCCGTGTAGATGCCGATGCCGGGCAGGGCGAGGAGGGCCTCGACGTCGTCGGGCACCACGCCATCGTGCCGCTCGACGATCGCCGTCGCGCACGCGTGCAGCCGCAGCGCGCGCCGCGGGTAGCCGAGCCGGTCCCAGGCCCGGATGGCCTCGCCAGGCGGGTCGGCGGCCAGGTGCGCCGGCGTCGGCCAGCGCTCCATCCAGCGCTTCCAGGCCGGCTCGACCCGCGACACCTGCGTCTGCTGGAGCATGACCTCGGAGACGAGCACGCTCCACGGCGAGGCGTCGGGCTGGCGCCACGGCAGGTCGCGGGCGTTCTCCGCGTACCACCGCATCAACGTCCTCGCGATGCCGCCAGCGGCGCCCGTCGCGTCGTCGGCCCGGCTCGACGGGCTGCGGCCGGCGCCGGTGGCCGGGCCGCGGCTCGCGTCTGCGGCCGGGCGCCCGCGGCGGGCGGTGGCGGCCGAGGGCACGGGAGCGGTGGTCTGTGGGTTCCGGTGATTGGCGATACGCAAGGATATAGCCGTGAACGAGTACGCCGTCACGGTCATCGGCCACGATCGGCCCGGCATCATCGCCGACGTCGCCGAGCACCTGGCCCGCCTTGGCCTCAACCTGACCGACTCGACCATGACCCGGCTGCGCGGGCACTTCGCGATGACGCTGGTGTGCTCGGGGCCGCCGACGGCGGCCGAGGTCGAGGCGGCGCTGGAGCCGCTGACCGTCGACCGGACGCTGCTGGTGACCGTGCGCAGCGTGCTGGAGGAGTCCAGCTACGAGGTGACCGGCACCCATCACATCCTGACGGTGCACGGGGCCGACCGGCTCGGGATCGTGGCCACGCTGAGCCGGACCGTGGCCGAGGCCGGGGGCAACATCACCGACCTGACCACGCGGCTGTCCGGGCGCCTCTACGTCATCGTCGCCGAGGTCGACGTCACCGACCCTGAGCGGCTCGACGCGGCCCTGCACACCGCGGCCGAGCGGCTGGGTGTCGAGGTGTCGCTGCGGCCGGCCGACACGGACGTGCTGTGAGCGAACCGACCGGCGCGGTGCTGCCCGTCGTCCGCGCGCCGGCCGCGGTGCTCGGGACCGCCGCCGCGGCCGTCGACCCGTGCGCGCCGGAGATCGTGCGGCTGGCGGCGGATCTGGTCGCGACCATGAAGGTGTCGCCGGGGTGTGTCGGGCTGGCCGCGCCACAGGTCGGAGTCGGTGCGCAGGTGTTTGCCGTGGACGTCACGGGGCATCCGAAGGCGCGGACAGTGCACGGAGCGTTCGTGCTGTGCAACGCTCGGGTGCTCGAAGCCTCGCAGTGGCAGAAGGGGCGCGAGGGCTGCATGTCGGTGCCCGATCTGACCGGCGATGTCAAGCGGGCCAATCGGCTCGTGGTGGCCGGGTTCGCTCCGGGCAGTACCGAAGAAATCGAGATTGTGACGGACGCCTTCGAAGCGCGGGCGCTGCAGCACGAGATCGACCACTGCGCTGGCCTGTTGTTTCTGGACCGGGTGGCCGGCGCGCACGCGGTGTATGCGCGCAAAGTCTATCTCTGAGCGGTCCTCACGGCGTGCCGCCCTGACCTTGAGGCATTCCCCCGATACGGTGAGTGCATCATGAAGTTGACGGTTGGCCCACTGCCCTCCGGCGTCTACTGGCGGCGCCGGGCGATCGTCGGCGGGGTCCTCGTCGCCGCGTCGCTGATGCTGTGGGCGTCGTGCAGTGGCACCGGCGGCGCTGACCAGCAGCGGACCCCGGCGGCGGCCTCGGCCGGGGCGCCGACGTCCGTGGAGCCGGAGCCGTCGATCACGATCCAGGTGCCGACGACCGGTGGCGCACCCGCCGACGCCAACCAGACACAGAGTGTCACCTCGGCCGCTCCGCCGAGCCCGGTGGTGCCGCCCTGCGCCGACGCCGACCTGTCGCTTGTCGCCACCCCGGAGCAGGCCGTGCAGTTCCGGGGCGCGCACCTCAAGGTCACGCTGAAGATCAAGAACGTGACGGATCACGAGTGCCTGCGCGACCTCGGTCCCGACTCCATGGAGCTGTACCTCCAGGTCGCGGCCAGCAAGGTGTGGTCCTCGGACGCCTGCGACGCGGCGCACGGCAGCAAGCCGCAGCCGATGAAGCCCGGCATCGAGGTCTCGTTCACGACTACCTGGACCGGCAAGGCGACGAACAACGGCTGCGCCAACGGCGAAGTCCCGCCGGCCGGCAAGTACGAGCTCGTCGGCCGCCTGGCCACCAAGTTCAGCGCGCCGGTCCAGGTGCAGTTGACCTGAGCGCCCGGGCGGAGGGCCCGTTGCCGGGCGCTTTTCAAAGCCGATTCGCGATTTGTACTTGATCAGGCGCGAACGCGGCCAGGGCGGCCAGCTGGCCTTCGGGGCTGCCGCTGAAGTCCCGCAGGCGCACGGCCACACTGACGCCACGGGCGGCGCGCTCGTTCGCCTTCGTCAGGTCGCGCAGGACGTTCTGGTCGATCCAGCCGGGGTTGCTGCCGGTGCGGTCGAGGCCCTCGAGGAGGCGCACGGCCAGGAAGCGTTCGCCGCCGGCCTCGATCGCGGCCACCTCACCGACCCGCGACCACGGCAGCACCAGCGTGCGCACCCAGCCGGGGCGGACGGTCAGCGCGAAGTGGTTGGCCCCGACCCGCGGCCGCCGGGCCACGGCGAGCACGACCGGCACCGCGCCGACCAGCGCCAGCCCGGCCGTCCACATCGGAACGTCGGCGAGCGGGTTGTGCGCACCGGAGCTCTGGGTCTCGGGCTCGTCGCCGAAGAGGGCCCGGACGAGCAGCACGGCGAGGGTGGCCGAGACGAGGTACCACGCCAGGGTTCCGAGAGACCGGGCCGGAAAGCTCCGCCGCCACTCGATCCGCTCCGGACCGGCCATACCTTCGCTTTCGTCAAATCAACCGCTGTCCATCGACGGACGGCATCCGCCCACTCTACGGGCTGGGTCGATACCGCACCAGCACCTGGTCCGGGGGCATCCGTAGACTGTGCGGGTGCCGATTGACCGCGAGCCCGGCAGGGGCGGCGCCAACACCGGCCTCATCGGGGGCTGGGCCGCCGCGCTGCCCGGCGCCGACCCCCTGCGCGCGACCCTGGCCCTGATGGCCCCGGGCACCGCGCTGCGCGACGGCCTGGAGCGCATCCTGCGGGGCCGGACCGGCGCCCTGATCGTCCTGGGCTACGACCGGGTCGTCGAGCAGCTGTGCACCGGCGGCTTCCCCCTCGACGTCGAGTTCTCCGCGACCCGCCTGCGCGAGCTGTGCAAAATGGACGGCGCGGTCGTCCTGTCGAGTGACGGCACCAGGATCGTGCGCGCCGCCGTGCACCTGATGCCCGACCCGACGATCCCGTCGGAGGAGTCGGGCACCCGCCACCGCACCGCCGAGCGCGTCGCCAAGCAGACCGGCTACCCGGTCATCTCGGTGAGCCAGTCGATGCGGATCATCGGCCTCTACGTCAACGGCCAGCGCCACGTCCTCGACGACTCGGCCGCCATCCTGTCCAAGGCCAACCAGGCCCTGGCCACGCTGGAGCGTTACAAGCTGCGCCTCGACGAGGTCAGCGGCACCCTGTCGGCGCTGGAGATCGAGGACCTGGTCACCGTGCGCGACGCGGTGGCCGTGGTGCAGCGCCTGGAGATGGTGCGCCGGATCGCGGACGAGATCGCGGGCTACGTGGTCGAGCTCGGCACCGACGGCCGGCTCCTCGCCCTGCAGCTCGAGGAGCTGATGGCCGGCGTCGAGGCGGACCGCACCCTGGTCATCCGCGACTACCTGCCGACCGGCCGCCGGACCCGCTCGTCCGATGACGCGCTGGAGGAGCTGGACGCGCTCAGCGCCACGGAGCTGATCGACCTCGTCGCGGTGGCGAAGTCCCTGGGCTATCCGGGTGCGAGCGACGCCCTGGACGGTGCCGTGTCGCCGCGCGGGTTCCGGCTGCTGGCCAAGGTGCCGCGGCTGCCGAGCCTGGTGGTCGACCGCCTGGTCGAGCACTTCGGCAGCCTGCAGCGGTTGCTGGGGGCCACCGTCGAGGACCTGCAGGCGGTCGAGGGTGTCGGCGACGCCCGGGCCCGCGGCGTCCGCGAGGGCCTGTCCCGCCTGGCCGAAGCGTCGATCCTCGAGCGTTACGTCTGATGCTTTAGCTGTAGGCGCCGGCCAGGATGTCCTCGACGAGCGTCGGGCCGGTCGGGGTCCAGCCGAGCAGTTCGCGGGTGTGGGCGCTCGAGGCGGCCATGTCCAGGCCGAAGAACGAGCCCACGACGCCGAAGTGTGCGGCCGCGTCCTCCGCCGCGACGGCGGCTACCGGCAGCTCCAGGGCCTGACCGAGGGCCTCGGCGATGGTGCGCGTCGAGATGGCCTCCTCGGCGACGGCGTGCATCCGGGTGCCGGCCGGGGCCCGTTCGACGCCGAGGCGGATGAGCCGGGCCGCGTCGGAGCGGTGGACGGCGGACCACTGGGTGGAGCCGTCGCCGATGTACGCGGACACGCCCCGGCGCCGGGCCGCGTCGGCCAGGAACGTGACGAAGCCCCAGTCGCCGGCACCGTGGACGGTGGGCGCGAACCGGACGATGACGGAGCGGACGCCCCGGTCGGCGTACTCGAGGGCGAGGTTCTCACTGCTGCCCCGGTCCGCCTTCGGCCCGACCTCCGGCGACGGGTCGGTCTCCAGTGCCGGCCTCCCTGTGACCAGCCCGGACAGCGCGTTGGCGACCACGAACGGCCGCCCGCTGCCTTCAAGGGCGGCGGCCATCGTCTCGACCGCGGCCCGCTCGGCCCGGTCGGACTCGTCGGGGTCGGCCCAGTCGTGCTTGTTGGCCAGGTGCACCACCCCGTCGGCGGAGTCGGCCCCGCGCCGCAGCGAGCCGAGGTCGTCCAGGTCCCCGACCAGCGCGGTCGCACCCTTGGCCTCGAGCGTGGCGGCGGACTGGCGGGTGCGGGCCAGCCCGGTCACCCGATGCCCGGTGGCGAGCAGTTCGTCGACGGTGGCGGACCCGATCCACCCGGTGGCTCCGGTCACGAAGATGTGCATGTCGCTGTGCCCCCTAATTTCGATCCACGGTGTACCGAAACCATAGGGCATAACGATGCACGGTGTCTCGTAATGAGGGTCACATTTCGAGTCACGGTGCCTCGGTAGGATGGGCGGCGTGATCGAGCCGGCGGGGAAGGTCGGGCGCCCGCGCAGCGAGCAGGCCCGGGAGGCGGTGCTGCACGCCGTGGACGACCTGCTGCTGGAGGTCGGCTACGCGGCGATGACGATGAAGGGGATCGCCGAGCGCGCCGGAGTGGGTCGCCAGACGGTGTACCGCTGGTGGTCGACGAAGGCCGAGGTCCTCTTCGAGGCCAGCGTGGCCGACGCCGAGCAGGAGCTGACCGTGCCCCCGGCCCCCACGCCGCTCGCCGAGGTCACGGCCTACCTGGACGCGCTGGTGCGTTTCCTGACCCACTCACCGGCCGGCGTCGCCTACCGCACCCTGCTGGCCGCCGCCCAGCACGATCCGGCCGTCAAGACGCTGATCGCCTCGAACGACGTCCTGGTCACCAGCGCCGAGACGGTCCTGCGCCGGACAGCCCCCGCCGAGACCCCGTTGGACCAGCCCGCCGCCCGCCTGATCGGCCCCGTCTTCTTCTGGATCATGAGCGGTCGCAACCCCGCTCAGCTCGACACCCGCGACCTCGCCCGTGAGTTCCTCAGACATCCTCCGCAGTCGCCTTGACCGCGTAATGCAACGCGGTCCGCACGTCATTCACCTCGAGCACCCGCATCCCCGGCGGAGCCGAGCCCGTCGCCGCCGGTCCGCAGCCCGGCGGCACCAGCGCGAACCGGAACCCCAGCCGCGCCGCCTCCGCCAGCCGCCGCGGCACCGCACCGACCCGGCGCACCTCGCCCGTCAGCCCGACCTCGCCCAGCGCGACCAGGTCCGGTGGCATCGGCAGCTCGTGCGCGGCCGACGCCGCCGCCAACGCCAGGGCCAGGTCCGCCGCCGGCTCGGTCACGCGCAGCCCACCGACGGTCGCCGCGTAGACCTCCCGGTCGTGCAGCTGGATCCCGGCCCGCCGCTGCAGCACGGCCAGGACCATGGCCAGGCGGGCCGAGTCGAGGCCGCTGACCGTGCGCCGCGGTGAGCCCGGCATCTGCGCGCCGATCAGGGTCTGGACCTCGGTGACGAGGGCCCGGCGGCCCTCCATGGCGACGCAGACGCAGGTGCCGGAGACGGCGTTGGCGTAGCGGGTCAGGAACAGGCCGCTGGGGTCGGGGAGGCTGGTGATGCCGCCCTCGTGCATCTCGAAACAGCCGACCTCGTCGGCGGCGCCGAAGCGGTTCTTCAGGCCGCGGACCATGCGCAGCGACGAGTGCTTGTCGCCCTCGAAGTTGAGGACCACGTCGACGAGATGCTCGAGGACGCGCGGGCCGGCGACGTTGCCGTCCTTCGTGACGTGGCCGACGAGGATCGTGGCCAGGCCGCGCTCCTTGGCCACGGCGACCATCGCGGCCGTGACCGCCCGGACCTGGGTGACGCCGCCGGCCACGCCGTCGACGCCGGGGCTGGAGATGGTCTGGACGGAGTCGAGGATGAGCAGGCCGGGCTTGACCGCGTCGAGGTGGCCGAGGACGGCGGACAGGTCGCTCTCGGAGGCGAGGTAGAGCTTGTCGTGCAGGGCGCCGATCCGCTCGGCCCGCAGCCGGACCTGGCTCGTCGACTCCTCGCCGCTGACGACCAGGGATGGGCTCTCGCCCTGCACGGCCCACTGCTGGGCCACGTCGAGCAGCAGGGTGGACTTGCCGACGCCGGGCTCGCCGGCCAGCAGGACCACGCCGCCGGGGACGATGCCGCCGCCGAGGACCCGGTCGAACTCGCCGACGCCGGTCGGGCGGGCCTTGGCCGGGGCGGCGCTGATCTCGGCGATCGGGCGGGCCGGCTCCAGCGGGGCCCGGGACGGCACGGCGCGCAGGGCGGGCGTTGTGGCTGCGGCCAACGCGCCGCCGGCGAGCTCGAGGACGGCGCCCCACTCACCGCACTCCGGGCAGCGGCCCATCCACTTGGCCGGCCGATGCCCGCAGACGTCGCACTGATAGATGGAACCCCGAGCCTTCGTCACGCCCCCGAACCTAGCCCAGGGGTACGACAGTTTTTACTCTTCGCCCTCGCCACCCACGACCGAGCTCGGCTTCGGCAGTGCGGTGCCGGGCGGGGTCATCGGCAGGCTGTCCAGCTTGATCGTGGTGGTCTTGCCGTCGGCGTAGGTGAACGTGAAGACCACGTTCTCCAAGGAGCCGCCGGGCAGCAGCGGCTCGCCGGTGAGCTTGTCGACGGCGAGGTACTTGGTGCCGCCGTTGTCCCGGGACAGCAGCGTCACCCCGGCCGGCGCGACGTCGACGGCGATGGCCGAGCTGCCGGCCGACGTGGGCGTCGGGGACGGCGGGGCGACCGACGGCGAGGCCGGGGGCTGGCCCGACGGGGAGCCCGACGGGTTGCGGGTGCCCGAGGGCGTCACCAGCGACGGCGACGGGGCGGCCGAAGTCGGCGCCACCGACGGCTGCGGGCCGCCGACGAGCACGATCGTGCCGTTGTCGCTGGTCGCGCCGGTCAGCTTGACGCTCTGCTCGGCATTGTTGAAGAAGCGCACGTTGAGCGGCACGGTCGCGCCGGGCTTGTACTGGTCGGCGTAGGGAATGCCGCCGTCGCGGAGCGCGATCTTGCCGTCGGCGCTCTCCACGCTGATCCCGGGGACCGAGGCCTTCTGAGTGTCGGTCTGGGTGATCTGACCTGCTGAACAGGCGGAAAGCACGCCGAGCCCGAATGCCGCCGTGGCCATGAGCGCAGCGCCCAGCACCGTGCGGCGGCGAGCCAGCGGCGTGGCCTGAGTCGAACGCGTCACCTTGGTTCCTCCAAGTCAAGGGCAGCCGCAGTACAGCCTAGATGCCGTTGATCGGCCGATTACGCCCACCCTGGCAATGGGGACTCATTCCAGATTCAGGCCGCTGACCAGGAGAAACACGACATCGATCAGCGCGACGGCGATAACAGCGAGGAAAGGTGCGCGGGAAGTTGTGTCGCGGCTCATGCGGTACCAGCCGAATGCGAGGGCGATGAGGGCGGCGCCGAGCGCGGGCCAGAAGAGGACCGGTGGTCGTCCGGGCGGGCCGAAGGCCAGCGCCGCCGTGGCCGCGAGCAGCAACAACGCGGCGGCGGCGAGGGAACCGCGGCGGCCGAAGCGCTGAGGCAGGCCGCGCACGCCGGTGCGCCGGTCGGCGTCGAGGTCCGGCAGCGTGTTGACGAAGTGCGCACCCGCGCCGAGCAGCCCGCCGGCGGCCAGCAGCCACAGCGGGGGCGTCTTGCCCGCGCCGAGCACCACGAACGCGGGCAGGCAGGTGAACGACACCGCGTACGGCAGGACGGAGAACACCGTCGACTTCAGCGGCCAGTCGTAGAGCAGGGCCGAGCCGAGCGCGAGCGCCGACACCAGGCCCGCCGCCCAGCCGGAGAGGAAGCCCAGCGGCACGCACACGATGGCCGCGACCGCGCCGAGGACGGCGACCAGCCGCCGGGAGAGCCGCCCGGCCGCCACGGGCTTGTCGGTGCGCCCGGCCGCGGTGTCGCGCGGTGCGTCGAGGGCGTCGTTGACCCATCCGATCGAGAGCTGGCTCGCCAGTACCGTCGCGCCGGCCCCGACGACCCCCCAGACCGGTCGATGCAGCCCGACGGAGAGCAGCACCGACACCGCCGTGACACCGGCGGCCGGCTCGGGGTGGCTCGCGCGCAACAGCGAGATCGCAACCGACATCCGGCAAGTGTGGCCGCCGGGGTGGTTCTCTGTCAGGCTCGTCTCATGCCCTCGGCGCGGCGCGCACGCAACGACCCTGGTCAGTACGACGACCTGGCCGGTGAATGGTGGCGCCCCGGCAGCCCGTTCTCGATGCTCTACTGGCTGGCGCGGGCCCGGGCCCGGCTCATCCCGCCCGCCCAGCGCGACGGTGCCGTGCTCGTGGATCTCGGCTGTGGCGGCGGGCTGCTCGCACCCCACGTCGCCGACAAGGGGTACACCCATATCGGGGTTGATCTGATCGTCTCCGGCCTCGAGCAGTCGGCCGCCCACGGCATCGTCCCGGTCCTGGCCGACGTGCGGCGGCTGCCGTTCGCCGACGGCTGCGCCGACGTGGTCAGCGCGGGCGAGATCTTGGAGCATGTCCCGGATGTACCGGCCGTCGTCGCCGAAGCCTGCCGGATTCTGCGCCCAGGCGGCTGGCTGGTGCTGGACACCATCGCCGACACGGCCCTGGCGCGGCTGGTGGCGGTGCGGCTGGCCGAGGCCGTGATGCCGGCGGTGCGCGGCCTGCATGATCCGGCACTGTTAGTCGACCCACAGCGCTTGCAAGTGGAGTGCGCCCGCCACGGGGTACCGCTACAGGTGCGCGGCATCCGCCCGGCCCTACCCGCCTTCGCCCGCTGGCTGGTGACCCGGCGCAGCGCCGTGCCGATCGTGCCGACGTTCTCAACCGCGGTGCTCTATCAGGGCCGCGGCAGGAAGGTGAGCCAGTGACCGGTGCCGCCATCGCGGGTATGCACGTGACGTTTCCCGGCGACATGCGTCAGGACGAGGTGTGGGACGGTTACTTCAGGCGGCACTACGACGGGCCCCGGCGGGGGCTGGCGAAACGGATCTTCGCCAACTCCGGCGTCGTGACCCGCCACGGGGCGGTCAATCCGCTCCTGGAGGACGCGTCGTCATGGTCAACCGCCAAACGCATGAGTCGGTACCTCACTGAGGCCCTCCCGCTCGGCAAGGACGCGGTCAGCGGGGCGCTGCACGCGGCCGGACTGCGCCCGGACGAGATCGGCCTGTTCGTGGTGTGCTCGTGCACCGGTTACGCCACGCCCGGCCTCGACATCCTGCTCGCCCGCGACCTGGGCATGGCCGCCGACACGCAGCGCCTGTTCATCGGGCACATGGGCTGCTACGCGGCGCTGCCCGGGCTCGGCGCGGCCGCGGACTACGTGACCGCGCGGGGCCGCCCGGCGGTCCTGCTCTGCCTGGAGCTGACCAGCCTGCACGTCCAGCCGCCGACCGACGACCCGCAGCAGATCGTCGCGCACGCGCTGTTCTCGGACGCGGCGGCGGCGGTGGTGCTGGTCCCGGGCGGCCCGGGCGTCGCCGTCACCGACATCGCGGCGGTCACCGACACGGCGACCGCGGACCACATGACGTGGGACGTGACCGACCTGGGCTTCCGGATGGGGCTGTCGCCGCGGGTGCCCGACGTGCTGTCGATCTACGTCGAGGATCTGGTGGCGCGGCTGCTCGCCCCGCGGGGGCTGACTCCCGGCGATGTGGACGGCTGGGCGGTACACCCGGGAGGTCCTCGTATTCTGGACGTCGTCCGGGACCGGCTGGCGTTGCCGGAGTCCGCGCTCGCCGAGTCGCGCGGCACTCTGGCCGCACACGGCAACTGCTCGTCGCCGACGGTCCTGCTGATCATCGACGCGTTGCGACGCCGGACTGCTGGACCACCGCGCACGACGGTCGCCCTGGCGTTCGGGCCGGGGCTGACCTTGTATGGGGTGCTTTTACAGGTTTGAGATCTCGGTGCGGAACGCGTCGGGGGTCGTCACCGAGCGGACCGCCTTCACGAGCCGGCCGCGGTCGTTGACCAGGACCGCGGCGGTGGTGCGGTCGCCGTTGATCTCCGGCACGGAGGCGCGCAGCGAGCTGTTGGGGTCGGCCAGGGACCGCACGTCCACCTGCGCGTTGAGTGCGCTGGGCAGGGTCGGCGGGCGGGTGGCGACGACCACGACCCGGGCTCGGCTCTTCGCGGCGACAACGGCGTCGGCGGTACTGCGGATGAGCTGCTCGCAGGAGCAGCCGTCCACGATCAGCACGACGGCCGGGGTGACTTCGACGATCCCGACGGGTTTGCCGTCCGCGTCCTGCAGGCTCACGTTGGTCAGCGAGATCGCGACCGGCGCGGAGGTGTTGGAGCCGACCTTCGGGCTGGTCTTCGGCGCGCGCCCGGGCCAGGCGACGGCGAACAGGCTGACCAGGGTCGCGATGACCGCGATCGACATGATCAGCAGCGGGACGGCGAGGCCGGGCGAGTCGTCGGTGGTGCGCCGGGCCGGCTCGGCCGGCAGGTGGAAGCGGCGCCGCCAGCGGCGACGGATTGTGGCGCGGCGGAATTGCCGGCGGATCGTGGCGCCTTCGGCATCAAGCGCGCCGGGATCGTCGGGAATGATGATCGTTCCCCACTCAGGCGGGAGATCGGGGAGGCCACCACCCTCTTGTGGTCGCTCACCACCGCCGTTGTCATCCCGCAGCGCGCCCATCGCTGTTCTCCTCGCACCTGCGTCAACTTTCCCCCACGGACGGGCCCGGCGCCAGTGGTGACTCCATTGAGATGTGTGCGTATCATCTACGCTCCGCCGCTGGTCACATCACACAGCGTGTTGGTTCTGGACTCGCGGTGTACTCCGAGGGACACTTGCCGTAATCAATCGGATATGTCCGACTGCCAGGCTATTTGTGTGTGCTCCGGGTTGTTGATCCGCTACACAGCAGGTCCCACGATTCCTGTCAAGCGGGAGAAAGGGGACTCACATGTGTTCTGAGCTGCGCGAATGCTGCGCTCTGGGGTGGGCCGACAGCGCGTGACCGTGTTACCCTAGACACAGCGAAAGGGGTTTCGAACCTATGGTTTTCAGTGTCGGCGAGACCGTTGTCTACCCCCACCACGGGGCCGCACTCATCGAGGCAATCGAGACTCGCGTCATCAGGGGCGAGGAGAAGAAGTATCTCGTCCTCAGGGTCGCTCAGGGTGACCTGACGGTGCGGGTGCCCGCCGAAAACGCCGAGATCGTCGGCGTGCGCGAGGTGGTTGGCGAAGAAGGTCTGACGAAGGTCTTCGACGTCCTCCGCGCTCCGCACACCGAGGAGCCGACCAACTGGTCGCGGCGTTACAAGGCGAATCTGGAGAAGCTGGCCTCCGGCAACCCGCTCAAAGTCGCGGAGGTCGTTCGCGACCTGTGGCGTCGCGACCGTGAGCGTGGTCTGTCGGCCGGCGAGAAGCGCATGCTCGCCAAGGCGCGGGACATCCTTGTCGGCGAGGTGGCGCTCGCCGAGAAGAGCACCAAGGACGAAGCGGAGACGCTGCTCGACAAGGTGCTGACCGAGGCCTGACGATCCAGCCCGGCTATCCCTTCGATCGAGGACCGCGACGTGACGGCGCACGTGTCTGTGCGTGGTGACGTCGCGGTCCTCGTGCCGGCTGCGGGCCTGGGACTCCGACTCGGACCCGGCGGCCCCAAGGCACTCCGCCTTCTCGGCGGCGAACCACTCCTCGTGCACGCCATCCGCCGGCTGGCCCTCGCGCCAAGCGTCGGCTGCATTGTCGTCGCCGCTCCCGCCGATGCCGTTTCCTCGGTGGTTGATCTTCTCGCGCCAGTGGCGCCCGTTGTCGTCGTGCCCGGCGGGGCGACCCGGCAGGCCTCCGTCGCCGCCGCGCTGGCCGCCGTGCCGCCCGGCTTCGACATCGTGCTCGTCCACGACGCGGCGCGCGCACTGACCCCACCTGAGCTGGTAGAAGCCGTCGCCGCGGCCGTTCGTGGGGGGCACGGCGCGGTCATACCCGTTCTACCGGTCGTCGACACCATCAAGCAGGTCTCGGATTCCGGCGCGGTCGTCGCCACCGTGGATCGGTCGGCGCTGCGGGCAGTACAAACGCCGCAGGGTTTTCAGCGTTCCGTTCTTGAGAAGGCCCACGCGTCGGCCACGGATGAACACACGGATGACGCGGGGATGGCCGAGCGGATCGGTGTCAAAGTTCAGACCGTTCCCGGCTCCGAGGCGGCGTTGAAGATTACGCGGCCGTTCGACCTGGAAGTCGCGGCGCTGTTTCTTTGAGCCTTTGCGCTCGTGGCGCTCTGTGTTCGTGCCGCTGCTTTGTGTTGGCCCCTGGCGCTTTACGGAGAGCGCCGGCCTCGCCGCTTAACGGAGAGCGCCGGCTTCGCGGTTTTAGGAGGGCGTTTGCGCCGGTCAGCGCCCGGCCCTCGGTCGCTCTCAGGCCGCTGCGGGGGTGGGTTTCGCGGCCTTGCGCGGGCGTTTGCGCCAGATCAGCAGGCTGCCGACCGAGCCGCCGATGCCGAGCGTCGCGATGATGACACCGGCGATCGACATGCCGACCGCGTCGCCGCGGGCCGTCGCCGAGCCGAGCGCCGAATACGCCAGGGTGGCCGGCAGGGCGCCGACGAAGGTGCCGGCGATGAACGCGCCCATCCGCACGCTCGTCGTGCCGAAGATGTAGTTGGCGATCCCGAACGGCACCAGCGGAATCATTCGCGAGATAACGATCGCGAGAATGCCGCGCTTGGCCACCGCCTGCTCCATCTGCAGCAGCCGGCCGCTGAGGTGCCGGGCCATGAAGTCGCGGCCCAGGAAGCGGCCCACCGTGTGCGCGATCAACGCGCCGAGGGTGATGCCGAGCATGATGTACAGGACGCCGCCCATGAAGCCGAACACCAGCCCACCGACGCCGGCCAGCAGGGTCCGGGGGGCGAGGGCGGTGGTCAGCACGGCCGAGCCGCCGATCGCGATCAGCGGGGCCAGCGGATGGTTCTCGCCGACCGCGCTGGCCAGCGAGGCCTTGGTCGGGTGCTCAATGATGATCACCACGGTGAGGGTCACCACAATGAGGGCGAGCAGACCGAAGCGAATTGCGGCTCCGGTGCGCCACCACGGCTTGTGGCTCGTCGGGGTCGTCAGGTCGCTGCGCACCCATCCCAGCCTAGGCCGCTTTCGCCACCCTGCCGACCCGAGCGCCGGATCGGCAACCGAAGGTTCACGTCCCAGCACCGAACGTCGTAGCCTGCCGTGGTGATGCTGATCGGGAACGGCACCGACGTCCACGCCTTCGAAGCGGGCCGGCCCTGCTGGGTCGCCGGGCTCAAGTGGGAGGGTGTCGACGGGCTCGCCGGGCACTCCGACGGCGACGTCGCCGCGCACGCGATCTGCGACGCGCTGCTGTCCGCGGCCGGCCTGGGTGATCTCGGGGCGAACTTCGGCACGTCCCGGCCCGAGTGGGCCGGTGCCTCGGGCGTCACGCTGCTGCGGGAGACGGCTCGCATGGTCCACGCTGCTGGGTACGAGATCGGCAACGTCTCGGTTCAGGTCATCGGGGTAAAACCCAACATCAGCAAAAGGCGCGCGGAGGCCGAGCGGGTCCTGCACGACGCCATCGGGGCGATCGTGCGCCTCTCCGGCACCACCACCGACGGCCTCGGGTTCACCGGCCGCGGCGAGGGTCTGGCCGCCACGGCCGTCGCGTTGATCTATCCGGTGTCGCACTAGACGGTGCGGTTCCACGTCCAGGCGTAGCCCGTGTCTTCGATGGCGAGGGCCGGTTCGCACAGGTCGAGCGGGCGGAACGTGTCGACCATGACCGCGAGCTCGTCGAACGCCTCGATGCCGATCGCCCGCTCGACCGCGCCCGGCTGCGGGCCGTGGGTGAAGCCGCTCGGGTGCAGCGAGATCGAACCCTGCTCGATGCCGGAGCCGCGGCGGGCCTCGTAGTTGCCGCCGGTGTAGAACAGCACCTCGTCGGAGTCGACGTTGTGGTGGTTGTACGGCACCGGGATCGCCAGCGGGTGGTAGTCGACCTTGCGCGGCACGAACGAGCAGATCACGAAGTTGGGCCCCTCGAACGTCTGGTGCACCGGCGGCGGCTGGTGCACCCGCCCGGTGATCGGCTCGAAGTCGTGGATCGAGAACGCCCAGGGGTACAGGCAGCCGTCCCAGCCGACCACGTCGAACGGGTGATTGGCATACACATGCTCGGTCCAACCCCGCCTGGCCTGCACCAACACGGAAATGTCGTACCCCTCGGCGAGAATCGGTGCCGCTGGGGCACGCAGGTCCCGTTCGCAGTAGGGGGCGTGCTCCAGGAACTGTCCACGCACCGAGAGATAGCGCCGCGGGGGGCCGATGTGTCCGGTCGCTTCAATCGTCAGCAGCTTCACCGCCCCGTCCTTCGGCACCAGCCGGTGGATCACCGAGGTCGGAATGATCGCGTAGTCGCCCTCGACAAGCTCCAGCGCGCCGAACGTCGACTCCAGCGTCACCGCACCCGCCGACACATACAGGCACTCGTCGCCGACCGCGTTGCGGTAGAGCGGCGACGGCTCGGTCGCCTCGACGTAGGAGATCCGCACGTCGTCGTTGGCCAGCAGGTGCTGCCGCCCGAGCACCGGGTCGACGGTGCCGGTCGGGCCCCCGCCGAGCTTGCCGGTCTGCAGGTGCCGCGGCTTCAGAGGGTGGTTCGGCACTCGCGACCAGGCCGGCGGCTCGAATGGGACGGCCGAGGTGATCGCCGTCGGTCGATGCCGGTGATACAGCAGGGAGGAGTCGCTCGAAAAACCCTCCTGCCCCATCAGCTCTTCCGCGAACAGCGAGCCGTCCGGCTGGCGAAACTGGGTGTGGCGCTTCGGCGGCACCTCGCCGACGCGACGGTAGAACGGCATCACGGCCCTCCGGCAGCTGCTTGGAGTGTCCGAATAACGGACGAAGTTGTCCGCCCTGTAAAGCGTCCACTAGATTCGGAAGCCGTGTCAAACGCAGTGCCACCCCTGCTGACCGCACTCGTCGACGACGCCGCCGTGTTCCCGCCCGGCAGCGCCGCCCTCACCGATGCCGTGCCCGCCCACGAGGCGCACCGCCAGAGCTGGTATGCCCAGCTCGTCGGCCCCCTGCTGATCCCGGTCGCCGACCGCGACGCCGTCCCCGCCGGGATCGACCTCGGCCTGGTCGGGGAGCCGCCCGCCGACCTCTCACCGTTCGTCAACCAGGTCGAGTGCCCGGTCGCCAAGCGGGGCGAGGACCCACTGCCCGGCATCGAACGACTGGCACCGCTCATACGCAAGGGCGGAACGCTGCTGTGGTATCTCGAGCTGCCCCTCGCCTGGGGCCTGATGTCCGGCCTCGACGCGGTCGCGGCGCTGCGCGGTGAGGGACTGCCCGTGGCGGCCAAGTTCCGCACCGGGGGCCTGGCCGCGGAGCTGTTCCCGACCCCGGCCGAGCTCGCGGCCGTCATCTGCGCCTGCCGCGACCGCGACCTGCCGTTCAAGCTGACGGCCGGCCTGCACCACGCGGTCCGCCACACCGACGCCGAGACGGGCCTCGTCCACCACGGCTTCGTCAACGTCCTCGCCGCCGTGCTGGCCGCCGCCGACGGTGCGGAGCCGGGCGACCTGGCGCTGCTCCTGGCCTCCACCGAGCCTGGTGTGCTGACCGAACGGGTCCAACCGCACCTGGATCGGGAACGGCCGCTCTGGGTCGGGTTCGGCAGCTGCAGCGTCCAGGAGCCGGTCGGCGATCTCGTGACGCTCGGCCTGCTCGATCGGCCGGTGGCGGCGTGAGCGGGGCACAGTGGCTGGGGCTGGCCGACGATGACCCGTTCGGGGTGGAGAACCTGCCCTACTGCGCGTTCGGGCAGGACCGGTTCCGGTGGACGGGCGTGCGGATCGGCGATCGGATCCTCAACCTGGCCGCGGCCGAGGGTCGCGGGCTGGTCGATGCCGGCGGGGCGTTCCTCGGGCAGGCGAACCTCAACCGGTTCCTGGCCGCTGGCCGGCCCGTCTGGACCCGGGTCCGGGACCGGCTGACCGAGCTGCTGAGCGCGGCCCGGTATCGGGAGCAGGTCGAGCCGCTGCTGATCCCGATCGCCGAGGTGCGCCTGGCCATGCCGTTCGAGGTCGCCGACTACGTCGACTTCTACTCCTCGCTGGAGCACGCGACGAACCTGGGGAAGCTGTTCCGGCCGAATGCGGAGCCGCTGCTGCCCAACTGGCGGCATCTGCCGGTCGGCTATCACGGGCGGGCCGGGACCGTGGTCGTGTCCGGGACCGGGATCCCGCGGCCGTCCGGGCAGCGTTCGGCGGGGGACTTCGGGCCTTCGGCGCGGCTGGACATCGAGGCCGAGGTCGGGTTCGTGGTCGGGGTGCCGTCCGCGGGCGCGGTCGCCGTCGACGACTTCCGCGAGCACGTGTTCGGGGCCGTGCTGGTCAACGACTGGTCGGCGCGGGATCTGCAGGCGTGGGAGTACCAGCCGCTGGGGCCGTTTCTCGGGAAGTCCTTCCGGACCTCGATCTCGCCGTGGGTCGTGCCGCTCGACGCGCTCGACGCGGCTCGGGTGCCCGGGCCGGTACAGGAGCCGGCGGTGCTGCCCTATCTGCAAGCGGGGGAGCACTACGGGTATGACATCGGCCTCGAAGTCCGCTGGAACGGGACGCTGGTCTCCCGGCCGCCGTTCGGGGGCATGTATTGGACACCCGCGCAGCAGCTCGCCCACCTGACCGTCAACGGCGCGTGGGCACGGACCGGAGACCTCTACGCTTCGGGGACGGTGTCGGGTCCGGCGGCCGAGCAGACCGGTTCGTTCATCGAGCGCACCTGGAACGGGGCGCGGCCGGTCCTGCTCGACGACGGCACCACCCGGACGTTCCTGCTCGACGGCGACACGGTGGCGATCAGCGCCACGGCCACCGGCCCCGGCGGGTCGCGGATCGGGTTCGGCGAGGTCACCGGCACCATTGGGTGTGAGTCTGCTGGGGATCGACGGTCGCCGTGAGCATCGGCCGCCGTGAGGCAGGTATCGTGCGCGGCGGAGGTGGTTATGGGGACGGAGGCAACCGGGCTGCGTCGGCTGTTCTCGCCGCGTAGCTGGTCGCGGCCGGTGCGCTTCGTGCTGACCGGGCTGCTTGTCCTCGTGGTCATCGCCGCGATGGGGATCACCGCCTACCGCACGCTCAAGCCGGCCGAGACGGTGAGCCGCGCCGACAAGCCGGTCCCGTCGGCCGAGCCGATCAAGGCGATCCAATACTCGGAGCTCGCCGAGGCCCCCCTGATCGTGGAGGGGCGCCTGCGGGTCTACGCCGAGCAGTGGCGCGTCTTCGCCGACACGCCGGTGACGGCCCAGCGGATGATGACTCCGCACTGGTCATACCGCCGCTGGCCGGCCGAGGTGGTGTCGATCGTCGAGGTCGAGAAGCCCGCGAGCGGCGTCGGCATGTCCGTCGTGGTCACCAAGTGGTCCGACGGCGACATCGTGGCCCTCGACGCCGAAAAGGGCGACATCGTCTGGCAGGCGAAGATCGACCCGGCCCCCGGCGAGTCGTACCAGGGCCGCCGCACCGGCTCGAAGACCATGTGGTCGCCGGAGGACCTGTTCGTCAGCGCCTCCGTCGTCGACAAGCAGCCGATCGTCATCGCCACCGGCAAGGACGTCGCCGAGGGCATCGACCCGGTCAACGGCACGGTCAAGTGGACCAAGTCCTTCACCGCCGAGCCCGGCTGCCGCACCACCGACTGGACCGGCCCCGACACGTACTACACGAAGAACACCTGCACCAAGCCGGCCACATTGGAGATCTGGGACGCCGCGACCGGCGTGGCGGTCGGCACCTGGCGGCCACCGGGCGCGTCGATCGGCACCGACGCGGTGTCCAACTGGTTCATTGAGCCGTCCTCCTGCGACCTGGGCCGTTCCGGCTGCGTGATGTTCAAAGCGGCCGCGACCGGCGAGGGCGTCGTGACCTACACCGACGCCGTCTCCGGCCTGGGCACGATCACGGCCTCATACTGGTCCCTGGCCCCCGACCGCACCGTCAAACCGGAGCCGGTCGCCGACAAGGACACCGTCATCGCCGTCGGCGACGTGGTGGCGCAGCAGGTGACGGGCGGCTACATCTGGGCCTACAGCCGCAGCAGCGGCCAGCGCCTGTGGATGTCCGAGGTCAACGGCCGCCTCATCGGCGGCGACCCGCGCAACTTCTACCTGGTCAACAACGAATACCAACTCCTCGTCCTCAACCGCGAAACCGGCGCCGTCACCTCGAGCACAGAGCTCCGCATCCGCCCGGCCGACCGGTTCGTCTACAGCATGTACTACCTGCACGCCGGCTACCTGGTGATCGAACGCCTGCAGACGACGAAGGACTCCGAGATCGACGACAAGTACTACTTCAGCCAGGACACCGTCGTCCTGGTCGGCATCGGCTAGCCTCCCCCGGCGGTTACGCCTTCAGGGACTTCGTCATGCGGTGGTCGGGGGCGGTGAGGATGTAGCAGCGGGTGGTGCGGTCGCCGAGGGCCCACCACTCCTGATTGCCGCCAGTCGGGTAGACGCGCACGTCGGTGCGGGCGGCGAACTTCGACTCGGACTGGCCCAGGAATGCGGCCGCCTTGCCGTTGCAGGACTGGGTGACCTCGCGGATCAGCTTGTTCATGTCCGGGATGGTGGTGGCGGTGCCGGTGTACAGGCCGACGAACTCGCCGTTGTGGGGCTGGCCGCAGTCGATCGGGACGAGGCGGGTGATCTCCTGGTACCAGCCCTGCGCGTCCGGCACGCCGAGGACGTCCATGCAGCTCAGCGCCAGCGGGCGGGGGCCGCGCAGGCCGTCCTTGAGTGTGCCGGTGCGGGCCTTCGACGTGAAGCCGTCGGCGGCGAACTCGAACAGCGCGCACCGGTATTCGCGGGCGCCCTTGAGCCACTCGTCGGTCGACGGGACGACGATGGCCAGGCCGAGGCGGCCCTCGTGCCAGTCGCCGCCGACGTACTCCCGCGCGGTCGTGTCACAGTCCGCGTACACCTCGGGCGTCTTGTTCTCCGGCGGCGACGTGAGCTGCCCGACCCGGATGATCTCGGCCTGGTGCGACTCGGCGCAGTCGACGGCGTTGAGCGTGACCGCCTTGTAGTCGTACACGCTCATCGACTGTCCCGTGTGGCACATGCCGACCCCGGGCCGGGCGGCGGCCGCCGACGGTGAGGGGCTGGCGGAGGGGGTCGCCTCGACTGCGGGCGAAGCCGCCCCGTCACAGCCGGCCAAACTCAGCAGCACCATGGCCGCGATCAGCATCCGACGCACCCGCACATGATCGTGGAGGTCGGTTTCGGCCGAACGGGCGGGGTAGTGACCGGCGATGCGACCGCTTCTGTTTGCTGATGACCAGCAGTTCTGGTTCGAGACGCTGCGCAGTCTGGGGCATACCGCATACGGCGGGGCGGACTTCGGCGAGGTGGTGAGCACGGCCGAGGGGATCGCCGCCGGGGACTACGACGGGTGGCACGACCAGTGGCTGGCGACCGCGGACCGGATCGCGACCGGGGCGGACAAGGCGGCCGCGGCCGGGCATCGGATCAGTGCGCGGGACGGGTTCCTGCGGGCGTCGAACTACTACCGGTCGGCCGAGTTCTTCCTGCACGGAAGGCCCGACGATCCGCGGATCGCGCACGCCTACGAGCGCAGCGTCACCTGTTTCCGGATCGCGGCCGGGCTGGCGGTGCCGAAGGTCGAGCCGGTGGAGATCCCGTACGAGGGGACCACGCTGCCCGGGTACTTCTACCGGGGCAGCAGCTCCGGTGCGACCGTCGTGATGTGCAACGGCTTCGACGGGACCGTCGAGGAGATGCACTTCTACGGGGCCGCGGCCGCCGTCGAGCGCGAGTACAACGTGCTGAGCTTCGCCGGGCCGGGGCAGCCCGGGCCGCGGCACCGCGACAACCTGCGATTTCGGCCCGACTGGGAGCACGTCGTCGGGCCGGTCATCGACTACGCGCTGACCCGCACCGAGGTCGACCCCAACTCGATCGCGCTGCTCGGGGTCAGCATGGGCGGCGAGCTCATGCCCCGCGCCGCCGCCTTCGAGAGCCGGGTCAACGCGCTCGTCGCCCTCGACGGCGTCTACGACCTCGGCGACTTCGTCACGGCCGCGATCCCCGGCGACCGCAGCGAGATCGACGCGCGGCTGCGGACGCTCGACGATCCGGAGCTCGACGCGACGATCGAGGCGCTGATGGCCGGCGACCCGACGGTGCGCTGGATGATCGAGCAGGGCATGTGGGCGTTCCTGGCCCCGACGCCGCGGGCGTTCTGCGCGGCCTTCCTCGACTACCACCTGCGCGACGGTGTCGCGGAGCAGATCGCCTGCCCGACGCTGGTCTGCTCGGCCGAGGACGACCTGTTCTTCCGCGGCCAGCCGGAGCGGCTCTTCGAGCACCTCACGTGCAAGAAGACGCTGCTCACGTTCACGAACGCCGAAGGCGCCGGGGCCCACTGCCAGTCGGGCGCCCAGCGCCTGGCCTTCGCCCGCATCTACGACTGGCTCGACGAGGTCCTGGGGCGGCGCTAGAAAAAACTACAGTGCCCCGAGGAAGGCGTCGTTCTCCTCCGGCGTGCCCAGGGTGACCCGGACCCCGTCGCCCTGGAACGCGCGGACGATCACGCCGGCCCGCTCGCACTGGGCGGCGAAGTCGGCGGCCTGGTCGCCCAGCGGCAGCCAGAAGAAGTTGGCCTGCGTGTCGGGCACGTCCGGGTGCACCTTCCGCACCGCCTCCACGACCCGGGCCCGCTCGGCCACCACCAGGTCGACGCGGCGCTGCATCTCCTCCTCCGCGTCCAGCGCGGCGAGCGCGGCGGCCTGCGCGGCCAGGGAGGTGGAGAACGGCGTCACGACCTTGCGCACCGCGGCCGCGACCTCGGGCGACCCGACCAGGTATCCGATGCGGAGGCCGGCCAGGCCCCACGCCTTCGACAAGGTCCGCAGCACCACAACGTTGGGCCGGTCGCCGTACGCGACGAGGCCGTCGGGCACGTCGGGGTCGGTGACGAACTCGCGGTACGCCTCGTCCAGCGCCACGATCACGTTCGCCGGCACGCGATCGATGAACGCGTCCAGCTCCGCTCGGCGGACCGCGGTCCCGGTGGGGTTGTTCGGGTTGCACACGATGACGAGCCGGGTGCGGTCGGTGATCGCGGCGGCCATCGCGTCCAGGTCGTGCCCGTGCACGGCGGTGTTCGGGACGCGCACACTCTTCGCCGCGGTGGTGGCGCCGATGATCGGGTACGCCTCGAACGAACGCCACGCGTAGACGGCCTCGTCGCCGGGCATGCACGTCACCCGGAACAAGTGCTCGAACAGCGCCACCGACCCGCAGCCGGTCGCCACTCGCGCCGGATCGACGCCCAGCCGTGCGGCCAGGCGCTCCCGCAGCTCGACGACCGCCATGTCCGGGTACCGGTGCACCCCGGCGACCGCGGCCGTCACCGCCTCCACGACGCCGGGCAGCGGGCCGTACGGCACCTCGTTGCTGGCCAGCTTGATCGCGCCGGGGACGGTGCGGCCGGGGACGTAGGCGGGCAGGGCGTCGAGGTCGGGGCGGGTGAGGCTCATGACTGGTCTCCGTCGTTGGAGGCGGGCGGTTCGTAGGAGGGGTCGCGGTCGGCCATCACGACGACGGTGCCGGCCGCGCGGTCGTGGATGGCGCGGTGCAGGGGCCAGTCGATCACCGGCGACAGCGCGTCGATGAACTGCAGCACGAAGCCGACGCCGCACGTCCACAGCAGCACCCACAGCCCGAGCGGGTTCCAGCGGCGGATCGCGCGCCCGACCCCGAGCGGCTTGTCGGCGTCCAGCCCCACGACTTTGATCTTCAGCAGCCGCTTGCCGAGGGTCTGCCCGCTGCCCGCGATCGACGGCACCTCATAGGCGAACCACACTGCGGCAATCAAAATCAAAATCACGATTTGGAGGTACTGCGCGCGATCCGACGCGGCCAGATCGCCCACGGGCTCGCCGGCGAGGTAGCGGCGCTGGAACTCCGACACGACGGGCCCGACCTCCCGCACGTACTGGTAGATCAGCCAGCCGGTCGCGGCGGCGATGATGACACCGACCACGAGGATGTCGACGAGCCGGGCCAGCAGCCGTTTGCCGAGGGGCGCGAGGGCGTAGCCGTGCGGGCGGATCGCGGCCGGCATCGTGAACGCGGCCTGCGGCGGCAGCAGCACCTGGACGGCACCGGCGGGCAGCTGGCCCTGCGGCAGGAGTCCCGGGGGCAGCGGGGTCCCGGGCGGCAGGACGATCGCACCCGGCGGCAGCTGACCTGGCGGGAACCCGCCGGGCGGGATCGGTGTGCCTGGTGGCAGTACCACCGCGCCTTGTGGAAGCGGAACACCGGGCGTGGTCACGATGGGGCCACCGGCCGTTTGTGTCGCCGACGGCACCGGGCCGGCCGGACCGACCGGTGGCGTGACGGGCGGCGGCGGTGGCGGTGCGATCACCGGCGGCTCGGTCGGGGTCGGCTCCGAGGCCGGGACCGGTTCACCGATCCAGCCGTCGCCGTCCCAGTACCGCTGGACGTCCCGGTCAACCGGGTCCTTGTACCACCCAGGCGCAGTCACGCCGCCTCAACCTCCGCCACCGTGCGAGTCATCCGGCCTTCACCACGATTGTCCCCGCTGCCTTGTCGTGCAGGCACTGCTGGTACGGCTTGTCCCACAGCTGCCACAGCCCGTCGAGCCAGGAGAAGAACGGTACGACCAGGCCGACGACGTTCTGCGTGGCCCAGCGCTTGGCCAGGGTGCCGCGGTCCATCGGCCGGTTCGGGTCGTCGAGGCGGATGATGTGCAGCTTCATGGCCCGCTTACCCCACGTGACGCCGGTCTTACCGAACATCTCGACCTGGTAGACGTACTGCAGCGCGAGCACCAGCACGAAGTACCCCAGCTCGATCAGCAGTGGCACGCCGATGAGGAGGCTGACGTCGGGCTCGGCGCCACCCTCGGACGTGGGCACGCTCGCCGCGATCACCAGGAACATGCCGATGAAGGTCGGGATCGCCAGCACCAGGGCCACGCCGGTGAGCACCGCGGCGTCGATGAGCAGCGCGAGGAAGCGATCGCCGAAGCTCGCCAGGGGCATGCCGTTGGGGGCGCGCGGCACGGGCAGCGCCGGCACCGCATAGGCACCCTGTGGATAACTTGTGGGCTGTGGATAACCAGGCTGTGGATATCCCGCAGGAGCGCCGCTGACCTGTGGATAACCACTCTGCGGGTACCCGCCCTGTGGATAACCTTGTTGATAACCCTGTTGATCGCCGGGTGGCGGGCCGTAGCTCGGCGCGCCACCCGACTGCGGCTGCCCCGGATAAGTCACCCGGACAGTGTTACAGGTTTCCGCGAAGTTCCTGCTCTCGCTCGATCGCTTCGAACAGCGCCTTGAAGTTGCCCTTCCCGAACCCGAGCGACCCGTGCCGCTCGATCAGCTCGAAGAAGACCGTCGGGCGGTCCTGGACGGGCTTGGTGAAGATCTGCAGCAGGTATCCGTCCTCGTCCCGGTCGACGAGAATCCCGCGCGCCTTGAGCTCCTCGATCGGCGCCCGCACCTCACCGATGCGGGCCCGCAATTCGGCGTCCTCGTAATAGGAGTCCGGCGTCGTCAGGAACTCCACACCCGCCGCCGTCATCTCGTCGACGGTCCGCAGGATGTCATTGGTGGCGAGGGCGATGTGCTGCGCGCCGGGCCCGCCGTAGAACTCGAGGTATTCGTCGATCTGCGACTTCTTGCGCGACACGGCGGGCTCATTGAGCGGGAATTTGACTTTACGGGTACCGCTGGCGACGACCTTGCTCATGAGCGCCGAATATTCGGTCGCGATGTCGTCCCCGACGAACTCGGCCATGTTCGTGAACCCCATGACCCGCCGGTAGAACTCGACCCACTCGTCCATCCGCCCGAGCTCGACGTTCCCGACGACGTGGTCGACCGCCTGGAAGTACCGCTTGGCCGGCGCTTTCACGATCGGCGAGCGCGCGACGAATCCCGGCAGGAACGGCCCCGAATACCGCGACCGGTCGATGAGGGTGTGCCGCGTTTCGCCGTAGGTGGCGATGGCCGCCTGGCGCACAACGCCGTGCTCGTCCTCGACGTCGTGCGGCTCTTCAACCACCGCGGCCCCTTGCCGCACCGCGAACGCGAACGCGGTGTCGACGTCCGGCACCTCGAGGGCGATGTCGACGATCCCGTCCCCGTGCCGCTCGTAGTGCTGCGTCGCTTCCGCCTGCCGGTGTACCCCGCCGGCCAGCACGAACATCGCGGACCCGGACTTGAGCACGTACTCGGCGTGGTCGCGGTACCCCTGCTCCGGCCCGCGGTACGCCAGCAAGGTCATCCCGAACGCGGTCGAGTAGTAGTGCGCAGCCTGCTTGGCGTTGCCGACGTAGAACCGGACGTGGTCAAGCCCGGTGAGCGGAAACGGATCGTGGGAGACGTCGTGCTCGACGGCCCCGATGAGCTCGCTGAGGTCTTCGATGGCGCGGGTCATGTTGTGAAGCGTGGCCTGCGGTGAGTAACTTGTGCAAGGAACGCTATTCTCCGTGGTCAAGTTGCACAATCAGCCCAACGCCAGCCTGGTTGAGGTGGACAATTTGTCCAGTGAAGTCGACGCTCTCGATGCACGCTTGATCGCCTTGCTCTACGCCGAGCCGCGGATCGGCGTCCTGGAGTCCTCCCGCCGCCTGGGTGTCGCTCGCGGCACCGTCCAGGCCCGTTTGGACCGCCTGGCCGCGAGGGGAGTAATCCGAGGCCACGGCCCCGATGTCGATCCCGCCGCGCTCGGCTACGCGGTGACGGCCTTTGTCACGCTGGAGATCCGCCAACGCTTCGGCCACGACCCGGTCTCCGCCCACTTGCGCAGCATCCCGGAGGTCCTGGAGGCGCACACGATCACCGGCTCCGGCGACCTGATGTGCCGAATCGTGGCCCGCTCCAACGCCGACCTGCAACGGGTGATCGACCGGGTGATGAGCTTCGAGGGCATCACCCGCTCCTCGACCATCATCGCCCTGGCCTCCCAAATCCCGTACCGGGTCCTACCGCTCGTAGCCGCTGCCGCAACAACCACCCCGACCACTGACCCGTAAACTCCAGCCCCGGCAGAGCCGTAGCGCAGAGGTAGACGCACCCGCCTTGCCATGGGCGAAAGTACGCCGGTTCAATCCCGGCCGGCTCTGCCCCTGCGGGTTCATTCAGCCATTCGTGGCTGGCAGTCGTCAGCGAACGGGTCGCGGCCGATCGCAGTCCAGATCGCTTCCCGAAGCGACAGCATGGTGTCCGGCTTGGCATCGGCCACCCGGCTGTCGATCTCGCGTGCGATGGCTCGCAGTTCGTCCGCCGAGATGACGACCGAGGTCGCCTGGCCATCCGGTGTCGAGAGCACCATGCCGGCCAGTCCGCCCTCCATGCTGACCGTCACCATGCTCGTATTCAACGCCCGCTTGGCCGTCTCAACCTTCATCACCAGCCGTAGCGGATCGCCCTTGATCGGATGGAAGCCGCGGCGGTGGTACCACTCGGCGACCCGGCTGTTGATCGCGTCGACCACAATCAGCCGGCCGCCGGCAGCACGAGCGGCCTTGACGATGACCTCGACCGCGTCGAGCAGGAGGTCGTCACTGAGGTGCTGTCCCTGAATGGACCGGTCCAGCGCGAAGCGGGTCAGGATGTAAGCGGGAACAACACTGTAGCCACCCGCCTGGGAGCCCGTCAGACCCGCGCGCTCAACCTGGGTCGGGGCAATCGAGTAGTAGGCGATCACGTCGTCGCTGTCCTCGCGTGTCCACACGTAGGTTCGTGACGTGCCGGCGAGTTGGGCGCGGCGGGCCTGATCGGTAAGCCACAGGTTGAGCGCCGGCTCGCCGCAGTCGAACGCGGCGAGCTGATGGTGATCCTTGAGACGGCCGGAGACAAACATGATCACGTCCGCCGGAACCGTCTTGGTCGGTTCGCGATCTCGGTAAGCGCGGACGCCTCATCCGGTTCGTCGAGTGATGAGATGAGCAAGTCGAACTGCTCGGCCGGCATGATGGTGCGGTGTGCTCTGGCTAGGACCTTCTCCGCCTCCGCCCGTGCCGACCGCACAACAAAGGCCGACACGGGCTCACCAAGCAGTTCTGCCGCTTCGGTAATGCGGGACTTGCTGGTCTCGTCTGCCCGCACCTCAATACGTTCCGTCTTGGGGCTCATCTAGAACTCCAACCGTCGACCGCGCTCACAGCACCCACTGTACGGCGATTGTACGGCGGTGCCTAGTGCCCCTACCGGCTGCCGATCTGGAGGGTCAGGACTGGCTTGGTGACTTCGGCGAAGAAGTCGTTGCCCTTGTCGTCTACGACGATGAAGGCGGGGAAGTCGACGACGTCAATTTTCCAGACTGCTTCCATGCCGAGCTCGGGGTATTCGATGACCTCGACGTGTTTGATGCAGTCCTGGGCCAGGCGGGCGGCGGGGCCGCCGATTGAGCCCAGGTAGAAGCCGCCGTGGGTGTTGCAGGCGGTCGTGACCTGCTTCGAGCGGTTGCCTTTCGCCAGCATGACCAGGGAGCCGCCGGCGGCCTGGAACTTTTCCACGTAGGCGTCCATGCGGCCGGCGGTTGTCGGGCCGAAGGAGCCGGAGGCGTAGCCCTCGGGGGTTTTCGCCGGGCCGGCGTAGTAGACGGCGTGGTCGCGGAGGTACTGCGGCATCGGCTCGCCGGCGTCGAGGCGTTCGGCGATTTTCGCGTGGGCGATGTCGCGGGCCACCACGAGGGGGCCGGTCAGGGAGAGCCGGGTCTTCACCGGGAGCTGGGAGAGCTGGGCGCGGATTTCGGCCATCGGGCGGTTGAGGTCGACCTGGACCACGTCGTCGTCCAGGTGCTCGTCGGTGACATCCGGCAGGAAGCGGGCCGGGTCGCGTTCGAGTTGTTCGAGCCAGATGCCCTGCTCGTTGATTTTGCCTACGGCCTGGCGGTCGGCTGAGCAGGAGACGGCGATCGCTACCGGGCAGGAGGCGCCGTGCCGGGGGAGGCGGACGACGCGGACGTCGTGGCAGAAGTAGCGGCCGCCGAACTGGGCGCCGATGCCGAACTCCCGCGTCAGCTGCAGGACCTCGGCCTCCAGTTCGAGGTCGCGGAAGCCGTGGCCGACGGGGGTGCCGGCGACCGGGAGGGTGTCCAGATACTTCGCCGAGGCCAGCTTCGCGGTCTTCAGAGCGTGTTCACCGGACGTGCCGCCGATGACGACTGCGAGGTGGTACGGCGGGCACGCGGCAGTACCGATGAGGCGTAGTTTTTCTTCCAGGAACTGCATCATCCGCGTCGGATTCAGCAGCGCCTTCGTCTCCTGGTAGAGGTAGCTCTTGTTGGCCGAGCCGCCGCCCTTGGCCATGAACAGGAACTTGTACGCGTCGTCGCCCTCGGCGTAGAGCTCGATCTGGGCCGGCAGGTTGGAGCCGGTGTTCTTCTCGTCCCACATCGTCAGCGGGGCCAGCTGCGAGTAGCGCAGGTTGAGCCGCGTGTAGGCGTCGAACACGCCGCGGGCGATGGCCTCCTCGTCGTTGCCGTCGGTGAGGACGAAACGGCCGCGTTTGCCCATGACGATGGCGGTGCCGGTGTCCTGGCACATGGGGAGGATGCCGCCGGCGGCGATGTTGGCGTTGCGGAGCAGGTCGAGGGCCACGAAGCGGTCGTTGGGGGACGCCTCGGGGTCGTCGATGATTTTCCGGAGCTGGGCCAGGTGGGCGGGGCGCAGGAAGTGGGCGATGTCGTGCATGGCCTCGTCGGTGAGGCGGGTCAGTGCCTCCGGTGCGACCGTCAGGAACCGCCCGTCGCGGCCGATGCCGTCGCTGGTGACCAGGCGGTATTCGGTGGTGTCGGGTCCGAGCGGCAGCAGCGGCGAGAACGCGAATTCGGGCATGCCCTCGACTGTATTACTCCACTCCGGCGACCCTGAGCAGGGCGGCGGTCAGTGCTGCGGCGACCACAACGATCACGAACGGCGCCTTGCGCCAGGCCAGGATGGCGCCCACCACAACTCCGGCCGGTCGGGCTATTCCGACAAAACGCCCACCGTCCAGGAGGGCCGCGGTGGCGATCAGGGCGGCCAGCAGGGCGATCGCGGCTAGGCCGAGCAAGCGCTTGACCGAATCAGAAACGGTGATGCGATCGCGCAGGACCGGGCCGGCGAAACGGAAGGCGTAGGTGCCGACGGCGAGCACGATGATCGCGATCCAACTCATGAGCGCTTCCCTGCGAACATCAGCCCGAACAACGCCACCAGAACAGGAAGGCCGGCGGGGAGAAAAGGCGTGGCGATGAGGGCTAGGGCGGCTCCGGCGAGGCTTACCCGTACCGATGCCGCGTCTTTCAACGACGGCAGGGTCAGAGCGAGCAATGCGGCCGGGAACGCGGCGTCGATGCCGTAGACACTGGGGTCGCCGAGCGCGGATCCGGCGAGTGCGCCGGCTGCGGAGGAGGCATTCCAGACCACGTACAGGCTGATGCCGGTGAGCCAATAGGCGCGGCGGCGGCGAACCGGGTCGTCCTGGGCGATGGCGAACGCGACCGATTCATCGGTCATCAGGTGGCTGCCGATGAAACGGTGCCGGCCGAGGGTTTCGTTGCCGATCGCCAGGCCGAACGGTAGATGGCGGGCGTTGAGCAGCAGGCCGGCGACGACGATGGCGGCGGCGGTGGCCCCAGCGCCGGCCAGGCCGACGGCGAGGAACTGCGAGCCGCCGGCGAACACGAACAGGTTCATGGCCACGATCTGCACGAACGGCACCCCGTTGGCAGTGGCGATGGCGCCGAACGAGGCGCCGACGACCGCCGTGGCCGTGCACAGGGCGGCGACGTCCCGGGCGATGGGATCTGTTCGGAGAATCGAACGCATAGTTCGGTATGCTGGACCGGACTTGAGTGTTCGTCAAGCCGAATAGATCGTTCGACGTACCGAACGGACCTGCATGGACCCCACGAAGCCACCGATCGACCTCATCGCCGCCGCGCTGCGCCGCGAACGCGAGCGCGAGAAGCTGTCCCTGAGCGAGGTCGCCAAGCGCGCCGGGATCGCCAAGTCGACGCTGAGCCAGCTCGAGTCGGGCGCCGGCAACCCCAACATCGAGACGTTGTGGGCCCTGGCGGTCGCGCTCAACGTGCCGTTCAGCCGGCTGGTCGAGCCCCCGCCGACCGCACCCCGCGTGATTCGCGCCGGCGACGGTCCGACCGTGAAGTCAGAACAAGCGGATTTCGTGGGTACTCTCCTGGCGACCTCGCCCCCAGGAGTTCGCCGCGACATTTACCTGATGCGTGTCGAGCCCATTGGCGCCCGTAAAGCCGACGCGCATCTGCCCGGCACCATCGAACACGTCGTGATGATCAGCGGCCGGCTCCGGGTCGGCCCCGAGGACTCCCCGGTCGACCTCGACGTCCACGACTACGCCTCGTTCGCCGGGGACATCGCGCACGGCTACGAGGCTTTGCTGCCGCACACGTCGTTCGCGCTGGTCATGGAGCATCGCTGACCACGGGTTCACGATTGGCGGTTGTATCGCCCGGGCCGCGTTTCTAGCGTTCGTGCATGCTCATCGCGCACGTCAGCGACACGCACATCGACAACGGGCCGCGCAGTGTCGAACGGACCGAGCGCGTCGTCGACTATCTGCTCGGGCTGCCGCGACCGGTGGACGTCGTCCTGCTCACCGGGGATCTGGCCGACAATGGCCGGGCCGATGAGTACGAGCGCTTTCGGGAACTGTTCGGGCGACTGGCAGTACCACTGCTGCATCTGCCTGGAAATCACGACCGGCGCGAGCACTTCGTCGCGGCCGGGCTCGGGCCGCTGAATCGGGCCGAAACCGTCGGGGAGGCGCAGTTCGCGCTCCTGGACTCGAGCATTCCCGGCCAGAGCGAGGGGTTCATCGAGGACTCGGCCCTGGCGTGGCTGGACTCGGCCCTCGACGGGGACCGGCCGTCGTTCGTGTGTTTTCACCATCCGCCGGTGGCGCTCGGGCATTTCCACGCGGACAAGGTGCGGCAGTTCGGCGAGGAGCGCCTCGAGGCCGTCATTCGCCGGCACCCCAATGTGGTGGCGGTGCTGTGCGGGCATTTCCACACGCCGACGGTGACGACATTCGCGGGCGTGCCGCTGGTGATCGCGCCCGGCGTCGCGTCGACGCTGATCCTGCCGTGGGAGGACCCGGACGGCGACCTCGATTACGACGCTCCACCGGGGATCGCGCTGCACAATCTCGTCGATGGGCGGCTGATTACGACATTCAGGAGTATGGAAGGAAACCGATCGTTCTCCCACGGTTGATCATGAGGCCGCGGTCGCTGATGCCGATGACGTCCGACGTCGTCTTCGCCTCGAGGAGCTTGTGGCCGTCGGCGGGGGCGTAGGCGGTGAGCGTGCCGGTGCCGCTGTTGTCGCGCACGAGCACCGCATAACGGGAGATGGCGATGTCGGCCTTCGCGGGAACTTCCTGCTGCCAGAGGCGGCCGCCCTTGTCGAAGCCGACGACCGAAAGCGTTTTGCCGCCGTTGGAGCGGACCAGGCCGTACTGGCTGTCGGCGGCCACGATCTCGTCGCCCTCGGCACCGGCCCACATCTCCCGGCCGTCGCGGGGCGACAGGAAGACCTCGCGGTTGTCGCCGCGGGTCGCGATCAGGACCGTGTCGGAGCCGGCCGGGTCGTGCCGCTGCTCGCAGCCCGCCCCGGACGCGGTGTGCAGGTCGTACCCGTCCTTCTTCCACACCGTCTTGCCGGTCGTCGCGTCGCGGGCCTCGAGGCTGTATCGGCAGCTGCCGTCCTTCGACGTGGCGGTCGACGCGAGGACGCGCCCGCCGGCGACCACGATCCGCGTCGTGTTGGACTGGCCGTCCTCGCGCAGAAGCTTGCCCCGCGTGGTGTCGACGACCTTGACCTTCTGCTCGATCGGGAGGCCGAGCATCGCGGGGACGGCCCGGGGCATGGCTTCGATGGCGTCGCGGTAGGCGTCGGCCTTGAGCTCGGTACCCATCAAATCGCTGTTGATGCCGTTCAGGACGCGCGCGGCGCCCGGCAGGGTCAGCTTCCAGATCGTGGCACCGTCCTTGGGCGCCCGCGCGGCGAGGGTGCAGTCGGAGAGCGCGCCGCAGGTGAGGGTGAGAACGCTTTCCCGGTACGCCCACGCGCCGACGACCTCACTGTCCTTCCACTTCGAGGTGCCCGTCGCCGGGTCCAGGGCCTCGAGGCCGATGCCGCGCCGCCCGACGATCGCGACCACGTTTCCGCCGTCGCCGGCGACCCCGACCCAGTCGGCCTCCTTCGTCCACAGCACGGCGCCGTCACTGAGCGCGCGGGCCTCGACGGTGCCGCGCATGCTGACGATGGTGGCGGTACCGGCGATGACGGCCGACGAGGGCTGTCCACCGACCCGATCGGTCCACTTCGTCTCGGGCGTGGACAGCTTGCCGGCGCTGTCGGCGACCTTGTTCCACCAGTCGGTGACGTTGGGCAGCGGATTCCAGCCGGTGACGATGATGGCGGTGATGATGAGCGCCAGCACACCGATCGCGCCGAGCGCCGTCTCGAAGTTGCGGACCGCACCTCTTGCCACGCGCGGGAGCGTAACGCCGCCGCATGCTAATCCCCCGGATGGCCGCTTTTGCCCGTGTCGACCAGATTCACTCTTGCGTGCAGTTTCTTTCGGAGGTACTGGGTGATTCGTCTCTTTAGCCGGAAGTTATCCACAGGGCGGGGTTGACTCTTCCGCGGGCTGTGGGGGTTCGTGAAGCTGGATGCATGGCTCGCGTAGACCGTGCGAACGACGTGCCGAAGTCCGAGATCCGCTGGCTGCTGTGCTGCGCATCGGCCTGGCTGGCGTTCTTCACCACGTTCATGGTGCTGCTGTTCTGCCTGCCGTGGGTCCTCTCGTCCCCGGCTTCGCTGGACGTCCGGCTGACCTGGGGGGTCGGTCTGCTGTCGCTGCTGTTGTCCAGTGTGGCCGGGGTGGCGGTGCTCCGGACGAGCAGCCCGACACGGCGGCGGGACTTCGCGCTGGAGACGTTCGAACTGTGGTGGATCGGCACCTTCATAACCATCGTCATCCCCGCCATACCGACATGACCCCGCAACCACCACGCCGGCATGGGCAGTTCGTGACCCCGTACACCTATCCATCGGTGAGCGCCGTCGACCGGGAGAAGGCCGGCCTGTTCCGGGCCGGGAAGGTGGCGCTGTGGGTGTGGATCGGCTTGACGGCCGCCCCGATACTCCTGCTCGGCCTATGCCTGCTCAACTGCGTCACGGGCATGTTCGGCCTGGCCCACGCCGTCAACGCGACCACGTCATCGAGCCCGTGACTGGCGCATTTGTCCGGTGGTGGAGCGCTCTGCGCGGCCATCGGGTGCACCGCATCTCGGCACGGTCCTCGGGCTCGGGGCGGACCACTGAGACCGTCGCGTTGCTGCGATGGCGGTGGAGAGGAGATCGAACTTGAGCTGGAACAGGTTACGGAGCGTGGATAGCGGCGCTACGAGGCGGGACGGTACCGTGAGACGCATGACGGCGGCCATGTACGAGCTGCCCGACGACAATCCGGAGCTGCAGGAAGCAGTCGAAACGGTCGAGTCGGGCCGGATCGTGATCCTCTCCCGCGACGGCCGGCCGGCGGCTGCCCTCACCCCGCTTCAGACGGTTGTCCTCGCTCGGAAGCAGGCGGTCGACGATGCCCTCGCGGCGTCGACCAGCCAGCTCGACGCCGCCACGATGATCACTCAGGCCGCCGAGTTGATGGGGGACGCCCAGGCCCGAGGCAAGATTCTCGAGCCCCTTGAGCAACTCCTCCGGCACATCAACGACGGCCCGTCCATCGCCATCGTCAGACTCGCGCTCGCGCTGCAGCATTATGAACCGGATGCCCTCGTCACCGCGTTCGACTGGGCGAGGCATCTGCCCCAGTCCGCCCGCGCGGAGATGCTGCGTGAGCTTGAAGACGCAACCCACGCGAACAATCCGAACCCGCCGTCGATCCGGCAGGTACTTATCGAGTGGGAGCACACGGCTGAGGCGTACGCCGATCCGGACACCTACGCGGCGTTGACGGCTGAGCATGCAGACCATGGCGAGGTACCGGTACCGGGGGCTGCGTGAGCCCGAAGCGTGGCGAGCGGGTCGCCCCGCCACCGGCAACCGACGGCTTCGACATGATTTACGGCGACACCGATGCGATCAAGGGCTGGCAGGATCTGTGCACCCAAGCAACGGGCGCGACCCGCACCGCGTACTTCGCGATCACGACCAACCCGGAGCCGGCACCGCCGACAGACAAGCATCATCGGCTGAAGGCAGACCTGGCTGTCGGCCGCTACAACGGCGAGATGCTGCCGCAGTGGCAATACGAGGTGACCGGCGGCGCTCGGATCTGGTACTTGGTGGACGCAGCCCGACGGCGTGTCATCGTCACCTACGCCAGCATGCGGCACCCGAAAGCCACTGACCGGTAGGGACAGGTGACCGGCGGCCCGGTCGGGTCATCGCCCGGCATTCATCCACCCGGATTCCGCTAGGCGCGGCCGTGCTGGATGGCGGTGATCACGTCGATCACTGCCTCCGGCGTCGGCTCGCCCGTGACCCGCTGCCAGGTCTCGTGCAGCGCCGGCCACCCGACCTCGCCGGTGAGCTGGGCCAGGTTCCACGGCGCCGGGCCGGCAGCAGGGTGGGGGAACGTCGGGAAGAGCGCGGCGCAGCGGACCGTCCACTCCAATGCGGCGAGTTTGTCGTCCCGCTGCAGGGCCAGCAGGGCCGAGCTGCCCGTACGTCATCGCCAGCGGTTGTGGGTCGCCGAGCTCCTCCCGCACCTCGAGGGCGCGCCGAAGCAGCTCCTCCGCGAACGTCAGATCGCCGCGGTCCTGGGCGACCATGGCGAGGTGGAGGCAGGCGGTGGCGATGTCGGCCGGCTTGTCGTGCCGTTCGGCGTGGTTCAGGCTGGACCCGTACCACCACTCGGCGCCGTCGAGGTCGCCGCGGGCGTGCGCGACGTAGCCCAGCTGGTGGAAGCTGATCCCGATGGCGACCGGGTCCTGCTGCTCCTCGGCGATCGCCAGGGCCCGCTGATACCACTCCTGTGCGGTGTCGAAGTCGCCCCGGACCTGGGCGGTGAGGCCGAGGCGATGGCAGTCCAGGGCGCTACGCGGCCCGTCGTCGAGCGATTCGCCATCAATCATTACTCGTCGATATCACCCGTCGGACCTCGACGCCATCGGCCAAGCCGTCGTGAACCTGCCGGCCCCTCCCGCCGACTGAAGAGGCGAAAGGAGGGCCGATGAACGATGAGTTGCTGGTGATCCGCTGTCAGCTCGGCGAACGCGACGCCTTCGCCGAACTGGTGCGCGGCTGGCACCCGCGGGTCGAACGGTACGTCGGGCGCATGCTCGGCCGCCCCGACGACGACGTCGTGCAGGAAATCTGGCTGGCGGTCGTCAAAGGCCTGCCCCGGCTCCAGCGAGCCGACCGATTCACACCGTGGCTGTTCACCGTCGCCCGTCGCGCGGTGACGAACCGGCTACGCGAGGCGTACACACGCCCGGACCCGCTCGACGACGACGTACTGCCCGCCGACGACGACACCGAAGCCGTCGTCAACCGCGAACTGCTCGCCGGCGCCCTGACCGCACTGCCGGCCCGCGATCGGGAAGTACTCCTGCTCTTCTACCTCGAAGACCTGCCCCTGGAGGCGTGCGCACAAATCTGCGCGGTCCCGGTCGGCACGGTCAAGTCACGCCTTAACCGGGCCCGCCGGTTGCTGCGCCAGGAGCTGGTACGGAAGGGGTACGAGGCATGACACCCGAAGAAGTCCTGGCCCGCCTCGAGGCGCCGCTGTCGCTGCGCAAACGGGTCGGCTACCTGACCGTCGGCCTGGCCGGCCTGACCGGCAGCGGGTTGATCGCCCTGCTCTGGGCAACGGAACCGGGTCTGCCACCGCGCACGCAGGTCGCCTTCGCGGTCCTGACGGCGATCGGCCTGTGCTGGGCGGCGTTCGGCGCCTGGGCCGTGACTCGCCGGACCCCCCTGTTCGCCCGGGACCGGGTCGTCGCCGCCTGGCTCGGCGCCGCCGCCTGGCTGGTCTTCACCGTCGGTGCCCTCATCATCACCGCGCTGCGGCACCAATACGAACCGTCACTCCTGGCCGTCGTCCTAGCCTTGGGAGTCCTAGCGGCCGTGAACCTACGAATGGCCCGCCGATCGAGGGCGGCCCTGATCCGCCGCAAAACCGAACTCACCGCAGACCGATAAGCCGGCGAGGGGCAGAGCCGGCCGGAGTCGAACCGGCGTTCCCCGCCCTGAGAAGGCGGTGCGTCCACCTCTGCGCTACGGCCCTGCCCGCACGGAGTCTCTCACCTGAGCATCGCGCGCAAAAAATCGAGTTCGGGCCGGCCCGTATAACCCGCCATCGTGTGATAACCGCCGCGGTTCGTCTGCGCCCTCGGGTCGGCACCGGCCGTGAGCAGGGCCCGGACCAGCGCTTCCGAACCGTCCTGCACCGCCTCGTGCAGTGGCGTTCGGCCGGCTTCGTCCCGCGCGTTCGGGTCGAGGCCGGCCGCCAGCAGCCGGGGCAGCAGCAGCCGTTCCGCACCCCGAAGCGGCGGCAGAAGATGCAGAAACGTGCGGCCGAACGGGTCGCGTAGATGCGGGTCCAGACCCCGGTCCAAAGCCCGGACAATCGCGGCCGTGTCGCCGTGCAGCACAAGGCGCAACAATTCAAACTGCAAACGACGCATAGGACGCGGCATTGGTACTGCCGGATCGCGCCAACCGACACGAGCGGCTACACAACCTTGCACCTGGCCGCCCAGCGCGGCGAGCGTCAACTCGCGGTCGATTTCGGCTTGGGTGTGCGGGATCTCGAATTCGCCGGCGCGCATGGCGATCTCGTGGGTGGCGTGGTCGCAACGGACGCGGACGGTGGTGCGGAGTTCGGCTGGCTTCGGGGGTACCGCCGGCTTCGAGTACAGCGTCTCGTACACCGACGGATGCAGTTGCTCGGCGGTGAGCTCTTCCGGGCGGCGGACGAGTACCAATGGAATGGGCGGTATTCGCTCCAGGGTCGCGCCGAACTCGTCGATCTCCGTCAGGCGGCGGCTTTGGTCGGTGTCGTTGTACGGCACGCGGTTCACCAGTCGCGCCCGGTTGCCGTCGAGGACGATGCTGCGCCCTTTGACGTCGATTCGCGTGAGTCCCAGATGGTCGTCGAAGTCGGCGCGCGGGGGCGGCGAAATCCGGCGGGGCCGGGGCCACGGCTCGTTTTCGCGCAGGTTCTGGACGTGGGCCAGGGTCTTCCGGGCCGCATCGGCGAGCATCGTGTGCATCGGGCGCAGCCACTCCAGCGAGCGCTCGACGGCAATCCCACGAGCCTGATTCCGTACCCCCGGGTCGATCGCGAAGGCCGCCGGGTCAACGCGTTCCCGGCCGAAGCGGCGATCGAAGAGGAGCACTTTGAGGTCGTATCCGGCAACCGCCCACGCGGCGGCGTGCTTGCCTTCGTCGTCGAGCCGCATGAGCCGTTCCGCGAGCGGATCGCCGATTCCACAGTGGACGCGAATGTCGTCGAGGTGCCGGTCGTCCCACCGGTACTTGAGGTGCAGGAATGTCTCGTCGGCTTTGCCCGGCTGTTCGATGATGCGCTCGAACCGCAGCTCGACCTTCGACGCCCAGCGGGCCGGATGCACACCGAGCGCATGTCCGTCGGGAAAGAGCGCGAGCGGATACCAGACGTTCTTCAACGGCAGGCCGGTGCGATCGCGGGGAAGGTACCAACGCAGCAGGTCGGGCATGAAATGGCGCAGGAGGTCCTCGATGTGCTCGACGACCTCTTCGCCGTACTGGCGTCGAATGGCATCGAACCGAATGTTGACGACGATCCCGGCGACCTCGCAGGCGCCGCGCCAATCGCCGGCCAGCCGCCGCTCGGTGGCCTGTTCAATCATGCTCATCGGTACCGCGGAAGGGTGCAGCGGTCGCACGTCGTGACCCCTTCCGTCGGATGGTCGAGGGCAGGGCCGGCCGGAATCGAACCGGCGTCCCTCGGATCCGGAGTCCGATGCGTCGACCTCTGCGCTACAGCCCTGCCGCGCACGAGTGTAGGGATCGCGCCCTGATCCGGCGCCGTCGGATCGCGCCCTAATCCGGTGCCGTCGGTGGGGCACTCAACGCGGCCGCCAGAAACGTGACCGCCCAGCGCCGGGCCGCGTCCCCTTGGGGCTCGAGGCGATCCACGGTCGTCACCGCGAGGACCCCTTTGATGCGGAACCACAATTCTTCGATGGGCAGCTCCGGCAGCGCCCGCCGGAACGCCTCCAGATAGCGATCCCGGACCGCGTCCTCAACCGGCCCCATCCAGTTGCGCACCTCGTCGGCCGGGTCGCCGAGAATGGTTACGAGCAGCCGCGACCGGCGGACACTGCGCTCATCCCCGGCCGGCATTCCGTCGAACATCGGCCCCGTGAACGCCTCCACCAGCTCCGCGACCGTAGGCTCCGCGGTCCGCCCCAGGAGCCGATCGAGCCCCTCGCGCTGCGCGTTGTTGATCGGCTCGATCACCCGCCGGGCGACCGCGGCCAGGAGCTCGGCCTTCGACCCGAAGTGATACCCGACGGCCGCCAGGTTGGCCCCGGCCAGGTTGGTGACCGCCCGGATCGACGTGCCGTTATACCCGCGCTCCGCGAAGAGCTCCTCAGCCGCGTCGAGCAGTTGCGTTCGGGTGTCCATGGGGGCTTACTATACGTACGTATGAGTAAAACGAACGTATGAATGAGGAGTTGGCATGAAGTTGCTCGTGTACGGCGCCGGGGTCCTGGGCAGCCTGTTCGCCGTCCAGATGCAAGAGGCCGGCCACGACGTGGCACTCCTAGCTCGGGGCGCCCGCTTGGCCAGCCTGCGTGAGGACGGCGTGCAACTGGCGATCGCGGACAGCCCGGACATCAGACGCGTGCCGGTGCCGGTGGTCGAGGCGCCGTCCGACGGCTACGACCTGACCACCGTCTTCGTCCGCACCCACCAGGTCGACGAGCTCCTCCCGCCCCTGGCCAAGGTCGACGGCGACGTGCTGTTCCTGCTCAACTGGGCCGCCGGCTTCGAACCACTACGCGCCGCCCTGGGCCACGACCGCGTGCTCCTAGGCTTCGGAACGGGCGGCGGCACCATGGACGGCAACGTGATCCGCTACCGCCCGCCAAACTTCCTGACCCGCCTGATAACCATGTCGATCGACGGCACCAGCCCCCGCCTGGACCACATCATCGAGAAGTTCCGAGCCAGCGGCATCAAAGCCAAACACGAGCCCAAGATGGACGCCTGGCTGAAAACCCACGCCGCGTTCGAGGTACCACTGGGCCGGGCAGTGCACGCCGCCGGCGGCCCCGCCGCACTATCCGAAGACCCAGCCGCCGTCCGCCGCATGCTGAGCGCCATGCGCGAGAGCTTGCCGCCGCACCCGTACCCCCGCGCCTTCAATGCGCTGCGCACTCTGCCGGAAGCGCTGCTGGTCCCGGTGCTGCGCCGCTTCCTGGGAAGCCAGACAGTCCTGTACAGCGGCCTGGACAACACCTCCCCCGCAGCCGCCGCCGAATACGACCGCCTGGCCGAACAATTGCGAGCGCTTTAATGGTGCAATGCCGCCTGAGGACGAGTTCGACGACCTCCGTCGCGAGGTGGAGCGGCTACGGGCGGAGAACGCGCGATTAGCTCGCCTGCTGGATCTCCGCGGCCAGGACACGAGCCCGGCACCGGAACAGCTGTCGGCTCCGGTCGCCACGCCGGGATTGGTCACGATGGCTTCACCGGTGGCCGACAAGCTCGCGCTGTTCGCCGACCGTTTTCGGGCCCGCACTGATGTCTACGCGGTGCGTTGGGAGAACACACGGACCGGCGCCGCCGGCTGGATGCCTGCCGTCGCCGGGGGCTGGCGCAAAGGTATGGACCGGCGGGGCGCCGCCTATCTTCCGCGCACACCCGATGTCGTAGCAGCGCATCTCGTCGGCGATGTATTTATGGGCCTGTATCCGGTCCTCTCCGCCAATACATGCCATTTCGTGGTGGCCGACTTCGACGGCGCCACGGCGATGCTCGACGCCCTGGCGTACGTCAAGGCGGCGCGAGCCAGCGCCGTGCCGGCGGCATTGGAGATCTCGCAGTCGGGGCGCGGTGCCCACGCCTGGATCCTCTTCGCCCCAGCGGTGCCGGCGGCGGTGGCCAGGGCCGTCGGCACCGTACTGCTGCACGAGGCCATGGTGTTGCGCGGCACGATGGATCTGAGTTCGTATGACCGGCTCTTCCCCAACCAGGACGTACTCCCTGAAGGTGGCTTCGGCAATCTCATCGCCGCGCCGCTGCAGGGGCGGCGCCGCAAGGACGGCCTGACCACGTTCCTGGATCCCGGCACGCTCGAACCGTACGAGGACCAGTGGGCGTTTCTGTCGACGCTGGACCGGCTCAGCCCAGGCGACGCCGAACGCGTTGCCCGGCGAGCGAATCGCGCTACAACCGGCGCCGACGTCACCGCGATGACCCGCTCCGCTGCGACACGGGTCCATCCGGCGCTGCCTCCGGTGGTGCATGCGGAACTCACTGCTGGACTGAGCATCGACACCGCGCAACTCAATCCGGCCGCGCTAGCGACCTTCAAACACGCCGCCGCCATGGCCAATCCGAAGTTCTACGAGCTGCAAAGGCTGCGGAAGTCCACCTGGGACACCCCGCGGTTCGTCCGTGGATACGACCTCACGTTCGACGATCGCATCGTGCTGCCGCGCGGTCTGCGCCACACAGTCGCCTCCATTGTCGAGAGCGTCGGCTCGAGGCTGGCTATTACCGATGCCCGCACTCCGGGCCGCGAGATCGATGTCGCGTTCGCCGCCGAACTCACGACCAAACAGAGTGTCGCGGTCGCCGCGCTCCTGGCCCACGACGACGGACTGCTCGTCGCTCCACCCGGCTCCGGCAAGACGGTGATGGCGTGCGCCGTGATCGCCGAACGTGGAACCTCGACGCTGGTCCTCGTCGACCGCAAAGCCTTGGCCGACCAGTGGCGCAGCCGCATCGAACAGTTCCTGGGCTTCAAGCCCGGCCAGCTCGGCGGGGGCCGGCGCAAACTGACCGGCACGGTTGACATCGCACTGTTACCGTCCCTGGCCAGGCGCGACGACATAGCGGGCCTCACGCAGGAGTACGGACACGTCATCGTCGACGAATGCCACCACCTGGGTGCGGCTGCGTACGAGCACTCGGTCAAGCGGATCGCCGCGCAGTTCTGGCTCGGCCTGACCGCCACACCGGCCCGGCGCGACGGCCTTGGCCAACTCGTCACCTGGCAGCTTGGCCCAGTCCGGCACACCATGTCCGAGGCGGAACTAGACACGATCGTGGCCGCATTGCTCGACGAGGCGGGGCCGCAGCGAGTGCTGCACGTCCATGAGACCGAGTTCCGGGCGAGCGAAGTGGACCTGGACGCCCCCGGCGCGCTGGCGGAGGTACACCGGAAGCTGACACTCAACGAGGCCCGCAACGCCCAGATCGTCGACGACGTCGCTGCAGCCCTGGCCCGTCGACGAAACTGCCTTGTTCTCACCCGCCGAGTCGCCCACGTCGAAATCCTCGCCGGGTTGCTAGCCGCCCGCGGACACCAAGCCTTGGTGCTGCAGGGAGCGATGAGCACAACCGACCGACGGGCTGTAGTCGACCGGCTGGGGGAGGCCAAGTCCGGCGACGGTCTCCTGGTGATCGGTACGACACCGTTCATCGGCGAAGGCTTCGATGCGCCAGTGCTGGACACGCTATTCCTAGCTGGTCCCATCTCGTACGACGGGCTGCTGGTCCAATGCGCCGGCCGGGTAATCCGCCGGGCGCCTGGCAAGGACATCGCCGAGGTCCACGACTACCATGACCCGGCCACACCAATCGTTGCCGTTTCGCTACAGCGCCGCATGCCCGGCTATCGAGCTCTGGGATTCACCCGCAAGTGAACGCTGCGTAGTCAGAAATCACGTCCGGTGGCCGACTTTTACGTGAATTAGTTTCATGTATCAAGCTGAGCCTTAAAGTCCGGGACCGCGCGCCAACGCAATTCGCGTTCGTATATGGATGATGCTTGGGGCTACGGCAGTCGATCCAGTCCGGAGGACGGCACGGCGATCCACCCTTCGATCTGGGCCAGCGGCAGTTCGTCGGCGTCCGGCCGCACGGTGAACCCAAGCGCGGCGGCGCGAGCGGTCAGGGCAGCTACCAGCGCGTCAAACGCATCCCGATTGGTGGCGACGAGCGGAGCGAACGCACCAAGCTCAAGCCACCCCGAAGTGGTGTCCGCCAGCGCGGCCGCGAGGCCTTCGTGGCGCCCCTTGTACCGCCGGGTCACCCCCCACCGGTACAGCGACGCCGCCGGATGCGTTTCGACGATCGCCCCGGTGCCGCTGCGATCGACGTCCTGCCCGGCCCGGGCGAGCATGGCCTGCAGGGCCGCGCACCGCAGCGCCGCGTGGCCCTGCCGGTCGGCGGCGACGCTGGGTGGGACGACGCCGGGGACGGTGGCGCGCACGGCCTCGTCGGTCGCGCGGTACATCATCGCCCGCCGCCAGTTCGCGCCGTTCTCCTTGCTGGGCAGGCTGGCGGTGTGGCCGACCCGGTGTGCGTTGATGAGCGCGGCGAACGGCTCGGGCCAGCCGAGCGCGCAGTTGAGCCCGGTCTTGTCGGTACCGCGAACGGCCGCGACGATGCGCGCGTCGGGGACCCCGACGGCGAGCTCGCGTAGCACTGCGCGGCCGCGCGACCACGCGATGGTGGCCAGTGCGGTCCGCTCGTCGGTGGGGGCGAGATCGACACCTGCGGTAAGCACGAGATTAAACAGCGTCACTCGGCCCCGCGGTGTTACACCTGCCGTATCACTGCTGGTCCTGGCCTTGGTCGTCGTCGTCCTGGTCGCCTTGATCAGCCGCCGGCGGCGGCAGTCCCTGGCCGTTGCTGTTGCTGTTGCCCGAAACGCTGGGGCTGCGGTTCTGGCTCGTCGACGGGGCGGCCGGGCTGGACGGCGGTCTCGAGGCGGGCGCGGACGACGGCGGGGCGCTGCGCAGGAGGCGGTCGCAATACGCGTCTATGCCTGGCTCGCCGCCGGCCAGGCGTATGAGCTGCTCTTGCTCGGCGCCGGTGATCGGGCGGGCGCTGTTCGGCTCGGTGCGGCGGGCCACCCAGGCGCGGCACGAATCCTCGGCTGTCGAGCTGGCCGAGGGGGCGGGGGAGGGGGACGTTCGCGGCTCGCCCGCCGACGTGGTTGAAACGGGCGTTCTGCCGGGGTTCGCGGCGATATGGGCGTCATACCAGGTTTGTGCGGGTCCGGGCAGGCGGCCAGTGTTCGCCGCGAACGCCGTTCCGCCTACACCGGCCGCCACCAGCGCGGTTGCGACCACGGCCAGGAAACGGCGCTTGCGGCGCGGGCGTCGAACGGCGGCCGTGCGCGGGCGGTACTCCTGGCGGAAACCGGCAACCGCATTCTCCTCGTCGCGCAGCTCATGGCGGCGCCCCGGCGCGCCCGCGGCGGACAGCAGCTCACCGAGCCGGCCGTCGGGCAGCTTGTCACGCTTCATCGCCGCCCTCCTTACCGTCCCGCTCGAAGCGTGCATCGCCGCCGTCGTGTCTAGCCTGAACCTCCGGGTTTTCCGACAATTTACGTAAACCACGCATGGTCGCGATGCGCACCGCGCCGGAGCGTTTCCCCAGCACCCGGGCAGTACCGGCGACGTCAAGACCAGCGACCACGCGCAACATCACGGCCTCGGCCTGGTCGCGCGGCAGGCCCGCGATGAGCCGCAGCGCCCGATCGGTGTCGTCCAACTCGACCACTTCGGCGGCAATATCGGGCGTCGCCGCGGCCACACGCAACTGATCGATCGCCTCGTGCGGCTCCTCGTGCCGGCGCCAGGCCCGCCGGTTCTCGTCGATACCTCGGTTCCGAGCAATTCGGAAAAGCCAAACCCGGAAAGCTGTGGCGGTACCGTCGAATCCTGACAAATCCCGGGACGCCTGCAGCCACGTCTCAGAAGCGACGTCTTCGGCCGCATCCCCGCAAACGACCCTGAGGTACCGCAGCAGCGGCGGATGCAGCGACCGCCACACAATCGCGAACGCGGCCGCATCCCCGTCGATGGCGGCGGCGAGCGCGGACGCGAGGTCCTCGTCGCGGACCCGCTGCATCGACGCCGTCACCAGCACACCGTAGGCCACCTTGGCTGGGTTTTCTCGTCTCAGCCAACAGTGAACGGACACTTTGGTACGGTCGCCCGTATTGCCGCATTTGCGGTTTTATCCTTCGGGGGGATTGACGCAATGCGTGCACGAGTGCTTGTAGGCCTGACCCTGGCCGTGGCAGCGGTACCGGGATTCGCCTTCGCCGCTCCGAACGCAGACCCCACGCCAGACCCATCAGCGTCGGCGTCGGTCATGGCAACCGCCTCGGACTCGGCCAGCCCATCGGACTCGGCCAGTCCATCGGATTCGGCAAGTGCGTCGAATTCGGCTAGCCCATCGGAGAGTCCCTCCGCCAGTCCGTCCTCAAGCGTTTCGATCAGCCCAACAGCGGACGACTGGCCGGCCGGCACCTGGCCGTACTGCACGACACCGGAAATGCAGTATTGCGTCGACTCCTCGAAGGCCGTCGACAGCAACGGCAACCTGCTCCAAGAGGTCAACGGCTCCGTAACCACGCTCGGTGGATACGTGAAGTCGTTCAACTGGTCGGTGACCGGCTACAGCGGCGACGGCCTGATCCGCCTGACCGTCCGCACCGGCAAGTTCATGCCCCGATACACCATGGCCTTGGCCAGTGCTCTGCACATCACGCGGGCGACGGATACCGACACCGGCGACACAACGTTGGTCATCGAGGGCCGCAACACCCAAATCGACTGGGTGACAAGCCCGATAGACCTGTTCTCGGCGTGCGTAGCCGGCCAGAACTGCGGCGACGACACCACAAGGGCCGACGCGACCGGCACCGGACTGCGCTTCATGGGCAACACGCAGGACATGGCGACGTGGGATGACGCCGAACGCCAAGCGCTGGACGGCTTCTACCTGGCCTCCGACGCCCAGGCCCGCCCGACGACCATCATGTACGGCACCTACCCCGAGCCGTACTGGTCCCTGCCGTACCTGGGCAATCCCCACCTGGACATGGACGGCACTCCGGTGCGCGGCGAGTTCAACGCATTCATGCCGGCCGCCTACTTCACCGCCACCGGCACGACCGCCCACGACGCCGCGAAGACGGGCTTCGACGTCCAGAGCACCGACCCGGATACGCAGGAAAAGACCAGCATCCCGGTAACCGTGACCGAACGAGACGGCGGCGTGATGCTCACCGTCCCGGACCTGGGCTACTCGATCCAGCAAATCACGGTCTACAACCACAAGAGCACCGCGACAACCCCGAGCGATTCCCCGACGCCGAGCGATTCCCCGACGCCGATGCCGAGTCTTTCGCCCACCCCGAGCGCGTCCCCAACACCGACGCCCAGCAAGACCACCCAGCTGACCGCCCCAACGGGAGTCTCGGCAAAGGGCGGCCCCGGCAAGATCTCGGTGGCATGGCAATCCTCCGGTACCGCCGCCACGGGCTACACCGCGACCGCCAATCCCGGCAACCACCAGTGCACCGCGACCGCCGCCCAACTGGCCTGCGACATCACCGACCTGACCGACGGCACCGCCTACACGGTCACGGTCACCGCAACGGGCCCCGGCGGCACCACCGCAACGAGCACCGAAACAACAGCCACCCCGGCCACGCCGCAGATCCCCGCCACCGTCCCGACCGGCGACGGCCCCCTGGATCGCGGCCCAGCAACGGGCCAGTCGCGCACCATCACCGTGAGCGGCGACGGCTTCGCCCCCAACTCCCCGGTCACGATCGCGATCTACTCAACTCCGGTAGCCCTGGCCACCGGCACCGCCGACGCAAACGGCCACGCCGAGCTCACGGTCGTCGTCCCGAACAACTACTCGGGCGACCACACCCTGGCCTTGGCCGGCATCGCCCCGGGCGGCGGCCCGCGCGTGCTGACCCTGGCGGTCAAGGTGGCCGCCGTCGGCGCGGCGCTCCCGGTGACCGGCAGCCCGACAATCCCCCTGGTCACGTACGGCGCGGCCCTGATCCTGCTGGGCCTGCTCCTGTCCGCCGCGGCCCCGTACATCCCGCTCGCCACCGCCCGCCACCGTCGCTTCTGACCAACGGCGAGGAGCAACAGCCGCGGCGGCAGCACGGTCCGCCTGGACGGATAGCGCCGGTCCGTCAGAGAGAGATGTGCGAATCAACAACGCGGGCCGGGATGTGTACGCCCATCAGGGCAACGGCTCCATGAACATCTACCGGGCGGCGGAGTCGCGGCCGGACCCGGTGCCGGTTCGTGAGCGAAACCAGGTCCGGGTGCTCATGCTGGCCGCGAACCCGATGAGCACAACGCGACTTCCGATCGACGAAGAGGCCCGCCAGATCGCACAACGACTGCGGATGGCGCGCGATCGTGACGACTTCGACCTGATCCCGTGTCAGGCGGTGCGCGTGACGGACCTGCTGCAGTACCTCAACCAGCATCGCCCGCACATCGTGCACTTCAGCGGCCACGGCGACCCGACCGGCGAGATCGTCCTGGCCGCCGGCGACGGCACCGACCGGCGCGTGACGGCCGAGGGATTGGCCGGCCTGTTCCGAGCGGTGGGCGGCGGGATTCGCGTCGTCGTCCTGAACGCGTGCTACTCGGCGGTGCAGGCGGCGGAGATCAGCCGGTACGTCGACTACGTGATCGGCATGAGCGCCCCGATCCCCGACGACGCCGCGACGGTCTTCGCCGGCCAGTTCTACTCCACGCTCGGCTTCGGCCACACGATCCCGCACGCCTTCGACCAGGCCTCGGCCATGCTCACCGCCTACACCAACCCCGGCCGCGAGGTCCCCCAACTCCTGGCCCGCCCGCACGCGAACCCCCATCTGACGGGAGAACCGCGATGAACCAGTACAACTACAGAAACCGAAGCAAGCGCGACCTCTACGCCCACCAGGGCACTGGCGACATGAACATCAGCCAGACGCAGTACAACCTCGGCCAAAGCCGGAAAACGCTCAACTGGACACTGCTCGTCATGGTCGTCGTCGACGTGGCGTTCTTCTTCTACGGCATGATGGCGTACACGGGCCACAACACCAGTGCCGACACCTGGCGCGCGTTCATCTTCCTGGCCCTCGTCGTCGTAACCCTCCGCCTCTTGCGGCGGCGCCTCCGCCGGTGAGGTTCTGGCGGCGCGGGCGCTGCTCGTGCCAGCCGCACCGGCGGGCAACTGCGCGGGGGATCGATCGACGCGACGGTCCTCCGCGACCGGCGCATTGCTCGCGCTGCGTAACTTAAGGCATCGATAAGAATTGTTGACATATTCGTCGCAGAACTGTAAATAAAGCTGACAGAGAGCGCTCTCACCATGGGTCCGCCGCGGTGGGGAAGCGCGAGAAAGGTCAGCTATGCGCAGGAAGCTCCAGGTGGCCCTGCTGGCCGCCATCGTCGCGGTACCGGCGTACTACGCCGTCACAACCGTCGCCGCCAACGCCACCGTCAACCCGCCCCCGGCCGGATTCACGCTCACGTGGAGTGACGACTTCAACGGCGCCAACGGCACCGGCGTCGACACGAACGTCTGGAAGTACGACACGGGACCCGGCTCGAACTTCGGTACGGGCGAGATCGAGACCATGACGAGCAGTACCGCCAACGTGCACTATGACGGCCAAGGCAATCTGCTCCTCACCGCCCTGCACAGCGGCTCCGACCCGCGGGCCGGCTGGACGTCCGGCCGGATCGAGACGCAGTCGGCCGGCTTCGGCGCGGCCCCCGGCGGCGTCATGCGCGTGGAGTCACGCCTGCAGCAGCCGAATGTGAACACTTCGAACGGCGCCGGCTACTGGCCTGCATTCTGGATGCTCGGCGCGCCACTCCGCGCCGGCGTGTCGTGGCCCGGGTCGGGCGAAATCGACATCATGGAAGACATCAACGGCCGCAGTTCCCTGTTCAGTACGCTCCACTGTGGAGTGAATCCGGGCGGCCCGTGCAACGAAAGCACCGGCCTGGGCAGCGGCGAACGCGCCTGCGGCGGCTGCCAAACCGGCTTCCACAACTACGCGGTCGAGGTGGACCGCTCGGTTTCCCCGGAGCAGATCCGCTTCTACTTCGACGGCGGCAACTTCTTCACCATCAACGCCAACCAGGTCGACGCGACCACGTGGTCGAACGCCGTGGACCACCCATTCTTCATCATTTATGACCTGGCGATCGGCGGCGGCTTCCCCGACGCATTCGGTGGCGGCCCCTACGCCTCCACGGTCTCCGGCGCATCAATGGTCATCGACTCGGTCGCCGTCTACAACAAGGGCCCGGGCGGCAGCACCGGCGGTTCAACAACCGGCAACACCATCGTCGGCCCCGGCGGCAAATGCATCGACGTCTCGGGCGACGACACCGGCGGCAACGGTACCGCCGTGCAGTTGTGGGATTGCCAAACGGGCGCGAAGGACCAGCACTGGGTCCTGAAGAACAACGGCTCGCTGCAAACCCTCGGCCGCTGCCTCGACGTGACGGGCGGCTCAACGGCCGGCGGCGCGAAGCTGCAATTGTGGGACTGCAACGGATCCGGCGCGCAGCAATGGCGCACAACGACCAACGGCACCCTGGTGAACTCGGGTTCGGGTAAGTGCCTGGACTCCCCGTCCGGCGCCACCGCCAACGGCACGCGACTGCAAATCTGGGACTGCAACGGCTCCGGCGCTCAGTCCTTTGTCTACAACGGCGGCTCGTCGAACATCGTCGGCCCCGGCGGCAAGTGCGTCGATGTCTCGGGCGACGACAACGGCACCGACGGCGCCCCCGTGCTGCTGTGGGACTGCCAGGACACGTCCAAGGATCAGAACTGGAAATGGAACGGCTCGTCGCTCACAACGCTGGGCCGCTGCCTCGACATCGCCGGCGGCGGAACGGCGAACGGCTCGCAGTTGCAAATCCACGACTGCACGGGCAACGCGGCCCAGGTCTGGGTGGACGGCGGCAACGGCACCCTGCGCAACCCGCAATCGGGCCGCTGCGTGGACTCCCCGAACGGCAACACCGCCAACGGCACGCGACTGCAAATCTGGGACTGCAACGGCAGCGGAGCACAAACCTTCCGCAAGTCGTAAGCGCCAGAACGGAAAAGCCAAAACCGAAAAAGCGAAAGCAGAAAAGCTAGGTCAGGATTCCGGGGCCGCTTCGCTCCCGCCCCGGGCAAGGGGCTCCACGCCCCCTGCACCCCTGCCACGTTGACGAAGGGCCCGCGGCACTACGGCCGCGGGCCCTTTCACGAGGCCAAACCGTTGCGATACGCGTAAGCGACCGCCTGCGCCCGATCCCGCGCCCCGGTCTTCGCGAACAAGTGGTTGATGTGCGTCTTGACGGTCGCCTCGCTGACGGTGAGCTGCGAGGCGATGTCCGCGTTCGACAGGCCGGCCGCGACCAGCTGCAACACCTCAAGCTCCCGATCGGTGAGCCCGTCAGGCGGCGGCCCTTCCCGCAGCGGCCGATCCGGCGGCAGCATCTCCAACAGCCGATTCTGCACCTCCGGCGCGAGGTCAGCCTGCCCCGAAGCCACCCGCCGCACCGCCTGCACGACCTGCTCAGCGTCAGCATCTTTGGTCAGATATCCACGAGCACCAGCCCGCAGCGCCGCCAACATCTCGGCATTCTCAGCAAACGTCGTCAGCACAACGATCTGCGTCCGCGGATACTCCTCACGGATCCGCCGAGTAGCGGTAACTCCATCACACCGAGGCATCCGCAGATCCATGAGCACAACGTCAGGATCGTGCTCAGCCACAGCCGCGACCGCCTCATCTCCGTCGCTGGCCACGGCAACCACCTCAACGCCGTCCATCAGCGTCAGCATCAACCGCATGCCATCGCGAATCACCCGCTGGTCGTCAGCGATGACCACGCGAATGGAAGTCACCTCGGAAGCGTCAGCCACACCCGAAACCCTTCACCCATAGGACCCGCGTCAAGCTTGCCCCCGAGCAGTTCAGCCCGCTCCCGAAGCCCAGCCAGCCCATACCCGGTACCGGTGTCATGCAATGTCGGCGGCGCAGTCGACCCGCTGTCACAAACCTCAACCTCAACCTGCTCCGCCGAGTACGCGAGCCGAATCCGAACCGCAGACCCAGGCGCATGCTTCCGCACATTGGTGAGCGCCTCGCGAACAGTACGCTCAACCGCCAACCCCGCCTCGGGCGTAAGCGCCTCCGCCACTCCGTCAACGGCGACTTTCGCGTGAGCATTCTGCGCCAACGCCCGAACCGCCTCGACAGTAGGCCGAGCGTCCCCACGCAACGACAGCACAGCCTGCCGCGTGTCATCGAGGCCTTCCCGGGCCAGCTTCTGCGCCTGCTCAATCTGCTGCAGCACAGCCTCCGAAGCCGCCCCCCGCCGCAAGAGCAGCCGAGCGCTCTCCAGCCCGACAATCTGGGCCGACAACGTATGGGCCAGGATGTCGTGAATCTCCCGAGCCATCCGAGCCCGCTCCGCGTACACCTGCGTCCGCGCCTCAGCTTCCTGGGTTGCTTTCTCACTGGCCAGCAACCGCTCAGCCTGATCAGCCCGCTGCCGCGAGTTCCCGATGACAACTCCGAGCACCGCAAACCCGGTACACCCGGCCAGCAACGGCACGATAGCCGAGGGATTGCGCACCTCAGCAATCAACGCCCCGGTCCCCGCGGTAACCAATGCCAGTGGCACAGCAACGACAAGCGGCAACACAGCGAGGGCCCCCGCGATAGCCACCCCAGCCGGCAACCACCCAGGCGAAGACGGGTCAACAACGTACAGCGCATGCCCACCAGCAGCCATCACCAACAGCCCAACAACAAGCCGAACGCGCTGATCCCCCCGAGCCCGCCAACTGAACACCGCCCCGCCAACCGCAACGACGGCACACACCAACGCCACCCATCGCAAATGCGCCGGCACAACGACAACAGCCGCGACGGTGTACGCGGCAGCCCCGACAACCCGCCCAACCGCCACACTCGAAGCGGTAGGCCGAAGCCGCCGAACCCACGACATCAGACCGACTCCTTCATGCCCACCATTGTCGGGCACACGCCGTGGCGGCCCACCCCCGATGATTCCTGGGCCGCCACCGCCCCGAGCCGCCCCTCATCCTGGGAGCGTCCGACCAGCACCCCGCCGAGCAGCGACTCCGCAAGAAACGGCGCAACGGAGAGCAAACTGAAAACCGGGATGAGGCTGTGCATCGGACGTCCCTTTCCGACGGGCGAGAACTTCGACGCCCAAACGCTAAGCCGCACCACCCCGCCCGCGCGTCGGCGCCAGACTTGATCCGCCCTCTCAACCCGTGGGTGGAGAAGCCCCCATCAGGTTGACCCGGATGGGCCCGGAGCATCCACCCCGGGCCTTTCCGCTACTTCGGATTACCGCCGTCCGGGCAGGTGGAGACGGTCAGGTTGACCGCCGTCCCGCCGGGCACATTCGCGCCGCCCGCCGGGTTCTGAATCTCGACGTCGCCGGGGCTGACGCAGTCGGCGTTATGTGAGATCCGCCCGACGGTCAGTCCCGCGGCATTGATGCGCGCGACCGCGTCCGCCTGGCCCCAGCCGAGCACACTCGGCACCGTGAATGCGACGGTCCACGTCACGGTCCTCGAGGCGCGCTGCCCATTGGCGTCGGTGACGGCGAACGTGACCGAACTCGTGACCGCGTTCGACCGCACCGTCCCGCCGACCCGCCCCGCGGAATCGGCGCCGAGCCCGGCCGGAAGCCCGGTGACCGACCACACATACGGCAATGTGCCACCGCTCGCGCCGGGATTGGCGGTGACCGAGGACCCGACGATGACGGTGCGGTCGCCGACGGTACCCGCGAGAATCATCGGAACCTCGCGGACGGTCCACGTGAATGTCACGCTCGTGAACTGCGCCTGCGCATCAGTGGCCTTGGCGTTCACGGTCCACGTGCCGGTCTGTCCGAATGTGCCGGTGATCAGCCCGGCTGAGTTCGCGATCAGCCCGGTCGGAAGACCGGTGATTTTCCAGGTGTACTGTCCTGAGCCCCCGGAAGCCGCGAGTTGCAGACGGGCGGTCTGGTTGAAATACCCGACCTGGCTGCCCGGCGAGCCGATGACCGGGTCGGGAAGCATGCCGTCCAGCGCGCCGACCGACACCGGATAACTGGTCCGGGCCGCGGCCTGCGTGATGCCGACGGAATAGTCGATGCCGGTCGGCAACGGCTGCCCCGCACCGACGAAAATGGTGCCGGCGTCGCCCCGATCGCCGTTGTAGGCGGTGCAGATCAACGCCACCTCCTGCCGCCCGTTGACGACCTCACCGCGGACGCCGGAGCAGCTCGGCAACAGCCGCACGAGGTTGCTCTGGTTCGCCTGGATCAGCGTCGTCCGCAACGCCGTCGTGCCGGCGTCCTGCGGCCCGTACGCCTTCGACCGGGCGGCGAGCGCGATCGGTCCGACGATGTTGAGCGCGAAACCCATCTCGTCGATGGCGGCGCTGTCGCTGGCCTGTGGAATCTTCGCCCACGCGTCCGAAACACACTGGGTGGTGTCGGCCGCGTACTGCTGCAGCCGATCCGGATTCATCGCGTTGATGTTGTTGAACTCGATGACCGCGGTGTTGGCGCAGGCCTTGATGTCCGCCGCCGCCATCCCGTCTATCTCGGCGACGATCTTGGTCTGGGATGCGGTGATCGCGTCTTTGATCTGCGCGATCGCCGAGTCGAGCGTCGTGGGGTGGTCGAAGAGGAACTGATAGACCGAGTAGGCCGTCTTGGCGTAGCCGGCGATGTCGCCGACCGAGACGGCCGAGGCCGCGAGTGGATTGGCCACCGCGCCCCCGACCGCCGCGAGGAACGCGGCGAAGAGAGCAGTACCCGTGCGCAGTTTCATGCCCCGAGCGTGTTCCAATCAGTTCCATTATCGTCTATTTCAAATGGCGCAAATAGGCGCCTGGCCAGCGATGGAGGCGCCGGCGCGGCTCCAGCTGGAGAACGATGGCGTCCTCGCCCCCGGTTCGGCGGACCGACTTTAGAACGATTTTAGAACGCCGGAAGTTCAACGCCGTATGGGCATGAATCCCGGCCGTTCGTTCGTATCTGTCCGACTTCCGAAGCCCTAGCCTGCATTGATGAGCGCCATGGAGTTCACCTGGAAAATGGTCAGCGTCCTGATCTGGCCGCTCGTCGTTGTCGCGCTCGGCATCGTCTTCCGCCGTCCGCTCGCCGTCGGCTTCCAGAAGCTCGCGGCCGGCCTGCGCACCTTCAAGGCGGCCGGTGTCGAGCTGGCCTTCGAGATGGACAACGCCTGGCAGGACGTCACCGACGTCCTGGCCCGGGTTCCCGACCAGGAAACCGCCCCGGGTGAGGTCCCGACCAACCTCGTCGACCTGTACCCGGTAGCCGCGAAGAACCCGCGCCGCGCCGTCCGGGAAGCGTTCAGGCATGTGCGCAATGCCCTGACGAAGCGCTATCCGACAACCGCCGGCGTGTCCCTGGCCGATCTACCCGACGCGTTGGACGGCCTGGTAGCGCACGGCGAGCTGACCTCCGAGGTGGAACAGGCGGTCCGCCAGGTCGCCCGAGTGCTGGCGATGATCGACCGTGTCGGCGACCAGGACGAGGCCCGCCGCCTGGCCTTCGAGTGCATCGGACTGGCCGAAAGCGCCATCCACGTCATCCTGCGGGGGACCGAGGCCCACGGTACGCCCGCGCCCGAAGCACCGAAGATCGCGGGCCGCTGGACCGGCACCTATCTGTCGTCAAAGCCCCCGATGGACATCGAGCTGCTCATCGACAAGGTGGACGGCGACCAGATCTCCGGCGAGATGCACTACCCCTCCGGCCACGTCACCCGCTCAACGATCAAGGGCCACGTCGTGGCGACGGACCGTCCGGGCTTCGTAGACACGGCCGGCTATCCCCGGATCGAGTGGCAGGAGCACGCCCGCAACCCCGCCGCCGTGGATGTCGAAGGCACGTATCGTGCCGTCATCATCGGCAACCGCCTCATCGGCGATTGGCGTAAAGGCGAGCGCCTGGTCGGCGCCATCCACCTTGAGCGGAAACCATAAGGGCGGCCATGGGAGCGCCATGGTGCCGGAAACGCGCTGCGGTCCCCGACCATGATGGCCGGGGACCGCGGTAATGCTTTGCTACGTGCTGATCAGGCAGGGGCCTGAGGTCTAGAGGGCGCGGCGGCCGCGGCCCATGACGGCGACCGTGATGGCCACGCCGACGGCGGCGACGAGGACCTGGACGAGCAGCTCGCCCCAGTCGACGCCCGGGGTGTCGGTGGACACGCCGATGGCGTTGGCGATGGCGGTCCCGATCAGCGCGGCGACAACGCCGATGACCATGGTGAGCCAGATCGGAATGTTCTGGCGACCCGGGACGACCAGCCGCCCCAGCGCGCCGATGATCAGACCGACGATCAGCGCGGTGATGATTCCGGTGACGGTCACGAGTTCCTCCTGAAGTCCATCCAGCAGCGTGGTTCCGCCGCCACTTCAGGTCTGCCCGACTCGGCCGTCCGTCAAACGCTCTCTTTTGCGCAGTCTGTTCGGCGGTCTGCCGCGATCAGTGCGGATTGGCCATGCCGAGCAGGTCGAGGGCCTCGTCCAGCTGCTGTTCGGTGAGGGTCCCGCGCTCCACGTGGCCGCGGGAGAGGACGACCTCGCGAATGGTGCGGTCCTCCTTCAGGGCCTGCTTGGCGACCGCGGCGGCCTCCTCATAGCCGAGGTACCGGTTCAGCGGCGTCACGATCGACGGCGAGCCGGCCGCGTACCCCTGCAAGACCTCCCGATTCGCCGCGAGGTTCACGACACACCGCTCCTCGAACAGCCGCGACACGTTGGCCAGCAGCCGGATCGACTCCAGCAGATTGCGGGAGATCACCGGGAGCATCACGTTGAGCTCGAAGTCCCCCTGCGACCCCGAGAACGCCACCGCCGCGTCATTCCCGATGACCTGGGCGACGACCTGCCGAATGGCCTCGGGAATGACCGGGTTCACCTTCCCCGGCATGATCGACGACCCCGGCTGCAGGTCGGGAATGGCGAGCTCCCGGAGCCCGGCCCGAGGCCCGGACCCCATCCACCGAATGTCATTGGCGATCTTGTACAGCCCGACGGCGATCGTCCGGATGACTCCAGAAGCCTCGACGAGGGAGTCGCGGGCCCCTTGAGCCTCGAAGTGATTACGAGCCTCGGTCAACGGCAGCGACGTCGTCTCCGCCAGCAGCGCGATCACCCGAGACGCGAACCCGGCCGGCGTGTTCAGCCCCGTCCCGACCGCGGTCCCACCCAACGGCAGCTCAGCCACCCGAGGCAGAACCGCCGAGATCCGTTCCACCCCATACCGAACCTGAGCCGCATACCCGGAGAACTCCTGTCCGAGCGTGACGGGCGTCGCGTCCATGAGATGCGTGCGCCCGGACTTCACGAACGACGCGAACTCCGAGGCCTTGCGATCGAGCGCCGCGGCCAGCGACGAAAGCGCCGGCGTGAGCGTATGCGCAAGCTCGGATGCGACGGCGATGTGGATGGCGGACGGGAAGACGTCGTTCGACGACTGCGACGCGTTCACATGGTCGTTCGGATGCACGTCCGCAGACAGGGCGCGCGAAGCGAGCGTCGCGATGACCTCGTTGACGTTCATGTTGGACGACGTGCCGGAGCCGGTCTGGAAGACGTCGATCGGGAACTGGTCGGCGTGCTCCCCGTCCGCGACCGTACGAGCGGCGTCCGCAATCGCCTCCGAAATGTCCGATTCAATCACACCGAGCGACCCATTCACCGCCGCCGCCGCGGCCTTGATCGAGGCCAGCGAACGGATCAGCGAGGCCTCGAGACGCAGGCCGGAGATAGGAAAGTTCTCCACCGCGCGCTGCGTCTGCGCCCGCCACAGGGCGGCGGCGGGGACGCGAACCTCGCCCATGGTGTCGTGCTCGATGCGGTACTCCATAAATCCACTATTCAACGAGAGAGCGCTGTCAGGTCCTGTGCGCCGAGAGATGTGAACAGCGCAACAGCCTCGTCCGCCCGCCCGAGCCCGAAGAGCGCGCGCGCCTGCTCGTACCGATCACCGATCCGCGAAGCCTTCGCGAACGCCTCTTTGTTGAGCCAGTCCGCCTCCTGCGCACGCCCGAGCGCGCGCAGCGTCAACGCGAGGTCGTTCGCGGCCAAACACTGCCCGGAAACGTCCGCCACCCGCTCCATCTGATCGCGCGCGACCCGCTGACACGTCTCAGCATCGGCCAGCCGCCCCTGAAGCCGATAAGCGGTCCCCAGCTTGCTCAACGTCTCCGCGGCCCCGTACTGATTCACCGAGTCCCGCTTCAGCACCAACGCCCGCTGCAACAAAGCCGTGGCCACCGAAAGATGCCCAAGGTGCAGGTGCACAAGGCCCAGCTCGCCAAGGCTGATCGAGAACGGCCGAATCCCGCCGATCCGCCGAGCGACAGCCAGCGCCCGCCGATTAGCCCCCAAGGCCTGCACGTAGTTACCGGCCTGTGTATGCACCAGCGCGACCGTGCTCTCGAGCTTGAACTCCAGGCTGGGCGGCATCTCCGGCAACCGAACCAGCGCCGCCGCCTCAGCCGAAGCAATCGCCTCCGGATACTGCCCGAGCCGGCTGTGCAGCATCGCGAGGTTCGTAAGCGCCGTACCAACCAGCCGCGGCAGATTCTCCCGCTCAGCGATGCGAATCACCGTCTGCAGCGTGGCCAGAGCGTCCGTGAGCCGCCCCATCCGGAAGTACACCGCGGCCAGATAATTTCGCGATTCGGCTTCAAGTTCGGCGTCCGCCAACACGATGGCCGCCGCAATCGCCCGCTCGTACAGGTCGAGCTGGTGCTCACCAAACCCGAACCCGAACAGGAACGGCGACACGGCACGAGTGAGCATGCACGTGTGCCGATGGTGCCCGGCCTCGGCGGCGAGACGAGACACGCTGAGCACGTTCGGCAGCTCCCGCTCCAGCCACCGCCGCGCCTCCGGCGGAGCCGCGAAATCAAGCGCCGTCGGCGGCGGATTGTCCAGCCGCAGCAACGACTTCGCGTCCGACAACTCCATGAACTTCGTCGCGCTCACCACGGAGTACAAATAATGGTCGAGCAATCGAAGCAACGACTGACTGTCGTCCTGCGAAAGCTGCGCGGCGTAATCCCGCAACAGGTCATGCAGCCGATACCGCCCAGCCGCCGGCGCCTCGACCAAATGCACATCGACCAGGTCCTCCAGCAGCGCCTCCGCCTCCGGCACCTTCAACCCGGCCAACGCGGCCGCCGCAGCCGGCTCGAAATCCCCCGAGGGATGCAAACCCAAAACCGCAAAAAGCTGCTGCAGTGGTACTGCCAATTGCTGATACGACAACGAAAACGCCGCCGCCACCGTCCGCCCATCGACCGCGAGCTCCGGCAGCCGCCGGTCAGCGGTGCGCAGCCGCAAAGCCAGATCCGACACACTCCACCCAGGCCGATGCTGCAACCGGGCCCCGGCCAGGCGAACCGCCAGCGGCAACCGCCCACACAGTTCGGCAACTTCCTCCGTGCACGCCGGATCGGCATATGCGCGTTCGCCCACGGTCCGCCGCAGCAGCTCGACCGCATCCTCGAGCGGCAAGACATCAAGCGACACCGTCTGCGCACCATCAAGCCCGGCCAGCCGACGGCGACTGGTGATAACGACACCGGTGTGCGCAGTACCCGGCAGCATCGGCAAAACCTGCGCAGTGTCCAGCGCGTTGTCGAGCAACACGAGCACCTGACGATCGGCCAGCTCCGTGCGCCACAGCACGGCGCGATCATCAAGCCCCGGCGGCACCCGCTCCGCCGGCACCCCCAACTGCCGCAGCAGTGCCCCGAGCGCCTCACCCGGGTCCAGCGGCGACCGATCGCTGTGACCGCGCAGATCGAGGTACAGCTGCCCGTCCGGGTACCGCTCGCTCGCCGCGTGCGCGACCCGCACCGCGAGCGACGTCTTCCCCGTCCCGGCCATCCCGTCGATCGCGATCACCTCGGGCCGCTCCGCCCGCAGCGTCCCGACGAGCCGCTGCACGAGGTCGGCCCGCCCGGAGAAGTCGGCGACATCGCGGGGCAGGCACCGGGCCGCCCGCCGCCCGAGGGTCCGCGGGGCCTGGGGGAGCAGCAGTGCGGCGTCACCGTTGAGGATGCGCCGGTGCAGGTCGGCGAGCTCGGCCCCCGGCTCGATGCCCAGCTCCTCGGCCAGCAGCGCCCGCCCGCGGCGGAACACGGCGAGCGCGTCCGCGCGCCGGCCCGTGCGAGCAAGGGCGGTCATGAGATGGCCGCGGAACTGCTCGTGGTGCGGGAACCGTTCGACCAGGTCCGCGACCTCGGCCAGGATCTCCTCGGCCAGGTCCAGCTGCAGTTCGAGATCGAGACAGAGCGCCATCGCGGCCGTCCACTGCTCGTCCAAGTGCGCAGCCGCAGCCCGAACCACGTCGGAGTCGACATCAGTGAGCGGCCGCCCGCGCCACAATGCGAGCGCTTCACGCAGGTCGTCGCGGCCCCCGGCGAGATCACCGTCCGCGGCGGCGGCCCGCCCCCGCTCGACCAGGGTCGCGAAGAGCGCGGCGTCGAGATCTTCCGCCCCGACCTTGATCCGGTACCCGGCCGGCTCGGTCACCACCAGGTCCTCCGGCAGGCCGGCCCGCCGCAGCACCTGCCGCAGCCGCGACACGCAGCTGTGCACCTGGGCCCGCGCGGTCAGTGGCGGGTTGGTGTCCCAGAGCGCGGTGATGACCTGCTGTACCGGTACGAGCTGCCCCTCCCGCAGGAGCAGCAGCGCCAGCAGGACCCGCTCCCGCGGGGCCGCGACCGTGATCGCCGCGTCCGGTGTGTGGATCTGCACCGGACCAAGGATCGAAAAACGGGTCGTATCGCGCATCATCACCCTCTGTGCGTCGCCGCCTCCCCCTCGAAGACGCAAGCCAATATCTCCTTGATGGTAGTCAGATGAGAGCGACGAAAGAGTGGGGGCGGCGACCCTTTTTCACTGGAGCGCATGCGCGTGCCGGAATGCGCCCAGGTCCGGCCTTACTCAGTCAAGGCCGGTGCACTGGGCGAACGGGGATATTCCGGACCGAGCAGGCGAATCATTTGATGCGGGGCTGCGCCCAATGACGTGTGTAGCCCCCAAATCACCAGTTAAGCGGGAGCACTTCGTGCCGCCGACTTAACGGACTTGTCGCCCGACGGGGTATAGGCCAAGTTTGGGCGATTCAAGAGCTTTCTCCGGGCATCTGCGGCGTCGAGGGGGCGTCGCAGATGCCGTACGTTCACCCAGGTGCGACCCTTGCATCCGTCCGCCGTCCCGCCCGAGATGATCGAGCGCGCCACCGAGCGCCGCGAGTCGGGCGACTGGCGCGGAGCCTGCGCGGCCGCCTATGTGAGCCCGATCGTCGACCTGAAGGACCTGCGCCGCGTTCACGGCACCACCTTCGCCGAAACGGTCGAGTTGGATTTACGCCACTTAATACCAGACCTGCTGCGTTGGTACCTCCCCAGGAATCCGGTCACCGGACTGTTGCACCCGCACATGTGGTACCCGCTGTCGCGCATCAACGAGCACTACGCGCTGCACGCCTACACCCCACCACTGCACGAACCCCAGCGCATTCAGGTGCGGGTCGAGCAACTGGGCGCCCCACGCCCGAACCGGGACGACACCCTCCTGCTGTTGCCCGATCGTTGGGATTCCAGGTGTACAGCCAATCTGCTCACCCGCTGCGGAGGCCCCAACTTCCTGACGTCGGAGCCGCTCCTGCTGGACGAAACCGGCCGTCACACGGACGCGTGGCAGGCCGCCGGCTACAACCTGCAAGTCGAGCTCTTCGACACCCGCCGCCCCCAAGACCAAATCGACCCGGCCGCGTTCACGGACCCGACCCGCCGCCGCCGGGCCGTGGAGCAGTCCCTGTCCTGGCTACGCCCGGCCTTCGCCTACCTCCCCGAAGCCGCCGCCCAATACGGGGGCCTGGTCCGCATAGACGTACGCGGCCGCCGCCTGATCCTGGACACCAACCAACGAACTGTCCGCCTGCTGCCGCGCCCCCGTACTACCGCGAAGACGACCTCTCCCAACTCCCGCAGCTGCCCCTGATCCAGGCCAGACGCCCAGCCGAGCTCACATCGCTGCTACGCGGCGACCTCTCGCCGGACGACCTCCACCCGGTGACCTACCAAACCCTGTTCCCGGGCCGCTCAGGCCCACACCGCCCACCCCGCAAACCATTGCGCGCCAAGGTCAAAATCCGCTGCGGCACGACAACCCACATCGTCGAGATGCGCGACAACCAGATCGTCATCCCGCACACCGAAGACGAGATCGCCCGCGAACGCCTCCTGATCCTCATGGGCGGCGCCCGCATCGGCTGCCTGTCCGCCGTGGACGGCTGGACCGACCACCGAGTCCCGCTACCCGCCCCCATGCGCCGCCTACGCGACGAGGTAGCCCTCCTGGCCACACACGGCGACACCTGGGCGTTGGACGAGGCCATCAGCAACGGCCTGGACCCGAACCTCCGCAACTTCCGCGGCAGGACCCTCCGCACCCTCCTAGAGTGGGCCCGCCCGTCCGAGCCGTTCTGACTCCAAGGAGGTCCCCGCCCGTGGACCGAGACCCGGCGAACCTGACCGAGCTGGTCGACGCTCTGCGCACGGCCGGCCGCAACGGCGAGGCGATCGACTGGGCGCGGCGAGCCCTCAAAGCCAAGGCCGGCAGGCCGCACACGGAGCAGCTGCGCCAACGCGTCGCCGACCAGCCCGCGTACGTCCCCGAGCTGGTCGACGTCCTGACCGCGACCGGCGCCCACGACGAGGCCTGGCAAGCCGCCACCACGGCCCCGAACCACCTCGGCCGTCCCGGCTGGATCGCCCTGCTCGAAAAGCGCCGGACCACCAACCCAGCCGACGTGATCGAGCCCTACCAGCAGCTGATCGAGACGCAGGTGAACGACAACGGCGACAAACACCGCTACCGCCGCGCAGTACTGCTCCTAGCGTCCCTGCAAGAGGCCTGCCAGGCCGCCGGCCAGCAGAACCGCTTCACCGCCTACCTGACCGACTTCCGCGACCGCCACCGCCGCCGCCCAACCTTGATCAAAACCCTCGACAGCGCCGGCTTCCACCCGTAGAGGTCAGGCGCGGCGGGACCTTCTGGCCTGGACCCGGGCGGTGGCGGGGGTGCCGTGGGAGATCGCGGCGCGCAGGATCAGTTGCAGGCGGCGCGGTGGGCGGACGGGTAATTCCTCCAGTTGGGGGATGCGAATGAACTCGGACGGCAGGGTGGGCAGGGCGTTGCCGACCAGCCGGGCGACCATCGCGCCGGCCCCGTTGGGCGCGTCCGGGTTGAGCCAGCGCAACGTGCGCAGCGGCTCGCGGGTGCGGCGGCCCGGGGGTTCTTCGGCGTCGGTCAGGAGTAGGCAGCGCTCGCCGGCCGGGATGAGTTCGCCGTCCAGCAGCACCGACTGGGTTGTGGTGCGCAGCCAGCCGATCACGCCGGGGCCGTTGGCCAGCGCCGTCTCCACGAGCTGAGCGCGGTCCGGGCCCGGGTCGTCGAGCGAGGCGTCGAGCAGAGCCGGCAGCAGCATCGTCGTCGCGTCCCACACCGCCGCGGTCAGCGCGGTGACCAGGGACGCTACGGACTCGAGGGAGACGCGGCCCTGCCCGAGTCCGCGCCAGAACAGGAGCTCGTCCAGCACGGTCTCTGGCCTGGCCAACGAGCGCTTATGAACAAGGCCGAGGATCAGGGAGTACAACTGCGGCAATGGCTCTTGGGGCTTGATCTTGCGTAGTGCTGGCGCCGGGAGGCCGATCACGTCGGCGATGACCTCGGGGATGAGCGCGTCGATCGGATGTTGACGGGCCTGGGTGGCGATTCGTGCGCCCCACATCAGGTGGGCCTGCGCGGGTGTGCTCGGCCAGACGAGGCGGAGGAGTTCGCGGACGCGGGCGTCGAGGTCGGAGCCGGGCGGGCCGGCGAAGGTCAGCGGGTCGCAGAAGGCCTGGCCCACCGCGGCGTCGCCGGCGATGATGCGCAGGTCAGCGGCGCCGCTCACGTTCGCGACCGGGTTGAACAGCACTGGCGAAACCTCCCGCGACGGTTCTGAGCCGACTCCCCAACCCTACCCGTTTTCGAACGCCTGTACGAACAAAATTCGGCATGGATTCATGCGTTCATGCATCTGTTCAGGTCTATGGCATGGGGTAACACGCGTGTGACGCTGGGTGTTCGTGACTGAAACTGAAGGTCGGTGATGCAGCGTGGCTACCGGTCGTCACAACGACAGTTGCTCGAACGGGCAAAGACATGCCTGCCACTGCGGCAGCTGCGGCGGATCCTTGCACGGATGGCGCGCATGGCTCGATCTGGCCATCGGGCCGAACGCCGAACGGACGCAGCGGTGGAACCGGCGGGACCGGGTGCTCGAACGAGTGCCTGCACAGCGGTCCTTGCGGCGCAATCAGCGCAACCGCGAGATCGTCGGTGACTTGGCAAGAATTGACATCAGCGGCTGGCTCTCCGTCGAGGGCCGCCGGACCCGCCTGGCCAACGTTGCCGAGCCCGCGGTGGCCCGGCCGACGGTGACGGAGCAGGTGGAGGCCCTGGCCGAGGGGCTGGCCCGGGCGCCGTGGGAGCGGATCACGGCCGAGCTGGCGGACCCGGCCGGCATCGGCCGCGAGTTCGCCGACCACGGCTGGTGCGACCTGCTGGTGGGCTTGGTGCGTGGCGCCGAGGCGACCGGGCGCCTGGACGACGGTGTGCGCAAATGGATGCAGAGTGCGCTGGTCTGTTCGTCGCGGGCGCAGTACCGCCCAAAAGTCGACAAGGCGATCGCCGACCTCGTCGCCGCACACGTGTGGAAAGCCCTTGCCTCCGCCTTGCCGGAGCGCTATCCGTGGCTCACCGGTCGTACCGGCGAGCGCGAACTGCGGTCCCTGCGCGTGCTCGCGGTGTTCATGTGCCCCGCGCCCGAGGCACATGTCGAAGTCCGCGAGCACGCACTGGGCCCCGCGATCGGCATGGTGAGCGAGCCGACAAGGGAGCGGCTCAACCAGGTCCTGGGCTTTTAGACGCCGATTTGGTACGCCCTGAGGACCGTCTGCCGCACAGCGTTCCCGGCTTCATCGGAGGCCGTCGCGCGCAATGACGCGTAGCCGCGCGCCGGATGCTGCACCGTGACCAGCCATCCGGCGCCGGCGCGCGCGATGTTCGCGGCCTTCCATGTGCGCCCGTCGTCGTACGAGATGTCCACCTGCACGTTCGTGCACCGCGGCGCAACGAACACCGGAAACGTGAACGTGCGCCCGCCGGGTGCGCGGTTGTGCAGGTCGAGCTTCGGATCGAAACGCGCAGTGAGCAGCGGTAGGGTTTTACCTTCGTCCGCTGCGCTCGAACGGAACGTCCACTCGGCGCTCACCGACGTCGACAGCGGCCACCAGTCGGCGGCGCGGTGCACGTCGGCGGTCAGGCGATACTGCGCGATCTCGTCCGGTACCGCGATCCGGGCCGCGTTCGGTGCGTCGACGGTGTCCACGAGTGTTCCGTTGCGGTAGAGACTGATCGTTCCGCTGTCCACACCGGGCACCGGCGTGCGCGGGCGGCCGGCGGAGTCGCCGAACATCGGCAGGACGACGTCCATCGCGCCGTTCTTGCGCCAGGCCCACGGTCGCTCGCCGTCTTCTCTGGTCCTGGTCGTGCCGCGGAAGGTCGGGCCGATCACCGCCTTGTCCCAGTCGACGCGCGGATTGGTGCCGGCCTGGAGCGTGCGGACCTCCTGAAGGGCACCGCTGGGGTTGCCGTAGCCACTCGACGTCAGCGTCCAAGTACCCGGGGTGAAGTACTCCACCCGCTCCTGCGGGACCGCGGTACCGTTGCTGAAGACCACGCGGAGCGTCGTGCCGAAGAACGGGACGGACGCGCTCAGGAACCGGGCCGCGTTCGGGGCGTTGTCGTAGTACGCCGTCGGGACCGCGGCCAGGTCGGCGATGCGCGGCTTGAAGACTTGATCGCCGGAGATCTGCTTCGTGGTGCCGTATGCCAGCTCGTAGCGCGTGGAGGTGGTCGGACGGCTGGAGTACCAAAGCGGCATCCGGCTCTTCTTGACGCTCTCGACGAACCGCTCGGCTGTCGGCCCGCTCGCGACCATCGTCGGCAGTGCCGGCTCTTCCGCGAGCTCGTCCTCGCCGTTGATCACGACAAGCCGTGCCCCCGCGGCTTTGGCGGCGGCCAGGCTCGCGACCGGCGACTCCAGCACCACAGCCTTGTCCCGGACGTCGACCTTGGCCAGCTCCTCGGCGGTGCCGTGTCCGCCATAGACCGCGGTGAGCTTCCCTTCCCCGGCCGGCGGTTGCGAGTTGGTGAGCCAGTCGACCCGCACCTCGGCGCCACCGGCGAAGAGCTCGAGCTTCGGCTCCGAGGCCGAGCGCGCCTGCCCGAACGCGTAGCTGTCGGCCGCGACACCGGGCACCGTCGCCGCGAAGACCTGGTTGAACCGGGGGTCGACCTCCTGGAAGTCCGCGAACGTGTACGGCGCGCCTTTGACCTGCGTGAACACCAGCACGTTCCAGCCGCCGCCACGGGCCCGCGGGTCCGGCGCGGTGATCGACACCGGCCGCCCGATCCGCGCGTCCAACGTCTGCGCTCGGTCACGGTCGAGCCGCAGCTCAGGATTCGAGATGAAGCTGTAGCTGTCCTCCAGCCCGGCGCGTTTGGTCTGGATGCTGGCGTGCACGGCGTATCGCCCGGCCGGCAACCGAACGGTCCCGGCGTCGCCCCAGTACTGGATGTCGGCGTTGTCGAGGTTGTAGATCCGCAGGCTGGGAGAGTCCCCGGCCGCCGCCGGCCGCCCGTCCCGATCGATCAACGTGACGGTCAGGTCGTACTGGGCTTCGGCGGCAAGGGCTGCGGGCATGGCCCCGACGAGCAGGGCGAGACACACGGCCGCAAATAGCAGTCTTCGCATATCTAGATCTCTGCGCGCACCTCGATTCGCGTTCGCGCGACGACCGGCAGATGATCACTCCCGGTGGCCCGCAGCGCCCAGAGAGCGGTGACTTCCCCACCCCGAACCATGACCTGATCGATCCGCCCGACGGGAAACTTCGCCGGAAAACTCCAGGCAAACCCGGTGCGCGCGGTCGACATCAGCCGCGTGATCGGCCCCAGCCCATGATCGTCAACGGTCCCGTTGAAGTCCCCGATGAGCACCACCGCCCCCCGCTCCCGGCGAAGCATCTCCCCAAGCTGTGCCGCACTATCATCCCGCCAAACGGTGTCGAATCCACTCAGCTTCAAGCGAACAGACGGTAGGTGTACAACGTAGATCACCACCCCCCGGACAACCGCCCGAAGCCCCCGCCGCCACTCCGCCTCCAGCCCTCGAGGCTTGATGTCCACGGCCGAAGCCTCCTCGATCGGGTACCGCGACCAAAGCCCAACCGTCCCGAACACCGCCCGATACCGAAGCGGAACATCAATCTCTCGGGTGACCTCTTCAAGCCCGACGAGATCCGGCTCAGCCTCCATGAGCACCCGCACGGTCCCAGCCGGGTCAGCATTCTCATCGCTGAAGTTGTGCTGCACCACCACAAAATCCGCCGCCCGCGAGTCGGCCGGCAGTAGGCCCCCACCAAAGGCGTGCAGCCAGAAGCCACCGCTCAAGGCAAAAGCCAAGAAGGCTGCTTTGGTACGGGTCCAAACCGCGATTCCGAACAGGACCACGACACCGAGCCAGGTCCACGGCAGGAAGTTCTGCATCAAGCTGACCACAGCCCAACAGACGCGCGACCCTACCCAGCCGTTGACAACGCCGCCGCCAGCCCCTGAATCTGCTGCCGCAGCTCACCAATCGACGCACCGAGGTTCAGCCCGTGCGCGACAACGCGGACGCCACCGACGATTTCGTACGCCTGCCAGGGCCGATGAGCCGTCGCGTAGACAAGATGCCCTTCGGACAGGCCGAGGGCGGTGCAATAGGCCAGCATCTGGTACACGTCCGCATTCGGCGGCGATCCGTTGTCGGTCCGCTTGTACTTCGCATCCGCCACCGCCAGGCAACGCCGCTCCCGCCACCAGGAGATGTCGGGGCTCATGCGGATATGACCACCGGCGTCGAGATGCACGGGCCGTTCCGCAACGACTTCCCCGGCGGCCAGTTCGTGGCGCAGTACCGCGGTCAGCCAGTCCTGGAAGGCGAGGTTGAGGTCGAACGCGAAGCCACTCGCCCGCGTATCACCGCCGGCGTGCTCAACACCGTGACCGGACAGCACCAGCCGGGCGAGGCGCAGGGCCGGGCCGTACCGGGCGGTGAGCCGGTTCGAGGTGACCGGCGGCAGCGGAGCGCCGGTCGGGAGCCGCGACACGTCGGCGAGCGCCTGGGCCAGGCGATGGAGGCCGCGCCGGGCCGTGGCCGGCACGCCGGGCGTCCGCTGGAGCCGCTCGATGGCGGCCCGCAGGATCTGGTTCTCCGCGATGTCGATCGAGTAGTCGTCGTACCGGACCTCGAGGGGCAACGCGCGCCCGAGCCGGCTCCGCAGCTGGTCACCCTCGCGGAGCCGCCCCCGCAGCTGCGGCAGCGCCTCTTCGACGACGCGGTACCCCTGCAGCACCCCCGGCGCGAGGGCCCGCGACGTCGCCGCGGTGAACGCGACCGCGATCGCCGGCACGAACTCGTCCTCGGCGGCGAGGTCGGCGGGGTCGTCGCGCCAGCCCCGGTCGTCGCGGGCATGGCTGAGCAGCCAGAGCAGGCGGCGGATCGGCAGCTTGGGCCGCACCACCAGTTCAACCGGTCCGGCCGCGGTGGGCACCTGGAGCCGGCCCACGATCGAGCGCGAAGTCAGTCGAAGCCGCTCGCCGAGGTCGAGCGTGGCGTCGACGAGTCCGGTCGCGGCCAGAGCCGGACCCAGCCCGGCGTCCTCCCGGCCGAACACGGCGGTCGCGTACTCGCCGAGCTCGAACCGCCTCACCCCGCGTCGCCGCCCGCGTTCAGCCGCCGGCGGAGCGCTTCGATTCCATAGTGAGCGCGGACATCCACGCCGTCGCCGAGGTGGCGCTCTTCCAGAAGCGGCTCAATGGCAGTACGCCAAATCCGGGCCAAACCACGCTCGTCAGCGACCCGCAGGTTCATCAGATATGACGGGCCGACGGCGGCGTCCCGATCGCCGATGGCCCGGTTGAGTTCGTCGAGCAGATCGGCGCGATCCTCCGGCAACTGGTGCGCGCGCAACCAGCGGCGCAACATGTCGCGCAGCGGCGGCTCACCCGGGAACAGCCCCTGGAACAGGAACCGCCGCCGCATGGCCGCATCGACGAGCGCGATGCTGCGATCGGCCGTGTTCATCGTGCCGATGATGTACACGTTCGGGGGAAGCTCGAAGTCCTCGTCCGGCGAGTATTGCAGCTGAATACGCCGGTCACGGTACTCCAACAGGAAGTACAACTCCCCGAAGACCTTGGCGAGATTGGCCCGATTGATCTCGTCGATGATGAGGATGAACGGCTGCGCCGGCTCCTCCTTGGCGTCGAGCACGAGCCGCTTGAGCGGCCCGGGTTCGAGCGAGAACGCGATGCCGCCGGACTGATCGCCACGCGTCGGCCGGAAGCCCTCGAAGAAGTCCTCGTAGGCGTACGAGGGATGAAACTGCACCAGCCGATAGGCGTTGTCGGCCTCGCCGGTCAGGAACTGCGCCAGCTCATACGCCAGATACGTCTTTCCGGTTCCCGGCGGCCCGTACAGGATGATCTGCTTCTTCTCCCGGAGCAGGTCGACGGTCTCGGCCAGCCACTCCAGGTCGAGGAGCAGCCGCTCGGCCAACGCGGGCGTGGGCTCGCGCAGTTCCACCTCGTCCACGGGCTCCGCTTCGCGATCCAGGTCGCCGGCGACCAGCGCCTCGAATTCACCGGTCGCGATGCCCAAATCCGTAATCGTCAGCTGGCCGGCCAGCTTATTGCGAGCGGCCGCGGACAGCTTGTCGCGGGGGATCGGCGCGTCCGGATTGGCCCAAACGACCGTCCGGCGCCGGTTCGAGACGCGTCCAGGGGAGTCGAACCAGGTGACGGGCCCGGTCACGGTACCCACGTAAAAGCCCTTCCAATCGACCGTTACGACCAGATCTCCTTCGCGGATGCGGTTGAGGAATCGGTCGAGCACACCCACCCGCCCACCCCGCTGCGCCGCCGACAGTCCCGGCGTCGCCGCCTGCAGCCGCTCGTCCAGCTCGGCCCTGGTCAGGCCCGGCTCAACCGCCGGCAGCTCCGGGAACGCGATCGAGCAGAAGCCTTCGCGCAGCCACTGGCCGATGAGGTTCTGTCCGTGGACCTTGGCCCCGCGCACGAGCCAGCCCGACCGGGGTGCTTCGTCCTTTTCAACAGCGTCGGGGGTATCGCGCCATTGCCCGACATATGGCGGCGCGTAGAACCGCACCGGCGTGCCGTCGCGTTCGCTGAGCACGTGCCAAATGTCAGCGAGGTCGCGCTCCTGGTCTCCGCTCGACTGCGGCAGCTCATTGGCGAACGCGGCCACGATCTGCGCCTTGTGCCGCCGCGACACGATCGCCGGAAAGGTCTCCGGAAACGCGAGGTTGAGCAGGATGTTGCGCTGGCTGTAGGCACTGCCCACGGCGACCGATTCGGCGATCTGGCGGAACTCCCACGGGTCGGCAAGCGCCGCGGCCGGCCGGTCGGCCGGCAAATGCTTCCAGTGATGGACGAACCGCACCAAGTAGGCGATCTGCCGGGCCCGCTGGGTCATATACGCCGCGCCGGCTCGAACGAGGCCCGAGTCCAGCACTACGTCGAGGTCGGCGGGCACTTTGACTGGCAATGGCAGCATGTCGAGCGCGCTTGCGACCAACGCTCGCTTGGCCGCGCCGCCGATGTCGCGGGGCAGCAGCAGATGAAGGTAGAACAGTTCGGCCATGAGCTGGATCGCGTCCGGGCCAAGACCGTAGAGCTGGGCTTTCAGCTTTGTTTCGAAGCTGCCGTGCGCGGTGTCGGGCTGTCCGGCCAGGGCGGTGTGGAGCGCGTCGGCCGCGGCTGCGGTCCATACAGGCTGGCCCGGTGTGAAGGCGGAGCCGTCGGCGGCCAGACCGGCCTGCAGCACCTTGCGGGCGGCGGCGTATACCGGTTCCTCGTCCAAGGTCGCTCCGTTCGGGTTGATCAGGACAGGGCGCGCGCGATCGCACTCGCCGCCGTGGTCACCTCGGCGGGAATGGCGGTGGCGTCGAGTTCCGACAAGGCAATCACGCCGACGCTCGCTTCGAGGCCTTCCACGCCGGGAATCGCGGCGGCAACACCGTGAGCGCCCGGCTGCAGTTCACCTGTGGTCGTCACCGCGCTGAAATCGCCGCGGCGGCCGGCCAGAATCGCCTTACCGGCGGCGCCCTGCTCCAACGGGTGACGTGACCCAGTCCGATACGCCACGTGGAACTGCGTCCACGAGGGCTCGACAACGGCCAGTGCATATGCCTCACCGCCGTCCGCAATGGTGAGATGAGCGGTAGCGCCAACGGTTTCGGCCAGGCGGCGCAATGCGGGAAGGGCGGCGTCGGCCACCAAAGGCTGAGCCCGGCGAGCGAGATGCAGTAATCCGGCGCCCAAGCGGAGGCGGCCCGCGCGGTCGCGGCGGACCATGCCGTGCTCGGTCAGCGTGGCGACCAGGCGGTAGACGACGGCGCGGCCCACGCCCAAGGCGGTCGCGGCCTCGGTCATCGTCAGGCCGGCCGGGGTGTCGGCGACCAAGTGGAGGAGGCGTAACCCGCGGTCCAGGGTCTGCGCCGTCTCGGTTGCCACCGTCACAGGTTATAGGCCGGTCTCCGTTACCCTTGACCGCGTGACCCTGCGCCTGTATGACACCGCCAGCCGATCGGTCCGGGACTTTGTCCCGTTGACGCCCGGGCAGGTCGGCATCTACCTGTGTGGGCTCACGGTGCAGGCGGGGCCGCACATCGGGCATCTTCGGTCCGGTGTGAACTATGACGTGCTACGGCGATGGTTCCTCAAGTCCGGCTATTCGGTGACATTCATCCGCAATATCACCGACATCGACGACAAAGTCATCGCCAAGGCGACCGAGGCCGGCGTGCCGTTCTGGGCGATCGCCTACGCCAACGAGCGGCTGCTTTCCTCGACCTACCTCCGTCTGGGAGTACTGCCGCCGACCTATGAACCGCGGGCGACCGGGCACATTCCGGAGATGCACGAGCTGATCAAGCAGTTGATCGCGGACGGGCACGCCTACGAGGCGATCGACGGCAGTGGCGACGTGTATTTCGACGTTCGGTCGTATGCCGATTACGGTGCGCTTTCCGGGCAGCGGCCCGATGCCATGGAGGCGGCGGCGGACGGGCCGGCCCGGGCCAAGCGGGACCCGCTCGACTTCGCGCTCTGGAAAGGGCAGAAGGCCGATGAGCCGGCCGACGCCAACTGGCCCTCGCCGTGGGGGCCCGGTCGGCCCGGGTGGCACATTGAGTGCTCGGCCATGTGCTGGCGATACCTCGGGACCGAGTTCGACATTCACGGTGGCGGGCTCGATCTGCAGTTCCCCCACCACGAGAACGAGATCGCGCAGTCGAAGGCGGCCGGGCACGGGTTCGCGCGGTTCTGGGTGCATCACGCACTGCTGAACCTGGGCGACAAGAAAATGTCCAAATCCCTCGGCAACGTCGTGTCGCTCGAGTCGCTGGTGGATTCGGGGGTACGGCCGGTCGAAGTCCGGTACTACCTGCTCTCGCCGCATTACCGGTCCGTCATCGACTTCACCCCCGAAGCGTTGGCGGAGTCGGCAGTCGCCTACCGGCGGCTGGAGAATTTTGTGCTCCGGGCCGCGGAACAGTTCGGCGAGGGCGAGGTCGGAGAGATTCCGGCCGAGTTCGCCGAGGCCATGGACGACGATCTGAACACCTCCCGGGCCCTGGCCGTCGTGCACGACGCGGTGCGCGACGCCAATGCGGCTCTGACATCGGCCGATGAAAATGCGGTGCAGACGGCGCTGGCGGCAGTACGAGCGATGCTTGATGTCCTTGGCATTGATCCCCTGCACCCGCAGTGGCGGTCGACCGACAGCGGTGATTTGACGAAAGTCGTAGACTCACTGGTCGCACTCGCGCTGGAGCAGCGCGCCGCGGCCCGCACACGCAAGGACTGGGCCGCCGCGGACGCGGTCCGCGACCAGCTCAAGACGGCCGGCGTCGTGGTGGAAGACACCGCGGCCGGTCCACGATGGACGTTGGAGCACTGAGACTCATGCCAGGAAACTCCGAACGCCGCGGCAAGCGCGTCGTTTCGAAGAAGGGCGCCGCGAAAGGCTCCGGTGGCAAAAACCGGCAGTCCCTCGCTGGGCGCGGCCGCACGCTGCCGGCGGACGAGCGTCCGTGGCACAAGGGGTATTCGGGGGACGAACCACTGCCCTCGAAGACCGCATGGAAGCAGGACAAGGAGCGGCGCGCGGCGGCTTCCGAAGGCCGCGCACCAAAGATCGGCCAGCCGGGGACGAAGCGGACCGCCGGCAAGGGGCCGTTCGGCACGTCGAAGAAGGCCGTGGCCACGTCGCGCAATCCGCGCGTCTCGCCCGGCCGCAAGTCGGTGCAGCCCAAGGACGGCCCGGAGCTGCTGGTCGGCCGCAACCCGGTCGTCGAGGCCCTACGTACGCAGGTCCCCGCGACTGCGCTCTACGTCGCACTAGGTATCGACATGGACGAGCGCGTGAAGGAGGCCGTGCGCACGGCCGCCGAGCGGGGCGTCGCGATCCTGGAGATCACCCGCAACGAGCTCGACCGCATGACCGGCGGTGTTCTGCACCAGGGCATCGGCCTGCAGGTCCCGCCATATGCGTACGAGTCGTTCGACGACCTCGTGGCGGCCGCCCGGGAGTCCACGGCGCCGCTGCTCATCGCGCTGGACGGGATCACCGACCCGCGCAACCTCGGTGCGATCATCCGCTCCGCGGCCGCGTTCGGCGCGCAGGGCGTCTTCCTCACCGAGCGCCGCTCGGCCGCGATCACCGCGACCGCCTGGCGCACCAGCGCCGGTGCGGCCGCCCGGGTCAAGGTTTCGCAGGTCACTAACCTGACGCGGGCGCTGAAGCGGTGCCAGGAGGAGGGCTTCATCGTCGCCGGCCTCGACGCCGACGGTGCGACGTCGCTCTACGATCTTGAGGCCGCGAGCGGTCCGCTGGTCGTGGTTGTCGGCTCCGAGGGCCGCGGTCTGTCCCGTCTAGTTGGTCAGACCTGCGACCTACGCGTAGGCATACCTATGGTCTCCGACGTCGAGTCGCTGAACGCATCGGTCGCCGCCGCCGTTACGTTGGCCGAAGTCAGCCGTCGTCGCCGACTGTAGATCTTTACCCACGCACCTAATATGGGCCGGTGACTCAGCCTCAGCAGGGCTTCGCCATCGGGGTCGACCTTGGCACGTCCAACACCGTCGCGGTGATCCGCCACCCTGACGGCCGCACGCGCCCGCTGCTCGTCGACGGCGCACCGATCATGCCTTCCGGTGTGTACGTCGACGAGCACGGCCGCATCCACGTGGGCCGGGACGCGCAGCGGATGGCCGGCCTCGACCCGTCCCGCTTCGAGCCCAACCCGAAGCGGCGCATCGACGAGCCGACCGTCCTGCTGGGCGACCGCGAGATCAACACTGTCGACCTCCTCGCGGCGATCCTGGCCTCCGTCGCCCGGGCCGCCGTCGAGGCGGTCGGCTTCCTGCCGCCGGCGATCCTGACGTACCCCGCGGCCTGGGGAAACCGCCGCCGCGACACCCTGGCCGAGGCCGCCCGCCGGGCCGGCTGGCCCCCGGTCCGCCTGACTCCGGAGCCGGTCGCCGCGGCCCGCTACTTCGCCGACGTCCTGCGCCGCCCGGTTGCGGTCGGATCGTCACTCGCCGTGTTCGACTTCGGCGGCGGCACCCTCGACATCGCGATTGTGCGCAACGAGAACGGCCGATTCGCGGTCATCGGCTCCGGCGGCCTCGAGGACCTCGGCGGCCTGGACGTCGACGCGGCGATCGTCGAGCACCTCGGCAACGTGATCGCCCATACGGCACCGGCCGCGTGGGCCGCGTTACAAAACCCGCAGTCGACTACGCAGCGTCGCGATCGGCGGCTGTTCTGGGACGACATTCGCGGCGCCAAGGAAATGCTGTCGCGGTCCACCAATGCGCCGATCACCGTGCCGGGGCAGGACCAGGCGCTGCATCTCACCCGCGAAGAATTGGAGCGGGTCACCGATCCGCTCATTCGGCGGGCGGTGTGGGAGACCGGGAAGGTCATTCACAGCGCCGGCCTGCGGCCGGATCAGCTCGCGGGGTTGTTCCTCGTCGGCGGTTCGTCGCGACTGCCACTGGCCGCGCGGCTTCTGCATGCTGAATTGGGGATTGCGCCGACGGTACTGGAACAGCCCGAGCTTCCCGTCGCTGAGGGCGCAATAGCCGAGTTGGTACCGGTTGCAGCTGGCTACCAGACCGAAAGCGTTCCCGTTTCTTCGGCTCCCGTCTCAGCTCCTCCGCCGTTCTCGGCGCCCCCGGCCGCGCCCGTTTCTCCGGTCGCTCCGGTTTCGGCCGGCTTCGGCGGCGCTCCGGTTTCGGCCCCGCCAACGGCACCTTTCGCCGGCCCTCCGCCGGTCGCTCCCATGCCTCGTCCTCCGGCTCCTCGAGGCCGGACCGGGCTGCTGGTCGGTGCGGTCGCGGCCGTTGTCGTGCTCGCGTTGGTGGCGGCCGGCGGCTACTGGTTCTTCGTCCGCGACAAAATCAACTCCGTCGATTTCAAGACGGTTTCCGCGGCCGGATCGCTGCCGCTGGCCGACAAAATCAGCTATCCGGTGACGGCGACGCTGGGCTCGCGAACCTACGCGCTGTACATCACCGACAAGAACCAGGTGCACCTGGTGGCGTACGACCTGGACGACAAGAAGAAGGCCTGGCAGTACGACATCACCGACGACAACTACAACTGGGACGTGTATCCGAACCCGGGCGGCGTCATGCTCATCGGCGGCAGCGGCACGAACCCGATCCTCATCCTGGTCGGCACCGACGGCAAGGAAAAGCAGAAGCAGCCGTACAGCAGCAGCGACAACGTGTACTTCCTCGGTGACGTGTGGATCCAGCACTCGGCGAAGACGAAGAAGACCAACGCCTACAACTGGAACGGGAAGTACCAATGGACGCTTGACGACAACGAGCAGGGCACAACCGTCCTCGGCCCCGTCGTCTCCGGCGATCAGAAAGGCCCGTCCGACCTCTCCGGTGCCCCGACCAACCGGGAACTGAAGTCGCGCACCCAGTTCGTCACCATCGAAGACGGCAAAATCAACCTGCGCAACGCGTCGAAGAACATCGTGCGCTCGTGGAACACCACCGGGGACAGCTACACGAAGTACGCCATGTACGACGATCGGCTCTTCGCCTGGGGGAGCAGTTCGAAGTACACCCTCAAGGCTTATGACCTGAGCAAAGAGGGCGAGCCCGAGCAGCTCTACAGCGCGCCCGACGAGAAGCGCACCATCCAGGACCTCGCGGTCTGCGGCGCCGACCGCCTGTGCGTGCTCGATTCGACCTCCAGCTCGGCCGGCGACACCACGCTGCGGGCTATCTCGGTTTCGGAGAAGAAGCAGCTGTGGCAGCAGGATGCGAAAGGCACGGCTTCACTGGTACCGGTCGGGAAGGCAATTCTGGCCACGACGTTGAAGGGCAGCACAGGCTCGTCGCGCCTGTTCGATGAGGACGGCAAGCAGCTGCTGAAGCCGGAGGATCAGGCCGGCTTCGGGGTGCGGGTGACGAATGGCAGCCTGCTGTTCTTCGCCAAAGCCCCCGGCGCCTACGACGAGGACGTGACACTCGTCGGTGTCACCGCTTCCTCGGGCGATCGGGTCGCGCTCGGCACGCTGCCGAATGTCGCGGGGCAGAGCTGCTCGTGGAACGCTTCGAAGATTGCCTGTGTCGGCGGTGGGAAGCTGCAGGTCTGGTCGTTCGCATAAAGTTTGGGGGCGGCCGATTGGCCGCCCCCATTCCTGGTCTCTTTTGGTGCTTGGTGCTTGGGCGTTAGATCCGGCGACCGGTGGCCGAGTTGAACGCGTGGTGGGTGTTCGCGTGCGGGCGAACGTGCACGATCTCGGTCAGGCGCGGCGTGCGACGCGGGTCGGCGCGAACGACGAACCGCTCGTCCTGGCCCTCGAGCGCGACGGTGCCGTGCACGTAGGCGTCCGAGCCGAGCTCCTCAACGAGGTCGACGGTGATCGGGATGCCACCGTCGTTCGGCCCGACCAGGTCCGTGTCCTCGGGCCGGAACCCGACGGTGACGCGCCCGTTGGCCCCGTCCGACTGCGCCGCGGCGATCTGCTCGCGGGACAGCGGGAGGATGACGTCGCCGAAGCGGCCACCCTGGTCGGTCAGCGGCACGGTCTTGATGTTCATGGCCGGCGAGCCCATGAAGCCGGCGACGAACACGTTGGCCGGCCGGTCGTACAGCGCCCGCGGCGAGTCGACCTGCTGCAGCACACCGTCGAGCAGCACGGCGACCCGGTGGCCCATGGTCATGGCCTCGACCTGGTCGTGCGTGACGTAGACGGTGGTAATGCCGAGCTTGGCCTGCAGCGTGGCGATCTGCGAACGGGTCTGCACACGGAGCTTCGCGTCGAGGTTCGACAGCGGCTCATCCATGAGGAAGACCTGCGGCTCACGAACGATGGCCCGGCCCATGGCGACACGCTGCCGCTGACCACCGGAGAGCGCCTTCGGCTTACGCCCGAGGTAGTCCTCGAGCTGCAGCATCGCGGCCGCTTCCTTCACGCGCCGGTCAATCTCGGTCTTCGGCGTCTTACGCAGCTTGAGCGCGAACGCCATGTTCTCGTAGACCGTCATGTGCGGGTACAGCGCGTAGTTCTGGAACACCATCGCGATGTCCCGAGCCTTCGGCGGCAGATGCGTAACGTTACGCTCGTTGATCAGAATGTCACCGGAGTCAACATCCTCGAGCCCCGCCAGCATGCGGAGCGAGGTCGACTTGCCACAACCCGAAGGCCCGACGAGCACGAGGAACTCCCCGTCGCCGATCTCAAGGTCAAGCTGGTCAACCGCCGGGCGAGGCGTGCCCGGGTAGATCCGGGACGCTTTCGCGTACGTGACCGTAGCCATAGGAGTAGCCACCTTCCACCGGCAGGAACGTGCCGGACGATCCGAGTAGAAGTTCCCTCCGTCCCGCCACGATGCAGGACACGGAGTGTTGCTCACCTTAAGCGCTGAACTACCCGTTGCCAAGGTCAGCGCCGCCCTTGGTCCCACTTTGACCGAGTTCGTCCCCCGGTATGTGCCGCGCGAGGTCCGGGGGTGACCAAGTACGATCGTGGGTCTAGGCCGACGTGGCGCAATTGGTAGCGCACCCGACTTGTAATCGGAAGGTTGCGGGTTCAAGTCCCGCCGTCGGCTCTCTCGATCAGCCTCTGACCTGTTCGTTTCGGTTTGTGGGGTTGTTGTCCGCCGAATGCGCCGCGCTCTTTCGGTGCTCGATGAGCTGGATTCATGCGGCAGACTGTGTGGTCGTGAAGGCCTATGTCGGGGTGACAGACGGCAACTGGTACCAGTTCCTGGCCGACCGGCCGCAACTGCTGGAGGTCAACTTCTGGCGGCCGGCGAGCGCGCAGGGCTTTCGCGCGCTCCAGATCGGGGAGCCGTTCTTCTTCAAGTCCCACCATCCGCACAACCGCGTCGTCGGCGGTGGCTTCTTCAGTGGGTTCGCGCGTCTGCCGATCTCGGAGGCCTGGGAGCTACTGGGGGAGGGCAACGGTGCAGCCAGTGAGCACCAAATGCGTGAGGCGATCGGCCGCTACCGGAACGAGCCGATCTCGCCGCGTGACGATCCGGTCATCGGGTGCGTCTTCATCCGGGATACGCGTTTCTTCGCGCCTGAGCTGGTTGCCGCGCCGCCGCCGGACTTCGCCTCGAACATCGTGCAGGGCAAAGGTTATGACTTGGCCGAGCACGCCTACGCGGGCTACTTTCTCGACCTCTTCCACCGGCTGACCGGAGCTGAAGTCGAGATCGACCTCGGCGCGCCGTGGCACCGTGCCGGTCCCGTGTACGGCGACCCGCGGCTGCAGCCCCAGCGCCTCGGCCAGCAGGCCTTCAAAGGTGTGGTGCTCGATGCCTACCGGCATCGTTGCGCGATCACGGGCGCGAAGATCCGCCCCGTACTACAGGCGGCGCACATCCTGCCGTTGCCGAACGGCGGCGAGCACCGGCTCGACAACGGCCTGCTGCTGCGCTCCGATGTCCACATCATGTTCGACCGCGGTTATCTCAGCGTCGACCCGTCATACCGGCTATTGGTCAGTCCCCGGCTCCGCGAGGATTTTGGCAACGGCGAGGAGTTCTACTCCCGAAGCGGGCAGCTGATTGCGCTACCGGAGCGAAGGCCCGATCGGCCGCACCGGGAGTTCCTGGAATGGCACGCCGACACGGTGTTCCAAGCGGCCTGACCACGCACTCACCGTCGTCCTGCGCAGGCAGGCGCCGATGAGCGGACACCAGGCAGATCCCGTCGGCCAGATCCCGCTGACTCACCGTCGAGCGCTCGCTGCTTGCCTTTGCACGAAGGTCAAGTCGTCAGCCGAGTCGCGTGACTAGGGCCGCGATGAGCGTTGCGAGGCGCGCCGTGGGCACCGCGAGGGTTGAGCTACGCCGGCTGTGCCGGGCCAGTGCATGCAGGTGTACCGCAGCGTCACGTCGCGAACCCCGCATGGACGGCGTGTTCAGACTCCAACCGCCGATCGCATCAGGCGGGTAGCGGTCGACGATCTCCAGAAGCCGGTAGATGTCCTCGACGTCCCGGGCCTGCAGGCGCGAACCGTAGGCGAGCGCCTTGATCACGAGCGCGATTTCCACTGTGGGCACGCGGACGGTGAACTCCAGCGTGCCGCCGTCCAGCATCCGTGCCGCCGCGTCGATCGTGATCGGGTCGGCGGCCAGGGCGGGGGCGAGGCCGGGCGCCGCGTCGAACGCGCGGCCGCCGTGTTGCTGGGGCTGGAAGCGCCCGTCGAGGGACGGTACGAGCAGGTCGACCGTGAGCTCGGGGACGGGCCCGCCGGCCACGGCGAGGTCCGGAACCGGCCGCGTGTAGCTGTTGCCGCTGCTGGCGGTGTACCCGTGCTCGAGGAGGCGCTGGTGGATGACGCCGGAGCCGGCCAGTTCGGTGGTGATGGCGGCGTCGGCATCGCGGGTGCGGCGGGCCTCGATCCCTGGGACTGGAAAGGCGGTCAGCAGCAGCGATGCCATCTGGCCGCCGATGACCCGCACGTTCTGGTCGGCGGTGATCTGAGTGATATCCGCGAGAGACCGTATCGACAGCTCGTCGGCGTACGCGGTGGCGATGAGTTCGACGTGCCGCCTTATCTCCACAGTCGCTCCCGCAGCGCCCGCTCCCGTAGCTGGTCGACCGCTGTATCGACGTCGCCGCCCGGCGACCGGCTGAGGTCCCATGCCGCGATCAACGGATCGGTGTACCGTCGCCGCTTTCCATCGCTGAGCGCCGGCAGTTCGCGGGACATGGTCAGCACGGTCGGATCGCGAGGCGTACGCAGCTCGACCGTCACATCCGCCGGCCGTACGACAGCGAAACCGTGCTCTTCCAGCGCAAGCTGGTCGGCGACGTAGGCGACGATGCGACTGGGACGTCGCCATGGGGCATACAGGTCGGCGGCGAAGTCGCCGGACACGGCCAGCATGGCGTCGCTGCGGTCCCGGGCGACGTGTTCGATGCGCTCGAGCTGGGCTGCGAGGTCACCGGTCGCCGCCCAGTACGTCGTCAAGCCACGCGGTCCTGGATAGTTCGCCATGAATTGGTCCCAGCATGCCGCCCGGTCTAAGACCCGCCAGCCGTTCGAGGTACGGGTAGCAAGGTCGTCGGGCAGCGGCAGTTGCTTGCCGACCGCGACATGCGACACGCCAAGCCGGCGCGCGATCTCCGACTGCGACAGTGGCTCGTCCGGACTCAGCGCGAGCAGCCGGAGCATGGCGAGCCGGGTCCAGCTCGTGCGACCTGAATGCGCCGGGCCGACCGGCCGTTGCTCACCGGCTCGGTACGTCTGGCCCTGGAAGGAGACGACCGCCTCATCCACCGCCGCGTAGGCGACGCGGTGATCCCGCTCGGCGGCGATTCTTAAGGCCCGCCCCGCTCGCGGTACTACGAAGAGCAGCCCAGCAAAGTTCGGCCGGAGCGCCGTCACGGCACGATCGATCGCGTGCGGGCTCGGCGAATGCCGGAGCAGCATGACCTGGCGGCGTGACCACCGTCCATCGCCGCCGCTGATCTCGACCTCCGCGCTCCCCGTGACGCGTCGCTCCAGGCCGGCGTCGAGCAACAGCTCGACGCCCTCTACGGTCTCCACCGGTTGAATGTAACCTACCTAGAGATTTTCTAGGTAGGTTACAAGCCAGGATCCTCGGGTACAGCGAGCGCGTCATACACGGCCACGGGCCAGGGGCACAGGTGGACGAGCTCGGCGGCCAGCGGCTCGGCGGCCAGCTGTTCAGGCTGGCTCCGCGCCGGTTTGACGCCGTGCTGGACACAGTTCGAGTTCCAGACGTCGTCTTCGACGACGTCGAGTTGATCGCGCAGAATGTGGCTCGACAGTATCGGGCCGTACGTGCTGCGATCGACCGGATGTGAGATCCGGGTGCGCAGGATTCGGCCGTCCGGTAGGGGAAGGTCGGAGGTCACGTGATGCGTACCGGTGCGGCCCCGTGCTGTTCGAACGGCTCCCAGCCCTCCACCTCGCAGAATTGTTGTGGTCCTGCCGTGTCGCTAGCGGTCGGTTCATCGCGCGTAACCGGTCAGCCAGTCGCGGAGCTGTTCGTCGCTGCTGAGCGCTACCACCTGCACCAGGGCCCAGTTGTTGCGGTGGTTCGGCGCGTCCAGCAGTCGCTCCTGCCAATCGTCGGCGTACTCGCGCAGCGCCATGAGGAGCTCGTCGACGGCTTCTTCGAACCCAGTACCGTCGGCCGCGACAGGTACACCGGGCAGCATGATTGACCATCCGCCGTCCTCCGCCACGGCCTGTGGCGCGGGCAGCGTGGCCATCAGGCTGACGCGCAATCGGTCGGCATCGACGACCGCAGCGCGACCGGTCTCTCGCTGCACGGTGGCGACGCGGCCCCGGCGCGCCGCATCGAGCAGCTCTTTGAAGTGGGCGCGAGCGCTCGTGTAGCTGTCGAAGTGCGCGGCGATCGACATCGGGACCTCCTGAAGGTTCGCTTTCAGCTTCGCCCGTAGACCAAGTACGTCAAGTACTCCACGTACTTATGGGTATGCGACGAACCGCTGGCAGTCCGCCTCGCGCAGCCGCCGTCTGCTGTACCAGCCCGCGCCGACCGCAGGCACAGTGACCACGATGAAAGTCCGGCTATTTCCTTCTCGGCAAGGCGTGGAACTCGGCACTGCCGAAGCTCGTCGGTGCCTGGAAGAACGTCAGCTGCGCATAGCCTTGTCCGTGTCCCGTTCGCCGACCTTCCGGGCGGGGCTGCCGGCCCAAATCTCCCACGCCGGAATCGAGCGGGTGATGACCGTGTTGGCCCCGACGACCGCGCCCCGGCCGATTCGGACTTCATCTCGGCCAGCGACCACGGTCGCGTTCGCGCAGAGGATCGCCTCGTCTTCGACGATCGGAGCAGACCAGTCAGGGTCGGCGGCACGCCACATGTCGGCCCGTCCAACCGTCACTCCCTGAAAGAGCGTTACGTTCTGGCCGATCCTGGCTTTGGAGTGCACAACAACGCCGATGCCGCTGTGTGGCAGCACCAGCCCACGGGCGGTGAGTGCTGACGGGGCGATGTCGGTGCCGCGCAGCATCAACGCTACGGCGATGAGACGGCCGGCAACCGGTAGCTGCTGGGCGTATACGAGCCGGACCAAGAGTCGGTCAACGGACGTCTGATGGGCATGCCACATGGCTGGCGACCGTAGGCCACGCATCCGTTCCTCCGGGCGCCAACCGGTCGGACGGGTACCTTCGTCGTTTCATCTGGCCCGTTGGGGCGACCCTGAGATGCCCACGAACGCGGCGCACCGAGCGCTACGAGTTCCTTGCCGCAACCGGGAGCGACCTGGTGGCCGTCATCAACGAATTGCCCGACCGTGGCCAGGTGGAGCTCCCCGAACCTGGCCGACCGCCGCCAGAACGTCGTCACGCTCACCACCATCAGCTCCTGACGCTCGACGCCTCTTAACCGCTGGCGAGCAGGAGATGACTTTCCCCGTTGACGCCCACCGAACACACCCCCGTTGGTCGACCTCCTGACCAAGCTCGTGCAGCACCCCAAGCTCGGGCCGCGGGCGATCACCCGGCGCCGCGCCGTCGCCGTCCGGGACTTCGGAACGACGCGACGCCGGTTCAGCGTCCGCTTACAGCCCGTAGACCGACAGTCTCGTGCCGTCGGTGGTGTAGACCCGGCCATAGGTGACGACGAGCTGATCGACGGTGCCGGTGAAGGAGGGTGCGTTCAGCGGGGTGCCGTCGATCGGGTTCAAGGTGTGCACCCGGTCGCCCGTGGCCGTGACGTACAGGACGCCGCCCGCGATGATTGCCCGCTGGTTTTCGCTGCCCGGGATGCTGCGGCTCCAGATCGTCGCGCCCGTGGTCCGGTTCACCGCGGTGACCACGCCCGAGAAGGATGTCACGTACAGCCTGGTCGGGCTCAGCACCACGTACTTCGGCGAGAGGTTCGACGCGAGCCAGGTCAGTTTGCCGGTCGTCGCGTCGAGGATCTGCAGGCTGTGGCCCCAGGCGACGTAGAACTTGCTCCCGGACTCGTCCGCGGCGAGCGGCCGGTACTCCTGCCAGTCGGGGCTGGTGCTGAGGACCGTGCCGGTGAGGAGGTCCACGACGCTGCTCTTCGGGTTGGTGCCCGCGTTTGCCTGGTAGCCGGAGACCAGGACCCGCCCGCCGGCCGAGACCGCCTGTTTCATGTGCATCGCGTTCTTCCACAGCAGTTGCCCGTCGGCGAGCCGGAAAGCGCGAGTGTGCGCGTAGTACCGGCTCAGGCTGGAAACCACGAGCACACCCTTGTCGAGCAGGGTCTCGGTGGTGAAGCCGCCTTCGCTGTCGAAGTCCCGGATCACGGCGCCGGTCGCGGCGTTGAGCACGAAGATTCTCGACCCTTCCGAGCCGCCCGACTGGGGAACGATGTTCATCACCACGATGAGCTGGCCGGCCTCGTGGATGAGCGGTGCCGGTGTCTCGTACAACGCCGGGTCCGGCGCGAAGCGCCACTTCACCGCGCCGGTGGCCTCGTCGGTGGCCGTGACGCCAGCGTCGTCCGGTGTATACACCAGCCCGGCGGCGACGACCGGCGCATGCTGGCCGGTCCGGGCCGGGCTGCCGGTGTACTTGAGCTTCAGGTTCGGCACGTTCGGCACCGTCAGGTTCGGCTCATTGGGATTGAAACTGCTGTTGGTCACCAGATACCCGGACGTGGCCCACCACCCCGTCCCGGCCGCGGCAGCCGGCGCCGCCGGCACGGCCACCACCGCCGCGAGCACCGCGCCGACGGCCACGAATTGCAAACCCCGCACGCGCATCACTGCCACGCCCATACTGCCCTCCGAAAGTCCCCGTCACCGCGATCGCCGAACGATAACAAGAAGGCATGCGACCCCCTCGATGGTTGCCGCCGATGTTCAAGATCGCGCGCAGCAGCGGACGTGATCGCCGGTCACCGTGCGGGAGCTAGCGTCCAGCCGCTGGTCAGGTCTCGATCCGCAGGCAATGTCGAAGTGGCCGTGGCCTCACTCCGTGAGTGCATGGAGCAGCGCTCGGCGAGATGGCTTTAGCGTTTTTAGCGTTTAGAGCTATGATCCCTACGTGGGTTCCGCACCGTCCAACCTGCTGACGACGACGGAGGCTGCTGCGTTGCTGCACTGCTCGCGGCAGCACGTGGTCAATCTGTGCGAAAACGGGACACTGTCGTTTGTGCGTGCCGGCGCCCACCGGCGGATTCGGCGGGACGACGTCGAGCGGCTCCTGCGGCCGCCTTTCCGCCGCGAGGTGGAGAAGTCGCTGTGGTTGCATCGCGCGGTGGCCGGCAAGCTCGTCGCCGACCCGCAGCGGGGGATGGCGCTGGCGTACCGCAACCTGGCGCATCGCCGAGAGGTTCACTCGGACGGCAGCGCCGACACCTGGTTCGACGCCTGGGAGCGGCTCCTCGACGATGGTGTGGACGCGGTGGTTGACATGATCACGGCACGGACCGAGGTGGCGGCGGAGTTCCGGCAGAACACGCCGTTCGCCGGCCTGCTGACGGACCGGGAGCGGTTGAAGGTGCTGGCGGCGTTCGACGCCACCCATCCCCGGACGGCCAGGTCGGCATGAGACGCGCGCAGCTCGAACACGTGCTGCGAGCCGTGTCCGCGATCGTCGACGACCCCGACGTTCTGGTCATCGGTAGTCAGTCGATTGTTGGTGCGATACCGGAGCATCTCCTGCCGTCGGCCGTCACCCGCTCGTCTGAGGTCGACATCGCGTTCTTCAACGACCCGGACGGGCGCAAGGCCGACCTGGTCGACGGTGGCATCGGCGAGATGTCTCCGTTCGACAGCACCTACGGCTACTACGCCCAGGGCGTCGACACCTCCACGGCGATCCTGCCCGACGGCTGGCGGGACAGGCTCGTCGTGGTCGCCAACGCCAACACCGGTACCGCGCAGGCCCGCTGCCTCGAGCCCCACGACTGCGCGGCGTCCAAGCTCGCCGCCGGCCGGGAGAAGGACCTCGTCTTCGTCTCGGCACTGCTCGAAGCGCGCCTGATCGATGCCGACACCCTCACCGACCGCATCAAAGCGATGGACATATCCACGATGCTGCGTCAGCGCATGCTCAGCTGGGTAGCCTCGGCAAGGTAAAAGTATCGGAGGTACGGATCGTGTCGCCTGGCATCGTGGGCGTCGGGTACGAAGGCCAGACGCTCGAAGAACTCGTCGAGAGGCTCGTGACTGCGGGTGTTTCGCGGCTCGTGGATGTCCGGATGACGCCGATCTCCAGGAAGCGCGGGCTGAGCAAGACCGCGCTCGGAGCCGCGTTGGCAGAAGCCGGCATTCGGTACGAGCATCGACGCGAGCTGGGTAATCCGAAGTCGAACCGGGCCGGGTTCGGCGGTTCGCCCGAGGAGCGCCGAGAGGCGAAGGCCGTCTTCGCCGGCCTGCTCGAAGTCGCGGATGCCGCCGATGCGCTCGACGCGTTGGCGGAGGCGAGCCGGCGGGAGCGGGTTTGCGTGCTGTGTTTCGAGGCCGACCAGAGCCGCTGCCACCGTGACGTGGTGCTTCGCGAGGTGGAGCGCCGCCGGTCTAGCGCTTTGGGTAGTACACGCCCAGCACGCTGAAGACGTTCACCCGCTTGGCCTGGTTGCCGACGTAGAACGCCACCTCGCGGTCGGCGGCGCACATCTGGCTGAAGAACTTGTCCTCGATGGCTCGGCGGGCTTCGTCATCGGTCGTGTCGCCGAGGTTGCGTTGGAAGGCGACGAACTCCCAGTCCAGCAGACCTTGATTGTGGCCCTTGCAAAGCGGGTCATGGCAGCGGTACCGATAGTGGCCCCGGAATCGCGGTGCCTCGAGCGGGGTGCGATTGCTGCTGTCGAAGAGGTCGGGCTGGTTGACGTACGCGTCGATCTTCTTCCGTTCCTCAGGCGTCCAGCCAGGGTGCGGTTCCACTTTGAAACCGCCGATGTCCTTAGGTCGAACAAGCGCGAGCGACTGGGCGTCGGCGTGGTCGCGAGTGTTACGGAACAGGGTGCACATCGAGTCCTCGATGTGCGGGTCCAGATGCGGCCGCCGCGGTCTCCATGGCTGCAGATGCCCGTGGTTGGCGATCGTCTTCGGGTACGGCTTCCAGCTCTCGCGGCGCTGGTCCTGGCGGGCCGGTCGCGCGTCGACGCTGATGATGTCGTACTTGCGGAACCGGTCGTCGAAACTGAGATCGCGGAAGTTGATCGGGTACAACCTGATCCACCGTCGTGGACTCAGGTCGACGCTGAGGCCGGCGATGCAGACTGTCTCGCCGTACTTTTCCGACGGATTCGGTGCCGCCTTGACCGTGATGAGCACCCGAAGCCGCACCAGGTCGTCAGTACTGGGCTTGCGCTCCGGTTCGCCATCGCCGGGTCCGAAGAGCGACAGCTGCGTCATCGTCACCTCCGTTGCGACTGTTCGTACTCGCTCAACTACTGTGTGTTGTATAGCGTGACATGGATGTGTCTCATTGGGAAGGCGCGGCAGAGTCGGCCCGGCGTATCGTCGAGCCCCGTGCTGTACCGCCGACCGTCAACGCCCCGTGGCCGTCGGAGTCGAGCCGGAACTTGCCAGCTGGTCAAGTTCTACGACAAGACATTCGCGCCGAGTTGAACGACGGCGACACCGATGCGCTTGCGAGCAATTCGCGGGTGGCTACTCGATACGACCCTGGTGATGTGGTCCACGAGCGTTCGGAGGCCACGGTGGGTCGTCATAAGCCAGTGCGCGGCGCCCATCGGCGAGGTCGGCTCGACCGCCGGCCAAGTCATCGGCGAGGTCCTGCAGCGGCGTTTGAATGACCAGGCCATACCGGGCTAGGTAGATCACGACATCGCTGACGTCATACCCCTCAGCCTCGGCGAGCAAGGCGTACTTCACGGTCTGCAGCACCGCCTCGGCCAGTTGCTGATCCTCCATGCGCCCGGTCTTGATCTCGACCATGCTGGTCCCGGCAATCAGGTCGCCCATACGGTGGCCGCCGCGGAACGGCACGTCCGCGGCGCGCACAGAGCCGAGCGCCCGCAGCATCATTCGGGGTCCGGCGGTATGCAGGCGCCAGAACGCGTGGAATGTCAGAGCCTCGCCCCTCGCGATCTGGCGGCGGGCTGTGAACGACTCAGCGCGGGAATTCCAGACCTCCAGCATGGCACGGTTTGCTTCGACGGTGTCGCCGAAGCGGTACAGCATCGGCATGAGCTGGGCCAGATTGCTGCCGGCGGCGTGGAGCCATGCCGGCGAGACCGCCTCCCGCCGGTTCCACCGGCCGAAGTTCGCCGCAGGATCATCCAGCGGCGGCGCGAAGCCGGTGCGCCAAGCGGTCCAGATCGCCTCGAATGACGGCAACGCGTCCAGCAGATGCGGGTAGGGCATGCGCTCGGCGAGGTCCAGCACGGTGCACAGTTCGAACGTCGACCCGAAGAGCTGGCCGTGAGGTGCCACTGCCGGCACAGCGGTTGCGCGGTGCACAAGGTTGCGGGTTTGCCGGAGCCAGTCGCAACGGTCGCGAATGGGCGAGCGCAGCCAGCGCGGCAGTTGGGGATGGGACATGGTGATGCTCCTCCTCAGAACGGCATGCACCTGCTTGCATGCGCCCCCGGGTCGGGCGCGCATGGGCAGGTGAGGGCGAACGAGGTCCGTCGTCACGCAAAGACAGATGAGAGAGAGGCCGCGGTGCGGGGTCTCAGCCCGGTGACGGATCTACCGTCGTGATGTGGGCTCCGCTATCGGATACGGCAGTGTTCGAAGGACCAGATCGACGAGGCGACGAACCGATCGAGTGATGTAACTGTACGATCCGTGCCGCTCCAACGGAAGAGCATACCGCCCACCACCCGTCGCGGCTGGGGCCTGAAATCGTCGCCGCGGCCGGACCCCAACTCCACCCAGATCGACTCCTACGTCGGTGACCTTCGGAGTCGAGGAGGCCTTTCGAAAGTAAAGGGCTGGTCACGCCGCAGTGGCGTGACCAGCCCGATAATGCTGCTGCTCAGTGGTTCAGCAGGAGAGGTTGCCGCCCGTGGGGACGCCGAGGATGCTGGCGAACTGGTTGTACAGGTTGACGCGGCTCTGGACCTGGCCCGGGTTGCCGCCGTTGCATTCGATGCTGTTGATGGCGCGGATCGTGGTGCCGAAGCCCTGGCTGTTGACCATCGCGTTGTGGGACGTCGTGCCGGCGTTGCCGGTGCCGGTCATCCAGTACCACAGGCCGGTTTGCCAGGAGATTGATGCGTTGGTGCCGACCAGGCCGGGGTTGTTGAGCAGGTCGACGCCGAGCGCGTCGCCGGCCGCCTTATAGTTGAAGTTCCAACTCAGCTGGATGGGGCCGCGGCCGTGGTACGCGGACTGGCCGGCCGGGCAGCCGTAGGGCTGGCTGGTGTCGCAGTAGTGCGGCCAGTTCGCGGTGTTGATCTCGTCGATGTAGACCAGGCCGCCGGTCTCGTGGCTCACGTTGGCCAGGAACGCGGCGGCTTCCTGCTTCTTGACGGTTTCGCTACCGGTGGTCGCGAACGCGGGGTACTTCTTCATGGCGTCGGTCAGGCCGGCGTAGGTGTAGAAGCCGTTCCGCGACGGGAACATCTGGTTGAACTGCGCCTCGCTGACGACGAAGCCGCCGCCCGTGCTGGGGCCACCGCCGCAGTTGTACGGCGACCAGAACCAGGTGCTGATGGTCGGGTCGTAGCCCGGGTTGTCGTGGGTGGCCTGGTAGAACTGGCCATTCGTGTACCGCACGATCGCGCCGGTGGCGTAGGACTGGCCGGCGACCCAGTTCGGGTAGTTGCACGAACCCGTGCCGCCGCCCGGAACCGTCCACTTCTGGTTGGCGCCGCCGTGGCAGGACCAGGTCAGCAGCGGCGTGCCGTCGGCCGTGCCCCAGCCGGACGCGTCGAGGCACTTGTTGGCCTGCGGGTTGACGATGTCGTTGGCGCCGCTGACGGCCCACTGCTGGGCGCCGGAGTTGTTGCAGTCCCACAGCTGGACCTTGGCCCCGTCGGCGGTGGAGCCGCCGGAGACGTCGAGGCACTTGCCGAGGGCCCGGATCGTACCGTCGGTGCCGACCGTCCAGTTCTGAGCGTTGGTGCCGTTGCAGGTCCACAGCTGGACCTGGGTGCCGTTCGCGGTGTTCGCGCCGGCTACGTCGACGCACTTGCCGCCATAGCCGGAGATGGCACCGGTGCCGGCGGCGGCCGCGGTGCCGGGGTTGAGTGAGACGAGGGTGACGGCGCCGAGCGTGAGAGCGGCGGCCGCGACGAGTGCCCGACGCAAACGCGCCGATCTCGATCTGTCCATTGGGGACGCTCCTCGGGAGGGGGAGTCCTTTTTATCGCAAACCTCGAATAACTGTAAAGACTGTTTACTTTTGTCTGAGCCTGACAAGAACATCGATCGATTCGGAGTCTGTGACTCAGGTCACACCTATTAATGATCCGGCGGGGGCGTCGCGGTCGACCATCTAAGCGTGGGAGGTACTGACCTGGACGAGGAGCGGCTGCTGCGGCGGGTCGCGCGGGCCGACTTGGACGCGTTCGACGAACTGTATCGGCGGACCTCGCCCTGGCTGGCGATTCGGCTGCGGCGCCGCTGCAGCGACGACGGGATTGTCGCCGAGGTCTTGCAGGACACCTACCTGACGGTGTGGCGGGCGGCGGGGTCGTTCACCGGGCTGCGGCAGATCGGTGGGGCCGACTCGCCGGGTGGTACTGCCGTCGGGTGGATCTGGACGATCGCGGCGCGCCGGCTGGTGGACGCGTTGCGGCGGCGGGCGCGGCTGCGGGAGGTGCCGACCGAGGTACTGCCGGAGCGTGCCGTGCCCGCCGCCGAGGACGAGGTGCTCGGCGGGTCCATCGGGCTGGAGCTCGGCGCGGCGCTGGACAAGCTCGCGCCGGAGTTGCAGGCGGTCCTGGCCGCGATGGTCCTCGACGGGCTCACCGTTCGCGAGACCTCGATCCTGCTCGGGTTGCCGGAGGGCACCGTGAAGAGCCGGGCCCGTCGCGCCCGCACCGCACTACGGGAGGCGCTGACATGACCGCGCACGTCGCACCGCCGGCCCTCGCCGCGTACGCCGCCGGCACGCTCAAGCATGACCACGCCGCCACCTGGGCGCTCGAGGTGCACCTGGAGGGTTGCGCGCAGTGCCGAGCGCGGCTGGCCGACCTGATGACCCCGCCGCTGCGAACGCTGCTGGACGACACCCGTACCGCGATCCTCGACCAGGCACGTAACGGGCCGCGGCCGGTGCCGCCACGACGGCTGCGGCGGTGGCGGCTGCGGTGGGCCGACTGGTCAGTGCTCGGCTGGGCGGCCATGACGTTCACCGCGATCCTCGCCGCCGTCCTGCTGGATGTGAGCTACCCCGGCCGGCCGTCGACGGTGCTGCTGCTGGCTCCCGTCGCGCCCCTGGCCGGGCTGGCGGTGGCCTGGTCGCGGCGGGCCAATCCGGCCTGGGAGATGGTCGCCGGGACCGCCCGGGCCGGGCTGGAGCTGTTGCTGCGCCGCACCCTGGCCGTCCTCGTGCTGATCCTGCCGCCGCTGGCGGTGGCCGGGCTGGTGCTCGGGCGCAATCCGGCACTGTGGCTGCTGCCCTGCCTGACCTTCACCGCCGCAACGCTGCTGCTCGGCAGCCGCATCGGTGTGCCGCTCGCGGCCGGCGTGCTCGGCGGTGGCTGGCTGGTTGCGGCCGGCTCGGTGACGTTGACGACCGCGCCCGCCGAGATGCTCATGCGGGCCGAGACCATGCCGGCGTGGGCGGGCGCCGCCGTCGTACTGGCCCTGCTGACGGCGCTGCGGGCCGACCATCTGCGCAGCCCGGTCACCTGGCGCTGACGCAAAAAACAAGCTGACGCAAAAGCAAGAAGGAGACGGCATTGGTACGCGCAGTAAGTGCTGACGAGGTCGCCCCTACCCGGCACGCATGGCCCATCGAGGCGGCGGGACTGTCGGTGAAAGCCGGCCGGCACCTCGCGGTCGACGGGCTCGACCTTCGCCTCGGCGTCGGTGTGCACGGGCTGCTCGGGCCCAACGGCGCCGGCAAGAGCACCCTGATGCGAGCCCTGGCCACAGTCGTGCGCCCGCACCGTGGCCGGCTGCAGTTGCTCGGCGCTGACGCCACGGCGGGTCGGGCATTGCGGCCCGTGCGAGCGCGGCTCGGGTACCTCCCGCAGCAGTTCGGTTTCTATCCCCGCTTCACCGTTCGCGACGCCGTCGAGTACATGGCGTGGCTGCGGGAGATGCCGGCCGCGTCGGTGCCGGCGGCCGCGCAGCAGGCCATCGACCGGGTGCGGCTCACCGACCGCGCCGACGCCAAGCTCAAGTCGCTGTCGGGTGGCATGTTGCGCCGGGCCGGGATCGCGCAGGCGATCGTCAACGAGCCGGAGCTGCTGCTGCTGGACGAGCCGACCGTGGGGTTGGATCCAGAGCAGCGGGTGGAGTTCCGGGAGCTGATCCGGGAGCTTGGGGCCGACAGCTGTGTGCTGGTCTCCACCCATCTCGTCGAGGACGTGGTCGCCGCCTGTTCTGATGTCGTGTTGATGGATCAGGGGCGGCTGGTGTTCCAGGGGGTCCCCGGTGACCTGATCCGGCACGGTGAGACGGGTGGTGTCGGGGACAGCCCGGCCGAGCGCGGGTACTCCGTCCTGCTGCACCGGCACCGGGGCGCGGCATGATCCGGCCGCTGCGCACCGAGCTGCGCCGGTCCAACGCCCCGGCCGTCGCCGTGCTGCTGATTGTCATCGGGGGTCTGTCCGTCGCCAGCATGTACACCTTCTGGCAAGGGCAGTGGTTGCGCTTCGGCTATGTGCAGACGACGGGCATGTTCATCCTGGTGCCCCTGGCCCTGGCCGGCGGGGCGGTGCTGGGGCGCCGGGACCGCCGCACCCGCGCCGAGGATCTGCTGCTGAGCACCGGCCGGCCCCGCTGGCAGCGGGCGCTGCCGGCGATGGGCGCGCTGGGCATCGCCGTCGCGGCCGCGCACCTGCTCGTCCTGGCCGCCGGGGCCGTTCTGGTCGCGGGCACGTACCTGGGGCTGCGCGGGGTCGTGGCAGCGCTGGTCGACGCGCTGGTGCTGGTCGGTGCGGCGTGGGCGGGGGTGGCCGTCGGCCGGCGCTGGTCCGCGCCGCTGCTGCCGCCCGTGCTCGCCGCCGCCGTGCTGGTCGTGCAGGTCGGCGCGTCCGAGGTCGCGCACGGCGACGATCGGCTCGGCAACCTGTCGCTGATGATCTCGTGGCCGCCGGACACCGACTGGGAGACGATGTCCACGCGCCTGCTGCTCAGCCACTTCACTCTCGGCGCCGGGCTGCTGGTGGGCGGCGTCCTGCTCGCGGCGGGCGCGTCGTGGCTGTGGCGGGCCGGCGCGTTCGCGAGCCTGGCGGCCGGCGTGGCCGGTCTGGTCCTGATCGCCATCCCGGGCCCGAACGGCATCTGGCAGCTCGATTCCGGCGCATACCGGTATGTCTGCACGGACAGTACCCCCCAAATTTGCGTCACCGCCGTGCACGCGCATCTTTTGCCCGGGATCACCACTGATGCCCGGCGTGCTTTGCACGCTCTTGCCAAACTGCCCGGTGCGCCGACTCGCGCCGTCGAGCTGCGGCTGGACACCATTGGCCAGAATGACAGTGATCAATGGTATCGGCCGAAGCCACAGCCCGGGACCGTACAATTCCAGCTGGAGATCGACCCCGCCACCGGACGTGATCCCGACGTGGCGGAAAGCATAGTCATGGGTGGGGGTACTCGCTGGTCCGGCTGCGGTCACGGTAGCGACGACATCGCCCAGGCCATCGCCGCGGCGTGGCTGCTGGATACGGACACGGTTCGGCTGTGGGACTCGTGGACCGGTTTCGAATACGCGGACAAATACCAGCCGGACGTGCGGGCCGGGGTGCAGGCGCTGCGGGCACTGCCGGCGGCCGAGCAATTGCAACGGGTGACCGCGCTGCGGGACGCGGCCGCGCGATGCGAGGAGGAGCTCATGCCGTACCTCACCGGTCAGGCTTCGGCATGAATCGCGGACCGTGGCTGTATCTGCGTTCGCGCCGTTTCTTGATTGCCGTCGGCGGTTCGGCGGGCGCGGTGGCACTGGTGACGGCGGCCTGGGCCGGCATGATGGAGCGCGCCGAAGTGCCCGCCGGCCTCGCGGTGCTCACCACCGCCTTGGCGGCGGCGCCGTTCGGGTCGACGCTCGCCGGGCCGGACCCGGCGCTGGACCGGACCGCCGCGCTGCCGTGGCCGCCGCGCCGAGCGTTGCACCTCATCGGCTGCGGCGTTGTGGTCGCCGTGCTGCTGCTCGCCGCCCGGGCGTTCGGCGCCGACTTCGGGTCGGTGGGGGTGGTGCTGCGCAACTCGGCCGGGCTGGTGGGGGTGATCGGGCTCGGCGCCGCCCTCGCCGGGGCGCGCGGGGCCTGGCCGGTGCCGGTGGCTTGGGCGGCGTTCGCGGCGTTCACGGCCGCGCCCGGGGGACCGCGATGGCGGCAGATCGCGCTGTGGATGGTGCAGGAATCGGGCAACCGCATCGCCGCGGTTACCGCTGTGGTGCTGCTGGTGGCCGGGGTCGTCGCGTACGCGGTCCGGGTCGGGCCGCAGGTCGCCCCGGTTGAGGCGACGCTGGATCAATAGACGGCCGTACGATCCCTGCATGCTGCACGGCCGTGAGCATGAGTGCGGGTTGATCGACAGTTTGCTCGACGATGCGCGGGCGGGGCGCAGTGGCGTGCTGGTCGTGCGGGGCGAGGCCGGCATCGGCAAGTCCGCATTGCTGGAGTTCGCGGTGGCGCGGGCGGCCGGGATGCGGGTGCTGCGGGCGCGCGGGGTCGAGGCCGAGGCCGAGTTCCCGTACGCGGCCGTGCACCAGCTGCTGCGGCCGGTGCGGGATCGCACCGACGTGCTGCCGGCCCGGCAGGCGGCGGCGGTGCGCGGGGCGTTCGGGCTCGGCGACGTCGTCGAAGGCGACCGATTTCTTCTCTCGGTGGCCGTGCTGAGCCTGCTCGCGGAGGCGGCTGAGGAGCGGGCGACGCTCTGCGTCGTGGACGACGCGCAGTGGCTCGACGGCTCCTCGGCGGACGCACTCGCATTCGTCGCGCGCCGGCTCGAGGCCGAAGGGGTCGCCCTGCTGTGCGCGATGCGGGACGGTCCCGGGTCGCCCTTCGCCGGGCTGCCGTCGGTGCGGCTGGGCGGGCTGACGTCCGAAGCCGCGCGGTCGTTGCTGGCCGGGTCGGCGCCCGTGGTGGCCGACCAGCTCGTGGCCGGCACCGGCGGCAACCCCTTGGCCCTGCGTGAGCTGCTCGGCGCGCTGACTCCTGGCCAGCGGGCCGGCATCGAGCCGCTCCCGGCGCGGCTTCCGGTCGGTGCCGGTGTCGAGCAGCTCTTCCTGGACCGGGTGCGGCACCGCCCACCGGCCACGCGCACGCTGTTGCTGTTGGCCGCGGCCGAGGAGCGCGGAGATGTCGGCCCCGTTTTGCGAGCGGCAGAACTTTTGGGGGTACCGGCTGAGGCGCTCGACGACGCGGAGCGCGCCGGTCTCGTGCGTATCGAGGACGCGTCGATCGTGTTCGACCATCCGCTCGTGCGATCGGCGGTGTATCGGGGCGCGACGTTCGTCCAGCGGCGCGAGGCGGAGCAGGCCCTCGCGGCCGCCCTCGTCGGCGATGCCGACCGGCGCGTGTGGCATCTCGCGGCGGCGGCGACCGCCCCCGACGAGGCGGTCGCCGAGGAGCTCGACCGAGCGGCCGACCGGGCGGCCCGGCGCGGTGGGCACGCCACGGCGGCCCGGGCCCGGCACCGCGCCGCCGCACTGAGCGGCGAGCCGCGCGCCCGCGTTCGGCGGCTGCTGGCGGCGGCCGAGTCGGACTGGCTCGCCGGCCAGGTCGATCGCGCCCGGACCGCGCTCGACGAGGCGGCCGCCCGGTGCGACGAACCCGGCGAGCGGGCCCGCTGCGCCTGGCTGCGCGGCACGATCGAGGGAGTCTGCGGCCGGCCGGACACGGCGTACGCCATCCTGGCCACCGCCGCCGAACCCATCGAGCCGACCGACCCCGCCGGTGCGGCGCGCCTGCTGGCCGAGGCCGGCCGGCTCGCCTGGGTCAGCGGTGACCTGCCCCGAGTGGCCGCCGCCGGTCGCCGGCTCGCGCGCCTGCCGGAGCGCGGTAGCGCCGTCACGGCCGCGACCCAGCTGGTCCTGGGCATGGGCGCACTGCTGGACGGGGACACCGCGGGGGCCGCCGGGCCGTTGCGCGAAGGCCGCCGGCTGGCCGAGTCGACGGCCGAGCCGGCGTCGCTCGCGTTCGCCGCCGGAGCCGCGCTGTTCCTCGGCGAGGACGCCACGGCTCTGGACCTGTTCACGGTGGCCGTCGTGCAGGCCCGGTCGGCCGGTGCGGTCAGCACCCTGCCGATGCTGCTCGCCCCGCTGGCGTCGCTGCACATGTGGACGGGGCGGTTCGACGCGGCCCGCAGCAGCGCGAGCGAGGGGCTGCGGCTGGCCCTGGACACGGGGCAGGACAACCCGGCGGCACACCACCGGGCGGTCCTCGCCTGGGTCGCGGCCGTCCAGGGGCGCGCCGACGACTGCCGGGACGCCGCCGAGGCCGCGCTCGCCCACGCCGTGCCACAGCGCCTCGGGCCGCCGGCCGCCATCGCCAACTGGGCGCTCGCCCTGCGCGACATCGGCCTGGGCCGGCCCGACGCGGCATACGACCGGCTGGTCGCTCCGGCCGACATGGGGCACCCGCTGGTTGCCGTGTTCGCCGCCGCGGATCTCGTGGAGGTCGCGGTGCGGAACGGGCAGCACGGATCGGCGGCGACGGCACTGGAAACCCTGCGGCGGTGGACCGGGCCGGCCGGGGCGGCGTGGGCGCGAGCGCTGGTGGAGCGGTGCCGAGGGCTTGTCGACGGTACCGATGCAGGCTTTGTCCGTGCCCTTGCCCTCCACGCCGGGGCCGGCCGCCCGTTCGACGCCGCCCGGACCGCCCTGCTGCTCGGCGAGTCGCTGCGCCGCCGGCGGCGCCGGGTGGAGGCGCGCGGGCACCTGCGCTCGGCGCTCGAGACGTTCGAACGGCTGGGCGCCACGCCGTGGGCGCACCTGGCCCGGGTGGAGCTCGAGGCGACCGGCGAGACGGTCCGCAAACGCGAACCCGGCGCGGCCGCCCGCCTCACACCACAGGAGTCGCAGATCGTCCGGCTGGTGACCGAGGGTGGCACGAACCGGGAGATCGCCGGGCAACTCTTCCTCAGCCCCCGCACGGTCGAGTACCACCTGCACAAGGTCTTCGGCAAGATCGGGGTGGCCTCCCGGACCGAGCTCGTGCGCTGGTCCCAGGCCCAGTGACCCCGGTCACCGGGGGCGCCGGACTGGGGAATCCACGGATGCGACCGGTCACGGCCGCGCGGGACCGTGAGGTCATGGAAATGACCGATGTCATCGTGGTGGGCGCCGGCCCGACCGGCCTCATGCTCGCCGACGAACTGGCCCTCGCCGGCGTGAGCGTCCGGGTGCTGGAGCGCCGGGCGGCGGAGCCCAACATCACCCGCGCCTTCGCCGTGCACGCCCGGACCCTCGAACTGCTCGACGCCCGCGGCCTCGCCGACGAACTGCTCCCGCGCGGCGTGCCCGTGCGCGAGATCCAGCCCGCCCCCGGCGCGACGCTTGACCTGCTGGAACTGCCGACGCGGTACCCGATGATCCTGATCGCGCCGCAGAGCGGCACCGAGAAGGTGCTCGCGGCGCGGGCCGACCGGTTGGCCGTCGCCGTGGAGCGCGACGCCGAGGTGGTCGGGCTGCACCAGGACGCCGACCGGGTCGCGCTGGACCTCGCCGACGGGCGCACCGTCGCGGCGAGGTACGTCGTCGGCTGCGACGGCGCCCACAGCACGATCCGCCGGCTGGCCGGGATCGACTTCACCGGCACGCAGTACGAGACGCACATCATGCTGGCCGACGTCCGGCTGACCAGCCCGCCGCCGCAGGCGATGTTCGCCGAGACGAGCCGGGCCGGCGTGGTCATCGTGGTGCCGTTCGGCGACGGCTGGTTTCGGGCCATCGCCTGGGATCGGCTCCGGGAACAGGTCCCGCTGGACGTCGAGCCGACCATGGCGGAGATGCGCGACGCGTTCGGCCGCATCGCCGGCACCGACTTCGGCATGACCGAGCAGCGGTGGAGCTCCCGCTTCCTGAGCGAACGGCGCCAGGCCGCCCGCTACCGCGCCGGCCGCGTCTTCCTGGCCGGCGACGCGGCCCACGTCCACTCGCCGCTGGGCGGCCAGGGCATGAACACCGGCATCCAGGACGCGATGAACCTAGGCTGGAAACTCGCCGCCGCGGTACGCGGACAGGCGGCACCCGACCTGCTGGACACCTACGAAACCGAGCGCCACCGGGTGGGCGCCCAGGTGCTCGCGCTGACCGACGGGTTCAACCGGCTCATCCTCGGCCGCAACCCGCTGCGCCGGGTGCTGCAAGGCCTGGCGATCCGGACCCTGCTGCGGTTCCGGCCGACCCGCACACGGCTCGCCGGCCGCCTGACCGGCCTCGGCATCGCCTACCCGGCCGCCCGTTCCGCCCATCCCTGGACGGGCCGCCGCATGCCCGACGTCACGTGCGTCGAGGGCCGGCTGTACGAGCTCCTGCGCGACGGCCGGTTTCTGCTGGTCGACAGCACCGGAGCGACCTCGCCCGACGCGCGCGTCCGGGTCGTGCGGTCCGCGGACCCGGCCGGCCTGCCGGCGGTTACCCTGGTGCGGCCCGACGGGTACGTGGCCTGGGCCACCGACGACCGTCCCGACCTCGCGGCCGACGCCGTGACCCGGTGGTGCGGCCGTAGCTCATTGGCAGAGCCCGGCCGGCCTTCCTAGGTTGGGCCTTCCTAGGGTGGGCCTTTGTAGGTTGCACACCGCCCCCCACGTATCGATGTTCTATGCCACACTCCCCGGGTGTCGCTGCCCCCTCAGCCGAACTACCAGGGCTATCCGGTCCAGCCCCCATATCCGGGTCCGGTCCCGCCGATGTACGGCCCGCCGATCCCGCCGCCGCGCAAGAGCAACGCCGGCCTCATCCTGGGCATCATCGGCGGCGTCCTCGTGCTGGTCACCGCCGCCTGCGTGGTCGGCGTGCTGGCCTTCACCACTTTCCGGGACAAAGCAAAGACACAAGCGGAAAACGATTCGCCGGTACTGACCTCAACGCGCGACCCGTATCCGACCGACACGTACACAGCGCCGGCCGCCGCCCCGCCCACCACGAAAGCCGCACCCCCACCAGCCCCGGCGCGGGTGGGGGAGTGCATCGGCGTCGACGAGGCCGGAACATATTCGGGGACCGGCAGCTGCAGCGGCACCAAGGGGACGTACAAAGTCATTTCCGTCGACTACTCGCGCGACACCTGCTCCGACCCCGAGTCGCCGTACATCACGCAGAGCGGCTACCGGCTGTGCCTGGAGCTGTACCTGGTACGCAGCTACTGCTACAAATTCCCGAGCGGCCCCGGCTGGGTCGTCCCCGCCCCGGCGTGCAAAGCCAAAGGAACCGTCCACGTCATCGACATCGTCCCGGGCGCGTCCAACGGCAACAACTGCACGAAGGACTACAAGTGGAACCGGTGGTACCAGTTCAACCACCCGACGGTCGTCTACTGCGTCATGCAGTACTGAGCTACGTCATGCGACGGCGGCGTCGGCTTGCAGCGCGGATTATGCTGCCGCGGTGAAGTCGTTGAAACGGGCGGAGCTCGATGCGCTGGTCGAGGAGGCGACCGTCGACTGCTACAACGGGGACGAGCAGTTGACCGGCCTCTACACCATGATCGAGGACAATCTCGCGATGCCGTTCACGACGCGGGTCCTCGGCGTCGAGGTTGTCGTTCGGCGAGTGGATCTGAGAAACGACCGGATCGTGGCGATCTGCCATCGGGGACGTGAGCGACAGGCGGTCGCGATTCTGGATCTTCCGTTGCCGGAGCCGCCGCCGGAGGGCTCGCAGTGGATCGCGGCGTATCGGCACTGGGCCGCTGAGTCGTGAGCGAATACCAGTACTACGAATTCGTGGCGATCGACCGCCCCTTGACCGTCGCCGAGCAGGGCGAACTGCGGGCAGTATCAACCCGCGGGCGGATCAGCGCGTCGAGCTTCGTCAACGACTACCAGTGGGGCGATCTGAAGGCCGATCCGCGCGAATGGATGAAACGGTACTTCGACGCGCACCTGTATCTGGCGAACTGGGGCAGCCGCCGGATCGCGCTGCGGCTGCCGAGGAAAGTACTGGACCCGGCGCTGGTGGCGACGTACTGCGTGGGTCACTCCGCCTCGTCGATGGTCACTAATGAGCACGTGATTCTCGACCTGTCCAGCGGCGACGACTACGACGGCGACGAGGAGTGGTGGGATGAGCAGAGTGCCCTCGCGTCGATCGTTCCCGCCCGCGACGAGCTCGCCGCCGGCGACACCCGGCTGCTCTACCTCGCGTGGCTGTTGTGCGTGCAGAACCAGGAGCTGGACGAGGACGAGCCGGCGCCGCCTGTCCCGCCGGGCCTGGCCAACCTGTCGGGTCCGCTGCGCAGCCTCGCCGACTTCCTCCGCTTGGACCAGGACCTGCTCGACACCGCGGCCAAAGCCAGCGCGTCGCTGACGGCACGGGGACCGTCGAAGGCGGCGATTGCCGCCTGGGTGAAGCAGCTGCCGGCGGCGGACAAAGACGAGGCCATCGTGCGGCTGCTGCGGGGTGAAGGCGTGCATCTGCGCGCCGAGCTGCTGCGCCGGTACGGCAACGGCGCGGCCATCGAGACCGCGACCGACGGACGCACGGTGGGCGAACTGCTGGCCGGTGCGGAGACCCGCTGGTCGGCCCGGCAACGGCAGGCGGAAGAGCAAGCGGCCGCCGAACGGGCTCGCCGGGAGGCGGCAGCCGCGGCCGCCCGCGAACAGCGCGTGGACGAACTGGCCGCCGACCCGGAGCGGGCCTGGCAACGAGTGGCGGAATTGATCGCGACGAAGAAACCCAAAGAATACGACGCGGCAGTGGTACTGCTGGTCGACCTGCGAGCGCTCGGTGAGCGCGACGGCCAACGTAAGAAGTTCCGCGGCCGACTGCACGATCTGCGCCAGGAGCACGCCCGCAAGCCAAGTTTCCTGGACCGGCTGGAGCGCGCCGGCCTCAGCTGATGACGGGGGATGGTGGGGAAGAGGTGCCGTTCACGTCGGGGCCGGCTCTCAACGACTTCGCCGGTCTGCGGACCCTCGGGTTCGAGCCGGTCGGGCGGGTGACCGGGTTGGCTGTGTTCCGGGTCGTTCAAGGCTTCGCGTCGTGCACGAACCGGCCGCGGTTGAATCCGGTCACCGACGAGGTGTCGCAGGAGTTTGAGCGGGAGGCTCGGCGGCTGGCGGTTGAGCGGCTGCGGCGGAAATGTATTGCTGCCGGCGGCGATGGCGTCATCGGGGTTGGGCTGGAGGTGCGGCCGTTCTTCGGGGAAGACACCCTTGAGTACGTCGCTTCCGGTACTGCGGTTCGGATCTGTGGCTCGCAAACGGAGCCTCGAGCGCGGCCATTCACGGCCGGTGTCGGCGCGGCTGATTTCGTGAAGCTGTTGCGGGCCGGGTGGATGGCGGCGTCGTTCTTGGTCGGCGTTGCGGTGAAGGTGGTGCACGACCGGGCCACCGATCTCGAACTGACCTCCGTGGACAATGTGGAGTTGACTACCGCCACCAAGCTGGTGCGGTCGGCTCGTGTCGCGGCGCGATCCGCACTCGCTGTTGAGGCTGCGCACGTTGGTGGGCACACGGTGATCCTTGACGATATCGAGCTGAGCACCTTCGAGCAGACCTGCAACGCGACGCGCAGAGAGGACAACCCCAGCCGCACGTGGGATGACCCGGAGCGCGGGAGTCTGGAAATCGAATCGGAGGATCGGGTCGCCCTCGCGGTCATGACCGGGACCGCCATTGTTCCGCTGCACCGGCCGATCGGACCGCCGGCCGGGCGGCCGCTCACCATCATGCGGCTCGACCGCGACCGTCGCCCCGCCGCGAATGTGAACCGGAGGAACTCGCCATGACGCTCGATCCGGCCGAACTCGGGGTGCCGCAGGACGCGCTCGATCGACTCGATGAATTGAAGCCCGGAAAGCCGGGGCGGATCTTCACCTCGGATCTGACCGTCAACGAGTTCCTGCTCGTCAAGCAGGCCGGGTTCACGCCGCTCGGCTTGGTGCTCGGTACGTCCGTGTACCACTGCGGGTTCCAGTTCGGGCGGTGGGCCAAGAATGCCGAGCTCGACGTGCTCTCCCAGGCCATGTACCACGCGCGCGAACTCGCCATGACCCGGATGCAGGCCGAAGCGGCGCTGCTCGGTGCGGACGGAATCGTGGCGGTGCGCCTTGCGGTGGACTTCAAAGAATGGGGCAACGACACCGCAGAATTTTTGGCCGTGGGTACTGCCGTGAAAGCCGACGACGGCGCGGACTGGAAGCCGAACACCGGTCGCCCGTTCACGTCTGACCTTTCGGGACAGGATTTCTGGACGCTGCTCCAGGCCGGCTACGCCCCGCTCGGGATGGTGATGGGCGTGTGCGTGTACCACGTCGCCCGCCGCACTTTGGGCAACGTGCTGTCCAGCATCGGCCGCAACGTGGAGCTGCCGCAGTTCACGCAGGCGCTGTATGAGGCCCGCGAGCTCGCGATGGCCCGCATGCAACACGAGGCCGAACAGCTCGACGCGGAAGGAATCGTCGGCGTCGACCTGACCCAGCGCAACCATTCCTGGGGTTCGCACACCACCGAGTTCTTCGCCATAGGCACCGCGGTGCGACCGATTCGCGCCGAGCACACCATTCCGGTACCCCAGCTGATCATGGGCCTGGACTGAGCCGCGCGGTCGGGCGACTAGGCCGCGCGGTCGGTCGACCACAAAGAGCACGTTTGGGCGACTGAGGAGCGCAGTCGGGCGACTGAGGAACGCGGGTGGGGGACTGGCGCGGGGCCGAGTCGCTGAGCCGCGCCGAGCCGTAAAGCCGCAGCCGAGCCACTGACCAGGCGGCCGAGCCACTGACCGCGCGGCCGGGCCACCGACCCGCGCAACCGAACCGCTGACCAGCGAGAGTGGCGCCGTGTCGGTACCGTGCCGGGGAGATCGATCGGCAGGAGGTCTTTCCCGGTGTCCGACAGTGCGTTCCAGGACTGGTTGGTCAGCGACAGCTGGCAGGACTACAAGCAGCAGCGGGCGATTCGCGAGATCGAGTCATCACTCGACGGGCAGCGCGCCGAGAGCCGGGCGTTGCGGTCGCAACTTTCCCGACTGCAAGGGTCACTGGAGCAGCGCCTCAACCGCCTGATCAGGTCGTTCGACGCGTTCGTCGAGCTCAGTGATCTCCGCGCCGAGCTCGCCGGATTCGACGATTCGGCGCGGGTACGGTACAAGATGCGCCAGGTCCTCGCCTTTCGCGCCGGTGCCGTTTCAGTCCTCCCAAGTGCATTCGAAGATGTTGATGGGTACTGGCTCGCGCCCGCCGCTGCTGGTGTAGCGGCGCTGACGCGAGGTGACGACGCCTCCGTCGACTTGGAGCGGGCCGTCGATCGCGATCATCGGCGTACCGCGCTGCTCCTGCTCATGTCCGGTGCCGCCGCCGAAGCGCGCTGGGTGAACTCAGCCTTCCCCGAGCTGCTGGCCGACACGCAGGTCACCGCGGCCGAGCGCGCCGTCTGGGTGGCGGCCGCGGACGGCCAGCTCGGCGACGCCGCCCTGGAAGTCGTCGCGGCACGGCTGAATGCGCTGGTCAGCGGCCTGGGCGACGAGCGCCGCGGAGACCTCGACCGTTGGTTGTCGGACCGAATTCAGGCTACGCCGGTGACCGGACTGACGTCCACGGCCGACCGAAAAGCCGTCGCCGCGCTCACCGTCGGTTCTCGCCTCGCTGCGCTCCGTGACTGGGCCGAGGCGCCAACGGAAAAGGTCGCCGAGAGCGAATCGCGAGCCGCCTTGGAGGCGCTGCTGCCGGGGCTCGTCGACGAGGGCAGCGACGAGGAGGCCGCGACCCTCCGCCGAATCGCGGAACTGCGCGCGGTGATCGACGACCGTGAGATCACGCCGGCGAAGCGCTGGAGCGACCCGACCGAACTACCGCTGACCCTCCTGGTCGCGGATGCGTTCGGCGAGGCGCCCGGTCTAAAAGCATTGGCTCGGCGGGTACTGCGAGAGCGTCTACTGGCGGTCGGTGAGGCGCTGCGCGCGCAAACGGACGTCCCGGACCCGCAGGAGCAGACGGTCGCCATCGATGGCCAATCGATTCGCGTGCGCGCCAACGGGGCGATGCCCGCCGATCTGACCGCACTGCAGCAGGCGATGGAGAAGCGCTACCCCGCGCCGGCGCCGAAGATGTGGCAGCGCTACGCCTGGTTCGCCGCCGCGGCCGCACTGCTGCTCGCAGCACTCGCGGTGCCGTTCGGATTCGCGGTTGTCCTCGTCATCGCCGCCCTGATTCTCGGCTTCGTCGGCGTCCGCCGCATCTTCGCCGACCGCGTGGAAGTCAACGAACGAAACGAGCGCATCCGAGCCGCGCAAGAACGAGCCGACAAGGCGGTCGAGCAGGAGCGGAAGTCGCTGGCCGAGTTGAGCCGCCGCCTAGAGGAAACACGCCGCAGGGCACCGGAGGATCTCACCGCCCTTCGTGCCGCCCTGGCATCATGACCGGCATGCGGGCAGCTGTGACGCTCGATGTGAGCGGCGACGACCTGGGCATTCCATACCTCACCAAGCCGATGCTGGACCTGTGGGTCCACGCACTACATGGCCCCGACCCGTTCCTCGTTGTCGGCCGAATCGACGACGACCTGCAATTCATCCAGACGTACCGCAACGCGCCCGACGACTTCACGGTCGAATACCGCGCCGGCGCCGACGCGGACATCGTCTCCACCACAGTGGACACTCCCGGCGCGGTGGTCGAGGCCATCTGGGACTGGATTCAGGAGAAGGCACGATGAGCTACTCGATCATGCCGTACAAAATCCGCCTCTCCGCCCTGAACGACGTCCTGGCCACCCACGACGAAGCGCTGGCAACCTGGGCCCAGACCCGCTGCCAAACCGAACTGGCCGAACTCGACGACTACTTCGAACCGAGCCGCCCCGCCGCCGAATACCTGGCCGACCTGATGCTGGGCCGCCCCTATGTCCAAAGCGACGCGCACCTTTACGGGTACTCCCTGAAAGCGCTCTGCAACCTCTGGGGCGCCCCAATGGCCAACGAAGGTTGGTGGGGAATGCGCTACGCCTGGTTCGAAGACGTAACCCAGGCCGCCGCCCAGTCCGGCGCCGCCTACGACTTCACCGACCTCATCACCGGCGGCCCAGGCGTCAACATCCCCGCCGGCGACGACTTCCCGTCGATGGGCCACATCGTGCACGACCACCTGCAGTCCCACCTCAACCGCCTGAACGCCACAGACCCGTCCCGCCTCACCGACGCACAGGCCGCGACCGCCGTCAACCAGGTCCGCTCCTGGCTGCAGGAATGCCAGCGCGACGACATGGACCTGGTCTGCTTCTACCACTGACCACCACCACTGCTCACGGGCCGCGGTTGTGGTGGCATCGGCATGGGCGTATGTTGAACATGTGTTCAGAACTGGCGTTCAGAACAGTGAGTTTGATGTCGCGGTCGTTGGGGGCGGGCTGTCTGGGCTGGCCACGGCGATGCGGCTGCAGGCTGGGGGGCTTGCGACGGTCGTGCTTGAGGCTCACGGGCACGCCGGTGGTTGCGCGGGGTATTACTGCCGGCGAGGGTTCTCGTTCGACGTAGGCGCTACGACGCTTGTCGACTTCGAGCCCGGCGGTGTCGGGGCTGAGCTGTTCGATGCTGTCGGGATGGCGGCGCCGGCGGCTGAGCTGCTGCCTGGGTATGTCGCTTGGCTGCCGGACCGGAACGTCGTGCTGCATCGGGATCAGGTCGCCTGGCGGGAAGAGCGGCTGGCGGTGCTCGGGGACTCGCCGGCGCATCGGGAGTTCTGGGCGTTGCTTGATCGCCTGGCTGAGGTGTTCTGGCGGGCCAGTCGGGCCGGCGTACGTATGCCTATGCGTAGCCTCCAGGACGTAGTCCATAACGCTCGGGCCGTGCGACCTGGCGATCTTCCGCTGGTCCGGCACCTTGGCGGGACGCTCGGGGGAGCGTTGCGGCGGCATGGGTTGCGCGGGGACGATCCGCTGGTCGGGTTGTTGTCCATGCTGGTCGAGGACACCGTGCACAGCACTGTCGATCGGGCTCCGCTCATCAATTCGGCGCTCGGAATCACCATTCGTGGAGCTGGGCTCAGCCGGGCGGTTGGCGGGATGCGCGGATTCTGGCGGGCGATCGTTGCGCATTACCGCCGGCTTGGTGGGCAGCTGCGGTACGGGTGGCGAGTTGACGGCATCTCGGGAACGCACGGCGGTTTCGAGCTTTCCGGGCGTCGAGGGGGCGTCCGGGCCAAGCAAGTCGTCAGTGCGTTGCCAGTTGCTACGACCGCGGACTTGGCCACTGTGCCCGGAGTTCGGGAAGCGCTGGAACCGTTTGTCCGCCGGGACTCCGGTGACCTCGGCGGGGCCGTTGTCGTCTTCCTCGGTGTGCCCGAAGACGAGGTTTCCGGGCCCGGGTTCACGCACCATCAGTTGCTGCGGTCCTACCGGGAGCCGCTCGGGAACGGCAACAACATGTTCGTCTCCGTGTCGGCTCCCGGGGATACCGACAGCGCACCCGTCGGGCACCGGGCCGTCATGCTTTCCACGCACACCGAGCTCGCTGATTGGGACGGGCTCAATGATGCCGAGCACGCCGAGCGGCGGGACCGGTTACTCGGCAGCATGATTCGAGAAGCGCGGCGGGTGTACCCCAACCTCGGCGACCGGCCCGAGGTGTGTGAAATCGGCACGCCTCGGTCGTATGAGCGGTACACGTCGCGGCCGCGCGGAGCGGTTGGCGGGGTTCGGCAGAGTGTCCACAATGCCAATCAGCGGGCCGTGCCGCATGACATCGGCGTGCCGGGGTTCTGGGTTGTCGGGGACTCCACCTGGCCCGGGTTGGGGACCGTGGCTTGCGTGCTCGGCAGCCGGATTGTCGCGTCGAAGGTGTTGCGGTGAAGCCGGGGCTGGCCGAGCTTGGCGCGGATCTGCTCACCACCGGTCGGTGGCGGCGGATTGTGGCGTTGAGTCGGCCGTTCGTGGGGCTTGCCGGCTATGTGCTCGTCTGCTTCGCGGCCTCGAGGTGGCCTTGGCTTTGGCTGCTCGCGCCGGTCATCGTGTTCGGCATCTTCGTCGCGGTTGTGACGGTCACGCATGACGTTGTGCATAGGGCGATCGGGCTCGGCACACGCAGTACCGAAGCCGCGCTCTTCTGCTTTGGGCTTGTCTTGCTCGAAAGCGGGCACGCCTATCGCGCCAGCCACCTCCAGCACCATCGGCGGTTTCCGCACGACGACGATCCGGAGGGGTACCCGGCTCGGATCAGCGCGGTCGCGGCGGTGTTCTATGGGCCGGTGTTTCTGGCTCGGCTCTGGTGGTGGGCGTTTCACTCGGCGAGGAAGGATCGGGGGTGGCTGCTCGCGGAGGCGGCCGCGTTGCCGGTTGCGGTTGTGGCCGGGATTTTGCTGTGGCCGCATACTCCGGCGGTGCTGGCGTACGTCGTGATGGCGGTTGTCGGCAGTTGGGTGTATCCGTTGCTCACGGTGCATTTGCCGCACGACCAGCACGGGGATTCGGCGCTGACGCAGACTCGCACGCTGCGAGGTCGGATTGTGCCGGCCGTGTTTCTCGAGCTGACGTATCACCTCGAGCACCATCTGTACCCGCAGGTGCCCAGTCACCATCTGGCCGAGCTGGGGCGGCGGCTCGATCCGTTCTTCGCCGCGAACGGAGTGCGGCCGCGGCGGGTTCCCTGACTTACTGTTGTCAGCGATGAACCGCAAAGCCGAGGCCCGCGAGCGCATCCTGCGCGCTGCCGTTGACACACTCGCCGCACAGGGGTTCGCGGCCGCGACCGCGCGGGCCATTGCCGGCACCGGCGGCTTCGCGCCCGGGGTCATCTACTACCACTTCGAGGACCTCGAAGACGTGTTCCTGGCGGCGATGAAGTACACGAGCGACAGGCGGATGCTTCGATATGTCGAGCTGACCGCGGCCGCCGCGGATCCGGCGGCGATGGTGCTGGCGTTGCGAGAGCTGTACGAGGAGGACGTCGCTACCGGGCACATTGCGGCGGTGCAGCAGTTGGTTGTCGGTGGCGCTTCTTCGACGCGGCTGGCCGAGGGGGTGCGGGCCGAGATCGATCGCTGGGAAGCGTATGGCGAGTCGTTGCTGCTGCGCCTGATCGCCGGCACGCCGTTTGAAGGGCTGGTGCCGGCCCGGGCGGTCGCTTCGGCCGTGATGGCGTTCTATCTCGGGCTGGAGATGATGACGCATATCGACGGCGACCGGGCCCGTGTCGAGTCCGTGTTCGCCGCGGTTGAGCCGTTAGCCGCGATGCTCGGTCAGCTGCCGGGCGTAATTGGCCATTGAGCGCTGGTAGCGCGGCAGGTGCGGCGCCAGGGCGGCGACGGCGATCGATACCGCTTCGCGTTCGCGGCCGGCGTCGGTCAGGCACAGGGCCTGGACCGCGCTGATGGCGTCACCCAGGCCGCGGGTCAGCTCGTCGAGGGTTTCCGGGTCGATTGCTCGTTCGGCTTCCAGGTGCTTGATGGCCTGATCGAGCTCCCCGATGTTGCGCAGGGAGCTCGACATTTGAATGACGGCCCGGCGGCGGCGATAACCCGTCAGGCCGTCGTCGAGGGCTTGGCGGTAGAGCGGTACGGCCCGGTCGGAGTGGCCGGTCGAGTCCCACGCGCAGGCGCGTTCGAAGGCGGCGATCGGGTCGCCGTCGGGCAGTTCGGCGGCGAGGCTGTCGATGCGGGCCCGAAATTCGGCCTCCCGGCCGTCGTATTCGTCGATGGCGGCCCAGGCCTCGGTGACCCGCTGTTCCCACGCATTCATGGGCGGCCGGACCAATCGTCGAGGGCATCGTGGATCATGGTCATCCGGTCATCATTCCATTCGGTGTCCGGGTCCGGCTCGAGGAAGGCCATGGCAATGTTGGCCATCGCGAGGGCCGGTAGCGACCACGGCTCCTGACCGGCCGCGCCGGGAGGGCTCGCGACGATTACCTGAGTGGCCAGGTCGGGCGTCGCCAGGGCGGCCAGAACCAGGCCGTGCATGCTGGCGCTGAGCAGCGTAGCGAGGGTGCTGAAGTCGGCCGCGACTTGCGGCCGCGGACGATAGCCCAGTACCCCCGCGATCTGCTTCCAGGCTTTTGCGACGAGCGCGTTGTGGTCCGCTTCGGCCTGGGTGAGGGCCGCTTGGACCTGATCGCGCAGCTCCCCATTGGCGAGGCCGGAGAATGTCGCGCGGAGGGCGAGGTACGTGCGCCATCCGGGCGAGGCCAGCACGTTGCGAAAGTCGAGGAGTGCGAGCTGGCGGATCAGTTCGAGAATCAGGGCGTGGCGGCGCTCAGCGGTGCGGAGCCAGTCCTCGTGCTCGGTGACGATTTTGCGGATCAGGGCGACCTCGTCGGCGACGATGCCCGGGGTGGCGGTGCGGGCCAGTTCCTTGATGAGGTCGCTAAAGAACAGATCGCGATATGGCCAGTGCCGGTAGGCGGTGCTGCGCGCGACGTCGGCGTCGCGGATGACGTCCTCGAATCGAATGTGGTCGAGGCTCACCGTCAATCCGGTCCGGTTGATCATGTCGATCGCGGCGCGCAGCATCCGCTCGCGGGTCTCCTCGTCGGAGAGGCGGCGGTGGCGCCGGCCGAGGCCGGTGGTCGCGGTCGGTTCGTTCCGCATAGCCGAATCTAACATCGGGACTTTGGACTCTGTATCCCAAGTCTCAAGCGCTGCATCCTCATCAACAGGTGACGATGAGAGGGGCAGGCAATGCTGTACAGCGACGACGCGCTTCGGGCCATGTACGTGGGCGGCCGCGGGAACGCCACGGCCCGCCGGTTCGCCCGGTTCTGGGCGGCGGTGCAGGGCGCCGGCGTGTTTCCGCGGCGGTGGGTGACGCTCGAGGTGCCGGGTCGGCGCACCGGGCGGACGACCCGCTTTCCGCTCGGCCTGGCCGACTATCGCGGCGACTGGTATCTCGTGTCGATGCTCGGCGACTGCAATTGGGTCCGCAATGTGCGCGCCGCCGACGGCCAGGTCACCATTCGGCACGGTCGCGCCCGGCCCGCTCACCTTGTCGAAGTGCCCGTTGCGGAGCGGGCTCCGATCATCCGGCGATACCTGCAGAAGGTTCCCGGCGGGCGGCCGCACATCCCGGTGCGCCGTACCGCGCCCCTCGCCGAATTCGAGGCGATCGCCGCCCGGTATCCGGTTTTCCGCATGGACTCCGCCGCGACCTCACCGCGTAAGCGGCGGCGCTGGCTGCGCTGGACGTTGGCCGTTGTCGTGGCGCTGGTGGTACTACTCGCCGGCGCGGTTGTGGCGGCTGTGAAGCTGCAGCCGGTACCGCCGCCGCTGGCATTGCCGGCCAGTGCCGCTGCTCCGGTCGGCGGCGTTGACGGCAGTTATGCGGCGGCTTCCGGTTCGCTGGCCGGCTTCCGTATTCAGCAGACCGTTCTGGGGCTGACGAGCGACGTTGTCGGGCGCACGGGTGACATCAGCGGCACTGCGACGGTCGCCTCCGGTCAGGTCACCGCCGCGACGTTCCGGATCGGGCTGCTGGCATTGACCTCGGGTGATGGCAAACGCGCGCCGCAGTTCGACATCAGCCTGGACACCGAGCATCACCCGGACGCGACCGTGACGCTCACGCAGCCCGTGGCGCTCGACTCGGCCACACGTTCGGCGACCGCCACCGGAACCCTTACCCTGCACGGCATCACACGGCCCGTCACCGTGAGGGTGTCGATCCGCCAAGACGGCACTGCCCTCGACGTGGCTGGATCGACACCGGTCACCTTCGCCGACTACGAACTGCTCTCGCCGCAGGGGTACGGGCCATTCGGTTCGCTGGCTGATCACGGCACAGCGGAGTTTCTCTTCATCCTTCGTCGCGCATAGGGTGCTGTGGTGACCGCTGCGCTGCGTGATGCCGCCGACGACTGTCCGATCATGAGGCGAGCCCGGAGCCTGGCCGGTTGGGTGGGGGACGGGCGGGCGGTGACCCCGAAAGGTGTCCTGCGGCCGGTCGACGTCGCGGCGGCGATGGTCGCCATGGGGCTTGAGGCGCCGGAACGGGTGCGGACCGCCGCCGATGTCGGAGTGCTGCATCGGGCCTGGGTGGCGGCGCTGGCGGCCGGATTTGTCGAGGTCCGCTCGGGGAAGGCGACGACTGGCAGTACCCCCGGAAAAGGCTTGGAAGCCTGGTGGGCGGCACTCCAAGGGCAGAGCGACCCGGCGTTGTGCCTGGCGTTGTTGGCGGTTGCCACCGGTGATGATCGATTGGCCGACGAGGTCCACGATGCCGGACGGCGGACGGTCGAAGTGACGCTGGAGCTGCTCGCGGAGTTCGGGGCGATCGACGCCGGTCGGGATGTGACGGCGTTGGGGCGGTGGGCATTTGAAGCGTTCGCGGCGACCGCGATCACGGCGGATCTGTCGGCCGCTGAGCTGCTGGTTCGGCTGGTGAGGCGGTCGGAGTGGGAGCTCTGGGAGGCGGCCCGGCTCTGGCTGGCCGAGCGCGATGTCGACGTGGCCGTCCGTGCATTGCTGACGGCGGCCGAGGAGGCCACGCCGGCCGGGCGGGTTGTCGGGGTGGATCTGGTCGCGGCGCTCGGTGAGGCGATGCGGCCGGTGTGGCGTTCGGTGTTGGACCGGCCGATGCTGGCGGCGCATGCGCGGGCGATGCTGGCCGCGTTCGACGGGCGGGGCGAGGCGCCGTCCGAGGTGGATCACCGCTGGCTGGCCGTCGAATATGCGCTCGCGGCCGAGGACCTCGAGGAGGCTTGGTACCTCGTTGAGGACTTCGGGGGTTTAGAGATCGTCGCCGGGAGCACGCATCCCGGCGCGGCCGCGCTGCTTGGCGAGCTTTCTTCGGCGGGGGCGCCGCCGCAGCGGGTGTACCAGCTGAAGGTTGTGCTTTCGGGCGTTCGGCCGTCTGTGTGGCGGCGACTGCGGGTGCCGGGTTCGCTGCCGCTCGAAGCGCTGCATTACGTGCTGCAGGCCGCCTTCGAATGGGAGAACAGCCACCTGCACAGCTTCGAGTGCGCGGGGCGGCGGTATTCGTCGCCGGAGCTCGACGACTGTGAGGACGAGGCCCTCGCCCGGCTGGCGAAGGCGCTGCCCGTTGACGGCGTCATGACGTACGTCTATGACATGGGCGACTGGTGGGAGCACCGGATCACCGTCGAGCGGGTCGACGAGCTGGATGGTGCGGCGATTGCGTGTCTTGACGGGCGGGGTGACGCGCCGATCGAGGACTCGCACTCGGAGGCCGGGCTGCCCACGACGCCGTTCGACATCGCGGCGATCAATCGACGTTTGGACGTGCTGTTCGCCGAATCAGTTGCGTAAAGCGGTCCGCCGCCGAGCCGGGCCGGTCGGCGTCTGGATGGATGGATGGATGAGCGCTGATAACGGAGAGAGTGGCAGGATCGACGCATATCGGTCTAAGGTGTTGACGATCATCTTTCGCAGGTGCACGGGGGTGTCCTGCTGCTCCCGTGCGCCCTCGTTCTGAGGAGCGTCAAATTGAAGCAGCGCATGGGGGCGGCTCTGGCCGGGCTGTGCGTCGGGTTGCTGGCCGCGACGGCGTTGGTGCCGTCGGCCGCACAGGCATCCCGGCCCGCCACGCTCACTATTCCGGGCGACAACTACTACCCGGAAAGCATTTCCGCCGCGGCCAACGGCGACCTGTACGTCGGCAGCATCACGACCGGTGCCGTCACCCGCTTCAAGGCCGGATCGACGACGGCGGAAACGTTTGTCGCGGCCGGCGTCAACGTCGGCACCGCGGGCGTTCTGGTCGACGACGCCCGGCGGGTGCTGTGGACGTGCAACATCGACCTGAGCTTCCAGCAGCCGACGACGCTGCGGGCGTTCTCGCTACGTACGGGTACGCAGGTCGCTGACTACGTACTCCCCGACGGAGGCGTATGCGCGGACATCACCAACGTCCGCGGCGCCCTGTTCGTCACCGACACCACCAACCCGACGGCGTCACCGCAGCTGCCGGGCCGGATTCTCAAGTTCACGACGCCCAGCCCGGTCAGCGCGGTTGGCGGGTCGCTCACCGTGTGGTCTTCGGACCCGGCCTTCACCGCGGGGCCTGGCCTGCAGATCAACGGCATCGCGTTCGACGGCTTCGCCACCGTCTACACCACGAACTACGGCTCCGGGCAGGCGATCCGGGTGCGCATCGCGCCCGACGGCAGCGCCCTCCCGGCCGATCTCATCGCGACGTCGCGGCCGCTGGTCAACCCCGACGGAATCCGCATGCTGAGCCCCACTCGCCTGCTCATTACGGAGAACCCGGGCCGGCTCAGCTACGTCGACGTACGTACCGGCGCGGTCGTGCTGATCACCGACGCCGTCGACCAGCCAACTTCGGTGGTGCGGGTCGGCCGTGACTTCTGGGTCGCCGAGGGCCAGGTCCTGCGCCTGCAGTCCGGCGAGGCACCTCACCTGCCGTTCACGGTCCGCCGCGTGCCGGTGCCGGCCGGGGTCTGACAGGTGGAAGGCCGGGGTGGGCGGTCAATCGACGGCCCGCCCCGGTCTGACAGACTGCGCCTATGACCCGGAGGGGGATCATCGCGCTGGCGGTCGTCGCCGTGCTCACGGTGCTCGGCGGCGTCGCCGCGCTGATCATCGGGATGCTCGGTGGCTCGCCGGTCGGGCCGCACTCGAACCGATACATCAGCTGCGCCTATACGGGTGCCGACGACGGCTACTGCGATCGCTTCGCCGAGGATGTCGTCCGGCGGACCGAGCTGACCGACGAGCAGCGCAACCGGCTCGAAGCCGACGCTCGAAAGGCGCAGCAGGCTGTTCAGCTGGCATCGCCGTGCGTGGAGGAGTCCACACAGGGAGTGGTCACCCGCATACACGGGTGCTCGGGCCAGTCCGCCGATGAGGCAATTCGGCTCGCATTGGACCGGGCCGGCTACCCGGGCGCCGTGGTCCGCAAGTCCCGCGCCGACGATCCCGCGCCGCACGACACCATTGTTTTCGGCGTGCCGATCGCCGACGCCTGCCTGGTCGGGTGGACAGTCTGGCCGGCCGGCAACGGCGGGTACGGACTGCAGGGCCGACTGCCCGGCGACGGCTGCTTGAGCGCATAGTCGGCGTCTGCACGCTGAACGTCGACGGCGAGCCCACTTCGGTCACCTGCTGCCCATTCCCGGCCGCGACCTCCTCGCCGTCTCCAGCGAGGAAGGCGACGCGTCCGTTAACGTCCGCTCCAGCGTGAGCCTGTTCCAACTGGGCCGCGACGAACCCGGCTTCCCGAGCATCGTCAGCCGCGACACCATCGGCTGGGGCGCACTCGGCGCGCTGTCGTCCGTTCCCGGCCAGCCGTCGAAGCTGTACTCGGTAACGGACGCCGCCTACACCCCGACCCGAGTCCTGACGATCGACCACAGCCACAAGCCCGCCGAACTCACCACCGCCCTGACGGTGACCGACGCGGCCGGCAACCCGATCGGCTACGACGCCGAGGGCATTTACGCCCGCCCGCAGGGCGGTTTCTGGCTCGGCGTCGAAGGCGCGACCGGCGCCGCGAACAAGCTCGTCCGTTTGGACGCGAACGGCAAAACCGTGGATACGGTACCCCTCCCCGCCGACGTGGCCGCCGGCCTTTCGAAGTGGGGCATCGAGGGCGTCACCGGCACCGGCCAGTACCTGTACGTGGCCCTGCAACGCGAACTCAGCACCGACCCCAAGGGCGTGGCCCGCATCGGCCGCTACAACCTCACGACGAAGCAGTGGACGTGGTTCGGGTACCAACTCGAAACCACGACAACCCCGGGTGACTGGATCGGGCTGTCCGAGATCGTGGCCGTGAACGCGAACACCCTGGCCGTGATCGAACGGGACAAACTCAACGGACCAAACGCGAAAATCAAGCGGGTGTACACCGTGCAGGTGCCCGACACCGACACGTTCCCGGTCCTCACCAAGAAGCTCGCCGTCGACGTCCTGCCGTACCTGCGTGCCGACAACGGCTGGACCCAGGAAAAGCTGGAGGGCCTCACCATCGGCGCCGACGGCCAGGTCTACGCGATCACCGACAACGACGGCGTGCAAGACGCCACGGGCGAGACCGTCTTCCTGCATCTCGGTACCGCCAAAAGGCTCTTCTAGCGGAGAAGACTCTCGGGCACGGTGGAGTGCGTCTTCACCGTGCCCAAGGCGCCGACTCAGCCGTACAGAATCTCGTCAGGCCTTCGATACGTGATGGCGTTGTCGTAGTCGCCGGTGACGGAGTTCAGGAAGGCATCAAGGTCGCCGTTGTGGTCTGCGGCCGCCATGAGAAGTACCTGTTCGGCAAGCGTCCTCCCGTCGACGAGCACCAATGGATACTGATCGTCGATGACCTCGACCTGGGCCTGGCGCGAGAAGACCCCGGTCGTAACGAAGACCCCAATCCATCCGCGACGGAGGCGAGCCACCACCCGGGCGACCTGGTCAGGGCTGATCGACGACGTCGGCGTGATGCACTTCGCCTGGCCGAGAATCACCAGCGGAACGTTGTTGCCGACCGTGCCGACGTCGAGCCGGCCGACGAAGTCGACTCCACCGTCGCCTCCGGGTCGAGTGAGCCAGCCGTCGTGGTACCGAGCGCCGGAGCGACTGAGAACCTGAGCGGTGATCTTGGACGCAAGCAGCTCGAAGGCATGCTTACGCCCGTCGAAATAGTCGTACAACCGTTGGAGTAGATCGGCCTCCGGCGATCCGGGGGTCGGGCGTTGCTCCTCCGTCGACCGAACCCGAGAGGAGACGACGCGCCGACGGGCCCGGGGAATCGCGGCGCGTCCGTCTCGAATCCACCGCCACCAGGAGGCGGGTGCATGACGGTTGGCCTGCTCGGCGCTCAGTGCGGGGTCGCGGCGATCATCGATCCACCGCATGTCGAGAGCGTCGCCGGTCGCGGCCAGGTCGATGACAGCAAGGTCCAGTACAAGATTTGGGAAGCTGCGCCTGGTCTCCGGGTCGCGCTGGACGACGTGTTCGAGCCGTTCGATAATCGCCGCACCACAGAACTCGACGTGTCCCTTCACGAGGTTGCGGCCGTCCCGGTTGATCGTCGTCGAGCGGTAGATCAGCAGTGGCGGCGCTTTGAACCGCTCGATCGGGTCCGTGGCCGCGTGCAGCGCCCAGGTCTCCAACAACGCTCGGTTGCCTGTTGTCGCGCCCGGAAGTCCCACTGTGGTCGCCTTGTGATCTCCGTAATAGCGGACATGCCCGTGGTCAAGGTCGAACTCGTCATGCCAGGGGTTGGTCGCGTGTCCCGCCTTCCACGGGCTCGACCGCAGGCTGACGACTGGGCGTCGTGGCCCGTCAGGACCCGTCGCAACCGCTGCCGTGTTGATACCGGCCTCGAGCATCAACTTCGGGAAAGTTGCCGTCTCCGGGGGCGCCGTGACGAAGTGGTAGTTCAGGTAGCCGTCCAGCTCTACGTCGACTCTGCTGGCGCCCTGTGCGTAGCGCATGACCTCAAGCATCTGAATCGGGCGAACGTGATCCACCCAGGTATTTTCGACTATCCCGGTCCGGGAAGACAGCTCTGTTCCGAGCGCTCCTGGCTACGGCGTCTTCGGGGCAAGGAGGCCATCGTGGCGGGTTGTGAACGACCGAATCCCTAACCGGGGTACATCTTCAACTTGACAGGGGCCGAGCTGGCCAGTTTGTTGGCGTTGGCCGGCCCGGCCGGCTAAGGTACAGCCCATGCCGAAGATCTTCAGTGTCGTGGATCTCTTCGCCGGATGCGGAGGACTCACGGAAGGCCTGCGGCAGGCCGAGCGGTTCAGGTCGGTGGGTGCGGTTGAGATCGACGCGGCTGCTGCGGCGACCTACGCAGAGAACTTCGGCAAGCACATCCATCAAGGCGGAATTGCCGAATGGCTCGACTCGGGGCTGGTCCCGACCGCCGATGTCGTTGTCGGGGGACCGCCCTGTCAGGGTTTCTCGAACTTAGGCAAACGGCTCGACGACGACCCGCGGAATGAGCTCTGGCGTGAGTACTGGCGTGCTCTCAATCTCATCAAGCCCCAGGTCTTCGTGCTCGAGAACGTGGATCGTTTCCTCGACAGCGGACAATTCCAGCAGCTGGAGGCTCTGACCCAGGACGAAGAGCTCCGAGACTACGAGCTACGGGCCGACGTGATCACGGCCGCGGCGTTCGGCTCGTCGCAAATTCGGCGTCGGGCCATCATCATCGGCACTCATCGCGACTTGAAGCCCATCGACATTCCTATATCCAGCCTGAATCGGGAAGAGTGGAAAACTGTCCGTACGGCACTCGCCGGGGTGCCAACCCGGGTGCCAGCACACCGGCAGGCACTGCCACAACGCTCCGTGAGCCCTTTCGGTCAGGCCCTGCCCGGAGCATTCGAGAGCACGGAACTCCACATCACGCGTAACTATCAGGATCTCTCGCTCGAGCGCTTCGCATTCATCCCGGCCGGCGGGAACCGGTTCAATCTTCCCGACCGCCTGAAGGCGCCGTGCTGGCTCAAACACACCACCGGGTCCGGCGATGTCATGGGGCGATTGCGGTGGGACCGTCCGTCAGTCACCATCCGAACCGAGTTCTTCAAGCCGGAAAAGGGCCGTTACCTTCATCCGTCGGAGAACCGGGCTCTGACGCACTACGAGGCGGCCAAGCTGCAAGGATTCCGTGACGACTTCATGTGGTGCGGTACCAAGCTGCAGATCGCACGTCAGATCGGCAACGCCGTCCCTGTAGAGCTTGCGAAAGCCATTGGAAAGCACATCGCCAAGTCGCTGGATGAGCAGGCCTGACGACGGTCACTCCGGTGGTCGGCCCACCACGTCGGCGTGCTCGGTCAGCGCCCGTCGGGTCGACGTTTCCCGTTCAGAAGGTCGACGATGCGCGTGACCGCGTCAGCAGGCCGCTCGTGCTCCCAGATCCTGACGACGGTCCAACCGGAGGCCTCGAGGTGAGCGGTTGTCGCGGCGTCCCGTAACCGGTTGGTCTCCAGCTTCTCCGACCACCACTGTCCGTTGGCGTTCGGGCTGGTCTTGTGTTCGGGACACGAATGCCAGAAACACCCGTCGACGAATACAGCGACCTGGGCCCGTGTGAACGCGATGTCGGCGGAGCGCCGACGCAAGCCGGGTATCGGCCACGCCACGCGGTATCGATAGCCCTGCGCGTGCAGCAGCTGTCGGATCGACACCTCCGGCGCGGTGTCGCGCCGCCGCTGACGGCTCATGCGACCGGACACGCCGGACGAACTCGGGACGGGTAGCTGTGCCGCCATGACCGAAACCGTACCCGTTCTGTTCAAGGTTCGACCCTTGGCCTCAGTCGGTCGGATCTTCCAGATCGGCCGCATTGACTCCAATCGCGGCGATGAAGCGCCTCGACTCCCGCCTCTGCTCCCGGACGAGTTCCAGAATCGCCTGCTCCGACAACCAATCCAGGTCGAGGAACGCCGTCAATCGCAGCAGTCGTCGCAATGAGTCGCGATGAACCGCCCGAGCCGGGATGCCATCGCCGGTGTCGCCGTCCTCGACGTGTGCTCGTACAACTGCGCGTACGAGCGCGGGCGTGGCCGCCACGGCGACGCGTCGACTCATGACCTGATCCAGGTCCGCCTCTCCGAGTCCGGACAGCAACTGATAAGGATCGGGAAGCGTTGGATCGTGGAGAACGTAGGCCCGCGTCCACAGCCTTGCCAGTGTGTGTCGGGTCAGGTCGGTCCCCTTGAACCGGTCGCGGTTGTAGGCGCCGTTCTTCATCGGGAATCGCCAAGCGCAGATGTGGGGAACCAGTACGAGTCCGAAGAACGCCCAAACCTGCCGCTGCGACGCTTCACCAGGCAACATCCCGGACCTCTCGTGGAGCTGGCGTGCGACCGTCCGGTCAAACTCGTTCTTGGCCGCTGTGCCTGGTGGCTCAGGAAATCCGCACACGCTGGCGACCTTCTCCAGATCGGTGACGAGGAGTCGCAACTGGTCGCGGCTCGCCCGCGTTCCTCCCGATGCGGCATACACCGCTCGGTCCGAGGCAATAGCAGCAAATCGAGCCAGTTCCTCCGCTTTCCGCCCGTGGAAACTTGCAAACAACCGTTCGGCTTCGCCCGGCAGGAGGCGCGGATAGAGGATGCTCATCGGCTTCCTCTTCCGGGAAGCTGCAAACTGTGTTGCACCCTCGCACGCAGTCTTGAGGGGTCGCGTCGACGTTCCTCGCGCAGGCGATCCATCGCATCGGGGAGAGGTTCGTTGGGCAATCGCAAGAATGCCCTGACCAGTCCGAGTATCAAAGCCGCAGTTGTCACCTCACCGTCTCGTTCGGGGGTCTCGTGCTCCGGAAACTCCTCATCCTCGAGCGCTCGGCTGACCAAGTCGTAGACCACATCTACGGTGAGAGCATCCCAGAGCAGCGTCGATCCGGGATCGTTGGGCTTCCTGATCGCCTCGTTGACCCGTTCGTTGTCGTCGTTGAGCAATACGAGCAAATTGCCCATGGCGGCACTGTCCCACTCGGCGGAATCGACGCTCACGTACCAAGCGGCCCGCTCGGGCAAGCCCTGCTCCTTGAAGCTGACCGGAGCGATCGGCAGAAGCCCGGCGGTGCCTTCCAACCGGACGGAATCCTGCTCGCGCCACAACACACTGCCGGATCGACGCGCAATGAACGGATCCGAGTGATCGGACGAGGCGACGAGAACGACCGTCGTCTCCAGAACCAGAGAGCCCGCCAGATCCGCACCCGCGACCTCGATTTCGACAACCGTCTCAGCCGGTCCGTTCATGCCCTCGCCGTTCAGGAGAACGTGTGCAGCGGAGTGCCTTAGCAGCGAGGTCGACGGCCAGTAACGGACATTGAGGGCGAGGGTTGCAGCTCTGCCGAACCCACAGGCCGCTCGTAGCCCGTCCACGTCGACGGTGACCCGCCGTGAGAAATGGAGCACCGAGCCGTAATCCCAACTGGGCACATGGTCGACAGCGGCCGCCCCGTCGTCGATATGGACCCAGGGCTCAGCCGACACCTGGTCGCTCGCGGTCCGGTATGGCAAGGCCCTCGTGGTCATTACGGCACCACCTCAACCGCGACCTCGATGGCGGCATCCACGACAGGCAGCACCAGCAGCTCGAATTCATTGGTGCCCTCGTCGACGTCGAGAAGGGCGCCTGGCGAGAGGCCGCCATCGGAACGCCACCCGAGAATTTCGGGATCGTCACTTCCGACAGGTCCCTTGGTCTCCAGCGTCCAATCTCCCGTGAATACCGACGCCACGCCCTGAATCGTGGCCGGCCCCGAGACCCGGACCTTTTGGACCAGAACGGTGCGCCCCTGGTACGACGAGTAGGTGGGATTGCCCACGAGAGCCGGCCTGGCTCGGCGTCGGATCGAGGAGGCGACGCCGAGCCCGTGCCGGGGAGCCTCGGCACCGGTTCCAGTCCTTCCGGCGCTGCGTGTGGGCGTGGGAACGGAATCGCCGCCGCCAGGCGTCGGATTTGTGTCGGCGGCGCCGGCACCGCCGACACCGGCCAGCAGGAAGCCGAGTTTCTGGGCAATGTTGCCCACCGGAACGGCAACGGCTTGAGAGTTCTGGGTCTTCGGACCGACGATCCCTGCGCACTGTTCCAGCATGCGTTTGCGCGCCATCCTGACGAAGGTCGCGTCACGCCCTGCCAGCTGCGCGTCGATCCATGCGTCATGGGTCGGCGGTTCCGACTTCGAGAACGTCTTGTCCAGCTCGTCGTTCAGTTTGAAAACCGCGGCGTAACCCACATCGGGGTGGGCCTTGGTGGGACCGGCAACGTACTGCACCGCGAGATCCGGTCTGCGCATGAGGCAAACATGGTGCGGCGAACCGATGAGACCGAGTTCGGCTGCCGCGGGTGACGCCACCTTGGCGCCGAACGTGTCCTGATGGCCGAACCGGCCGAGCTCCTGTTTCGGCCGTAGACAGAACAGCGGGGTTCCGCTTGCGCCCCTGGCGGTTCGGTAGGCGGCTGCGAAGCTCGCCAGAACAGGGTCGTCGTGCTCCGTCGGGACAGGAATACGAACGCCGTGCGCGGACACCGTGATGTCCATACGAGGAACATGGTCGCGAAGAGTGACCGGCCACAGGTTCCACGCCGCAGCCTCAGCCAGGTAACGGCCCGCATCGTCGATCGACATCTCGCTGCTGTCGTCGTCGGGCAGCGCGGGATCCGCGAGCTCCGGATCGAGGACGACGACGGTGGTGCCGGTCTCGGAGCCCTCGAACCCGGGCAGGCCCAGCCGACGCGCCACGCTGTCGGCGTCCTGGTCGCACAGCGGCTCACAGTGATCCGCACTCGGGACTCCCCACCAGTGCCGCCCGGTGTAAGGAACGCCGTTCGTCGTGGTGGAGCTCAACAACGCCGATGCGATCAATCGAGAACGGACCTGATCATCGTCGCGGAAGCGGGTATAGATGAGGATGGTACCGACCCGAGAGGCGAGGAAGAACGCTCCCTTTCCGTATCCGTAGGTGCCACCGCCTCCGTCGACGTCCTGACGTTCTCCGCTGTTCAGCACGAACGACAGCCATCCGCGTTGGTTGGGTTCCGCCTCGACGTCCGAACGTGTCGGCCCGCCGAGACCGCTGGTTCCCCGATCCGTCACGGCGAGGTAGCGGATATTGGAGCTGCGAAGGAAGTCGGGCAGTGTTCGGACGGCTGTCGGATCGTCAGGCGCGTTGATCGCGAGGAGCTCTCTCCAGGCGGCCCGGTGCGCCGGCGACACGGTCACCAGGTCCAGCCTGAACGTCACGTCGCCCGACGTTTTGGCGTCCCAGCTGTTTTGGGCGGACTCGCGGACCAGAACCGTCAGGAGTGAAAGAGCCGGTCGCCCGAGTTGGTTCCGTAGGCCCTCGGCGGTGATGCCGCCGTCCGGCCGGAACGGCTGGGCGTACCAACCGAGCGTTGTCACGGTGCCCCCAGAAGTTGCTTGGCCGCCCAACGTAGGTCGCCGCCCTGAGGCGGGACAGTGTCCAGATCGACGTAATACTCGATACCGCTGATGCCGGCTGGGACCACTCCCGATGAGAACCGCGCAGGGGTGATACCGGGGAAGTCGTCGTTGACGTCGAAGAGGCGATGATCGATCAGCGAGAAACGCACCGTCCGGATCTCGGGTGAGGAAAGCGCCGGAAACCCGAGGCGATCCAGGCGGGCGAAGATGGTATGTGGTTCACCGAGCGCCGTGCAGCGTTCGATGATCGACGGAAGACCATCGGCGACGTCCGACCCGGACGTCGTCACCCTCAGCCAGACCATCGTGAGGGAGCCTTTCGGCTGACGGACGAGCTGCTCGGCTCCATGGATGCGGACCAATCGCCCTTGCGGCGAGGTCGTCGTCTTGACCTCAAGTGCGTTCGGATGTCTACGGAAGTCCTGCGCGGCTCCGTTCGGGCCTGTCCACGCATCCGTCGCCTTGGCGTCGAGAGTGAGCAGCTGCTCCAGGACCAGAAGTTCACCGTACAGGCCGGCGAGCCGTTGTACGGTCCACTGCTCGCGCCCGCCGAGGAGCTCCCGCCAGGCCTCCAGGGCCTTCGGTACAGCGTGCTCCGGCGTGGATTCGGCCCGTGCGAGAACTATGCAGATATCTGCGGCCAACCCGGTGAAGACGCCCGCCACACTTGCTCGACGGCACTCGAGATCCAGAAAGCGTACGAGGTGGTCATCGACGACCAGAGTCCGTGTCGTCAGGTGGACGCCGGAGCTGCGTTTGTCCTCTACGTCGTTGGCGTTCCTCAGGAGTGGCACCAGCAGGTGCGGCAGGCCGTGAGCGTTCGAGGCCAGTCGCACCGGACCGGCCGACGTGGGCAGCGCAAGCTCGACGCTGTGCAGGGTTGTTCCGCCGCTCGTGCGGGCTTGTTCGGCGGTGTGATGCCAGAGAGTCTCAAGAGTCCGTCGGAGAGCCGCCTCCCGACTGTGCTGCGCGGCCGTCATGGCGTCTGCGTGGAAGTCTCGACGTCGAGGTCCTGGTCGAGGACGGAAACGTCTTCGGGCTCTTCGTCCGTTGCCGCTGGGAACACTCGCGACAGATCGGCGGCCAGGTAGTCGTACTCGACCTCGACGTCCTCCCCGCGGATCGGCTTTGGAAAGACCAGAGCAGCTCCCCAGACGACATCGGTGCCGGCGACGTTCAGATCGGCCCGGTCCGGCCGCGTTGCCTTCGAATCCGCATGGATCGGGTAGAGCAGCACCAGACCCTTTTCCGGTTGCTGCTTCGAGCGCTCCTTCTGCAGCCCGGCCCGATTGACTTCCGTAACACCCGTCAGGTCGAGATCGAGGCCTTCGTCGCGGGAACCCGTCAGCGTCTTGATGTCGGCAACGTCGTCGTTGCGACTGGCGCTCAGACGCGTACGAGCGACGGTTCCGACGACCCGATCTCGGGGCAGCGTCACCGGCTTCACATCACGGTCGGCCGACGGCTTCTGTGTCGGATCGACGCCGACGACGCCGACGTTCCATCGCATGAGGCCGCCGGTGGCCATGCGCCGTTCGATGTACGCGCCGATGAGGCCGGTTGCGGTGTCGGTCGATCTCTCGTGGAAGCGGTACGTCTTAACGAACTGAAGGATGTGGTCACCCGGCACGTTGCGCCACAGAGGTTTGGAGCTCGACGACGAAGGCTCGAGCCGTCCGTCGCCGTTGCTGGCTGCGAGAAGCTTTGCCACCGCATCGGCGTTGCTGGCATGCCATCGCTCCGTATCGTCGCCGGCAGCAGCGGGGAAATATCGGCTCTCGACGAGCGCCCCACCGTACGCGGCCGCAGCGCGGACCGCGGCCTTCTGCTTGCTCGGGGCCGTGACACGCATCTTCGGATGGCACCGAATTCGGATCGCCATCTCAAGTGGTGTCTTGTGTTCGACCAACAGACGATCGATCTCGCTTCGCATCTCAGCCTCGACCGTCGCGAGATGTGTGAACCAACGACGCATCTCGACGGGCATGTAGATACGGGGGAGATCCTTGTAGCCCGGCCGATACCCGAACCATCGTCCCATCTGCAGCAGCGTGTCGTAGACGTCGGACGACCGGACGAACACGCTGACGACGAGGCCCTCCAGCGTCAGACCACGGGAGAGGGTATTGCCGCCGACGGCGATGACCGTTGCCGCACCTGACTCGTAGTCGAGGCGGTTCGAACTTCTGTAGTGATCCATGATGATCCTGGTGTCGGCAACGACTTCGGGCAGGAGGCGCTTCAAGTCCTCGAAGTCGACGTGGCGCTCGCCCAACGACTCGGCCGGCACGCGGCCGATCTCCTTCGCCCACAGCGCGTCAAACTCCGCGAGCAGCGTCGTGTCGCTGGCGGCGAGGCGTTCGCCCACCTCGGACCTGAGCTGCTCCAACGGGGCTCTGTACGAGTCGTGAACCCTCGTGTCGGAGTGGGCGTGGACGAGCATCGAAGAATGTTGTGCGGTGCCTGTCCGCGCCCGGCGTGCGGCGGTCGACAGCCAGAACCACTGTGCAGCCTTGCGCAACGACGGCGTCACCACAGGTTTGAAGTCGGGGATGTCGGCCTTCTTCGCCGGGCGTAGTGCGGCGACCTCACGGTTCGGGATCTCCCGAATCATGTCGAGTCCACCTGGAGCGTCGGCCGGATCCTCGCCGTCGAGCGGTGAGCGCCCGAAGAGGGTTTCCGGACCTTGGTACTCCGCGCTCCGCGGCAAACTCAAGACGAAATCACGCGGGTAGAAGTCCTCTTTGTCGACCGGATCGGCCAGCAGGTTCGCGAAGGGTGTTGCCGTGTAGCCCACGTAACAGACCCGCGGCAGCTGTCGAAGCACGTCGGCGATCAAAGGGTTGATGCTTTTCGTTGCAATCGTCGCCTGATCGGCCTCGTCGTCGATGAGTACGGCAGGACAGTTCTGCAGATGCGGCCGAGCGCTCGCCAGCCATTTCTTCAGTTTGCGTAGAACGACTGCATTCTTTTTCACCACGAGCAGTAGATGTTGATCCTTCGCGGCGAGAAGGGCCGCCGGATTCGGGGGCGGGATGAAGTCGTGTTCCGGAGTGGTGATCTGGTGCCACAAGGTGGGATTCAGCCGGACCACGTCGCGGATAAGTCGGGTCTGGGTCTGACGCCGCAAGGCATTGTGCACTCCGGACAGGACGATGAACATCCGGTAACCGCGGTCCGCGGCCTTGCAGATGACCGCCGTGAAGTTGCTGGTCTTCCCGGACTGCACGTGCCCGACGACGAGACCTCGCGAGTCGAATCCGGATGTCGCGGGATGGTCCAGCATCGCGACGACCTTCTCGGAGGCGTCGTGGATCGTATCGATAGCGTCCTGGTCCAGCGTCTTCTTCAGATGCGCCGCGAAGGCAGGCCAGTTACGATCGTCCTGGCGCGGGCCCGGATACCACTTCTGCAGGTTTTCCCGACCGAGCCCCAGCGGCTCCTTGAGCTCGAGAATCTTCGTCGTCTCAGTCTCATGGCGCTTGATGAGCTCGGTGATGAGGTCCTCGGGGACCATGAGGCTGCGCAGCTGTTGCGTGACCTCATGCGGCAGCGCATGGTCAAGGAAGTTGCGGTAGGCGTGCCACGCGCTGCTGATGCGTGGATCGTCCTCAACCATCAAGCACCTCGATTCGAGCCGGACACGCCAGGTCGGGCGATGTCGGGAGGCATGCATGACGGCTTGCTTAGATCGACGGAGACGACTGTTTCGCAGGTCCGCGGCGTGTTGGTGAGGGGGTGCGGCGGCGGGATGGTGTGCACGGAACTTTACTAGCATCCCGGAGGCCTGCGGGATAGCTGGGTCATACGACTCGGCGACGAGCCCCGGCCGTACGTCCCATTGATTCCGGGTGTATCGATTATTAATGTGACTCTCGCCGTGTCGCATCAACTTCACGCAATATTTTGAGTCCTACGGACCTTTGCATCGAGGTACGAACACAAGGTACCGATCCCGTCATCGTTGCATACCGCTCAAGCGGTAGATAATCCCCCAACGGGGTGCAAAATTCAGTCAGTCGGAGCTGGGGCGATGGCGATGATATTGTGATTCGCAACTGATCGTCCGATGTCTCTTGTTCTCCGTGCTGGCGAGTCTCGTGGTCCATATCCGGTCGGATCCGGGCGCGGCGGCGACGTAATGGGGGATGCAGATGCTGGGGTGGGCCGGTCCCGAGGAGGGACTGAACGCCGCGGTGACGCGGCAGAGCGATGCGTGTCTCGGTGCGTACCGGGAGGATCCGGGACGTGTCGAGTCGGACGCGAACATCGAGATCTCGACGGCGCAGGGCGGATACGGACGCAAGCAGATATTCGAGTTGGTGCAGAACGGTGCCGACGCGATGAAGAATGCGCCTGGTCGGATTGAGGTCCGCCTGACACGCGAATGCCTCTACGTTGCGAACGAGGGCATTTCGCTGACGGAGGCGGGGGTGACGACATTGTTGTCGTCGCACGTCTCGCGGAAGCGCTCCGACGAGATCGGCCGCTACGGTCTCGGATTCAAGTCGGTGGTCGCGCTCACCGACACACCGCAAATCTTCAGCAGGTCCGGATCATTGGGCTTCGATCGTGAGGAAGCTGCGGCCCGGATCCGTGAGGTTGTGCCTGCAGCGCCGAAGTTCCCGCTTCTGCGGTTGGCCCGAGTCCTAGACCCCCACGAGTGGGCCACGAACGACAACGTACTCGCCGATCTGATGACCTGGGCCTGCACCGTCGTTCGTCTGCCGCTCAAACACTCCTTCCGCGCGGTCGCGAAAGACATGGAGGCGTTTCCCGGCCAGTTCGTGCTGTTCTCTCCGCATGTGCTGAATCTCGTGCTCGACAATCTGATCGACCCGGATCGGCGAACGATCAAACTCTCCGTACTTGACGACGGATCGCTGGAGCTCAAGGACCGGGAAAAATCCTCGAGATGGCGGGTGCTGAAGGCCAGGCATCGGCCGAGCGTCGAAGCAGCCCAGGACGCCGGTGAACTCGCGGCCAGGGACGAAGTCGAGCTGCAGTGGGCGGTCCCAGTCGGGGGCACGGCAGGGGTCGGCACGTTCTGGGCCTTCTTTCCCACCGAGTCCCGTACGACCCTGTCGGGTGTCGTAAACGCGCCGTGGAAACTCTCCGACGACCGTCGCAGCCTGTTGCCCGGCGCCTTCAACGAGGAGCTCCTGACACAGGTCCTTCCACGGCTGATTGCGCGATCGCTTCCCGAACTGGTGGATTCGGAGAATCCAGCTGCCGTCCTGGACCTGCTACCGGCCCGTGGCCGCGAGTCTCGAGGCTGGGCAGACAGTGCCCTCAACCAGCCGGTGATGGACATGCTGGCGAATTCCCAGTCGTTGCCCGACATCGAGGGCCGCCTTCGGCGGCCGGATCAACTCGTACTCCATCCTGAAAACCTGCAACAAGTGTGGATGGAGGACTGGCGCGAGTCATGTCCGGATCCGGCCGGCTGGGTACATCACGATGTGTTCGGCGACGAGCGTCGCGCCAAGGCCTTGCGCTTGATGAGCGGCCCCGGAGAACGAACCGCTTCGCTTCGAGCCTGGATCGAAGCGCTTGTCGTCCCTCCGAGCGTCGGCACCAGCGCAGGCGCGATCCGGTTGGTCGCACGAATCGTCCGCGACTCGTCGGCGCTCCGCGACGCTGCAACGGACGCCAACGTATTGCTGCTTGACAACGGCGAACTCCGAACGCCGAAGCGCGGACACGTCTTCGTCCGCGGGCCGGGAGACGCAGACGGTCCCGACTTCATCGACCCCGAGCTGGCGGAAGTGCCGGATGCCCGACGGGCACTGGAGTCTTTGGGCATCACTATCTTCGACCACAGCGGCGAGCTGCGCCACGCGCTGAGTGCCGACAAGGTCGACTGGACCGGGGTGTGGACGCGCTCCAGAAAGCTGCCGCCGGATCTGGCCGCCGGCATCGTACGAGAGCTCGTGCCGGAACCGCTCGAGCGCAACATCCAGGCGCGGACCAGCGACGGCCGGATGAGCAGCCTCGCCTCGGCGTACCTCGCGGGAGAGGTGGTGCCCTCGTCCGGCGACCGGGATCACGCCTTCCTCATCGATCCACGATTCCATGCCCATGACATCGACCTACTCACCGAGCTCGGTGCGGTAGGAGCCCCTGTCGTTCGGAACGGGATGGCCGAAGAGATTTGGCTGCGCGCGCTGAAAGACGTCGTCAGAGAGCAGTACGTCAAGGACTGCACAGGACGTCGGGTCGATCCGGACCGAGTCGACGTGAATGGGCCGACTCCTCCCTGGCCACTTCAGCCGTTGTCAGCGCTTTCGCCCGAGGGCCGTGCGGCACTGACGGAAGCTGCGCTGGTCATGGACAGCGGCGACGACTGGACCGTCCGCCATGTCAGCGACAGAAGCCTGCCGACGACGAAAGTGCCATCGTTGACGATGGACATCCTGCAACGGCACGGGTACCTCCGCACCAAGGTAGGTGCCTGGCCGGTGGCGGACTGCCTCATTGCGAATGAGGAGCTGGACCCCGAAGTTCTGCCGGTCGTCGAGGTGACGCCACGGATGGCGCAGCGGCTTGCGTTGAAGGCACATCCGACCGAGCTCCCCGCCGAAGCATGGGCACGTCTGTTCGACGTGGCCGCGTCCTGGGCCGATCCCGAACGGCGCTTCCGTCTCTACGCCTGGGCCGCGTTCTCGAAGGTCGATCCTCCGACGAACGTCAAGGTCACCGTAGGCTCTCGGCAGCTCCCCGTTCTGGCAACTAATACGGCGGTCACCGCCGACCGGGCGATCTACGAATCGCTGCAGGCAGCCCAGATCCCGGCGCTGATCGTCCCAGAAGGAGACCAGCAGTACCTGATTGACTCGTGGAACGTCGCCGACGGTGCCGACATGCTCCAGGAGGAACTCGTTGTGGTAGCAGACGGCGCCACCGAGGTGCTCGTCGATCTGTACCCCCCGTTGAAGCTCTATCTGCCGCGAGATCAGCTTGGAATTGAGATCCAGCGGTGCACGACCATCGAGATCCTCACCTCAACCCCGAAGGGCCAGATCTCTCGCCGCATCGGTAGCAAGGTGCAGGACGGTCGGGTGCTTGTCACCGGTACCGACGACACAGCGGTGCTCGGCCAGGTGATCGGCGAACTACGCCTTGAGGTGACACCGCAGTCGGTGCTACGCCGGATCGAGGATCAGAAGAAGCAACAGCTTCGCGCCAAGGTGCGGCGAGCGTGTGACGACAGCGAACGACTGATCCTTGCGGTAGGCGCAGACGCGCTGAGACGAAACCTGCCACGCACCGCCGTGGAGTCGTTGTCCACCCACCTCGGACGGTCGCTCGATGATCAAGAGCTGGCGAAACTCGCCTTTTCCGTTCATGGCTACGGAGTCCTGCAGCAACACCGAGCGGCGCTGGAGTCGAACGGCCTCGTACCGCCGAACAAATGGGCTGGAACCGGGCCGGCGCGGCTCTGGGTCACCGAGCTGGGCTTCCCGAAGGAGTACGCGGGATTCAGCGACCGACAGCCGCCCGCTGCTTTCGAGGTCGACGGGCCGGCCAATCTTCCGGAGCTGCACGACTATCAGCGCACGGTCGCCAGTCGGATCAAAGGGCTCGTCCGCGGGGCCGGCGGCAGGTCGAGAGGACTGGTTGCGCTGCCGACCGGCGCAGGTAAGACGCGAGTCGCCGTTCAGGCCCTGGTGGAGCAGGTGCGTGACGGCGAACTGGAAGGCCTGGTCATCTGGATCGCCGAAAGCACTGAACTGTGCGAACAGGCCGTGCAGGCCTGGAGCCACGTCTGGCGGGCGATCGGACCGACGTCCAAGCGCCTGGCTGTTGCCCGGTTGTGGGGCAATAACGATGCTCAGGAGGATCCGGAGAACTTCCAAGTCGTCGTCGCCTCGGTGGACAAACTCCACAGAAGGGTCGGCGCATCTGAGTATCAATGGCTGGCCGGGCCCTCGCTGATCGTCGTCGACGAGGCGCACGGCTCGATCGCACCGACGTACACAGCAGTGTTCAACTGGCTCAGCAGCAGTAAACGAGTCTCCTCTATGGAGACTCCGCTGCTCGGCCTGACCGCCACGCCCTTCCGAAATACGAACGTCGCGGAGACCACCCGTCTCGTCGAGCGGTACCAAAGCAATCGGCTCGACGATGGCGTGTTCAAACGCGACCCATATGCGGAGCTGCAGGACCGTCGAATCCTAGCTCGCGTTCGACAACGGCTGCTGACCGGTGCCGAAATCGCCGCGACTCCGCAGGAGCTCGAGGAGCTCTCGAAGTACAGGCGCGTGTCGGCCTCAGTGGAGAGCCGCCTTGCCGAAAACGAACAACGCAATCTCACAATCGTCGACTCGATCTGCGGACTGGAGACGGACTGGACCGTACTGCTCTTCGCGACCTCCGTCGAGAACGCTCGCGCATTGGCGGCGTTGTTGGCGTTCCGTGGTGTGCCCGCAGTCGCCATCGATGCTGAGACCGATTCGCATGCTCGCCGTCGATATATCGAAGATTTTCTCGACAAAAAAATCAGGGTCATCACCAACTACAACGTCCTCACGCAGGGTTTCGACGCACCGGCGGTCCGCGCTGTCTACGTGACCCGGCCGACGTTCAGTCCCAACCTCTACCAGCAGATGATCGGCCGGGGCCTCAGGGGAACGATCAACGGAGGCTCCGACGAGGTGCTGATCGTCAACGTCGCCGATAACATCGTGAACTACGGTGAGCAGCTGGCATTCCACGACTTCGACTACCTGTGGGGTGCCACGGATGCACGTTAACGAGATGGTGCTGGACGACGACCAACGCCGCATCGCCGAGGCCGAGCCGGATCACCGTCAGTTGGTCATTGCCGGTCCAGGAGCCGGCAAGACCGAGGTCGTGGCCGCTCTGGTCGGGAATCTGGTCGGTGTGCATGATGTTTACGCGGACGAGATTCTCATCGTCAGTTTCTCCAGGGCCGCGGTGCACGCTGTCCGCCAGCGGCTTGCCGACGCGATCGAGGACGCTTATCTCATCGAGGTCAGGACCCTCGACTCACTGGCGTACGAACTGACGGTCGGCGACCGCGATGAAATGTCCGGCTTCGACGCGACGGTAAGGGCAGCGACCAAACGCCTTGAGGAGGACGGCTGGCAGTACCTCGAGCAGGTACGCCACGTAGTTGTCGACGAAGTTCAGGACGTTGTCGGCATTCGCGCCGACTTTGTCCGAGCGCTCTTGCAGCGGGTCGATGCCAGCTGCGGGTTCACGCTCCTGGGCGACCCGATGCAGGCGGTTTACGACTTCCAATTCGCGCGCGCACGCAAGGCCCGCCGAACCCGACTTCTCGACAGCGTCGGCTCCGACGCCGCGGTCGGGAAGCACCATCTCGTGAATGAGTACCGTTCTCGCAGCCCTGACGCCTCGCGGGCGGCCAGCCTCCGGAAGTGTCTGGCCGAGGCGACGGACGACGTCACGAGACGCAATCTGATCCAAGATTTCGTCGCGGACGTCGTACCCATGGGGAACATCGAGACAGAAGGCCGTCTGATCGACCGGTGGAGCGGCTCGACGGCCGTTCTGTGTCGCGACAACATCGACGTACTCAGAACGGCTGGCGTACTGCGCCGCGCCGGTCTCTCGGTAACCATCCAGCGGGCGGCGAGCGAACGGTCTTATGCACCGTGGATCGCGGGACTGCTCGGCGAATTTCCGACGTCGACGATCAGCCGGCACTCGTTCCTCGACCTTGCCGGAACTGCGGGACTCCAGGACGCCGAGCTTCTGTGGTCGGCGTTGCGACGAACCGCCGCTGGACGAGGCGCCGATCTTGATCTCCGAGCTCTTGCCGCAGGTCTGAGCGGAGGCCGACGCCAAGCCGAGCTCGAGTCGTCGACGGATACCTCGATCGTTGTATCCACAGTGCACCGTGCGAAGGGACTTCAGTTCGACAACGTGGTCCTCGTCAATGCCGATCAATGGTTGCGAGACGATGATGCCGAGTCGGTTCGCGTGCTGTTCGTCGGTCTGACGAGATCACGTGACCGGCTCGCCGTGGCAGTGCTGGAGCAGCAACGCGGTTGGTTTCAGGCCGGCCGGAGCGAGCGCTACTTCCGGCGTGGTCGAGAGGGCTGGCAGACGTTCGGCGTCGAGATTCGCGGTTCCGATACGAGCGGCCTCGGCCCGACGTCGGCATCGCTGACTGGCGGCATCGGCCTCCCGGTGTCCTGGCAGCTGGACAGGGACAAGTCTGACCTGACTGCACCCGTGTACTGCGCAGTCCAAGGCGACAGCGTGGTAGCCAGAACCACGAGCGGTTTCGGCGAGGACTTTGCAGCGCGGATCGGATCGGCGGAGAGGCGCGCGACGCCCTGGCCATTTCTGCTCGAAGGAGCATACGTCGAGGCGCTGGAAACCGTAGCCGGCAATCCGCCTGCAAGCTCTGGAACTGGCCGCCACGGACTTTGGCTGAGTACGAGAGTTACCGGCGCGGTGGATCTGAGTTGGAGGGAGCCGTCATGACGCTCGACCTAAGCCCATGGTACGAGGCGAGGGAGCACATTCGGCTGGCGCTCGAGCATGATCTCCAGGGCGGTCCGGAGGATCAAGTGATCGACGAGCCGCCACTCGATCGGTTCATCGTCGGCATCCTTCACCCGCAGGACGACGGCCGGGAATCCGTGGACGACGAGCAGGACGACACCGAGAACGCCGCGGTCAAGGGCGACGACGCCGTCTTCGATCCCGCTGTGGCGCTATCTCGGACCCGGCGGCCCTCGTCGATGGGCCTGACGTTCGCCGTGTCGCCGGAGTTGACGCGACAGCTGAAGATAACGGTCAGCGCTGCAAGATATGTCGAAACGGATGATCACAACAGTGAAGACTCGCAGCGGGAGCAACCCATTCGCCACCGTGGCCGCCGGTCACATCGCCGTTCTCGGTGGACGCGGCTGTCGGTCGGTCCGCTCGAACACCGGCTCGATGTCACGGCTCCCGAGGTTGACCGGACCGACCTCGCCGAAGGTCTGCAGCTCTACTGGTCGGTTCGACCGCCGGTCGACGGTATCGCCTCGATCACGATTGTGCTGATCAACACCACCGATGCACCTGGCAGTGGCATGCGCGACGGTCTGTGTTGGTTCCAGCCATCGATCACGATTGCGTGCGAGGACGGCGAGTTCGCTGAACGGCCCGTCGGCTTGTTCGCGGGCGTCGTCGACGACGACGTGAAATCATCCGCACTGCTGTTCAGGGGCGTTCGCAATCTCGCAGTCGGCCATGGCTGCGCAGTCACCTGGGCCGACGACGAATCTGTGAAAATACTCGCGACGACCTTCATGCCATGGCACGATCTGCTGCTCAGCGAGGCATCGGGCGGAGGTGTCGCACCACAGCGGATGCGTACGTTGGCCGAGGAGGGCAGCGACTTTGGAGGCCTTCGTGCCCTCCTGGACCAGTATGCGGTCTGGATCAGTGGTCTCGGACAGCAGCTCGATCAACTGCCCGCCGGCATGCGCAGGACTGGAGAACGCCACGTAGGCGCTGCGACGATCGCTCTCAAACGAATGCGGCGTGGACTCAAGGTGCTTGAGTCGGAGCCTGAAGCGGCACGGGCTTTTCGGCTGATGAACGCAGCCATGGCTGACCAGCGCTCCCGTCAGGACTTCATCCGCGCAGATGCCGCGGGCGTCGTGGACGACGGATCGTCGCAAAGCTGGCGACCTTTTCAGATCGCCTTCATCCTGCTCAACATTGATGGGCTGACTCACTGCGAATCCGATGACCGTCAGATCGCAGACCTTCTCTGGTTCCCGACCGGCGGTGGCAAGACGGAGGCGTATCTCGGCCTGATCGCCTACGCGATCCTGCTTCGTCGGTTACGCGATCGGACCGACGGCGGCGTGTCGGTGCTGATGCGATACACACTTCGACTGCTCACACTCCAGCAGTTCGAACGCGCGGCTGGCCTGGTCTGCGCCCTGGAGCTCATCCGAAGGAAGCATCTTCCAGATACTGTCCCCATCAGCCTCGGCCTGTGGGTCGGGCGGAAAGCCACACCGAACACGGTCGACAGAGCAGGTACCGCGTTGCGGAAGCTGCAGCAGGGCCAATCTGTCGACGAGGAAAACCCTGTTCAATTGCTGGGTTGTCCCTGGTGCGGCGCCGATCTCGGACCCGATGATTACAGGATTCGAGTAGGGCCCCCACCTCGGATGGAGGTCATGTGTTCCGACCGTGAATGTCCGTTCGGCTCGGGTCTGCCTGTCCACGTCGTAGACGAGGATGTCTATCGCGAGCGACCGTCGTTGGTCATCGCGACCGTCGACAAGTTCGCCATGGTCGCCTGGCGCGCGGACGTAGGCGCTCTGTTCTCCACGGACGGTTCCTATTCCTCCCCGGATCTGATCATCCAGGACGAACTGCATCTGATCAGTGGCCCGCTTGGCACGATGGTCGGGCTGTACGAGACGGCGGTCGACGCCGCCGCATCACGATCGGGCCGACCTAAACTCGTGGCCTCGACCGCGACGATCCGTCGCGCGACCAGTCAGATGCGAGCGGTGTTCGATCGCGAAGCACACCAGTTCCCGCCCGCAGGTCTGATAGCCGATCAGTCCTTCTTCGCGCAGCCTGCGATTCCCCACGAGAAGGGTACCCGCCAGTACGTGGGTGTCCTCGCGCCCGGCATCAGTCAGACGACCCTCCTCGTGCGTACCTACGCGGCGTTGCTGCACGCGGCGTCCACGTTGACCGATGACAAAGTAAAGGACGCCTACTGGACCCTGCTCGGCTATTTCAACAGCCTTCGAGTACTCGGCGGCGCCTACATGCAAGTCGTCGACGACGTCCCGGACCGAATGAAGGTTGTTGCAGAGCGACTGCAGCAGCCGCAGCGGGAGATCCGTGAACCGCGCGAGCTGACATCACGCAAACGCTCGTCGGAAATTCCATACGAGCTGAAGGTGTTGGGCACCTCGTTCCCGGACCCGGACGCGCCTGACGTCGTACTGGCCACAAACATGATCTCTGTGGGCGTGGACGTCGACCGACTGGGTTTGATGGCAGTCATGGGACAACCCCAGACGACGGCCGAATACATCCAGGCCACGAGTCGCGTCGGCCGGAAGTATCCGGGACTCGTGGTGACCATGTATAACGCGACAAGGTCACGTGACCTGTCCCACTACGAGAGCTTCATGACCTACCACCGCAGCCTCTACCGCCAGGTCGAGGCGACCGGCGCCACACCGTTCGCGCCGAGAGCTCGGGACCGAGGGCTGCACGGTGTCTTGGTCGGTCTTGCTCGGCTCACCGTTGCCGGTGTTGCACCGGACAATGCCGCCGGGCAGGTCGGAGACTGGGAGGACGACATTCGGCGCAGCATGGGAGTGATCGCACAACGCGCGGCCCGTGTCAGCGCTGCGGAATATCAAGACGCGGATGGTGAGGCCGTCAGAGCCCGTCAAAAGGCGGAGCAGGAGGCTGTAGCGGAGCAGCTCGAGGACCTTCTTGATCTTTGGCTCGACGCAGCTGACGACGGGAGACAGCGCTACCCGGGCTGGTACGGAAGACACCAGGACACCCTGCTCACTGAGGCGGGCAGAGCGATGGCCGACGAGGACGTGTCGTTCCCGGTACAGGACGCGCCGTGGCCGACCCTGACGAGTCTTCGGGATGTAGACGCTGAAAGCTCGCTGTATCTGATCCGCAGACGGAGGAGCGCTCGCCGTGACGCATGAAGTCGCTGATGCACGTCGTTCGCAGCTCGTGTCCACGTACGGCGTCGGTTCGCTGTTCCCGGCCGGTGACGAGAGCTTCATGATCTGTGGACTCGACGACTGGCCGATCGACCCATGGGCGGTCGAGATCAGTGAACCGCGCCTTGCACGGAGCCTGGGTGTGATGACGTTCCGGCCCCCGCCGAGCGGAAGACGCGATGGAGACGTTCCGGTCGTCCGATTCCCCGACTACCATTTCTGCACACAGTGCCGTGCACTGAAACGGCGCCAGCAGTTCTGCAACGATCGAAGCAGCTACTGCCGCACTTGCGGCCGGCGGATCACTCCGTCGCGCTTCGTCGCGTGCTGTCCCCGGGGCCATATCGAAGATTTCCCGTTCCACCAGTGGGTTCATGCAGGATCAGGCGCCGCTGGCGGCGAGCACAATCTGACGCTGTCCTCACAAGGCCGGTCGTCCTCACTCGCCGACATCATCATCGGCTGTAGCTGTGGCGTCCCGTCGGTGTCGATGGACAACTCGTTCAGACCGACGGCACTCAAAGGCATCGCTAAGTGCCACGGGCGTCGTCCCTGGCTGGCGGATGCGGACGAGGACGGCTGTCAGGAGACGCTCAGAGCCCTGCAGCGTGGTTCGTCGAACGTCTGGTTCCCCGAGGTGCGTTCGGCGATCTCAATCCCGCCGTGGTCGGACCGGGCACATCAACTGGCGCGACGCCATTGGGCGGTGTTCAAGAACGCCAACGATGCCACCCTACGGGAGGCGCTCGCGGACATGGACCTCGCCCGGCAAGGCCTGTCCGTCGAGATGATGCTCGAGGCGGTGGCACAACTGCGAGGCGACGGCACAGATGACGACCCCTACACCGATGAGAGGCTCCGCCGCGAGGAATACCAGGCGCTGACGACAGGGCATCCGGAAACATCGTCCCGTGACCAGTTCGTCGCCGTCCCGGTCGCGATCAACGGCGAACTTGCCATCGCTCCTGTGCTCGAGCAGGTTTCAACAGTCTCGCGACTTCGTGAGGTTCGTGCGCTAGCCAGTTTCTCACGCATCACGCCCTGGTCGCCCGGCACGGATGAGGCATACCGGGGCGCAATCACCGCGGGGCAACCTGTGTGGCTTCCTGCGATGGAGGTTCTCGGGGAAGGTATCTTCCTGCGATTCGATTCAGGTGCGCTCGCCGACTGGGAAGCAGCGAAGTTCGCACATGATCGAGCTCAGCTCGTATGCGACGGCATGGCTCTCCACGGCAACATGTTCGGGCGGCGGGCCGACGCGACGGTGTCACCCCGCGAACTGCTGTTGCACAGCTTCGCTCATGTACTGCTGAACGAACTGAGCCTGGACGCCGGTTATCCGGCTGCATCGCTTCGCGAACGGCTCTACGCCGGTCCCGACGAAGCGGGCGTTCTCATCTACACCGCCTCTGCGGACAGCGCAGGTAGTCTCGGCGGTCTCGCCGCGCAGAGCGCAGCAGCTCGGTTTGACGCCGTGGTCCGATCGGCGATCAGGCGAGCGCGATGGTGCACCGCTGATCCCGTGTGCATCGAAGCGACGTCATCTGGCGCGGGTGGTGTGAATCTTGCGGCATGTCATGCTTGTCTGTTGCTGCCGGAGACGAGCTGCGAGCGGTACAACTCGGTTCTGGATCGGGCAACGCTGGTCGGGGTTCCCGAAGAGCCAGAGGCGGGTTTCTTCTCGGCTCTCAGCTGAGCTAGTAGCTCGGCTCCGATCCATATATGGGTCGGCGCCGAAACGTCCGGCCGCTGCGACCGTCTTTTCGAGCCGTGATCCAACGCCAGCGGCTCTAGCTTCTGCGAGCAGTCGTTCCTGACTAGAGGATGGTGCAAATGTGGTCGCCCTCCGAATGTCACCCGTCCGGGCGGTTTGGGGTTCGCTTGGCGAGCACAGTAGGTCGCTAAGCGGCCTGCGGTCGTTTGTCCCTTATGTACCGGTATGCAGACGGACAGGAGGGATAGAACGATGCGACTTCGTCAAGCGTTCACCGCGGCCACCGTTGCCGGGGTTGGGCTCATGCTCGTTGCCGGCACGGGGGCTTATGCGGCGGGGCAGGCGAGTGGGAAGTTGGTTCGGCTGGCGCCTTGCAGCACGGTTCGGCATGGCAATACCGACGGGATTCTCACCACCTCCAACGGGGAGGCGCCGAGTAGCAGCAATGCGAACTCGACCGCTGTGCTCAAGCTGCAGCGGGAAGGGGTCGACGCGACGCTTCCGGACAACAGCGCCAAGGCGTTGTACCTCGAGGAGCCCAGTCGGGCGGTCAAGCTCAACCGGATCGGCAAGTTGACGTATCGGACGGTTCAGCTGGCGTCCAGCGGGGTTGCCGTTTGGTCGTACCAGATTCCGATCGACATCAATGGTGGAACGTTGCAGGCCGGGGACTTCACCACGCTGGTGTATGAGCCCTACCAGGATGGGCAGACCATCACGCCCGGCAAGTGGCAAAACTGGGACGCGCTGCGCAACGGGCAGGCCAAGTGGTGGAGCACCCGGGCGCTCACCAACGTGGCGAACGGCGCCACGCAGACATTCCCGACCGCCTGGTCGACCATCACCGCCGCCTACCCCGACGCCACCGTGCTCGCATACGGCATGGACCTCGGGAAAGGGGCCACTGGGGCCTCGTCGCGCGTTGACAGTTTGACGTTCGGGGCGGACACCACGTGTGCGAAGCACCAGTGGTCGTCGCGGTTCGGGCGCACGTCACACCCGCTTTCGCTGTTCCAGATCTGGCGGAAGTGGTTGCTACGGTAGGGGCTTAAGCAGCTCGGCGACGCAGGGGAGGGCAACGGGTGACGGAGAGTCGTCAACCGGAGCTTTCCCCTGTGGCGCACAGCTCGATGCGGGCGCGTTGGCGGGCGCTCATCCTCACCGATCCGGTCGCGCGGCTGGTGCGCAATGCGGTGCACGCGGACATACATGAGCGCTATGACCTGCGGCAACTTGCACTCGCGGCGGTCGACCTGGCCGTCGCTTCGCTCGGATTTGCTCGAGCGCTCACGCTCGCTGAGCTGATTGAGTCCATTGCCGAGCTCGCCGGGCACATGCGGCCCGGAGCTACCGGCGAACACGAGGACGCGGCCCGGTGGGTGGTCAAGGGACTGCTCAATGACGCCGACAATCAGCGCGCGTTCGTGTACACCTTCGACAACAGCGAAGAGTACGCATTCAAGCTCCTGCAACTGCAGGACGGGCCGGACGGGGCCGTGGTGCTCGCTTCACCGCAGGCTGTCATGTTGTACCTCTCCGGGCTCGACCTCGACGTCGACGACGCTGAGGCCGCGTTTTCCGTCGTGCTGCAACGGCAGCTGAGGGATCGGCGGTTTGAGGCGGCCGGGCGGACGGCAATGCAGGCCGAACGGGTTTCCGTCGCCATGTCGGCCTCTCTCGCCGACATTCTTGACGCGACCAAGCGGGACGTTCGGTCCGTCGACTGGGAAGCGGATGTGCCGCAGCGGCTCGCGCGGGCGCGGGAGCATGTCGAAGCGCGGATCGCGGCCGACGCGGACGTGCTCAATCACGTCGCGGCCGGCATTGACACTGAGACCGACCCCGCCGTTCGGCGAGCGTCCGGGGAGCTCGTCGACACGTTGCGGCGGATCCGGCAGGTACACCTCGATCTGGCCGAGCGGGTCGGTGACGCCCGTAGCGTGTTTCTCGAGGCGCAGCTGCTGCAGGTGTTCGCCCGGCGAGTACACCTGCGGCTTCTCAATGTTGAGCAGGAATTGCTCCATCCCGTGCTGCGCCTTCCGCAGGATCAGGCCACGCGGGTGGCGGAAGCATTTGGCGATCGGGTCGTCGGGATGCAGATTCCGCGGCTGTTGCAGCTCGACAACCTCGTCGACGTGCTCCTCGCACCGCCGCGGTTGAGCGGGGCCGAGGACGACGAATCCGAGGAGCCGGGGGAGAGCGAGGGCGTCGAACTGCAGGCCTATCCGCCCGCCGTTGTCGCCGAGGCCACCCGCATTCTGCGTCGCGCGAAGGAGCGGCCGGCCCGGCTCTCGGAGTTGCTTGTGGATGCCGGCGATGAACAGATCGCGGAGCTGGTGCTGCTTTCGGCTTTGTGGGCCTACGCGCCCGATGTTGCCGAGCCGGATGAGGAAAACCCAATCACCATCCAGGCCGAGCGGACCGACACATCGATCGACCACCCGTTGGTGTGGGGAGACAACTTGCTGGTGTCGTACACGGAGGAAGCGTGACCATTCCCCTCGAGGACGTCCGGGCGGCGGCGGAACTGGTCGCGTTGGGGCTGCGGACCGGGGCGCGGCCGACCGACGGGAATCCGTACGGCCGGTTGCTGGAGCGGTATCGCACGCAGACGTTGTTTCGCGACGCCGTCGATACGCTGGCCAGCGGGCTCGGGCTTACCGTGCTCGGTGCGCCGGCGCGGACCGGGCTCGTGCTCAGTACGCAGCCGGGCAGTGTGTTCGCGGTGCGGATGGGGGATCTGCGCAGCACGGGCATGACCGCGGACGAGAAACTCATCTCCGGGCTGATCGTGCTCGGGGTGGCCGCATACGCGTTTCCGCAGGAGGCCGACCTCGACAGCACCGAAGTCAAAACCGTTGAAGTGGCGGCCCTGGACAAGTTCATCCGCGACACGATCGATCGGGTCCAAATGATCCCCGGTGATGACGACACCGTCGATGGGCAGGCGCGGGTCGCGGCCGAGATCTATCGGCGGACCGCGGCATTCAAGCCCAAGGACCGGCAGCCGGGGCCGGCCAAAGGGTGCACCCAGTTCGCGGTGGCCGAAGTATTGGGGTGGCTCGTCGAGCGCGGGGCGGCGCGGCCGATGCCGCAGCTCGGGCCGAGCACATTTCAGCTCACCGACCGGTTCCGGCTGCTCGTCGCGGATGTGGCCGGCGGGGAAGCCCTGGAAGCGATGCGGACGGTGAAGCACTGATGGCGGCGCCCGCGAAACTCTGGCGGATTCGGCGGATCTACCTCGACCGGATCGGGTCGCCGGCGGCTCGGTTCCGGGACGTGTGGCTGGACTTGACCGGCCGCGACGGCACCCCGCTCGACACCATTCTGTGGATGCGCAACGGCGGCGGGAAGTCCACCCTCATCGCGCTGCTGTGCGCGCTGATCCGGCCCGACCGGCGGGACTTTCTCGCCACCGCCACAACCGGGCGGCACCTCGAGGACGCGATTCTCGGCGCCGACACCGCGCACGTCGTCGTCGAATGGATCGACCCGGCCGGGCAGCGGCTCGTCACCGGCGGCGTCTACGAATGGGCCGACCGGGTGCAACCTTCGGACCCGAACGCTGCCCACGAACGGCTCCGGCAGACGTGGTATGCCTTCACACCCGCCGACGGTGTCGAACTCGAACAACTGCCCTACGCCTCGGCCGAGCTCAAGGACTTCGCGAAGGCGATCGAGGCATTGCCGTACGACTGCGAAATGGTCGTCACCAGCAAGCAGGAGCGGTGGGCGCAGGCCCTGCAAGACCGCGGGCTGGACCCGGGGCTGTTCACCGCCATCCTCAAAATCAATGCCACCGAGGGCGGCATCGAGCACCATTTCAAGTTCAAGACCGCCGATGAGTTCGTGCAATACCTGCTCACGCTCGTCACCGAGCCGACGTCGGCCGGCAAAGTGGCCACGATTCTGCGCACCACGCGTGACCGGCTGGCCCGGCAGCCGCGGCTGCGGGCCGAGGTCGCGTTCTGTGACGAGGCCGCGACGCTGCTCGCCGACGGGGCCGCGGCCCGGGACACGCTCGTCGACGCCGAGCTCGCCGCGCGGGCCGCACGCCTCGACGCCGCCGGTCTCGCGGGTGCGTTGCGCGCCGCCGTGCAGGCCGCCACTACGGTGGCCGAGCGTCAGGACGCCGTCGCTGAGGGGGCTTCGGCGGGGGTACTGCGGGCAGCGGCCGAATCCGCGACTCTCGATGCGCACATGAAGCACTATCGGTGGCGGGCTGCGCAGCTCGTGCACGAACGCGCGGTCGAGGCTGCGCGTTCGGCGGAAATGCTCGTCGCCGAACGTCGCCATGTGCATCGGTCGTGGCAGTTGGTGCCGACGCTGATCCGGCACGTTGAGCAGGCGCAGCGCCTGGACGTGGCGCGGCGGCAGCAGGAGCAGGCCGAGGCCGGGGCCGCGCCGTTGCGTCGGGACCGGGCTGACGCTGCGGCCGTGCTGCTGGCGGTGTTGCGCAATGCTGCGGACGAGCTTGATGCGCGAATGGACACGTTTGCGCAGGAGGCGTCGTCGGCGCGGGAGCGGCAGGTGTCCGCGCGGTCGCTCGCCGACTCGCTGCGTGGGCGGCTCGGGAGCCTGGATGCGCAGCAGCGGACCATTGAGGCGCAGCTCGGGGCGTACGACCGGGATCTCGCCGCCGCCGCTGCACACCTCGGCGACGACGATCTGGATGTCGCGCTCGCCAAGGCGCAGGAGGCCGAAACGGCGGCGGCGCACACGATCGAACATGATCTGCCGGCTGATGCTGCGCGATTGGACAGCGAGCGGCGTGCGTATGAGCGTGATCGCGCCGAGGCGCAGACTTCGCTCACGGAGTTGCTGCGGGACAAGGCCGTGCTTGACGCTGAGCGGGGGCCGCTGCTTGCGGAGATCGAGGCGCTCGCGACCGATCCGCGGTTGACGGCCCTGGCCGAGCAGGACCGGGTCGATCCGATCGCGTCGCAGCGGTATCTCACCGATCTCCTTACCGAGGCCGTCATCACCGCCGATCGGCATCGGATTCAGCTGGCCGTCGCGGACGCTGAGGACGATCGTGCGGTGCAGGCGCTCGCGTCCGCGCGGGGGCTGCTGCCGGCGGCGCTGGACCTGGCCCGGGCGGCGGATGTGCTGGCGGCGGCGCGCATTCCGGCTACGACTGGGTGGCACTTCTTGGCCGATTCGGTACCGCCCTCTGCTTGGCCTGTCTTGATCGCCGACGCGCCGCATCTCGTTGGTGGGCTGCTTGTGCACGACCCGGACGACTTGGAGCGGGCGCGCGCCGAGTTGTTGGGGGCGGAGCTGTTTCCGACCTCGGCCATTCAGGTCGCGGCGACGGCTGATCTTCGGTCCGTTGTGGACTCGGATCCGGCCAAGCCGATCGGGTTCGTGTTGCCGCCGGCGCCCGCGATGTACGACCGGACGGCCGCGGCTTCCGAGACCGATCGTCGCAGTCGGGGGCGGGACGAGCGCAACCAGCGGGTGCACGAGCTGCTCGAGATGCGCGATGGTGACATTCGGTTGCGCGGGTCGCTGCTCGATCTGATCGCGCGTTGTCCATCCGGGCACCTTGAGCATTTGGACGCTGCGCACTCGAACCTTGAGGATGCGCTCGCGACCGTGCATGCGCGGATGGGCGAGTTGCAGGAGACGCGGTTGCTGCTCGATGAGCGGGCCGCGCTGCTCGAGCACACGCGTCGGGACCTGGCCGAGCGGCGGCGGGTGTTGACGATTCGGATCGCGGCCCTTGGCGATCTGACTCGGCGGGCCCCGGATGCCGCGCGGATGCGTGAGGAACTGGCCGCCCTGCCGACCGTGCGAGCCGAACTGCATGCGGAAATGGCTGTGGCCGAGGACGAGGAGCGCACGGCGGCGGCTGCGGCGACCCGGCACGCGGCCGATGCCGAGCGGGCGTCGTCGACTGTCAGGGAGTACCGAATCCGGTGTGAAGATTTGCAACGCATCGCCTCTTCGATTGTCGTTGAGAGCCTGCCCAACCTGACCGAAGCGACGAATGCGTATCAGGCGGCGCACGATGCGTACCTGCGGCAGACGTCCGGGTCGGCGCTGGAGGCCACGATCGCCGAGATCACGAGCCGGTTGGCGGCGCTCGATGAGGAGATTCAGCAGTTCGCGGTGAGTGAGCGGACGACCGCGCAGACGCTGTTGGACGGTTCCGATCCGGCTGCCGTACGGCTGGCGATCGGTCAGGCAGAGAGCGACTTCTTGGCCGCGCAGCGCGATGCGACTCTGGCCGGTGCGGCGCTTTCGAATGCGCAGACGGCTTTGCAGGCTTGTCCGCCGTCGACGCTCGATCTGGTCGCCGATGATGCCGACATTGTGCGGTTGGGGGATGAGGCGCAGCGGGCGTTGGACGAATCGCGCACGGCCGAGCAGGGCGCGCGGGACAAGGCGGGCGCGGCTGAAGTGGAGGCGGTGACCGCTCGACGCCGCGCGGACGACCTGCAGCAGTTGGTCACTGATCTCACGGAGGACACCGAGCCGACCGAGACCGCACTGCCGTTCACCGGTGACGTGGACGTCGCGCGCGAGTCGGCCCGCGGTGCGCGGCGGGCGCTGCAGGCGGCCGATCGGGCCGTGAATGCCGCGCGAAACCGGCTCAATGCCGAGGCGCACCGCATCGACCGGTGGGCCTCCGACGACCGGTTTGCCACGGTGAGCCCGGAGGTTCGCGACCGGTTCCGTGAGGGCCGCCTCGACTTCGACGCCGCCGAGCAGTTGGTCGAGCAGCTTGTGCGCTATCGCCACGGCCTGGCCGGCGAACTCGACGCGGTCGAGAAGGACAAGCACCTCGTCGTGACCGCTTTGTGTGCGGAGGTGCGCGAGGGGCTCAAAACCTTGCAACGTGCGCAGCACCACGCGCAGCTGCCGCCCGGCCTGGCTGACCATTTGCGCAACCGCCGGTTCCTCGACGTCGGCCCGCGGTCAAGTGTGGACACCAGCGACGCCACGCTGCGCAGCCGGGTCGAGCGCCTGGTCGACAAGCTCGTCGCGGGCAAGGACCCAATCCCCGACGGCCTACCCCTCGCGTGGGAGGCGATCGCCGCCGTCGTCGGCCGCGGCAACTTCGTCGCCCGCGTGCTCAAACCGTCAACGGAGCTGACCGACGACCGCCAGCCCGTCGAGCTGATGAGCAAGTGGAGCGGCGGCGAGAAGGTCACCATCGGCCTGCTGCTGTTCTGCATGCTGGCCCGCCTCCGTGCCGCGAACCGCGGCGGCGACGTCCCGGGCCTCGGCGTCCTGCCGATGGACAACCCGCTCGGCACCGCGAACTACGTGGCGTTCCTCGACCTGCAACGCCGGGTGGCGGCCGCGAACGGCATCCAACTCATTTTCTTGTCGGGCTTGGGCGACATGCGCGCGGTCGGCCGCTTCCCGAACGTCGTGCGCATGCGCAACACGCACAACCGCGGCCGCAACTACGCAAGAGTCATGGACCGCGAACTCAACGAGGACCAGATTCTCGAAAGCATCACCACGGCTAGATTGACCTTCCCCATGCAAGGGACCCTGCTGTGAAGACCGAACGGCTCAACTTGCGCCAACTCACCGCGGACGACCTGGACAATCTCGTCTCGCTGGACAGTGATCCGGAAGTGATGCGGTACCTGAACGGTGGGCACCCGACGCCGCTCGCGGAGATCCGGGACTCGGCTCTGCCGCGGATCCTGGCGTATTACGACCGGGGCACCGACTACGGGTACTGGGCGGTTGAGGCTGCCGGTGAGTTTCTCGGCTGGGCGTTCTTTCGGCCGCACCGGGGTGATGGGCCGCCGGTAGATGTGGACCGTTCCGGGATCGAGATCGGGTATCGGCTGAAGCGTTCGGCTTGGGGCAAGGGGTATGCGACTGAGGCTTGCCGGGCTTTGATCGCTCACGGGTTTGACGTGGTTAGCGTTGATCGGGTGTTCGCGGAGACGATGGTCATCAACGCGGGGTCGCGGCGGGTGATGGAGAAGTCCGGGCTACGGCACGTGGCCACGTTCTTCCCGGACTGGCCGGACCCGGTGCCGGGCGACGAGCACGGCGAGGTCCAGTACGCGCTGACCGCCGCGGAGTGGGCTACCACAACATGACCGATGGCTTCCATTTTCTGAAGTTATCCGACATGTGACGCCCGAACGTGTCGGCTTGGTTGCTGAGGGTTGAAACCTAAGGCCAGAGGCGGTTTAACCAGGACGTTTGTCCGAATCAATCCACCTTTTCGTCGATATTTGTCCGGCGTCGGTTCTGTCACGTTGACGTGATGGACCATTCAACTCATGTCACGTTGGGGGGATTCCTGCTCGGCGGGCTCGTGGGGTTCGGGTTCGGCTTCCTCTACGCCATGGCTCGGCGCGCCTGGCGGAGTGTTGCCGGGGCCAAGGAGCTGGCCGGGGAGGCTAGGTCGTCGGCGTGGGCTCGGACCGGAGAGCTGGTCATTCTCGGGTTCTTCCTCGCCGTGTTCGCCGCGCTCGCGCTCGGCGGTCTCACCGACCGGTGACGGATAGCTTCGGGGCGGCGAAGCTATCCGTCAGGCGGGGACGCGGTGGGATTTCAGGTGGGTCATGATGGCTTCGTTGGCTTCCCAGCCGTCGGGGAACTTCACGATTTCGTTGAGGTAGACGCGGCCGGTTGAGGGGTGGTCGTCCAGGAGTTGCGCTATGCCGGCCCTGGCTACCGCTATGCACGCGTGTCTGTGGCGGGAAGTCAGGACGCACAGGCGGCCGGCTTCCAGGTGGAAGGCGGTTGCGTCTCGGCGGCCGGATAGTGGGTGCCAGATTACTGTCACGTCGTACTCGCGGCCCTGGAGGCGGTTGGCTGTGTCTACCGTTATGCCGGAGTCCGGGGGTAGGTGTTGGCGGACTGCTGTGGCTTGGTCTCGGTGGGCGGTGCCGATCGCTATTCGGTCTGGTGTTAGCTCGGAGGCCTCTGAGCGCTCGGAAACTGTTATCGCTCCTCGTTCCAGTAGGCGTAGGGCTACCGTTGCGCAGGCTTTGGCTACCTCGTCGTCGGTTCGCATGCTGTGTCTGGCCGGGAGTTCGTGTAGCGCCCAGCCGGTTGTTGCTGCCATTTCGAGAGTCGCGTCCACTGGGGACGATCCGAAGGCGTGGGTTGAGAAGGACATTTTGCGGTCAGAGAGAGCCGTGCCCGACGTGAAGCCGGTGAACGGATAGAAGGCTTCTGAGATCACCGGGGCGGCTGTTGCTGGTAGGCGCCACGAGACTGGTAGGCGGTGTTGGGGGATGTCTGGGTTGTGGCGTAGTAGGACGGCCACGGCGCTGAGTTGGGGGTCCCAGGACAAGCCCGCCCAGCGTTCGGTTTCCACTGTGGAGAATGGGTCCAGTTGGCCTGGGTCGCCTACGAACAGGGTGCGTTCGAAGCGGCCCGCGATTTGTAGCAAGGCGTCCGAGCGCATCTGGTAGGCCTCGTCGATGATGGCGCAGGGCCATTCGCCCGTTGTTACCGTCGCCCACTTGGCGGATGTGCCGATGATGACTGCGGAGCCCGCTAGACCGGCTACCGCATTGTCGACCGAGACGTTGTTGTGTGAAGCGATTCTTGGTACTGGTACATAGCCCTGAGCGGACAGGCGGCCGATCGGCAACGTGGGCGATGAGCGGGCCAGGTTGGCGATCAGATCGTCCACCTGTTCGTTGGTCTGGGCGACGATGGCCAGCGGCTCGCCGGTCTCAGCGATATGGCGTGCGGCCCGGACTACCAGCGTTGATTTGCCGGCGCCCGGTGGGGAGTCGACGACCACGCCTTCGCTCGCCGAAAGGGAAGACATCACAGCGGGGAAGATGTCGGTCATGACCAGGCCTCCACGGCGTCCTCTTCCGTCGGTTCCGGCGGTGGTGGTGGGCCGCCGTGCGTCCACGGTGTGTCTTCCGCCTGAGGGAAATTGCCGCCGGGCTGGAAAGCGGTCGACACCGTGCTGTACGTGACCCGTTCGGCCAATTCGGGGACGCTGCCGGGAGTTGGGGTCAGGGCTCGGCCCATGCCGCCCGTCAGCTCCAGAACAATGTCGGAGCCGTCGATCGAGACAATGCGAGCGGTTTGCGCGCGGCGGGTTGGGGACTGCAGTTCGGTACCCACGGGAAGCTTGAACGGATCCGTCGTGCGGACTGTCACATGTGGACGGAGCTTCCGGCGCGGGCCCGTCGCGTCCAGGCGGGTCGGGTCGGCCGCCACCACCTCGCCGGCGAAAGCCTCACCGGCCAGGCGGAACTCGGCCATGACCAGGGGGTCGTCCAAGGCGCGCTGGGCGTCGTACAAGGACTGGGCGCGTTCCAGGCGGTTGAGGCGGCGGGCGGCGGCCACGGCACTGTCGCGGCGGGCCTGGGGCAGCGCGGTGCCGGTTTGCAGGTACTCGACGTAGTTCGTGTACACGTCCCGGTCGTCGGCCCAGCGCTCCACCACCGTGGCGCCGGGCTCCACCGTGCGCAACAGGTCGATGCCGCGCCACATCAGCTGCCACGTCGGGTCCAGCTGACCTTGCAGTACCGCGCGCAAATGCTCCAACGCCTGCTGGCGGGCGATCGGGTCGGCGTCCGTTTTCGCGTACCGGTTGATGGCGGGCATCAATGCGGCCGCGTCGAATGTCGGGTCGGTCGTGGGGCCCGCCGGTGGCCAGATGGCGGCGTCCTCGGCGTCGCGGGCGGCCTCGAACGGGTCGTCGGTGAACCAGGCCATCAACGCGGCCAGATTCGCGTCCTCGACCGCGCTCTGGCCGGTGGCCCAGTGGGCACTCAATGTCGACGTCATGGCCAAGGTCAGCGATGAGCCCGGGTGCTCCGCGCGTTCGGCGAAGAACGTCAGCCACTTTCCTAGCGTGGGGACGATTGGCTTCACCGCGTATTCGCCCCAGATGCGGCGGAGCCTCGTCGAGCGGCCGAACAAGCGCAGGAAGGCGATGCCGCCGGGGTTCGGGACCAGGATTTGCGGCGCGTCGGTAAAACGGCGTTTGCCGCGGATCTCCTCCTGGCGGCGGGCGAAGCTGTCCACATAGGACACCAAGATGCGGCCCAGTTCGGCGGCGAACTCGAAGCGCTGGTCGCGGTTTCTCGGCTGCGGGACGATGAGAAGCCTTGGCGCCTCCACAGAATCGCCCAGCATCGCGGCCAACGGTGCGTTCGCCTCGCCGGCCAAAGTCAATGGGATGAACACCAGTGGGCGGTCGGCCAAGTGGACATGGCGGACGGTGGTGATTGGCTGGGCGGCCTCGGCTCGGACGGCCAATGCGCGGGCCAAGGACGTCAGTGCGCTCATACCGGCGCCCCGAGGCACTCCTCGCGCAGACGCCGGGCTGCACGCAGTACCAATGAAGCTTCAATTTGCTCTGGAGACGCCTCCCGATCGCCGGTCGCGAGTTGTAGTGCCGTATCGACGTACTCGATGCTGCCGAGCTCCTCGGCCACCGATTTGCCGAGCGCGTGGGTACTGCCTCTGGCCTCGTCGCGGCAGAAGTACGACATTTCGCAGGTCGAAAGGCACTCCGGCGAATAGCGGGCCGGAATGTCCTCGATGGCGGCGCACAGTTCACCGGGTGGGCGAGTGGGGCGGCCGTCGCGATCCGGCGCCAGGTCGAAGGTGACGCCCTGGGAAACGTGGGCGAGAACCTCGTCGATGCGGGTCATGTTCCGGAGTTGGCGTTTGAGGACGGTCAGTTGGCGGCGTACGTCGAGCTTTGTTCCGACGGCGTGATTGGAAAAGTTCTCCGGGCAGACGAGGACAACTTCGTGCGAGACCGTGGCCGGATCCTGGTCGAGCTCCTCCAATAGCTGACGGAGCGCCAGAACGTAGACCGCTGACTGCACGGCCGCCGCGGCTACCTTGCCACCGTCCGCTTGGCCATCGATCACGGCGAAGCTCTTGATTTCGATGATGTAGAAGGTGCCCTCGTACTTGAATGCGATGAGGTCCGGCTCGAGGAAGACCTGACGGCCACCGACCGGGATTCTCAGGAGTGGGTGGTCGAACAGGGTGCCGTCGGCAGTGGTCGCGGCGGCGCCGAGTACCTGGCGCGCATAGCGGTGGCGGACTTCCTGGCTCTCGTTGCCGGCCACCTCCTCGAGGTCGTGGTAGGCGACCTCGGGAATGTCCAAGTGCAGCACTTCGCGCAGCATTGTGAGCAACTCCGCGCAGCCGTTCGCTTTCACCTGGTTGACGAACGCACGAGTGCGCGTGATGGCGAACGGCGACTGGCCGTATGGCGGAGCGAAACCCGTGCGCGCCGCCAGTGTTCGTTTGTCCACGCCGGCGGCGTCGAGGACGGCTCGGCGGCGACAGCCCGGGTTGGTCGTCAAGGCGGCGATCGTGCGCGCGTTGTGCGGAAGCGGCGGCACCGGACCGCGCAGGTCGGCGAGCCGGTCTTCGATGCTGTTCACGGTCTGTCCTTCGCGGTCAGGTACCGGTCCGTGGCACCACTTTCAGGTTGACGCCGAACAGCTGACCGGCGTCGTCGAGCTGGGCCCGGGCCCTGGCGGCGGCCGCTTCGCGGTGCGACCGGTCGATCGGCTCGTGGGTCTCCAGCTCCGCGTTGGCGGCGCGGATGACGGCATGCGGCTTGGCCTGGCCGATCCCGTCCGCGGCGCCGGGGATGTTCTCCGCGAACAGCCACAGTAGGCGCGCGGTGGCCCGGTCGGTATCGGCAAGGCGGTGGACGTGTTCCGCGATGCTGACCGCCGCCCGGAGGAAGTCGACACGGGGGCTGAGGGCTCCGACGATGCGCTGCTCGAGCGGCCAGGTCGAGATCGCGAGGAGGCCGCGGACCGGCGCGAACCGATCGGCGGTGAGCGCGGCGCACAGGTAATACGGCCGGGAGAACGGGGCTGCGCGAAACGAACGCTCTTCGTCACGGCGCAGGCTGGTGAGCTTCGCTCCGTTGATGTCGCCGCCGAAGCAGGCGTTGTACACCTGAGCGATCAACTTGGGTGCGGCCGCCACGCTCAGGAGCGTCAGCGCGCTGTGCACCTGCTCGCGCAACGGCAGCAGCGAACCGCTCTCCCGGGGTGCGGGGATGGTGGCCGGCGCCAGCTCGGCCAGGGCCGCTTCCCACTCCTCGTCGAGGGCCTGCTGCTGGGCTCGGAGCATGCGGACGCGCGGCCAGTCGCCGGCTGCGGTGGCCTGCCGAATCTCGGTGCGCAGGGCTGTGAGCTGCTGTTCGAGCTCCTCTGCGGCCTCCGACATACGTTTGACGGTACCCCTCCCAGTAATTTCCAGCAATCCCCACTTCTCTCCAGATTGGGCGCTTGCGTGCCTCCAGTATCTTCCAGTAAGTTCCAGTAATTGCTCAGTGTCCGGTTCTAGGGAGTCGAGGGGGACCCCATGCACGAGCCCACGAGCGCAGCGTCCCGGTCCGTCAGCATTTCCGGCGAATATCCCCTGGTGGCGAGCGAGTCGCGCCGCCGCGATGACGAGGTGAGCCAGATGGTCGCAATGTCTGATGAGCGTCGCGTGGTCGGCGGCGCCGCCCTGGAAGCCATCCTGGAGGGCCTGCGTTCGGCGGGCCTCAACCCGGTGGTCGTAACCGACCTGCCGGGCGACGCGGAGATTGTCGTCGTCGCGATCACGCTGACCGAGAAGACGGGCTGGCAGACGCTGAGCGAACGTGAGCGATCGGTGGCGGATCTGGTCCGCAAGGGCCTGACGAACCGGCAGATCGCGACTCGACTGGGCATCTCGACGCATACGGTCAACTTCCATCTGCGGCGGATCTTTCAGAAGCTCAACATCTCGTCTCGGGTCGAGCTGGCGGCCGGGCCGGAGTAAGCCGAGCTGCTGGGCCGGACCGGAGCTGCCGGCCGGGACCGAAGCGAGTTGAGCTGGCGGTCGGACCGGAGTGAGGGGAGTTGGCCGCCGGGTCGGAGCATGTCGAGCTGGCCGCCGGGTCGGAGTAAGCGGCCGGGCGCTGGGCAACACAGGACGACATGGCGGTTGTTCTTATGACGGGCGCTTCCGGCGCGATCGGGCACATGCTGCGCGAGCGGCTCCAGCACCACGACCTGCGGCTCACCGACGTGGAAGCCGAGGCGGGGGTGGCGGCGCTCGACGTTACTGACGGCGCCGCGGTTGCGCGAATGTGCGCTGGCGTGGACGCGATCGTGCACCTCGGCGGGATCGCGAGCGAAGGGCCGTTCGAGGATGTGCTCGCCGTGAACGTGCGCGGGACTGAGCGAGTTCTGCAAGCGGCGCACGAGATGAACGTCCCGCGCGTCGTGCTCGCGTCGAGCAATCACGCCGTCGGTTTGCACGTGCGCGGTGACGACATGCACGGCGGCGACATGCACGGGCGCGGCGGCGGCATGCACGCGCGCGGCGGCGGCATGCACGCGCGCGGCGGCGACATGCACGCGCGCGGCGACCACATGCGCGGCGGCGACGTGCGCGTGCAAACCGACGGCGTGCGCGGCGGCGACATGCTCGCTGACGACATCGCGCCGCGGCCCGACTCGTACTACGGGTGGAGTAAGGCGGCCATGGAGGCGCTCGGGCGGCTCTACCACGACCGGTACGGGCTGCACGTCGTCTGCCTCCGCATCGGGACCTGCACCGAGCGGCCCCAGCACGCCCGCGACCTGGCCACCTGGCTGTCGCCCGACGACGCCGGGCGGCTGGTCGACGCTGCCCTCCACGCGACCGGGTTCCGGCTGGTCTGGGGTGTCTCAGCGAACACCCGGCGCTGGTGGTCGGACGCGGGCGGCCGCGCGATCGGATACGAGCCCAAAGACGACGCCGAGCGGTTCAAGGACGACGTCGAACCGCCGAAGCCGGAGGACAGACTGGTCGGCGGGGACATGGCGACGCGACCACTGGGGGTGTAGAAAACTGCACCCCCAGGTCGGAATCCATCCTCAATCCGTCGACACGTGAAGATCTTTAGATTTATCGCATGCCACACGACATGCAACCGGCGCTCGAGATTGCCGGGCTGACCAAGCGATTCGGGGACAAGGTCGCCGTCGACGCGATCGATCTGGTTGTACCGCAGGGCTCGTTCTACGGGCTCGTCGGGCAGAACGGGGCCGGCAAGACCACCACGCTCTCCATGGCGGTGGGGCTGCTGCGGCCCGACGGCGGGTCGGCGCGGATTTTCGGAGCCGACGTGTGGACGGACTCCAACAACGCAAAAGCCCTGGTGGGGGTACTGCCCGACGGTCTGGCGATGCCCGAGCGGCTCACCGGCCGGGAGGTGCTGACCTACCTGGGCCTGCTGCGCGGGATGCGCAAAGAGGTCGTCGCGCAGCGGGCCGACGAGCTGCTGGCGGTGCTCGAACTGGACAACGCCGAGCGCACGCTCGTGGTGGAGTACTCCACCGGCATGCGCAAAAAGATCGGGCTCGCCACCGCACTGCTGCACGCGCCACGGCTGCTGGTGCTCGACGAGCCGTTCGAAGCCGTCGACCCGGTGTCGGCGGCAACCATCAAGACGATCCTGCGCGGGTTCGTCGCCGCCGGCGGGTCGATCGTGCTGTCCAGCCACGTCATGGCGCTGGTCGAGCAGCTCTGCGACAACGTCGGGGTGGTCGACAACGGCAAGGTCGTCGCGGCCGGCCCGCTCGACGCGGTGCGCGGCGCGAACACCCTCGAAGAGACGTTCGTGCAACTGGTCGGCGGGGAGCGGACCAACTCGAAAGGGGAGCTGTCGTGGCTGTCGCGTTGACCATGGCGCAGATGAAGCTCGCGGTGATGCGGCACTCGTATCGCGGACAGCGGGCCCAGATGGCCGGCACCGGCGCCGCGATCGGTGTGCTCCTCGCGGGCGGCACCGCCTACCTCGGCTACCTCAACCCGGACTGGCTCGCCGCGGCCCTCGCCGTGTGGCTGCTCGGCTGGATGCTCGGCCCGGTGTTCATGGGTGGCGGCGACGAAACGCTGCGTCCGGAGTACTTCTCCATACTCGGCCTCTCGCCCCGCCGGCTCGCCACCGGGCTGCTCACCGCGTCGTTCGTCGGTGTCGCTCCGCTTGTCACATTCGGTGCGCTGGCCGGGCTGATTGTCGCCGGGACGCGCGTTGGTGCGCTGAACGCCCTTGTCGCAGTACCAGCGATGCTTCTGCAGCTTTCGGTTTTTGTTCTTTTGTCGAAGATCGCCGTCGCGGTTGTCGGGATCGCACTGCGGTCACGGGTCGGAGCGATCGCCGCCGGCGTCATCAACGGCGTAATCCTTTCGTCTCTCGGACAGATCTGGGTGTTCATGGTCGCGTTCGGCGTGAGCGGGACGCCGGCCGCCGTGTGGTGGATGCCGTCGGCTTGGGGCCTGCGCGCGGTCCGCGGTGAGTGGATTTTCCTTGCGGCTCTGGCGGCACTGGTACTGGTCCTGCTCGCACTGTGGGCATTGCTGCTCGGTCGGCGGGCCGGACGGCCACGAGTCTCCGGACGCGGACGGCGCCCGATCACCGCCGGGACGGCCGCCGGTGCAGTTGTCGCCAAGGAGTTCCGCACCTGGTCGCGCGATCTCGTCCGCAGCCACCAGCTGGCATTCGCCCTGGCCTACGGCGTCTGGTTCGCCGCCAGCCCGCTGATCGTGGGCTGGAACGGGATGCTGCCGTACGCCGGGCCGATCTTCGTCGTCATGGCCGCCGGCATGGCCTCCAACCTGTACGGGACCGACGGCACCGCGCTGTGGCTGACGATGATGACGCCCGGCGCGACCGACGTCCGCGGCCGCCAGCTGGCCTGGATCACCACCCAGGGCGTCATCGCGATCATCATCACCGTGACCTGCACGGCGATCACCGGTGGACCGTGGCCGCTGATCCTGGCCCTGCTGCCCGCGCTGCTCGGCGGTGCGGCCGGCCTGGTGCCGCTCGTCTCCGTCTATGCCCTGGTCCCCGGCACCGACCCGCACCGCCGCTCGGGCAACCCACTGCGGACCAGCGAGGACGAGGGCGGGCTCACCGGTCTGGCGTACCTGATGCTGGCGCTCGTGCTGGCGACGGGCGCGCCGGCGGGCCTGGCCGCGTACTGGTTCGGCTGGGCCGGCGTCGCGGTCGGCCTGCTCACCGGCGGCCTGTGCTACTGGCTGTTCGGTCTGCTCGCCGAACGTCGCCTTCTGTCGCACGGCCCGGAACTGCTGGACACAATGCGTACAGGTAAGAAGGCGGCTTCTTCAACTTCGATCATGCGCTTCGAGGAGCTTTCAAAAGTGCGCAAGAACATCGCCGGTCTGGGCTTCGGGTTCGGTGCCATCCCGCTGTTCCCGCAGGGGATCGTCGCGCTGCTCTTCGTGGCCAACGGGAAGACGGACAACTCGTGGTTCCTGGCCACGTACCTGCCCGCACCGTGGAACTATGCGGTGGCGATGGGCTTCATCCTGCTCGGCCTGGCCCTCTACGGATCGGCCCTGTGGGTCGTGCGGAAGCGGCCAGAAGCTGACCGCATCTCGGCCTAACGTTCTTCCTGACCGCTTCTCCGCCTGTTGATTGGGATGATCACGATGACCGCTCAGACGCTCACCGGCGAACGTGCAGATCTGCTCGAGTCGCTCGGCACGGCCCGCTACTTCCTGCGCAACACCGTGCAGGGCCTGACCGACGAGCAGGCACAGCTGCGCCCGACGGTGAGCGAACTGACCCTCGGCGGCCTGATCAAGCACGTCGGGGAGATCGAGCTGGGCTGGGCGCGGTTCGTCGTGGACGGCCCGGCGGCGGTCGCGCCCCCGACCGAGCAGGCCGGCTGGGAGAAGTGGGCCAACGACTTCAAGATGCTCCCGGGCGAGAGCCTGGAGAGGATCCTGCAGCGGTACTCCGAGATCGCCGCCGAAACCGATGAGCTGGTCCGCACGGTCGATCTGGACTCGTCCCACGAGCTCCCGCCGGCCCCCTGGTTCCAGCCGGGCGCCCGCCGCTCTGCCCGCCGTGTGTTCACGCACATCGTGGCCGAGACCGCGCAGCACGCCGGCCACGCGGACATCATCCGCGAGTCGATCGACGGCAAGAAGTCGATGGGCTGAGCTCTCGTAGAAGGGCATCTGCACGTGCATGCAAACGTGCAGATGCCCTTGCACATTGTCCTGACCGGGCGGCACGATACTGCCCGTGACGACGCTGTCTACGCCGACCGCTCGCCCTCAAGCAGTCTGGGGGATGATCGGCCGTCAACTTCGAGCGTTCCGTGTCGCGCGGAACATCAGTCCGGCCGTCGCCGGCCAGCACATCGGTGCCCATGAGTCGAAGATCAGCTGGATCGAGTGCGGCAACGTCAAGGTCAAGGAGGACGACCTGGAGCGCCTGCTCGCGCTGTACCGGGTCACCGGCGCCGAGTGCCGGGCCATCCTCGACCTGACCCGCCGAGCCGGCGATCGTCAGTGGTGGTACCCGCACCGCGATGTGCTTGCCGACTGGTTCTGCTCGTACCTCGTGCTGGAGTCGGCCGCCGAGGTCATCCGCACCTACGAGGTGCATTTCATTCCTGGCATCCTGCAGACGCGCGCCTACGCCGAGGCCGTGATGCGCCAGTGGTACGTCGACGAGGCCGAGGTCCGGCGCCGGGTCGAAGTGCGCATGCGGCGTCAGGAAATCCTGCACGAACAGCGCTCTCCCCACATCTGGGCCGTGATCGACGAGGCGGCGCTCCGCAAGCAGATCGGCGGTCCGCTGGTGATGCGCGAACAACTCGAGTCGCTGATCGAGGCCAACGAGCAGCGGCACATGCGGATCCAGATCTTGCTGTCCGCGGCCGGGGGACACGTGGGCATGGGCAACTCGTTCTCGATCCTGCGCCTGCGCAACGAGCACATGCCGGACGTCGTCTACCTCGAGCAGATCGACAGCGCGCTGTTCTTCACCGAGCGGGAAGAGCTGGATCCGTACCGCGAGGCGATGACTCGTATCAACGTGGCGGCCGGCAAGCCGAACGAGACTCGGAACGTCATCGAGCAGGCGTTGCGCGACGCTCAGTCGCCGCGATAGCACAACGTGCTAAACGACCGCTGGCGCTTGCAATTGCAGACTGCGATGATGGGATTACACAATGGCACGGGCTCCCGTTGAGGAGGGCGTCATGGATCGCGACGTGACGCGGAACGACCAGCTCAGCCCCCAGTCGGACCGGGACAACGGCGTCCCCACGCGAGACTCGAACCGCCTCGAGCGGGCAGCGGAACTCCCCATCCGCCGCCACCGCCGCCGCGAGTACCCGTCGGACGAGGCCTGAACGGACCGGCGTCCGCGGCGACGACCGCGGACGCCGCGCCCATTACCCGGAATGACGTCGTCAATTCGGCCGGTGATGAAGGCGCGCACGTTCCGGTAGCGTGTGGCCGCTTCACGAGGTCTGGGAGGGCGAGTGGCGCGGCGGCGGGGCATCCTTGCGCAGATTCAACGGGCACACGCGCAGCAGGTCCGGGCGCAGCAACGCGCGCAGACCGCATACGTGCGGCAGCAGCAGGCCATGCACCGGGCGGCCGAGCAGGCGATGAAGGCGGCGCAGCGAGCCGCGGTGGCGGACGAGCGCGAGCGTAAACGTCTGTACCTCGAAGCCCGGGCGGCCGAAGTCGCCGCCGACAACGCCGACCTGCAGGCGCACCTGGAGGAGCTCGAAGGCCTGCTGCAGGCGACCCTCACGGTGGACGATCACGTGGATCTCGCCCGCCTGAAGAAGCCGTTCCGGTTCGCGCCGTTCGACCCGGGCCATCTGGGGGTGCCGCTGCCTCCACCGGACTGGCGGCGGTTCGAGCCTCCCGCTCCGACCGGGTTGAGCAAGATGTTCGGCCAGTCGAAGCACGAGCAGCAGCTGGCCGCGGCCCGCTCCCAGTATCAATTCGCGCAAGCCCAGCACGCCGCCGTCGAGACCGACCGGCAGCGCCGAGTGGCCGCCGCCAACGGGCAGTACCAGCAGCAGCGTCAGCAGGCCGAGGCCGAGCTCGCGGCCACCAATGCCGAGATAGACCGGTTCACGGCCGCGTTCCAGGCCGGTGAGCCGGAGGCGGTCGTCGACTACTTCGGCATGGTGCTGTCCAACTCCGTGTACCCCGACGACTTCCCGCAGAACTACCGGCTGGCCTACGTGCCGGAGTCCTGCCAGCTCGTCGTGGAGTACGAGTTGCCGCCGCTGGAGGTCGTCCCGCCCGTCCGGGAGTACCGCTACGTCAAGACCCGCGACGAAGTGACGTCGTCCGCGCGCACGGCCAAGGAAATCAAGGAGCGGTACACCTCGGTAGTCACCCAGGTGACGCTGCGGACGCTCCACGAGCTGTTCGAGGCCGACCGCGGCGGCCTGGTCGAGACAATCGCGTTCAACGGCGTGGTCGACACCACCGACCCGCGCACCGGCCAGGGTGTCCGGCCGTGCTTGATCACGGTCCGTACGACCCGCGAGCAGTACGGCGTGCTCAACCTGGCCAAGGTCGACCCCGCTGCCTGCCTGCAGCACTTGAGCGCCTCGGTGTCGAAGCGCCCCGAGGCCCTCGCTCCGGTGCGGCCGGTCCTTGAGTTCGACATGGTCGACAAGCGGTTTATCGACGAGGTCGACGTGCTGGCCGACCTGGACGAGCGCCCGAACCTGCTGAAGCTCACGCCCAGCGAATTCGAGGCGTTGATTCAAAACTTGTTCACCCGGATGGGCCTCGACACCAAACAGACCCGCCCATCTCGCGACGGCGGTGTCGACTGCGTCGCGTTCGACCACCGCCCGATCTTCGGTGGCAAGGTCGTCATCCAGGCGAAACGGTATCGCCACACCGTCGACGTCTCCGCCGTGCGGGACCTGTTCGGCACGCTCCAGAACGAGGGCGCCTCAAAGGGGATCCTCGTCACCACCAGCGGCTACGGCCCGGCCTCCTACGAGTTCGCCTCCGGCAAGCCACTCGAGCTCATCGACGGCTCGAACCTGCTGTACCTGCTGGCCGAACACGCCGACCTCAAAGCCCGCATCGACCCGACCGAGCTCGACTGATCGGGGGTAAATGCGCTGCGGCCGCTGGCCGGGCCGGTTACGTTGCCCAAATGGGGCGAATCATCTCGATCAATCTGGCGGTACCCGAGGCCAACCCGGCCAAGAGGGACGTCGGCACCACCGGCATCAACAAGCAGCCGGTTGACCGCCTGGTCGAGGTGCGGGCGCCCGGGCCGAAGAAGACCGGGCTGCACAGCGGTCTCGTTGGCGACCAGATCTTCGACACCGACAACCACGGCGGCGACGACCAGGCTGTGTACGCCTACGCGCGCGAGGACTACGACTGGTGGCAGGCCCGCCTGAGCCGCCGCCTGGCCAACGGGCTCTTCGGCGAGAATCTCACCACCGAGGAGGTCGACGTGAACGGCGCGATCATCGGTGAGCGGTGGCGGGTCGGGCCGCGGCTGGTCCTGCAGCCCACGTTCGGGCGCATTCCGTGTGCGACGTTTCAGTACAAGATGAGGGAACCGCGTTGGTTGAAGACCTTCACGCGGGCCAACCGGACCGGGGCCTATCTGCGTGTGGTGGAGCCGGGCGCGATCTGCGCCGGCGACCCGATCACAGTGGAGGACCGGCCCGCGCACGGGGTGACGATCGCGACGGCGTTCAAGGCGTACATGACCGAAACCAAGCAGCTCTCGTCCCTGCTCGAAATTGACGGCCTGCCCGACAGTCTGCGCAAGATCTTCGAGGAGCGCCTGCCCCGGAAGCGGTAGTTCAGCAGGGGCGCCTGGCGGTGTTCGTGATGCTGGAGGCGGTGCGGCCGTCGGTTGCGGTGGCTCGGACGATCCAGGTCGCGGTTGCAGCCTGGAGGCCGCGTACCTCCGTGGCGGCGTACTGGCCGCTGACCATCAGGGGCTGGCTGTGGCTGGCGCCGTCAGGGGTGGTCCAGGTGACAGTGGCGGCGGACAGGGCGGTGTCGGTTGTGGCGCTCACCAGCAGGGTCCATACGGCGCCGTCGCAGGGGGTTGTGCCGTAGGCGGTCACCGTGAACGGGGCGGTCAAGATCATGGCGCCCGGGGCTGGGGGCGACGGGCTCGGGGCTGGGGCGGCGGGCGTGGTCGCAGTCGTGGTCGTGGTTGTCGTCGTGGCGGGAGTCGGCGTCTGGGGTGGGGAGGGCGGAGGTACAGAGCGGGTTGCTGTGGCTGACGTCGTTGTCGTTGCGGTGGGCGGGTTGGGTGTGGTTGAGGCGGCGACCGTTTCCACCGGAATGGCTGATGGGCGGGGTGAAGTGTTGGCTTGGGGGGCGTTGTGGTTGTCGGTCGGGGTGAAGGCCCAGAACGCCACGCCCAGCATCAGGAGCAGGATCAGTGCCGCGCCGGACAGGGTCAGGGCTCGGCGGCGGCGGTTGGCATTGTCGGTCTCGAGCGGGCGGAAGTCGCCTGTGTTGTAGACCGTTCCCGTCTGTACCTCGATCGTGTTCGTGTCGGCCGGGATCTCGAACGCGACCAGGGATGCGTTGATGTTCGGCCACAGGTCCTCGTCCAGCGGGAGGAAGACCGGGGCGTAGCCGGCCAGGAGGGCGGCCGGGCTGAGCTGTTCTCGGCGTAGTTCCGTGCACGTGTCGCAGCTGTCCGCGTGCCGGGCTACACGTTTGCGCAGCTGGGGTGTCAGGTTGCCGGTCCAGCCTTCGAGTAGTCCCGCCAGTTCTGGACAGGTGGCGGAGCCGCCGCGAGCCACGAGCAGCGCGCCGAGTGCGCGTTCCAGTTGGCCGCGGGCTCGGGACAGACGGGCGTGCGCGTTTTTCGTGTCCAGGCCGAGCACCCGGCCGACCATCGGAGCTGACAGGTCGTGCTGGATCGCCAGGTACACCACCTCGCGGTCGCCCGGGCTCAGCGTGTCCGCGGCCGCGTGCACGAGCTCGCGGACCTGCGCGGCCGCGACCGGGCGGGTCAAGTCGACATCCGCGGCCACCGGCTCGTCGATCGCGTCCAGGGGGACGTTGCGGCTTCGTGCGCGAGTCTGGCGGTGGCACTCGTTGCGGACGATCGCGTACAGCCACGGACGTAACTGGTCCGGTGTGCGGAGCTGATCGATGTGCTCGCGGGCGTTCAGGAAAGCGTCGTGCAGAGCGTCGGCGGCTGTCTGGTCGTCGCCGTGGACGAGCGTTCGGGCGTACGTGAGCAAGCGGGCGGCGTAGCGCCGGTAGACGCCCTCCCAACCCGACGGCTCGCCGGTGCGCATGGCGGCGACCAAGGTCGCGTCGTCCGCGAGTTCGTCCACGAAAGAAATTCCTCCACCGAAAACTGTTGGCATTGCCCGGCGGCCGCACTCCTACGGATGTCGCACACGAAGCAACACGACAGCGACACCACAGCAACCCACCGACAACCGAAGGAGACGTCATGCCGATCCCGAATTCCGTCCGCCGGGCGATCGCGTCCACCCTCGCGGGTGCCTTGCTTACCGGCCTGAGCTGGGGTATTGCCGCGCCGGCCCGAGCTGCGGACCCACCGGGCGTTTCGTTCGAGGTCGACTCGCGGCTGCACCCGAGCGTGCGCACGGTCGAGCCGGTCGGACGCACAACCGGTACCCGCGAAATCGGCGTTTTGGAGGTTCCGGACGCGGGGCCGGCCGAACTCGTGCTCGACGAGGTCATGGTGCACACCGCCGACCAGCAAGGGCTCGACGCGTTCGTGCAACGGTGGGACGGGCAGGTGCTCGACTCGTACGATGCGGACGCCGACGGACAGGATCACCTCGTCCGGGTGAACGTGGCCAAGGCCGACCCCGCGCAGCTGCCGGCCGACCTGCTGGCGACGGAGCCGCGGCAGCGCGGGACCTACCGGGCCGGGGATGAGCGGGTCCTGCGGCTGCTGGCCCTGGCCGCTTCGGAGTGGAAGGCCGGCACCGAAGTCGTCGTCAACTGGCTGGTCGAGCCGACCGGCATCGCGCAAGGGCAGGTGTTCGAGGCACCGGACATCAACAAGAACGTGTTCGAGTGGTCGTACATGCGTGCCGGTGGGGACATGGACACCGGCGTGGCGCCGGCGTGGCAGCTGCTGCAGGCGAAGGGGAAGCTGCAGCCGACGCTCAAGTACATGGTCGTCGACGGCGGGTTTTCGCCGAACAACGACTTCCCGAACGAGTTCTCCATCCACAAGGGCAGCTGGGGCGATAGCAACCCGCACGGCTGCAGCAACAACTCGTCGTGTCCGTGGCACGGCACGGACGTGTCGATGACCGGGGCTGGGCGAGTCGACAACGGGTACGGTACCGCCGGCTCGGGTGGACCGGTCGTCAAGAAGCTGGTCGCGGTCGGCAACGGGCTCGACTACTGGACCGTCCTGCGCCGGACCGAGAAGGCGGCCGAGGACGAGCACCCGGACGTGGTGAACATGAGCTTCACGCGCGATGTGCACTTGGGCGTTGCTCATGCGCGCAAGTGGACAGATCGACGGATGCAGCATGTTGCGGCGACCGGTGCGCTCATGGTCGCGGCGGCCGGGAACGACGGCAAGACGGTGGACAGCGACACGCTGTTCGTGCCGTGCGAGAGCAAGCACGTCATGTGCGTCGGCGGGATGAACACCGACGCCACGCGAGCGGCCGGCTCCAACTTCGGGCTGGTCGACAACCAGACGTCGGTGGAGATCTACGGGCCGATGTGCGTGCGCGTGCTCGCCGATCCGGGGCACTCGCTGGAAATGGCGACCAAGAACGGCTGCGGCACCAGCTTCGCGTCGCCGTTCGTCGGTGGCGTCGCCGCGCTGGTCAAGGCCGCGAACCCGGCGCTCACCGCACCGCAGATCCGGCAGATCCTCAACGAAACCGCGCACGTCGGCGGGCTCGGCGCGGACGTCACGGGCAGCCAGCGACGCGTCGACGCGCTCGCCGCGGTCGGCAAAGCGCTGAACGTGCCGATCGGAGCGCCGAAGGTCGTCATCGACAAGCCGACCCCGAACCAGCAGGTGAGCAGCGGCGCGACGGTCGACCTGTGGGGCACGGCGACGGACTTCAAGGGCGCCGCGGTGCCGATCACCTGGACCAGCGACAAGGCCGGCGTGCTCAGTCACGAGTCCAAGACCGCGGTGGGTCCCCTCGCTCCCGGCACGCATGTGATCACCGCGAGCGCGACTGACAGTACCGGCAAAATTGGCACCTCCAAAGTGACCATCACGGTCACCGACGCGCCGCCAACGGCGAAGATCTCCTCGCCGCCGGCCGGCATCAAGGTCGTCGAGGGTGAGGCGGTCAACCTGGCCGGTGTCTCGTTCGATCCGGACACGTTCCAGTCGGTGCCCGACAATCAGGCCAAGTGGGAGGTCAAGCGCAACAATGTGCTCGTCTTCAATGCGGTCGGGCACAAAGCGACGCTGCCGGCCAGCAAGGTGACGCCCGGTTCGTACAGCGTGAAGTTCACCGCCGGTCCGACCTCGGCAACCCGGACGTTCACGGTTGTCGCCGGCGCCGGCAAACCGACAGCGACGATCACGACCCCGACCAAGGATCTCTGGGTGCAGTCGCTCGGCGGTGTGCCATTGAAGTTCGATTTCGGGGGTACCGCGCACGACCCGCAGGACGGCACGCTCACCGGCGACCGGTACCGCTGGACGGCCTACAGCCCGGGCGGCACCAAGAAGGTGCTCTGTGAAGGTAGCGCGGTGCCGAAGAGCGGCGGAAACGATCAGATCGTGCTGCCGAAGAACTGCGCGACCGCCACGGGCGAGCTCGGCGTCCTGTTCGATGAGGGGCTCGACGCCACGACCTGGACCGTGTGGCTCGAGGCCTTCGACAGCGGCGGACTGGTCGGCACGGACTCGGTGACGGTGACCGTCGTGTTCAACGTGCACTGAGCGAACGAAATCGCCCCGGACACCGCGTGGTGTCCGGGGCGCTCGTTTCGGGTCAGACGACCGGAGCCTGGGCCTCAGGTGCGAACGGCGCCGGGGTGGGCTCGGCCGGCATGAGGATCCACAGGATCGGGTAGATCAGGATCTGGCTGCCGGGGATGGCCAGCAGGATCAGGACGAACAGCAGCCGGGCCGGCCACGGGTCGATGCCGAACCGCTGTCCGAGTCCGGCGACGACACCGCCCAACAGCCGGCCGTGCGTCGGACGAACCAGACCGTGCTGACGCATCGTGCCGTAGACGGTTTCCATTGTCGCTCCCTTTCGAAGGTGCCTCATCTGATGCATCAAGCATGGGCGCCGACGGGGGTGGGAGGCATCAGGGACCGACCCCGGCCGGTCCCTGGCCCCCGTACCCCGAGCTGACTCAGGGCTTTCAGAACTGCGAGTTGACGCTGATCAGGAAGCCGGTGTTGATCGGGGTGCCGGCGTTGGTGAAGCAGTTGACGTCGCGGACGACGGTGTCGGGCGGGAAGTGGAACCACGCGCCGTTGAGGCCGCAGAAGTCGGAGGTCGGGCCGGCCGCGGTGACCTGGACGGTGTCGGGGGTGACTGCCAAATTCGGGAACTTCAGCAGGTACAGGCCTGTGCCGGCCGGTCCGATGCCGTTGACGCCGCCGGTCGAGTTGAAGTTCGTCGACGCGGGGCCCAGGGGCGGGCGGTTCCAGAGGTACCCGAAGTACTTCGGCGGCCAGGACGCCCCGTACAGCGAGGTCTGGTACTGGTACGTCAGCGTGAACCGCGTGTTCACCGGCGCACCCAGCGCGTCGAAGCAGCCGACCAGCACGGTCTGGCCGCTCGCGTTCGAGGCCCACTTGAACACCTTGCAGCGGGCCGCCGTCGGCGACACGGCGGTGGCCTGCAGGCTGCCGTCGACCGGGCCGGGCGTACCGAGAGCCGGGAACTTGACCGTCCACTGGCCGACCGGGCCGGGCGTGACCGAGTTGAGGCCGCCCATCGAGTTGAACGAGTCGACCAGGGCCCCGGTCGGTTGCGCGTCGACGTAGCCGAAGCGGCCGTTGATGGCGATGTTCGGCGGGGAGCTGCGCTCGAAGAACGCGGTGAACGGGGTGAAGTCGGGGGCGCCACCGGCCTTGTAGCAGTCGATGTACACGACCTCGTCAACGCCGGACGGACCCCAGGTGTTGGCCTGGCACCAGTGCGGGGCGGCGTTGATCGCGGTCACGTGCACGACGCCGCGCGGGGCGGCGGCGCCCGGGAACACGATGCGGTAGCGGCCGGGCGGGCCGGTGACGACGGTCGTCGCGGCGGGGGTCGTGCCGGTGGCGACGGTGGCGGTGCCGTCCCAGAGCACGAACGCGAAGCGGTCGGGCATGGCCGCGCTGGCGGGCGCGGTCCAGGCCAGGGCGCCGGCGGAGAGCGCCATCAGGAGTGTGGCCCCACGGGCCAACAGTCTCATCATGACCAGAAATAGAAGCATCTAAATCTAGCGTTCAGTGTCGGATGCGCTACACAGCGCTGTTATTGCGGACAAGATCATCGTGGCGGCGGCGATCCCGAGTAGCCTCAGCCACGGCACCGGAACCGCCAGGGGACCGGTGACCAGCAGCAGTGTCAGCCACAGACCGCCGACAGCCAGCACGGCGGAGAAGCCGGCCAGCACGACGCCGACCGCAACGGCGATCAGTGTCTCGGCAACGGTCACCCACCTCGCGAAAAAGGCAGGAGCGCCGAGCAGCCGCAGCGTACGCCGGTCCGAAGCACGGTCCGGCGCGGCCATGATCAGAGTGTTGACGAGGCTCAGAGCCGCATAGCCCAGGATGACGCCGAGGACCACGAAGAGGCCGGTCCGGCTGGCGCTGGACGGCGGCTGCGAAATGTCCGCGGAGGCGGAAAAGGCATTTCCCGCACCCACCAGCACATCGGACGGACTGCCGAGCGGCAGCTCGCCGATCACACGCAGCGCGGCCGGCGATCCGTCCGCGAGCCATACGTGGGCTGTCGAACCGACCGGCAGCCCGAGATCGGGGGTCACCATGATCGCGTCGTCCGGCACCCAGGTGACCGCGGCGGCGGGGCGGCGGATGAGGGCGGTGTCACCCTCGAGGGTGTACACGGTCGTCTTCGGTCCCTGCGGCTGGTTCAGGGCCGCCTTCGCGGTGTCGGTGAGGGCGGACGCGGTGAGCAGGGAGGCCGCCAGACCGACGATCACCAGGACCGGGGCGGCGATGGCCGCGGTACGCCGGGTCGACGCGGCCGCCGACGTCGACGCGAGCAGGCCGGCGGTGCCGGGCAGCCGGACCGCGGAGAAGAGCCGGACCAGCGCCGGGGCGAGGAGACCGGCCGCGGCCACGAGGAGCATCACCACCGGCATGTACGTCTTGCGGTTCAATGCGCCCGCCGGATTGTCGACCGCTGTGACCACCATCGTCGCCAGCGCGGTCCCGAGCACCGTCAGTCCCAGCACCCAGCGCGTGATCGGCATCGTTCGCGGCTCGACCGCCGTGTCCCGCAACGCTTCTCCCGGTCGCACCCGGCTGGCCCGCCAGGCCGCCGCGAGCGAGCCGAGCAGCGCGACGAACGCACCGGAGCCGAACGCTGTCCACAGTGGCCAGTCCGCGTCGCTCAGGACCGAGATCCAGCCTGGGGCCAGGCGTGGCAGCGCGATCCGGCCGAGCGCGGGGCCGCCGACGGCGCCGACGGCGGACGCTGTGGTGGCGATGAACAGGGCTTCGCAGTACACGAGACGCCGCACTTGTCCTGGCGTGGCGCCGGTTGCGCGCAGGAGGGCGAACTCACCGCGGCGCTGCGCGACGGCGAACGCGAACGTGGATGCGACGAGGAAGATGGCCACGAAGACGGCGAAGCCCAGGGCGATGCCGGCGATCGTGGCGGCGTTGTTGCGGTCGCGGGCGTCGGGCTCGCGGTTGGCGTCGAGGCGGGCTCGGTCCTGGCCGACCAGGACCTGGGCGCGGTCGCCCACGACCGCCCTTACCTCGGCGGCCGGACTGTGCAGGGCCAGGGCATCGACGCGGGGGGAGAGGGCCGCGGCTTGGGGGTCGCTGAAGAACACCGCCGGCTGCGGGCCGCGGGTGACGATACCCACGATTTGGTACTGCCTGGAGCCGCCATCGCCAACCACGAGTACTCGGTCGCCGAGCGGGCCGTCGACGACCGCGATCTCGTCATCGGACACTGGTGCCCGGCCCGCCGTCAGTGACTGGTCGGCCAGACCGAGCGCGGACCATGGGCGTCCGACATTGGCTTGGCCGTATGAGGCGTGGAATACCCGGTCCACGACCGCGTCCGGCAGTGCGGCTACGACCTCGGGCGGCACACCTCGGGGCACGGCCAACTGTGCGCTGGCGGTGCCTCGCGACGTCGGCACGGTCAGCGTCTGGGCGGCCGCTACGACGACGGGGGCGGTGGAGTACCGCTGCGGGGGGCGGCTCGGCGCGGTCACGGTCGTGTCCAGGACGAGACCCAGCGCGGCCATCAGCGCGGAGCCGAGCGCCAGCGCGACGAAGGTGCCCGCGAACGACCGCCAGCGCAAATGCAGCGTCGCCAGGGCGATCGTGATCACGCCAGCCGCCCGTCGGCCATGTGCAGGACGTGGTCGGCGTGCTTGGCCGCGGTCTCGTCGTGGGTCACCATGATGATCGTCTGGCCGTGCTCGTCGACCAGGTCGCGCAGCAGGCGCAGGACGTCGCGGCCGCTGGCGGAGTCGAGGGCGCCGGTGGGCTCGTCGGCGAACAGGACGGCCGGCGCGGTCACAAGCGCGCGGGCGATCGCGACCCGCTGCTGCTGGCCGCCGGAGAGCTCGTGCGGGCGGTGGCTGCCGCGATCGGCCAGGCCTACGGCGGCCAGGCCGCGCTCCACCGTCGCCTTGTCGGGGCGCTTCCCGGCCAGGCGCAGTGGTAGGCCGACGTTCTGCCTCGCGGTGAGCGCCGGCAGCAGGTTGAAACCCTGGAAGACGAACCCGATCCGGCTCCGCCGCAGCTTGGCCAGCCGCCGCTCGTTCAGCGCCGTCAGATCGTGGCCGTCCAGCACCACCCGGCCGCTCGTCGGTCGGTCCAGGCCGGCCGCGCACTGCAGCAGCGTCGACTTGCCGGAGCCGGACGGGCCCATGATCGCGGTGAAGGTGGCCGGCTCGAACGCGACTGAGACATTGTTGAGAGCGGTGACGCCGTTGCGGTACTGACGGGTGAGCTCTTGCAGTTGCACGACTGGCATGGGTTGACGCTAGGAATTCGTTGACCTGAGGCGGTACCGGACGGATGACTGGGTGAGCCCTTAAGGAGAGGACGTGGGGGCGGGTAGGTTGGCGATCGTGCTGCGGGGGCGGGAGGCTGATCAAGCGCTGGTTGCGGGGGTGTTGCGGGCACCGGGCGGTGGTGTGCTCGTGCTGCGCGGCGACCCCGGGATCGGCAAGTCGGCGCTGCTGGACCAGGCGGCTGCGGCGGCGTCCGGGTCTGCCGTCCTGCGGTGTGCGGGCGTGCCGAGCGAATCCGGGATCGCTTACTCGGGCGTCCATCAGCTTCTGGGGTTGTCCGCGGATGGGCCTGCGGTCCTGGGCCGGTTGGCCGAGCTGGCCCCGGTTGCGTGCTTCATCGACGACGCTCAGTGGCTTGACGCTGACTCCGCGCAGGCGCTTCGGTTTGCTGCCCGCCGGCTTCCTGATGCGCCCATCGTGATGATCTTCGCCGGTCGTGACGAGTTCGACGCCGCTGACCTGCCGGCCCATCGGTTGTTGGGATTGCGACCGGAGGCGGCTGAGCATCTGGTCGCCGACCAGCCGCCGGCGGTGCGCGCCCGGCTCCTCGCCGAGGCCGCCGGCAACCCGCTTGCCCTCCTTGAGTTGCCCCGCTCGTTTCCGGACGACCATCGGCCGCTGCCGCTGCCGCGCCGCATCCAGGAGGCGTTCGCGGCCCGCCTCGAGCCGCTCCCGCCCGCGACCCGTGCCGCCCTATTATTCGTCGCCGCCGACGAAGACGTGGATCTTGCGGCGCTTTTTGACGTTGGGTGCACGGCCGAATCGCTCGCCGTAGCCGAAACGGCCGGGCTCATCGAGGTTGTCCATGACCGGGTCGCCTTCACCCATCCGTTCCTGCGGGCGGCGGTGTATCGGCAGCCGACGTTCGACCGCCGCCTCGAAGTCCACCGCACCCTCGCCGCCGTCGTCACCGATCCCGTCCGCCGGGCCTGGCACCTCGCCGACGCCGCCACCGGGCCGAACGAGGAGGCCGCGTCCGCCCTCGAAGCCATCGCGGCCCGGAACTTCGCCGATGCCGCCGTCGGTGCTCGGCGCCTCGCCGATGCCGCCGTCCGTGTCAGGCATTTTGCCGGAGCCGACGCCGCCGTCGGTGCCAGGCATTTTGCCGGAGCCGATGCCGCCGCCGGTGCCCGGGACTACTTCGCCGACGCTGTGATCGGTCCAGACCTGGAAGCGGCCACAGCCCTGGAGGCCATCGGCGCCTGGCGACGCGCCGCCGAGCTGAGCGCCGACCCGGCGAAGCGCAGCGCCCGCCTGGTCGCCGCGGCCTCAGCAGCCGACGTTGCCGGACACGACGACCTGGCCCGGGAGCTCCTCGATCGGCTGCCCCGCGACCACGCACCCGCGCTGCGGGCCCGTCTCGCCTTCGCCGCCGGCGACCCCGCCACCGCCCACGAACTGCTGGTGACCGCGGCCGCGAAGGCTCCCAAATCGGAGGCCGGCCCGCTGCTCGTCGACGCCGCCCGCAACGCCTGGCTCCTCGGCGACGGGCCGCGGCTGGCCGAGGTCGCGCAGCTCCTGCACGACCGCGGGCTACGGGCCGCCGCCGGACTCGACGCGGTACGCGCCGCCGTTGACGGTGACCCCGTGCCGGACGAAGGCCGACAGATCATCGCCGAACTGATCGCCGATCGCAGCGGACCGCCCGAGGCGCGCCAGACCGCCGCGTTCGTCGCCGGACTGGTCGGCGTATTCGAGTCGAGCAGCGATCCGGCGGCCGCGGTGTACTTGGGGCGCTTCGACGACGCCGCGGCGGCAGGGTCGGCCGGCGTGCGCGCATGGCTCGCGGCCGTGCGCGGCGACGACGAGGAGTGTGTGCGACTCGCCGCCACCGGGGATCGGGTCTGGGCCGAGTGGGCGCTCGCGCTGCTGGACCTCGGTCGGGGACGTGCGGCCGAGGCGGCGGACCGGTTCGAGCACATGCCGGCCGCCCCGGTGTTCTTGGTGCCCGACCGGGTGGAGGCCGCGATCCGGGCCGGCCGCCGGGCCACCGCCGAGGCCGCGACCGCCCGGCTGGCGAACTGGCCCTGGCCGTCGAACTGGGCGAAAGCGGCCCTCGACCGGTGCAACGCATCGCTGGGCCAGGACGTCAGCGTCCGCACCGACCTGCCCTGGGAGGCGGCCCGCACACACCTGGTGCTGGGCGAGCGCCTACGACGCGAGCGCCGCAAGACCGAGGCCCGCGGTCATCTGCGGGCGGCGGCCGAGCTGTTCGACCGCCTGGGCGCCGTGCCGTGGGCCGATCGCGCCCGGTCCGAGCTGCGAGCCGCGGGTGAGGTGGTCGCGGCATCACAGCAGCGGAATACGTTGTCCCCGCAGGAGTTGCAGATCGTCAAACTCGCCGCGGCCGGCCGGACCAACCGCGAGATCGCCGCGATGCTGTTCATCAGCCCGAAAACGGTGAGCTACCACCTGTACCGAGCCTTCCCGAAACTCGGCGTCACGAGCCGGACGCAGCTGGCCCAATTCAAGCTATAAGCGGCGCCGGGGGTACTGCGACGCACCCGCGCCGGCATCGTTTCGTCGACATTCGGCCACGCCGACCGATGGCCGTCGCGGTGCGCGATCCGCACGCGGGTGAACGGCTCCGGCCCCCGCCGACGAACCCCTCATCGCCAGTCAACAGAGAGTGTAATTTACAGCGATCGTCACCAATGTTACGTAACAACATGTGCCGTATTCGCAGGGTTGTTGCAGGTAGTTGACGTGGATTTCACGACGCGGCTACGGTCCCGCATCAGGAAAGCGCTTTCCCCGGTATTGGAGGAGCAGATGCGGTCCAGTCCCACGCGGCGGCGGGTGCGAATCGCGCTCGCGGCCGTGTCCGGTGTCGTCGCGGTGGCGGGGGTGACGCTGGTTGCCACGAACTCGGCGTCCGCGGCCACCGTCGACACCGGCGCCACGTACGTCTTCGTCAACCGCAACAGCGGCAAGGTCATCGACGTCTACAACTGGGCGACGAACGACGGCGCCCCCGTGAACCAGTGGTCGCGCAACGATCTCACGGTGCAGCAGTGGAAGTTCGTCGACGCCGGCTCCGGGTATTACAAGATCAAGTCGGTCATGAGCGGGAAGGTCCTCGACCTGCCCAACTCGACCGACGGCCTCCAGCTCGTCCAGAACGCCGACAGTGGCTCGACGACCCAGCACTTCCGGCTGCAGGACTCCTCGGGCGGGTACGTCCGCTTCGTCAACCGCCACAGCAACAAGGTCATCGAGACCTGGGAGTGGTCGACGGCCGACGGGGCCAAGCTGGACGGGTACACCAACCTCGACGGCGCCAACCAGCAATGGCAGCTGGTCAAGCTCGGCTCCGGCGGCGGTGGGAGCACTCCGACGTCCGGCGGCGGCAGCACCCCGACCGGCGCGTGGCCGTCCGCCAGCGGCTCCGCCTCGGTCAGCGGCACCATCAAGGTCAGCGGCACGCTCGACGGCGGGATGAAGCGGTACTGCTGCATCGGCGACGGTGGCCAAAGTGAGTCCCAGGACCCGATGTTCGAGCTCGCCGATGGTGCGACGCTGAAGAACGTCATCATCGGCTCGCCCGCCGGTGACGGTGTGCACTGCCTGGGCCGCTGCACGATCCAGAACGTGTGGTGGGAGGACGTGGGCGAGGACGCGGCCACGTTCCTGGGCACGAACGGTGGTGACTCCTACATCATCGGCGGCGGCGCGAAGTCCGCGACCGACAAGGTGTTCCAGCACAACGGCAACGGCACCGTGCACATCAGCAACTTCTATGCCAGCAACATCGGCAAGCTGTACCGCGGCTGTGGCAACTGCACCAACCACTACGAGCGGCACGTGACCGTCGACAACGTGCTCCTGGTCAGCACGAAGTACGTCGTCGGCATCAACACCAACTGGGGCGACACCGCCACCCTGACCCGGGTCGTCGTGCAGAGCTCCTCCGGCATCCACATCTGCGCCGAATTCACCGGCGTCGCCAAGGGCTCCGAGCCGAAGTACCTCGGCGACGGCATGGGCGACGGGCACTGCAACTTCAAGTCCTCGGACATCACCTACAAGTAGCCCTCGCCAAGGAACTTGAGGTCCCGCTCGTAGGCGTAGTTGCGAGCGGCGCTCGCCGGCGTCGCCCCGTGCACGGTTTCCGCGTGCGGGTCGGCGCCGACGTCGAGCAATGCGCGAATGAACGCCACGTCGCCGCCGTGCATGACCGCCTCGTACAACGGCGTCCGCCCGATCCGATCCCGAACGTCAACCGCCACGCCTTCGCCCAACAGCACCGGCAAGACGCGCTCGTGGTCCAGCCACACCGCCATGTGCAGCAACGACCACCCGTTCCCGGCGCGCATCCGCGGATCGATGGCCCCGTCCGCCAGCCCCTGCAAGAGCAGCTCGGTATCCCCGAACTGCAGCCGCCGCATGATCCCGCGCCGATACTCATGCAGCTTCCGCGGCAGCCGCCCGCCGCCGGCCGTCCAGGCCTCCTCAACGGCAAGGCAGCCCCCGACCTCCCCGCCGAGCGCCCGCAGCATCTCCTCCCGCTGCCGCTCCTCATCGGAATGCTGGACGTGCAGCGTGAGCCGGCCGTTCGTCAACGACACCCGATGCCAAACTCCATTGCACCGGACGTAAACATCGACCGGCACCGATACGTTGGGCACTCCACGAAGCGACTTATCGGAGATATGCGGCGTCGGGGTATAAGTCCGAAAAGTCCGATCACGAAGTGTCGGACTTTTCGTAGCAATGGGACCCTTCGGAGCGGCCGGACTTCTCGCAGCAGTTGGACCCGGCACAGCAATCGGACTCGGCGCTGCGATCGAACTCGGCGCTGCGATCGGACTCTGCGCGGCAACGGGTGCGACGAGCGGGTGGAGATCGTCGAGAGTCATAAGACCCGCGGTGATCAGCGCGAGCTCCGGCGGTACCGGCGACGTGGGTATCCGGACCGGGACTTCCATCCAGTCGCCCAGGTCGGCCAGCTCGGCGGTGAGGTCGGGCAGGTTGAGCGTCAAAGATGAGCTGAAGAGCGTGTTGACCTGGTCTACCTCGAAGGCGGCGGCGGCCTCGCGGGCTAGATTGGCTACGCCGATGGGGCTGGTCGGGGAGAAGCCGGGGCGTTGCAGAGCCTGCGGGTTGTCGAACTCCACGGTGATGCCGCAGCGGCTCCAGGCCTCGGTCAAGTTGCCCTCGGCCAGCAGCGCGAAGATGTCGTCGCCGGTCCAGAGCGATGTCTGGTCTTCAATGCAGCGGACATCCCAGGTGTACCGCGGCGTGTAGAACCAGCGCACGTACTCCAGGTCGGGGAGGGTTACGACGCTCAGCTCGCCCCGTTGCGGGCCCTGCGGGGACTTCGGGAGTTTGAGGCGCAGCAGCGGGCTGTTCGCGGCGTTGATGCGAGGGGCTAGGACGGCACTCACCTGGGGTTGCAGGGTGCCGCGGCCGCCCGCGTGCCTGGGGAGGTGCCACCAGAGCAGGTCCAGGCACAGATGCCGCAGGTCGTCTTCCAAGGCCGCCGTCGCCTCGGAGCCGTAGGTGTTGTGGACGGTGTTCAGATCGATGTCGACCGTGACCGGCATGAGCGTTGCCGCGGTCCGCCAGTCGCCCTCGGACCGGGCCGCAGCGGCTGCCGCGACCAATGCCCGCGACGGCATCTGGGACCGGATGTTGCGCCATAACGGCAGCTCGCGAGGGTTGATCGGCAGGCCGGCCGGATTCGAACCGGCGTCTTCCAACTTCGTAAGATGGCGTGACGACCTCTGCACTACAGCCTGCCGCGCATGAGCGTAGTGGACCCAGTCACCGCGCGACCGTATCGACCTCGCTCACCCGGCGCTCGCCCGGGGCAGGTGAACCGGGGCCGGCCGCACTTTGCCGACTGTGCGTAACCATGAGCCGGTGTAGGGTAACCCAGTTCGCAGGCCCGCCGGCATTGAGAGGAACTGATGGTTGACGTTGCGCTGCTGCTGGGTGGCCCGTCCGAGGAGCGCGGGAGCTCGCTCGACTCCGCACGCTCCGTAGCGGACCACCTCGAGGGCGGCGTCGTCCACCTCACCGAAATCATCTATTTCGACCGTCGGTTGCGCGCCTATTCGATTCCGCGCGGCCTGCTGTACTGCAACACACCCGCCGACCTCGACGCCAAACTCGCGCACGAGGGCTCGCCGCTGACCGGCGATGAGTTGACCGCCCGCTTGCGCGCGGCCGGCCTGATCTTCCCCGTCATACCCGGCGAGTTCGGCGCGGACGGCCAGATTCAGACACTGCTGGAGCGCGCGGATGTGCCGTTCGTCGGCTCCGGTGCGCAGGCGTGCGCGACGGCCTTCGACAAGTACCAGACGGGCTTGGACAAGTACCAGACGGGCTTGGACGAGTACCAGACGGGCTTGGACAAGTACCAACGGAAAACCGCTCGTGACAGCGTCGAGGTCACCACCATCGTCCTGGAAGGCGAGGACGGCCCGGTCGCGCTCATCCCGACCGGGATGAGCGACGACGACACGATCGCGCACCTCCAGAAGGCCGTCGAGGCCGAGTTCACCGCCCTCGGTCTGCGCGATTTTGCCCGTATCGACATCCGGCTGCAGTCCGACGGCTCGGTCCTGATCGCCGACGTCCAGCCGATCACCGCCCTGGACCAGCACAGCCCCCTCTTCCGCCAGGCCGCCCGGCTCGGCCTGACCCACGCCGACGTGCTGCGCGAGATCCTCCGCAGCGCCGCCCGCCGCCACGGCCTGCCGTTCCGCCTCCAGTACGACCAGCCCACCCGGCGCGGCGCTCCCGTGGCCATCCTGTGCGACGGCCAGGCGTCGGTGCCGAGCGGCACCAATGTGTGGCTGAAGCTCCGCCGTTCTTACAAATACGCGCCGGAGTTGTACTTCCTGTCGCCCGACGACTCCGTGTGGCAACTGTCGTATTCGTCAGCCCTGCGCGACTCGGCCGAGCAGTTCGAGCACGCCTGCCGCGAAGCCCAGCGCCTCGAGACCCACCGCCGCCGGCTGGCCGACCAGACCATCGCCCGGCTGCGCTTGCCCGCCGAGGCCCTGGGCGCCGACGTCACGCCGCCGCTCCAGCTGACGATGGACGAGTTCCTGGACCGCCACGACCTGGTGTTCATCGCCCGGCCCGACGACGAGGGCGACAACACCACCCTGCAAGCACTGTTCGACAAACACGAGATCCGCTACAACACCTCGGCCCCCGACGCCGACCCAGCCGAAGATTCGCCGCTGCCGCCAGTGCCGCCCCGCATCCGCTTCGAACGCATCCTGGACCTCGCCACCCACGCCTAGCCACCTTGCACAAGATGCAAGGTAGTATGCATCTTGTGCAAGTACGGTCTCGGCTACTGCCGCTGCTGCGCACGCCTCTGATAGGCGAGCTGCTGGCGTGGCTGTTCCTGCACCCGGACGAGAGCGCTTCCGTGGCCGAGCTGGCCCGTCGATTCGACGTGTCGCAGTCCACCATGAGTCGCGAGGCCAACCATCTCACCAAGGCCGGCCTCATCCGCGAGGAGCGGCGCGGAAACCTGCGCCTCCTGCAGGCCGACCTCACCAACCCCCTCGCCCGGCCGCTCACCGAGCTCCTGACGCTCACCTACGGTCCGGCAGCGGTCCTGGCCGATCTCCTGCCCCCGGTGGACGGAGTGGACGCCGCATACATTTACGGCTCCTGGGCGGCCCGCTACGCGGGCGAGGCCGGCCCACCCCCACGCGACGTCGACGTCCTGATCGTGGGCGAAGCCGACGAGGACGACCTCGAAGACGCCGCCCGCTCCGCCGAACGGCAACTGGGCCGCGAGGTCAACATCCATCGTGTCTCCGCCGCCGCCTGGCACTCGCCCGGTGACGACCCGTTCCTGGCCTCGGTCCGCTCCCGCCCGTCATACCCGATTGTCGAACCCGGAGACGGAGACCAGCCGTGAGATGGCAGCAGGGCCGCCAGATCATCGACGTCGCCGCCCGGGTCCTGGACCAGATGAGTCCGCTGTAAGTCCGTCAGGCGGCTGGGTGAAGACCGCGCGATCCACGGATCAGCAGGACGACGACAAGCGGGCGTAAGAAACCGGGGGCTGTTCGCACTACCTCGTGTGAGGACCGTGGAATCTACCGACGAAGGCCGGCGGTTCACCGTCATGTACCGGGCGTGTCATCGGCACGTGTACGCGTACGCGGTGAGCCGGGTCGGGCGTGATCTCGCTGACGACGTCGTCGGCGACACTTTTCTTGTTGCCTGGCGGCGGTTTGCGGACCTGCCGGCGCGCGATCCGATTCCCTGGCTGCTCGGCGTCGCGCGCAATGTCGTGCGGGAGCGGTATCGGACCGAGGCTCGGCAAGTGAGTCTGGTCGCCGAGTTGCGTGATTGGGTCGCCGAAGCCCGCGCCGACGTCGCCGACGACGTGGTGGAACGGGCGGCGATGCTGGCGGCCCTGGCCGGGCTGGCCGAGGACGACCGGGAGTTGTTGACCCTGGTCGCCTGGCACGGGCTGTCCGCGCGGGCCGCGGCCCGGGTCGTGGGCTGCTCGACGGCCACCTACTTCGTCCGCCTCCACCGGGCCCGTAAACGCCTCGAGGCCGCCCTGACCAACCCCCAGACTAGGAGCACAGCCGATGAACGACACCATGCGCCGACTGGCTGAGGCCCGCCCGGCCCGGCTCGACCCCGCCGCGCCGCCGCCCGAGCTCGCGCTGACCTCACGGGCGGTCCAGCGCCGCCGTTCGCCCCGGCGCCTGATCCTGGCGGCCGCCGTCACCGCCGCGGCCGCCATCGCAATCACCGCCGCCACGACCATCCACGAACCCTCCACCCGCCCGACAAATCCGACAAATGCCGAGAAATCCGAATCAGCAACGAACAACATCCTGCTCGTCGCGGCCACCAAGAACGAGACCGCGCAGGCCAAGGACGGCCGCTACTGGGTCCTCCGGCAGACCCACATCGAGGAAGGCGCCCGGACGATCATCGAAGAGCGCTGGCTCGCCACCAGGCCGGGCGACCCGAGCAGCGGCTTCTTCCGGGACCCTGACCAAACCGACACCTGGACCCCAAGAGCGATGCAGGGCCACACCTCGGAGAACAACTTCCTGGTCGGTGGCCGCCCCATCACCCTCGCCGAGCTCAACGCACTCCCGACAAACCCCCAAGCGCTCCAGGCCGCAGTACCCCACGACCGCCCCGAGGACGTGTTCTTCAGCGGCGCCGCGCTCGTGCTCGACCTGCCCGCCCCCGCGCCGGTGCGGGCCGCCGCCTACCGCATGCTCGCCGCCCTGCCCGGCATCGAAACCCTCGGCGAGGTCACCGACGCCCTGGGCCGCAAGGGGGTCGCGGTGGCCTACTCCCGCCGGGGCGACTCCGGCGCCATCGGCCAGCAACGGCTGATCGTCGACCCGGCGACCGGCCAGGCGTTGGCCCAGGAGTCATGGACCGACGGCAAGCGCCTCAGCTGTACCGCCGTCATGAAGGCCGAGTTCGCCGACGGCCCGATCCCAGCCACGCTCACAGGGAGCTGACGAACCGCCCCATCCGGCGAACGGCCTCGTCCAGCAGCGGGAGGGCCGTGGCGTAACTGCAGCGAATGTGCCCCTCCCCGGAGGGTCCGAAGACGCTGCCGGGCACCACGGCCACCCGCTCGGCCTCCAGCAGGCGGGCGGCGAACGTCTCCGAGTCGAGGCCGGTCGTGCGGATCGACGGGAAGGCGTAGAACGCGCCCTGCGGCTCGTGGCAGGTCAGGCCGATCTCGTTCAGGCCCTTCACGAACACGCGGCGGCGCCGGTCGTAGTCGGCGACCATCTCCGTCACCTGCGACTCGCCGGAGCGCAGGCCTTCGAGGGCGGCGGCCTGCGAGACGTGCGGCGCGCACAGCATCGTGTACTGATGAATCCGCCCGACCAGCTCCAGAATCGGTGCGGGAGCGCAGATGTACCCCACCCGCCAACCCGTCATCGCATGCGCCTTCGAGAACCCGCCGAGCACCACGGTCCGGTCCCGGGCCCCGGGCAGCGATGCGACGCAGGTGTGCGGTGCGTCGTACGAAAGCCGCTCGTAGATTTCGTCCGACACCAGGTACAGGTCGTGCCGCACGGCCAGGTCGGCCAACTCGGCCAGCAACGAAGCCGGCTGGATCGCCCCGGTCGGGTTGGACGGCGACGACACCAGGATCGCCTTCGTCCGGGGTGTGATCGCCCGCTCGATCTCGTCGATCAGCAGCTCGAACGTCGGCGACGAGGGCACGTAGACCGGGGTCCCGCCGGCGAACGTCACGCACGGGCCGTAGGCGACGTAGCACGGCTCGGGAATGATGACCTCGTCACCGACGTCGAGCAACGTGCGCATGACGAGGTCGAGGCCCTGCGACACCCCAGAGGTGATCAAGCACTCGGCAGCGAAGTCGAAGTCGACCGAGTACCGCCGCGAAAGGTCCGAAACAATGGCCTGACGCAGCTCCGGCAGGCCCGCGTTCGACGTGTATGTGGTGAAGCCCTGCTCCAGCGCGTAGATGCCGGCCTCGCGGACGTGCCACGGTGTCACGTAGTCCGGCTCGCCGACGCCGAGGGAGATGACGCCCTCGAGGGTGGCCGCGATGTCGAAGAAGCGGCGGATGCCCGACGGCGGGCAGGCGGCGACGATCGGGTTGAGCGGCTTCATGGCGTGACCGGCAGGCGGCGGTCGGGCGTCGGGGCGGCGTAGAGCTCGTCGTCGTCCTTGTACGTCTTCATCACGAAGTGCGTGGCCGTCGCCGTGACCCGCTCGATCGTCGAGAGCTTCTGCGCGACGAAGTCGGCGATGTCGTGCATGCTGCGCCCGGCCACCACGCAGCGCAGGTCCTGGGCGCCGGAGACGAGGTACACCGAGCGCACCTCCGGGAAGCGGGAGATCCGCAGCGCGACGTCGTCGAAGCCGAGGCCGCGGGCCGGGGTCACGGCCACGTCGATGAACGCGGTGATCAGCTGCTCGCCGCTGATCTCGCGCAGCCGGTCGGCGTCGATCACGGCCTTGTATCGCCGGATGACACCCTGCTGCTCCCACGCCGCGACCTGCGCCCGGACCCGTTCGACGGCGATTCCGGTGAGGTCCGAGATCCGTTCCGGTGTCGCGTGAGCGTCCTTCCGGAGGATCTCCATGATCTCCAACACCCGGCAATCTTACTGTCCGTGCAGCTGCGCGCTCCAACTACTATTCAGCGAATGGACCCAGTCTCGGTCGCCGAGGTGGCGTCGATCGTCGGCGGAACCGTGCATTTCCTTGGGGAAGAGCGCGAGGTCGGCAGCGTCGCCATTCACTCGGACCGGTTACAGGCGGACAGTCTCTTCTTCGCGCTGCAGGGTGTTACGGACGGTCACCGGTTCGTGGCGCGGGCGCTCGCGAACGGGGCCATCTCCGCGGTCGTGGCCGAGGCGCACCTCGCCGACCTGCCCCGCGACCAGGGGACCCTGATCGCCGTCGAAGATCCGCTCACCGCGCTGCAGGAGATGGCCGTCTGGTGGCGGCGGCAGCTGGCCTCGACGACATTCGTGGCGGTCATCGGCAGCAACGGCAAGACGCTGACCAAGGACGCGCTGGTCGGGCTGCTGGCCGCGCACCGCACCACCTACGGCAGCCCGGGCAGCTACAACAGCCAGCTCGGCGTCGCCCTGTCGGTGCTGCAATGCCCGAAGGACGTCCCGGTCGCGGTGATCGAGGCGGCCGCGACCGAGCCCGGCGAGATGGCCCGGCTGAAGCGGATGGTCGACCCGCACGCCGTCGTGTTCACCAACCTCGGCTCGCGCAGCGGCCAGAGCTTCGGCCGCCGTGACGAGCACGCCCGCGAGCTGCTGAGCATGGCGACGGACCTGCCCGAAGACGGCTGGCTCCTGATGGGTGAAGACGATTCGGGGGTACTGGCCCAAGCCCGGCACATCGCCAAAGCGCACCAGATCCGCCAGGCCGGAGAAGCCCTGCCCCGCCTGACCCGGCAGCGGCACGTCGAACGGTCCTCGGTGGTGCGGGCCGCGCTGCCCGACGGCACCGAAGAGGACCTTTTGGTCGCCACGCCCTCTGTGGAGGTGCTCAAGGACCTGGAGCTGGCCATGGGCGCGGCGACCCTGCTCGGCCTGCCCGGCGCCGACCTGCTCGCGGCGGTGGCCGACTACACGCCGCCGTCGACGCGGATGCAGATGTGGCGGCGGCCCGACGGCGCGACAGTCGTCGGTGAGCTGGCCAACAGCGACCCGCTCGCGCTGAGCAGCGCCCTGCGCACCGCCCGCTCGCTGGTCGGCCCGCACGGCCGCACGCTCATGATCATCGGTGACCCGCTGGCCGGGCTGACCGCGGAGCGGGCCGAGGCGATCGCCGGCTGCCTGCGCGCCGAGCACGTGCGGGTCGTGTGCGGCCTGACCGCCGACGCGCACGGGCTGATCGAGGCGGCCCTGGCCGGCAGCGACGTGGCCGTGCACCGCTTCCCCGACGAGGACCGCATGCGCACGTTCGTCGCCACCGAGCTGCGGCCGGACGATGTCGCGCTCGTGCACGTGCCGCGCGACACCATGGTCACCGACTCCTGGATGCACCTCGTGGAGACCGCCGCGGCCACCCGCCTCTACGTCGACCTGGCCGCTGTCAAGGACAACGTCGCCGCGTTCCGCAAGCTGGTCGGCCCGCACACCAAGCTGATGGGCGTCGTGAAGGCGGAGGCCTACGGCACCAACCCCGTGACCGTCGCGCACACCCTGCGCGAGGCCGGCGTGGACTGGCTCGGCGTGGCCACCGCGGACGAAGGGGTGGCGCTGCGGCGGGCTGGAGTACAAATGCCGATCCTGGTGTTTCTGGCCGTTCCGGGTGATCTTGACCGGCTCGTGCGCAACCGGTTGACCCCGTCGCTGTACTCCACCGAGATGTACGACGCCGCGTGCCGGGCCGCCGCCGCATCCGGCCGCCGGCTGGACGTGCACGTCGAGGTCGACTCCGGCATGCACCGCAGCGGGCTCTATCCGGAGGCCGCGATCGAGCTGCTGGGCAAGCTGCGCGACCACGAGCACCTGCGGCTGGCCGGCCTGATGAGCCACCTCGGCTGCACCGACGACCCGGCCGAGGACGATCTGACCCGCGAGCAGCTCAAACGGTTTGGCACGGTCTGCACGGCCGCCGCCGACCTGGGCTTCGACGACATCGTGCGGCACACCGCGGCGACGGCGGCCACGATCCGCTTCCCCGAGGCCCGCTACGACATGGTCCGCATCGGCATCGGCCTTTACGGCCTGCAGCCGTCGACGGCCACCAGCAGCCTGATCACGCTGACGCCGGGCGTCGGCCTGGTGTCGCGGATCGTCGAGATCCACAACATGGCGCCGGGGGAGCGGGTCGGCTACGGCGGCCTGTTCCGCGCCCACTCGCCGGACACCCGCATCGCGCTGATCGCCGCCGGCTACTACGACGCCGTGCCGCGCGCCTTCCGCAAGGTCGGCTACGTGCTGGTCAACGGCCGCCGCTGCGAGATCGCCGGCACCATCTCGATGGACTCGATGGCGATCGACATCACCGGGCACCCGGACGTGGAGGTGGGCGCGGACGTGCTCATCTTCGGCCAGTACGCCGGCCACTCCACCCCGATCGAGCAGGCCGCCGCGGCCATGGACACCGTCTCACACGAGGTCTTGACCCAGGTCGGCCCGCGCGTCCAGCGGATCTTCACCCAGCATTAGCTGTCCTGGTACCGCACTGAGCTCCCACAGCCGCAGGACCGGCCCGACGGTCAGCCACCGCCCCGGGGTCGCCGATGTGCGCAGGGCCCGGACCGGCACGTCGAGCGGGCCCACGGGGCGCAGCGTCCGGATCGCCACGAGGTCGTCGTTGATCACCGCGTAGTCGTCGGAGATCAGCGCGCACCCGTCGACCGGCTCCTCGATGCGGCGCCCGGCCAGCTGGGTGCCGGTGGCCAGGTCGTGCCAGGTCACGTCGGGCTCGTCCCAGCCGGTGGCCAGGTAGCCGCGGGTGCCCGTCGCGATGACGTAGCCGCCGCCGAGGGGCTGCAGCGTGATCCGGCCGCCGGCCAGCCACGGGCGCAGCGGGCTGTCCTCGAAGCGGCTCACGATCAGGTCGCGGCCGGTCAGCATCGGGTCCTCGACGTCGGTCGCGGCCAGCATGCGGCCCGTGCCGATGTCCACCGCCGCGAGCAGGTCGTCGCGGGTCACCCAGAGGCAGTCGGTGGCCAGGTGCAGCTCGAGGAGGCCGGTGCCGTGCCGCCAGCGGACCTCGCCGTCGGTGCCCAGCGCGACGACCTGCGTCTTGTCCCCGACGACCAGGGTGTGGCCGTCGAAGTCCGCGGAGAAGTCGTCCTCGAGCTCCGGCAGCGCGATCCGGTGCACCGGCTGGAGCTGCGCAGACAGCACCACGGCGGCGGCCGGTTCGATGACGAGCCAGCCGCCGTCGGGCAGGGCGGTGATATCGCGGACGTCGGCGACCGGAGTCGCGGTGACCAGGCGCGGGAGCATCATCCCGCCGACCCGGTCAGGCCGCCAGCTCGCGCCACTCCGGCCGGCCGCCCATCCAGGCGTCGGCCAAGATCTGTGCCGCGGCCTTGCTCGGGCACTCGTGCGTCTTGGTGGGGCCGCTCGCGCCGCCGGTCTGGGCCTGGACTTCCCACTGCGGCCCATTCACACGGAGATACACATCGCGACGTCCGCGCGGGCCGTGTACGCCATTCCACCAGTGTCGCTCGACGGTCATGAACAAACGGTACCGGCCACACGCCCCAGAACGGAATCCGCAGACTGTCAACCGTCCGTACACACTACGCAACCATCACCCGGTAACTACGGAGCGCTGCTGCAGCCGCCGCCACGCGAACCAGATCAGGATCACCGCGGCCGCGCCGAAAACGATGTTGCCGGTCAGGTGGACGGCCAGATCCGCCCGGCCGGAGGGCTGCTTGACGAACGCGTGCCAGGTGTACGTCAGCAGCGCCCCGGTGCCGATCGCCAGCCGGTGCGCGTCACCCCAGCCCACCCGGGCCGACCACAGGCCGGCCGCGACGAGGAAGACGACGATGCCGGCCACCTCGAGGGTCACGCCAAGCCAGACCGGCAGCGAGTCGACGGTGGTGATCATGACGAACGCGGCGCCCGTCACGAGCGTCATCGTGAGCACGACCCACGGGCTCGGGGCGGTGCCGGCGGGCGCGGGCGAGCGGAACCGGACGAACACGCCCGCCGCCAGGAGCAGCACGACGATCACGCCGGTGACGGTGAACTGAGCGGCGGTCGCGGTGTACGGCCACTGCGACATGTTGATCGCGGTGGTCGCGGCGATCCCGATGGCGAAGAGGATCACGGTGACGATCAGGCCGCGGCGCTTCAGCCACGGTTTCGTGCGCCGCTCCCCGGCGAAGCCCTCCATCAGCAGGATCGGGGCGCTGATGCTCCAGAAGACGTGGATGCCGATGACGAAGATCGTCCACGGCACGCCGATGCCCAGGGCCGGGATGTACCCGGGGGCGAGCAGGTGGTCGTCGGCGTAGTTGGGGTTGAACAGGGACTGGGTGGTCAGCCCCTCCTCCATCACGCCGTAGGCGAGGGCCAGGATGAGCATGTTGGGCCAGCCGAGGCCGCGGCGGCGGGCCACCTCGCGGATCAGCAGGGCGCCGCCGCCGTACATCGCCGCCAGCACGATGATCGCGGGCAGCAGCACGATCGGGGTGTTGCCCAGCAGAAACTCACCGACCAGCGGGGCGAGGAAGAACAGGCCGAGCACCAGGGCGTTGCGTCTGATCATGCCCACTAATAGACGCCCGTGGACCGCTCATCACCAGGTACATGCGCAGCGCATCGCCCGGTACAAATGTCATGCCCGGCCCGTGGCCATTCGCAGGCCCTTCGCGGCCAGACGGTCGGCCCGCTCGTTCTCCGGATGCCCGTTGTGCCCCTTGACCCAGTGCCACTCGACGTCGTGCACGGCGACGAGCGCGTCCAGCTCCGTCCAGAGGTCGACGTTCTTGACCGGCTGCTTGTCCGTCGTCTGCCAGCCGTTGCGCTTCCAGCGCGGTACCCAGGACATGATGCCGTTGCGGACGTATGAGCTGTCCGTGTAGAGGTGCACGACCACCGGCCTGGTGAGGCTCGACAACGCGCGGATCGGCGCCGTGAGCTCCATCCGGTTGTTCGTGGTCTGCGTCGCCTCCCCGCCGCACAGCTCCTTCTCCACCGTGCCGTAACGCAGGACGGCGCCCCAGCCCCCCGGTCCCGGGTTTCCGCTGCAGGCGCCGTCCGTGTAGATCTCGACGTGGGTCACACAGGTATTAGACCCTGTCTCACACCGTGTGCCACTTCTGGTTGGCCGTGCCGGCGCAGTCCCACAGCTGCAGCCGCGCGTTGTTGTTGCCGTTCCAGTCCTTGATGTCGACGCACTTGTTCGCCTGCGGGTTGACCAGGTCGCCGGCCGCGCTCAGCACGAACTGCTGCGCGGCGTTGCCGGAGCAGGTGGCGATCTGGATCACGGCCCCGTTGGCGGTCGAGCCCCAGGCCACGTCCATGCACTTGTTGTTGTCGGTGCGCAGCGTGCCGTTGGTGAACGTCCACTTCTGGTTGTTGCTGCCCGTGCAGTCCCACACGATCAGGAACTGGCCGTCGTTGAACTTCCAGTCCGGCACGTCGACGCACTTGCCGTTCCAGTTGCTGGCGATCGCCTTGACGTTGCCCGGGTTGGCCGGCGGCTGCGTGGTCGGGTTCGCCGGCGGCTTGGTCGTCGTGGGCGGCTGGGTCGTGGTGGGCGGCGGGTTCGAGCCGCCGCTGAACGGGCTCAACGTGATCCCGGCCGAGCGCGGGTCACCGTCGTGGACCAGCGACTCCTGGTTCTGCACGTCGTCGAAGGCGAAGCCGTAGGCCTTGCCGTCGGCCATGTTCGCGTGGATGACCCGCGAGTAGTGGTTGGTCAGCGCGCTCTTGTAGAAGTCGGCCCCGGTGCCGCCCGGCTGCGTGTCGATCGTGCCGAGCGTGCTGCGGTGCAGGGCCGCGCAGAGCGTGCGCGCGATCGGCCCGACGACCTGGTCGTTCGGCGCGCCGAGAGCACCGTCGCAGCCCCAGACGTTCGACGTCGACGGGCGCTGGAACGAGGCGACCTGCTGGCCGGAGCCGTTCGTGAAGTTCATGACGGTGCCGCTGGTGCGGCCGAAGTACTTCACGTTCGGCTGGTCGCCGAACGGCACCACCGTCAGCGTCTTCGTGGTGTAGGCGTTCCAGGCGTTGGCGATGTACGGATCGAGGTACGTGGCGCTGAACAGCCCGGCGTCGGCGGCCTTGCCGGGGCTGAGGACGCGCAGCACGGTACCGTCGCCGCGGGTCACGATCGTGTTGCCCCAGCCGGACTGGGCCTTCAGCTGGTCGATCACGTTCTGCCGGCCGTTGGCCTTGAGCGCGCCGGTCGTGCTCGTCGCGCCGCTCGCACCGGTGACGCTGACCGCGTGCGGCACCGCGAACATGTCGACCTGCGAGCTGTTGAGCCACAGGCCGGAGTCGTTGTAGGTGAACTCGCTCCAGTCGAACAGGATGTCGTGGTTCGGGTCGCCCGCGGCCCACGGCGCCGGCTGGACCAGGCCGTCCGGGGTCAGGAAGAACTTAAGCTTCTCGCCAAGCGACATGTACACCCGGCCGGAGAGGTTCTTCGGCAGCTGGATCGTCTTGGTGGCCCCGTTGGTCGGCCCCGGGATCGACACGTCCGGCGCCGGCATGGGCGGGTTGGTGCCGGCCGACCACTGCGTGAACGTCCCGTTGGCGGAGACGTAGCCGAGCTTGCCGGTACTGAGGTTGGTGCCGAGTACGTACAGGTAGACGGAGTCCCCGCGGCCCGTGGTGTTGGTGACGTTGAACGGCAGCAGCGACGGCCCGGCCGCCTGCGCCGACGGCAGGGCGGCGATGGCCACGGGTATGGCGGCGGCGACCAGGGCGGCCGCGCCGAGCAGCTTTGTCCTCAAGCGCACGGGAACTCCTAGGCTGGATCGTGCCGGCTTCCCGTCTCGGCGAAGCGGCTGTGAGAGCGCTTTCAGAGTCGCTGCCAGGGGTAACGCGAGTCAACGGAAGCGAACAAGACCCAACGATCTCTTAAGGACGTGTTGAGATAGACGGGCCTAGCAAGACGTACGTACGGTTTGCTACAGTGCCGTCATGCCACGATTGCCTGCGGGGGCCCTGAGGCTGCTGGTCCTGATCTCGCTCATCAATACCACCGGCTCCGGCCTGTGGATGGTGTCGAGCGCGATCTACCTGACCCGATACGCCGGGCTCTCGATCACCCAGACCGGCCTCGCCCTGACCCTGACCGGCCTGGTCTGCATGATCGCCAGCGCGCCGATGGGCTACGTCGCCGACCGGCTCGGCGCGCGCGAGGTCTTCGTCGCCGGGCTGATCGTCCAGGGCCTCGGCACGGCCGCCTTCGTTTCGGTGCAGAACATGTGGGAGTACCTCCTGATCGGCGTCCCCCTCGCCGTCGCCGACGCCGCCCAGCGCGGGGCCAAGGGGGCCGTCATCGGCGGCGCCGTCCCGCCCGAGGAGCGCGTACGCACCCGTGCGTACCTCCGCTCCGTCACCAACGTAGGTATCGCCATCGGATCGGCCCTCGCCGGCGTAGCCCTGGCGGCCGACAACCGCTGGGCCTACGTAGCCCTGATCCTCGGCGATGCCCTGACGTACCTGATCGCCGCCGCCATCGCCACCCGCCTCGACCCGATCCCGCGCACCGCCCACACCCCGGGCGCGCCGCGGCTGGTGGCCCTGCGCGACCGGTCGTTCCTGGTGTTCGTCCTGCTCGACGGGCTGCTCTCGACGCACTTCGGGCTGTTCGAGGTCGGTCTGCCACTGTGGATCGCGCACCGCACCGACGCCCCCACGTGGCTCGTCGCCGTGGTCTATCTGACGAACACCACCGCGGTCGTCCTGCTGCAGGTGCGGGCGGCTCGCGGTACCGACGAGCCGAAAGGGGCGGCCCGAGCGGCTCGACGGGCCGGACTGGTCCTGCTCATCGCCAGTGGGCTGTATGCGCTGTCCGGACACGCGAGCGGGCTGGTGACCATCGCCCTGCTGATCGCCGGCGCGCTGGTGCACGTGGTGGGGGAGCTGTGGCACTCGGCGTCGGGCTGGGGCATCTCGTTCGGGCTGTCACCGGCGGACAAGCACGGGCAATACCAGGGGGCGTATGCGATCGGGATGCAGCTCGGGCAGATGCTCGCCCCGATCGTCGTGACGACCCTCGCGGTCGGCTGGGGCGACCCCGGCTGGCTGCTGCTCGGGGTCGCCTTCGCCCTGGCCGGCGCCGCGATGCCACCGACCGTCGACTGGGCTCTGCGCAAGCGCCCGTTCGCGCCGGATCAGTTGCCGACGCCCAAGCTGGACATGGCGGCCGAGGGGTAGCGGTCGCCGCGGGCCGAGCCGGCCGGGACCGCCGCCTCGATCTCGGCGAGGTCTTCCGCGCTCAGCGTCAGGTCGGCCGCGCCGATGGCCTCGGCCAGCCGCTCCCGGGTCCGGGCCCCGATCAGCGGGACGATCAGGTCGCCCTGCGCCGCGACCCAGGCGATGGCCAGCTGCGCGACCGTGCACCCCTTCGCGTCGGCCACCTTGCGCAGCGCCTCGACCAGGCTCAGATTGTGCTCGACGTTGCCGGCCGTGAACCGCGGGTGCAGCCCCCGGAAGTCGCCGGGCGTCTTGCGCTCGGCGCTGTAGTACCCGGAGATCAGCCCGCGCGAGAGCACCCCGTAGGCGGTCATGCCGATCCCGAGCTCCTTGAGCGTCGGCAGCACCTCGGCCTCGACCGCCCGCGACAGCAGGGAGTATTCGATCTGCAGGTCCGCCACCGGGTGCACGGCGTGTGCCCGCCGGACCGTCTCGGCGTCGACCTCGGACAGCCCCAGCTGCCGCACCCAGCCCGCCTCGATCAGCTCCTTGATCGCGCCGACGGTCTCCTCGATCGGCACCGCCGGGTCGAGCCGGGCCGGGCGGTAGACGTCGACGTGGTCGGTGCCGAGCCGGGCCAGGGAGTGCGCCAGGAAGTTGCGGATCGCCGCCGGCCGGCTGTCCTGCCCGCCCGGGCGCCCGTCCGGGCTGAGCAGCACCCCGAACTTGACGCTCAACCGGTAGCGGTCGCGCGGGACGTCCTTCAGCGCCTCGCCGAGCAGCATCTCGTTGTGCCCGGCCCCGTAGTGGTCGCTGGTGTCGATCAGTGTGACCCCGGCGTCGAGCGCGGCGTGCACGGTCGCGATGCTCTCGCCGCGGTCGGCCGGCCCGTAGGACCCGGACATGCTCATGGCGCCCAGGCCAAGGTTTCGTGTCTGCATGCCTTCACCGTGCCCCGCCGCGCGCCGGTGCGGGAGCGGAGCGTTCATCGTAGGAGAGGCACTCCCTGGCTGCGCCTCTCGTTTGCGGGGAGGATGGGGTTCATGCAGCGTGAGCAGCTAGCGGACTTCCTGCGCCGCCGCCGTGAGGCGATCCGCCCGGCCGAGGTCGGCATCCCCGACGGCCCCCGCCGCCGCACCACCGGCCTGCGCCGCGAGGAGGTCGCCCGCCTGGCCGGCATGTCGGTCGACTACGTGGTGCGACTGGAGCAGGCCCGCAGCAGCCAGCCGTCCGCGCAGCTCCTGGCCGCCCTGGCCCGGGCCCTGCGCCTGTCCGAGGACGAACGCACCCACCTGTTCCACCTGGCCGGCCACCAGCCCCCGGCCGCCGGCGGCACGGCGAGCCTGGCCCGGGCCGGCCTGATCCGCATCCTCGACCTGCTGGGCGACAACCCGGCGATGGTCCTCTCCGACCTGGGCGAGGTCCTGGCCCAGAACCGCGCGTCGGTGCTGCTGGTCGGCGACCACAGCCGCTTCACCGGCCTGCGCCGCTTCCTGGTGTACCGCTGGTTCACCGAACCGGACGCACGCATCATGCAGCCCTCCATCGACTACCCGGACCACGCCCGCCGCCTGGTCGCCGACCTGCGCGCCGCCGCCGGCCGCCGCGCCGACGACCCGGTCGTGGCCGATCTGATCGCGCGGCTGTCGGCGGCCAGCGCGGACTTCCGGGCGCTGTGGTCCGAGCACGAGGTCGGGGTGCGCCGAGCCGACCGCAAGACGGCCCTGCACCCGCGCGTGGGCCCGGTGGTGCTGGACTGCGAAACGCTTGTCACGCCCGACATGGGCCAGGAGCTGGTGGTGATGACCCCGGCCGACGCCGAATCCCGCGAACGCCTGGCCCTGCTGATGGTCCTCGGCAATGAGGAATTCTCAGTGCACTGATGCCCGTTTGCTAGGGTATCGACCGTGTTCAAACTGAAGAGTGTTATGTCCCGGGCCGCCGTCAGCGTCGGTGCCGCGCTGGTCGGCACCGCCGTCGCCCTCGTCGCCACCGGCACGCCGGCCCAAGCGGCCACGCCCAAGTGCAACGCGGCCGGCACCCAGATGACCCTCCGCGGCGTGCTCCTCGACCTCCCCGTGTATCGCACCGGCTCGAGCACCACCGTGCTCTGCGGCGTCTACGAGGGCGACTCCGGCGACGACGTGAACCAGCTCCAGTGGACCCTCATCTACTGCTACAGCGAGAATCTGAAGCAGGACGGCAAGTTCGGCACCAAGACCAAGGCCGCCCTGGTGCGCGCCCAGGGCCGCGAGCACGTCAAGGCCGACGGCTCCTACGGTCCCAACACCGCCCTGGCACTCCTGCACCCGCAGCTCGGCCCGGGCGGCTGCGGCAAGCTGTAGCCCCGGTTTCGGCGGCCCACTCGGCCGGAGTGAGCCGCCGAAATTTCATTTTCTAGTGCGTTCGTCGTACTGCTTGCGGGCGTCGACAACTTCCTCGATGTGCTGCGTCGACCACTCCGTGAGCGCCTTCAGGGGACCGCGCAGGGTCTGGCCGAGCGGCGTCAGCTCGTAGTCCACACGGATCGGCGCCTCTGGATAGACCGTCCGCCGGATCAGCCCGTCGCGTTCGAGCGTGCGCAGCGTCTGAGTGAGCATCTTCTCGCTGATCCCCCCGAGCTGCTGCCGCAGCTGCGTGAACCGACGCGCACCGTGCCGGCCGAGCTCGCCCATCACCAGGACCGCCCATTTGCTGCCGATCTGGTCGAGCACGTCACGCGACGGGCAGCCGCGCGTATACGGGTCCCACGATGGTGTGGACTCGCTCACTTCCCGGTCCGTCGCCACAAACCTCACCTGGATCCTTTCGCCCGGGTGGGCACCTTACCCGAAAGTTCGCCCTTACCAAAGGAGAGCGACCAGGTCATCGTGGGTTCCGGTCGCGGAAGTCCCGCGGCGGAAAGGTGTCACCGCCATGTCGATCGTTGTCACTGCGGCCTCCGGAAATCTGGGCCGGCTCACCGTCGAAGCGCTGCTGACCCGGGGGGTGCCGGCCTCCGAGATCGTCGCCACCAGCCGTGACATCAGCCGGATCAAGGACTTCGCCGACCGCGGTGTCGAGGTCCGCCGGGCCGACTTCGCGGAGTCCGGCAGCCTCCCCGCGGCCTTCGAGGGCGTGGACAAGCTTCTGCTGATCTCCACCACGACCCCGAGCGAGCGCGTCGCCAACCACCGCCGCGCCATCGACGCCGCGGTGGTGGCGGGCGCGTCGCTGGTCGCGTTCACGAGCATGCTGCACGCGGACACGTCCACCACCCTGCTTGCTCCCACCCACCGGGCCACGGAGGAGTACTTGCGCGAGCGCCTCCCCAGCGTGATGCTGCGCAACGGCTGGTACCTGGAGAACTACACCGACCAGCTCCCTCAGGTCCTACCGGGCGGAGCGCTCGTCGGGGCCGTCGGCCCGGGCCGGATCAGCGCGGCGACCCGAGCCGACTACGCCGACGCCGCCGCGGTCGTGCTGACTGCCGAAGGCCACGACGGCCAGGTGTACGAGCTGGGCGGCGATGCGGACTTCACCCTGGCGCAGCTGGCCGCGGCGATCTCGGCCGCGACGGGCGAGCGGATCGGCTACACCGATCTGCCGGTCGACGAGTTCGCCCAGGTGCTGCTCGACGCGGGCGTGCCCGCCGAGCTGGCGCAGGTCCTCGCGGACGCCGACCGCGCCATGAGCCACGATGAAATGTTCACCGACTCCGGCGACTTGGGGCGCCTGATCGGACGGCCGACGACGACCCCGGCGGAAGCGATCGCCGCCGCCCTCCGCTGACCGGGCGGCGCCGCGCCGTCCCGCCTGATTGGGGCAGCGTGAACCGGGCGGGGGCGCCAGATGCTCGCGACTTTCGTCCTGGGCGGCGCCGGCGGTGCGGATTCGGCCATGTCGGCACATGCATCAGCGCATCAGGCGGGCGGCGAAGGCGGCGAGCACCTCAGCGCATCAGCGCATCAGGCGGGCGGCGAAGGCGGCGAGCACTTCGGCGGTGTCGTGGCCGGCGTTGATCGAGGTGGTGAGCAGGTCCAGGAGCAGGCCGTCGACGGCGTAGTGGAGCAGGGCAATTTCGAAGTCGCCGCCGGGCAGGCCGGTGGTGGCGTGGAAGGCGACGTCGTCGCGATAGCCGCGGTGCAGGGTGTCGGCGAGCAGGCGGCCGAGTTCGGGGCGGCGGGCGCCCTCGAGGCGGAGTTCGAACAGGGCGCGCATCAGGTCGGGTTCGCGGGTGGTGCGGCGGACGATGTCGAGCAGGTAGTCGGCCTGGCTGCGGCCCGCCAAAGTGGCCAGGTCGGCCGGGGCCGGGGCCATTCGGGCGAAGATGCGCTCGGCCAGGCCGCTGAGCAACGCGTCGCGGGAGCGGAAGTAATTCGAGGTCGTGCCGGCCGGGACGGCGGCCTCCTGGTCGACGGCGCGGTGGGTCAGGCCACGCGCCCCCGCACTGGCGAGCACGCGCAGTCCGGCGTCGGCTAGCAGGTCACGGCGCTGCGGGTTGCTGACCATGGGCGACACACTAGCACCAACCACTGCAGGTGTTGTACTTTAACCACGACGCCCATAGTGGTTAGGAGACAGTGCGCATGCGAAAGCTCGTCTACTACGTGGCCTCGACGATCGACGGGTTCATCGCCGGTCCCGCCGGGGAGACCGAGTTCTTCCCGTTCGAGGCGGACCTGCGGGAGTTCATCCGGAGCCGATACCCCGAGACGCTCCCGACCCATGTCCGTCCGCACGTCGGCATCCCGGACGGCACCCCGAACCTGGCCTTCGACACGCTCGTCATGGGCCGGGCAACGCTCGAACCCGCACTTCAGGCCGGGATCGCCCGTCCATATGCGCACCTGCGGCAGTACACCTTCAGCCGGCACCTCCAAAAGGGATCGGAAGTCGTCGACCGCGACCCGGTGGAGTTCGTGCGCGAGCTCAAACAGCAGGACGGGCTGGACATCTGGCTCTGCGGTGGCGGTGACCTCGCCGGGCAGCTGCTCGGCGAGGTCGACGAACTGGTCATCAAGCTCAGCCCGGTCATCGCCGGTCAGGGCATCCCGCTCGTGCGAACGGGTTTCGACCCGATCCGCTTCACGTTGGTGTCGACGACGCCGCTCGAAAGCGGCGTCGTCGTGCTCACTTATGAGCGTTCTGCGCGCCTGGCAAAGGCTTGATGGCGTTGGCGATCATCGCGGCCAGGGCCACCAGGACGGTCACCGCGACCAGCGACTTGATGACCGTGAAGTGGTCGCCCAGGAAGCCGATCATCGGCGGACCGCCCAGGAACGCGCAGTAGCCGATCGAGGCGACCACGCTCACCCGCGGCGCGGCGAAGCGGGGGTCGTCGGAGGCGGCGCTCATGCCGACCGGGAAGCCCAGCGACGTGCCGAGGCCCCACAGCAGCGCGCCGATGAACGCGGTCAGCACGTTGGGGCCGAAGATGAACAGGGCCAGGCCGGCGACCGTGATGACCGACAGGGCCCGCAGGACCGGGACGCGGCCGTAGCGGTCGAGCAGGTCCGGGCCGAACCAGCGGCCGGTGGTCATCGCGGCCAGGAAGACCGCGAAGGCGAGGGTGCCCACCGCGGCCGACGCCTGATAACCGTCGATCATCGAGATGCTGATCCAGTCGATACCGGTACCCTCCGCCAAAGCGAATGCCAGCACGAAGACTCCGACGAGCAGGGTGCGCGGCTCACGCCAGAAGCGAAGCGTGTGCTGCAGGCCGCTGTCGCCTTCGGCCGGGGCGGACTCGGCCGCGCCGTCCGGCATGAACGTGCGCACGGCGTAGATCGTGCTCGCGCCGACGACGATGGCGGTGAGCGCGAGGTGCAGCGTGACCGGCACGTGGAGGGTGACCATGAGCGCGCCGAGGAGCGCGCCGGCGACGGTACCCACGCTGAATCCGGCATGGAAACGCGCCATGATCGAGCGGCCGACTGCGCGTTCGACGACCGCGCCCTGCACGTTCATGGCCACGTCCCAGGCGCCCATGGCAAACCCGAACAGCAGCAGGCTCACCACGACCGGTGCGATGCCGAGGTGATAGCCGGACGCGGCGCCGGCCAGGGCGACCGTCAGCAACGCGGCCATCACCGCGACCGTCTTGCGCGAGCCGAACCGGGCCACGATGTGCCCGGAGCCGACCAGCGCGAGGATCGAGCCAGCGGCCATGGACAGCAGGACCAGGCCGAGCTTGGAGGGGGCGAGGTGCAGGGCGTCGCGGATCTGCGGGATGCGCGAGGCCCAGCTGGCCGAGGCGACGCCGGACCAGATGAACGCGGCGTACGTGGCCCGGGTGGCGGCCCCCGCCTGCGCCTCGACGGCGATTGGGGTGGTTGTGATCATCACGTTCCGATCGTTCGGTCGACGACCGTGCGGATGTCCTGGCGGGACACCGGTCCGGTCGACAGGGTCTTGTGCATGACCAGGCCTTCGATCAGGGCGTCGATGCCCCGGGCCGTGGTCGGGTCGACGAACCGCTCGAGCACGGCCCGGCTCGCGCGCATCCAGGTCTCGGTGACCTCGCGCAGCGCCGGCTCGCGCAGGGCGGCCAGATACAGCTCGTAGGCGATCGCCCAGTCCGAGGGGCTGGCCCCGGCGTCGCCGTCGATGAGGTCGGTGACCGCCTCGACGAGCTGCTCGCGGCTCTCAACACCGCGGAAGTGCGCCTCGTAGATGACCGACATCCGCTCGGCGTGGCGCCGGAACGCTTGGCAGCGCAGGTCTTCGAGGCTGGTGAAGTGGTACGTCAGCGACCCGAGCGGCACATCGGCGGCCGCGGCGATGAGCCGGTGGGTCGTCCCGGCGACCCCGTGCTCGGCGATGACCGCGATGGCCGCGTCGATGATGCGGTCCTTGCGGTCGGGGTCGTGCCTTCGGACAGACATGCTCAGAGTTCGCGGACGATCCGTGCGGGATTCCCGACCGCGACGACATTGGCGGGCAGATCCTTGACGACGACCGCCCCCGCGCCGACGACGGTGTTCGCGCCGATGGTGACGCCCGGGCACACGATGACCCCGCCCCCGAGCCACACGTTGTCCCCGATGGTGATCGGCGACCCGGCCTCCCACTTGTCCCGCCGCTGCTGCGCGTCCACCGGATGCCACGCCGTCAGCAGCTGCACGTTGGTGGCGATCTGGACGTCGTCCCCGATCGTCACCCGCGCCACATCGAGGCAGACGAAGCCGAAGTTCACAAAACTCCGAGCGCCGAAGAAGGTTTGGTACCCGTAATCGAACTGCACCGGCGTCCGGATCTCGGTCTCATCCCCGAGTGCACCGAGCAGCTCGGTGAGCAGCTTGCGCTTGGCATCCCCGTCGGAGGCCGGCAGCAGGTTGATCCGCCGCGTGAGCTCCTGCGCCCGCAGGTAGTCCCGCCCGATCTCAGCGTCAGCGATGTACAGCTCCCCATCGAGCATCCGCTGCCGCATGGACTTCTCCGTCATGTGTACAAACGTACACTGGATATGTACGCCTGTACACAGCTTCTCTTTACCGATATTGAAACACGGGCTTGCAGCGCCCGACGAGACTGCGCGGACCCCGCACCGGACGGCCCGGTGTCGGTCAGGAGGCGGCGCCGGCCGGGATGACGTGGGTGGCGCCCTCGCCGAGGCGCTGGACGACCAGCGTGGCGATCTCCGGGGTCAGGTTGCGGGCGTCGGCGACGTTCCAGCCCTCGCCGGCCGCGTACGAGGCGCCCTTCCACGTCGGGTGCAGGACCGGGATGACGGTCTGCATGACGGCCTCGAAGGTGCGCTGGTCGGCGGCGGTGTCGAAGGTCGTGATAGTGACAACCGTGCCGTTGATGGTGCAGGTGCCCTGGTCGCGGTACTTGTAGACGGTCTCGTCGTGGGTGGCCGCCTTCGTGTACCCGTCGCAGGCCAGGGCGGTCGCCACCTTCGCGGCGTCCTCGCCCTGGTAGGTGGGCTTGTTGATGGCGGCGATCGCGTTCGGGGCCTGCCAGCCGGCGACACCCGCCACGGCGGCCAGCGCGACCGCACCCAGGACCAGCCGGCCCCGCTTCCGCCGTGGTGCGACGGACTCGGTGGCCGGCTCGTCCAGGTCGATGATCGTGGCCATTGGGCAACCCCGCTTCTGCTTCGCCGGTATCGGTACAAATTCAGGCTAGTTGCAGAATTGGTGCAGATCTGTCCACCGACCTGCCGCGGTTGCCCGCCCCAACCAGGGGACTTTCTATAGGGCCGACGCCGGGACCGCGGACATGACCGGGAACCAGGTCGAGGGCTGGGCGGGGTCGGCGAACTCCAGCTCCTGCAGGGTCTTGAGCAACTCGCTCTGCGGGATGTTGGCGCCGCCGTCGGCGTAGATCTCGGCCAGGTACTTGCCGTCGGCCGACATGCGGAAGCACAGGTTCGCGTTGCCGGAGTTGCAGTACGCGGTGCCGCCCGGGCGCTGGTGGGTGCTGTCCGTGAACTCCACCGGGTACAGGGCGATGCGCACGGTCGGGCCGTGCTCGTAGGACGCGTCGACCGGCTCGGTCAGCGACGTGTACGACGGGCGGGTCTGCATCAGGCGGATGCTCGCCGACATGTACGACGCCCCGGACGGGAAGTCGTCCGTGCGGCCGGCCGAGCTCAGGACGTACCCCCGCGGCGTGTATTTGGCTTTGATGGAGACGGTGGCCGGGGACGCCGGCGCGGAGGTCAGGCCCGACGCCAGTTTGAGCAGCTCGCCCTGGTTGAACTCGCCGTTGACGACCGAGCTCGCGACGGCCCACGCGTTGTCGGCGTACTGCCAGGCCAGGGCCACGTTCGGGCCGATGTCGGACGAGTCGATGTACATGACCTTGCTCATGAACAGGCCCGGGCGGCCGTTGACGGTGACCTTCTCGCCGGCCGCGAACTTGGTGGGCTGGAAGACGCCCGGGCGGTAGACGGTGATGTTGGCGCTGTACAGGGGCGAGAAGGCGACGACCTGGTTGGTCTGGCCGTCGTAGAGGTCCGACATCTGCTTGCCGCGCTGCACGTACAGCTCCTGGTAGCCGGGCGTGACGTGCTCGGCGCCGGTGACGGTGAAGTCGCCGACCTTGTAGCCCTTGAAGCCGTACGTCCAGTCCGCGTCCGGGTAGGTCACGGCCGAAGGCTGCGCGGCCACGACCGCCGGCGCGTCGGTGCTTTTGCCGGCGAACGCTTGCGGCAGCGCGATCGCCGCGACGACGGCCGCCGCGGTCGCGACCGCCGCACCGCCTTGGAGCAGCTTGTGCCGGCCCCGCCGGCGACGGCCCGCGGCCACCACGTCGTCGACGCCGCGGCCCATCGGCGGCGCCTCCGACAGGGCGTCGACGCGCGCCTGTTGCAGCAGGTCTTGCATGTTCTGGCTCATGACGCCCTCTCGATGTGTCCGGATCCCGCGATCGAACCCAGGGGTTCGGCGACGTCGAGCCGCGCACGCAGCCTGGCCAGGCCGCGCGCGGTGTTGGTCTTGACGGTCCCCTCCGGGCACCGCAGCGCCTCTGCGGTCTCCGACACGGTCCGGCCCTCGAGGTATCGCAGGACCAGCACCGCCCGCTGCTGCACCGGCAGGGTGCGCAGCGCGTCGAGGACCGTCAGCCGGTCGATGACGTCCGGCGTGCCGTCGCGCACGGCCGGCTCCGGCAGGTTGTCGCCCACCGTGTGCTCCCGGCGCCACCAGGGCCGGCGCACCTCGTCGACCGCCGCCCGCACGACCATGGTGCGGGCGTAGCTCTCCGGCCGGTCGACCTTCCGCCAGCGCCCGTACAGCTTGGCCAGGGCCGTGCACACGGCGTCCTCGGCGAGCTGCCAGTCGCCGCAGGTGAGGTACGCCAAACCGCGCAGCTGCTCCATCTGCACGGAGACGAACTCCCGGAACGCCACCTCGTCGTCGCGGTTCACCAGTCAGTGCTCCAATCGTCGCGGAGGCTAGACGTTCGTCACCGGCCATCGCGTTTCAGCATCGCCCAAAAACTTTTCCGGCGGCGGCGGGCCGGCCCCGGCCCCCCTTCGCGCACCCTCGTCACCAGGATCTCGTCGAGCCGGGCGGCGACCCGCTCCAGCAGCGGCGCCCCCAGCACGCAGATCGTGTACTCCCAGGGGTGCCCGAAGGTGCCGTACCGGAGGTCCTCGGCCAGGTGGATGCTGTAGTCACCGTCCGGCATCATGCTGGCGGGCCAGTGCGGCCCGTCCGCGGCCGTGATGGCGTGCGGCCGGATCCGATAACAGTCGTGGTGCCAGTCCAGAATTAGCAGGGTCTCTTCGGGCCCCGTGCAAGCCCACAGCCCGTCGTTGACGGCCTCGACCATCGCATCCAGCTTCAGATAGTCCGGATCATCGTCAAGGCCCGCGAGGCTCCAGGTCACCGAGTCGGCCGGCTCCCTGATCGCCGGCCAGCCGGCACTGTCCATCCCGGGCCGAAACTCGAACTGCCGCTCGAACCGCGCCCACACCCGCCGGTACTCACGCTCGTCAAGCCTCTCAACGGCCGCCGCCATACCACCCATCTTCCCTGCGTACGAAGGCATGCGCGGGAGGATTGCGGGCCCGGCCGAGCCGGAGACAAGAACCGGCGGAGCCGGAGAAGCAGAGAGGCCATTAGGAGCCGGAGAAGCCGAAAGGCCATTACTCGGGTCCGCGGTGATTGCGGTCCGCTGCTCCCGCCAGACACCGGTCGGCCCCAGGGGGCCTCCCTTCGGCGTCCGTAGTAATTGCGGTGCCGAAAACACGACGCCCGCGGCGCCGCCAACGCCGCGAACGCCGCACCGCTTTGCGCCGCACCGCCCGCGCCGCGCCGCACCGCCACCAGCGCCGCGCTCTTACGCAGCGCCGCCAGCACCGCACGCCTTACATAGCGCCGCTAACGCCGCTACCGCCTCCAGCCCCCCGTTTTATGGGGATAAAGGCGAAATGTCCGGCGACGGAGTCGCCGGACATTTCGTCCTACAGGAGGGAGCAGTGGCTTACATCGACGAGGCCGGGACGAAGGTGTAGCCGGCGGCCTGGATGCCTTCGACCGTGTCCTTCAGGTAGCTGACCGGGACGTACGGGTGGAAGAAGAAGCTCGCCACGCCGTCCTTCACGGTGGTGTTCAGCTGGGCGGAGTTGACCAGGTCGGCCGGGAGCATCGCCGGGTGGTTGTTGTACGGCTCCAGTTCGATGTTGCCCAGGTTCTCCGGGTAGGTCAGGACGCCGTAGATGTCGCGGACGGTGTACGGGAAGAACTGGCCGATGATCCGCGTGTTGTCGAGGTCGCCGCCGCGCAGGGCGCCGGAGGAGTACAGGCCGCGGTCGTAGCGGGTATTGAACGTGGCCGCCACGGCGCGGTTCGAGGCGTCGCTGCCGGCGTAGTGCGGGAACTCGAAGATCGTCGGCTTGGCCAGGCCGGCCTTGGCGAACTCGGCGAACGCGCTGTCGATCCGGGACTGGGCCCAGGCCTGCGAGTCCTCGGCGACCGGGCCGTCGTAGATGACGTTGTTGGTGACCGGGTCGACGTGGGCCGTGTAGAACTCGAAGTCGTCGGCGCTGACGCCGTTGTACGGGTTGTCCTTCGACGCGTACTGGTGCGTGTAGCCGTGCATCAGCAGCGTCCCGCCGTGCGCCTGCATGTTCTTCAGCGCCTGGATGACGAGCGGGCGGTCGGCGAGGGTGTAGTCCTCGGGCACGCCGTTGTTGTAGGCGCCCTTCGCGTCGATGTACCGCGAGTACACCGCGACGGAGAACGGCACGTTCATGCTCGACAGGTAGGTCGTGATCGCGTTGAGCTCGGCCGGGTCGGCGTCGGGGCCGACGTCTTCGATGCGGACCAGGGCCCGGTGCCGCTCGACCGTGTTCGGCGCGAGCGCCTCCTCGAGGAGGTTGGCGAAGGCGACGTACCGGTCGTTGGTGGCCATGTACGAGTAGGGGATCTCGCCGAGGTAGGTGAAGTTGCCGGAGCGGACGCCCCACGAGAACGCGGAGCTGTCGCTGTCGCGCACGGCGTTGCCGATCGCGGTGGCCTTGGTCTCGTCGTAGATGACGGTGTCCATGATGCCGGCCATGTTCTGCGGGTCGCGGCTGAACGTCTTGCCCTCGTAGTTGACCTTCGACACCGCCGACACGTCGAACGACTTCCAGGTGAAGCCGCGGTTGGCGGCGAAGTTCGGGTCGCGGGCCGTGAGCTGCCAGATGTTGTCGTACACCCAGATGACCGGCTTGGTCGTCGCGGTCACGTCGTCGAGGAACGCGGTCGGCAGCGGCTCGTCGTAGGTCGAGCCCATGTAGATGACGGCCTGGTAGTCGTTCAGCTCGCCGGCCGTGTAGTTCACGACGGGCTGCGCGGTCCAGTCGCCGAAGTGCGAGGACAGCTGCGAGGTCGCGATCGCGTACTGCTCACCCAGGAACCCGTACGGGCCCGTCGTGTCGTACAAAACCAGGGTCTTGCCGGTCGCGCCCGGGATGCCGGCGCCGTTGCGGGCGTCGACGAGCGGCGTCGCCGGCGTCGTCACGATCGTCGACGGTGAGGCCGAGGAGACATTGCCGGCCGCGTCAAGAGCTTCGACGCTGAAGGTGTACTGCGTGCGCGCGCTCAATCCGGAGATCGTCGCGCTGGTCGCGGTGACCGTCTGCACGCTCGGGCCACCGGTGACGCGGTAGGACACGACGCCCTGGTCGTCCGTCGACGCGGTCCACGAGAGCGCGACGCTCGTCGAGGTGAGCTCGCCCGCGACCGGCGCACCCGGGGCGGTCGGCGCGGTCACGTCCGGCGGGGGCGGCGGGGTCAGCGTCGTGAACTCGGCGGCCGAGCTGGCGGCCGAGACGTTGCCGGCGGCGTCGACAGCCTTCACGGTGAGCGAATGCGCAGTCGTCGGCGTCAGACCGGACAACGTGGTGGTCGTCGCCGGCGGGGCGCCGGTCAGGGTGGCGATCGGCGTCTGCGCAGTACCGTCGAAAATGCGGTATTCCGAAACGCCGGTGTCGTCGCTGGAAGCGCCCCAGCTCACCGTGGCACCGGTGGTGGTCACGTCGCTCACGTTGAGCGCGGACGGCGCCGACGGGGCGGTGCGGTCGGTGACACCGGTGGTGAAGGCCCAGATGTACTGGTCGCTCAGCACGCCGGAGGCGCCCTTGACCTTGACGGTGATCGTGTACCGCGTCGAGTCGGCCAGCGCCGCCCGCGGGCTGAACGTGAACGTGTGCGTGGGCGCGTCATACGTGTAGTAGGACGGGACGGACGCGCCGCCGGCGGTCTTGACGAACGAGTACCGCAGCGAGGCCGGGTCGGTCGGGTCGTTGAACGTGATCGTCGGACGGGCCGTGGCCGCGACCCCCGTCGCCCCGTTCTTCGGGGTGACCGCGGTGACGGCCGGGGCCGCGGCGTGTGCCACCGTGCCCAGTCCGCTCGCGGCGATGGCGCCGACGACGGCCGACCCCACCAGCTTCACCGAGATGCGCACTCTGGTTCGCCTTTCTGGCTGTGTTGCGCGGGCTTGTTGAAGAGGTTTTTGTTACGAGGGCCCCGGCTCCGAGGTGTCGAGCCGGGGCCCTCGCAAGGGGTGTCGCGTCAGCTGGCGCAGTAGAGGGTCGGGGTGAAGGACGCCGAGCCGACACCGCTGCGGGTGATCGTGAAGACCCAGGCCTTGCCGGCCTCGTCGGTCACGTCCCGGGCCGAGCCGCTCTGCGACAGGCTGCCGGAGTTGATCGCGATGGAGCCGCCCAGGACGACGCCGGTGGCGCAGCTGAACGTGTAGGTCCGCGAGCCGCTGACGTTGCTGGCGATCGTCGTCGCGGTCGCCGCCGTGACCTTCGTGTAGCCCGCGCCGGCCGCACCCGTCGCGCCCGTGGCCCCGGTGGCGCCCGTCGCGCCGGCCGCCCCGGCCGCGCCCTTGATGCTGCCGATGGCGGCCCAGGTGGTGGCGTCGGTCTTCTTGTACATCGAGAAGTCCGTCGTGTTCAGGTACACGTCACCGACCGAGCCGACCGTCCCCGCCGGCACACCGGCACCGGTCAGGATCGACGAGCCGTTGGCCCCGTCCTTGCCGGCCGAGCCGTCCTTGCCGGCGAGCCCGTCGGTGCCCTTCGCGCCGGCGGCACCGGTCGCGCCCACGGCACCCTGCTCACCCTGGGCCCCGGCGGCACCGACAACACCCTTCAGCGACGCCAGCCACGCCTCGGGCGTGCCGGTGAAGAGTCCATAGTCGAGCGCCATCTGATAAGCATCTTTTCCATCGGTACCGTGCCCGACGAGCGACTGCAGCCACTCGTCGACCGTCCCGACCGTCGGGTCCGCGGCCTTCGCGACGTCATACGCGCTCGCGCCCGGCATGCCCGGCAGCCCCTGCGCCCCGGTCGCGCCGGTCTCGCCCTTCTCACCCTGAGCACCGACGGCCCCGGCCGCGCCGGTGTCGCCCTTCTCACCTTGCACACCCTGCGGCCCGGTGGCGCCGTCCTTGCCGTCAGCGCCGGGGATGCCCTGCAGCCCCTGCGCGCCGGTGGCTCCGGTCTCGCCCTTCTCACCCTGGACGCCCTGGGCCCCGGTCGCGCCGGTGTCGCCCTTCTCGCCCTGAGCCCCGGTCGCGCCGGTCGCACCAGCAGCGCCGGTCTCGCCCTGGACGCCCTGGGCGCCGGTGTCGCCCTTGACGCCCTGCTCGCCCTGCGCCCCGGTCGCACCGGTGGCACCGGTCTCGCCCTTTTCGCCCTGAGCGCCAGTAGCACCCTGAGCTCCGGTGGCACCCGTGTCGCCCTTTTCGCCCTGAGCGCCAGTGGCACCCTGAGCGCCGGTCGCGCCGGTGTCGCCCTTCTCGCCCTGAGCACCAGCGGCGCCGGTGGCACCCTGAGCGCCGGTCGCACCCTGAGCGCCCGTGGCACCCTGAGCGCCGGTGTCACCCTTGTCGCCCTTGGCCCCGGCGGCACCGGCGGCGCCGGTTGCACCCGTAGCGCCGGTCGCGCCGGTGGCACCCTTCGCGCCGGCAGCACCCGTGGCGCCGGTCGCGCCCGTCGCGCCAGTGGCACCGGTGGCGCCGGTCGCGCCCTTGGCTCCGGGCGGGCCGACCGGGCCGGCCGGGCCCTGGGCGCCGGTGTTACCCGTCGCGCCGGTGGCGCCGGTGGCACCCTTCACGCCCTGGCTGTTCCACTGGATCTGCTTCTCGCCGGTCTTGCAGCGCGCGCCGCCCTGGTAGTCGATGACCCGCAGCGCGCCGGTGCTGGTGTTGCGGCAGCCGGTGATCATGCCGGTGCCGGAGTCCGGCACGGCACCGTAGGCGGTGGCGCCGACGCCGACGAGGACGGCCGCAGCGGTCGCACCGATCGCGGCGATCTTCTGCTTCTTGGACTGGAACACGAGCTCTCCCGAATCTCAGGTGGCGGTTCTGGTGCGCTACTTGCCGTTGACGACGACCCGCTCGGACGGCCGGAGCTGCTTCGGCGCGGGCGGCGGCGGCATCTCCCCGTCTTTCGCGGGCCGGCTCTCCGCCGTCGGCGCGTGCTGCGCAGCGGTGCCATGGTGTGCCAGGTCGATGCCGATCCCGAGCGCCACCACGCCGGCGGCGACCGCGGTGGCGATGCCGATGACGAGCTTCTGCATGACGACTCCCTCAGGATTTGGGCACGACGCAGCGACCGCGGGACACGCGGCGAGCGAACGCTGGAGCGGATGGAACGGAGAATTCGGAAGCGAACGTCAGAACGAGCGCACCGGATTGCCCCATGGAACACGTAAAACGTTGTCCGGGGCCGGTTTCGCCACTGGCTCCCCGCCGGGCCGATTCGGCGACCAAAATGTCGCCCGGCGGATCACTGCCTTCCCGTCAGCCCGTCGCCGGGCTGGTCCACTTAAGGTAGCCGCCCGGGTGCAGACGCGTTGTCGTCAGCGCGGGATGCACTCCGCCGCCAACCGGATGACAAAGACCTGCTCAGGGCACGTACAGGCAGAACGGGTGGCCGTCCGGGTCGAGGCACACGCGGACGTCGTCCTGGGGCTGCCACTCGGCGACCGTGGCCCCGAGCTCGACGGCCCGGGCGACCGCGGCCGTGAGGTCGTCGCAGGCGATGTCGAGGTGCATCATCATCTGCTGGGTGTGCTCGGCGGCGGGCCAGACGGGCGGGCGGTACAACTCCTCGGTCTGCAACGACAACGCCGCCCCGCCGGCCGGATCGCGCAGGGTGACCCAGCCGTCTTCCTGCTTGTCGATCGGCCACTCGAGCAGCGCGGAGTAGAAGCGGGCGAGCCGCCCCGCGTCGGACGCGTTGAGAACCGTCGCCTTGAGCCGCACGCCGCTACCGCACCGAGTCGATCAGGTCGGTCAGCTCGCGCATGAGGCGCTCGGCCCGTTCGCTGCCGAACACGTTCTCCACGGCGCGGTGGTGCCCGGTGGCGGCGTGGTCGAGGCGGGCGAGGAGGGCGGTGCCGGACTCGGAGAGGTACACGGCGACGCGGCGGCGGTCGTTGGGGTCCTGCCGGCGGTAGACGAGCGCGCCGTCGACGAGCCGGTCGACGGCCTTCGTCAGCGTCGGGTGGGGCATGAGCGCGGCCTCGGCCAGGTCGCCCATCGAATGTCCGCGCCCGTCGGAGAGGGCCTGCAGGATGCGCCACTGCTCGACGGTGACCCCCTCGGACTGCAGCGCCGCCGCCAGCCCGCGGTTGACCGCCCGCTCGGCTTCGCTCAGCACGTATCCGAGGTGTGCGCGCAGCCCGATCGCATCCACCATGGTCGCCCCCTACCCTTCGCCCGCCATTGGAAAGATACTCGGCGACGTGGATGAGGTCCGGTTGGTCTCCGACCCGCTCGAGGCGCGCCTGCTGCCGCCCGAGCCGGGCGGTGCGCTCCGCGTGGCGCTGGCCGTGCCGACGTCGGGCACGCTGGGCATGATGGCACCGGCCGTGCTCAACTGCGCCCGCCTGGCCGTGGCCGAGCTCAACGCGGCCGGCGGCCTCCTGGGCCGCCCGCTGGAGCTGGTGCTCGTGGACGCCGGCCGCCACCCGCGGACGGTCGCCGCCGAGCTGTCGGACCTGACGCAGTCGGGCGCGATAGCCGCGGTGGTGGGCACCCACGCCAGCGACGTCCGCGTGGCCACGGTCAAAGCGCTGCACGGCCGCATCCCGTACGTTTTCACACCCCCGTACGAGGGCGGCGAACACTCCCCGGGCGTCTACCTCCTGGGCGAAACCCCGGCCCGCCAGCTACGCCCGGCCTTGGACTGGCTGGTGAGCAACCGCCGGGCCCGCCGCTGGGCGCTGATCGGCAACGACTACGTATGGCCGAGGATGCTCCACCACGCCGCCGTCGCCTACCTACGAGCCGCGCAGGCCCAGGTGGTGGCGTCCCACTACGTCCCCTTCGGCGAACTCGAACCGTCCCGCGTGCTCGACCTGATCGCGCGACGCCGGGCCGACGCCGTCCTGCTCACCCTGGTCGGCAGCGATCTGGCCGAGTTCAACCGCGCGTACGCCGACTCCCACCTGCGGGCCCCGAGACTGTGCGCCGCGCTGGAAGAGAACGGTCTGCTGGCCACCGGCGGCGACGCCACGGGCGAGCTGTACGCCACGATGGGCTACTTCGGCAACGTGGCAACCGACGCGGGCCTGGCCTTCGTGGAGCGCTACACCCACCGCTACGGCTGGCAGGCCCCGGTTCTCAACGGCCACGCCGAAGCCTGCTACGACGGCGTCCGCCTGCTACACGCGCTGGCCACCAGAGCCGGCACCCTCAACCCAACCGCCATCGACCAAACCGCCGACGGCACCACGATCACCGGCGGCCGCGGCCCGGTCACCGTGCGATCCCGCCACGTGGACCAGCCGGTCTACCTGGCCCGCGCCGACGGCCTCGACTTCGACGTCATCGACGCCTTCTGACACCCACTCAGCCGAGCCACCGGCTCGGCCATGGACGGGTCGTTCGGGGTTGATCTGACCTGCGATTCCAGTGACATTTGTCGGTACCGCGGCGATCTCGGGCTTCCTACGCTGAGCCCATGAGAGATCGCCGGTTTCCGATCGTCACGACCATCGTCTTCGTCGTGACCGGGGTTGCGGAGCTGCTGCAGTGGGCGATACCGGCCTGGGGCGCGGCGCTGGAGCGGGACCCCGGCGGCCTCAGCTGGGGGCACTGGTGGCGGCTGTTCTCGCCGCTGCTCACGCAGATGGCGTCGCCCGGCGTCTCCGGGACCGCGCAGTTCGTCAGCAACATGCTGTTCCTCGCGGTCATCGGCGTCGGCGCCGAGCGCGTGCTCGGCCCGCGGTGGTGGCTGGCCGGCTACGTCGTGGGCGGCGTGGTCGGGCAGGCCACCGGCTACTGGCTGGAGCCGCCCGGCGGTGGCACGTCGGTCGCGGTGCTCGGGGTCGCGGCCCTGCTCGCGGCGGCCGTCGTGCTGGGCGAACAGGCGCCGTCGGTGTCCCTGATGTTCGTCGGCTACTTCCTGCTCGCGATCACCCTGACCAGCCTCACGAACTGGATCGCGGCCATGGCGGTCATCGTGGTCGGCGCCTGGTGCTACCAGTTCGCCCGGCCCCGCTGGCCGCGCCGGGCCGACCTCGCGGTGGTCGGCATCGCGGTGCTCGCCGCGGCGGTCCTGATCGCGGCCGGCGACCACCACGGCTGGGCATTCACGGCCGGCCTGGCCCTCACCCCGCTGTACCGCCGGTCCCGCCAACACCGCACCACGTCGCCGAACGAAGGGGCCACCGCGCCCGCCACCTGAACGAGATCTTTCCGTTTTCAAGTATTAGGTCTACCGTTGGCCAGCATGGCGGGACCTCCGGAGATCGAGCGGTTCGGATACACGCAGGAGCTGCAGCGCTCCCTCTCGTTCACTGATCTGCTGGTGTACGGGCTGATTTTCATGGTGCCCATCGCGCCGTTCGGGATCTTCGGGGGTGTGTTTCAAGGGTCCGGCGGGATGGTGGCCCTGGCCTATGCGATCGGCATGGTGGCCATGGTGTTCACGGCGCTCTCGTATGCGCAGATGGTCAAGGCGTTCCCCATGGCCGGATCGGTCTACAGCTACGCCGGGCGGGGGATCGCGGCGCCCGTCGGGTTCCTGGCCGGGTGGGTGATTCTGCTCGACTACGTGCTGGTGCCGAGCCTGCTGTACCTCGTCGCCAGTGTCGCCATGAACTCGGTCGTCAGCGCGGTGCCGATCTGGGCCTGGCTGGTCGCGTTCGTGGTGCTCAACACCGTGGTCAACCTGCTCGGCATTCAGCTCACCGCGATCGTCAACAAGTTCATGCTGATCGGCGAGCTCGTCGTGCTCCTCATCTTCCTCGTGATCGGCGTCGTCGCCCTCGCGCAAGGCAAGGGGCGGGGATTCGACACCTCACCGCTGTACAACAGCGAGACCTTTTCTTGGCCCTTGGTCTTCGGCGCGGTCTCGATCGCGGTCCTGTCGTTCCTCGGGTTCGACGGTATCTCGATGCTGGCCGAGGAGCACCGGGGCGAGGCCCGGCAGATCGGGCGGTCGATGGTGGCCGCGCTCGCGCTCGCCGGGGTGCTGTTCATCGTGCAGACGTGGGTCGCCGCGCTGCTCGTGCCCGACCCGCAGAAGCTGCTCGACGAGGGCGATCCGGGCGGGACCGCGTTCTACGACGCCGCGCGGGTCGGTGGCGGGGCCTGGCTGGCCACGCTGACGGCCGTCGCCACCGCGGTCGCCTGGGGGTTCGCCAACGCCCTGGTCGCGCAGGTGGCCACGTCCCGGCTGCTGTACGCGATGGCCCGCGACCGGCAGCTGCCGTCGTTCCTGGCCCGCATCTCGCGGCGGCACCGGGTGCCGGTCAACGCCACCTTCGTGGTCGCCGTGGTGTCGCTCGGGCTGGGGCTGTACATGTGGTCCCGCGACGACGGGATCACGCTGCTGTCGACGCTTGTCAACTTCGGCGCGATGACCGCGTTCCTGGCCCTGCACGTGTCGGTGTTCTGGCACCATGTGGTGCGCCGGGGGAGCCGGGACTGGCTGCGGCACCTGGTGTTCCCGCTGATCGGGTTCGCGATCCTGCTGTACGTCGTGATCAACGCCAAGGTCGCGGCCCAGATGCTCGGCTTCACCTGGCTGGGCATCGGCGTGATCATCCTCGCGGTGCTCTACGCCACCGGCCGCCGCCCTCAACTCTCGGGACAGGCGAATGACTGAACTGCACGTCTACGAACCGTCGGCCGACGAACTGGCGTACACGTTCGGCGGCCGCGCGCCGGTGCGCCGCGTGCGGCCGGGCGACGCCCTGCGGGTGTACACGGAGGACTGCTTCGGCGCCCGCGTGACCGGCCCGGACACGCTGCCCACCGACGTCGTGCGGTTTCCGTTCCTGAACCCGGTGAGCGGACCGTTCCACGTCGAGGGCGCGGAGCCGGGCGACACGCTGGCATTGCACTTCGTGCGGTTGCAGCCCGCGCGGGACTGGGCCGTCTCGAGCACGTTCCCGCACTTCGGCGCGCTCACATCGACATCACACACCGCCACGCTGCAGCCGCCGTTGGAGGAACGTGTCTGGGTGTACGAGCTGTCCGACGACATCGCTCGCTTCAGCGCGCGCAACAGCGACTTCGTGGTGGACCTGCCGCTCGATCCGATGCACGGAACGGTCGGCGTGGCACCCGCGGCGTTCGAAGCGCGCATGACGATCACACCGGACGCGCACGGCGGCAACATGGACACACCCGAACTGCGCGCCGGCGTGACCGCCTACTTCGGCGTGAACGTCGACGGTGCACTGTTCGCGCTCGGCGACGGACATGCGCGCCAGGGACACGGCGAGGTGAGCGGGGTGGCCGTCGAGTGCGCGATGCGGACAACGCTCATCGTCGAGCTGCTCAAGGGCGTGCCGACACCGTGGCCGCGCCTCGAGTCCGACGAGTGCATCATGAGCACCGGCTCGGCCCGGCCGCTCGAGGACGCCTACCGGATCAGCCAGCACGACCTCGTCACCTGGGTCAGCGGCCTCACCGGCCTCGACGAGCTCGACTCCCTGCAGCTCGTCAGCCAGGCCGGCGAGGCGCCGGTCGGCAACGTGTGCGACACCAACTACACGATGGTCGCCAAGGTGGCCAAGCGCTACCTGCGCGGCGCCCGCGCGTACGACGGTGTTCACGCGCGGCTGCGGGAGAGCGCGGCAACAATGGGGCTATGAAGCTAGGTCTGCACTACTGGAACTTCTCCAACCCCGCCGAGCCCACCGCGATCGGCCCCACGCTGCGCGAGACCGTGACCATCGCCGAGCAGGCGGGCGTCGACTCGTTCACGGTCATGGACCACTACTTCCAGATGGATCAGATGGCCCCGGCCGAGGAGCCGATGCTGGAGGGCTACACGACGCTGGGCTACGTGGCCGGGTTGACGCAGAAGATGACGCTGGGGCTGCTGGTCACCGGTGTGATGTACCGCCACCCGGGTCTCCTGGCGAAGATCGTCACCACGCTCGACGTCCTCTCCGGCGGCCGCGCCCGCCTGGGCATCGGGGCCAGCTGGTACGAGCGCGAGCAGCGTGGCCTGGGCGTGCCCGTGGTGCCGATGGCCGAGCGCTTCGAGCGCCTGGAGGAGACGCTGCAGATCGCCCTGCAGATGTGGAGCGGCCAGGGCGGCGAGTTCAACGGCAAGCACTACCAGCTGGCCGAGATCATCAACTCGCCGGCCGCGATCAGCACCCCCCACCCGATGATCATGATCGGTGGCGGCGGCGAGAAGAAGACGCTGCGCCTGGTCGCCAAGTACGCCGACGCCTGCAACCTCTTCGGCACCTCCGCCGACGACCTGGCCCACAAGCTCGACGTCCTGCGCGAACACTGCCGGGCCGAAGGCCGCGACTACGACTCGATCGTGAAGACCGCCCTGGTCACCCGGCCGGCCCTGGTCGACCCGGACGCCTGGCTGGCCGACGTGGAAGCGTTCAAGGCCCTCGGCATCACCGAGGTCATGACCATGCCCGACCGCAACCCGGTCGAGTTCGCCAACGGCCTGGCCGAAAAGATCCTGCCGCGGGTGGCCTCCATCTGAGGTCGCCCTACTGTGGGCGGTGTGACGGAGCCGCGGTGGTTGAACGAGCAGGAGGAGCGCGCCTGGCGCGGCCTCATGGCGATGGGGGACGGCCTGTCGGCCTTCATCGACCGCCGGCTCCGCACCCGCTGCGGCCTGTCACACGCCGACTATCAGGTGCTGGCCCACCTGTCGGAGGCGGTCGGCGGGCGGCTGCGCTCGTTCGAGCTCGGTGACCGGCTGCAGTGGGAGAAGAGCCGGCTCTCCCAGCACCTGACCCGCATGCAGGGCCGCGGCCTGGTGACCCGCGAACGGTCCCAGGCCGACCAGCGGGGCGCGGTCGTCACCGTCACCGCCGCGGGCCGGGAGCTGATCTCCGCCGCGGCCCGCCGGCACGTCGCCGACGCCCGCGAGGCGGTGATCGACCAGCTCACCGCGGCCGAGCTGCGGACCCTGGCCACGATCGCCGACAAGGTCCGCCGGCGCCTGGCCGCCCTCGACGCCGCCGACGACTGAGCGACGCCGCCGGCGTTTGAGCGACGCCGCTCACACTTTGGTTGATGCATTAACCAAATCGGCCTAGGCTTTGGTTAACACATCAACCAAAGGGAGGCAGTCATGACCTGTGCGCTGCAGCGCTTGGACGACACCGCCAAGGACCTGCTCTTCACCGGCGCCCGCACGGCCAACACCTTCACCGCCACTCCGGTGACCGACGCCGAGCTGACGCAGATCTGGGAGCTGACCCGGTGGGCGCCGACCTCGGCCAACTCGCAGCCCCTGCGCGTGCTCTACGTGCGCCCGGGCGCCGGCCGCGACCGGCTCGTCACGCACATGAACGAGGGCAACCGGGCCAAGACGGCGGCCGCCCCCGCGGTCGCCGTGCTGGCCATGGACACCGATTTTCACGAGCACATCCCGGCGGTACTGCCTTTCCGCCCCCAACTGCGCGACGTCTACGCCGGCGACGACACCCTGCGCGCGCGGACGGCCTCGTTCAACGCGACCCTGCAGGCGGGCTACTTCATCCTCGCCGTGCGCGCCCAGGGCCTGGCCGCCGGCCCGATGGGCGGCTTCGACACCGCCGGCGTGGATGCCGAGTTCTTCCCGGACGGCCGGCTGCGCTCGATCCTGGTCGTCAACATCGGCCACCCCGGCCCGGACGCCTGGCTCCCCCGCCTGCCGCGCCTGGCCCACGACGACGTGGTGCGGTGGGCCTGATGGACGCGACTGACACTGACCGCTACGCCATCGTCGGCAGCGGCAAGATTGGAGCCGCCCTGGCCGAACTGTTCACGCGGGCCGGCATCGAGGTCGGCATCGCCAATACGCGCGGCCCGGACTCCCTGCGCGAGCTGGCGGCCTCGCGTGGGCCCGCCCTCCGGCCCTTGTCGCTGACCGAGGCGCTGGAGCGCGAGATCATCTTCCTGGCCGTCCCGTTCCCGGCGATCCCTCAGGTTGGTGCCGCCCGGCCGGACTGGACCGGCAAGCTCGTCGTCGACACCACCAACGCCCACTACAGTCCCGGCTCCGAGGATGTCCTCCAGGGCCGGGCGTCCGCCCACTACACGGCCGGCATGCTGCCCGGCGCGACCGTCGTCAAAGCCTTCAACCAGCTCCCCGCGGCCACCCTGACCGCCGAGCTCGACGCCGGGGCCGGCCGGCGCGTGGTCTTCATCGCGGCCGACGAGCCGGCGGCCGGCGACCGCATCGCCGCCCTCGCCGGTGCGCTCGGGCTGGCCGCTGTGCAGCTGGGCCGCATCGACGAGGGCGGCCGCCTGATCCAGGTGCCCGGCCCGCTCGTCCTGCGCCACCTCGTCGAACGACCACTCTGACGGGTGTCAGCGGCGGGTCGAGTGGTCCTCGGGCTGTTCGGAGGCGGCCCAGCTGGACAGCAGCCGGAGGGCGTCGGCGCTTGGGGTGTCCGGCTCGGCGGTGTACATGAGCAGGGTCTGGCCCGGGTCGGCGGCCAGCGGGGTGGCCTCGTAGGGCAGCTCGAGGTCGCCGACGACCGGGTGGTGGATGCGCTTCACGCCGGTGGTGTGGAGGTGGACGTCGTGGCGGGCCCAGCGGGTGCGGAAGTCTTCGCTGCGGGTGGACAGGTCGCCGATCAGGGCGGTCAGGTCGGTGTCGCACTCGCACGGGTTGCGGCCGACCTCGACGCGCAGCGCGTTGGCGTTGTCGTCGGCGATGGTGGGCCAGTCGCGCCAGAAGGTGCGGGCGGCCGGGTCGAGGAAGGCGAACCGCGCCATGTTGACCGGGCGGAGCGGGTCGGCGTAGAGCGGGGCGAACAGGGCCCGGCCCAACGCGTTGGCGCCCAGGATGTCGAGGCGGCCGCTGTAGACCAGCGCCGGTGTCGTGGTCATCGAGTCGAGGATGCGCTGGATCGGCGGGCGCAGGCCGGGGCGGGTGGCGACGACGCGGAGCGGGCGGGTGCCGCCGCTGGCGCGGACCAGGTCGAGCAGGTGGGCGCGTTCGACCTCGTCGAGCTGCAGGGCGTGGTTGATGCCGTCCAGGACCGACTCGGAGACGCCGGCCGCCTCGCCGCGTTCCAGGCGGATGTAGTACTCCACGCTGATGCCGGCCAGCGTGGCGACCTCCTCCCGGCGCAGGCCCTTGACCCGGCGGTTGCCGCCGTACACGGGCAGGCCGGCCTGCTCCGGTGTCAGCCGCGCGCGGCGGGTGGCCAGGAACTCACGGATCTGCCGGCGCGCGGCCGCGGCCGTCTCCTTCGGTTCTCCCACGTCATCAACCGTACGAGGCCGGTACCGAACGAAGGAGCCACTGGCAGTACCCCCTTCGCAGAATCTGCCCGGAGCCCGGGAAGCGGCCAACCATGGAGCACATGTCCAACACTGTCGCCGCCTACGCCGCGCTGTCCGCCGGCGAGCCGCTCGTCCCGCACACCATCGAGCTGCGTGAGGTCGGGCCGCATGATGTGCGGATCGACATCAAGTTCGCCGGGATCTGCCACTCCGACATCCACACCGTGCGCGACGAGTGGGGGCCGGCCAACTATCCGGTCGTGCCCGGCCACGAGATCGCCGGGATCGTCACCGCGGTCGGGTCCGCCGTGACCAAATTCGCGGTCGGGGACCGGGTCGGGGTCGGGTGCCTCGTCGACTCGTGCGGTGAGTGCGTCAACTGCCGGCGCGGTGAGGAGCAATACTGCGTCAACGGCAACGTCCAGACCTACAACGCCGTCGGTCGGGACGGCAAGATAACCCAGGGTGGGTACGCCCAGTCGGTGGTCGTCACGGAGCGGTTCGTCTGCCGCATCCCGGACGGCCTCGCCCTCGACGTCGCCGCGCCGCTGCTCTGCGCCGGGATCACCACCTACGCGCCGCTGCGCCGGTGGGGGGCCGGGCCCGGCAAGCGGGTCGCGGTCGTCGGCCTCGGTGGGCTCGGCCACATGGCGGTCAAGCTCGCACACGCGATGGGCGCCGACGTGACGGTATTGTCGCAAAGCCTGAAAAAGCGCGAGGACGGCCTGGCTCTGGGCGCCACCGCCTACTACGCCACCGAGGACCCGGACACGTTCACGGCCCTGGCGGGCTCGTTCGACCTGATCCTCAACACGGTCAGCGCCCCGCTCGACCTCGACGCCTACCTGGGGCTCCTGGCCGTCGACGGCGTCCTGTCGACCGTCGGCGCCCCGGCCGAGCCGATGTCGGTGCACGCCGGCTCCCTGCTGTTCCAGCGCCGCGTCCTGGCCGGTTCGATCATCGGCGGGCTGCGCGAAACCCAGGAGATGCTCGACTTCTGCGCGGAGCACAACCTCGGCGCGCAGATCGAGGTCATCGGCGTCGAGCGGATCAACGAGGCCTACGAGCGGGTCCTCGCCTCCGATGTGCGCTACCGGTTCGTGATAGACACGTCCGGTCTGAGCCAGGGTCGGTCTAACGGCTAAACAAAAAACCGATTGGTCCGATTTGGGGGAAAAGCGGTATCTGCTGGGAAAAAATGCCGTTGGACTTGAACGATGAGAGTCTTGGTCACCGGCGGGGCCGGGTTCATCGGGGGCAACCTGTGCCGGGAGCTCGCCGCGCACCCACGGGTGTCGGAGGTCGTCGCGTTCGACGACCTGAGCACCGGCAGTGAACACAACCTCGACGGCGTCGGCGCGCGGCTGGTCGTGGGCAGCATCCTCGACCGGCCCGCGATCGACGCGGCCGTCGGGGAGGCCGACGTCGTCATCCACCTGGCCGCCCGGCCCAGCGTGCCGCGCTCGGTGGCCGACCCGATGCGCAGCCACCTGGTCAACGCCAACGGGACCATGCACGTGCTCGAGGCCTGCCGGGTCGGCAATACGCCGATCATCGCGGCGTCCTCGTCGTCGGTGTACGGGCCGACCAAGACCCTGCCCAAACACGAGGAGCTGCCGACCCGGCCGCAGAGCCCGTATGCGGCCAGCAAGCTCGCGGCCGAGTCGGCGATCCTGGCCCACGGGGCGACCTACGGGCTGCCGGTGCTCGCGCTGCGGTTCTTCAACGTCTACGGGCCGCTGCAGTCGGTCGGGCACGCCTACGCGGCCGTCATCCCGACGTTCACCGACGCCGCCCTGCGCGGGCAGCCGGTCCACGTGCACGGCGACGGGCGGCAGACCCGCGACTTCACGTTCGTCGGGTCGGTGGCGAAGCTGCTCGCCGATGCCGCGGTGCGCCGGGTCACCAGCCCGACGCCGGTGAACCTGGCCTTCGGCACCCGGACCTCGCTGCTGGAGCTGGTCGACAAGATCCGGGTGCTGGTGGACCGGCCGGTCGAGGTGGTCTTCGACCCGGCCCGCCCCGGCGACGTGCGTGACTCCCAGGCCGAGTCGAGCCGGCTGCAGGAGCTGTTCCCCGGCCACGGCCCGGTGCCCCTCGACGAGGGGCTGGCCGAGACCGTCAGCTGGTACGCGCGGCAGACAGCGTCGGCACGTCAATGACGACGGCGGGCACCACGCACAGGTCGGCCATCGCACCGACGAGCGCGGTGGCGTCGTGAGACGAAGCGACGAGGGCCCGGGCCAGCACCGGGGCCAGCGGTGGCACCTGGACGTGTGAGATCAGCGGGTGCAGCGGCCGGACGTCGGCCTCGCCCCGGCCGAGGAGCTCCTCGTGCAGCTTCTCGCCGGGGCGCAGGCCGGTGTACACGATCTCGACCCGCGAGTCACCGATGAGCTGGCGGGCCAGGTCGGCGATCCGCACCGGCGTGCCCATGTCGAGCACCAGGGCCTCGCCGCCGGAGCCGATCGCGGCGGCCTGGATGACCAGCTGCACGGCCTCGGGGATGGTCATGAAGTAGCGCGTGACGTCCGGGTCGGTCACCGTCACCGGCCCGCCCTCGGCGATCTGCGCCTTGAACGCCATCACCACCGAGCCGCGGCTGCCCAGCACGTTGCCGAAGCGGACGTTGAGGAAGCCGTGGTGGGCGGTGAGCCGCTCGGTGATCCGCTTCGTGTAGCCCAGCACGCTGGTCGGGTCGGCCGCCTTGTCGGTGGAGATGTTGACCAGCCGCTGCACGCCGGTGGCGAGCGCCGACTCCAGGACGTTCAGCGTGCCCAGCACGTTGGTCTGCAGTGCCTCGGCCGGGTGCCGCTCCAGCAGCGTGAGGTGCTTGAGCGCGGCCGCGTGGAAGACCACCTCGGGCCGGCGGTCGGTGAAGATCTGCCGGATGGTGGCGGCGTCGCGCAGGTCGGCCAGGATCAGCGACGGGTCGTCGAGCAGGGCCCGGCCGTGGATGGAGAGCTGGACCGCGTGCAGGGCCGACTCGTCGCGGTCGAGCATCATGAGCTCGGCCGGGGCGAACAGGTGCAGCTGGCGGCACAGCTCCGAGCCGATCGACCCGCCGGCCCCGGTGACCAGGACCCGCTTGCCGGTCAGGTAGTCGCCGATCGCGGTCAGGTCGGTGTCGATCTGGCGCCGCCCGAGCAGGTCGGCCAGCTCCACATCCCGCACCTGCCCGACGTCGAGCGAGTCGTCGAGCGACGGCAAGACTTTCAAGAAATATCCTGAAATTTCGGACATCTCGGTCCGCAGGCTCCCCAGCAGCGCCCCGTCCTCGTTGCGCACCGCGAAGATCACGCCGCACGCGGCGGACGACGTCAACGCCCGCCGCAGCGAGGGCCGCCCGCCCAGGACCGGCACGCCGGAGATCCGCAGCCGATGCTTGCGCGGATCGTCGTCCAGGAAGCCCACCGCGCGATAGCGGCAGTGCCGGTCCTGCTGCATGGCCCGCAGCAGCCGATGCCCGGCCGCACCCGCCCCGTAGATCAGGACGGGCGCCTTCGCGGTCGAGTGGGCCCGCCGGGCCAGCCGCGTCCAGCGGATCGCGACCATCCCCACCAGCCCGGCCCCGCTGCCGAGCAGCACGATCAGCCCGGACGCCGGGGCCAGCACCAGCAGCAGCCCGCAGACGACGACCACGGTGCCCGCGAGGGCGCGGAAGAAGGCCATCGAGGCGTACTCGTAGCGCCGCCGGTACAGCTGCACCGGCCACGCCACCGCCGAGTGCAGCGCCGCGGCCAGCAGGATGGTGCCCGCGGCGGCGGCCAGCGGCGGCCGCGACGGTGCGATGGCGACGGCGAGCGCGAGCCCGCCGGTCCAGGCGTAGAGGTCGGCCGGCCAGTCCCCGGGCCCCGCGGGTCGGTGATCGTCCACGCGACGATTCTTCACGAACGAGAGTCCCATTTCGGCGTAAAAGCCCGTATCGCTCCCGAACCTGCGGTCGAGATGTCACGCTGGGTGGAGCAAGCGGCTACGGGAGGTCATGGCGCATGGAGCTGCGCGACTACGTCAGCGCGGTCCGCAAACGCTGGTGGCTGGTGGCCACGACGGCGTGCCTGGCGCTGGTCGCCGCGGTGGTGGTGACCGCACAGACGGCGCCCACCTATGCCGCGAGCGTCACCTTCTTCGTCAGCACCCCGAGCAGCGGTGTCACCGACGCCTATCAGGGCGGCCTGTTCTCGCAGCAGCGCGCCCGCTCATACGTCAACCTCGTCGGCAGCGACCGGCTGGCCCGCGCGGTCGCGGCCGACCCGGCCGTCGGGCTCGACGCGCCCGGGGTGCGCAAGCGGATCAGCGCCCGCACGGTGCCCGACACCGTGCTGCTCGAGGTCACCGTCATCGACACCGACAGCGACCGCGCCCTGCGGGTCACCCAGGCCGTGGCGACGAAGTTCGCCGAGCTGGTCGCGACCCTGGAGACCCCGCCGGGCGGCACCAGCCCGACCGTGCGCGTGGACGTCGTCACCGGGCCGTCGGTCAGCACCGACCCGATCAGCCCGCAGCCGGCCCGCAATTTCGCGATCGCGATCCTGCTCGGCCTGGTCGCCGGGGCCGCCGCCGCGGTGCTGCGGGAGCTGCTGGACAACAGCATCCGGTCGGTCGCGGCGCTGCGTCAGGCGACCAAAAAGGCGATCCTGGCGGCGGTACCGCACGACACGCACGCGATCGAATCCCCGCTGCTCGTGGAGGACGCGGCCTGGTCGCCGCGCGGCGAGGCCATGCGGCACCTGCGCACCAACCTGCAGTTCGTCGACCCGGACCGGCGGGCCCGCTGCGTCGTGGTGACCAGCGCGCTGCCCGACGAGGGCAAGTCCACGATCGCCTGCAACCTGGCGATCGTGCTCGCCGAGGCCGGGCACCGGGTGCTGCTGGTCGACGCCGACGTGCGCCGCCCGAAGCTGGCCGAGTACCTGGACCTGGAGGGCGCGGTCGGCCTGACCAACGTGCTCGTCGGGCAGGTCGACGTGGCCACGGCCGTGCAGCGCTGGGGCGAGCAGGAGCTGTTCGTGCTGTGCAGCGGCACGATCCCGCCCAACCCGAGCGAGCTGCTCGGCTCGCAGCAGATGACCCGCCTGCTGGCCGAGGTGAGCGAGGACTATGAGTACGTCGTCGTCGACACCTCGCCGCTGCTGGTCGTCACCGACGCGGCCGTGGTCGCCAGCCGGGCCGACGGGGCCGTGCTGGTGACCCGGGCCGGCCGGACGACGGTCACCCAGGCCCAGGCCGCGGTCGAGGCGATCGAGGCGGTCTCGGCCCGGCTGTTCGGCTGCGTGCTCAACGGGGCCAAGGGCGGCAACGGCGACGGCTACACCTACGCCTACTACGGCCCGGCCGAGGCCGACCGCCCCCAGCGCGCCTTACCGGCCGCGCCCGCGCAGCCCAAGGACGAGCCGGCGCCGATCAAAGCCGGGACGCGAGGGGCCTGAGGATGTCCGCGATCGTGTCAGCACAGACGCGGAAGCCCTCGATCGGGCCGCCGAAGGGGTCCTCGAGGTCGTCGTCGGCCGGCTTGCCGGGCTGCAGCCGGCCCCGCACGGCGCCGATCTCCCGCAGCGTCAGCGGGCCGTCGGGCACGGCGGCGGCGTATCGGGCGTACTGGCGCAGCGTGAACGTCCGTGCCGCCGTCACCGGGGCCAGGGTCACGCAGTGCGCCCGCTCGGCCCGGGTCGCGGTCAGGATCAGCGACGCGCCCAGCAGCAGCGACGGCACCACCCGGCGGCTGGTGAAGCCCTCCGGGTCGGCGCCGTGCTCGAGCAGGACGGTCCGGGCGTGCTCCGGCAGCTCGAGCCCGGGCACGGCGTGCGTGCCGGCGCTCGCGGCGTCCAGGCCGAGGGTGCGGGCCAGCCGCTCGGCCATGGCGGACCGGCACCGGTTGGCCCGGCAGACGAACAGCATCAGGGCCGACTCCAGCGGGGGTATGAGGTGAACACGCGGATCTTCCTTTCGGCACCCGACGTTTCCGGTGTCGAGGAGCGCTATCTGGTCAACGCGCTGAGGTCCGGGTGGGTCGCGCCCGTCGGGCCGGATCTCGACGCGTTCGAGGCCGAGATCGCCCGGCGGTGCGGCGCCGCGCACGCCGTCGGGCTCAGCTCCGGCACCGCGGCCCTGCACCTGGGGCTCATCGCGCTCGGCGTGCGGCCGGGCGACGCGGTGATCGTGCCGACGCTGACGTTCGCGGCGACGGCGAACGCGGTGGTGTACACCGGCGCCGAACCGGTCTTCGTCGACAGCCTCCCCGGCGACGGCAACCTCGACCCCGACCTGACCGCGGCCACGGTCGCCGAGCTGCGCCGGGAGGGCCGCACCGTCGCCGCGATCGTCCCGGTCGACCTGTTCGGGGCGGTCGCGGAGTACGCCTCGCTGGAGGATCTCGGCGTGCCCGTGCTCGAGGACGCCGCCGAGGCGCTCGGCTCGACCCGCGGCGGCCGTCCGGCCGGCTCGTTCGGCCGGGCCGCGGCGCTGTCGTTCAACGGCAACAAGATCCTCACCACGTCCGGCGGCGGCATGCTCGTCACCGACGACAAGGACCTGGCCGCCCGCTGCCGGCACCTCGCCACCCAGGCCCGCGAGCCGGTCGCGCACTACGAGCACCGCGACGTCGGCTACAACTACCGCCTCAGCAACCTCCTCGCGGCGGTCGGCCGGGCCCAGCTGACCCGGCTCGACGAGATGATCGCCCGGCGCCGGCAGCTGCGGGAGCGCTACCTGAAGCTCTTCGCCGCCACCGACGGCACCCGGCTGCTCGGCGACGACCCGGGCGCCAACGCGTGGCTGACCACGCTGATCGTGGAGCCGGAGCGGGCCGGCTGGGCCGCCGCCGACCTCGGCGCCTGGCTCGCCCGCCACGACATCGAGACCCGCCCGGTGTGGAAGCCGATGCACGCCCAGCCGGTCTTCCGCGGCCACCGGGCCGCGGTCACGGGCGTCGCCGACCGGCTCTTCGCCACCGGCCTCAACCTGCCGAGCGGCTCCAGCCTGCGCGAGGACGCCCAGCGCCGCATCTTCGACGCCATCGGCGAGTTCCTCGATGCCCGATGAGACGGCCGCTCGACCTGCTGGCCGCCTCCGCCGCCGCGGTCGTGCTGGCGCCCGTCATCGCGGCCACCGCGGTCTTCGTCCGGTTCGCGCTCGGCGGGCCGGTGCTGTTCCGCCAGGAGCGGGCCGGCCGCCACGGCAAACCGTTCACGCTCGTCAAGTTCCGTTCGATGCGCGAAGGCCCGGGCAGCGACGCCGAGCGGCTCACCCCGGCCGGGAAGTTCCTGCGCGCATCGAGCCTCGATGAGCTCCCGGCGCTCTGGAACGTGCTACGGGGAGACATGAGCCTCATCGGACCGCGGCCGCTGCCGCTGACCTACCTCGAGCGCTACACCGCCGAGCAGCGCCGCCGCCACGACGTGCGCCCCGGCATCACCGGCCTGGCCCAGGTGCGCGGGCGCAACGCGCTGAGCTGGGAGCAGAAGTTCGCCTACGACCTGGAGTACGTGCGCAACCGGTCGCTGGGGCTGGACCTGCGCATCCTGGCCGAGACGGTCCGCATCGTGCTGCGCCGCGACGGCATCAGTGCCGAAGGCTCGGCAACCGCCCACGAGTTCGAGGGTGTACCGCGATGAAGAACGGCTTGGTCATCGTCGGCTGCGGGGGCCACGGCCGGGAGCTGCTCATGATCGCGCGGGCGGCCGGGCTGCCGGTCCGGGGCTTCGTCGACGACGGCCCGAGCCAGCGCAACCTGGACCGGATCGCCGCGCTCGGCGTGCCGTTCCTGGGCCCCAGCGCGCGGCTGAGCGACGAGCGGCCCTCCATCGGCTACGTCATCGGCATCGGCGACCCCCGCATCCGCGCCCGCATCGACGACGACCTGCGCCTGCACGGCCTGGCCGCGGCGACCCTGGTGCACCCGGCGGCCACCATCGGCCCGGACGTGGTCACCGGCGAGGGGTTCGTGGCGTTCCCCGGGGCCCGGGTCACCACCAACGTCACCATCGGCCGGCACGTGCACCTCAACCAGAACTGCACCGTCGGGCACGACACCGTGCTCGCCGACTTCGTCCAGGTCAACCCGCTCGCCGCGATCTCCGGCGACTGCCACATCGGCCCCGGCGTGCTCATCGGCACCACCGCCTGCGTGCTGCAGGGCCTGCGGGTCGGCGCCGACGCGACTGTCGGGGCCGGCGCGTGCGTGACCCGCGACGTCGAGGCCAAGACGACCGTGAAGGGGGTCCCGGCGAAATGAGAGTCGCGCTGGTGCTGAAGACCGACGAGGGCGGGCGCTGGACCCTGCCGCACGTCGACGAGCTGCGCGAGCGCGGCCACGAGGTGGTCGCGGTCCTACCACCCGGGAGCGAAGGGCGGCTGCGCAAGGCCCTGCACGACCGGGGCGTCGACGTCGTCCAGTCGGCGTTCGACTTCCGCTTCGGGCCGTCGCCGAAGACCCTGACCGGCCTGCTGGGGCTGCGCCGGCAGCTGCGGGCCATCGCCCCGGACGTGCTGCACTACCACCTGTACGCGTCCGCGCTGGCCTGCCGGCTGGCCGGGCTCGGCCTCGGCGCGGCCAAGGTGCACATGGTGCCGGGGCCGCTGTTCCTGGAGTCGCCGCTGATCCGGTCGGCCGAGCGGCTCCTGTGCCGGCTCGACGACGTCACCATCGGCGGCAGCGAGCACATCGCGAAGCTCTACCGCGCGATCGGCCTCAGCGAAGCGCGGACCCCGGCGATCCCCTACGGCGTCGACACCGACGACTTCACCCCGCCGTCGGAGGCCCATCGGGCCGCGGCCCGCGACGCCCTCTGCGCCGGGGACGACACGTTCGTCGTGTGCATGGTCGCCTACGTCTACGCCCCCAAGCGCCTGATCCGCCCGGGCCGCGGCGTGAAGGGCCACGACGTGCTCCTGCAGGCCTGGAAGGCGTTCGCGAAGGACCGCCCGGACGCGAAGCTGGTCCTGCTCGGCGGCGGCTTCGACGCGGCCGGCGCCGCACACAAGCGCGAGCTGCTGGAGCGCTTCGACGTCGCCGGCGACCCGAGCATCGAGTGGCACGAGTCGGTCCTCGACGTGCGCGACTGCTACGCGGCGGCCGACCTCAGCGTCAGCCCGTCGCTGTCGGAGAACCACGGCGCCGCGGTCGAGGCCGCGGCCATGGGCGTGCCCAGCATCGTCTCCGACGCCGGGGCCCTGCCCGAGGTCGTCGACCCGGCGTCGGGCTGGGTGGTGCCGGCCGACGATCCACCGGCCCTGCTGGGGGCGCTGCGCCGGGCCTACGCCGACTTCCTGACCGGTGCCCTCAGACGCCGGGGCGAGCTGGCCCGCGACCGGGCCGAGCGCCTCTTCGCCCAGCGCCCGGCCGCCCGCGCCGTGGCCGACGTACTCGAAAAGGCCGCCCGATGACCACCACCCGGCAGTCAGGCGACACAGGCCTTCGTCGGCGAGACCGAGTCGGCCGGCGGCGGCATCGTCCGAGCGCCCTGCCGAGCTTCACCGGCAACCTCAGCTGGAGCGTGGCCGGCAACGGCGGCTACGCCCTGTGCCAGTGGTTCGTCCTCGTCGTCGTCGCCCGGCTGGGCGACCCGGCGATGGTCGGCGCCTACGCGCTCGGCCTGGCCGTCGGCGCGCCCGTCGTGCTGCTGGCCAACCTGTCGCTGCGCACGGTCCTGGTCACCGACCCCAACGGCGAGCACCCGTTCAAGCGCTACCTGTCCATCCGGCTGGCCGGCATGGGGCTGGCCATGGGCGTCATCGCCGCCGCCGTGCTGCTGTTCGACCTGCCGGCCGCGGTGGTCCTGCTCATCGGCGCGGCCAAGGCCTTCGACGGCGTCGGCGACATCTACCTCGGCCTCCTGCAGCGCCACCACGACCAGCGCAGCATCGCCATCGCCCAGCTCGTCAACGGCGGCCTGACCGTGGTGATGGTCGCCGCCCTGCTCTACGGGACCAGCAGCATCGCCTGGGCCGCGGCCGGCTCCGCCGGGGCGTCGCTGCTGACCTGGGTGGTGTGCTGCGCCCCGTTCGCCGGCCGCTTCCACAACCGGCCCGACCCGCGGGCCAAGCAGCACACGCACCGGGCCGGCGGCGGTGTCCTGGAGCTGCTGTGGATCGCGGCGCCGCTGGGGCTGGCCTCCGGGCTGTCGTCGCTGACGATCAACGTGCCGCGGTATGTCCTGCAGGACCGCCAGGGCGCGATCGCGCTCGGCGTGTTCGCCGCCGCCGGCTATCTGGTGCTCACCGGGAACGTGTTCTTCTCGGCCATCGCACAGACCCTGCTGCCGCGGCTGACCGAGCTGCGTCGCAACGGTACCCCCCAAGGCTTCCGCGGTTTGCTCGTGCAGTCCCTGCTCGGTGTCGGCGTCGCCGGCGGTCTCGGCGTGTGGGCGGCCGCGCTGTTCGGCTCCAGCCTCCTGTACCGGCTCTACGGCTGGCAGTACTCGGGTCCGCAGGCCGGTCGCGTCCTGACGGTGCTGACCCTGGCCACCGCGCTCGGCGGGCTGTGCTTCGTGCTCGACGCCGGCCTGTCCGCGGCCCGCCGCTTCACCGGCCAGCTCGCCGTGAACGCGGTCGTGCTCGTCGCCGCCGCCCTGGCCGCGCTGGTCCTGGTGCCCCGCTACGGGGTGCTCGGCGCCGCCTGGGCCACCGCGGCCGCCGCCGCCGTCCACTGCGGACTCAAGTGGGAGGTGCTGCGGCGTGCCCTTTGACCTCGCGAACCAGCCCTGGTGGTCGGCCGGCCTGGCCGCGCTGGCCGTGCCGCTGCTGCTGGTCGTGGGGGGACGCCGGGACATGCTGGCCTACCTGGCCGCATACTTCCTGCTCTTCGGGTTCGGCCCGGTGGTGAGCTACCAGCTGGGCGGCACCATCTACTTCGGCACCAACACGCTGCTGATCGGCCGGGCCGCGCTGGGCCTGCTGCTCGCGTTCGCCGGCGTCGCCGCCGTCGGCGTCCTGCTGCGGCAGCGCAAGGACATCGCCGATCCGTTGCAGGGCCTGGAAAAGCAACGACGGATGCCACTGGTACCGGCTGTGCTCGCCCTGCTGACCCTCTACGCGCTCGGCGTGCTCGCCTGGGGCGGCCCCGCGTTCCTGGCCGGCACGAAGCTGGACCGGATCGCCGTCGCGGGCCCGTTCCACTACGACTACCTGCTGCTCGAAATGTGCGCGTGCGCGCTGTACTTCATCGCCCAGGAGACCTCGACCGGCCGGTTCGTCTACCGGGTCAACCTCGGCGTGTACATCGCCTACTGCCTGGCCACCGGCGAGCGCGACTTCGTCTTCGTCCTGTTCGCGCTGGTCCTGCACCACGAACTGATCCGCCGCGAGCGACGGGTCCCGCGTTCGGTGCTGTGGGGGGCCGGGCTGGCCGTCGGGGCCACCGCGCTGTTCGCCCTGCGCGGCGGCGGCACCCCCGGCGACACCGACGCCTCGCAGATCCTCAACCAGGGCTCGGTGCTCTTCGTCGACACGTGGGTGATGGGCCACGTGCCCTCGACCGAGCCCTACCAGCACGGCCTCAGCTACCTGCACGCGGTCGTGAACCTCATCCCCGGCCAGCACCGGACCCCCCTGGCCCAGTGGCTCGTCGACCGCTACGCGCCCGGCAGCTCGTCCGGCTACGGGTTCTCGCTCACCGGGGAGGCCTACGCCAACTTCGGCCTGGCCGGCATCCCGGTCCTCTTCGCGCTGCTGACCGCCGCGCACCGGTGGCTGGTCAACCGCATCGACCGGGCCCCCGTCTACGCCTACGCCAGCATCCTGTTCACCGTCGCCTGGATGTACGGCTTCCGCGGCGAGAGCCAGTCGCTGCTCAAGACCGTCGTCTACGGTGCCGTCTTCTTCGGCGTGATCCGCGCCGTCTCGGCCAAGGTCGTCACCGCGGACGAGGAGGCGCGCGAATGCGCCTCTGTGTGACGACGGAACAGCGATACCTGCGCACGCCCGACGGCCGCGTCTGGTCGACGAGCGATGCCGGAAACGCGTTTTGGCAGCGGTACCGTCCGGTCTTCGACGAAGTCCGCGTCGTGGCCCGCTGCGCTGACGCCGCGAGCCCTCCGCCCAGAGCGCTGCGAGTCGACGGCAACGGCGTCGAGGTGTATCCGCTGCCGCATTATGTCGGACCGATCGGATTCCTCCGCCGGATCGGGCGGCTCCGGAAGGCGTTGAAGGCCGCGATCGAGCCGGCGGACGCCGTGCTGCTCCGCGTGCCGTCCGCGATCGCGACGACGCTGCCGCAACCGTTCGGCCTCGAGGTCGTCGGGGACCCGTACGACGTGTTCGCCCCGGGCGTCACCCGGCACCCGCTGCGGCCGCTGCTGCGCTGGTGGTTCACCCGCCGGCTGCGCGCGCAGTGCCGGGCCGCCTCCGCCGTCGCCTACGTCACCGAACGGGCGCTGCAGGCCCGCTACCCGGCCGCGCCCGGGGCCGTCACCGCCGCCTACTCGAGCATCCAGCTGGACGGGGCCGCGTTCGCCGAGCGGCCGCGCCAGGACACCGGAACCGCGCGGGTGCGGCTGCGGCTGGTGAGCGTCGGCTCGCTCGAACAGCGGTACAAGGGCATCGACACCCTCATCGAGGCCCTGCCCCGGCTGGCCCGCGCCGGCCTGGAGGCGAGCCTCGTCCACGTCGGCGACGGCCGGTGCCGGGCCGAGCTGGAGCGGCTGGTCCGCGAGCGCCGGCTCGGCGGCCGGGTCTCCTTCGCGGGGGCCGTCCCGCCCGGCGCGCCCGTGCGGCTGTTCCTCGACGACGCCGACCTGTTCGTGCTCCCCTCCCGCACGGAGGGCCTGCCCCGGGCCCTGATCGAGGCGATGGCCCGCGGCCTGCCGGCCGTGGCCAGCCGGGTCGGCGGCGTGCCGGAGCTGCTCGGCCCGGCCCGCACGGTGCCGCCCGACGACCCTGCGGCCCTGGCCCGGGCGATCACGGCGCTGGCGGCCGACCCCGCCGCCATGGCCGCCGCGTCCGCGTTGAACCTGGCCCGGGCCCGCACGTACTCCGCCGAGACCCTCACCCGCCGGCGCGCGGACTTTTACCGCGCGCTGCGGGTCCTCACCGCCCCCGATCGAGTCGAGGAGGTGGTCGGCGGTGCCGATTGAAAGTCTGAAACGCCTGTTGCGGACCCGCAGGCGGCGGCTGGTGGCCGTCGCGGTCGTGTTGGTGGTGATCCTGGCCGGCTTCGGGCTGCGGCTGGCGACCGTCGGCGCGGACGCGGCCGGGCACCTGCAGCGCGCCGCCACACTGGTCAGCCAGCTGGAGGCGCAGCTGGGCGCCGGCGACCTGGCGGCGGCCCGGGTCACCGCGGCCGACCTGCGCCAGCAGACGGGTGCGGCCAAGCGGAGCGCGCACGGCCCGAGCTGGTGGCTGGGTAGCCGGGTGCCGGTGGCCGGCGACGACCTGGCCGCGGTCGGGGCCGTCGCCGACGCCGTGGACGCCCTCGCCGCGCAGGTCGTGCCGCCGCTGCTGGACGCGGCCGACGGCATGACCGACGCCATGGGCGGCGCCGCCGACGCCAAGCCGGCCGACCTGCAGTCGGTGGCCAGGGCGGCGCCGCGGATCGCCGCCGCCGCGGCCGTGGCGCGGGCCGCCCAGCAGCGCCTGGCCAAGCTCGACCGCAGCGGGCTCACCGGCCGCGTGCGGACCGCGCTCAACCAGGTCGACGCGGGCCTCGACCGGGTCGTGCCGATGCTCGACCCGGCGGCCCAGGCGGCCAAGCTGCTGCCGGCCCTGCTCGGCTCCGGCGGGCCGCGGACCTACCTGGTGCTGTTCCAGAACCTCGCCGAGGTCCGCGCCACCGGCGGCATGCCCGGCGCGTTCGCCGTCGTCCAGGCCGACCACGGGAAGATCTCCCTGGTCGAGCAGGGCACCGCGGCCAAGACGCTGCGCGACTTCGACACCCCGGTGCTGCCGCTGGACGAGGACCAGGAGGACCTGTTCACCAACCGGCTGGGCACCTACCCGGCCGACGTGAACCTGACCCCGGACTTCCCGACCGCGGCCGCGCTGATCCGGCAGATGTACCAGCAGCGCTCGGGCCGGGCCGTCGACGGCGTCCTGGCCACCGACCCGGTCGCCCTGGCCTACCTGCTCAGCGCCACCGGCCCGGTGAGCCTGCCGGCCGGTAGCCCGCTCGGGGGCCAGCTGACCGGGGCGACGGCCGTGCGGCAGCTGCTGTCCGAGGTGTACCTCAAGATCGCCGCCGAGCCCGACCAGGACGCCTACTTCGCCGGCGCGGCCAAGGCGGTGCTCGACAAGCTCATGGGCGGCGTACCGGTCAGCCGGAGCCTCGTGCAGGCCCTGGCCCGGGCGACCGACGAGCGGCGGCTCCTGGCCTGGAGCGCGCACCCCGACGAGCAGGCCGAGATCGCCCGGACGCCGTTCGCGGGCACGCTGCCGGAGCGCGACGGCGACCGGCCGACCGTGGGCGTGTTCCTCAACGACGGCACCGGCGCGAAGCTCGGCTACTACCTGACCCGCTCGGTGCGGCTGGACACCGGCCGCTGCCTCGACAACGGCGCCCGCCCGCTGCGGCTGACCGTCACGCTCGGCTCCAACGCGCCCAAGTCCGGCCTGCCCCGCAGCGTGCTCGGGCTCAGCCTGGCCGGCGAGGGCGTCATCCGCACGAACGTGCTCGTCTACGCCCCGACCGGCGGCTCACCGATCGCGGCCCGGCAGGACGGCGCCGACGTCGACTTCGGCACCGGCTACGAGAAGGGCCGCGAGGTCGCGGTCTTCCCCGTCGACCTGGCCCCGGGCGCCACCAGCACCATCGTCGTCGACCTGGAGACGGCCCCGCTGGACACCAAGGGCGCGGTCGAGCCGCGACTTATCACGACCCCCGGGATCGCACCGTGGACGACTCGGTTGCAACCTGGCAGGAGTTGCGAGAAATAGTCCGGTTCACCCTTATCGAGGGGATTTGCCGGGCTACGGTAATTCCGGGGAGAGGAAAGGGAGAGCAATGCGAGCCCGAACAAGAACGTCGCTGTCAACACTGGCCGGCCTCGCCGGTGCCGTCGTCGCGGCGGCCGTGCTCGGCGCGCCGACCGCCGCCCAGGCCGCCCCGGAAGCGGCCTACCCGGCGCCCGCGCCGCAGATCCGGGTGAGCGCCGCGTCCATCCAGGCCGGAGATGCGGTCCGCCTCACCGGGCGTGGCTTCATGGACGGCGAACCGCTGGACATCGCGGTCAGGTACAAGAACTCCGACACCTACGGTGTGCGCATCACCGGTGACCGCCGCGCCGACGACAACGGCCGGTTCTCGGCCCGCGTCCGGCTCAAGGCCGCCGGCTACGCCATCATCCGGGTCATCGGCAAGGACTCACACAAGACGCTGAAGGTCGCCGTCCGGGTCAAGGACGGGCACCTGCAGTACAACTGGGGCAACGGCTGGGGCGGCTGGCCGGACGACATCTTCGACGGCACGCCGCTGGCCTCCAACCGCCACCACGGCCACTGGGACGGCCGGGACCGCCCGGTCGGCTTCTACGGCCCGTTCCGCGCCGGCTGGTCCCCGTTCCGCCTCCAGGCGAACGAGACCACCACCACGGCCGCCGCGGAGCACAAGACCTACGGCGCCGACCTGATCCCGGGCATCCTGGGCCTCACGGCGCTCGTGGGCAGCGGCTGGATCTCCTTCCGCCGCCGCCGTACCAGCTGACGCTGTTTCACGGGGTCAGCTGACCACCGTTCAACGAAAAATCCCGACCGCTGCGCGCTCCGGATTTTTCGGACTTATCACGATTTTTGAGTATCCTCCTCGGCCCGTCGGGTGTTGCTTGCCCGGCGGGCCGAGTGCTTCCCGAAAAGGATGATCATGGGCAAAGTCGTCATCATCGGGCAGGGGTACGTCGGCCTGCCGCTGGCCATCCGGGCCGTCGAGGCGGGCGACGACGTCGTCGGGCTCGACGTCGACACGGACCGCATCAAGGCGCTCGGCGCCGGGCTCTCGTTCGTCGAGGACATCTCCGACGAGCGCCTCGGGCGGGCGCTGGAGACCGGGCGGTACCGTCCGACCGACGACTACGCGGACGCCGCCGGCTTCGACACCTGCGCCATCACCGTGCCCACCCCGCTCACCGACGGGGTGCCGGACATCAGCCACATCGAGCACGCCGCCATCGCCATCGCGCCGTACCTGCGGCCCGGCTGCACGGTGATCCTGGAGTCGACCACCTACCCTGGCACCACCGAGCAGGTCCTGCGGCCGCTGCTGGAGCACGCCAGCGGGCTGCGCACCCCCGACGACTTCCACCTCGGCTACAGCCCGGAGCGGATCGACCCGGGCAACCCGACGTGGCACCTGGAGAACACGCCGAAGCTGGTCTCCGGCATCGACGAGAGCTCCCTGGCCGCGACCCGCGCCTTCTACGAGCGGTTCGTCGAGCGGACCGTGTCCGTCTCGGCCCCGCGCACCGCCGAGCTCACGAAGCTCTTCGAGAACACGTTCCGGCACATCAACATCGCGCTGGTCAACGAGCTCGCGATCGTCGCCAACCAGCTCGGCGTCGACGTGCGCGAGGCGATCGGCGCGGCCGCGACCAAGCCGTTCGGCTTCATGGCCTTCGACCCCGGCCCGGGTGTCGGCGGGCACTGCCTGCCGATCGACCCGTCCTACCTGTCGTGGCAGGTCAAGCGCGAGGTCGGGCAGCGGTTCCGGTTCATCGAGCTGGCCAACGACGTCAACGAGGGCATGCCCCGCTACGTCGTGCAGCGCATCACGGCCGGGCTCAACACCCGGTTCAAGCCGGTCAACGGCAGCCGCATCCTGCTGCTCGGCCTTGCCTACAAGAGCAACGTCGGTGACCTGCGCGAGTCGCCGGCCCGGGCCGTCGCCGAGCTGCTGGTCGACCTGGGCGCCGACGTGCGCGCGGTGGAGCCGCACGCGCTGCCCCGCGACGTCGGCAACCTCGGCGGGGTCACGCTGGTGGACCTCACCGCGGTCGAGCTCATGGCCGCCGACGCGGTCATCCTGCTCACCGACCACGACGACTTCGACTATGCGCTCGTCGAGGAGCACGCACAGTACATCTTCGACACCCGCAACCGCTGCCAGGGCCGCGTGGTCGAGCGTTTGTAAGAGGTTCCCAGCCAAGTCCGATAACCTGCCGCGGTGGGAGGGTCTGTATCGAGGTGGATGACCGGGCTGCGGCGGACTCAGGCGCCGCCTGGAACCACGCCGGGCACACCCCGATACAACCCCGGTATCGAGGCGCACCCGGCGCGGCCCCAGCCGACACCTGAGCCTCGCCTCGCTCCGGCCCCCACCTCGATACAGACCCTCGCGCCGACTCGCCTCACCCTGATCCGTGCCGGGCTCCTCTTCGGCACCGCGGCGGTCGTGCTGGTCGAGCTGCTCTCGGCCGTCCACCTGCTCAACCGGGCCGCCATCACGGTGGTCTGGTTCGCGGCGGCCCTCGCGCTCGGGTACTTCGGGCTGCCGTTCTTCCGTCAGGTAGTACCAAAACTGCGGCATTTCTGGTCTGACGCCGGACGGGCCGAGCGCATCATCGCGGTGCTGCTCGGCGGGCTGTTCCTGACCGATCTGGTCATCGCGCTGGTGGCGCCGCCCAACAACTTCGACTCGCAGACCTACCACCTGCCGAAGATCGAACATTGGGCGGCGCAGGGCGGCGTCGAGTTCTATCCGACGGTCATCGACCGGCAGCTGGCGATGGCACCGGGCGCGGAGTACATCCTCCTGAACCTGCGCCTGCTGACCGGCGGGGACGCCTTCTACAACCTCGTCCAGCTCGCGGCCGGCGTCGGCGGCGTCATCATCGCGTCGCGGATCGCCGCGCAGCTCGGCGGGGGCCGGCGCGCCCAGCTCGTCGCCGCGCTCATCTTCGCCACCACGCCGATCGTGCTGCTGGAGGCGACGAGCACCCAGACCGACCTGGTCGTCGCGTTCTGGGTCGGCACCGTCGCCACCCTCGTCCTGGACGAGCGCGGCCGCCGCACCCCGTGGCCGGCGATGCTCCTGCTCGGTGCGGCCGCCGGGCTGACCCTGCTGACCAAGGCCACCGGCCTGGTCGCGGCCGGCCCGCTGCTGGTGTGGTGGTTCTTCGGCCAGCTCCGAGCCCGGCACCTGGCCCGGGCGTTCGCCGGCACCGCGATCGTCGTCGGCCTGATGGCGGTCATCGCCGGGCCCTACCTCTGGCGCGTCCAGACCACCTACGCCAACCCGCTCGGCCCCGACCACCTGCGCGACTCGATCACCATGCAGCGCCACGACCCGGCGTCGGTGCTGATCAACGCGCTGCGCATCGCCGAGACGACCCTGCAGCCCCCGCAGCCCGGTGACCGGCCCGTCGCCGCCGCCCCGATCCGCGCCCTGGCCCACGCGCTCGGCGTCGACCCCGACGCGCGCGAGATCACCTACTGGGGCGCCACCTACCCGTACGAGTCCTGGCCGCCCGACGAGGACCGGGTGTCGCTGCCGGTGCAGGGCGCCCTGATCCTGATCGGCGCGGCCGTCCTGGTCCGGCGCCGCTCACCCGCGCGCCTCTACGCGGCCCTGTTCTGGGTCGCGATGCTGGCCTACGCCGTGACGGTCAAGTGGCAGCCCTGGGGCAACCGGCTCATCGTGTTCCTGATCCTGCTGGGCACGCCCCTCGCCGCCCTCTGGATCGAACCGCTGCTGAGGTACCGCCGCCGTCTGGTCGTCCGATCCATGTCCGCCGTCCTCGCGATCGGTGCCCTGGCCGGGGTCGCCGCCGTCAGCGTCGGCTGGCCGCGCCGGCTGGTCGGGCCCGGCTCGGTGTTCACGACCAGCCACATGGACGAGCGGTTCATCCGGCGGCCGGAGTGGGGCCGCGACTATCAATGGGCGGCCGCCGCGGTCAACGCCTCCGGCGCGAAGCGGGTCGGGCTCATCCAGGGGTACAACACGTGGGAGTACCCCTGGTGGATCCTGCTCAAGGGCGACGACCTGGTGTCGCTGCAGTCGCTGCAGCCCGACCTCCCGGCGCCGAAGATCGACACCGTGGACGCGGTCGTCTGCGTCGACCCGCCGATCGGCTGCCACTTCTATATCCCGCAGGAGTGGCACCCGCAGACGCAGGGGTCGGTGACCTACGCCATCCGTCCCCGTTGATGCAAAACTTTTGACCCCCTGGCGCGTGTAGGTCGCGAGGGAGGTGCCGGACTTGCAGGAGACCGAGTTCGCGGCGTTCGTCGCCGAACGCGCCCACGCGCTGCTCAAGACCGCCTACGCGCTGACCGGGGACCGGCACGCCGCCGAGGACCTCGTCCAGACGGCCCTGGCCAAGGCGTTCGCGCGCTGGCGGCGCATCGACGAGCCGGAGCCGTATCTCCGCCGCGTCATCTACAACGACTTCGTCTCCGCCTGGCGCAGCCCGCGCCGCCGGGCCGAGGTCAGCGTGGCCGAGCCGCCCGAGCCCGGCCCGCCCGTCTTCGTCGAGTCCGACACCGCGCTGCGGCTGCTCCTGCGCGACGCCCTGAAGCAGCTCCCGCCCCGGCAGCGGGCGGTGCTGATCCTGCGGTACTTCGAGGACCTCACGGTCGAGGAGACCGCCGCGGTGCTGTCCTGCCGCCCCGGGACCGTGGCCAGCCAGGCCTCCCGGGCCCTGACCAAGCTGCGCAAGCTCGTCCCGCAGCTCGACTGGTCCGCCGACCTCGTGGAAGGCAGGAACTGATGCGCTTCGACGAACTGCTCCGCGACACCATCGACGAGCCCGGCTCCGACCTGCACGTCCCGCCCGGCCTGGCCGCCGCGGCGATCGCCCAGGGCCGCCGGATCCGCACCCGCCGGCGCGTCGCCGTGACCGCCGGCGTCGTGGCCGCCGTGGTCGCGATCCTGCTGCCGGCCGCGGTCCTCAGCGGCGCCGGCGACCGCGCGCAGCTGCCCGCGGTCCCGGTGCCGAGCGACTCAGGCGGGCCGCCCATGACGGGGGACCCGCTCGACAATTCACCGGCGCCGTCGGCCGCCCAGGGCCGGCTCTACGGCGGCTGGCGCGTCATGGCCGCCGGCGATGTGGCCCTGAGCGCGGCCGGCACCTACAGCCAGGTCCAGCCGGCGGCCCGCCGCACGGTGCTGATCGCTCCGGCCGGTCACCGGGCCCTGGTCCAGGTCCGACCGGACGACCCGATGATCATCGCGGACGTCAGCGGCGGGCACCAGGTCACGTTCGCGCCCCAGCCGTTCAACGGCTCCTACCACTGGTCCCCGACCGGCGACCGCCTGGTCTCGGGCTACCTGATGAAGGATAACGGCGAGTCCGGCTTCGGGATCATCGACGCCCGCACCGGCGCCGTGACCAAACACCCGGTCGACCGCACCCTCTACGACTGCAGCCGCTGCTCCTACGCCTTCACCCGCGACGGCCGGGAGGTGCTGATGCCGCTGGCCGACCGCTCCGGCGGCGAGGCCGTGGAGCGCGTCCGCGGGCTGCAGTTCTTCAACGCCGACACTGGCGCCCCGACCCGCACGGTCCTGGTGAACACCTGGATTCCGGACAGCCCGTTCGCGTTCTCACCGGACGGCCGCTTCATGATCACCACGGCCGACGTATCCGAAGCACAGGTCGGCCGGGCCCTGAAGGTGGACCTCGTGCAGCAGAAGGTCGAGAACTTCCCATGGCCCGCCGTGTGGGTGACCGACACCCAGCTCATCGGCGTCGACGGCATGGAGTTGGTGAACATGAACCCGAACGGGACCTGGAACGACCGGTTCGCCGTGGGAGTCCCCGACGCCGGCTGGCCGATCGTCCTGGGGCCGCCGGCCTAGGAGACGGCGGGTTCGGGTTCTTTCGTGGTGGTCAGGTCGGCGGGCTCGTCGCGCTGGAGCAGCGTGCGGGCCTCGCCGGCGGCCAGGAGGAGCCAGATGGCGCCGTTGGTGCCGCCGATGAGCCAGTCCTCGGTGGCGATGGTCGGGACGACGGCCAGGGCGCCGATCGTGAACCAGGCGGCCGGCATCGCGCCGTTGGGCCGTCTGCGGATGGCGTGCCACAGCAGCAGGGCCAGGCCGAGCAGGAACGCGACCGCGCCGAGGACGCCGCCGCGGCGGAAGGCGCCGACCGCGGCGTTGTCGGTGTTGAGCTCGCGGCGCGGGCCCTCGACCGGGTTGCCGTCGTCGACGCGGTGGACCACGGCCCGGGAGGTCTCGGCGTTGCCGAACGTCTTCTCGGCCCAGCCGTCACCCTTCCAGTCGACCCAGACCTGGCGCCAGGTGGCGGTGCGGCCGCTGGTCACGTCGCCCGGGTTGTCGGCGAAGCGGTCCTTGAGGACCCACTGGTAGCCGCCGCCCAGCGTCATCACGATGGCGATCACCACGAACGGCGTCGCGAGGGCGGGCCAGCGGCGGTCGACGTCCTGATGGCGGTTCCACAGGGCGGTGCCGAGGTAGACGACGGCGGCCGCGGCGGCGAAGACGAAACCGGTGCGGGACTGGCAGATCGACAGTACCAATGCCGCCAGAGCAGCCACGCCCAAGCGCTGCCACCAGAACATCGCGCGGTCGAGGCCGATCCGGATGGCCGCGATGGCCATGAAGCCGGCCAGGGAGTTGGGGTGGTAGTAGAGGCCCGGCCCGCCCCAGAAGCGGTCCGTCATCATCCGCGCGGAGGCGTTGTCGGGGATCGCGCGGACGCTGTCGAAGAGGCTGCCGGAGCCGGCCAGGAGCAGCGCCGCGATGCCGAGCAGGACCGCGGCCGCCATGCCGATCGAGAGGTCCTTGCCGCCGCGCTTCTTGTTCAGGGCGATGATCGCGAGCACGGCCAGGGTGAAGACGCCCGCGTAGGCGACCCGCTGGCCGGCCACCTTCCACTGCGCGATGAAGACCGCGCCGAGGATGCCGAAGAACCAGTACGCCAGGCCGAGCCAGGCGGTGCCGAGCCGGGACAGGTCGCGCAGCGAGCGCAGCCACGGCCACGCCCACACCGCGAAGACGACCACCTCGACGGCGAGGACGGCCCAGATGAACCCCGCGTGCTCGGCCCCCGCGGTCCAGGTGAGGATGCCGGCCAGCACGAACAGGCCGCCGAGGACCAGGCCGCGCAGGCTGATCCCGGGCAGGCTCAGCGCGATGCCGGCCACCGCCATGGCGATCAGGCCGGCCGCGAACGCCGCCGCCGACTGCCCCGGACTATTGGTCCGGGTGTACTCCAAGATGCCCGCGAACAGCGCGACGACCACGGCGGCCACGGCGAACGCCGCACGGCCCTTGGGAACATTCATCCGGCGTTTGTCCTAGCTCGGCGGCGGCTGAGGAAGAAGTCGCGGACCACCCGGCGGGGGCCGGCCGGGACCAGCCAGACCTGCAGGAAGGTCACGTAGTCGGTGAAGCTGGGCTGGCCGTGCGTGCGGGCCTCGCGGAGCAGGCCGAAGAACACCTTGGGGCTGCGGCTGGCGGCGGCCATCGAGCCCACGACGCTCATCGCCAGGGCCGCGTAGGCGCGGGGCGTCACCCGGGGCCGGGTCTGCTGCAGCCACTCCAGCGACTGCTTCCACGGCGCGTCGAAGCTGATCCGGGGCCGGTTCTCGTCGGCGTACCAGATGACGAGCGGCTCCTCGGCGTAGATCAGGTCCACGCCCTCCTCCTGGAGGCTGCGCAGCGTCCAGTCCAGCTCCTGCAGCCGGCGCAGGCCGTCGGCGAACGGGACCTTCTTCAGCAGCGCGGTCGGCGCCATGATCGTCGAGGTCTGGATGAAACCGTCGCCGTGGAACAGCCCGTGCCGGACCGCCAGGTATTCGCTGATCGGCTCGCCCGGCGCCGGAATCCGGCGGGGCATGATCAGCTCGGCCCGGGGCGTGCGCATGTAGAGCCGGCTGCCGACGATCGGCTGGGGCACGCCCGCGGCCCGGGCCCGCTCCAGCTGCGTCGTGAGCTTCTCCGGCAGCCACTCGTCGTCGTCGTCGAGGAACGCCACCCAGTCGGCGCGGGCATTGTCGACGCCACGGTTGCGGGCGTTCGGCGCGCCCCCGGACTCGGGCAGCTCGACCGGGCGGACCCGCTCGTCACCGATGGCCGTCAGCGCGGCCACCGTCGCCGGGTCGGGGCCGTCGATCACGACCACGACCTCGATGTCCGTCAGGGTCTGGGCCAGCGCACTGCGAACGGCCCGTACTACCAGCTCCGGCCGGTTACGCGTAGGAATGACGACGCTGACCTGCGGTTTTTGCACGATGACCAATCCGTCTCGGTTGCGGTGCTGCGCCACCACACTGAGTCCTATGGGTTCGCTGGCCGAGCGTACACGACCTGCACTTTCGCCGGATATTTCGCAGCCAGCGCCTGGACCGCCGCGATGTTGGTCGGTGCGGCGGGGTCGCCGAACGCCACCGGGAGCGGCTGACCAGGCTTGACGTTCGGCCGGTAGGGGCGCTCTCCATCGACAACGAGCAGGCTCGCCTCGGGGTCGTGCACGAAGAACCGGACCGGCACCGGGCTCTCGCGGACCAGCCGGTCCAGGTCGTCCATCGTGCTGCCCTTGCCCGCCGACCCCGGGTACAGCAGCCCCGACCAGGCCGGGAAGTGGCGGTACTGGTGCTGCAGGGCGGCCGCGCCGAGGGTGCCCGACCAGTTGCGCCACGGGCTGCCCATGAGGTCGACGTTCACGGCCCCGCCGCCGTCCGGGAACATCCGGGCCATGAGCAGCGCGTCGCGGGCCGCCTCCGGTGAGCCGCGGTCCTTGCCGAGGGCGAGCTTCACGCCCGGCGCGACCGGGGTGGCGTGCCACTCGCCGCCGGCGATCGCCAGGGCCGCGACGACCGGGATGGCCACACCGACCCGGGCCGCCACGCCGAGGCCGGGCAGGAACCGGGCCAGGCCGCCGAGGGCGCACAGGGCCGCCACGATCAGCAGGTGCAGGAGCTTGTCGAAGTAGTACACGGGGCGGCCGATGGTGGCGATCTGGTAGAGCCCGAGCCCGGCGGCCAGGACGAACGCGGTGGCGACGGTGAACAGTGCGGCCCGGTGGCTCGGCGCGCGCAGGCCGCGGCGCAGGAGTACCGCGAAGATCGCCAACGCCACGAGGGCCGCGGTGGCCGGCCGGTCCACGACCCTGGCGGTGCCGTTGAGCAGCAGTTGGGTGCCGCTGGAGGCGGTCATCGCGGTCAGCGGCCCAATCGCGGTGACGACGGCGACCAGCGCTGCGGCCAGCCAGCCCCACCAGAACCGCCACAGCCGGGCCTGGCGAATCCACCACAGCGCGGCCAGCCCGCCGAACGGCAGGAACAGCGGGTAGCTGAACGACAACCCGACCAGGAGCAGGGCCACGGTCACGGTCTGCTCGCCGAGACTGTGCAGCGGCCGGATGACGATGCCGGCCAGGACCGCGGCGCAGGCCAGGCCGGCCAGTTCGTTGGGGTAGCCACGGGACAGCACGGTCACCGGGTCGCCCAGCACCAGCCAGGCGGCCGCGACGAGCAGCACCGGCAGCAGCCGGCCGGGGGAGACGCCAGGCCCGGCCAGGCGGCGCACCGCCCACAGCACGGCCAGCGCCAGGAGCAGGAACGTGCCGACCATCAGCCACACCATCGCGTCGACGGCGGCCGCGGCGCTCGTCCGGCCCGTGGTCGAGGCGATGAAGCGGTCGAGCACGGCGTAGGTGAAGTGCAGACCCTGCGGATAGTTGGCGATGCCGGTGAGCTCCTCGTCCGGCACGAACGGGCGCAGGGCCTCCGGCCGCAGGAACAGGTAGCCGCCGGTCCGGCCGATGACGTCGTAGATCAGGTAGTGGCGGGCGATGTCCTCGCCGGCCAGCGGCAGACCCAGGCGGCCGCCGAGGTCCCGGGCGGCATACGGGATCAACGTGACGACGGTGACGCCGGCAAAGGCCAACGCTGTCATGTGTACTTTTTGTTTTCCTCGGTATTTCCGAGGTCTTTCGAGGCGGCCGGTGGCGGCCGCGATGAGCACCAGCACCGTGAAGGCGATACCGGCGACCAGGGTGGGGTGCAGGTGCCCCGGCCACACGGTCAGGGCCAGGCCGAAGACGCAAGCGGCCCCGAACAGCTGGGCGCAGGCGAGCACGAACCGGTCGATCAGGCCGGTGGCGCCGCGCTGGATCGCCATGGTGCCCGCGAGCACCAGCAGCGGCAGCAGGGCGTCGAGGCGCAGCGGGTGGGCGGCCAGCGGGACGACCCAGGCCAGGACGAGGGCGAGCGCGAGCGTTACGGGGCGGGGCCGTGCCGTCACCATGCACTCTCCGTAACTGGCCTTGTTCCATTTACTGGGAGGTGACGATATCGCGTCGCCCGGGTACCTTCGGGGCGGGCGTCATCGCAGTGACAGAAGGTGATGGAGCGGCAGGGAGAGGGCCTTGACACAGGGCAAGACCCAGGTTCCTTCTTCACGGGTTTCTTCGGCACGAAAGAAGAAACGCCGGAAGGATCCGGTTTGGGCGAGCGCGCTGGTGGTCGTCGGCGCATTGTTGATGATCGTCGCCGGGGGCGCGTTCGTCATCAAGGACACGGTGTTCGGGTTCGCGACACGCAGCGTGCACACCGAGGACCTGCTGCCGCAGGAGAACCAGGGCCGGCACGCGTCCATCAACGGCGCGAAGAACATCCTGCTCATCGGCATCGACCCGCGGCCCAATCAGAATCCGAACGACGCGATCCGCGCGGACTCGATCCTGCTCCTGCACATTCCGGAAACGCACGACATGGCGTTCCTGATCTCGATTCCGCGCGACACCTGGGTGTCGATCCCGAAGTACGACAACGGCAACCGCACCTACAAGGGCGGCAAAGACAAGATCAATGGTGCGTTCGCCGAGGGCGGCTACGGGCTGACCGGCAAGGAACAGCGAAAACACGGCACCACGCTGCTGGCCGCGACCATCAAGCAGAACTGGGGCCTCACCTTCGACGCGGCCGCGATCGTCGACTTCGTCGGATTCCAGGACGTGGTGAAGGTGCTCGGCGGCGTCGACATGTACATCGACGTGCGTACGGTCTCGGTGCATATCGGCCACGACGCGCAGGGCAACACCAAGACGCCGTTCGAGCAGCGCGACGCGCCCGGCGGCGGCACCCAGCTGATCCCGATCAAGGGCGTCACGCCGGTCGTCTACGACGTGGGGTACCGCCACCTCGAGGCCTGGGAGGCGCTGGACTTCGTGCGCCAGCGCGAGACGCTGCCCAACAGCGACTACGACCGCCAGCGCCACCAGCAGCAGTTCATCAAGGCGCTGCTGAAGAAGATCGCCAGCAAGGAGGTGCTCGGCAGCCCGGGCACCCTCAACAAGGTGCTCGACGTCGTGGGGCGGGCGATGACGATCGACACCGGGCCGTTCGGGCTCGACGACTGGATCTTCGCGATGCGCGGGATCGACGGCGACCGGCTGCTGACGCTCAAGACGAACAACGGCGGCTTCCACGCCTCGGAGGAGAACGCCGGGGCGGAGGCGCTGGATCAGACCACGCTCGACCTGCTGGCGGCGGTCCGGTCGAAGACCGTGGCCGAGTTCGTGCAGAACCACGCCGGGATCGTGGGCTCTTCCTGACCCGGCCTTTCTCCTGACACAGCTTTACAGCGGGCGCCCGTCGTTCCCCCCGACGGACGCCCGCTCCATTCCCCCACGCAGGTGGTGGCCCTCGTTACTCGGCGACCGCGCTCAGCTCGCTGCGCAGGGTGCGCAGCGCGGCGGCCAGCAGCCGGGACACGTGCATCTGGGAGATGCCGAGCTCGGCCGCGATCTGCGACTGGGTCAGGTTGCCGTGGAAGCGCATCGCGATGATCTTCTGCTCGCGCTCCGACAGCTTGGCCAGCAGCGGGCGCAGCGCCTCCCGGTTCTCCACGTTCTGCATGTCCGGGTCCAGGTCGCCCAGCAGATCGCCGAGGCCGGCCGCGCCCGGGTCGCTGCCCTCGCCGGCCGGAGCGTCGAGGGACAGCGCGCGGTAGGCCTGCCCGCAGTCGAGACCCTCGATGATCTCTTCCTCGCTGACGCTCAGCCGCGCGGCGAGGTCGGCGACGGTCGGGGAGCGGCCCAGGTCCTGCGCCAGGTCACCGGAGACCTTGGAGATCTCCAGGCGCAGCTCCTGCAGCCGCCGCGGGACGCGGACGTCCCAGCCCTTGTCCCGGAAGTGGCGCTTGAGCTCACCAACGATCATCGGGATCGCGTAACTGGTGAACGCGGCCCCACGCGACGGGTCGTAGCCGTCGACGGACTTGATGAGCCCGAGGTTGGCGACCTGCACGAGGTCGTCGAAGTGCTCGCCGCGGTTGCGGAAGCGGCGGGCCAGGTACTCCGCGAGCGGGATGTACAGCTCGATGAGCCGGGCCCGGACCCGGGCGCGGTCGGCACCCGCGGGGAGGTCGGCCATCAGCGACAGCAGCGCGCGGGCCTGTGCGTCGGTCGCCCGGGTGCTGGTGCTGGTGCTTTCGCTGGTCCCGGCGTTGGCCGGGGCGGCGTCGGCGAGGGCGCGGTCGATGGCACGGTCGACAGAGATGGTGGTCATGGGGTTGTGGCCCTTCTGGTGCTTTGACCGGGCGTGTGTGGTCGGCCGCCAATACGCAGACTCGTGCTGCGTCCGGGAAGGAAGGGAAGGCATGCGCCGCCACGCCGGTCGGGAATCGCTACTCGGCACCCGTTTCTTGAGTGCCGGTGCAAGACCTGCGGTGGCTCGTCGGGGCCTGTGTCGCCGCTGCTGGACGACGCCCCGCAACCGAACTGCCCGTTCGGCTGAAGTGAGCTGAGCCGACTGTACTAGATCTTCGCGTCGTTGGCGAGAACCAGGTGTTGAAGTCGATCGCTATATCACCGACTGTCCAGTAGGGCAATACGCTGAGTATCCACAAGCTCCGGGTGTGCATTTCAGTTTGGTCGTCGATCCGGTCCGCACGCCAAACACGGGGCTGCGTTTTCGCAGCGCGGAGGCTACCGTCTTTCACCGTGGCGTGCGCCTGTTTCACATTGATCCGTGAGGTGCGGATCGGGGCGTCGTCGCTAAGGAGTTACACGTGGCATCAGGCACGGTGAAGTGGTTCAACTCGGAGAAGGGCTACGGCTTCATCTCGCAGGACAACGGTGGACCCGATGTGTTCGCGCACTACTCGGCGATCCAGGCCACCGGCTACCGCGAGCTGGCCGAGGGTCAGAAGGTCGAGTTCGAGATCACGCAGGGCCAGAAGGGGCCGCAGGCCGACAACATCCGGGCGGTCTGAACAACACCCCAAGTCGTAGGCCGAGACCCGCTTCACGGCCGAAGGAGTAGCAAGCCCCCGTCCGAAGGCTTTCGGCGGGGGCTTCGCAGTTTCTGGTGCGCGTCTCCGGCTCGAGGCCTTCACGACCGCACTTGTGGAATTTTCAGATTGTGCGGGATTTGCCGGGGTTGCTCGGGCACTAGTGCGCCTTTGCGCAGAGCCGCTACTGGGCCTTTGTTCCGTCGCCGCTCATGCGCCTTTCCGCAAGTGCCGCGCTCGCGGCTTTGCCGGTGCGGCGTTCGCGGCTTTGCGCGGTGCCGGTCTTGCGGCTTTGCGCGGTGCCGGTTTGGCGGCTTTGCGGCTTTGCGGCTTTGCGCAGTGCCGCTCTTGCGGCTTTTATGCCATTGCCGCGGGGCGGCGGCGGAAGACCTCCGGGGTGCACGAGCCGGCGTAGGCGTGCCGGATCATGCGCAGGGCCCAGCCCATACGGTTGGACGCACACTCCGGGTGCTCGCCGAACTCGGTGGCGACCCGGGCCACGCAGCCCTGGACACCGATGCGGCGCAGCGTGCTGGTCACGGCCGCGCGGACGTCAGCGTCGACCGGACGCTGGGACATCTGCAGCTGGGATGCGAAGAGCGCTTCGGCGCGGACCGCTTCGAACGTTGACTCCATCACTGACCTCCTGCCGAACTTCCCTGCTGTGGTCCAGCTAACTCCTGTCCGGGTGCCGGTGTGGGAACTGTTCGGTTGCCAATTGGTTTGTTTGCCGTGGGGGGTTCCTACGAGGGGCCTCTCTATGTGGGGGAGAGGCCGAACTCCTGCAGCACGCCGGTGAGCTGGAGCAGCCGGTGCACCGCGGGGCTGGTGCCGGTGATGCGCAGGCCGCCGCCGACGTCCGTGTTGGCGGCCACCAGGACCTGCAGGCCGGTCGAGTCCATGAAGGTCACGCCGGTCAGGTCGAGGTCGACCCGGGACGGGCCGTGCGCGTGGATCGCGTCGCGGAGCACGTTGATCAGCTGGGGGGCGCTGGTCATGTCGAGCTCGCCGGAGGCGGTCACGGTGACCGTGCCGTCCGGGGCGGGGGTGGCCACAGCGGAGAACTCGTTCATAGCAGCTTCGTGACCTTCATCAGGAGCCCGTCGCTGTCGACGGACACGTCGTCGGCGAGGCTCCGCACGACCTTCAGGGAGTGTCCGGACGACATCACGTTGTAGAGCGTCTCGGTGATCGGCTCGCCCGGGTTGGTGACTTCAATCACACACTGCATCTCGTCCACCGTCGCGCGGACCTGAAATGCCACACCGACCCGAACATGAGTGATCACGTTCGCCCACGTCTCGGTCACGATCAAGCCGATATCTGTTCGAGTCTGTTCGGCTACGCCGAGCCCGGTCAGCGCCCCGTCCAGCACGTGCCGAAGCGTGCTCATGCGATCGACGTCGTGCGGCAGGTCGACGGTGAGGCGAAGGTCCACGACTCAACTCATACCGCACCGGTTCAACGGGGAAACGTCGGTCCGGTCCCAATTGGATCAAGGGGAATGGCGGACGTGAAGTTTCTGTTACAACGTCTGATTCAGTACCAGAGCGGCTTCGGCTCCTGAGCTTTGGTTTTTGCCCGGCTCAGCCGGCGAACGCGAACTCCCGGGCGGCCAGCGCCGCATAGGCCGAGCGGACCATCTCCAGGGCCCAGGACATGCGGCGGGCCGCGCTCTCCGGGTATTCGCCGAACTCGCCGGCAACACGGGCGGTGCAACCGTCGACACCGTACCGGCGCAGGGACGCGGTGACCGCCGCGCGCACCTGCAGCGACGTCGGCTCCTGCGAGGCCTGCAGCGAGGAGGCGAACAGGGCCTCGGCCCGGACCGTGTCAAACGTGCTGTTCATGTCAACCCCCCGGTTGGTGTGCTCCCTGACACCACCCAGAGAACCGTCCGACCGGTGCCGCACCAGGACCCGTTCGGTTGCCGGACGGTAGCGCGGGCCCTGATCAAGCGGGCGGACCCCGCGACCGTTCGGGTGCGAACCGGTTGGCCGCCCTCGTTTTGCCTGGTCTTCGCCCCGTCCAGCGGGTCGGATGGCCGACGTGAAGCGCGCCACGCCCACGCCGGGGCTTGCCGAGCGTTGACGTTCGGGTTACGGTCGAGCAAGTCCCGCGGAAGTCGGCGATCGCCGCCCGGGGACGCCCTATCGCCACCGCGTGTCACGCTCTCGCGTAGGAAGCCAGGCGGCCACCGCACACGCAGCGCAGCCCGATCCGCGAGCTCACGCGTATCCGCAAGATCTTTCTCACTCGCGGCCGCACAGTCCTTAGGAGGACGCATATGGCCCCAACTGAAGTGTTGGAACGCACCACCCAGAAACAGCATCCCGCAGGTCAGAGCCAGGAACGCCGGCGCACCCGCACCTCACAGCGAGGCCGCGACCGCAGCCGCCCGGCCAACCAGCCCCAGCCGCCCACCCCGGGCGAGGCCCGCGACGTGGCCGGCATCGCCGACGTCCACCGCGACAAGATGATCCTCCGGGTCGACAGCTACCTGCCGGGCCCCGACGACGTCGCCATCCCCGCGGCCATGGTCCGCAAATACGGCCTCCGCCAGGGCGACGCCATCACCGGCAGCGCCAACGGCGGCACCCTCACCCGCCTGGACACCGTCCACGGCAACGAGCCCGAATGGGCCCGCAACCGCCCCGAGTTCAGCAAGCTCACCGCCCTGTTCCCGCAGGAGCGGCTGCGCCTGGAGACCGGCCCGCGCCAGCTCACCGCCCGCCTCATCGACCTGGTCATGCCCATCGGCAAGGGCCAGCGGGCGCTCATCGTGTCGCCCCCGAAGGCCGGCAAGACGATGGTGCTGCAGGCGATCGCCAACGCCGTCGCCCAGAACAACCCCGAATGCCACCTCATGGTCCTGCTCGTCGACGAGCGGCCCGAAGAGGTCACCGAAATGCAGCGGTCCATCCAGGGCGAAGTCATCGCCTCGACCTTCGACCGCCCCGCCAACGAGCACACCGGCATCGCCGAGCTCGCCATCGAGCGGGCCAAGCGCCTCGTCGAGCTCGGCCACGACGTGGTCTTCCTGCTCGACTCCATCACCCGGCTCGGCCGCGCCTACAACAACTCCGCGCCCGCCTCCGGCCGCATCCTCACCGGCGGCATCGACTCGAACGCGCTGTACCCGCCGAAGCGGCTCCTCGGCGCGGCCCGCAACATCGAGAACGGCGGCTCGCTCACCATCATCGCCACCGCCCTGGTCGAAACCGGCTCCGGCGGCGACACGGTCATCTTCGAAGAGTTCAAAGGCACCGGCAACGCCGAGCTCAAACTCGACCGCAAGCTCGCCGATCGCCGCGTCTTCCCCGCGATCGACATCGACGCCTCCGGCACCCGCCGCGACGACGTCATCCTGCACCCGGACGAGCTCCAGGCCATTTCCCGCCTGCGTAAGGCGCTGGGCGCCTCCAACCAGCAGCCGACCGAGCAACTGTTGGAGCGGCTGGCCAAGACCCAGTCCAACGCCGAGTTCCTGACCCTCCTCCTGCGCGGCCAGGCCTGACCGCCGCCGCGAGGCTGGCCTGAACGTCAGCGTGATGGTCCGGTTACGATGGGTTCGGCGATTTTTTGGGGCATGTTAGCGTAGGGATATCGGAACGCCCGCCGACGCATGGCCGCGATTTGTCGCCCAATCTGCACGGTCCGCGATGTGTGCCGGGGTCCGCAATAGCGGCGGGGCAGTGCTGCCAGAGGGCGACATCGCGAGCAGAGGGCGACATCGCGAGCAGAGGGCGACCCGCGAGCGCTCGAGACGCGAGCGCACGAGGTTGTCAGAGGGCCGCACAGGTTGTCGCCGCGCAGGGTTGTCGCCGCGCGGGGTTGTCACACGGCCGCGCGAGGTTGTCAGAGGGCGACGCGCGAGCGCACGAGATGCGAGCGCACGAAGTTGTCAGAGGGCCACCCGCGAGCGCTCGAGGTTGTCGCCAGGCGCGTGCAGAGGGCGACCCGCGAGCGCACGAGACGCGAGCGCGCGAAGTTGTCGGAGGGCCGCGCGAGGTTGTCGGCGCGCGAGGTTGTCAGAGGGCCGCACGAGGCTGTCGCGAGGACAACGCGCGAAGGCACGACGTTGTCAGACGGCCGCACGAGGTTCTCGCCGCACGAGGTTGTCAGAGGGCGACGCGCGAGCGCATGAGGGCCTCTTCCGTCGGGAGGACGCCCAGCGCGGAGGCGAAGGCCATCTCGCGGCCCCAGGACGCGACATCGGCCGGTGCGAGGTCATTGACGCCCTCGACGGCGACCAGGTGGGCGCGGTAGGCCAGCCAGGCGCCGGCGACCCGGGTGCCCTCCGCGGTGTTCTGGTCGCTCCAGCGCAGCTCGACCACGAAGTACATGACGAGGTAGATGGCGGCCGCGGCCATCAGTGAGCCGGTGATCTGGTCGGCCAGGTTGGCGTGGAGCTTGAACGCCGCCCACATCCAGGTGGCGAACATGAAGCCGGCCGGGACGAACGCGCCGCCCAGGAGCGTGCGGCGGGTCGGGCGGGACAGGCGGCGCTGCGACAGGCCGCGGGTGCGGGCCTCCTCGATGACCGCGCGGTAGAAGGCGCCGCGCCAGCGGCGGGCCTCCGTCCAGCTGCGGAACGCCAGGCTGGTCAGCGACGCCTCGCCGTTGACCGAGAGCTGGCTGACCCGGTCCAGAACCTGCTGCTCGTACGACGTCAGGCTGCGCCCGTCGCCCTTGCGGAGGCGGACCGTCGTCTCCTGCGGCTCCTCGCCCGGCTGGCGGAGCTCCAGGAAGCCGCGGGCGGCCAGGTCGAGCAGCGTGCTGTCGATCGCGTCCTCGTCCGGCCGCCACTTGTTGATCATCAGGCTGACCACGGCCGGCGGCTCTTCACCCGGGGGAGTGCTCAGCGGCGCGCCGGGCTCGGGCAGCCGCGGCCGCGAGCGCCAGAGCGCGACGGCCGTCAGCAGCACCCACACCGCGAGCGTGACCGGCACGCTGAGCTGCAGGAACGGTGGCCAGTCCACGGGAACCTCCGGGGCGCAACGGATGCTGGGTCGGCAAGCAGGAGCCCAACCACCTTAAACCGTCCAGACTAGAAGCCGCCGAGGACGACCTTGCCGGTCATGTGGCCGTCCTCGACCAGTTCGTGGGCCTTGCGGAGGTTCGTGGCGTCGATCGGGCCGAGGTTCGCCGTCATCGTGTGCCGCACACGGCCGGCGTCGATCAGCTCGGATACGCGGTTGAGCAGCTCGTGCTGTACCACCATGTCGGGCGTCTGCAACAGCGGCCGCGTGAACATCAGCTCCCAGTGGAAGGTGATGCTCTTCGTCTTCAGCGGCAGGAGGTCCAGGCCGGGCGGCTCGTCGATGGCCGTGATGGCGCCGCCGGGGCGGAGGATGCGGGCGTACCGCTCGATCTGGCCCGCGGTGAACGGCGAGAAGATCCAGTCGACGTCCGCCGGCTCCTCGTCGTGGCCGATGACCTCGTGCGCGCCGAGGTCGAGGGCCCATTGGCGGGAGTCGGTGCGACTGGCGGTACCCACGACGCGGATCTTTGTCAGTGCCCTCGCCAGCTGAACGACCATTGAACCCACCCCGCCCGCGGCCCCGACGACCAGCAGGGTGCCCGTGCTGTCGGCATCGAGGCGGAAGCGGTCGAACAGCGTCTCCCAGGCCGTGATCGTGGTCAGCGGCAGCGCGGCCGCCTCCGCGAAGCTCAACGACACCGGCTTGCGCCCGGCGATCCGCTCGTCGACCAGGTGCAGCTGCTGGTTGGTGCCGGGCCGGTCGATGGTGCCGGCGTAGTACACCTCGTCGCCGGGCGCGAACAGCGTCACCTCGGCGCCGACGGCCTCCACAATCCCGGCCGCGTCGAAGCCCAGCACCCGCGGCTCGGCACCCGGATCACCGCCGGCCCGCACCTTGACGTCGACGGGGTTGACCGACACCGCCGCGACCCGCACCAGCAGATCGCGCGGCCCGGGCGCCGGCGCGGGCAGCTCCAGGTCCTCGAGAACGCCCGGCCCGCCCGCCGTCCGGTATCCGACAGCTCGCATCATGTGCTCCACGATCTGATAGTCCACGAGATCGCTGCCAACGTATGGCTTGAGCTGAACCTTAGTTGTCTCCGAAAGGCTGAATCTCGTAAGTGGGCCGCGCGCGGCGGTTCCGCGCGGAAGCATGGCCCTTGAGCTGTTGTTTTCAGTGAATCCGGGGTACGGGGAGGCGCGTGATCATGCTTAGGGCGCGAGTCGGAGCGGACAAAACTTTACAACGACCTCTCCGGAACGCTGGAAATCTGAACCGTACTATGCGCCCGGTGAGCGTCACCTCAGAGACCGGAGTGGTCACCAGCACTCCGGCCATGCACGATTTATCCCTTCAGGACGTTTTGCGGCTCGACCGTTCCGTGCTGTCCGAGTCGCTGCAACGCGTCCTCGAGCACCTGAGTCGGGACGAATCCGAGCATGTCTCACGTTTCAACGCAGCCCTCTGAGGCGGAGCACAATGCCTGGCAGCGCGGTTCCCATCAGCCAGGTGATCCTCAAACTCAACGGTCGTTGTAATCTTAAATGTAGCTATTGCTACATATATGAGCATATCGACCAAAGCTGGCAACGAAAACCGGCCGCCATGTCCGATGCCGTCATCGCCCAGGCTGCTCAAAGGCTGGCCGACCACGCCGGCGAGCACCGGCTCGACGGCGTGGAGGTCGTGCTCCACGGCGGGGAGCCGCTCCTTGCCGGGCCCGCCGGTGTCGACCGGGCGGCGACGATACTGCGCGACACCGTGTCCGTGCCGGTCTCGTTCACGGTCCAGACCAACGGGACGCTCATCAACGATGCGTTCCTCGAGGTGTTCCGCCGGCACGCCATGCGGGTCGGTGTCTCGCTCGATGGCGGAGAGCAGGCCACCGACCGGCATCGTCGCTACGCCGACGGACGGGGGAGCTTCAGCCTCGTTGCGCGTGGGCTGAACCGGCTGCGGGCCGAGAGCGGCGTCTACGCGGGTGTGCTCGCCACGATCGACACGGACAACGAGCCCGTGCAGGTGTATGAGGACCTGCTCCAGTTCGCGCCGCCGCGGATAGACCTGCTGCTGCCCCATGGGACCTGGGACCGGCCGCCACCCGGGCGTGATGCTGAAGCCAGTGATAAGCCGTACGCCCGATGGCTGATCGCCGTGTTCGACCGTTGGTATGACGCGCCCGTGCGAAAGACGTCCATCCGGCTCTTCGAGTCGATCTGTGACCTGCTGCTCGGAGGGCCGGGTGAGAGCGAAGCAGTCGGCCTCGGGCGTGACATGACGGTGACGATCGAGCCTGACGGGTCGATCGGGCACAACGACTTCTTCAAAATTACGTCGGACGGCGGGGCGGAGACGGGCCTCAACGTCTTCGACCACGACTTCGCAGACGTGCTCGCCCACCCCGCCTGGAACGTGCCGTCGGGGCTGGAGAGCCTCTGTGCGACCTGCAAGAAGTGCTCGGTGGTCGCGGCCTGCGGCGGTGGGCTGCGCGCTCATCGGTTCCGCGCCGGCAGTCTCGACAACCCGTCGGTGTACTGCCCCGACCTGCTCGCGCTCATCAAGCACATCCAGCGCCGCCTCACCGCGGATCTGGAGCGGCTGCGCGCGACGATGGCGGGGGCGGAGGCGTGATCCAGACCTACGCGCTGTCGACCGAGGCCCTCGACGCTCTCGGCGCCGGGTACGGCACCGTCGAGGTGCACCACCTTCTGGCCGCATCGCAGAAGTCCCGGCGGATGTTGCTCGTGCGAGCGCTGTACGACACCGCCCGGGACGCGGGTCTCCGCCGGGTCGAGGGGTTCGACGACGCGCTCGAACTGTTCAGCCGCGCCCAGGCGGCGATGCCCGCGGCGGCGGACGAGGTGCTGCACGATCCCTTCTTCGGGGTGTGGGCCGGCGACGCGATCCGCGAGCCGGTTGGGCGCCTGCGCATGTTCGGGGCCTACGCCGCGGCGGCCGCGGTCCGGGCCGGTGTGCCGTTCCGGATTGCGGTGCCGGCTCCCGGCGGCCGGGCCACCCTGCCCGGGCTCGGGACCATTTCCGGCCTCGACGGTGCCTCCGCGGTGCTCGAGGGCGGCCCGGACGGGCTGCGGGCGGGGGCGGTCCACGTCACGGCGCCGCTGACCGTTTCCCAGCCGGGCTGGGAACCCCTGCGCCGGCTCCGGTCCGGCATTGCCGTGGACGACGCCGACCTGCACCGCGACTGCTTCGAATGGCCACCCGAGGCCCGCCTCGACGATGCTGCCGCCGCGGAGTTCGGTGAAAGCCTCGAAGCAGCGTTGCACCTGCTCGACGAGCACCATCCCGAGCACGCGGCGGGGATCCGGGCCACGCTGCGTTCGCTGGTGCCGGTCACCGCGCCCGGCGGCGGCAACGTCAGCGCCGCGTCCCGCCGGGCGTACGGCGCGATCGCGCTCCAGGCCCGGGGCACCGCCGCCGAACTGGCGCTGTCCCTGATGCACGAGTGCCGGCACATGACGCTCGGTGCGGTACTCGACCTGGTCGACCTCTATGAGCCCGTGGGCTCGGCTCGGCACTTCGCGCCGTGGCGGGCCGATCCGCGGACCGTCTCGGCGCTGTTGCAGGGCACCTACGCCCACGCAGGGGTGACCGATTTCTGGCGGGTCGAGCGGCGGCGCACGGGCGCGGCGGCGGCCGAGTTCGAGTTTGCGTACTGGCTCGCCCAGACCTCCGCCGGCGCGCGCAGCCTGCTCACGTCGGGCGAGCTGACGCCGCGCGGCGAGCGGTTCGTGACCCGGCTGGCCGAAAGGCTGCGCCGCTGGGAGGGCGAGGCCGTGGGCAGCGACGTGCGGGCCGCCGCGTCGGCATCCGTACTGGCCGTCAGCGTGCAGTGGCGGCTGGACAATGCGCGCCCGGACCCCGGCGGGGTTGCCCGCCTGGCCGCCGCCTGGCGCGGCGGCGCGGACTGTCCGGCCGCACCGGCGACCGAGATTCGGCCGAGCCGGGCCCGCCCGGCCCGCGTCCCGGCCCTTGCCGATCAGCAGCGGCAGCGGATCGTCGGTGAGACCGCCATCGTCCGGGGTGACACCGACGACGTGTGGATCCGGCTCGCGCTGGAGGCCGGCCGCGGCCCGCTCGTGGAGTGTCCCGAGGTCGTCCGGGCGGTATGTGGTGCAACAGGTGCCGACCCATCCCACCTGGCCGGCTGGATTACGTCGGCGGCGGCTCGATATCGCAGTTGAACCGAGTCTGCAAAGCCGCCGGTACCGCCTCCTCGATCCTGATCTGCAGCACGTTCGGGTGCCCCGGCTCCAGCGCCGCGATCATCCGGGTCAGGGTCGGCTGGAGCAGTGCCGCCGCCCCGTCGTCATCGCCCGCCCGGGCCCGGCTGATGCTCAGATTGACGCTCGCGGCCAGGGTATCCGGGTGGTCCTGGCCGAGTGACCGGGTGAAGTTGTTGACCGTGCGCTGGTCGAGCTCCAGGGCGGCTTCGATCTCGCCCAGCGCGAACAGGTCGTTGGCCAGGTTGAGCTCGGCTGCGAAGACATACGGGTGCTCCCGCCCGAGCGTTGCGTGGAGGCCGGCCACCACCGCTCTGGACCGGGCGTGGGCTGAGGCGTGGTTGCGCTGGCGCCGCAGGAAGATGCCGAGGTTGTTCAGGCACGCGAGCGTGAACGCGTGGGCCGGGCCGAGGAGGCCGTTGTACCGTTCCAGCACCTTCTCGGCGTAGCGCTGGGCGAGGGCGTCGTCGTCCTGCGCCGAGACGTCGCAGGCGAGGTTGAGCTGGCAGGCCAGGAAGTCGAGGTCGTCGGCCTGAACGGTGAGCCGATAGGTCTCCCAGGCCCAGGTCGTCAGCTCCCGGGCCTCGGCCAGCTTGCCCAGCTTCCGCAGCGTCACCGCGAGATTCTTGGCCGTTCGCAGCGTTTCGGCGTGCTCGCCGCCGAGCACGCGGCGGCAGTCGATCAACGCGTTGTTCAACACCACCCGGGACTCATCGAACTTGCCGACCTCGCGGAGATCACGTCCGTAGTTGTTTGCCGAGAACAGCGTGTAGGTGTCATTCGGCAGTGTTGTGCGGCGTCGCTCCCAGATCTGTTTGTCGAGCTGCTCGGCCTTGTGGAACTCGCCGACGAGCCGGAGGCTGACCGCCAGGTTGTTCATCGCCATCAGGGTGAGGCGGTGGCCTTCGCCGAGCTTCTGCCGGGCCAGCGTCACGGTGAGCTCGTCAAGCGCCCGGGCCTCGTTGTAATGCCCGAAGGTCCGGTGATGGCTGCCCAGTCCGTTGGCGGCCACGAGCGTGTGCGTGTGGTTCGGGCCGGCCACGACCTTGAGGCGCTCGTAGACCTCGCGGTTCTCGTCGTACGCCTCGAGGTGGGCACCGCGGGCCCGCAGGGCGATCGAGCGCTGATAACGCATGAGCAGCACGAGTCGGTGATCGGGGCCGGAGGCGCGGGTCCACTGCTCGATGGCCAGGTCCGCCAGCTGGATCGAGCTGTCGAAGTCGCCCCGCCGGCGGTGATACACGACGGCATCGATCACCAGCAGGCGGACCTCGGCAACGTTCGAGAACAGTGCCTTCGACGGCCCGAGGTGGGGGACGATTCCCCGGTACCGGTCCCACGAATGACTGTCAGCCGGGTCCTCAGGCCGTCCGTGGGCGAGGATCAAATGGACCTGGGCGCGGTTGGTCTCCCACGCATCGGGCCCGAGACTGTCCCGGATGACGGCCTGCACGAGGCGATGCACGGAGACGACGCCGGGGCCGCCGGAGTCGCTCGCGTCCTCCTGGAGCAGGGCATACTTTGTCAGCTCCCGCACCTTCGGCTCCACCAGCGTCCGATCGCGGAACTGCGCGATCTCGTCGTCGAACTCGGCCAGGATGCCGAGGCAGACGTCGCCGTAGAGCAGTGACAGGGGGATCCGATCCGGGCCGAAGAACGAGCACAGCTCGATCAGCTTGGCCGCCGCCGCATCGCGAGCCCGAATCCGTTGCAGCGACACCGTCCAGATGGCCGCCGCACGCTCCGGGTAATCACCTTCGCGGCGCGTCGGCAGGGCGGTCTGCGGCTCGGCGTCGAGCAGGCGAAGATATTCCTCCACAGTCTGCGGCGATCCCGGCGACCCGCTGGCCGACTCGGCGACGAGGTAGGCGGCCGCCTGCTCGACGGCCAGTGGAAGGTCGCCAAGTTTGACCGCAATGCGGTTGGCGTCCTCGACGGCCAGGCCCTCCACCATGAGACGCAGCAGCGTCACGCTCTCCGGGCGCGAGAAGACGCTCACCCGGACCGGGCGGCCCAGGTCGGACCAGGCCGGGCTGCGCGAGGTCACCAGGATGTGGCCGGTGCCCCGCGGGATGTACGGCAGGATGTGGTCGGGGTCCTCTACGTTGTCAAAGATCAACAACCATCGTCCCGTCGGACGGCCCTCTCCCAGCGCGCGGATCACCTCGGCCGCGGTGTCCTGAACGTTCGACGCAATAGGGATGCCGATCGCGCGGGCCAGCTGGTCCAGGTGGCCGGGGATGTCCGACGGGTCTTCGGCCGGAATCCACCAGACGATGTCGTAGTCGGCGCTGAATCGGTTGGCGTATTCGTGGGCCACGACGGTCTTGCCGACCCCGCCAAGGCCGTGCAGTGCCTGCAGCACACCCGACCCGGTCCGGTGCGCCAGCTCGTCGCGGAGGTTCTCCAGCAGCTGGGCGCGTCCGACGAACCGGGTGCTGCGCACCGGAACGTTCCACACGGACGGCTTGTCGCCCGGGAACCGCGGGGCGAGCGAGGGCTCGGCGGTGATCGCGGCGACCGGCGGCTGGTCGGTGATGTGCAGCGCCTCGAACAGCGCGAGGCGCACGTCCTGCCAGCTGCGGCCGGCGACCTCGATCGGCGGTCGGTCGGCGAATGGGCCGGCGAGCTGGGCCTGGCCGGTGCGGATCGGCAGCACGAACCGCCGGCGGCCGCCCCACTCCCGGTCCACGCCGGACTTCCAGGCCTCGACGCCACTCGTGGAGCGCATCAGGTCATCGGAGAGCAGGAGCAGCAGCCGGCTGGACCGGCTGATGCCGTCGGCGAAGTCGGCGACCCGCTGTGGACTGAGGTGGTCGCCGATCTCGCGGTATGACGCCTGGACTCCGGCGAGCGCCAGGATGGCCTGGAGCCACTCGGCCCACATCCGGTCGACCGCGGCATAGCCGATGAACACCTCGGACGGGGCCCTGGACGTGCCGACCTCGAAGGCGGCCAGCACCCGCCGCCTTTCGGTCTCCGCGATCGGCGCGACCCGGTCGGCCAGGCCGCCGCTCAGGACGGCCGCGAGGTGTTCGTAGGCGCGCAGCACCACGTGCTCACCGCCGCCGGGGTCACCGAACACCGCGAGGGTCTCCTCGGCGGCGTAACGGGGGTTGTACGGCACCTCCACGTCGGCCCAGTAGGCCTCGGCCCGCAGGTCGTCCATGCCGTCGGGGTAGTTCTCGAACCGGAATCGGGCCAGATTGCGCAGCGGCTGCACGCGATCCTGGGCGGCCGGGTCGACGCACATGGGCACGGGCAGCATCCGGATCGGCCCGCTCCGCACGATCGACTCGGCCGCGGCCGCCGAGCCCTCGATGCCCTGGATATTGAGGCGGAAACAGTTGACGACCTCGTCGGCCAGCGACAGGGTGCACACGCTCGGCACCGGGCCGAGACCGGCCGGGCTGTCGATCAGCACGAAGTCGTATTTGGCTCGCATGTCTTCGGTGAGCGCCAGCAGCAGCGCCGTGCCCTGCATCTGCCGGAAGAATGTCCACCAATCGAAGGAGCGAATCCGCTCCGCGTAGACGCCGTCCTGCCGCCCGGCCGACATGATCTCGAGGCTGCCGTCGCCGAAGTCCCACTCCAGCCGGGTCGCGTAATCCTCGATCCGCGTGTAGTCAAGGTACCAGTCCGGGCCTTCCCCCTCGGCCGGCTCGTCGAGCACCGCGTTGCTGTACCGGCGGATCAGGTCGATGACGCCCTCGGTCTCGCGAATGTAGTCGTCGGGCAGAAACGGCCGGAAATATCGAGGCAGCGCCGGCGCCTCCAGGTCCCAGTCGACGGCCAGCACGCGGTATCCGCGCCCGGCGAGAATCCACGCGATGTTCGCGAGCGCCATCGTCCGGCCGGTGCCGCCCTTGTACGAGTAGAAGGTGACGATCCGGCCGGTGCCCACGCCCGCCGCCGGTTCTGTGCCGGTGTTCATGCCCACCCCTTCGCGTCGGCCCCTGCCGTGTTATCTGGTCGGCGCCGACAGGGACGGCGGTTCGTTGCCGTCCCCACCGGGCAGCTGGCGGCGTATTTTGCCGTCGCGGAAGAGGTCGTTATTCGCCGCGACGAGGGCCTCGTGCAACATCCGCGGCAGCGCGACGACATCCTGAACGGGCAGCGGCAGCGGCCGGTGGCTGCCGACCTTCGTGAAATACGGCTCCAGCAGCTCCAGCACCTCGGCCTTGAGGATGCGCCATTCCTCGTAGGTCTCGGGATCGTCCTCGTTCAGTGGCACCAGGACGATGTCGCGCCGCTTGACCTCGTCGTTGAACCGCTCCACGGCGTCACGTTTGACCGAACGGGTCACCCACGCGTCCATCAGTAAGACGACGAGCTCGTTGTACTCGCGGATGCCGGCCCGCAGCCCGGGTAACTCCTCGATCGTGCTGATCCGGGCGCCGAAGTCGTTATCGAGGGCCACGCTCGCCGCCATTTTGGCGAGAGCGGGCGGTACGGCCGCCGGATACGGCTCCCAGTCGCGGTCGCGGTCCTTGTAGAACTCGGTCTGGCGGCGGACGCCGCGCATCTCGGAGCGGGTGCCGGCGGCGATCACGAAGTGGACTGTCCGCGCCTTCTGCTCCGGGCGGTTGGCTCCACCGGTCGCGGCCCGTCCGTCACCCGCCGCGGGAGCGGCCGGCAGCGCGGCGGCGCCGACGATCGGGTGGTCAGGCACCGCGGGCGTGCTCACCGCGGCGTCGGCCGATCCGAAGGCGCTGATCGCGGACTCGAACCGCTCGGTCGGCGGCAGGGGCGGCAGGGCGTAGCGCTCCCGAGCCTGGATGATGTGCTCGGCCAACGCCTCCACGAGCTGGGCCCGCCGCTGATAGAGCCCGCGCCGGACCCAGTTGAGCAGGCCCTCGTTCGAGTAGCGGGCGCCCAACTGGTCGGTCGCATACTGCACCTGCTGCGCCACCGCCGGCAGTTGGGTGTTGCGGACCCATAGCAGCGGCAGCATGACCGGTGGCCGTTTGCCGGCCGGGAAACCGGACAGGCGCTCGGCGAACAGTGACCACTCGCGCCCGCATTGCACGCTCTTGAAATACGTCGGCGTGCACAAAGCGACAAAGGTGGCGCTGTCCGACAGTGCCCCCATGAGGGTGCTCTCCCACGCGCTGCCGAGCGGGATGTTCACGTTATCGCGAAAGCCGATGTCGACTTCGTCGCCGACACCGGCGTGGCTGCGGATTTCGGCCGTAAGCTCGGTGAAGAACCGCTGGACGTGTCTATTCCAGTCGAGTCGCGCGTAGCTGAAGAAAAAGTAGTGGCCCACGGTCAAACCCCCCTGGCCGCGCGCGGCTCGTCTTGCTCGACCTTGAGCCGTACTTCAGTCTAACTGTGATCACATTGATGAATAATGATCAAAGAAAGATTGGCACAACCGCGTTCCGAACGCTATTCACGATAGCGTGATCGCGTGATTGACAAACGTAGGTAGGGTGGATCTGTGCGTGTGCCGCTGCTGCCAGAGATCGAACTGGAACTGGCCGCGGACGGGGTCGGGCTGTTCGATGCCACCGGTGGCTACCGCAGCGACGTCCCGCCGCCCTTCTGGGCGTTTGCGTGGCCCGGTGGAGTGGCGCTGGCCCGCTATCTGCTCGACCATCCCGACGTTGTGCAGGGCCGGGAGGTCGTCGATCTCGGGTCCGGGTCGGGGGTCGTCGCGATCGCGGCCGCACTGGCCGGAGCTACCCATGTCACCGCGGTCGACACCGATCCCGAGGCGTGCACGGCGGCCGCTCGGAACGCCGCCGCGAACGGTGTGACACTCGCGACCGCGGAGGAGATGCCCGCGGCGGACGTGGTCGTGGCCGGAGACGTGTTCTACTCGTCGGCCGTCGTGCCGTCGGTGCTGCAGACGCTGCGGGCGATCGACGGCGCGGTGCTCGTCGGGGACCCGGGGCGCGGGTTTCTGCCGGAGCGGCTGTTCGTTGCGGTGGCCGCGTATGACGTCCCCGTCCGCCGGGCTCTGGAGGACGAGGACGTCATGCGCACGACCGTGTGGCGGCTGGCTACTTCTTCTTCCGCTTCTGGTCCTTGCTGACGTTGTCCAGGCCCTTGTCCAGACCGGCCCGGCGCAGGGCGTCGGCCAAGGCGCCGCCGCCGGTGAAGGGAGCCGACTCCCGGGGACGTCCACCTCCACCTCCGCCGCCGGTGCGCTGGGGACGTCCGCCGCCGCCACCGCCACCGCCACCGCCGCGGGGGCGGTCCTCGCGGGGGCCTGACTGCTTGGGCGCGGCCTCGTCCTCCAGGCGCAGGGTCAGCGAGATGCGCTTGCGCGGGATGTCTACGTCCAGGACCTTCACCTTGACGATGTCGCCGGGCTTCACGACCTCGCGCGGGTCCTTCACGAACGTGCGGGACAGGGCGGAGACGTGGACCAGGCCGTCCTGGTGGACGCCGACGTCGACGAAGGCGCCGAACGCGGCCACGTTGGTGACCACGCCCTCCAGCAGCATGCCCGGCGTCAGGTCGGAGATCTTCTCGACGCCGTCGGCGAACTCGGCGGTCTTGAAGGCCGGGCGCGGGTCGCGGCCGGGCTTCTCCAACTCCTTGAGGATGTCGGTGACGGTCGGGAGGCCGAAGGTGTCGTCGACGTAGTCGGCCGGCTTCAGCTTCGCCAAGGCGGTGCCGTTGCCGATCAGGGTCTTCACGTCGCCGCCGGTGGTGCTCAGCATGCGGCGGACGACCGGGTAGGCCTCCGGGTGGACGGAGGACGAGTCGAGCGGGTCCTCGCCGTCGCGGATGCGCAGGAAGCCGGCGCACTGCTCGAACGCCTTCGGGCCGAGGCGGGCGACCTCCTTGAGGGCGCGGCGGCTGCGGAACGGGCCGTTGGCGTCGCGGTGCGCGACGATCGCGGTGGCCAGGGTCGAGCCGATGCCGGAGACCCGGGTCAGCAGCGGGGCGGAGGCGGTGTTGACGTCGACGCCGACGCCGTTGACGCAGTCCTCGACGACGGCGTCGAGGGAGCGGCTGAGCTTCGTCTCCGACAGGTCGTGCTGATACTGCCCCACGCCGATCGACTTCGGGTCGATCTTGACCAGCTCGGCCAGGGGGTCCTGCAGGCGGCGGGCGATGGAGACCGCGCCGCGGATCGACACGTCGAGCTCGGGGAGCTCCTGGGAGGCGTAGGCGGAGGCGGAGTAGACCGAGGCGCCCGCCTCGGACACCATCACCTTCACCACCGACAGCTGCGGGAACTGCTTGACCAGGTCGGCCGCGAGCTTGTCGGTCTCGCGGGAGGCGGTGCCGTTGCCGATCGCGATGAGCTCGACCTTGTGCTTCTGGCACAGCGCGGCCAGGATCGCGATCGACTCGTTCCACTTGTTCTGCGGCACGTGCGGGTAGATCGTGGCGTGGTCGACGACCTTGCCGGTGGCGTCGACGACGGCGACCTTCACGCCGGTGCGGAAGCCCGGGTCGAGGCCCAGCGTGGCGCGGGTGCCGGCCGGTGCGGCCAGGAGCAGGTCGCGCAGGTTGGCCGCGAAGACCCGCACGGCCTCCTCCTCGGCCGCCTGCCACAGCCGCATCCGCAGGTCGATGCCGAGGTGCACGAGGATGCGGGTGCGCCAGGCCCAGCGGACGGTGTCGTTGAGCCACTTGTCGGCGGCCCGGCCCTCGTCGCGGATGCCGAACTTCGACGCGATCGCCGGCTCGTAGAGCGACGGCGCGTCCGGGTCCTGGGTCGGCTCCATGACCAGGTCGAGCATCTCCTCCTTCTCGCCGCGGAACATGGCGAGGATGCGGTGGGAGGGCAGCTTCGTGTAGGGCTCGCTGAAGTCGAAGTAGTCGGAGAACTTGGCCCCGTCGGCCTCCTTGCCGTCGCGGACCTTCGAGACGAGCCGGCCCTGCGCCCACATCTTCTCGCGCAGGTCGCCGATGAGGTCGGGGTCCTCGGAGAAGCGCTCCACGAGGATGGCCCGGGCACCGTCCAGGGCCGCGGCGGTGTCGGCCACGCCCTTCTCGGCGTCGACGAAGACGGCCGCGGCCGCCTGCGGGTCGACGGTCGGGTCGGCCAGCAGCCCGTCGGCGAGGGGCTCGAGGCCGGCCTCGCGGGCGATCATGGCCTTGGTCCGCCGCTTGGGCTTGTAGGGCAGGTAGATGTCCTCGAGTCGGGCCTTCGAGTCGGCCGCGTTGATCTGCGCCTCGAGTGCCTCGTCGAGCTTGCCCTGGCTGCGGATCGACTCGAGGATCGCGGTCCGGCGCTCCTCCATCTCACGCAGGTAGCGCAGCCGCTCCTCCAGCGTGCGCAGCTGGGCGTCGTCGAGCATCTCGGTCGCCTCTTTGCGGTACCGGGCGATGAAGGGCACCGTGGCTCCGCCGTCGAGCAGATCGACCGCCGCGGTCACCTGCCGCTCCCTGACGCCGAGCTCTTCCGCGATGCGCTGGTGAATGGAGACCGTCACGAGCAGCATTCTGCCCCACCGGTACCGCCGACAACCAGCAGCTGGTTCGGGTGCGCCGAAAGGGGGTCACGTCGTGAATCCAGCTCACCTATGATCACGCGTCGTGACTTCCTTCGACCCCGCCGGCCCCTACCCGGAGCTGGGGGAACTGCGCCGCGCGGCGATGCGCCGCGAGTGGCCCGCGGTCGCCGCGTTCTTCGCCGGCGTGCGCGACTGGGACGACCACGAGTATGCGGCCCGGGTCGTCGCCGAGGTCGCCGACAGTGAGGGTTTCCTGAGCGGCGCGGCCGACCGGGAGCGGTCCACCCGTGACGGCACGCTCGCGCGGACGCTGTATGCCACCCGGCTCATCAACGCCGGCTGGGACGTGCGGACCGGGGCCCGGGCCCAGAACGTCAGCCGCTCCCAGTTCGCCGCGTTCCACGACTATCTGCGCCGGGCCGAGCAGGTGCTGATCGAGGTCACGGCCGAGGACCCCGGCAACGCGACCGCGTGGACCCAGCGGATCAAGACCAACCGCGGCCTGCAGCTGGGCCAGGCCGAGGCCCGCCGCCGCTACGACCGGCTCAGCCGGCACGTGCCCCACCTGTACATCGCGCAGGCCAACGTCGTGCAGCAGTTCTGCCCCAAGTGGAGTGGCTCGATCGAGAAGCTGCACGCGTTCGGCCTGGAGTGCATGCGCGCCGCCCCGCCCGGCTCCCTGGCCCCGCTGTCGCTGCTCGAGGCGCACTTCGAGATCGCGTTCGACCTCAACGCGGAGCAGGCCAAGGCGCACTGGCGGCGGCCGGACGTGCGGGCCGAGATCGAGGAGGCGGCCGCCCGTTCGGTGCGCCACCCCGAGTTCCGGGCCAAGGGCTACCGGGCGCTCACCGCCTACAACCACTTCGCGCTGGCGTTCAGCCAGCTCGGCGACCACGCCGCGGCCCGGCCCTACTTCGAGGCGACCGGCGGCTTCGGAGCCGGGTTCTTCTGGGGCTACATCACCGGCGACGAGGCCGCGGCCTACAACGCCGCACGAGCGAAGGCGATGAAGGCGTGAGCATCGAGACGCAGGACGTCGACGGGGTGCCCACCCTGTTCGCCCGCCACGACGGGCCGATGATGGCCGGCCTGACGTTCCGCGTGGGCCAGGCCGACGAGACCCTCGCCACCCGCGGCGTCACCCACCTGCTGGAGCACCTGGTCCTGCACGGGCACGGGCTCACCGACTACCACTACAACGGCAGCACCGGGGCCGTCATCACCACGTTCCACCTGCAGGGCGGCGAGGACGACATCGTCGCGTTCCTCAACGGCGTGTGCGCCTCGCTGCAGGCGCTGCCCCTGCACCGGCTGGAGACCGAGCGGCAGGTGCTGCGGGCCGAGGAGGGCGGGCGGCGCGGCGGGGCCTCCGACGCGCTGGCGCTGTGGCGCTACGGGGCGCGCACCTATGGGCTGCCCGCCTACCCGGAGCTGGGCCTGCCCCGCATCGGCCCCAACGAGCTGCAGTGGTGGGCCCGCAGCTGGTTCACCCGGCAGAACGCGCTGCTGTGGGTGGCGGGTGAGCGAGTACCCCCATCGCTGAAACTCGCGCTCCCGGACGGGCAGCGGCGAGCGGTGCCGGCCCCCACGACGTCGCTGCGGGGCACGCCCGCGTTCTTCGCCGGCGACGGCACCGTCGTGGCCTACGACGGGGTGGTGCGGCGCAGCACGGCCGGGATGGTCCTGTCCGAGATCTTGGAGCGGGAGCTGTACCGCAACCTCCGCCAGGAGGACGGCAACTCGTACACGGCCGCGACCAACTACGAACCGCGCGGCGACGGCTACGCGGTCATCACCGCCATCGCCGACAGCGTGCCCGACAAGGAGGACGCGGTCCTCGGCGGCTTCGTCGACGTGCTGGCCAAACTGCGGGCCGGGCGTATTGAGCCGGCCGACCTGGACGCGGTGCGGGCCAAGGCCGAGGACAGCCTGCGCGGGCCGATGGCCGAGATCGCCCGGCTGCCCCTGCAGGCCTTCAATCTGCTGGTCGGCGCGCCGGTGCTCAGCACCTCCCAGACAAGAGAGCAGCTGCAAGCGGTCACCGTCGAGGACGTGCACGCCTCGGCCTTGGAAATGCTCGGCACCGGGCTGCTGCAGACGCCGGACGGGTGCGGCGCGGAGTGGGCCGGGTTCGAGCCCGCCCCGACCGCCTCCGAGCGGCCGATCGACGGGCAGCGGTACGCCGCCCTCGACAACCCGGACCACCGGATCGTGATCGGGCCGTACGGCGTCGGCTTCGAGCGGGTGGGGCAGCCGCCGGTGGCGATCCCGTTCGACCAGTGCGCGGTGTCCCTCGCCTACCCCGACGGCGGCCGCCAGCTGATCGGGTTCGACAGCCTGACGATCCGTGTCGAGCCGACGATGTACCCCATCCCGCCCCACGAGCTGGCCCGGGTCGACGCGGCCCTGGCCCCGGTGGCCGTGCTCCTGCCGCCGCGGGACCCCAAGAACGTGCCGGTGCCGCAGGGCCCGATGCCGAGCGCCGCCCCGACGGCCGCACCCCGGGACAAGGTCGGGCTGCTGGTCGGGGCGGTCACGTCGCTGATCTTCGCGGTGCTCGCGCTGTGCTGCGGGGGCTTCTGGACCGTCCTGGTCAACGACGACTCCGACCCCGAGACCGACATCCCCATGGACGGCTTCGCGGTGGGCGTGTTCGTGCTCACCTACGGAGGGTTCCTGATTCTGGCCGTTTTGGGTCTCTACCTGCTGCGGCGGCGTAACAGAAAGTAGTTTTTCCAGAAGCGTTATTGACCCTGCGCCACCACGTCTCCTGAATAGGTCTGACAGGAGGCGCGGATGAGCACGGCCACGGTGATCGCGGCACGGTCCGGCGACCAGCGGGCACTCGATGCCCTGGTCGGCGAGTACCTGCCGCTGATCTACAACATCGTCGGACGGGCGCTGCAGGGGCACGCCGACGTCGACGACGTCGTGCAGGAGACCATGCTGCGCGTCATCGACGGGCTGCCCCGCCTGCGCGAGCCCGACAGCTTCCGCTCCTGGGTCGTCGCGATCGCGATGTCGCAGGTCCGCGACCGCCACCGCCGTCAGACCCAGGCGCCCCTCGTGGGGGACTGGGCCGACCCGACCGACACCGCCGACCCCGGCGCCGACTTCGCCGACCTGGCCATCACCCGGCTGCGGCTGTCCGGCCAGCGCCAGGAGGTCGCCGAGGCCACCCGCTGGCTCGAGCACGACGACCGCGAGCTGCTGTCGCTGTGGTGGCTGGAGGCGGCCGGGCAGCTCGAGCGGGAGGAGGTCGTCGACGCGCTGCAGCTGACCCGCCAGCACGCGGCCGTGCGCATCCAGCGGATGAAGGCCCAGCTCGACGCGGCCCGGGCGGTCGTGCGGGCGCTCGCCGCCAAGCCCCGCTGCCCCGAGCTCAGCGCCGTCCTGCACAGCTGGGACGGCCGCCCGAGCGCCCTGTGGCGCAAGCGGCTGGCCCGGCACACCCGCGAGTGCCGCCAGTGCGACCGCGCGTGGACGGACATGGTCGCGGCCGAGCGGCTCCTCGCCGGCGTGGCCCTCGTCCCGGTGCCCTTCGTCTTCAACGCCCTGGCCGCCGCCACCACGGCCACCACCACCGCCACCACGGCCGCGGTGACCACGACCAAGGCCGGCGGGCTCAAGGCGGTCCTGTTCGGCTGGTTCGCGGCCTCGAAGCCGGCCCTGGTGGGCATCGCGGCGACGGCGGCCATCGCCGGCACGGCGGGCGCGGCCTACGTAGCCACCCAGGGAGACGAAAAGCCGGCCGTCGTGGCGGCGGCCGCCCCATCCGACAGCCCCGCTGCGGAAAGAAGCGAGGCCCCCGCTCCGAGCCAGCCGCCCAGCAGCGCGCCGCCCAGCCCGACGCCGGCCAAGAGCACCGTGGCCGCCCTGCCGCCGGCGACGAAGAGCGCCAAGAAGGGCGTCAGCACCAACGACAAGTTCGGGGCCAACAACGGCCCGGCGATGAAGGACGTCAAGGCGGCCTGGTACTACGACTGGTCGGCCAGTCCCATGTCCGGCGTCTCCGGCGTCGAGTTCGTGCCGATGGTCTGGGGCGGCGGCAACGTCGCCGGGGACCTGGCCAAGGCCAAGGCCAACGGCAAGACGCTGCTGGCCTTCAACGAGCCCGATCTCAAGGAGCAGTCGAACTTGACCCCGACCCAGGTCCTCGACCTGTGGCCGCAGCTGGAGGCGACCGGCCTGCGGCTGGGCAGCCCGGCCCCGGCGTTCGGCGCCGACACCCCCGGCGGCTGGTTCGACCAGTTCATGACCGGCGTGAAGCAGCGCGGCCTGCGCGTCGACTTCATCACCCTGCACTGGTACGGCGGCGACTTCGGGCCGAACGCCGCGAACCAGCTCAAGACGTACATCCAGAATGTTTACAACCGCTATCACCTGCCGATCTGGCTGACCGAGTACGCGCTGATGCGCTTCGACAACGGCACCGTCTACCCCTCGACGGACCAGCAGGTCGCGTTCGTCAACAGCTCGACGGCCATGCTCCAGGGCCTGTCCTACGTCGAGCGGTACAGCTGGTTCCTGCTCTACACCAGCAAGGCGGGCGACACCGGCCTCTACAGCAACGGCACCACCCCGACCCAGGTGGGCGCCGCCTATCGAGCCGCAGGAGGATGACCATGGACGCGAGATCGAGCGGAGCCGCCGCGCTGCTCTGTGCCCTCAACGAAGCCTGTGAGGACTTCCAGCTGTACGGTCAGCAGGTCGCGTCGGCGCACGGGCACATGCACTGGGAGCTCATCGGCCGGATCGGCCGGATCGGCCCCGGCGAGTCGCCGTTCGCGCTCGTCGGCGTCGTCCTGCGCTACGAACGGACCACGGTCGACCTGGGCGTCGACGTCTGGGTGCGGGACGGCAACTTCGAGGTCAGCGGCTACGCCACCATCGACGGGCGGCGGATGCTCATCGATTTGCCGGACGTGCTGACCGCGGACGTCGATGAGGCCATTCGCGCGCTCAGGGAGTACACCCGGAAGCTTTGCGCTCGTCGAAACGTGCTCGAAGAAGTGGCCTGAGCACCCAGACCGCCACGGCGACCAGACCCAGCAGCACGATCGCGACGCCGCACGCCACCAGGGTCGCGGCGGCCCCGGTGGCCTGGACCAGCGGTGCGCCGAGCAGCGTGCCCAGCGGTGTGGAGATCACCAGGACGGCTCCGCGCGCGGCGAGGACGGACTGCAGGCACGCGGCCGGCGTCAGCCGCTGAAACAGCGACATGCTGGCCGTCGGGTAGGGCGCCCAGGCCAGCCCGGCCAGCGCCAGGGTGATCAGGTCGGCCCAGTGCGGCAGGCCGAGGCCGAGCGGCAGGAGCAGCAGGCCGAAGCCGAGCACCGAGCCGATCGCGGCCGGCCACAGCGGCAGCCGGGGCAGGTGCCCGGTGGTGATCGCACCGGTCACGGCGCCGACGCCGAACGCCGTGTACAGCATCGCGACCTCCTGCGCCGAGGACGCGAAGATCGGCACGGCCACCGGCACCGGGCCGAAGAGCAGGAAGAACCAGAACGACAGGCCCATGATCGCGAAGAGCCGCCGGTCCCGCCGGATCGCCGCGAAGCCCGCCAGCCGCCGCTCCCGGGCCGGCAGTGGCGCGCGGGCGCGCACGAGCGCGAACGAGACGGCCAGCACGGCGAACGTCACCGCGTCGACGGCCAGCACCGCGGCCGCGCCCAGCCAGGCGATGAGCAGGCCCGCGAGCATCGGCCCGGCCACCGTCGCGGCCTCCGTGAGCACGGTGAGCAGGGCGTTCGCCGGGACGTGGAGCTCGGCCGGCAGAACCTGGGCGACCAGGGTGTACCGCCCGGCCGAACCCCAGGCCGAGAGCAGAGCCGAGCAGGCCAGCAGGGCCGTGTATCGGCCGATCGTGAGCCCGCCGGTCCAGGCCAGCACCGGCACCGCACCGAGGAACACCGCGCGCAGGCCCGCATCCAGGGCGGCCAGGTGGGCCCCGCCGCGCCCGCGCAGGAGCGGACCCAGCAGCACCGCGCCGGCCGCGCCCGGCAGCGTGTAGGCCGCGATGGCCAGCCCGATCCACAGCCCCCGCTGCTCGTGCGGGGCGTACTGCAGTGCGAGCCAGCCGATCGCGACCGCGCTCATGCCGTCGCCGAGGGCCGACAGGGCCAGGCCGGGCAGGATCGGGCCGAAGACCCGGTCCCGCACCACTGGCCAATAGGGAGGCATCGATTGATGATGCCCCATGCCCGCCGGTCGGTTACACCCCGCCGGGGCGCAGCCGGGGCAGCCGGGTGTCGACGTCCGGCACCGAGTAGCCCAGCGCCCGCAGCCGCGCGCTGACCTCCTCGATCGGCTTGCGGATCTTCTGGGCCGCGGCCAGCAGGTGGTTGAGCGGCACCGGCTGCGAGGCGTCCAGCCACGGTCGCGAGCCGTCCAGGTCGGTGCTGGCCAGCAGCAGGTCGTTGGGCTTGACCGAGTCGACGGCGATGCTGCTCAGGTCCACGTCGACGACGTAGCCCAGCGTCTCCAGGCGGGCCGCGATCTCGTGCACCGGCCGGCGCACCCGGCGCGCGGCCTGCAGCAGATGCGGCAGCGGTACCTGCTCGTCGAGGTCCAGCCACGGCTGCGACCCGTCCAGATCCCGGCTGGTGATGAGCAGGTCGTCCGGCTCGACCTGGTCCAGCGACGGCCCGCCGCCCTGCAGGCTCACCGCGTAGCCCAGGAACGTCAGCCGGGCGGCGATGTCGTGCACGCTGCGCCGGGTCCGCTGGGCCGCGCGCAGGATGCGGATCGTCGGGATCGGCTTCATCGGGTCCAGCCACGGGTCCGAGCCGTCGAGGTCCTCGCTGGTGATGGTCAGGTCGTCGGGCTCCAGGTGGTCGATGAGGATCGCGTCCGGGTCGATGTCGACGCGGTAGCCGCACGCCGCCAGCCGGGCCGCGACCTCCCGCACCTCCCGCCCGGTCGACTCGGCCGCCCGCAGCAGGTGGATCAGCGGCACCGGGCGGGACGAGTCCAGCCACGGCTGCGACCCGTCGAGGTCGCGGCTGGCCAGCTGCAGGTCCTCCGGCTCCAGCTTCACCACCTCGATGGCGTCGAGGTTGCCGCCGAGCCGGAAGCCGAACGAGCGCAGCCGCGCCGCGACCTCGATGACCGGCCGGGCGGCCCGCTCGGCCGCGCGCAGCACGTGCACCGGCGCGACCTCCTCGTTGAGGTCCAGCCAGGGCGAGGTGCTGTCCAGGTCCCGGGAGATGAGCACCAGATCGTCGGGCTCGGTGGTCAGCGTCTCCCAGCCGCTGTCCAGGGGGTAGCCCAGCAGCGCCAGCCGGGCCGCGGTCTCCTCGGCCGGCAGCCCGACCTTGTGCGCCGCGCGCAGCAGGTGCAGCAGCGTCACCGGCTCCCGCGGATCCAGCCACGGGTGCGAGCCGTCCAGGTCCCGGCTGGCGATCATGAGGTCCTTGGGGCCGAACTGCTCCAGCGGCAGGACGTCGACGTCGACGTCCACGTCGAAGCCGAGCTGGCGCAGCCGGGCCACGACCTGGTGCACCGTCCGCCCGGTCCGGTGGGCGGCGCGGAGCAGGTGCACCAGGTACACCGGCTGGTCGGGCTGCAGCCATGGACGAGTACCGTCGACGTCCCGGCTCGTGAAAATGAGGTCGTCCGGGTCCACGCCGACCGATTCGGCCCCCACCGACGGCTCGAAGCCGAGCGCGTCGAGCCGGGCCGCGACCTCGACCGCCGAGCGGCCGGTCTTGCGGGACGCCCGCACCAGGTGCACGAGCGGCACGATGTCGACCGGATCCAGCCACGGGCCGGTGCCGTCCACGTCGACGCTGAGCAGCAGCGCGTCCGAGGGCCGGGCCCGCATGGCGCGCTTCCAGTCCGGACCCGGCTTGAGCACCTTGCGGTAGCGCCCGCCCGCGGCGAGGGCGGTCAGCCGCCACTCGACGAGCTCGTCCGGCCCGCCGACCGGCCCGTCGTTGGCCACGAAGCAGCCGGTGACGGCCGCGTCGACGGTCTCGCCGTCCATGTCCCACTTGCCGTGGCCGCGCTCGATCGCCTGCTCGTAGATGATGTCGGCGACGAGGGGCCGGACCGGGGCGAGCCGGCACAGCCACTCGTAGCCCAGGAGCGTGGTGCCGGGCGCGGTCAGGGCCGGGACCGCCTCCCACAGCAGGCGGTCGACGTCGTCCTCGCGGTACGCCAGGATCTTCGTCCGGTCGACCGACAGCCGTGGCGCCAGGTCCCGGTTGAGGTTGACCACCGCCCCGAAGATCTCCTTGCCGGCGTAGAGGCCGTCGGCCAGCAGCGCGCCGTTGTTGCGGCACCACCAGACCCGGGAGCCTTCGGCCGCGACCACGCCCGGCCCGACCCGCTCCTCCTCGTCCTCGTCGTCGCTGAGGTCCTCGGCCGCGGAGCTGAGCTCGCCCGGCGCCCAGACCTGGCTCTGCACGCCGTCGGTCGCGTCGGTGCCGAACTCGGCCACCCACAGCAGCTTGCGCAGCTCCTCGACCGCGCTGACGGTGACGCCCTCGCGCAGGTGCAGCCGGACCGTCGTGCCCGTCTCGGTGCCCGGCCCCAGGTCCTGGATGCGGAACAGGCTGCCCGGGCCCGCGATCGAGACCCGCAGCCGCTCGCCGGCCTGCCCGTCGCGGCCCATCCGGCACGTCTCCACGGTCAGCTCGTCGGCGAGCATGAAGTAGCTCAGCACGCCGATGCCGAAGCGGCTGTTGGGGAACAGCTGGACTGGGGGGTCGAGCCGGGCCCACTCGGCCTGCTCCTCCAGGAACTCCGGCAGGTCGGCCAGGCGCACGCCGGCCTGCGAGAAGACCTCGCTGAGCTCGCGCACGCCCATGCCGATGCCGTTGTCGGAGCAGTCGAGGTAGCCCCGGCCGTCGGGCTCCGTGCCCTGGGTGAAGCGGATCTGGCCGTCCCACGGGAGTTTCTGATCCTGCGCCCTGGTCAGGTACTCCGTGCGGGCCTCGCGGTAGCGGCAGGCGTCGAGGGCGTTCTGGTACAGCTCCCGGATCGCCAGAGCCGGGTCGCCGTAGAGCTGCTCGCCCATCAGCAGCTCCCGGACCCGGTCCTCGGCCAGCCGGAACCGCACCCCGGCCGACTGGTAGGCCGGGACGCCGTCGCGCACCAGCGGCGCCACGTCGTCGGTCGCGGCCCGGTTGGGCAGGTGCCGCAGGGGCAGCATCGCCTCGTCCCGGCCGGTGGAGCGCTGGGCCTCGGCCAGCAGCTGGTTGAGCGTGTCGATGTGCGCCCGCAGCGCCACCTCGATCGACGGGTGCGCGCAGGCGGCGGTGAGCACGAGCGTGGCGCCGCGCAGGTCCCAGTGCGCGTCGCGGACGGTCTCCAGGACCTGACCCGCGGTGACCGGGTCGCCGATGCCGAGGTGCTCGCCGATGACCTCCGGCAGCACGGTGACCTCGATGGCCAGCCCGCGGGCGATGGCCAGCAGGAAACCGATCAGGCGCTCACGTACTGCACCGTTGACTGACAGCAGCGACTCCGGCCGGTCGTGCCGGTTGAGAAACGCCGGGTCGGCCCGGACCGCGCGCAGCGTCTCGGCGGTGCGCGCGTCGGCCGCGAAGCCGGTCAGCGCCGCGATCGTCGCCGGCTGGTAGGCCTGCGGCCGCCGCCCGATCCACCGGTGCAGCAGCCACCAGCCGAGCTCGGCCGCGGTCTCCCGGCGCCCGGCCCGGATCGCGGCCAGGGCCCGCCGGTGCGGCTGCGCATAGGTCTGCGTGAAGCGCTCGAACGCCGCCCGGTCACTCGACGCGTCCTGCGAAGGCTCCAGATCACCGGGCTCGACGCCGCGCTCCTGGGCCGCCAGTCCATTCCAAAGAACATCATGCAGCATTGGTACTGTCACGAGGAGCAACGCCTCCGGCCCGCTGAACGTGACCGTCTCCGGCAGCATCCCGATCAGTCGCTGCACCTGATTCGACATCCGGTCGCCGAAATCGTCGTCCTGCCACGGGTCGTCGCCCAGCGCGGCGGCCGCCCGCCCACGCGCCGCGGCCAGCTCGCCCGCCAGCGCAATGGCTTCGTCACGGAATGTCGACGCGCCCTCGACGCGACCCCAAACCGTATGCTGCCCCGCATTCGTTTCCCAGCCCGTTGGCACCATGCGGGAAAACTTACCGGCCAACCGCAACGCACTGCGCGTAATACCGCGTGCTGGCGATCCGGATGTGCCGCGAATCGGACTTATGGCCGGTCGCGATTTGGCTCGGGAGCCGCTACGGTGCACCGGGCGTCTTCTTTGTGCTCGTTTTGCTGGAAGGGGATCGGGCATGTCCGTCGCTGGAGACGGTGACGACGCGGAGCTGGTAGGCGAGTCGCGCGGCCTCCCGCCCGCGGCCGGCCCGCAGCCGCGCCACCGCGTGCCGCCGACGGCGTCCGCCGCGGCCCGGGTCCTGCCCGAGCCGTTCACCCCGCCGAAGCCGACCATTCCCCACATCCCGCACCAGCGCCGCCCCGACGGCCCGACCGCGGTGGCCAGCGTCTCGGTTCCGCCCGCCGGATCGGTCGATGACGAGCCGGACCCGTCGCCGGTGGCGACGCTGGCCGGTCAGGCCCGCGCGGACGCCGCGGCCATGGACCAGACGCAGAACCTCGAGTTCATCGTCTCGCTGCCGGGCATCACGAACGACCCCGATGCCGTGAGTCCCCCGCCGGCCGACGAGCCCGAGGAGCCCGTCGAGCCCGTCGAGACCGTGGAGGGCGAACTCCTGCCCGTCGGTCCGACGATGGCCGCCGACGACTCCCCGACGGTCGCCGACTACCGGGCACCGGCCCTGACGATCGTCACCGACTACGCCCACGAGGACGCCGAGGACTACCGCGGCAGCCGCCGCCGCCTGATCCCGTGGCGCCGCTACCCGGTCGGCGCCCTCGCCGTGGCGGTGTTGCTGCTGCTCATCCTGGGCGCGGTCGTCTTCCAGGCGGTCGACCGCGACGACCCCGGCGGCCCCCGCAACAGCTCCCTGCCGGGCCAGGTCCCCGGCGTCGACACGGGCGGCAACAACCAGGCCCCGGCCGGCGCCAGCCCCACGGCCGACGACCAGCAGACCGACCCCGAAACCCAGCCGGCGACGGCGGTCGACGCGACAACGACCCGCCCGCAGACGGCGACCACGGTCCCGGCCCCGCCCTCCACCTCGGCCCAGCCCCCGTCGACGGCGGCGACGACCACGTCGGCCGCGCCCCCACCCCCGGTGGCCCAGCCGCCCCAGGGCCGGCTGACGGGCGCACAGTCACACAAGTGCCTGGAGTACCGCACCGGCTCCTCCAACCGCGTGGTCCTCGACAACTGCTCGTCGGACGGCAACCAGCAGTGGAAGGTCGTGGGCAACGCCGCGACGGGCGCCACGGTCGTAGCCGACAACGGCAAGTGCCTGGACGTGGCCAACGCCGCCACCGCCAACGGCACGGCCGTGCAGGTCTACACGTGCAACAATACGGCCGCCCAGAAGTGGATCCGCCGCGCCGACAACAGCTGGCAGAACCCGAATTCGAAACGCTGCCTGTGGCCCACCAACAACGGCACCGGCGCCGGCACGGCATTGGTCATCTGGGACTGCGTGCCCGGCGCACAGAGCCAGATCTTCACCCTGCAGTAATCGCATTTATTTGTTCGGACCCGAGCGATTCCGCGTGGTAGCGTGACACCGGGCGTACGGTTCCTGACTCATTCACGGTTCACTCAGTGCCGATTGCTGGAATATGATCTCCGGCCGTCGCGGTTCGCCCCCATGATGGAGCTTTGGTCGCTCGGCACTTGCTGAGCGAAAAGCATCCACGGGTCGGGTGTGCGATGGCCAGAACTCTTACCGATCGGGTAGCAGCGGTGCGGCCACTGCTCGTGGCCGGTCTGCTCGTAGCCGCCTTCCTCCTGGCCGGCGTCCTCGGCCTGGCCGGCATCGGCGCGGCGGAAATCGCGACCGGCATCCGTGCGCCGCAGGGGTGGGACCAGCTGAGCGACGCCTTCTCGGTGGTGAACGGGATCTTCTCGGCGTTCGCACTGATCGTTGTCCTGGCCACCCTGTGGGTTCAGTTCAACGAACTCCGGATGCAGCGCTCCGAACTGCGCATGCAGCGAGAGGCCGCGGAACAGTCCAAGCATGAACTGTTCCGCTCCTCCGAGGCCGTCTTCCGTGAGCTGCACATGCATCTGCTGGAGATGGCGATCAACGACGAGGACCTGGCCGGCGTGTGGCCCGAATTCGGCCCCGGTGTCTCCGCCGTGCGCCGCAAGCAGTTCCTCTACGCCAACCTGATTCTGTCTCATCTGAATCTGAGCTACCGGCTGGCCGAGCGCGACGAACAATTCTGGCGCGAGACCATCGCGGACGTCTTTCTGAGCTCGATCGTGCAAGAGTTCTGGGAGGCCGTGCGGGATTACCGCCTTCGCGTCCGCGCCGGCAGCGCGATCGGCGCCGACTTCGACCGGTTGTGCGAGGAGGGATTCCAGCGTGCCCGTGAACCAGTCTAGGTATTGGGGATGTCGCCCTTCGCGTGCAGCATCGTGTCTCGACTGATCACGACGATGCGCTCGTAGTCGGCGACACCCGCGTCCGGCGGGAGGTGATCGCGTAGTTCGGCAGTCATGTCGGTGCCGATCACCGCGAATCGCCCATCGGTGAGCTCGAATATGTCGGGGCAGTTGAACTCTTCCCGTGAGCCTCGCTGGTAGGGCGTCGAGCCTAGGCGGCGCAGGATGGGCGGGTAGTCCATCGACTTCTTGCGTTCCTTTCCGGGGATGGGAAGTGGGCCGCGCATTGCAAACCAACACGAGACATTATCACACTTCTCTAAATCGATATCCGATCATTTAACGCCGCTGATACTCGGACGCTGTTATCCCCTTCGTGTGAATATGTTCCTGTAGCGTTAGCGCCATAACGGAAGCCAGCAGGATTGAGCCGCCCAGGGCTGACCACGGCGTCAGTGGTTCGTGGAGGACCAGGGCGCCAAGGGCGACGGCCGCCAACGGCTCGCTCAACGCGACCACCGATGCCGTCGTTGCCCGTACCACCCTGAGCCCTTGAAAGAACAAGGCGTAAGCCAGAGCGGTCGGGATTGCGCCCAGGAATGCCAGCAGGGCCACGGTTTCGCCCAGGTGGGCCGCGTTGGGCAGCGGGCCCTCGATGGCGGCCAGGGGCAGGAGCGCGGCGGTGCCGATGGCGAAGCCGGCCAACGCCGAGTCGTACGGGTCGTCGGAGTCGGCTCGGTTGAGGAGGGTCACGGCGGCATAGCCGGCCGCGGAAACCAGCGCCACGGCGATGCCGGCCAGGGGGTGGGGGCCGACGCCCGGGTTCTGCGCCACCAGGAGGGTCAGGCCCACCACCGAGGCGCCTACCGTCAGCGCGCCCGCGCGGCCCATGCGCTCGGCCAGGAACAGGCGGGCGCCGACCGCGATCAGGATCGGGCCCGAGCCCAGGGTCACCACGGTGACGATGCCGACGCCGCCGAGGGCTATGGCTACGTAGTACGTCGTCTGGTACAGCGCCATGCCCAAGCCGTTGAGCAGGAGCCAGCGTGGCTTCGGGCGGCGGGTGCCCGGGGTGCGCAGGAACGGGCGGAGGGCGGCCAGCAAGGTCAGGCCGCCGGCGTAGCGCCAGAACGTCACGGCGATCGGGCCGAGGCCGCTGCGGTGGTACAGCACCGCGGCCACGAAGCCGCCGACGCCCCACGAGACGGCGGCGAAGGCTATGTAGGACAGGTTGAGGCCGACTGATTTCGGCATGGTCGTGTGCTCCCGGAGGTCGGATCGGGCTGGGGCGTACGGAACGCGGGCAGCCCTCACCGGCCCGGCTCATGGCGCCGGGTTGTGGGAGTGTTTTCGCCGGCCCGCTAGTGGAGGGGCGGCGGGCACACGACACGCAAGCACATGGGGCGGACTCTAGCGATCTCCGCCGAGCCGTGGAAATGCAATAAGCGCGCGTGCTCACCCGAGCGGGTTTCGCCTCGATCACGATGTGGTGACAAGTGCCCGACAGTTAGGTGCCGTGCAGCACGGAGGGCGACGGCGACACGCCGGGCGACGCGCCGGTGAGCGGGGGATTCTTGCTTGAGCGTTACGTATCGTGTACGAAGCTTCGCCTAATAGTCACCTTTCAATGGGGTGCCGGGCTGGTTGACGGCGTTTACGCTGTAGCGACACGCACAGCCGGAGGTCGCGCCGTGGCTCTTGAAACCCCAACCACGTTGGCGCAATCCACCGTTGACATGCCGTGGACACTCACCGGCGGGCGCGGCATCTTCGGGCTTGATCCGATCTCCGGGGCCATCGTGCTCTGGGTCGGGCTGATGGTCCTCATCGTCCTGTTCGTGCTGCTGGCGGCGTTCCTGTCGCGCTGGAGCCTCTACCGGCTCAACCGGGACGACCGCCGCGCCGCCGTCGAGGAGGCCCAGGCCAGCCTGAGCCCGGCCGAGCGGGCCCGGCTGCGCACCGAGGCCGGCGAGCTGATCCGGCAGGCCGCCGCGACCGCCGCGGCCGCCAAGCGGGCCCAGATCGAAGTGGTCGAGGCGCAGGCCCGCAGCGTCGCCGCGCAGACCGCCCGCGAGCACGCGTGGTCGACGTTCGACGTGGCCCAGAAGGCCTACCAGGACGCCCTGCGCGCGGCCGGCCAGGTCGTCGACGCGCAGCCGGCGACCGATCAGGACGACGACACGAAGCGTGAGGTGTCGCGGGCCGCCCTCGACGCCTTCAAGCGCGGCGACATCACGGTCGACGCGCTGGAGCAGGTCTTCAAGGGCGTCGCCGGCGCGGACCCGCTGCAGGAGCTCGCCGCGCGCGAGGTCGAGCTGCGCCGGACCGCCGAGAGCCGGGCCCGGCGGCTCTACGAGGCGGCCGCCGCCACCGAGCGGGCCGCCGTCAAGGCCGCGGACGTGGCCGTCGTGGCCGCCGCCGCCCTCGCGCACGAAGCGGCCGAGGTCGCCGAGGAGGCCGCGGAGCTGCGCGACACCCTCGACGCCGCCCGCCAGGCCGGCATCACGGCGGCGACGCTGCTGCCCAAGGCCCGCGTGCCCCGCCAGCGCAGCCGCAACTCCCGCTCCGCCGCGACCGACAACACCGCGCTGTCGAAGGCCACCACCGAAGCCGCGTAGCGTCGGGCTCAGGCCGAGTCGGCGAGGGCGTCCGGCGGCGGGAGTTCGGTCTCGAACTGCATGCCGGCCAAGGCGGCCTGCAGGCGTGGTAGGTCGGTGTCCGCGAGTTGGAACGACGCGCGGCAGATCTTGTCCACCCACAGGGACACGACGACCGTGCCGCGCTGCGGATGGCACGTGACTCGCATCGTGCGGTCGCCGCCGCGGCGGTCCTCGAATACGTCGCCCGATTTGGGCAGCGCCACCAGCTCACCCATGCATCGATGGTGCGGCACTGAACGGCGGTTCAGCAAGGGGTTCAGTGCCGCCTCATCCGTGAGATCGCCCGGCGGCTAGAGAGCGACGGGGATCACTGCCGTCGGGGACGGGTGCTCGATGACGACGCGGGCGGGTTGCGGTACCCCCGAATCGCGGTGCAGTTCCAGCAGCGCCACCGTGTTCGAATGCTCGTTGGCCACGCAGAGGGCGCCGTCGAGGACGGTGAAGTGCCGGGGCCAGGTGCCGCCGGTGCTGACCTCGTCGATCGGCAGGAGGCCGCCGCCCTCGACGGCGAACGTGGTGATCGTGTCGTTTCCGCGGTTGGCCACGTAGAGGTGGCGGGCGTCGGCGGACAGGGCCAGCTCGCTCGGCAGGTTGTCGCCGACGGGCTGGACGAGGCAGGACGGTTTCACGTCGAGCAGTTCGAAGCCGGAGGTGTACGTCGAGACGGTCGACGAGAGCTCGTTGGCGACGAACACGCGGCCGTCGGGGTGGAACACGAGGTGCCGGGGGCCGCTGCCCAGCGGCTGGACCGTCGTGGTGCGCAGGTGCTCCAGGCGGCCCTCGGGCGTGATCCGGGAGTGCACGATCGCGTCCATACCGAGGTCGACGGCGTGCAGCATCGTGCCGCGGACGGTCACCTGGTGCGCGTGCGGGCCCTCCTGGCGGTCCGCGACGATGCTCGCGCCGGCGTGCTGGGCCAGGTCGGTCTGGCGGTCCAGGCCGCCGTCCGGGCGTAGGGCGAACGCGGTGACGCTGCCGCTGGCGTAGTTGGCCACGAACAGCTTGTCGCCCGCGACCGCGACGTGGCACGGGGAGCCACCGGCGGTCGGCAACGTGTTGATCAGCTCGCCGGTCGGGGTGAAGGCGGAGACCTGGCCTTGCTCGATCTCGCCCACCACATACCGCACGCCGCTCGGGCCTACGGCCAGGAAGCTGGGCGCGGGCGTGTGCACCGGCGGCGCGAGCGGCTTGAAGTCGTCGTCGTAGGTGGAGTACTGGTCTGCGTAGGAGCCGATGAGCACTGGCACCCGGCCAAGCCTAGGCTCCGGTTCTCCGGTCCGCAGCGCGGCTGCCCCGGACGGCTCATCCGGACCTTACATAGGGCCCTAAGGTAGGGGCAACACCACCATTGATCCAGGTGCTGACCGGCTCGATAAGGGGGCCCTTACCCGCAACGCTGTTCCCATGACAGCGCTGGCGCCCGCGGAACGCACAACCGACTTCGCCGTCCTCACCCAACGCATCCGCGCGGCCGGACTGCTGGAGCGGCGGCCGTGGTACTACACCGTCCGGCTCACCCTGGTCTTCGCCCTCTACGCCGGCGCCTGGGCCGGGCTCGCGCTCACGCACAGCCTGTGGTTCGGGGTGGTGCTCGCCATCGCGACCGCGCAGGTCGCGCTGGTCGCCCACGACCTCGCGCACAAGCAGATCTTCCGCGGCCGCCGCTGGTCGGAGGGGCTCGGCATGATCGCGGGCAACGTCATGATGGGTATGAGCTACGGCTGGTGGATGAACAAGCACACCCGCCACCACGCCAACCCCAACCACGAGGACCACGACCCGGACGTCGCGCCCGACATCATCGTGTGGTCGACGCGCCAGGCCGAGCAGGCCAAGGGGCCGGCCAAGTTCATCGGCGGGCACCAGGCGCTGCTGTTCTTCCCGCTGCTGCTGCTCGAGGGCTTCAACCTGCACGTCTCCAGCGCGCGCGGCCTGCGCAACGTGAAGCGCCGGGGGCTGGAGTCGGTCCTGCTGTACGGCTTCTTCGCCGTCTACCTGGCGGCCGTCTTCCTGATCCTGTCCCCGCTCGCCGCGATCGGGTTCATCCTGATCCACCAGTGCCTGTTCGGGCTGTACCTGGGGATGACGTTCGCGCCGAACCACAAGGGCATGCCGATGCTCACCGCCGAGGACGAGCTGGACTTCCTCCGCAAGCAGGTGCTGACCTCCCGCAACGTGCGCGGTGGCGTCTGGCTGGACGTCGCGCTCGGCGGCCTCAACCTGCAGATCGAGCACCACCTGTTCCCGAGCATGGCCGCGCCCAACCTGCGCAAGGCCCAGCCGATCGTCGAGCAGTACTGCGCGGAGATCGGGGTTTCGTACCACTCGGCGAGCTTCGTCGGCTCGTACGTCCAGGCCCTTCGCCACCTGCACGAGGCCGGAGCGCCGCTGCGGCGGTAGCGTCGAGGGCGTGGATCATCTTGCGCTGGCCGACTACCGGGCCCGGGTCGCCGCCATGTACCTCTCCGACGAGGACCTGGCGGGGTTCCGGGCCCGTCGCGATGAGCTGTTCGCCACCCACTCCCAGTCGGCCGCGCCCGGGCCGCTGCGGTACTTCCCGCCGTCGGACGAGTTCGTCGCGACCGTCCCGCTGACTCCGGCCGACGGCGAGCTCGAGATCGCCACGGGCGGGTCCGACGGGGTGTTGCGGTACCAACGCGCAGGAATCCTGGAAACGCCGTGGGGCCCGCTGACGCTGTTCTGGCTGGCCGCGTACGGCGGCGGGCTCTTCCTGCCGTTCCGCGACGGCACCAGCGGCCGGGAGACCTACGGGGCCGGGCGCTACCTGACGGACACGATCAAGGGCACGCACGGCCGCGGCGTCGAGGTGCTCGGCGACGGCCGGGTGCGGCTCGACTTCAACTACGCGTACAACCCCAGCTGCGCGTACGACGACCAGTGGGCCTGCCCGCTGGCGCCGTACGAGAACCGGCTGACGGCGCGTCTCGAGGCGGGGGAGCTGACCTACTCAACGCCGGCGGGCGCGTGAGGCCCGCAGCCGGCGGAGGCGCTGGACCACGATCGGGTCGTGTGCCAGCGCCAGCGGATCGTCCAGGAGCGCGTTGAGCAGCTGGTAGTAGCGGGTCGTGCCGAACCCGAAGGTGTCCCGGATGGCCTGCTCCTTGGCCCCGGCCTGGCGCCACCACTGCTTCTCGAACGCCAGGATCTTCCGGCCGCGCTCGTCGAGCTCGGCCGGCTCCTCGGCGACCGCGAGGTCGGCGACCGCAAGGTCAGCGACCGCGAGATCCGCGCCCGGCGCGCCGTCGAAGTCGTCATCGAGCGCGTCGTCGACGTCCTCTGTGGAGGGTTGCGCCGGGACGCGGGCGGCGAGGTCGTCGCGCTTCATCGTCGATAACCCTAATGGCTGACCTCCTAGATCGCCCCGGCCCAGCGCATGTCGACCTCGCTCAGTTTCGTGCTCTCCAGCACCGTCCGGGCCTCGTCGGCGGTGAGGTTGGCGCTCGGGTCCTGCTCGTCCGGCACCCACAGGGTGATGCCGCCCGCGCGGGTGGCGCGTGCGAGGAACCGGTCGGGACCCCGGCCCTTCGTCGCGTTCACGGTGCAGCCGCGGGTGCGGTCCGACGACATCGAGGTCAGCGCGGCCATCCAGCCGTCCGGCCGGACGTGGACGCTGTACTGGGTCAGGCCGCGGTAGCGCTCCGGCAGCTTCGCCGGGTGGACCGCGACGAGGACCTTGGCGTCGGTCGGCCGCACCGAGCGGGCGACCTGCAGGACCACCTCGGCCGCGTTGGGCAGGCCGGACGCCTGGACGGTCAGCACCGGTCCGCCCGGTGCGATCCAGGTGACCCGGGTGGGGTCGGCGTTCGTGAACAGCCGCCCCGGGACCTGGCCGATGGTCACCGGCTGCCCGGTGCCGTCTTCGGTGAAGGCCTCGCCGACGACCAGGCAGATGCCGGGCGGCAGGTCGTGGTTCTCCGGAAAGTCGACGCCCTCGGGCAGCCAGTAGCGGCGCGACCCGTTCTCGGTGCCGTACGTGACCTGCCGGCACCGCTCGACCAGCCCGGCGGGCACCGAGCCGGGGGAGTAGTACAGCGGCGCGCCACCCTCGACGATCTCCGAAGGCGCGGCGGTCGAAGGAGCGGCGGTCGAAGGAGCGGCGACCTCGGCCGGTGACTCGCGGCCCAGCCCGTTGAACAGCGGAATCCCCACCGCCGTGGCGGCCGCCGCGCCACCGAGCGCGCCCACCCCGACGAGGATCTGGCGCCGCTGCCGGTGGAACCGGGCGCGGGCGGTGATCCGGCCCCGGACCCGTTCGGGCGGCGCGGCGGTCGCCGCGATGGCGTCGAGAGCGGCTTTCACAAGCTCATCACTCATCTGGTACTCCCTGAAAGTTGGCGCAGCGTCGCGAGCGCCCGGGCGGCATGGCTACGCACCGTGGCCGGACGGCACCCGAGCTGGTCGGCGATCTCGTGGTCGGTCAGCCCCTCGTAGTACCGCAGCGCGACGACCATCCGCTGGCGCACCGGCAGCGCGGCGATCCGCCGGATCATGGCGTCCCGCTCGTCCACCGCCTCGGCCGGGTCGGCGAGCGGCGCCCCGGCCGCGTCGAGCGCGGCCAGGGACATCGGCACCACCCGGGCCGCCCGCCGCCGGCGCCACGAGGCGAGCTCGTTGACGATCATGCGTTTGACGTAGGCCTCGGGCACGTCGGCGGCGCTGATCCGGGTCCACCGCGACTGCGCCCGGGCGAGCACCTCCTGCACGATGTCCTCGGCCAGGTGCGGATCGCACGCGAGCACGGTGGCGTACCGCAACAGGGCCGCGAGCCGCGCGCTGAGAAACTCCTCGAACTCCATCGCCCCTAGAGACGCACAAACCCCCGGCTTTTGTGCACCCCCAAATCCACTTCCGCCCGCGCGCCGCACCTACGCCCGTACCGGCGGGGCCTGGCTCGGGATGACCCCATGAGGCCGGCACCGAAGGCGCCGCTCATGCGGGGGTGCGGGTGGAGGCGAAGCCTTCCCCGCCGCGAGCGGAGCGAGCTATGACACAGTCAGGCGGTGACGATCGTGACGCCGGCCTCGCGGAAGGCGTCGAGCGTCTGCGGTGTCGCGTTCGAGTCGGTGACCAGGGTGTCGATGCGGTCGATCGGACAGATGCGCGCGAACGCGTGGCCGCCGAGCTTGGAGCTGTCGGCGATGATGACGACGCGGCGGGCGCGGGCGACCATCAGGCTGTTCATCGCCGCCTCGCCCTCGTGGTGGGCGGCCGCGCCCAGGGTCACGTCCAGGGCGTCGACGCCGAGCAGGGCGATGTCCAGGGTGACGTCGCGCAGGATGTTGCCGCCGAGGGGGCCGACGAGTTCGAAGGACTGGGGGCGCACCACGCCGCCGGTGACGACGATCTTCATGCGGGAGCGGACCAGGAGCTCGTTGGCGATGTTGAGGGCGTTGGTGACGACGGTGAGCTGGGCGTCGTCGACGCCGCCGGTCAGTTCGGGGCGCACGGCCAGGGCGCGGGCGACCTCCGTGGTCGTGGTGCCGCCGTTGAGGGCGACCACCATCCCCGGCGAGACGAGGGCGGCCGCGGCCGCGCCGATGCGCTGCTTCTCCGGGGCGTGCTTCGCCGTCTTGTACCGCAGCGGCAGGTCGTAGGACACCCCGTTGGCGACGGCGCCGCCGCGGGTGCGCGTGATCATCTGCTGCTGCGCGAGCTGGTCGAAGTCGCGGCGGATGGTGGCCTGGGACACGTCCAGGCGCTCGGCCGCGTCCTCGACGCTGATCCGGCCGCTGTCCGTGAGGATCTCGAGGAGCGCGTTCCAGCGCGCGTAACGGTCCACGCGGCCCCTCTCTGCGCGTACGGTGCGAGATGTGTGCACAATAATGCGCGAAACAACGGGTAAACGCAAAGGCCATTGCGCGAAGTAGACCGGGTGATGGTTGCCAGCCTGGCCGGGCGTGCGCGATGATGCCGCAACCGGAAGGTTTGTTGCCAGTAACGAAGTGGGCGGAGTCAGGGCCACAAATGACGCAGACCGTAATCGCCCTCGACGTCGGGGGTACCGGGATCAAGTGCGCACTGGTCGGCGCGGACGGCGACGAACTGCACACGGTCCAGCACGCGGAGCGCCACCCGACCGGGGCGGAGCGCGGCGGCGAAGCCGTGATCGCCGACATCCTGGATATCGCCGAAGGCCTCGCCGCGACCGCCCGGGCCAAGGGCCTGGAGCCGGTCGGCGCCGGCCTCGTGGTGCCCGGAGTCATCGACGAGGTCAACGGGGTCGCGGTGTGGGCGGCGAATGTCGGCTTTCGTGACGTACCACTGCAGGCTCTTCTGGAAGCACGCCTCGACCTGCCCGCGGCTCTCGGTCACGACGTGCGGGCGGGCGGCCTGGCCGAAGCGCGCCTCGGCGCCGGCCGGGGACGCGACTACGTGCTGGTCATCCCGATCGGCACCGGGATCGCTGCCGCGAACGTGGTGCACGGCCAGGTGTACACGGGCGCGCACGGCGCCGGCGGCGAGATCGGCCACATCGTGGTGCGCCCCGGCGGCCCGGAGTGCGGCTGTGGCCAGCGGGGCTGCCTGGAGGCGATCGCCTCGGCGTCCGCGGTCGGCCGGCGCTACTCCGAGCAGGCCGGTCGCCCCGCCACCGCCGAGGAGGTCGTGCGCCTCGCCGCCGCCGGTGACCCGGTCGCCGGCGCGGTGTGGCGGGAGACCGTCGACGCCCTCGCCGACGGGCTGCTGACCGGCATGGCGCTGTTCGACCCGGCGGTCATCGTCCTCGGCGGCGGTTTGGCCGAGGCCGGGGAGGCGCTGCTCGGCCCGCTGCGCGCGGGCGTGCACGCACGGGTGACCTTCCACCGCGAACCGGAGATCACCCGGGCCGCACTCGGCGACGAGGCCGGCTGCCTGGGCGCGGCGCTCATCGCGCTCGACCACCTGCATGCAAAGGGGAACGACTCATGACGCTGGTGTTCGGACTCAAGGTCGTCGCGGGCGACCGTGTCATCGACAACGGCTTCGTGCGGGTCGAGGGTACGCAGATCGCCGAGATCGGAATATCGGAAGAAAAATCAGTCGATGCCGGATTTGTCGTACCCGGCTTCGTCGACATCCACGTCCACGGCGGCGGCGGCGCGACGTTCACGACCGGAGACCCCGAAGAAGCCCGCACAGCGGCGGCCTATCACCTGCGGCACGGCACCACCACCATGCTGGCCAGCCTCGTCACGTCACCGCCGGAGCTGATGATGAGCGCCACCAAGGCGTTCGCCCCCCTCCAGGCCGAGGGCGTGCTGGCCGGCATCCACTTCGAGGGCCCGTACCTCTCCCAGGCCCGCTGCGGCGCCCAGAACCCGGCCCACCTGCGCCACCCCGACCTCGCCGAGCTCGACGCGCTGATCGAGGCCGGCGACGGCGCGGTCCGCCTGGTCACCGTCGCGCCCGAGCTGCCCGGCGCCCTGGACGCGATCCGGCTCCTGGTCGAGCGCGGGGTCGTGGCCGCGATCGGGCACACCGACGCCACCTACGAGCAGACTCTGGCCGGGGTCGCCGCCGGCGCGACCGTCGGCACGCACGTGTTCAACGGCATGCGCCCGCCCCACCACCGTGAGCCCGGCCCGGTCTTCGCGCTGCTCGGCGCGGCCGGCGTCGTCTGCGAGTTCGTCGCCGACGGCATCCACCTGCACGACGGCACCCTGGCCTTCGCCACCTCAGTCACCGGCCCGGCCCGGGCCGCCCTGATCACCGACGCCATGGCCGCGGCCGGCATGCCCGACGGCCGCTACGACCTGGGCGGGCAGAGCGTCGACGTGGCCGCGGGCGTGGCCCGGCTGACCCGGGACGGCTCGATCGCCGGCAGCACGCTGACCATGGACGCGGCCTTCCGCCGGGCCGTGGGTGCCGGGGTGTCGCTGGTCGACGCCGCGAAGATGGCGGCCGGCACGCCGGCCGCGGCGATCGGCCGCGGCGACGTCGGCGAACTGCGCGTCGGCGCCCGGGCCGACCTGGTGCTGCTCGACGACAACCGGCACGTTCAGCGCGTGATGCGCGCCGGCTCCTGGGTGTCGTAGAACGGGCCGGTCCAGGCCGCGTAGCGCCGTGGGAGCGGGATGTCGTCCCACGGCACCCGCTGCAGGATCCGGTCGAGCACGACGCCGACCAGGAGTGCGGCCAGGCCGTCGGTGAACCAGTGGAAGCTCAGGTAGGTCGTGGTGAACAGCACGATCAGCGGCACCACGACGCGCAGGGCGAGCACGTATCGGGGGCGCAGGACGCCGGCGAGCATGCTGGCCAGCACGCCGTAGAAGACGATCGTGTTGATGACGTGCCCGGACGGGTACGACATCCCGGAGTCGATCCGGAACAGCTCCTCGGGGCGGCTGAGCACGTGGTTGCTGGGCGCGGTGCGGTCGGTCCACAGCTTGATCGGGCCGATGGTGATGTACGTGATCAGCTCCGCGCCGATCAGCGGCAGGAACGGCCGGATCGTGTGCCGGGCCCGGCTCATGAAGAACGCGGCGATCGCGACCATCGGCGTGAGCACGCCACCGCCCTGGCCGAGCAGGTTGCCGATCCGCAGCACGATGTAGAACCAGTAAGGCCGGTGCGCGTCGGCGAAGTCGCGCACGCCGGTGTCGAGGTGCAGCAGCGAGGTCTTCGCGGCGAGCAGGACCGTGATGGCGGCGAAGCCGGCCAGCAGCAGCGCGTCGAGCCACCAGCCGGACGGGCGGACGGGTCGAAGCTCAAGGCGCACGAGGGAAAACGTACCCGAACATGCGAAAGGGCCCGGTCGCCCGGGCCCCTTCGTGCACAAGTTCTCTACATCAGGTTGCGCAACTGGTCGGCGATCCGGTCGATCCGCACACCGGAGTTCGGGCAGCCGCCGAAGTGGTGCAGCGCGATCACCTTGTTCGTGCGGCGGGAGATGACCGGCGAGCCGGACGACCCGCCGTCGGTGTCGCAGTAGTAGGACATGTCGGTGTTCGCGGCGTACCCGTCGTATGACGGTTCGCTCACCGCGCAGTTGCCGCTGCGCTCAGTGCTGTCCTCGGTCGTGATCACGGTCGGGGCGCCCCGCGGGTGCTGCGGGATGTACAGCTCCTCGCCCCGCACCGGCGCCCGGTCGTCGATCTCCAGGAAGCCGAACGACTGGATCTGCGCGAAGTTCTTCACGCTGAACAACGTGTAGTCGAGGATGTCGTCGGTCGCCAGAACCTGGTCACCCATGACCTTCGTGGGGCGCAGCGTGGAGCCGCCGTTGCAGCTGGCGCACTCGTAGTTGAACCAGACCTCGGTGCTCTTGGCCTCGCGGGTCGTGGTGAAGCAGTGGTGGTTGGTCAGCATCCGGTTCTGGCTGCCGACCCGCCAGGCCGTGCACAGCTCGACACCATTGATGAGCAACCGCGCGACGGGCTTCGAGTTCGCGTACGCCACCGGGTCCGACGACTTGTAGCAGGCCGCGTTCTCGGTCTCGTTCGTGCGCCCGCAGATGCTCTCCTCGTGCGGCGCCGCGGCCAGCTGGGCCTTGCGGTCGGTGTCGGCCTTGGCCCGCTCGGTCGCCGTCTGCCCGCGCGCCACCTTGTCGACGGTGACGCCCATGCTGGCCAGCTTCGACCGGATGCCGAACACGTCGTCGCGCGCCTTCACGACCTGCACGACCGCGCGGTCCCCGGACACCGACATGGTCCAGTTGTCGCTGTTTTCCAGATCTTTCCGGGTGTACTCGTAGTGCTCGGACTTGCTCACATCGCTCACGACAACCTTGTCCGCGTCGTCGAGCGCGAGCCGCGAGAAGTGCACCTTCACATAGTCCGCACCGGCGTAGCTGAACGTCCGGCTGGCCGCCCGCTCGATGCTGCCGCCGGTCACGGACTCGAGCACCCCGGCCGGCTGCGCGCCCGGCTCCTCCAGCCCCGACACGTCGTGGAACAGGCGCAGCTTCGGCGCGCTGGCCGGGCCTCTCGCCGGCTGCGCCGAGTCGGAGGACGCCATCGCGACCCCCGCTCCGGTGATTCCCAGCAGGGCACAGACCCCGGCTACCAGCAACGACCTACGCCGCATGAGCGCGTCCTTCCATGGATGAGCAAAAGCAGAAGGGAACGCCCGCGAAGCGTTAGGGGTAAATCGGGCGATCCGCCCCATTCAACGACCCATCCCCGCACAAGGGATCGGATTCTGGCTGTGATCCGTCGACCGTCCCCATGGTCCGGTCCGTACGGTTGATGCTTTTTGCCCGGGTCGCTACAGGGTCGGGCGCCCGTCGGTCGTGCCGCCGGTCCGGGCCAGCAGGCCGCCCAGGCCGACCCGGGTCGTCACCACGGTGAGCAGGTCGTCGGCCCGCAGCACATACGACTCCGGCGGCGCCCACACCGTCTGGCGCTCCCCGTCGGTGGCGACCGCGAGCACCCGGACCTCGCCCACGTCCTGTGCCGCGGCGACCGGGCGGCCGTCCAGCTCGGAGCCGCCGCAGACCGGCACCTCGGCCAGCAGCAGGACCCGGCGGCCGACCGGGATGGTGCCGATGACCTCGCGCTCCAGCAGCGCGGCGGCGAAGGCCGGGGCGGCGAGAAACGACACGCTCCGCGAGGCGGTGATGCCGAACGCCCGCTGCACCCGGTCGGCGAAGCGGCCGTCGAACAGGCGCAGGACGACCCGCAGCTCGGGGTTGAGGGCGCGGCTCTCCAGGGCGGCCTCGAGGTTGGCCTGGTCGTCGGTGGAGACCACGACCAGCGCCCGGCAGGTGTCGACGGAGGCGGCCCGCAGCGTCTCGACGTTGCTGGCGTCGCCGACGATGAACGGCACCCCGCGGGTGCGCGCGGCCTGGGCACCCCGGGCGTTCTCGTTGCGGTCGATCACCACGACCGGCACGCCGAGGTCCACGAACGCGTGCATGACGCGGGTGCCGACGTTGCCGAGCCCGACCACGACCACGTGGTTGGAGACCGGCTCGCGCAGCCGGCCCAGCGCCAGGGCCAGCCGGGCGTTGACCACCGCCTCGACCACCGCGGCCGTGATCACCGGGATCAGCGCGACGTTGACCAGGCCGAGCAGGGTGGTGACCAGCTTCTCCGGCCAGTGCGACTCGAGGTCCGGGCTGGCTCCGGTGAGCTCGGCGAGCAGTGTGACGTAGGCGGCGTTCCACCAGCTGATGTGCTTGTAATGGGCGATGACCGCAGTGCCGGCCGCGAGCATCGCCAGCAGCACCAGCGCCGTGAGCCAGAGCTTGCGGCCGACCAGGCCGCGCAGCGTGTGCAGCGGACTGTGCAGCTGGCGGCGCCACCAGCGGCGCAGCCGGCTCTCCCGCGGCGCGGTCGGCCGCTCGGCCCGCTCGTCGCGCGAGACGACCGTGGCCGCGCGCTCGCCGCTGGCCACCGCCAGCACCAGATCCGCGTGCTCGGCGGGCAGCAGCTCCGGCGACTCGGCGTCGTCGTCACCGGTCGTGCGGGCCAGGCCGCAGACCACGTCCTCGGCGCGGACCTCGCTGCGGCGGGCGACGAACAGGGTGCGCTGGGCGACCCGCACGTGCACCGGCGCGACCTCGCCGAGGGCCTCGGAGACGAACGCGGGCGCCGCCATCTGCGCGTCGGAGAGCACCCGGACGTCGGCGAAGTTGCGCCGCACGCTGTGCCCGAGCCGCAGGTTGAACATCCGGATCACCAGCCGGACGCCCGGGTTGACCTCCTGTGCCTGCAGCGCCGCGTCGAGGTTGCCGATGTCGTCCTGCTTGACCAGGGCCAGGGCGTCGGCCGAGGCCAGCCCGGCCCGCTCGAACGCCTCGGTGTCGGGCCGGTCGGCCTCGATGATCCGGCCGCCGTGCCCGTCCAGCAGCTTGACGATGTCGGGCCCGTGGCGGCGCTGGCGGCTGGGCAGGATCGCGGTGACGTGCACGCCGTACTGCACGATCAGCTCGGAGATCAGCCGATGTGCCAGCGGATCGTCCCCGCACACCACGACCCGCTTGACCGGGGCGTGCACGACGTGCCGCTCACCCTCGACGACCGGCTCGATGGACCACGGACGGGTGATCGCCTGAACGCGTGGAAGGTTCCCCCGCAGCCGCCGCATCAGCCACGACTCGGACGCCACCGGCCGATCCTAACGAAGATCACCAGTTTCCGAAGACCGGCGACCTCGTTGGTCCCGGCGAATCGCATTGTCGACCAGATGGGTATTCGAGACATGGGGTCTAGCGGCACCAAGCCAGAGACAGGGTCTGCGTCCTTGAACACGTGGCTTCGCCGGACGGTTGGGACCGTCGGTATCGCGGGCGGCATGCTGCTGCTCGGTGCCGGCGCCGCGCACGCCGATGACACCGCGCTGGCGCCGGGCGCGCTGGACGACCTGTTCTCGCCCGTCGGTGGCCCGAACAACCAGGCGCTGCAGATGCAGGCGTACACCGACCGGATCGACACCAGCACCGAGTCGGTGACCGAGGCCGCGGGTCAGCGCACCGCGCGGGCCGGTCAGGCCGTCCCGAACATGCTGCCGGGCCTGCCGGTGTCGAGCCTGGTGCCGACCAACAGCCTGGGCCTGCCGCAGACGACGTCGAGCCGCCTGCCGAACCTCCCGGCCCTGCCGACCGACGCGGTCGCCGCCAGCGCCCTCCCGGCCGCCGGTCAGGCCCCGTCCCTGGCCAACACCGAGGACTCGCTGTCCACGCTCCCGCTCGTCGGCGGCCTGACCGATTTGTCCCAGCTCGGCCTCCCGGGCGCGGGCCTGCCGGGCACCGACACGCTGCAGGGCGCGTCCATCGCGGACACCTCCAGCGCGTTCCCGTCGGTGCAGCAGCCGAAGCCGTCCCCGCGCAAGGCCAAGAAGGGCCACGCCCAGACCGAGGCCCTCCCGATGGTCGGTGGCCTGCCGGTCGTCGGCGGTCTGCCGCTGCTCAACGGCGGCGGCCTGCCGGTCCGCGGCAACCTGAACCCGGTCGACAACGTCGGCCTCCCGGTCGGCGGCGGCCTCCCCGGCGGCGGCCGCGCGGCCACCGAGGCGGGCGGCCTGCCGATCGTCGGCAACGCCCTCCCGCTCGGCGGCAGCGACGTCCTGAAGAACGACTCGGTGCGGGGCGTCCCGGTCATCGGCGGCGTCGGCCCGACCCCGGGCGTGAGCACCACCGCGGTCGCGAACCGCCTGGTCCCGACCACGGGCGCCCTCCCGCAGGCGGCGAGCAACCTGCCCCTGGTCACCGAGTCGGCCGCCTACGCCCCGCGCCACGCGGAGTCGGCCGCCTACGCCCCTCGCCACTCCCAGACCGAGGCCCTCCCCGTGGTCACCGGCCTGCCGGTCGTCGGCGGCCTGGCCCAGGGCGTGCTCCCGTTCTTCAGCGGCATCGCCGGCTGATCCAGCCGTCAGGCACAGCACCTTCGAGCGAGGCCGGTCCCCTGGTGCGGGACCGGCCTCGCCCGTCCCCGGCCCGGCCCGGTCATCCTTCCGAGCGCGCGGATACGTTCGCGGACGATCGTGCGGCAGGGGCGAGGTCGATCCCGACCTGGCGGTACAGGTCGTTCAGCCGCCCCTCGACGTCGACGTCGGCGCCGAGGACGTCGAGCGTCGCCTTTCGCTCCGACTCGAGTCGTTCGTCAAGCCAATCGTACCGGCTGCTATCCATGTCGCTCCTCCTTCCCGAGCCTCTCGATGCGGGTACAGCTTCTTGATCAGGTTCTCGCGGGCCAGTCTGAGGTTCGATCGGACGGTTGCCGCGCTCTTGCCGGTCAGCGCGGCGATTTCGGCCGGCTTGAACCCGTCGACCGTCAACGCCATGACGATTCGCTGTTCGGGCTTCAGGGCCCGCAGCGCTCGCCGGACCTCGTCGGCGTCCGAGGGTGTCGCGCCCGTGTCTCGTCCGTCGAGCCGCGCGAGCCTGATCGCCAGGTCCCGCTCCTGGAGCCCGCGCGTCCGGCGGGCGATCAGGGTCCGGATCGCGGCCTTGTACGCGTACGCGGTCGGATCGGCCGCGGTTCCCCATGCCTTGAAGAGGCTGATCATCGCTTCCTGGGCGAAATCCTCGGCCTCGGACCGGTCTGTGCCGTTGCGGAGCAGGAACGCGATCAGCTTCGAGTATGTGGCACGGTAGAAGTCGGCGAAGTCGGTGAACTTCGCGCTCGAATGCGTGGACTGCTCTGGCATGCGCTGCTCCTAAGGGGGTCAACAACCACGAATCGATGCTTGTGCATCCCGGTGCTCCCGACTGGCATCGTTACCGCCCCCTCGATTCCTTAGTGTGCGTGCAGCGCCGAATCGTGCAGTCCCTGGCGTCGGTTTTCTGCCGACCGGGTCGTCGGAGGGCGAACGCCAGCACGAGTGCGGCAGCGGTCGCGGCCGCGACGATCGTGATCAGCGTGGACCTGGTGGAGGCATACGCCGAGGGCACGCCGATCAGGGCGATGTTGGTCAGTGCGATGAGCGGCGCTACACGGTGGTCCCGCTTTGTCGTCACGCACCTGGTCGTGTGGGAACGGTGCTGACGCGTGCAGTCAGCGAGCCTTCTGCTGCTCGGCGTAGTTGGCCAGCCACTCCACCTGGGTCGGGTCCAGCGACGGGCGGACGCGCTCGCGGGCCAGCTCGACGTGGGTCGCGGTCACCTCGGTGGCGTCGAGCGACTCCCGCATCGCCGCGAGGGCCGACTCCCGGATCAGGGCCGCGCAGTCCGCGGCCGAGAACCGGTCCAGGGTCCCGGCCAGCGCGGCCAGGTCGACGTCGGGGGCGAGCGGGACCGACTTGGCCGCGGCCCGCAGGATCTCGGCGCGGGCGTCGGCGTCCGGCGGGGGTACGAAGACCAGCCGCTCCAGGCGGCCCGGGCGGAGCAGGGCCGGGTCGACCAGGTCGGGGCGGTTGGTGGCGCCGATGACGACGACGTTGCGCAGGGACTCCACGCCGTCGAGCTCGGTGAGCAGAGCGGCCACCACCCGGTCGGTGGTGCCGCCGTCGGTGGCCTGGCCGCGGGTCGGGGCCAGGGCGTCGACCTCGTCCAGGAAGACCAGGGTCGGCGCGGCCTCGCGGGCCCGGCGGAACAGCTCGCGGACGGCCCGCTCGGACTCGCCGACCCACTTGGAGAGCAGCTCCGCGCCCTTCACCGACAGCACGTTGGCCTTGCCGGTGCCGGCGATGGCCTTCACCAGGTAGGTCTTGCCGCAGCCGGGCGGGCCGTAGAGCAGCACGCCGCGGGGCGGGTCGACGCCGAGGCGGGAGAACGCGTCGGGGTAGGACAGCGGCCACAGCACCGACTCGGTCAGCGTCTGCTTCACCTCGACCATGTCGCCGACGTCGTCGAGGGTGACCTTGGCCAGCTCGAGGGAGCTCTCGGCCATGGAGGTCGGCCGGACCACTTCCAGGGCGGCGTCGAAGTCGGCCATCACGACCTGGGGTGTTTCGGCTTCGCGGCGATGGCGCAGCGCGGCCCGTACCCCCGCCTCCCGGGCCAATGCGGCGAGGTCGGCGGCGACGAAGCCGGGCGTGCGGGCGGCGACGTCGTCGAGCTTGACGTCCTCGGCCAGCGGCATGCCGCGGGTGAGGACGGTGAGCTGCTCGCGGCGCAGGGCGGCGTCGGGCAGGGGCAGCGCGATCTCGTGGGCGAGCAGGTCGGGGGAGTGCAGGGCCGGGTCGACGGACTCGGGGCGGCTGGTGGTGCACACGACCGCCTCGCCCTCCCGGATCAATTCCCCCAGGAGCTGCCGGAAGACGGTCGAGAGAGGGCCGGGCTGGTCGCGCGGCGCGAGCGCGTCGACGTCGGAGATCAGCAGGATGGCCGGGCCGGGCGCGCGCATCTCGTCGGCCGCCTTGCGCAGCCGCGCGGCGGCGTCGTTGTTGGCCAGCGCGGCGATCTCGGGTGCCCACAGGGCCACGACCTGGGCCTCGACCTCGCCCGCGACCGCGTGCACGAGGGCCGACTTGCCGGAGCCGGCCGGCCCGGTGATCAGCATGCCCAGGGACACGGTGGTGCCGAGCTTGGCCAGCACCTCGCCGTGGTGGAAGCCGAGGTCGAGCAGCTCGATCAGCTGCTCGGCCTGGCTGCGCAGGCCGGGGAGGTCCTCCAGCGTGACCGCCGGCGTCACGGTGACGGTCGGTGTGGGGGCGGGGGCCGAGGTGGCCGTGGCCATGACGCCGCCCGGGGCGTGGGTGGCCTGGCCGTGCTGCCAGCCGACGGCGGTGTCCATCGTCACCAGGGCGCCCGCATCGGGCTCGGCCGCGACGACGGTGAGCAGCGCGCTGGTGAACGCGAAGCCGACGGTGTTGGAGAGGCTTCGGCGCGCGGCTTCGACCAAACCCCGATCCACCATGTGTACAGCCGGTGCCGAAACGGACAACGTGCCGAGGGACACATCCTGAGGCAGCAGTGACACGTTGTCGCCGACCGTGACGACCTTGCCGAGCAGCGCCAGCCGCAGCATCTCCGGCGACACGACGGCCATGATCTCGGCCGGCCCGGCCAGGGTGACCGTCCCGGCCGCGCGCAGCGGTGCGGCGGCCACCGTGACCTGGCCCCCGTCGCGCAGGCCGAGGTTGCCCAGCAGCAGGTCGTCGGCGTAGAGCAGGGCGCGGCTGGCCCCGGCCTCGGCCACGGCGGCGATCCCGGCCGACGTCCGCCGCCCGGTGATGGTGACCGGGTCGCCCGGGCTCAGCCCGAGCGCGGTCAGCACCTCCCGGTGCAGGCGCACGACCCCCCGGCGGGCGTCGAGCGCGGCCGGGCGGAGGCTGGCAGTGAGCGTCAAGGTCGCCGACACGTGTCCGAGCGTATCTGTTGCTGTGAAGGGCCTGAGTCTTTACCTGACTCGCAACATCGGGTGCGTACGTTTGGTCAATGCGGATTCGCCTGCCCGGCCTCAGCCGGCGCCAGATCATCGCCGGCGCTGTCGGGTTCGTGCTGGTCGCGGGGCTCATCGGGTGGGCCGCGGCCCCGACGCCGAAGAGCTATCGCACCACCGAGCAGATGCTGACGGTCACGACCGGGCCCACCGACTCGGACGAGGTCACCCTCGACACGACGCTCTACCTGCCCAAGTCGGCCGGTGCCACGGCGCCGGTCCCGGCGATCCTGCTGGCCCACGGCTTCGGCGGCACGAAGCGCAGCGTCGACAGCGACGCCCGGCTCTACGCCGACCAGGGCTACGCGGTGCTGGCCTGGACCGCGCAGGGCTTCGGCAAGTCCACCGGCGAGATCCACCTGGACAGCCCGGACTGGGAGGTGAAGGACGCCCAGCGGCTCATCGACTGGCTCGCCGCGCGCCCCGACATCGCCAAGAACGGCAGTGACCCCAAGGTGGCGGCGGTCGGCGGCTCCTACGGCGGGGCGCTCGCGCTGCTGCTGGCCGCCCAGGACACCCGGGTCGACGCGATCGTGCCGATGATCACCTGGAACGACCTGGTCAACGTGTTCCTGCCGGGCGGGGTGTTCAAGAAGCAGTGGGCCGGGCAGTTCTTCGGGGCCACGGAGAACGAGAAGAACCCGCAGTGCGGCCGCTTCGCCGCCGACCTCTGCCAGGCCTACCTCGACATCGCCACGACCGGCAAGGCGACCCCGGGGGCCGAGGCCCTGCTGCGCAAGTCGTCGCCGTCGGCCGTGCTGGACCGGATCAAGTCACCCACGCTGCTGATCCAGGGCCAGGTCGACACCCTGTTCCCGCTGAGCGAGGGCGACGCCAACGCCCGCGGCATCGCGGCCGCCGGCACCCCGGTCCGGGTCGCCTGGTTCACCGGCGGCCACGACGGCGGCACCGGCCCGCAGTCCGAGGTCGACCGGCTGCGGCTGCTGACCGGCCAGTGGCTCGACCACTACGTGAAGGGCAACGGTGACGCCCCCGCGGACAGCTTCACCTACTCCCGCGTCTCCGGCCTCAACGCCCAGGGCCGCGGCCTGGTCACCGCCGCCTCCAAGGTGGACACCTACCCGGGCCTCAACACCGCCGGCCCCACCGTCGACCTGCGCGGGCCGGCCCAGCCGATCGCCAACCCGCCGGACGGCAACCCGGCCGCCATCTCGTCCCTGCCGCTGGCCGCCGGCCTGTCGGGCCTGCTCGGCTCCAGCGGCCTGGCCGGCGGCCTGTCCCAGGAGATCCCGGGCCAGCACGCCGACTTCGTCTCCGAACCGCTGGACTCGTCGCTCGACGTGACCGGCAGCCCGCGGGTGCGGATCCGCGTGGCGTCGCCGACGGGCGAGGCGACGCTGTTCGTGAAGCTCTACGACGTGCCGGCCGGCGGGGCACCGACGATCCCGGACGGGCTGATCGCGCCGATCCGGCTGACGGGCCTGCCGAAGGACATTGCCGATGCGGTACCGATGACCGTCATCCTGCCCGCCGTCGTGCACCGGTTCGAGGCCGGCAGCGCGGTCCGCGTCACCATCGCGACGTCCGACACCGGCTACTGGTCGCCGGCCGAGCCGGCCGTCTACACGGTCGCCGTCGACGGGGCGATCACCCTGCCCGCCGTCGCCGGCACGCCGATCGCCAACCCGGATGTCATCTGGCGATACGTCCTGGCCGGCCTGGTCGCCCTGATCGTCATTGCGCTCGGCGTCGCGCTGCTCGTGGCCCGCGCCCGCGCCCGGCGCATCGACCGCAGCGTGGCCACCGACCTCGTCGACACGCCACTCGTGGTGCGGGGTCTGCGCAAGGAGTACAAGAACTTCGTGGCGGTGTCCAAAGTGGACTTCACCGTGAACCGCGGGCAGGTCGTCGGCCTGCTCGGGCCGAACGGGGCCGGGAAGACCACGTCGCTGCGCGTGCTCATGGGCCTGACCCGGCCGACGTCCGGCGAGATCCTGGTCTTCGGCCACCGGCTGCTGCCCGGCGCGCCGGTACTGTCCCGGGTCGGCGCGCTGGTCGAGGGGCCCGGCTTCCTGCCCCACCTCACCGGCGCGCAAAACCTGGAGCTCTACTGGCGGGCGACCGGCCGGCCGGCGGCGGACGCGCACTTCGAGGAGGCCTACGACATCGCCGGCCTCGGCACCGCGGTCAACCGGCGGGTGAAGACCTACAGCCACGGCATGCGCCAGCGGCTGGCCATCGCCCAGGCCATGCTCGGCCTGCCGGAGCTGCTGGTGCTCGACGAGCCGACCGACGGGCTCGACCCGCCGCAGATCGCGGAGATGCGCAAGGTGCTGCGCCGATACGCCACCGGCGGGCGGGCCGTCCTGGTCTCCAGCCACCTCCTGGCCGAGGTCGAGCAGACCTGCACCGACGTCGTCGTCATGCACAAAGGCGAGGTCGTCGCGGCCGGCCCGGTCGACGACATCGTCGGCGACTCCCCGTCGGTGCAGCTCGACGTGTCCGATGTGGACGCCGCCGAGAAGGTCCTCGAGGAGCTCGACGGCGTGCGCTCGGTCAACTGGTCCGGCGGCAAGGGCCTGGTCGTCGACATCGACGGCACACCGCGGGCCGAGATCGTGGCGGCGCTGGTGCGGGCCGGGGTCGGCATCGACCGGGTCACGCCCCGGCGGCGGCTGGAGGACGCGTTCCTGTCCCTGGTCGGCGGGGACACCAAGGCGAGCGGGGAGCGGGAATGAGCACGGACACGAAGCCCGAAATCGTCGGCGGCGCCGCGGGTTACCGGCCCGGGGCGACCCTCTCGCTGTGGACCGAGATCCTGCGGCAGGGGTCCCGGCGGCGCACGCAGATGGCGCTGGCGTTCATGGTGCTGCTGCCGATCATCATCCTGATCGCGTTCCAGCTCGACACCAACGGCGACAACGGGGACGGCGGCGGTGGGGGTGGCGAGTTCTCCCGCCTCTCCGACCTGGCCACCAGCGGCGGGCCCAACTTCACCCTGTTCACCCTGCTGGTCTCGGCGGGCTTCCTGCTCGTCGTGGTGGTCGCGCTCTTCCACGGCGACACCGTGGCGTCCGAGGCGAGCTGGGGAAGCCTGCGCTACCTGCTGGCGATGCCGGTGCCGCGCTCCCGCCTGCTCGCCGTCAAGCTGGCCGTGTCGCTGCTCTACAGCCTGGCCGCGATCCTCACCCTGGTGCTCACGGCGCTCATCGCGGGGACGCTGCGCTACGGCTGGTCGCCGCTGAGCGCCCCGATCGGCGGCGAGATCGCGGCCGGGACGAGCCTGGTGCGGCTGGCCGAGATCGTCGGCTACCTCTGCGTCACCCTGCTCGTCGTCGCGTCCCTGGCGTTCCTGCTGTCGGTGTCGACGGATGCCCCGCTCGGCGCGGTCGGCGGGGCGGTGCTCCTGCAGATCCTGTCCAACATCCTCGACCAGATCACCGCGCTCGGAAACTTGCGCACGGTCCTGCCGACGCACTACGCCGACGCCTGGCTGGGCCTGCTGTCCAGCCCGATGCAGACCGACGACCTGGTCAAGGGCGCGATCGCCTCGCTGGCCTACGCCACCGTGTTCTTCGCCCTCGGCTGGTGGCGGTTCCTGCGCAAGGACGTCGTCAGCTGATCTTCTTGGGGCGGTGCCCTACCGACCGGTAGGGTGCCCGCTCATGCGGATCTCCGCCTTAACCGGCGCCTGTGTCTTAGCCATCAGTCTGGCCGTGCTCGCGGCCGGGCTGTACTACGACCAAGCGCACGTCTACGAGTGGACCCGCTTCGCGGCGAGCTCGAACCTGACGAAGGGTCCGGTCGAGGCGCAGACGGCCAAGATCTTCACCCTCGTCGGCGCGATCGCCAGCGCATTCGGCGCCTCGGTGGCCGCCGGCGGTGCGCTGCTGGCCCGGCTCGGCGGCCGCACCGGCGTGTGGGTGCTCCGGCTCACGTCGGTCCTGCTGCTGGTGCTGATGCTGCTGGTCGCCGTCGTGCTCGTGGTCGGCTCGCTCACCGGCGAGGACCCGGTGGCCATCATCGAGACGCCCGGGTGGCTGCTCACCGCCGAGTGGGGCGCGCTGCTGCTGGCCGTGGTGGGGGCCGGGATATCGGTGGCCGATCTGTGGCGCTTCGTGCCGGCTCAGGAGGAGTAGCCGGGGACGGTCCGCATCGCCGGGCGGTCCGGGTGGGCGACCGGCGTCTCATGCGGTACCACCGCCGAATTTTGACGTTCGAACTGCGTCAGCGTCGGCCAGAGGGAGTGGCCCGGCTCGACCCGGGCGTTGATGGTCTGCAGGATCGTGGCCGCCATCCGGCCCAGCGCCGCCGTGTCCTGGTGGCCGTGGGTCCGCTGGCCGAGGTCGACCTGGGCGATCGCGTCCAAGCCGTAGGCCCGCCAGGCATCGATGAGCAGGCCCGTCTCCACGCCGTAGCCGGCCGCGAACGGCAGCGCCTCCAGCAGGGTCCGGCGCGCCGCGTACTCGCCGGCCAGGGGCTGCACGACCCCGGACAGCTCCGGGAAGTAGGCGTTGAGCAGCGGCCGGGCGGCCAGCTCGGTGACCCGCCCGCCACCGGCCGCGGAGACGTCGAGCAGGGGCCGGTCGTAGAACGCCTTGACCATCAGCGTCGCCGGATCGGCCAGCAGCGGCCCCAGCAGGCCCGTGACGAAGTGGGGGCGGAAGTCGGTCAGGTCGGCATCGACGTACACCAGGATGTCGCCCTTGGTGACCGCGAGGGCCTTCCACAGCACCTCGCCCTTGCCCGGCCGCGAGCCGGTGGCCGGGAGGATGTCGTCGCGGTGGTGCACGGTCGCGCCGGCGGCCGCGGCCACCTCGGCGGTGCGGTCGACGGAGCCGGAGTCGACGACGATCAGCTCGTCGACGAGGGGGCCCAGCGACCGTACCCCCGAAACGATCTCTCCTACTGTCGGCTCCTCGTCGAGGGCGGGCAGTACCACGCTGACCCGGGTGTCGCCCTTTGCTTCGAGCACCTCCTCGACCGGCCAGTCGGTCCAACGAGAGGTGCGCCGGGTGAACCAGTCCGCTGCCGCGTGGTGCATGAATGAAAACCTAGCGCTGCCCACCTCGTGAGATGACTCATACCCGGCCGGCGGTGGTGCCCCTTACACTGGGCGTCACGCGTCTTGGCGCGTCTTACAACTCAATACCTCATCCAGAGGGGCAGAGGGATACGGCCCGATGAAGCCCCGGCAACCCCTGCGGCAATGGCTCGATGACGAGGTCAGCCGCGGTAGGTGCCAAATCCGTCTCGCGCACACGCCCGTGCGCGCGGGAAAGATGAGAGGAAGGCCTCCGCCATGACCTCGACGCTCGGCGTCTTCACCGACTCACCCGCCCGCAACCTGGTCTGCCGCGGCTGTGGCGCGACGTTCCCGCTGGCCGCGCAGCACGCCTGTTACGAGTGTTTCGGCCCGCTCGAGGTCGGCTACGACGCCGAGGCGCTGGCCAAGGTGACCCGGGAGCAGATCGAGGCGGGACCCAAGAACATCTGGCGGTATGCGCCGCTGCTGCCGGTCGGCGTCGACCCGGCCACCCGCGTCACCCTCGACCCCGGCCTCACCCCGCTGGTGCGGGCCGACGGCCTGGGTAAGGAGCTCGGGTTCACCGCCCCGCTGTACGTCAAGGACGACTCGGCCAACCCGACGCACTCGTTCAAGGACCGGGTGGTCTCGGTCGCGCTGACCGCCGCGAAGGCGCTCGGCTTCACGCGGTACTCCTGCGCCTCCACCGGCAACCTGGCCAACTCCGTGGCCGCGCATGCCGCCCGGGCCGGCGTGCCGTCGACCGTGTTCATCCCGGCCGACCTCGAGCCCGGCAAGATCGTCATGACGGCCGTCTACGGCGGCGAGGTCGTCGCCATCGAAGGCTCCTACGACGAGGTCAACCGGCTGTGCTCGGAGCTCACCGAGACCGACGAGTTCGAGGACACGGCGTTCGTCAACGTCAACGTGCGGCCGTTCTACGCCGAGGGCTCCAAGACGCTCGGCTACGAGGTCGCCGAGCAGCTCGGCTGGCGCATCCCGGCCCAGGTCGTCATCCCGATGGCCAGCGGCGAACTGCTGACCAAGATTGACAAGGCGTTCGCCGAGCTGGTCGAGATCGGCCTGGTGCCGCCGTCGGAGTGGAAGGTCTTCGGGGCCCAGTCGGCCGGCTGCAACCCGATCGCCACCGCCCTGCACGAGGGCCGCGAGGACATCATCCCGGTCAAGCCCACCGGCATCGCGAAGTCGCTGAACATCGGCGACCCGGCGGCCGGCGTCTACGCCCTCGAATCGGTGCGGCGCAGCGGGGGCTGGATGGAGTACGTCGACGACGACGAGATCCGCGCCGGCATCCAGCTGCTCGCCCGGACCACCGGCGTCTACGCCGAGACGGCCGGCGGGGTGACCACGGCGGTGCTCAAGAAGCTCGTCGAGTCGGGTCGTTTGGACCCGAACGCCGAGACGGTCGTCTTCAACACCGGCGACGGGCTGAAGACCCTGGATGCGGTGGCCGACCGGGTGGGGCCGACGCACCGCGTGAAGCCGTCCCTGAAGTCCGCCCGCGAGGCCGGCCTGCTCGGCTGAGCCCGACCACGGCCGGATGATTTTTTGGTCTGGCACGATCACCGAGCGTTCATCTGCGGAGAGCGCTTCCAGGCCGGGACTAGGAACGCCGAGTCCCGGCCGGGGCGGTGATCGACACGCAGCGTGATCGATGGTGCGCGGATCGTCGGATCGAGGACTTGACGACCTGTTGCCCTAGGTTCAGGATGCTCGGTGCGGGAGGACGTGTCGCCGCGAGACCCCTGGGTCCGCGACCACAGCACCGGAGGTGCTGGCGAGCGTCCTCTCGACCAAATTCTGCTGTGTTTCGCGGTCGCTTCGCTCCCTCCCCGGCATAGGGCTCCGCCCACCCGCACCCCCGGCCACACGTGGTTGCGGTCGGCGTTGCTTGATCAGCCGGCGTAATTGGTTTGCTCTCGCTTCGGGGCGGCGCCACGCTGGCGGCATGTCTCCCACCACGCTCGAGATCGTCGAGGTGCGCGCCGACGACCCGGCGGCCGTCGACGCGGTGTACGACGTGCTCGTCGCGGCGCTCCGGGCGGACCGGCCCGAGCTGCCGCCGCTGTGCCGCTACCAGTACGAGCGGCAGTTCGAGGTCCCGGCCCCGGCCACCAAGCGGTCGTTCTACCTGGCGCGGCACGGCGACGAGCCCGTCGGTGTGGCCCAGCTCGACCTGCCGCACCTCGACAACCTCGACAAGGCCCACGTCGACCTCTACGTGCGCCCCGACGCGCGGCGGCAAGGGATCGGCCGCGCCCTCTACACCCACGCGCTCGTCCCGGCCCGCGCCGACGGTCGTACCAGCGTCCTCGGCTTCAGCCCCGAGGGTGACGGCCCCAACGGATTCGCCGCCGCCGCCGGCCTGCGCAACGGCCTGCTCGACGCCCGCCGCCGCCTCGACCTGGCCGACATCGACGACGCCGCCCTCGACCACATGTACGCCGAAGGCCTCGTCAAAGCGGCCGGCTACCGGCTGGTGCAGTGGAGCAACGAGCTGCCGGAGGAGTACGTCGAGGACCTCGCCGCGCTCGACAGCTCCTTCCTCGCCGAGACACCCATGGGCGAGCTCGACTACGAGCCGGAGCAGGTCGACGCGGCCCGGCTGCGGCAGCTGTACCGCGCGTTCGCCGCCTGGGGAGCCCGGCGCTACGAGTGCGGCCTGGTGCACGAGGCCACCGGCCAGCTCGTGGCGTGGACGGCGCTGCGGGTCGCGAAGACGGTCGACTGGCACTGCTGGCAGCTGATCACCCTGGTCCACCCGGCCCATCGCGGCCACCGCCTCGGCCTCGTCGCCAAGGTGGCCAACCTGCGCACGCTACGCGCGGCCGAGCCCGCCGTCACCGTGATCGACACCTTCAACGCGGCCGACAACTCCTACATGATCGCGATCAACGAGGCCATGGGCTTCCGCTTCCGCGACACCTGGGCCAACTGGCAGGGCCCCATGCCCGCCTGACACCCCAACACCGATCCGCTCGTCACCCGCCGCCCACCCCGCCCGTTCACCGCCGCTGTGCCGCTGTGCCGCTGTGCCGCTGTGCCGCTGTGCCGCTGTGCCGCTGTGCCGCTGTGTCGCTGTGTCGCTGTCGGGGCGGCCGGGCGGTCTGCGTGTTGCGGGCCGGGCGGTCAGTGTCGTGTGAGCCGGGCGGTCAGCGCCTTGCGGGTCGGGCGCTCGGCGGTGCGGCGCCGGTCCGGTCGGGCGCGGCGCTGGTCGCGTGGCGGGTTGCTCTCTCGCGGGAAGTCGTCAGACGGTCGGCGGGCCCGCTCCACGGTGGCAGGATGGCGCCATGGAGAACTCACACCCCATGTTCACCAGCCACGCCGACACGCTGGAGCGGGCGCTGACCGCGATCGCCGAGCGTGCGTACTGGTCCAACTATCCCGAGTCGCCCAGTCCCCGCGTCTACGGCGAGCATGCCGCCGCGGAGGGGGAGGCCGCGTTCCGGGCCTACCTCGGCACCGATTTTCCGCTCAAGGACCAGCCCGGGATCACCGACTGGGTCGCGACCGAGAGTTCGCCGTTCGGGATCGCGCTCGACGTGCGGTACCCCCGAATCGATCTTGATCTTGGTTTTGCCGCCCTCGCCGAAGGAATGCCGGCGTGGCGGGCGGCCGGGCCGCAGACCCGGGCCGGAGTGGGCCTGGAGATTCTCGCGCGTCTGCACAAGGCCGCGTTCGAGCTGGCCAACGCGGTGCACGCGACGACCGGCCAGGCCTTTGTGATGGCGTTCCAGGCCGGCGCGCCGCACGCGTTCGACCGGGCCCTGGAGGCGATCGCCTACGCCTACCGCGAAATGACCCGCACGCCGGCCGTGGCCGACTGGGAGAAGCCCGCCGGCAAGGGCCAGACGTTGAAAATGTCGAAGACCTTCCATGTGGTACCGCGTGGAGCCGCGCTGGTCATCGGCTGCAACACGTTCCCCACGTGGAACTCGTACCCGGGCTTCTTCGCGTCCCTGGTCACCGGCAACCCGGTGATCGTCAAGCCGCACCCGCGGGCCGTGCTGCCCCTGGCGATCACCGTGAAGATCGCCCGCGAGGTGCTCGCCGACGCCGGCTTCGACCCCAACCTCGTGCTGCTGGCCGCCGAGGGGACCGGTGAGGGGCTGGCCAAGACGCTCGCGCTGCGGCCGGAGGTGCGCATCATCGACTTCACCGGCTCGACCGAGTTCGGCGACTGGCTGGAGGCCAACGCCCGCCAGGCCGTCGTCTACACCGAGAAGGCCGGCGTCAACACCGTCGTCGTCGACTCGACCGACGACTTCGCCGGAATGTGTCGCAACATCGGGTTCTCGTTGGTGTTGTATAGCGGCCAGATGTGTACCACTCCGCAGAACATTCTCGTGCCCGTCGGCGGCATCGCGACGAACGAGGGGCACAAGAGCATCGACGAGGTTGCCGACGGTATTGCCGGTGCCGTGCGGGCGCTCACGGCGGAGCCCGCGAAGGGCGTGGAACTGACCGGCGCAATCGTGAACGACGGCGTTCTGGAGAGGCTCCAGAAAGCGGCTTCCGTCGGCGCCGCGGTGCTCGAATCATCAGACGTTTCACATCCGGCTTATGCGACCGCGACTGTGCGTACACCGCTCATCCGGAAACTCGGTGCCGGTGACGAGCAGACGTATGGCACGGAGTGGTTCGGGCCCATTTCCTTCGTTGTCGCCACCGATTCCACGGCGGGCAGTTTGCGGATCTTCGGGGCCACCGTCGGCCGGAAGGGCGCATTGACCGCTTCGGTCTATTCGACTTCGCCGGAGGTCCTCGACGCGATGGAAGAGGCCGCTCTGCTTGCTGGTGTGCATTTGTCAGTCAACCTGACCGGCGGCGTCTTCGTGAACCAGTCGGCCGCGTTTTCCGACTTCCACGCCAGCGGCGCCAATCCGGCCGCCAATGCCGCGCTCACCGACGGTGCGTACGTCGCGAGCCGTTTCCGCGTTGTCCAGTCACGCCGTCACGTGTAGGCGCGAAGGTTACTAACACGTAGTCGCCGGGCGATGCTTGCCTTCGCAACGGAAAATTGCGGAGAAGGCATGCTCGGCGACCTTTTACAGCTGTTTGATTCGTGACCTTGCTGTCCGATTTGGGCCTGTCGGCAGTCGGGTTACTCCTGTACCGTGCGGTTCGGTCATCGTTCTCGCGTCGGAGTCCACCCCCGGAACCGGCGGTTGTGGCCGACGACCCGGAGCTGGTCCCCACAACCAGCCGAGGTAGCGCAGGACCGAAGTAGAGGAAGTGCACCGTGGCACAGGGCACCGTCAAGTGGTTCAACAGCGAGAAGGGCTATGGCTTCATCGCGGTCGACGGGGGGCAGGACGTGTTCGTCCACTTCTCCGCGATTGAGATGGACGGCTACAAGTCGCTGGAGGATGGGCAGCGCGTCGAGTTCGAGATCGCGCAGGGTCAGAAGGGTCCGCAGGCCGAGCAGGTTCGTCTGCTTGCCTGAACCCAGCTCCTCTAACAACCCGCCGGGGCACCGTTCTCATTGACGAGGAGCGGTGCCCTGCGCGTATTTGTTGCCCGCTCCATTTAATGCCCGTTTTATTCCTATTCATGGATCGCGCCGTTATTTCCGGCGCCTTTGCGGCTCGTCCGGCCGCCGCGCGGCCCACGTCCGGCGCCGATCGCCCGGTCCGCCGCCTTCCTCCCGGCCTCGCCGGACACCCTCCAGATCACCTGTCGCGGGGCTTCCGTTTGCTTGCACTCGACCGGCCAGAGTGCTAAACAAGGACTTGGCACTCGCAACCGGTGAGTGCCAAGGTCGGGACGGTGCAGTCCTCCGGTGGGCAACCACCTGAGGCTGGTCGTCGCGGGCTCATCCGGCCCGACCGCCGAGGTCCCGCTGGGTCCTCGAAGGTGTGAAATGCAGGCGGTGCGCCGCCGGCCCCACGGGGTCGAGGCGAATCGTGAGTGTCCAGGAGGACAACGCCGAATGGCCAAGATTATCGCGTTCGACGAAGAGGCGCGCCGCGGCCTCGAGCGGGGCATGAACACCCTCGCTGACGCCGTCAAGGTGACGCTCGGCCCCCGTGGCCGCAACGTCGTCCTCGAGAAGAAGTGGGGCGCGCCCACCATCACCAACGATGGTGTGAGCATCGCCAAGGAGATCGAGCTCGAGGACCCGTACGAGAAGATCGGCGCCGAGCTGGTCAAGGAAGTCGCGAAGAAGACCGACGACGTCGCCGGTGACGGCACGACGACGGCCACCGTGCTGGCCCAGGCGCTGGTCCGTGAGGGCCTGCGCAACGTGGCCGCCGGCGCGAACCCGATGGCCCTGAAGCGCGGCATCGAGGCGGCTGTCGCCTCCGTCGCCGACGAGCTGTCCAACCTCGCCAAGGACGTGGAGACCAAGGAGCAGATCGCCTCCACCGCCTCCATCTCCGCCGGTGACACCACGGTCGGCGAGATCATCGCCGAGGCGATGGACAAGGTCGGCAAGGAAGGCGTCATCACCGTCGAGGAGAGCAACACCTTCGGTCTCGAGCTCGAGCTCACCGAGGGCATGCGCTTCGACAAGGGTTACATCTCCCCGTACTTCGCGACCGACAGCGACCGGATGGAGGCCGTCCTCGACGACCCCTACATCCTCATCGTCGAGTCGAAGATCTCCGCGGTGAAGGACCTGCTCCCGGTGCTGGAGAAGGTCATGCAGGCGGGCAAGCCGCTCGCGATCATCGCCGAGGACGTCGAGGCCGAGGCCCTGGCGACCCTCGTCGTGAACAAGATCCGCGGCACCTTCAAGTCGGTCGCCGTCAAGGCCCCCGGCTTCGGCGACCGCCGCAAGGCCATGCTGGCCGACATCGGCATCCTGACCGGCGGCCAGGTCATCAGCGAGACCCTCGGTCTGAAGATCGAGAACGCTGACCTCGGCCTGCTCGGCCGCGCCCGCAAGGTCGTCGTCAGCCGCGACGAGACCACCATCGTCGACGGCTCCGGTGACGCCGAGGCGATCAACGGCCGGGTCGCCGAGATCCGCGCCGAGATCGAGAAGAGCGACTCCGACTACGACCGCGAGAAGCTGCAGGAGCGCCTGGCCAAGCTGGCCGGCGGCGTTGCGGTCATCAAGGTCGGCGCGGCCACCGAGGTCGAGCTCAAGGAGCGCAAGCACCGCATCGAGGACGCCGTGCGCAACGCGAAGGCGGCCGTCGAAGAGGGCATCGTCCCCGGCGGTGGCGTGGCCCTCGTGCAGGCCGGCAAGACCGCGTTCGACAAGCTCGAGCTGACCGGCGACGAGGCCACCGGCGCCAACATCGTCAAGGTCGCGCTGGACGCCCCGCTGCGCCAGATCGCGGTGAACGCGGGCCTCGAGGGCGGCGTCGTCGTCGAGCGCGTCCGCAACCTCGAGCCCGGCCACGGCCTCAACGCCGCGACCGGCGAGTACGTCAACCTCCTGGCCGAGGGCATCATCGACCCGGCCAAGGTGACGCGCTCGGCGCTGCAGAACGCCGCCTCCATCGCGGCCCTGTTCCTCACCACGGAGGCCGTGGTGGCGGACAAGCCGGAGAAGGAGAAGGCCCCGGCCGCCCCCGGCGGCGGCGACATGGACTTCTGAGTCCACCAGCTCCACACGAAGCGGGCCGACCCTCCGGGGTCGGCCCGCTTTGCTGTGCGCCACCCCCGAACCGCCGGGAACTCCGCCCGCCCGCCGTCCAGCGCCAGCTCACTCGCTGCGCGCGCCCCGCGAAAGTCGGGCGCTCCGCATGGGGCCGACCCTTGGGCGCCAACTCGCTTGCTGTGAGCGTTCACGAAGAGTCGGCGCTCCGCGAAAAGTCGGGCGCTTCGCACCACGACTTTTCGGATTTATACCCCGACGGCGGATAAGTCGAATTTGCGCGTTTTCGGCATCGCTTTGGGGCACTTCGGCTGGGCCTTCGTCGTCGACCCACTGACCGTCGAACGTCACGCTGCCGATCCGCTGCCGATCCGCTGCCCATCCGCTGGCCGTCCGCTGATCCGTCCACCGATTCGCTTCTCGCTCGCCGATCCGTCCGCCGGCGTCACATCGTGCGGCCAGCGTGTCGTGGGGTTCGGACCGCTGTCGGTTGTTGCCTTGCGCTGCCGTGCCGGGCGTCGCTGGCAGCGGCTCGCCGTTGCCGTTGCCGCCGCTGCCGTCGTCGTTGCCGCTGCCGTTGCCGTTGCCGTTGCCGCCGCCGCCGCCGCCGCCGCCGTCGTCGTTGCCGTTGCCGTTGCCGTCGCCGTTGCCGTTGCCGTTGCCGTCGTTGCCGTTGCCGCCGCCGTGGTCGCCGTTGCCGCCGCCGCCGTCGCCGTCGCCGTCGCCGTCGTCGTCGTCGTCGATGGCAGTGGCTCGTCGTTGGCGGTGGCTCGTCGTGGCTCGTTGTCGCGGTCGTGTCGTTTGGGTGGCGGGTGTTTCGTGGTCGTAGCGCAGCGGTGGAGCGATATTGGGTGCCTCTGGGAGGTGGGAGGTCCGTAAGGTGGGGGCCTATGGGGTGGGAGGCGCTTGGGCGGTGGGGGGCGGATGCGGCTCGCGTTGAGCGGCTCTCCGGTGGGGTGGCCAATGATGTGTGGCGGGTGCGGGTTGATGGGCGGCCGGCGGTTGGGCGGCTCGGGCGGCGGAGTGATGCTGATCTTGCTTGGGAGACTGGGCTGCTGCAGTACCTCGACCGGGAAAGGTTGACGGTGCCGGTGCCCATTCCGACCGTGGACGGGCGGTTGTTCGTCGACGGGCTGGTGGTGATGACCTTTCTGGAGGGTGGGCCGCCGGAGACGTCGGACGACTGGCGGCGGGTGGCGGGGGCGCTTCGGGAGCTTCACCGGGTGACGTCGGGGTGGCCGCAGCGGCCCGGGTGGCGGTCGTCGACCGACCTGCTGCACGCCGACTCTGGGACGAAAGTCGACCTCAACGCGATGCCTGCGGAAGGGGTTGCTCGCTGCCGGGCGGCTTGGGCTCGGCTCGCCGGGCGGGCGGCTTGCGTCGTGCACGGCGACCCGAACGCCGGCAACGTGCGGATCACGGCGGATCGCGTCGGACTGATCGACTGGGACGAGGCGCATGTCGACGTGCCCGACCTTGACCTGGCGCTGCCGGACAACGCCGCTGGGCTCGACGACGAGGCCTATGACGTTGCCGGGCAGGCGTCGGCGGCGTGGGAGGCGGCGGTTTGTTGGGACGACGAGTACTCGAAGCGGCGGCTCGCTGCAGTGCGGGCGGTCTGACCATCGCGTGACCTGGGGCGGGTGTCAGGGCTCGGAGTCGTACGACATCGCCGCGCGGACGTCGGTGGCGTGAGCGGTGGCCGGCCGAAGTGCGGGCGCTCCGAAACACGTGATCCGAGCGGACGTGCTGGGAGGCGCGGCTCGCTGCAGCGCGGGGGATCTGGGAGAAGCGTGTGACCTGGGCGGACGTCGTGGGAAACAGTTAGGTATGTTTACCAAATGATCGTGGAACTCGACGCTGGGGCGGTCGGGGTGTTGCTGGCGCGGGGGCTTGACCTGCCCGAGGACGCGGCTGAGGCACCGGTGCTGGCGGCTCGGCTGGCGGCACCGCCCCGGGGGCGGCAAGTCGTGCGGTTGGGGACGGGGGACGGTACCGCCGCCGCGTTTGCCTCTATCAGTGACACCGACCCGCAGCTCGGCCACGTCGAACTGCTCGCGGTCGCGCCCGAAGCCCGCCGCCGCGGTGTCGGGGCCACGCTGCTCCGGGATGTGGAGCGGCGACTGGCCGGGCTCGGTGCGACGCGCGTCCGGCTCGGTGGCAACCCGCCGTGCTATGCGTGGCCGGGCATCGATGTGCGGTACACCCCGATGGTTTGTCTGGCTCGTAGCGCGGGCTACAAGATGACCGACACCGCCTGGAACATGACCGCGGACCTGCGCGGCCCAGAGCTCGACGGGCCGGTGGACGAGTCGCGGCTGGAGGCCATGGGGGTGAAGGTCGGGCCCGCCGGTCCGGACGCGCCGGAGTGGGTGCGGGCCATCTGGGGTGACGGCTGGGCGTGGGAGGTCGAGCAGAGCCTGGGCCGCGCCGACGCCGGCTGCTACGTGGCCGTGCGGGACGGTGAGATCCTGGGCTTCGCGGCGTACGGCGCGAATCGTCCGAGCTGGTTCGGTCCCATGGGCACCGCGCCGGCGGCGGAGGGGCTCGGTGTGGGCCGGGTGCTGCTGCGCCGCTGCCTCGCCGACCAGCGCGCGGCCGGGCACGACACCGCGCAGATCGGCTGGGCCGGCCCGATCTCGTTCTACTCGAAGGCGGTCGCGGCCCGGGTCGAGCGCGTATTCTGGATCTACACGAAGACGCTGTAGAGGCCGGGAAACGCATGTGGGGCAGGCCGTGGGTTCGCCACCGACCTGCCCCGCACACGTGCCGCCGTCACCCGTGATCCCCCGTTATGCCACGGGCGACGACGTCGTCTGGATAGAGCGCCTCACATGTCCGGCTGGTTCCCGCGCTTCTTCTGCATCGCGGTCTGGTCCTGCTGGGTCTTGGTGCGGGCCCGCATCGTCGCCGTGTTGGCGGTGGTGGACTCGCCCGACATGATGTCGCCCGACATGATCGAGTCCGGCGTGCTCATCGTGTCGTCGGTCTGGTCCAGGTATCCGAGGTCGTCCTCGCTGCGGTGCATGCCGCGCTCGATGCCCTGGCTGTCGAAGTTGTCGTTCTTCTTTGACTTGCCCATGGGTCCCCCCTCATGTCGGCCCAGCTTCACCATATGAGGACGGTTCGCATGTTGCCGGCAAAACGCGCATTTCGGGGCCGGACCGCACCTTGCCTTTAGGGTCTGGTCATGGACGTGATCGACGGCCACAACGACCTGCCCTGGCGCCTGCGCGTCCGCGACCCCGAGGGCCGCCTGGACCTGAGCGAAGACCTCACCGGTACCGGCCTGCACACCGACCTCCCCCGTCTGCGCCGTGGGGGAGTGGCGGCGCAGTTCTGGAGCGTGTACGTCCCCAACGACCGCCCCGAGCCGCAGGCCGCGATCAACGTCGTCGAGCAGGTGGAGCTCGTGCAGCGCCTGGCCACGCGCTACCCGGACACCCTCGCGATCGCCCGCAGCGCCGCCGAGGTCGACCGGGCGAGAGCCCAGGGCCGGATCGCGTGCCTGCTGGGCGCGGAGGGCGGTCACTGCATCGACAACTCGCTGGTCGTCCTGCGCGCACTGCACCGGCTCGGCATCCGCTATCTCACCCTGACCCACTCCCGCAACACCGGCTGGGCCGACAGCGCCACCGACACCCCGGCGCACGGCGGCCTGTCCCCGTTCGGCCACGAGGTGGTGCGGGAGCTGAACCGCCTGGGCATGCTCTGCGACCTGTCCCACGTGGCGACCACCACGATGCATGCGGCGCTCGACACGACGACGCATCCGGCGTTCTTCTCGCACTCGTCGGCCCGCGCCCTGTGCGACCACCCGCGCAACGTCCCCGACGACGTCCTGACCCGGGTCCGCGACTCGCAGGGCGTGGTGATGGTGACGTTCGTACCGTTCTTCCTGCGCGACGCCTGCCGCCAGTGGGGTGAGGAGCTGACCCGGGTCGAGGACGCGCTCGAGCCACCCTGGGACACCCCGGCCTTCCTGCGGCAGCGCCAGGCCTGGATCGACGCGAACCCCTGCCCGCCCACGTCGGCCCGCGATGTGGCCGACCACGTCGAGCACGTCCGCGCCGTCGCCGGCCTCGACGCCGTCGCGCTCGGCGGCGACTTCGACGGCACCGAGCTGGTCCCGAGCGACCTCCAGGACGTGTCGGCGTATCCGGCCCTCTTCGCCGAGCTCGGAACCCGCGGCTGGTCGGAGCGGGAACTCCGCAAACTGGCCTGGGACAACGCGATGCGGGTCCTGCGCGCGACCTGCGGTTGAAAGACCCTAGCCTTTGGCGGCTCGCACGGCGGCGTAGGCGTCGACCAGGCCGGCGCCGACGGTGTTGGACTCGGAGCCGCAGGACGTGCCCTGCGTCCGTGCCGTCCGGGCCGTCGACCGCAGGATCTCGCGGGTGCGCGGGATGTCGCCGACCAGCGCCGGGTTGGCCGACCACATCAGCGCGACCACCCCGGCCACGTGCGGCGTGGCCATCGAGGTGCCGCTGAGCACGTCGTAGCCGCCGCCGGGCAGAGCGGAGAGCACGTCCACCCCCGGCGCCATCACGTCGGGCTTGGTGAGGCCGTCCGCGGTCGGCCCGCGGCTGGAGAAGTCGGCCACCCGCGCGTTGCGGTCCACCGCACCGACCGTCAGCGTCGACGCGTAGTTGGCCGGCGGGTCGGTGATCGAGGAGCAGCCCGGCCCCGTGTTGCCGGCCGCCGCCACGAAGAAGATCCCGGCGGCCGTGAACGCGTCGATGGCCGGCCGCATCGAGTAGAGGTCGCAGCCCTCCAGGGACGGGCAGCCCCACGAGTTGGTCAGCACCTGCGGCGCGCGGTCGGGCCGGCCGGCGTGCCAGGGGTCGGCGCCCGGCGCGTAGGGCGCCAGCATGAACTGCAGGCAGGTCAGGTAGTTGGCCATGCTGCCCAGGTTGCGGGGCAGGTTTTCGCAGGCGATCCAGGACGCGCCCGGTGCCACGCCCACACCCGCACCGACCGCGGTGGCCACCGTGTGGGTGCCGTGGCCGTTGGGGTCGGTCGGGGACCGGGTGCCGTTGTAGGGGTCGAGCCAGGAGTCGTCGCCCCCGCGGAAGTTGCCGCGCAGCGCCGGGTGCGTGCCGTCGACGCCCGAGTCGGAGCTGCCGACCACGATGCCCTTGCCGGTCGTGCCGTCGGCCCAGACCCGGTCGGCCCCGATGAGGGTGAGGTTCCACGGCGTCGACGCCGGCGCGGCCTGCCCGCCGTGCATCGGCTCGGCCGCCGCCGGCAGCGGCCGCAGCTGCGGGTTGAGCAGGACGTGCAGCACGTCGGAGCGCCCGGCCAGCCACTGCCGGGCCACCGGCCCGGCGTCCACCTCGACGCCGTTGACCAGGTAGAACGGCGTGAACGAGACGTGTTTGGAGCGCAGCTCGGCCCGCAGCGGCGCCTGGGTGCGCTCGGCGGTCGAGACCAGCCGCTCGTAGGTCTGCCGCACCCGCTCCGTGTGGTCGGCCACCGCTGAGAGCCCCGACAGGTCGGCCTGCTCGCGCATGACCACGAACAGCCGCTCCCCGGCCAGCCCCGGCTGCCCCAGCCCCACGTAGACCACGGCCCCGGTCGCGGCCAGCAGGATCGCGAGGGCGCCGGCCAGCCACGCGTGCAGCCGCACCCGCCGGAACGCGGTCAGCAGCACGACCGCGGCCACCAGGGCCAGCAGCCACCCGGCGGCGGCACCGACGCCACCCCAGAACAGCCCGTCGCGCAGCCCCAGGATGAGCGACGTCTCATCCGGATCGACCAACGCCAGGGGCCCGAACAGCACCGGGGTGAGCAGCGCGACCACCGACGGCGTCCCGAGCCGCCGCAGCGCGGCCAGGACGAACGCCACCGGCGGCACACACAGCAGCGCCAGCACCTGTACCGCCGGCTCGCCCACCCCCGCCACGACCGCCGCCAGGGCCACCCCGCCCAGCAGGCCCCCGAGCGCCGAGCGGCCCCACGCGTGCCCGCCGGCCGAGATCCGCGCGGTCAGCGCGAGCAGCGGCCGGGCCGCGAGCCAGGCCACGGCGAGCGCGGCGACCAGGGCCAGGACCGTCTCCGTCGCCCCGCCCAGCGCACCCACCCACAGCCACGGCAGCAGCAGGAGCAGCCCGGCCGCCAGCGACAGCCACGGCAGCCAGCGATCGGGCTCGCCGCGCCGCTCCAGCCGCCCGGTGACCAGGCGGTGCCCGAGGGCGGCCGCGGCGGCCAGCACGGCCAGGACCGCGAGATAGACCTCGTGATAGGTCGGCGGGACGAGCCGCGCGAAGCCCAGGAGGGCACCGAAGCCGATGGCGATCAGCCACTGCCGCCCCGCCGTCCGCGCGAACCAGATCGGCGACAGCAGGCTGAGCAGGAGTGCTGGCACGCCCGCCAGGAGCAGGGTCACGATGGATGCGACCGCCCACGCCCAGCGCGGCACGGACGTGCCCTCGATGCCGAGCGCGTCCGCGACGAGCGAGAGACCGGCCTCAACCAGTACCACCGAAGCGGTAACCCAGAGACCGAGCACGATCGTCAGGGCGAGGGACCAGCCCCACGCCCGGCGTGACGGAACCGCTGGGGAATTCATGGTCCGGACTCTACGGCGCGGGTATGACAAATCCTGAAGGTGCGGAAGGAGACTGAGGGCTATGACGGACACGGTCGACGCGGTCGTCGTCGGAGCCGGGCACAACGGCCTGGTCGCCGCCAACATGCTCGCCGACGCGGGCTGGGACGTGGCGGTCCTGGAGGCGACCGGGGACGTCGGCGGAGCCGTGCGCTCGGCCGAGGTGACCGCGCCCGGGTTCGTCAACGATCTGTGCAGCGCGTTCTACCCGCTCTCGGCCGGATCGCCGCCGCTGCTCGCGCTCGACCTGGAGGCGCACGGGCTGCGCTGGACGCACGCGCCGCAGGTCGTGGCCCACCTCTTCCCGGACGGACGGTCGGCCGTGCTCAGCCGGGAGCTCGACCTCACGATCGAGTCGCTGGAGCGGTTCGCTCCGGGAGACGGAAAAGCTTGGCGGCATTGGTACTCCGAGTGGCGCCGACTGGCCCCAGATCTCATTCCGGCCCTGCTCACCCCGTTTCCGCCGGTCCGCGCCGGAGCTCGGCTCGCGGCGCAGGCCGGCGTGGGCGGCGCCCTGCGGCTGGGCCGGCGGTTCCTGGTCCCGGCGCGGGTCCTCGGCGAGGAGCTGTTCGCCGGCGACGGTGCCCGGATGCTGCTCACCGGCCTGGCGCTGCACACCGACCTGGCTCCCGACGACGCGGCCGGCGGCGGGTTCGGGTGGCTGCTGTGCATGCTCGCCCAGCAGTACGGCTTCCCGGTCCCGGTCGGCGGCGCGCAGCAGATCACCGAGGCGCTGCTGCGGCGGTTCCCGGGCGTCGTGCACCGGCACGCGGCCGTGGAGGAGGTCATCGTCGGCGGCGGCCGGGCGCTCGGCGTGCGCTGCGCGGACGGGCGGCTCTTCCGGGCCCGCCGGGCGGTCGTCGCGGATGTTCCGGCGCCGTCGCTGTACCAGGACATGATCCAGCCGCGGCATCTGCCCGGCCGGCTGCTGGCCGACCTGGCCGGGTTCCGCTGGGACAACGCCACCCTGAAGATCGACTGGGCGCTGTCCGGGCCGGTACCGTGGATCTCGCCGGACGTCGCCGGGGCGGGGACCGTGCACCTGGGCGCCGACCCCGTGCGCTACGCCGCCGACATCGGGCAGGGCCGGATGCCGGAGGAGCCGTTCCTGCTCGTGGGCCAGATGACGACAGCCGACGCGAGCCGGTCACCGCGCGGGACCGAGTCGCTGTGGGCATACACCCACATCCCGCGGGACACGAGCGCCGAGGCGGTCGCGGCCCACGTCGACAAGGTCACCGAGACCATGCGCCGGCACGCGCCCGGGTTCGACGATCTCATCCTGGCCCGCTACGTCGCCGGGCCGGCCGAGCTGCAGGCCAAGAACCCCTCGCTGGTCCAGGGCGCGATCAACGGCGGGACGGCCGGCGCCTACCAGCAGCTCATCTGGCGTCCGACACCCGGACTGGGCCGGGCCGACACGCCGATCGACAAGCTGTACCTGGCCAGCTCCAGCGCCCACCCCGGCGGCGGCGTGCACGGTGCTCCCGGCGCCAACGCGGCCCGCGCGGCCCTCGCCCGCAGCCGCCCCGTCCTGGGCGACGCCTACCGCGCGGCGATCGACGCCGCGCTCAAACGGATCTACCGCTAACGACGCTCGGCCAGGTCGGCGAGGCGTTGCAGTGCCTCCGCGTTGCGGAAGTGCAGGAACACGTCGCCGACCTTGTTGCGCATGCCCAGCATCGGGCCCTCGGTGAACTGCTCCTGCATCGTCACCCTGGTGGCCTGCGCGTCCAGCGGGTCGAGGGTGAACTTGACGTGCCCGGCCCCGAACGGCCACACGTGCACCTTGAGCAGCAGCGACCGCCCCGGCTCGCACTCGAGCGACTCGCTGCGGTCCTTGATCGACACCGGCCAGGGCCCGGCCTTGTGGTGCAGCAGCGACCCGGGCGCCGGCCACGCCTCGTCGACGTCGCGGATGTGTGCGGTGCCGACCACCCAGTCGGAGTACGACCAGCCGTCGGACAGTACGGAGAACACGGCCTCGGCGGGCGCACGGACGATGCGTTCGGTGATGGACACCCTTGTTCAATTCCCTCAGCCGCGCATCTCACACCAGCGGCGTGACGGGCGAGGCTACCGTGTAGTAGTGCGCCGTGAATCCTCCACGTCCCGCTTCGAGGCGGCCCGCCTGTCACCCGCGCGCCGCGCCGGCGACGTGGCCCGCCTGCGCCGTGAGCGCTTCGACGTCCTGATCATCGGCGGTGGCGTGACCGGCGCCGGAGCCGCGGTCGACGCCGCCTCCCGGGGCCTGTCCGTGGCCCTGATCGAGGCCCGTGACCTGGCCGCGGGCACGTCGAGCCGCTCGTCCAAGCTCGTCCACGGCGGCCTGCGCTACCTCGAACAGCTCGAGTTCGGGCTGGTCACCGAGGCCCTGCAGGAGCGCGGCCTGCTCGCGACCAGACTGGCACCCCATCTGGTACGTCCAGTGCCGATTCTGGTCCCGCTCCCGTCCCACCGCGGCCTCGCGGGCGTGGGCAAGCGGGCCTGGCAGCGCGCGTATTTCGGAGCCGGTGTCGGGCTCTACGACGCCTTCGCCGCCACCGCCCGCCTGCGCCGCGCCTCCCCGCGCGGCATGCCCCTGCACCGCCACCTCTCCCGCGCCGAGACCCACCGCCGCTTCCCGTCGCTGCGCGAGGACGCGATCAGCGGCGCGATCCAGTACTTCGACGGCCAGGTCGACGACGCCCGATTGGTCGCCACCCTGGCCCGCACCGCCGCGAGCATGGGCGCCGCGATCGTCCCCAGTGCCCGGGCCGTCGGCCTGCTCCGTGACGCCCGCGAGGTGACCGGGGTGCGCGTGCGCGACCTGGAGTCGCGGGAGGAGTTCGAAGTACACGCCAGAACCGTTGTCGCCGCGACCGGCGTCTGGATGGACGACATCGCGGGCATGCTGTCCGGAGCCGGCCCCCGGGAGTCGGCCGGTCTGCAGGTCCGGGCTTCAAAGGGCGTGCATTTGGTGGTACCGCGTTCAGCCATCACGGGCGAAGCGGGCCTGATCCTGCGCACGCCGTCGTCCGTCCTCTTCGTGATCCCGTGGGGCGGCCACTGGATCATCGGCACGACCGACACGGACTGGAACCTGGACCGCGGCCACCCGGCCGCCTCCGCCACCGACATCACCTACCTGCTGGGCCAGGTCAACGCCGTCCTGGACCGCCCGCTGGGCACCGCGGACATCGAGGGCGTCTACGCGGGCCTGCGCCCCCTGCTGTCCCGCGAGGCCCGCCACCGCCAGCCGCACAGCCGCGACGAGCAGACGTCGGCGCTGTCGCGCACCCACGCCGTCGTCGAGCCGATGCTGGGCCTGATGCTGATCGCCGGCGGCAAGTACACGACCTACCGGGTCATGGCCGCCGACGTCATCGACCGCGTCGCGCACCGCCTGGGCGGCCTGCGCCGCCACGGCGGCCTGGTCCCCGCGTCCCGCACCGCCGACCTGCCCCTCCTGGGCGCCGACGGCTACCACCAGCTGTGGACCAACCGGGCCGACCTGGCCCGCCGCCACGGCCTGCCGGTAGGCGTCCTCGAGCACCTGCTGGAGCGCTACGGCTCGATGACCTTCGAGATCCTGGCCCTGGACCCGGACCTGCACCGCCCGATCGCCGGCGCCCCGGAGTACCTGGCCGCCGAGGTCGCCTACGCGGCCCTGGCCGAGGGCGCGCTGCACCTGGAGGACGTCCTGACCCGCCGCACCCGCATCTCCTTCGAAACCGAACACCGCGGCGCGGCGACGGCCCAGGACGCGGCGAGGGTGATGGGCGACGTCCTCGGCTGGGACGCCGCGACGCGCTCCCGCGAGGTCGACCACTACCTGGCCCGGGTCGCCGCCGAGCAGGAGTCCCAGCGCATGCCCGACGACCTCACCGCCGACGCCGCCCGCCTGGGCGCCCCCGACGTGCGAGGCTTCCAAGCCGACCGCGCCGGCGTGTAGCCGTCACCGCCGCACGGCCCGCACCGCGTTGAAGACCACGTCGGTGACCGCCTGCGGATGCGAAACCAACGTCAGGTGCGACCCACCATGAAACAGGGTGACTCGCGAACGCGCCCGCCCCGCCATCGCCAACTCCGACCGCGCCGTGATGATCTCGTCGTTGCTGCTGATGAAGTACCAGGACGGAATCTTCTGCCAGGCGGCGAACCTGGACGGCGTGTCGAACGCCGCGCTCGAGGCGCCGCGCTGCGAGGCCCACAGCAGACGCGCCTGCGCCTTCGGCAGATCACTGGCGAAGTGCCCGGTGAAGACGTCTTCCTTGAGATAGAGCTCCGACCGCCCGCTCCGAGCCCCCGCACCCGGCGACGCGGTCATGTCGTACAACCGCTCCGCCGGCATCGTCGACAGCACCGACCCGGAGCCACTCAACGCCCCGGTGGTCTCCCCGACCGCCGGCGCCGCCGCGTCCACGTAGACCAGACCCTTGACATTGCTCACCAGGGCCGCCGCGTTGGTGATGACCGAGCCACCGTACGAATGCCCGACCAGCACCACCGGCGCCGGAACGGACCGCAGGAAGTCCGCGACATACGCAGCGTCGGTGGTCAGATCCTCCACCGGATTGGCGATGGCCCGAACAGCACACCCAGCCCCCTGTAGCCGGCTCACCTCACCGCTCCAACTGGACGCATCAGCCCAGGCGCCGTGGACCAGTACCACCGTCACACCACCACACCCCGCCGCCCGCCCAGCGACCGCCACCGACCCGGACGACCCGGTGGCCGCGACAACAGCGGTGACGACAAGGGACAGCAGGCCCACGACCGGGCGAAGACTCGGCAGTCTCATGTGGGGTGGACCTGCCCGAAAATCTCACGGATAACCCGACGCCCCACCAAGCGGACGGCTCGCCTCGCAGCCCTGGCCCAGCCAGGGGGCAGGAGCCAGCCGTTGCACATTGCCAGAGGCGCCACATTGGTATGGCCGGGCCTGATGCGCCGACACGCTCAGGATCGTCTCATTGGCCAATCCGGTATCGTCCAGTTGGCGCTATATGAAACTCACGAGGCGCCTTGAATGTGGCATTCATCCCAGCCATTCCCTGTCATTCCGACCATCATCGATACCGGCCGCAGTGGTTGCCACGTACGGTAATCAGCACAGTTCGGCTGGGGTTGGAGGTGATGAGATGGAGCCTATCGCCCGAGAGATCGGGCAGATGGTCCGGGAAGTCCTGCGTGACTGGCCACGGACCATCCGCGCGTCGATCCTGCTGACGGTTACTGCCGCCGCATGGATCTGCTACCACGTGTTCGCCAAGTAGTAGATGCTTGCATCGTAAGCGTCGACCCGCCGCCGCCCAAGCGGCAGGCCTCCTCACTCACGTGATGATCTCTGAGTGAGGAGGCCGGCCGGAGGATCGGTGTCCGCGCGGTGCAGGTGTGAGCCGATGAGCGAATTCCGAATGCCAAACCTGCCGGGCATTCGAGGGCTGGCGGAGGCTTGATATCCGATCAGGCGCTGCCCAGTTCCGCCGATGTTGCCGGTGAGCCGCGTCCGCAAAGCTGTCGGGGTTCAGTTGGCGGCGGTGAGCTCCGCGTCGGTGCCGCTGAACTCGGTGCCCGACACGAAGGCGGTGTCGAAGCGGGCCTTGAGGGCGTCCAGCTCGGAGAACTCGGCCTGGTGCGACGACTCCGACCCCTCAGCCGCGAACACGTGGTCATCCACCGAAGCGTCGTGGCTGTAGTTCGTGTAGTTGTCGGACTCATAGTGGCCCTGCGCCGGGGCGTCGTACTCGACGTGCTGCCCGGTCGAGAAGTCGGTCGACTCAGCGGCGTGGTGGTCCTGCTCGTACACACCGAACTGGTTGTTGTAGTCGGCCTCGGAGCCGGAGGCCTCGTGCAGCTGGTCCACGGCAGCGGATTCCTGGCCGGCTTCGTACTGGCCGTAGTCGACGTCGCTCATTTTATGTCTCCCCTAAAAGAACATCACTTGGTGGTGACCAGAACATTAGGGCCGCCAAGAACAACTCTTATCCCGGAAACGTGCCAGTGGCGGAGGTTGGGGTCTGGGGGATGTTTTCGACGATGTGTTCCAGGCTTACCGCTCGCCCCGCCGCGCGGTCGCGTTGGTGGTCGGTGAGTTGGGGCAGCGTCTGGGAGCGCAGCGTCTGGGTGTCGGGGGGTTCGGGTAGGCGGTGGCGGGAGCGTAGGGCGTCGGCGGCGCCGATCAGGCGGGCGGCGTGGGCCGGGTCGTCGGGCGCCAGCAGCGAGGCCACCACGTCCAGCGAGATGGCCAGGTCCAGGCGGTCGCCCACCTCGTGGCGGGTCACGAGCGCGGCGGTCAACAGGCGCAGGGCTTCGGCTCGGTCGCCCTCGGACAGCGCGGCCAAGCCCAAAGTGTGCTGGGCCATCGCCGCGCCGAAGGCGTCGCCGATCTGGCGGCTCAGGGTCAGGCTCTCGTCCAGGGCGGCCCGGGCCCCGGGGACGTCGCCGCGGCCCAGAAGGGCCTGGCCCACGCATTCGAGTGCGAGCAGGATGCCCCGGGTGTTGCCGTTGGCGCGTTCCAGGTCCAGACATTCGCGGGCGTACACCTCGGCGGCCGTGTGGTCGTTGCGGCTCAGGGCGACCTTGCTCAGATTGCCCAGGGAAGCGGCCACGCCCTGGGGTACGTCCAGTTCCCGCCACACCGCCAGGCTTTCGCCGAAGTGGGCGGTCGCGGCCGCGTGGTCGCCGCCGCCGATCGCGGCTATGCCCATGGCGTTGTGGGCGTGGCCGATCGTGGCCCGGTCGCCGGCCGCCGTTGCCCGCTCCAGGCTTTCGGCGCCCAGCCCGTAGGCGGCCTCGTGCTCGTCCTGGCCGGCGGCCAGGATCGCGGCCGCGTGCAGCAGCTTCGCCCGGGCGCCGTCGTCGGCGGCGTCCATCGACAGGACGCGGGCGAGCCAGTCGCGGCCCTCGCCGATGTGGGCGCCGTTGCGCCAGTAGCGCCACAGGCCCAGGCAGATCCTGGTCCGGGTCGGGCCGTCGCCGTGGCTGAAGGCGGCGCGGACGTTCTCGTAGTCGGTCTCGATCCTGCCGGCCCATTCGGCCTGGTCGGGGCCGGTGAGGCCGACTGCGGAGGACTCGGCAAAGGCGGCGTAGAAGTCGGCGTGGCGGTCGGCCGGGGCGGGCTCGGCGCCGAGGCGGTTGCGGGCGTACGCGCGGATCGTCGACAGCAGGTGGTAGCGCCCGGTGTCGTCGTCGCGGACCACCAGGTGCTTGTCGACCAAGGCCGACAGGCGCTTCTCGAGCAGGTCCAGGTCGCCGCCCGGTGCGGTCACCGCCAGCGCGGCCGCGCCCGTCCAGCCGCCGACGAACACCGACAGTTCGGTCATGAGGCGCTGCTCCTCGGTGTCGAGCAGCACGAAGCTCCAGTCGATGGCGCCGCGCAGGGTCTGCTGGCGGGCCGGCAGGTCGCGCGGGCCCGCGCCGCCGAGCGTGTCGAGCTCGCGGTCCAGGTGCTCGGTCAGGTGGTCGAGCAGCTCGTCCGGGGTCCAGCGGTCGATCCGGGCCGCGGCCAGCTCGATCGCGAGGGGCAGGCCGTCGAGGCGGCGGCACAGCTGGGCGACCGGGAGCGCCGTGTCGATGGTGATCTCGAAGTCGGCGTCGACCGCGCGGGCGCGCTGCTCGAACAGCGTGACGGCGGGTGAGTCGGCGAGCGTCGGGACCTGGTAGACCTGCTCGCCGTACAGGGAGAGCCGCTCCCGGCTGGTGACCAGCGCGCGGACTCCGGGCGCGGCCGCCAGCAGGTCGCTGACCAGGGCCGCGCCGTGGTCGACGACCTGTTCGAAGTTGTCCAGCACGAGCAGCTGCTCGGCCTCGGCCACCTGGTCGAGGACCGTGTCGAACAGGTGCTGGTCGGGCAGTTCGGTGACGTGCAGGGCGCGGGCCAGGGCGGCGGTGAGCAGTTCGGCGTTCGTGGTGTCGGCCAGCGGCACGAACACGGCCCCGTCGGCGAACTCGTCGGCGACGACGCCCGCCGCGGCCAGCGACAGCCGGGTCTTGCCGATGCCGCCCGGGCCGACCAGCGTCACCAGGCGGGCGTCGCGGATCAGACCGGCGATCCGGGCCGTTTCCCGGTCCCTTCCGACAAGCTTCGTCATCGGTACGGGCAGCCGCGTGCGCCGCCGCTTCGGCGCCGACGGTTTCACGCCCCAGATGCCGTCCCCGGCCGCGATCAGCTCGCCGTGGCTCCGCAGCCGCTGCAGCTCGGCCTCCGCGCGCGCGGGCAGCCCGCCGGAGCGTTCGACGAGCCGGTCCAGCAGGGCCCGGGTCGGCTCCCCGGCGAGGGCGATGCGCAGCCAGATCCGCAGCGTCGCCGGGGACCACGGGGTCAGCTCGACGACGGTTTCGGGCAGCTCGGTGCGCGCGGTCGCGTCGAAATCGGTACTGGCAAACACCAATGCGACGGCGTCGCCGAGCGCGGGGACAGGCTCGCCGACATCGGCCAGCAGGATTTTTGGCTTTGTCGAAGCTGTGCCGGTACCCCCGGAAATGGAGGTTTGAAAGCCTCTTAAATGTGCGATCTGTGCAACTTCGCGCAGGAAACGCGTGTGGCCGGCGCCTTTGGGGCCAGAAACGCGCAGCGCGCCGCGCAGGCCCGCCGACACGCGGGTCATGAACTCCTGGGTGGTGCTCAGGGCGCCGTCGCGTTCCCAGAGGCGGGACGAGCCGGCCGCCGGATCGGCCTCGATGTCGTCACCGACAGCCTGCCCGCGGCCTCGGCGTTTGGCCAGGTAGTTGCGGCGGTCGGCGGCGGCGATCAGAGTCTCGCCGTCGGTGCCGTCGGCCGGGCTGGACGCCACCCCCATGCTGATCGACAGGTGCAGCGGCGGCGTGCCCGCGAAGTCCCGGGCCCGGATCTCGTCGGTGAGCCGGATCGCCAGGCGCAGCGCCTCGTCGGGCGCGGTGTGCGGCAGCAGTAGCACGAATTCGTCGCCGCCGTAGCGGAACAGGACATCCCCGGCCCGGATCAGGCCCTGGATGCGCTCAGCGAGCTGGCGCAGCAGCATGTCGCCGCGCAGGTGCCCGAAGGCGTCGTTGACCGTTTTGAAGTGGTCGACGTCGAACAGGAGCAGGCTGGCCCCGCCGACCTCGTGCAGGGCACCGTCGAGGGCGGCGCGGGACTGCGCGCCGGTGACGGGATCCTGCTGGTTCATCGCCAGCCTGATCGGCCTTTTCGCGGCCCCGATGAGGTGTTCCCGGTTTATTGACCGGTTGGAGGACACGCCTGGTGTGACGCAGGTCACGCCCAACCATTTGCCGGCGCCGCCGCATCTGAGGACTGTGCGTGCCGACCATGAGCGGGAGTATGTGGAGTACCTCCACGCCCGTCTGCCGATTCTGCGCCGCCTGGCGTACCTGCTGGCCGGCGACTTCGACCGCGCCGACGACGTGGTCCAGACGATGGCGACCAACCTGTACGTCAAATGGCGGCAAGTGCGCGCGGCGAACAACATCGACGCGTATGTGCGCAAGATGGTCGTGCACACGTTCCTGGCCGAGCAGCGCCGCGCCTGGGCCCGGACCTGGCTCACCGACCGCCTGCCGGAGCGCCCGGCCGCCGTCCCGCCGACCGATGACACCCTGGTCCTGCGGGCCGCCCTGCGCCGGCTGCCACCGCGCCAGCAGGCCGTACTCGTCCTGCGCTTCCTGTGTGACCTGCCGGTCGACGAGACCGCCGCCGCCCTCGGCTGCGCGCCCGGCACCGTCAAGAGCCACACCGCGGACGGCCTGGCGGCGCTGCGCCGCATCCTGGGCCCGAGCGCCACTGCGAGCTTCGACGGGGGTACCCGGTGAACGACTTCCTGACCCCCCTGCGCCTCACCGAGGACCTCCCGCCATCGAAGGTCGACATCGCCCGGGCGGTGCGCGACGGCCGCCGCCGCGAACGCAACCGCATGCTCCTGGCCGCCGCGGCCTGTGTGGTCGTCGGCGCCGTGGTGATCGGCGCCACCGCGTTCGCCGCCGACCGCCGCCCCGCGCCCCCGCCCGCCGACGAGTTCGTGCTCAACGGCTGCGAGGTCCAGCGCCTGCCGACGTCCGGCACCTTCGCGGCCGCCTCGAACCAGTACCTGGCCGGCGCGCTCGACGGCACGATCCTGCTCTGGTCCAACGGCACCCTCCGGCAGATCGAGGACGCCCCCCAGCCCGACCCGACCCCGGCGGCGGTCAACGACTCCGGCGCCGTGGTCGGCAACAGCGGCGACAACGCGCCCTGGCTCATGCAGGACGGCCGGTTCACACCCCTGGCGACTCCGCCGGACACGACGCGGGTTTCGGTCGCCGCCATCAATGCCAACGGCTTCATCGTGGGTACTGCCTGGACGCCGGACTCGAAAGCCAGGATCGTCCGCTGGAACGTCGCCCACCCCGACCAGGTCGAATACGTGACGACAAGCCCGGCGGTCGCCTACGCCGCCGGCATCGGCGCCGACGGCACCATCGTCGGCCGCGGCCAGGACGCCCCGGGCGACTTCCACGCCTACGCCTGGACCGCGGACGGCACCCCGATGCCGCTGAACCGCGCCAACGGCCGGCCCGCCGGGGGCGCCTCCGCGATCGCCGGCGACTGGGCGGTCGGCTCCTACGAGGACGGCAGCACGTGGTTCGACCAGGGCGTGCGCTGGAACCTGCGCACGGGCGAGGCCGTCGACCTCGGCACGTTCGTCCCCAGCGGCGTGGACACCACGGGCCGCATGTTCGGCGTGCTGATGAACGGCGTGGACGAAACCCCGCCGGCCTGGTGGAAGAACGGAGAAGTGCTGCTGCTGCCGGTACTGTCGGCCGGCGAGTCGGCCACAGTGTCGTCGATGAGTCCGGACGGCCAGACCGCCGCGGGCTGGCTGTATCGCGCGAAGAACGACCCCGTCACCCCGGTGCGGTGGCGCTGCTGACCACCTTCAGGTCCTCGACCATCCCGGCGAACGCCGCCTCCCGGTCGTCGGCGCGCAGGACCGCCGACGGGTGAATGGTCGCCACGAGCACCCCCGCCCCAGCGAACTCCTCGGGCCGCTCGGCACAGTCCGGCCACGGCAACGCCTTCCCATGCTCGCGGGTGACCCGGAACGAGGGCCCGAGCAGCGCCTTACCGGCGGTGGCCCCGAGCACGACCACGGTCGACGGCCGCACCCGCGCGAACTCCGCCAGCAGCCACGGCCGGCAGGCCACAATCTCCGTCCGGTCCGGCGTCTGATGAATCCGCCGCTTCCCAGCCGCCGCGGGCTTGTGCTTGAAATGCTTGACGGCGTTGGTGACGTACATACCGGCCCGGTCGAGCCCGGCCGCGTCGAACGCCCGATCGAGCACTTTCCCCGCCGGCCCGACGAACGGCCGCCCTTGCCGATCCTCGACGTCACCGGGCTGCTCCCCGACCACCAGCATGCGCGCCGCCGCCACCCCCACCCCGAACACGGCCTGCGTGGTGTCCTTGTACAACTCACACCCGCGACACCCCTGCACAGCGACCCGCAACTGCTCAAGGTCCGCGTCCTCAGGAACGTGGTACTCCTCCATACCTCCCCCCGTGTCCCACCCGCACTCCGTCAAACCCGCAGGCGGTGGCACGTTTCCTGGATTCGAGTCGCTCTCGGCGGCCTTAATGTTCTGGTCACCACCAACTGAGAATTCTTATTTCGCAGGGAGATAGAACAATGAGCGACGTCGACTACGGCCAGTACGAAGCCGGCCAGGAATCCGCCGCCGTGGACCAGCTGCACGAGGCTTCCGGTTCTGAGGCCGACTACAACAACCAGTTCGGTGTGTACGAGCAGGACCACCACGCCGCTGAGTCGACCGACTTCTCCACCGGGCAGCACGTCGAGTACGACGCCCCGGCGCAGGGCCACTATGAGTCCGACAACTACACGAACTACAGCCACGACGCTTCGGTGGATGACCACGTGTTCGCGGCTGAGGGGTCGGAGTCGTCGCACCAGGCCGAGTTCTCCGAGCTGGACGCCCTCAAGGCCCGCTTCGACACCGCCTTCGTGTCGGGCACCGAGTTCAGCGGCACCGACGCGGAGCTCACCGCCGCCAACTAAACCAACAACACGACAAACTCCGCGGACGCGGCTCACCTCCTCCGAGGCGGGCCGCGTCGCTGGTTGGGTGGGGCGGGTGGCTTACGCTCGGGGGTTGTGAGCACGCTTGAGGAGTGGCAGCGGGTATTTCCTGGGGAAGAGGTTGTTGGGCTCGAGTTGCTTGGGCGGTGGAGGGAGGGGCATCGGCGGTATCACACGGTTGCGCATTTGGGGGTGATGCTGGGAGTTATCGACGAATACGTTGGGCTTGTCGATGATCCGGATGTTGTTCGGCTGGCGGCCTGGTTTCATGATGCTGTTTATGACGTGTTTGCGGGCGACAATGAGGAGCGTAGTGCGGAGTTGGCCCGGGTCCGGCTTGGTGGGCTTGGGGTTTCCGCCGAGCGGGTGAGTGAGATTGTGCGGCTGGTGTTGTTGACCGCTGGGCACCATGTTGCCGCGGGAGATATGCGCGGGGGGTTGCTCGCCGATGCGGACCTGGCCATTTTGGCGGGCTCGGCTGAGGACTATGCGCGGTACGCGCTTGCTGTGCGGGAAGAATACGCGGCGGTGCCTGATGCGGTGTTCCGCCCGGGTCGCGCGGGGGTTTTGCGGAAGTTAGCGGATCTGCCGGAGCTTTACCGGGTGGTGCCGCAACGGGCGGAGTGGACCGCCCGGGCCCGCGCGAACCTGGAGGCGGAGATCGTCACGCTTCTGGATGCTCGGTGACGTTCTGCAGGTAGAGAGCCTCGCCGAACTTCTCGATCAGGCCCAGCTGCGTCTCTAGGTAATCCACGTGGTGCTCTTCGTCGGCGAGGATTTCCTCGAAGATGTTGGCCGAGGTCACGTCGCCGATGGAGCGCATGTATTCGATGCCGCGGCGGAGGCGGTCGACGGCCTCCAGCTCGATCTGCATGTCGCACTTGAACTGCTCCGGGACCGACTCGCCGATCCGCAGGGCGAACAGCCGCTGATAGTTCGGCAGGCCCTCGAGGAACAGGATGCGATCGGTCAGCACCTCGGCGTGCTTCATCTCGTCGATCGACTCGTGCTTGGTGAACTTGGCCAGTTTCGTGTAGCCCCAGTTTTCCTGCATCTTGGCGTGCAGGAAGTACTGGTTGATCGCCGTGAGCTCGGCGGTGAGCTGCTCGTTCAGAAACTCGATGACTCGTGCGTCCCCTTGCATGCTTGGCAGGGTACGCCGATTCGTCCGTTTTCTAGGTCAAAACAGGCACTGCGTCCGAGTTTTCCGCGTCGATGAGGTCGGCGATTCGGTCCAGGCAGGTGCCGCAGCCGGTGCCGGCGCCGCATTCGTCGCCAACGGCGTCCTCGCTGCGGGCACCGGCTTGAACGACCCGCCGGATCTCGCACTCGCGCACGCGGTGGCAGATGCAGACATACACGGTGGAACTCCTGGCTTCGAGGGGGCGGAGGTGGAGCGGGTTCCCTCGGGGATAGAAGCTGTCTTAGCCTTACCTAAGCAAGGGTTACCTAATCTGCCCGCGGAAACAAGCCCTGAGCTGGCTTTTTCTTGCCCCTGGAAGCGGACAAATGCCGCGGCCGCCGCAAGCCGGCGGCAACCAGACGCTCGACGATCACCCGTGACGGCACCTCGATGGCCCCCAGCCAGACGGCGATCCGCGCGCGGTCGGCCGGCACGTCGTAGTGGTCCCGCTCGAACGCCCGCCGCGGCGCCCCGATCAGCTCGGCGAACGCGTGCAGCTCGGCCACCGACACGTCGCTGACGAGATGGGCGAAGAGCCGCCCGTGGGCCGGCCACCGGGGCGTGTCGATGTAGAGCACACGCACTAGCGTGCCAGGTATGGAACGTGACCTGGCCGGCCTCCTCGCCGAGCTGCGGGCCGCCCTGCCCCACGACGGTGGCGTGCTGACCGATCCGGACCTGCTGCGCTCATACGAGCACGACGAGGCCGACCTGGTGCCGTACGGCACCCCGGCCGTCGTCGTGCGCCCCCGCACCACCGGCCAGGTCTCCGCCGTCCTGCGCGCCGCCGGCCGCCACCGCATCCCGGTGATCCCGCAGGGCGCCCGCTCCGGCCTGGCCGGCGGGGCCAACGCCATCGACGGCGCGATCGTGCTCTCGCTCATCGCGATGAACGAGATCATCGACATCGACGCCGAGAACCGGATCGCGGTCGTGCAGCCGGGCGTCGTCAACGCGCAGCTCCGCCGGGCGGTCGCGGAAGTCGGGCTCTACTACCCGCCCGACCCCGGGTCGTGGGAGCAGTCGACGATCGGCGGGAACGTCTCCACCGACGCCGGCGGCATGTGCTGCGTCAAGTACGGGGTGACCAGCGACCACGTCCTCGGCCTGGAGGTCGTGCTGGCCAGCGGCGAGGTCCTGCACTGCGGCCGGCGCACCGCGAAAGGCGTCGCCGGCTACGACCTGACCAGCCTCTTCGTCGGCTCCGAAGGGACGCTCGGGGTCATCACCGAAGTCACCGTCCGGCTCCGTCCGGCCCCGGCGCCCGCCCTGACCCTCGTCGCCGTGTTCGACACATTCGCGGCGGCCGGAGCCGCGGTCTCGGCCATCGTCGGGTCCGGTCTGCAGCCGAGCATGCTCGAGGTCATCGACCGGGTGGCGATGGGCGCGATCGAGGCGTACCGCCCGATGGACCTCCCGACCACGGCGGCGGCGCTGCTCATCGCGTCCGTCGACTCCGGCGCCCGCGCACCCGACGACCTGGCCGCCATCGCCGCGATGTGCCGCACCGCGCAGGCCGAGGACGTGTTCGTCGCCGCCGACGAGGCCGAGGCCGACGCCCTGCTGGCCGCCCGCCGCCTGGCCCACGTGTCGCTGGAGCACCTGGCCGCGCAGCTGTATCCGCGCGGCGGCGGGATCATGGTCGACGATGTGGCGGTACCGCGGACCCGGCTCGTCGAACTCATCGAAGGGATCGAGCGGATCGCCGCCGCGCACGAGATGGTGGTGGCGACCGTCGGCCACGCCGGGGACGGCAACCTGCACCCGGTCATCGTCATCGACCGCTCCGACCCGGCGTCGATCGCGCAGGGGCAGAAGGTGTTCGACGCCATCATGGCCCTCGGGCTGTCCCTCGGCGGCACGTCCACCGGGGAGCACGGGGTCGGCCTGTTGAAGCGGGACTGGCTGGCCCGCGAGATCGGCCCGACCGGGCTGAAGGCGCACCGCTCCATCAAGGCCGCGCTGGACCCGGACAACATCCTGAATCCCGGCAAGATCTTTTGATGTGCTCGTGGACATCGCAGGGGTGCAGGGGGCGATGAGCCCCTTGCCCGGGGCGGGAGCGAAGCGGCTCCGGAATCCTCTGCGTTGTGCTCTTTTGCTTTTGGCTTTTGCTTCGGCTTTTTACGTGGATTACAGGAGAACGACTTTGGTGGCCAAGCCCGGCGGGGTGTTCTGCGTAGAAGGCAACTGGGACAATGACCTCGCCGCGCGGGGATCGGTCCTGCCGACGCTGGATCTGCTGGAGCGTCTGGGCGCCATCCGGTACATTCACCGCCGCACCGCGACACCGCAGGAGCTGCGGTATTACGTCGAAACGTGGCTGTCCCGCAAATACTCGGCGTACCACGTCGGGTTCTTCGCACTACACGGCGCGCCCACGAAGCTGCATCTTTCCGAGGCGCATACTGTCGGCCTCGCCGAATTGGGCAGCTGGATCGGTGGGCAGTGCGAAGGCAAGCGGCTCTACTTCGGCAGCTGCTCCGCGTTGCGCGCGTCCGTCACGACGCTCAACGAGTTTCTGCGCGAGACCAAGGCGGCGATGATCTGCGGATTCACCAAGGAGATCGACTGGATCGAGTCCGCCGCGCTGGAGACGGTCGTGCTCAACAGCCTGGTCAACGGGGCGCGGGTGGACAGCGTGGAGCGGCTCATGAAGACGGTTCGCTGGGCACCGCTCGCTCGGCATCTCGGGTTTCGGGTGGTGTACGCCAACGGGCGCTCGACCTGAGCGGTTCGCGGACGGGCGCGAGCCGCCCCCACACGACCATCAGGGCGGCGAACGCGACGTAGCCGAGGTACCAGGGCCAGAAGTTCTGCCCCGTGCCCGGATCGGTCTGGATCGATGGCCACCAGTTCGGCAGGTCCGGCACGCCGAGGCGGGCGCCCTGCGCGCTCAGGATCTTGTCGACGCCGTAGCCGCCGCTGGACGTGAACCGGGCCAGCAGCATGGAGTCGCCGGTCAGCGTGTACGCGAAGCCGAACGCGGCGGCCAGGGTGGCCAGGACCAGCGGCAGCCAGACGGGGCGGCGCTGCAGGGTCAGCGCCACGTAGTACGCCAGCAGCGGCACCAGCACGACGGCCAGCCGCCCCGGTGGCGTGTACCCGGCCCACCAGGTGCGGAACGTCGACACGGCGATCGTGTACGGCAGGATCGCGGCCAGCAGCACCCAGTGCCGCGACCGGCGGGCGGCCAGGAACATGCCGGGGATGGCCAGGGCGAGCAGCAGAAAATGACTGATCAGGCCGTACTGCCGGTCGAAGAGGATCCCCGCGAGCCCCCGGTACGGCGGGATCTGCAACAGCCCGTCGCCGAGCGCGGAGTTGCCGGGGGCCGGGCTCCAGGAGTGGTACTGCGTGAAGTTGAACAGCTCCAGCGCGCCCACCAGCACCACCATGGGCGCCGCGGCCGCCAGGAGGGTCTTCGACCGGCCGGCCCGTGCGATCAGCAACACCCCCAGGGGCACGGTGAGCAGCAGGAACCGCCCGTGCACCCACGGCATCCAGCCCAGCCCGGCCGACGCGAGCGCGATCTGCCACCAGGCCGGTTTCGCCTTCACCAGCACCAGCACCGCGTAGGCGGTGAACAGGGCGCCGAACGGGTCGACGAACTGCATGGAGGCGTACATGTACAGCGGCGACCCGGCGGCGAACAGCCCGGTGACGACGCCGGCGTAGAACGGGGTGATGCCGAGCTCACGCTGCAACCGGTAAATGACACCGACGGTGAGGACGCTGACGAGCACGACAACCCCGGCCGCCCCGGGCCGACCCCACAGGTTGAACGGGATCGTCCAGAGGATCGGCCCGCCGAAGTTGTGCAGCGGCACCATGATGCCCTCGGCGTTGGGGTACACGTGCGCCTCGAGGGGGTCGGCGTAGAACGCGCGCCAGTCGCCGTTGGCGTAGGCCTGGGTCAGATCGAAGGTGTGGTACTTCCCGAGGGCGACGCTCATCACGAGATAGTGGGGTTCGTCGCCGAGCGGCTCCATCCAGAACCGCATGTTCGCGGCGATCGTGTACAGCACCGCCGAAGCGGCCATCAACGACCAGACCACCACAAGGTCCGCCCCGCGCCGCACGCGACGAACCCTACATGCCGTGCGCCGTGCATGGCGCTTGTACCCTCAGCTCGTGTATCCAGCGCACTGGATCAAAGCGTCGGACGCTGACCGCGAGGCCATCGTCGCCCAGCTCGGCGAGGCGGCGGCCGAAGGGCGGCTGACGCTGGAGGAGTTCAGCGCCCGGACGCAGCAGGCGTACGCCTCGCGCACGTGGGGCGAGCTGTCGAGCCTGGTCGGCGACCTCCCCACATTGCCGAAGCCGAGTGCACCGCCGACGGTGGTGGCCCCCCAGCCGGCCGGTGGGTCGGACAGCCGGCTGCTGCCGTTGCTGGCGCTGATCCTCGGCATCGCGTCCATCCCGGCGAGCTTCTGCGTGCCTACGGGCGGTGTGGCCGGCGTGGTGGCGGTCGTGGTCGGGATCCTCGCGCTGCGCAGCGTCGGCAAGGGCGAGCCCGGACGCGGCCTGGCCGCCGTCGGCCTGATCTGCGGCCTGTCGGGCCTGGCCCTGCAGGCCGCGGTGATCGTGCTCATCACCATCATCGACTAGCGGGTAACGCACTAGGTACGGGGCGGTCCGGCTTTCTACGGCAACGGACCGCCCCGTTCCTTCCCTCGTAATCGCTTGGGGCGACAAAGGAAGGCGGGCTTCATCATGCCCAAATCCCGCTCTCCATTCCAGCCTCACCTACGCACTTGCTCCAACCAAGTGGCGCTGCTGATGCCCGTGGCGCGTGTGTCGGCGGGATGCCCGCGGCCGATTTGCCACGCTCGCGGCCGCCGCTGGAGCCCCGGGTTCCCTGGGGAAGATCGAACGTGAAGAAACTGCCTTGGTGGATGGTGATCCGGGATCCGTTGCGGGGCATCGTTCCGGCGATCCCGGTGCCCGAGGAGCCGACCTTCGAACGCCTCCAGTGCGGGCCCGGTGAAGACGCCTTCACCGACCCGGCCGCCGTGATCGACCTGCTGGCCGAGCTCGTCGCGAAGATGTGCGACCGGCAGGCGCGCTGGCGATGGATGCTCCTCACCCAAGGGGCCGGGCTCGGGTTTCTCGGGGAAGCCTCCGCGCCCGGTGCCGATTGCGCCCGCCCTAACACCTCACGGGCCCCGGCACACCTACAAAACCATGATGATCGAGCGGGGCACCCCGCCAGTGCTCATGGACGAGCAACTGGGGTCATCTGGACGGCAGCACGCGAAGCAAGGGCGGACACGAGCCCGAGATCGCCGGTGCGCATCCTCGACGAGATGCTGCCGAACGAGATCGTCTCCCAAATTTCTCCCAACGGAGATCAAGAGACGACTCAGGGCTGGTCCTCTGAGTCAGAGAACCAGCCCTGAGCTGGTGTTTCGCGGGCAGAGCAAAGGTGCCTGCATTCTCTTTACACCCGCCACCAAGGCCTTTGCGGCGGTTGCCCGGTCTGGGCGAGCGGGCTTACTTGTGCAGCGTGTCGCCGGTCAGGTTGTTGTCGCCGCGGCCGGCGAGGCAGCGGAACGTGGTCGGGCCCGAGTTCTGCTGGGCCGGGGTCGGCAGGAGGACGTCCTGGCGCCACTGTGCGGCGCCGATGTTGACCGCGACCAGCGTGCCCACGTTGCAGACCGACGTCACCGCGCGGTCCTTCTTGTCGGTGACCTTGCTGCCGGCCGGGAGGTCGCCGTAGGCGAAGACCTCCCACGTGTGGACGCCCGTGCAGTCGACGCGGGACAGTTTGGTGTCGAAGCACTCGGCGGTGTCGGCGCAGTGGGCGTTGGGGTCGGCGCCCAGGCCGCACGCGAACGTCGGCGGGGCGGCGAGAGCGGCGGCTGACGGGGTGGGCTCGGGGGTGCCGTCGCCGAAGCCGTATGCGATGGCCACCGTCACCAGCGCGGCCACCACCAGCAGGCCCGCCGAGACGCCGATCCACAACCCGCGCCGGCTGCCACCCGGAGACTTGACCCGCGCCACGAACGGATCACTGGGCGGCGCCATCGGCATACCCGCCCCGAAGTCACCAGCCGAGCCCGCCGAACCAGACAGCCCACCCGAGCCGGACAGCCCAGCAGCGCCGGCAAGCCCACCCGAACCCGAGCCAGCCGGCCCAGCCGAACCCGAAGCCGAACCCGAGAGCCCGGCCGAACCCAACCCCGACCCCGACCCCGCGCTCGACGAGCCGAACGAACCCAGCGACCCGACCGAGCCCGACGACGAGCCCGATCGGCCCTTCAGCGGGTCGGTCGGCGGCTCCTCCGGGCCGGCCTCGTGCGGCACCGTCTGCTCGGGGTCGCGCGGGAAGCCGCCGCCCAGGAACGGCGACTCCAGGATGCGGTCGGCCGGCGGTGGCGGGGTCGGCGGCGGGAGGGGCGGGGACGTGTACACCGGCTCCAGCGGCGGCGAGCCCAGCGGCGGGATGAGGGTCGGTGGGGGCGGGGACAGTTGCAGGGCGATGAGGGCGTCGCGCAGCTGCAGGGCGGTCGGGCGTTCGCCGTCGTCGTTGCTCATGCCCGCGCGCAGGATCGCCATCAGCTCGGCGGGGCAGCCGGGCAGGTCCGGGATGTGGTCGTTGAACATGTCGACCAGCGAGAGCAGGCTCGGCATCTGGTCCTCGCGCCAGCGGGGCGGGCGGCCGCGCATGAGCGCGTACAAGGTCGCGCAGAGGGCGTAGACGTCGGCGGCGGGGCCGGGGGCGGCGTGGCGGAACGTCTCCGGCGGGGCGTAGGCGGGGGTGAGGACGTCGAGGGTGATCGAGACGTCGCGCCACTCGGCCAGGATGGCCAGGCCGAAGTCGGCGAGGGCGGGCTCGCCGAAGCGGCTGAAGAGGATGTTGGCCGGTTTGACGTCGCGGTGCAGGACACCCAGGGAGTGCGCGTCGGCGAGGGCGTCGGCGATCTTGAAGCCGACCTCGCGGACCTCGGCGGCGGTCAGCGGGGCGCTGCGCATGCGCTCGGCATAGGAGCCGTCGCAGAGCTCCATGATCAGGTAGGGGTGGCCGTCGGTGGTGACGCCGGCGTCGAAGAGGTCGACGACGTGGGGGTGGCTGGACATCCGGCCGGCGGCGCGGGCCTCGCGCAGGAAGCGGCGGCGGTCGCGCTCGGTCTCCAGGGTCCGGTTCTCGACCTTCACGGCCACGTCGCGGCCGACCGACTCCTGCTGGGCCCGGTAGACGGTCGCGTAGCCGCCGCGGGCCAGCACCGAGAACCCGGTCAGGCCGGGTACCGATGGGAGCGGAGCCGATGCGGTCACGGCTAAGACGGTACGGCAGGGGTACGACACTTCACCGTCACGCATCGGCCACAGCCCATTTTCACGACTCGGCAACCACCGCGACGGAGTCGTTCGAGCACTCTCGGTTGGCGTCGAGGGCATCACGCAGTACCCCCGCCGCATAATCGCGACCGCGGACGTCCTCGCCGGGCGCTCCCTGCGCCTGCCGGGCCCAGTCCAGAGCCTCCGCGTCGCGGCCCGCGACCAGCAGCGCGGCGGCGTATGCGGCCACGGCCTGCCGGCGGGAGAAGATCACCGAGGGGCCGAGGCGCTCGGCGGCGACGCAGCCCAGCGTCTCCAGCGCCGTCGGCAGGTCGCCCTGGGCCAGCCGGGCCAGGCCGAACAGCACCCGCGGCCCGACCTTGGCCGCCTCCAGCACGTCGTGGGTCTCGACGACCTGCAGCACCGCCCGGGCGTCGGCCTCGGCCGCCACCGGGTCGCCGCGGTCCAGGCTCACGAAGCCGCGCATCGTGCGGGACATGCCCAGCAGCAGCGGGTGGCCGGTCTTCTCGCCCCACTCGGTGGCGTCGGAGAGCAGGTCGTAGGCGTGCGCGGGCTCGTTGAGCTCGCGCGCGACCACGCCCCGCACGACGAGGGCCAGGCCCCGGCCCCAGTCGTCGCCGGCCGCCGCGAACTCGCGGTAGGCCCGCCGGGCCTCGCGGTCGGCGTCGGCCAGGTCACCGCTCTCGGCGGCCGCGAACGCCTCGACCGCGCGCAGCGTGCCGACCGCCCACGCGTCGCCGACCCGCTCGCCGAACGGCAGGAACGCCTTGGCCAGCCGCCGCGCCTCGCCGAGCCGGCCCGCCAGCAGGCGCACGAACGCGGTCGTGCCGCGCAGCCAGGCCCGGCCGACGGGGTCGCCGAGCTCGGCGAAGCGGCGGGCGGCCCGGCCGAGCGCCGCGTCGGCCCCGGCGAAGTCGCCGCGGGTGGTGGTGACCCACGCGAGGTGCTGCAACGACCAGGCCTGAGCCCGCCGGTCGCCGGCCGTGACGGCGATCTGGAACGACTCGGCGAACCGCCCTCCGGCCTCGGCCAGGCGCCCTTCGAGGAAGTCGGCCATGCCGAGGCGGCGCATGGCGTCACCGCGCTCGTAGGTCAGGTGGGCCGCGGTCGCCGCCTCCAGTGCGTCGGACAGGGTGGCGTAGCTGCGCCGGTGGTCGCCCATGGCCCGGTAGGCGCGTCCGGCCACCAGCAGGGCTCCCACCTGTACCCCCGCGTCGTCTGCGGCATTTGCAGTGATCTTCTCGGCGTGGCCGAGCGCCTCCGCCGACCGTCCGAGCTGGAGCAGGGCCCGGGCGTGGACGAGCCGGTCGGCCGCGGGCAGAATCCCGCCGCCGAGCACCGCCGCCCGGTCCGCGGCCTGTGCGGCCTGTGCCGGTTCCCCGGACGCCAGCGCGGCCCGGGCGGCCCGGGCCAGGGCCTGGACCCCGAGCGGCGCGGCCGAGCGGGCCAGCGAGTCCGGCCGCAGCCCGACGACGTCGGCGAGTTTCCCGGCCCGTTCGGCGTGGTCGGCGATGAACGCGTCGGCCGAGCCGAGGGTCATGTTCAGGCCCGCGACATTGCCGGTGCCGCCGGCCGACAGGAACGAGGTCACCGCGGCCGACGCCCACCGGGACAGGGCCGCGTGGCGCTCGGCCAGGTCGGCCTTGCCGATGCCGGCGTACGCCGCCTCCCGCAGCAGCGGCGTGGCGAAGGCGAACCCGCCCCGCCCGCGGCGCAGCATCCGGCGTTGCAGCAGCTCTTCCACGGCCCGTTCGAGCTCGACCGCGGCCACGACCGCGGGCCGGGCCGGCTGGCCGGGCGGGTTGAACCGCAGCGCTTCGAGGGCCCGGGCGGGCACGGTGTCGCCGATGACGGCGGCGTCGCGCAGCACGGCCCGGGTGTCGCTGGGCAGTGCGTCGATGCGGGCCGCGAGCACGGCCGCGAGGTCGCGGGAGAGCAGCCGGCCGCCGAGCGAGCCGGGCGCGAGCCGCCAGCCGGGCGGGTCGGTGCCGGCCACGGTGGTGAGCGCGCCCCGCTCCTGCAGGAGCGTGACCAGTTCGGACAGGTAGAAGGGATTGCCCTGAGCGGTCGCGAGGAGCCGGTCCTCGTCGGCCGGCGCGAGCCGTCCACCGCCGAGATAGGCGGTGAGCAGGCGAGCGGCGTCAGCACCACGAAGCGGCGGAATTGGTACTACCTCAGCGTCCGCGATCCGCGTCAGCACCCCGGCCGATCGCACCAGCTCGGGCCGGCCGAGCAGCACGATGAGCACGGGCCCCTCGAGCCGCTCGATGGTGGCACCGAGCGCGTCGAGCGTCTCCGGGGTCGCGTCGTGCAGGTCGTCGACGATCACGACCAGCGGGGTCTCCGCGGCCAGCCCCGACAGCAGCTCGGCGACCGCCGCCGGCACGGCGTCGAGGTCCAGCTCGTCGGCCTTGCCACCGGGCGCGACCCACACGGTGTCGCCGACGGCCTCGGTGTAGCCGATCAGCGTCAGCAGCAGGTCACTGGCGAACCGCGGCGGCTCCGGCCGTCCCCGCGCGGCCCGGGCCAGTCGCTGGGCCAGCCGCCGCAGCCGCTCCTCGACCGCTTCCCGGGTCAGCACGGCGTCCGCGGGCAGCCCGATCGCGGCGCGGACGAGGTCGGCGAGGGGGGCCAGCCGCCGCCGCTCACCGAACGCGGCACAGTGCACGGACAGCACGCGGGCGCCGCCGCCGGGGGCGAAGCCGGCGCTCGGGGTGTACCCCGCACCGCCGAGATAGCCGGCCGCGAAGCGCTCGATCTCGCCGGCCAGCCGCGTCTTGCCGAGCCCGGCCTCACCGGTGAAGACCAGCACCCGCGGCTCCTGCCGGTCCGCGATCTCGGCGAGCCGCCCGGACACCCGCCCGAGCTCGGGCTCGCGCCCCACGAACGGCGCCTCGTCGCCCAGCCCGGACCGGGTGCCGGGCGCGTCGAGCAGCCCGAGCAGCTCGAAGGCGTCGACGGGCTCGCGCTTGCCCTTGAGCCGCAGTGGCCGCAGCGCCCGCCAGGAGGCCAGGAGCCGGGTGGAGCTGGAGGTGCGATCGCCCGCGTACACCGCGCCGATCGCGGCCGCGTCGGCGAGCCGGGCAGCGGTGTTGACGGTGTCGCCGATGACGGTGTACTCGATGCCGGCCTGCACCCCGGCCACGACCGGCCCGGTGTTGAGGCCGATGCGCAGCCCGAGCGGAGCCCCGCCGCCGCGCTCGTCGTCGAGGACCCGGCGCACGGCCCGCTGCATGGACAGCGCGGCCCGCACGGCCCGCTCGGCGTCGTCCTCGTGCGCGACGGGCGCGCCGAACACGGCCATGATCCCGTCGCCGGTGAGCTTGTCGACGTGCCCGCCGAACGTCTTCACCGCGCCGGCCAGGGCGGCCAGCACCCGGTCGGTGACGGCGCCGACCCGCTCCGGGTCGAGGTCCTCAGACCAGGCCGTGAAGTCGGAGAGGTCGCCGAAGAGCACGGTGACGTTGCGCCGCTCGGCCGCGGGCAGGGTGGCGGCCGCGGGCAGCGCCGAGCCACAGTGGTGGCAGAACCGCGCACCGGGAACGGCCACAGTCCCGCACACCGAACACGTCACGTTGCACTCAAACCATGGGCGGGCGGATGTGATTCCCGTCGCAGAAAATCGAGCTGCGCCCGCACACTCATCTCGGCCGCGGGCCACAGTGCCCGGTCGACGTCGGCGTAGACAACGGCCACGACGTCGGCCGCCTCGGTCGCGCCGGCCTGGACCGCGGACCGCACCTGCGCGAGCCGGGCCTCCCGATGCTGCCGGTAATACCGGGCCGCCACCCCGGTGTCGCTGAGCGAAGGCCCGTGCCCCGGCAGCGCGGGCCGCCCGTCGAACGCCGCCAGCTTGCCGAGGCTCGCGAGATAATCCCCGAGGTCCCCGTCGGGCCAGGCCACCACGGTGGTGCCGCGCCCCAGGATGGTGTCACCGGTCAGCACGATCTCTTCGCCGCGGTACCGCACGACAAAGCACACGGAGTCACTGGAGTGCCCGGGCGTCACCAGCGGCTCGACCACGACCCCGTCCGCGTCGAGGTGCTCGAGCACCGGCGGGTCGTACACCCGCGCCCCGGTCAACGCCGCCAGCCGCCGCACACCTTCGGTATGGTCGATGTGGCCGTGGGTGAGCACGATCGCGGCGACCGGCCCGTGGGCGGCGACGGCCCGCAGGTGCCCCTCGTCGAGCGGCCCCGGATCCACGACGATGCTGCCACCGTTGGGTGCGCGCAGGAGCCACGTGTTGGTGCCGTCGAGCGTCATCGGCCCGGGGTTGGGCGCGCGGACGAGCGTCACCCAGTCGGGCAACGCGGCTAGCACTTCGGCGGCGGGGGTGGTGACGTGGCTTACCACACACAGATCCTACGGCGGGGCGGTTCACCCGCCACGTCACCCGACTGGCCAGGTGGTTGGCACGAAAAGTCGGGCGCTCCGCGCAACGACTTCTCGGATTTATACCCCGACGGGCGACAAAGCTGGTCCATGCGGCGTTCAGCTCGATGGGTGACCGGGAAAATGGTGATAAGTCCGAAATATCCGAGGAGGGACGAGTCGGATATTTCGCCCGGGAGTGCGAGCCGGATCTCTCGCGACCCGGCCGACCTGCGGAAATGAGATCGGCCGGGTGCGGAAGGCTCAGGACAGCTCGAGAATCGCCTCGACCTCGACCGGCGCGTTCAACGGCAGGCCCGACACGCCGACCGCGGACCGCGCGTGCGCGCCGGCCTCCCCGAACACCTCACCGAAGAGCTCCGAGGCCCCGTTGACCACGCCCGGCTGGCCGGTGAAGCCCGGCGCCGACGCGACGAACCCGACGATCTTCACGACCCGCACGACACTGCCCAGCCCGGCCAGCGCCTCGACGGCGGCGAGCACGTTGATGGCGCAGTTCCGCGCCAGCTCTTTGGCCTGTTCAGCGGTCACGTCGGCGCCGACCAGCCCGGTGGCGGGCAGCGCGCCGTCGACCATCGGCAGCTGGCCGGAGACGTACACGTGGTTGCCCGTGCGCACCGCCGGGACGTATGCGGCCACTGGGGGTACCACCGGCGGAATGGTGATGCCGAGCTCGGCCAGCCGGGCGTAGACGTCGCCCATGTCAGCCGGCCTTGGGGCGCTTGAAGTAGGCGACCAGGTTCTCCGGGTTGGGCCCGGGGACGATCGCGACCAGCTCCCAGCCCTCTTCGCCGAAGTTGTCGAGGATCATCTTGGTGTTGTGGACCAGCAGCGGCGCGGTCAGGTACTCCCATTTCTGCATGTGGGGACAGTAACGCCGGGCCGGCGGCGTCCGACGGGCACAGGCTGGTATCAGGACCCCCCATACCTGGCGTAGTGACGCTACTGTGAGGGCCGCCGTCGTGGTTGTCGCACAAAGGTGGGAGAAATGACGCAACCGCCCTCGTACCCGGGTCAACCCGAGTATCCGGGTCAACCCGGACAACCCGGGCAGCCGGGCTGGCCGCCACCGCCGCCGGTCCAGGATCCGTTCGCGGTCCCGCCGGCGCCGCAGCCTGAGCAATACACGGTGCAGCCGCCCGTGCCGCCGGTACCGTCGCAGCCGGATCCTTATGCGGTGCCCCAGCAGCCGGACCCCTATGGCGTGCCGCCCACCTCGGCGCCGCCCACGTCCGCGCAGCCGGCCTACGGTCAGCCGGCATACGGTCAGCCGGCCTACCCGCCGCCGCCCCCGACCGGCGCGTTCGGCCAGCCCACGGGGCAGTTCCCGCCGCCCACCGGGCAGTTCCCGACCGGGCCGATGGCGGCCCCGCCCACCAGCGCGATCCCCGGGATGGCCCCGCCGATGTCCGGGCCGCCGATGTCGGGCCCGCCGTATCCGGGGGCGCCGGGCTACCCGATGTACCCGCCGGTGGCCCCGCCGAAGAAGAGCCGCGGCCTGCTCATCACCCTGATCATCGTGGGTGTGCTGGTCGTGCTCGGCGGCGGTGGCGGCGCCGCGGCCTACTTCGTGATGAAGAACAACCAGGGCACCGGGGCGCCGACGGCGGCCGACGCGGTCAACAGCTTCCTCACGGCGGTGTACAAGAACAAGAGCACCGACGAGGCGCTCAAGTACGTGTGCTCCACGTCGCGCAACAAGGAGAAGCTGACCGCCCGGATCGACGAGATCCGCAAGTATGACGCGGGCCTCACCGGCGCGACCTACACCTGGCCGGCCCCGACCGTCGAGAAGCAGGAAAGCGACGAGGCGACGCTCACGACCACGGTGAAGGTGACCACGTCCGACGAGAAGGTCGCGGAGACGAAGTACCGCTACATCACCACGCACGGCGACGGCTGGTGGGTGTGCGAGATCACTGCGGCCTGACGACGGGCCCGGACCGGGTAGCGTCGAAGGCGTGACAGCACGTGAGTCTTCGGACGGGCGGGGCGGCTACGGCTGGCCCGCCCGTCTGCATGTGGTCACCGGCAAGGGTGGCACGGGCAAGACGACCGTGGCCGCCGCGCTGGCGCTGGCCCTCGCCCGGGACGGGAAGCGGACCCTGCTGATCGAGGTCGAGGCCCGGCAGGGCATCGCGCAGCTGTTCGACCGCGATCCGCTCCCATACAAAGAGCTGCGCATCGCCACGGCCCGCGGCGGTGGCGAGATGCGCGCGCTCGCGGTCGACGTCGAAGAGGCCCTGCTGGAGTACCTCGAGATGTTCTACCGGCTCGGTGTGGCCGGCCGGGCCCTGCGCAAGGTCGGCGCGGTCGACTTCGCCACCACGGTCGCCCCGGGCCTGCGGGACGTGCTGCTCACCGGCAAGATCAAGGAGGCCGTGACCCGCACCGTCGACGGCCGCCGGGTCTACGACGCCGTCGTGCTCGACGCGCCGCCGACCGGGCGGGTCGGGCGGTTCCTCAACGTGACCGCGGAGACGGCGCGGCTGGCCAAGGTCGGGCCGATCAAGACCCAGAGCGAGGGCGTGGCGGCCATCCTCCGCTCGCCGATGACCGCCGTGCACGTGGTCACCCTGCTGGAGGAGATGCCGGTCCAGGAGACCACGGACGCGATCGACGAGCTGACCCGGCTGGGCATCCCGATCGGCACCGTGATCGTCAACGCCACCCGCCCGCCGGTGCTGGCCGGGGTCAAGCTCACCCAGGCCGACCTGCGCCGGGGTCTGGCCGCGGCCGGGCTGCCGGCCGACAAGGAGGTGCTCGGCGGCCTGGCCGGTGAGGCCCGCGCCTACCAGACGAAGGTCGCCGCGGAGTCCTCGCTGCGCACGGAGCTGCTGAGCCTCGGCCGCCGGGTCGTCGAGCTGCCGCTGGTCCCCGAAGGTGTGACGGCGGCGACCCTCGAGTCGCTCGGTGATCTGCTCCTCACGACTGCTTGAGGATGCTCCCAGCGGATACGCTCGAAGTGTGCCTGCCACTGCCGAGACGCCCGGGTCGCCGGACCTGGAGCTGGACGCGATCCTCGCCGACCGCGCGATCCGGATCGTGGTCTGCTGCGGCTCGGGTGGCGTCGGAAAGACGACAACGGCGGCGGCGCTGGCCCTGCGGGCGGCGGAAGCGCACGGCCGGCGCACGGTCGTCCTGACCATCGACCCGGCCCGCCGGCTGGCCCAGGCCCTCGGCCTCACCGAGCTGGACAACACGCCGCGGCAGGTCAAGGGCCTGCAGCCGGACTCGGCCGAGCTGCAGGCGATGATGCTGGACATGAAGCGGACCTTCGACGAGGTCGTGCTCGCGCACACCGACCCGAAGAAGGCCGAGGAGATCTTCGCCAACCCCTTCTACCAGGCCATGAGCTCGACGTTCTCGGGCACGCAGGAGTACATGGCGATGGAGAAGCTGGGCCAGCTGCGGGCCCGCGACGAGTGGGACCTGATCGTGGTCGACACTCCGCCGTCGCGCTCGGCGCTGGACTTCCTCGACGCGCCGGCCCGGCTGTCGCGGTTCCTCGACGGCCGGATGCTGCGCCTGCTGCTGGCACCGGCGCGGGCCGGCGGCCGCAGCGTGTTCAACCTGGTCTCGGCCTCGTTCGGGCTGTTCAGCCGGACCGTGACGAAGATCCTGGGCGCGCAGCTGCTGACCGACCTGTCCGGGTTCGTGGGCGCGCTCGACTCGATGTTCGGCGGCTTCCGGGAGCGGGCCGAGCAGACCTACCGCGTGCTGCAGGCCCCCGAGACGGCGTTCCTGGTCGTGGCCGCGCCCGAGCCCGACGCCGTCCGCGAGGCGGTCTACTTCGCCGGGCGGCTCGCGGCCGACCGCATGCCGCTGGCCGGCCTGGTGCTCAACCGGGTCGTGCCGGTCGCGGCGCCGAGCCTCACCGCCGACGGCGCCCGCGCGGCCGCGGAGCGCCTGGATGCGCTCGGCGGCCACCAGGCGACGACGGACGTGCTGCGCATCCACGCGGAGCTGGCCGATCAGCACGAACGGCAGGCGGCGGTCGCCGGCCGGTTTCTGAGCGCCCATCCGGGTGTGCCGGTGATTCGCATCCCCGCGCAGCCCGCCGACGTCCATGACCTCGACGGGCTGCGCGCGATTGCCGCTGCCTTCTGAGGCGGGGTCCCCCCGGACCCGCCCCATCAGGCGGTCATCCACAAACGATCAGCCGGTCGGAACCAGCTCCTTGGTAGTGTCCTTCTCGTTGCGGTCCATGGCCGCTTCGAACATCTTGCGCCAGCTGGGCACCTGCGGATGACGGCGCAGCAACGCACGGCGCTCGCGCTCGGTCATGCCGCCCCAAACCCCGAACTCGATCCGGTTGTCGAGGGCGTCCGCCAGGCACTCATACCGCACGGGGCAGCTCCGGCAGATCCGCTTCGCCACGTTCTGCTCGGCGCCCTGGACAAACAGGGCGTCGGGGTCGCCATTGCGACACGCGGCGACGCTGGGCCAGTCGACGACCATGCTCATATTTCCTCTTCCCCCCTTGGACTCCCCCCGGGTCCATCCGCCGTGCTTGCCCCGGCGAAAAGCGCCCAAACCACGTCCCCCCATGGCATTCGGGTGCAGTTCGCCGGATCGCCCGGCGCGACAGCAGGGTCCCCGGCCACGGGAACCCCGAGAGGAGCTTTCCGGAACATCATGCTCTGTAGTCGTCCAGTTACGCAACGTTGTTGCACCAGGTTAACCGGCCCTTTTGTGATCCACCAAAGGGCCGATGTGCGCGGTCCCGCGCCACTACCGGGTGCGATTTGCCCAAAATGCCGACGGCCCCCGTGCCACGTGCCGCAGAATCGGAATTGGGTCAACCTCACGCTCGGTGTCACGCGTCTAGGACAACGAGGACGCCACCATCTGGACGCGGCCTCGTGACGCCGTCCCGTAGGCTGAGGAAGTGACCTGGATGCGCAAACGCGAGCACGGCCTGCTGCCCAATGCAGCTTCATTGCTGCTTTGTGGGCTCTTGGCGGGCCTGGTTGTCGCCGCGGCCGCATTCCCGGCGGTCGCGATGTCAGGCCTGGCCGCGAAGGCCGGATCCGACACGTTCGAGAGTCTGCCGACGGACATCGACGTGCTGCCGTCGCCCCAGATCAGTTACGTCTACGCATCCGACGGCAAGACGCTGCTCGCGACGATGTACGACGAGAACCGGCACGACGTGAAGATCGACGACGTCGCCGAGGTCATGCAGCACGCGATGGTCGCGGCCGAGGACAACCGCTTCTACCAGCACCGCGGCGTCGACGTGAAGGGCGTGGCCCGCGCGTTCGTGGCCAACCAGAACGCCGGCGGGCAGACGGAGCAGGGCGCCTCGACGCTCACCATGCAATACGTGCGGCAGGCGATCGCCTACTCGGCCAAGACGCCGCAGGAGGTCGTCGACGCCACCGACAAGACGCCGACCCGCAAGCTGCGCGAGATGAAGTACGCGATCGACCTCGAGAAGAAGCTTTCCAAGAAAGAGATTCTGGAGCGGTACCTCAACATCGCGCCCTTCGGCCACGGCGCCTACGGCGTCTACGCGGCCGCGCACGTCTACTTCGACAAGGACCCGAAGGACCTCACGCTCGCCGAGTCCGCGCTGCTGGCCGGCCTGGTGAAGGCGCCCGGCACCAACGACCCGGCGACCGCGGACGGCCTGCCGCGGGCCTTGGACCGCCAGAAGTACGTGCTCAACCAGATGGTCGGCATGACCTACGCCGACCAGGCCGCGGCCGATGCCGCCGCCAAGGAGAAGCTGACCATTGTCGGCAAGCGGACTCCTGAGGGCTGCGAGTCGATCCAGCGCCCCGAGCTCGGCGCCGGCTTCTTCTGCGATTACCTGCGCCGCTGGTGGAACGATCAGAAGGTGTTCGGCGAGGACGAATACCAGCGGGCCAACCGGCTGCGGGCCGGCGGCTACACCGTCATCTCCTCGCTGGACATCCAGACGCAGACGGCCGCGTTCAAGTACGCCCAGCAGCAGCCGTTCGTCTCCAAGGACCAGCAGGTCAAGATGGGCAGCCAGAACGCGATGATGATCGCGGCGGTCCAGCCCGGCACCGGCCGCGTGACCTCGCTGGCCACCAACCGCAACTACAGCAACGATTCGACGCCCAACGGCCCCAACACCAACCCGGACAAGAAGGGCCAGAAGGGCAACTACCCGAACACGACGGTGCCGATGATCACCGGCGACAAGGACATCCCGGGCTACCAGGCCGGCTCGGCGTTCAAGATGTTCACCGCGGTCGCGGCGCTGGAGTCCGGGCTGCCGCTGGCCACGACGATCAACGTCGAGAAGCAGTTCGTCTCCGACTTCATCATCCAGCCCGGCCCGGCCGCCTGTAACGGCAACCACTACTGCCCCAAGAACTCCGGCGGCCAGACCGGGCCATACAACATGTGGACGGCCTTCGGCAGCTCCATCAACACCTTCTTCGTGCCGCTGGAGCAGCAGGTCGGCGTGGAGCACGTGGTCGACGTGGCGAAGCGGCTGGGCATCCAGTTCAACGCCCAGGGCGACGCCGACCTGGCGGCCCACCCGAAGGGCTGGGGCGCGTTCACGCTGGGCGTGTCGGCGACGACGCCGCTGCAGCTGGCCAACGCCTACGGCACCCTGGCCGCCGACGGCCTCTACTGCGAGCCGACCCCGATCCTCGAGGTCAAGGACAACAGCGGCAAGAAGGTCGAGGGCCTCGACCCGAAGTGCAAGCAGGCGGTCGACCCCGAGGTCGCCCGGGCCGCGGTCGACATGGCCCGCTGCCCGGTCGGCGACCAGTCGGCCACCGGCAAGTGCGCCGGAGCCACCGCCGGCTACTCCAAGGACTTCGTGAAGCGGCCGATCGCCGGCAAGACGGGCACCACGGACTCGGAGAAGAGCGCCACCTTCACGGTCATGACCAAGCAGCTGGCGGTGTCGAGCTTCCTGACCGACCCGGACTGGCCCGAGACCAACAAGGACATGAAGCACCCGCCGGTCAACTACGCCGGCCTGGGCACGCTCCGCGACGGCCTCAACGGCCAGCCGGTCGTGCAGTTCACGCCGCCGACGAAGGACCGGTCCCAAGGCAAGCTGGTCGACATCCCGTCGGTCAAGTGCCTCTCCGTCGACCAGGCCCGGGCCAAGGTCAAGAACGCGGGCTTCTCGGTCTCGGTCGCCCAGGCTCAGGTTGCCTCCCAGTGCCCGGCGGGCACGGTCGATCGGACCAACCCGGCCGGCTCGACGGTCAAGGGCGGCGCGGTCCAGCTGGTCGTCAGCAAGGGCCCGGGCGCGCCGGCCCCGCCGAACGTCGGCGGCAACGGCGACAACAACGGCAATGGCAACGGCAACGGCGGCCGCGGGCACAACGACGTCTTCCCCAACGGGGACGTGCCCGACGACAACGACGCCTGCCCGATCCCCTGGGTCTGCTGAGCGAGCGAAATGCGAGCGGGCGTCCTCCGATCGGAGGACGCCCGCTTTTTACGCCGTCAGCTGGGCTTTGACGATCCCGGCGACCCGGCCGCCCTCGGCCCGACCGGCGACGGCGGCCTGTGCGGCCTTCATCGCGGGGCCCATGCTGCCCGGGCCGCTGAACCCGCCCGCGGCGAGGGCCTCGCGCACGATGCCGGTGAGCTCCTCGTCGGAGAGCTGCTTGGGGAGGTATCCGGCGATGACCTCCTCCTCGGCCCGCTCCTTCGCCGCCTGCGCCTCCCGGCCCGCGCCGGCGAACGCGTCGGCGGCCTCGCGCCGCTTCTTGGCCTCCTTGGTGAGGACCGACAGGACCTCCTCGTCGGAGAGCTCACGGGCGGACTTCCCGGCGACCTCGGCGTTGCGCACCGCGGCGATCGCCATCCGCAGGGTCGACGTCACCAGCTCGTCCCGAGCTTTCATGGCGTCGTGCAGATCGGACTCCAGGCGTGCCTTCAACATGAGAAAAGTCTATCGGTCCGATCATGTGCAAATTCGGTTGTAAGGCCGCCGGTAGGCTGAACCAATGCGCTCGAAGACTGTCCTGCGACTCGCGGCCGGCACCGTCGCCGCCGGCGCCGCCACCTTTGCCTACGCCTCGCTCGTCGAGCGCAACCTGTTCACCCTGCGCCGCTTCGACGTGCCGGTCCTGGCCCCCGACGCCGAGCCGCTGCGGGTCCTGCACATCAGTGACCTGCACATGACCCCCGACCAGCACCGCAAGCAGCGCTGGGTGGCCGAGCTGGCCGGCACCGACCCGGACCTGGTCATCGTCACCGGCGACAACATGGCCCACGTCGACGCCGTCCCGGCCGTCGTCCGCGCGCTCACCCCGCTGCTGGACCGGCCCGGCGCGTTCGTCTTCGGCTCCAACGACTACCGCGGCCCCGTGCTCAAGAACCCACTGGGCTACTTCAACAAGCACAAGCCGTATGTGCAGGGCGCCGTGCTCCCGGCCGAGGAGCTGCGCGACGTGCTGGCCGGCTCCGGCTGGGCCGACCTCAACAACGCCCGCACCACCCTCAAGGCCGGCGGCCGCACCGTCGAGCTCGTCGGCGTCGACGACCCGCACGTCAACCGCGACGACTACGACGCCGTGGCCGGCCCGGCCGCGACCGACGCCGACGTCCGCATCGGCCTGACCCACTCCCCCGAGCCGCGCATCCTCGACCGGATGGCCGACGACGGCTTCGACCTGCTCCTGGCCGGGCACACCCACGGCGGCCAGGTCGCCGTCCCGTTCTACGGCGCCCTGGTCACCAACTGCGGCCTCGACCGGCGCATGGCCAAGGGCCTGCACCGGTGGCCCTACTCCGAGTCCTACCTGCACGTCTCGGCCGGCCTCGGCACGCACCCGACGGCCCCGATCCGCTTCGCCTGCCCGCCGGAGGCGACGATCCTGACCCTGATCCCGCGATGACCGCCCAGGCCCCTCCGGCCACGGTGACGCGCAAGTGGCCGAAGCGCGCCGCCTACGCGGGCCTGGCCGGAGCCGCCGGACTGGCCGTGCTGCTCCCCACGGGCACGGCCGGAGCCGGCTGGTTCCTCGCCGGTCAAGTTCTGGACGTCAAAAGCCCGCGGGTGTACCCGGTGCGCGTACGTGCCCGCGCGGGTAACCGGATCACACTGACCCGCACCCCCGACACGGCCCGTGACATCCCGCTGTCCTTCGTCTGGGCCACCGGCCATGCCCGCCTCGGAACCGTCCTCTCAGTCGACCGCGCGACGGTGACCCGCGAGGTCGCCGAGGTCACGCGCGGGGCGCTGGTGACCGGCCTCAGGGGGTACACCTCGGGATATGTCTTTGAAGGCGATCCCCGCTCGGCCCGGGGCCTGCCGTATGACGAGGTGACCGTCCCGGGCGAGCTCGGCGCACTGCCGGCCTGGCTGGTCCCGCCCGTCGAGGGCCCGGCCGACGACACCTGGATCATCGCCGTCCACGGCCGCGGCGCCCCCCGCGGCGAAGCCCTCCGCGCCCTGCCGACGCTGGCCGCGACCACCCACCGCACCCTGGTCGTGTCATACCGCAACGACGAGCACGCCCCACCGTCCCACGACCACCGCTTCCACCTCGGGCACACGGAGTGGCGCGACGTACGGTCAGCGATCGACTACGCCCGGTCCGCCGGCGCCCGCGACGTGATCCTGATGGGCTGGTCGATGGGCGGCGCCGCCATCCTCAACCTGCTGCGCGAGTGGAACCATGACGGCTTCCTGCGCGCCCTGATCCTCGACTGCCCGGTCATCGACTGGAACGCCACGCTGCGCATGAACGCCCGCCAGCTCAACGTCCCCCCGGTCTGGACGTGGACCGCCCTGAAACTCATCCAGCACCGCCTGGGCGTGACCGGCCGGGACCTGGACTACCGCCCGCTGGCCGCCAAAATCGACGTACCGACCTTGCTGTACGTCGACCACGACGACCGCACGGTAGCCCCCGCCCCAACCGTCGAATTCGCCCACGCCGCCGCCGACCACGTGACCCTGGTCGAGACCCGTGAGGCCGGTCACTGCCGTAGCTGGAACCTCGACCCGGCCGCCTACGAACACCGCTTGGCCGAGTTCCTGAAGTCGGTGTAGGCCCAGCTCAACCCCATTGCGCCCGACACGGGGGATACCGAGTTGGAGGTGGGACGGGCGTGGGCTACGATTACTCGGCACGCTCGGGGTATAGCGCAGCTTGGTAGCGCGCTTCGTTCGGGACGAAGAGGCCGTCGGTTCAAATCCGGCTACCCCGACTTCGTGAAACACCAGGCCAGGGCCGGTTTCCTCACTACGAGGAACTGGCCCTGACTCGTCTCTTGATCTCCGTTGGGAGAAATTTGGGAGACGATCTTGTCCGGAGCATCTCGTCGAGGACGCCCACCGGCGATCTCGGGCTGATCTCCGCTCTTGCTTCGACCGCCGCCACCCAGAGGTCCGTCAGGCCGTCTGTGAGCTTCCGGCGCATCTCCGGCGTGGTGTGGGAGTACCGAGCCTGCACTGAGCCGTCCAGGTGGCCCAGCTGCTCGTCCATGAGCACCGGCGGGGTGCCCAGCTCGATCATCATGGTCTTGTAGGTGTGCCGGAGCCCGTGAGGCGTCAGACCGGGCGCGATCGGCACCCAGCAGGCATCAGCCCGGCCGGCGGCGTTGCGACCCCGCACCGGAACACCTGGCCACGGCTCCCCGAGGATCGGCACCGGGCGCGGATTCCTCCCCGGGTAGCGACCCGTGGCCGCCGGCTGAAACAACCACGACGCGAAGCCGCTCCGACGCCAGTGCGCCGCCAGGTCTCCGGATGCCGCGTTCCGGACGTAGCCGAGATCGGCGATCGCCTGGACCACGGTCTCCCGGGTGGCCGCCGCCACGCTGTCCCGGTTGTTGAGCACTGCCGAGACGGTGCCGGTCGACACACCAGCCCGGCGTGCCACGTCGACCAGCTTCGGTCCGAGTTGCCGAACAGATCCGTTGGGCGGTCGATGCCCGCTGAAGACGTACGCCCGGCCGTGGCAGCCACATGTCTTCGCCGTCTGGGCGCGCAGCAGCCCGCTCAGCCAGGCCGGCACGACCACCGTCCGCCGGGAGTCGTCCTTCGGCGGGCAGTGGTGGAGCTCACCCGTGTCCAGCTCGTACAGCTGCCACTCGATCCGGATTTCCGTCGGCCGCACGTACTGCGCCTCCAAGCCCACGACCTCACCCCAGCGCGTGCCGGTGAAGCCCAGCGTGACCAGCGCCGTGAACTCGTCATCCCGTCCGGACAGCAGCGCCGCCCGCTCAGCGAGCAGCAGGACGCCGAGCACATTCGTGATCGCCTTCTCCGGCCCGCGGCTCCTGGACCGTCCGGCCCGCTTGCCCCTCCCCCGCCGTCTCGTCGCCGGATTGGCCACGATGAGACCCTCGTCGACGGCGTCCGCGAGGATCAGATGCAGCGTTGCCCGCCACGTCTTCACGCTCGCATCCGCGTAGCCGGCCATCCGCTCACTCTTGGCCCACGCGTCGACGTCAGCCGAGGTAATCGACCCAACCTCTCGGTCCTCGAAGGTCGGCAGGAGGTGCTCCTCGATGTGGCGCCGGTAGTTCTGCATCGTCGACGCGGCCAGGTCCTGCCGCTCGTACCAGGCGTTGGCCCAGTTGCCGAAACGCATCCGCACCGACGGCGCCACGGGACGCAGGCCCTTGACCTCAGCCTCGTCGGCCCCCTTCTTCGCCTCGCGCCGCGTCCGGAACTCGACCTTCGCGCCGTTCGCGTCCTGGACAGTGCCGTACTTGCCGGAGTCGAGCTTGTACCTGGCCCGCCAGTAGTCGCCTCGCTTCTCGGCGTATCCCATGTCTCATCTCCCTTCATGCCGCTCGTCTGGGCCGCCGCGCCCGCAGCGGTCCGTTGGTTGTGGGAGGTGCCGCCCGCGGCGTGGCCGGTCGCGGTTCTAGGGGCCGCACCTCGAAGAGCCGGATGATCTCGGCCAAGTGCTCATCGGTGAACCGGTAGCTCCCGCCGATCCACGCGAACGGGATGCGACGCTTGCGGGCCTGTTCCTTCACCCACCATTCGGAGCAGCCGAGAATCTTGGCGACCTCAGCCGGCTTACGCAGCACGCAGCGCGCCTCCTTCCGCTTCGTTCGTTGCGTCGAGCTGGGCCGCCCGGTCCTTGGCCGCGTTGACCGCGTTGCGCCAGTGGATGCGTTGTGCGAGCGCACGGAGGAGTCGATGCCGCAGCGGTGGAAGGTCCGGGTCGTCCGGCCGGGCAAGCTCCCAGGCCGCTGACGCCGTTGGTTCCGGCTCTGGCGCGGCTTCGACGCCGAGGAGCGCGCGGACCCAGGCTTTGGCGTCGTAGCGGTGATCGGCGAGGGTCTTTCCGGACCAGTCGCGGGAGACGAGGATGCGCCGGCCGCCGATGCCGAGCGTGGAGCGCTGGTGCACGCGGCCTTTGCAGTTGCCGGGCCGCAGCCGGGCGTGTGCGTTCTTGGGCTGGATGCCGTAGAGGAGCCAGTTCGCGCACCGGTCCGAGCACGGCGTGACCCGAAGTTCCCGCCAGAACCGCTCGAGGTGGTCCCGCTGCCGGTCGGTGGTCACGGCGTGGCAGTCGGCGGCCGATTTGGTGATGTACTTCGTGATGTAGCCGATGGCTCGCTCAGCGTTGCTGTCGTTGGCATTCACGCCTTCAGCGCGCAGCTGGGTCCCGAAGCGGATGACGTGTGCCGGCTCGTCCTCGATCGCTTCCAGCGCCTCATCCCATGTGGTGAGGGACTGGCCAGTCTCGCCGTCTCGCCAACTCTCGCCGTCCCAGGTGGGGCGGCAGGTTGGCGCGTCGACCTTCGGCCACCACACCTGGTGGTAAGTGGCTGCCGCTACTTCTTTGAGGACTGCGCGGGAGATGGTGCCGCGGATCGCGAAGTGGGCGTGCGGAGCCAGACGGCGTTGCGGCTCAACGCATCCGGCGTATTGGACGTTCCAGCCGACGCAACGACGTAGGTTCTGCCAGAACCGGTCAAGCAGTCGCGGGAAGGCGATCGCATCCCAGGCCGCCCGCCGGTAGTCGTAGGTGGCCGAGTCGACGGGTGAACCGTCCGACCGTACGGGGCCGTACGAGTCGAGCGTGACCGTGAGCCACATCGAAGGCCGGTACTGCGCACCGTCAGGGGCGGTGTATGTCCGGCCGACCGTGCGCGGGTCAACCTTCTGCCGAGGCAGCGCGGGTGCGTCCTGGCGCCGTTTGGTCGACCGTTGCCGCTTTGGCTGCGCTGGCTTGTCGTGCGCCGGGGCGACGCTGCCTCGCAGTCCTTCAACAGCGATCGCCTCCTCAACCTCGTGGATTGCTTCGTCGACCTCCGCGACCTGGTCCCACAGCGACTCGCGCACCGCCTGATCCCGACCGTGCTCCAGGTGTGCTCGGAGACTGATCAGCGCCCGCTGTCCCTCTGTGGCCGGCTCCGGTCCTGGAGCGGGTTCGTCGGTCCGGTGCCAGCCCTCGCGGATCTGGACCTTGCGCAGCCGACGAGCCCGCTCCGCGCATGGCTTGCACTTGTCGTCTCGGGTTGCACCGCACGGCACGTCGATGATCTCGGTCTTGCCGGTCTCCAGGTCCGTGCGGCGCAGGCCGATCGGTCGCAGGCACACGCCGTACTCGGCGGCCATGTCCTTGACCACGTCCGCGGCCATCGGGACGAGTCTCCGGGCCGCCCGGGAACCCGGTCGCGGCTGTTGCTCGGGTTCAAGCCCAGGCAGGGCAGTGACCGTCATCGGCGCCCCCGGCTGTGCGTTTCATCCCGAGCCGCGACAGCTCCCGCGACGATGAGGACCAGGGCGATAACCACCCAGTGCGCTACCAGCCAGGCAACGAGCAGCCACAGCATCCAGCCGACCGCGCTGACCGTGACGAGTGCGGCGACGATGACCGCGACTTGTGCGGCGCGGCGCCGGCCTTTGCGTTCCCGGGCCGGTTGGAGCAGTGTCACGTTGATGGCGTATCGGTCTCCGCCGAGTGGCTGCGGACGTCCGTAGCGGACGAGATGCCCTCGCGCGCTCGCCGATCGGAGCACGTTGGCGAGTTGGTCGGCGGGGCCGGTGAGGTAGTGGTTCACCGGTTCTAGCTCGCGCGTCACCGCACGACTCCTGACGGGATGGCACCGTTGATTGCCTTGAGCGGCAACGGTTCGGGCTCGACAACAGGTTCAGGCTCTGTTAGGGGTGCGGTCCGGCTGGGAGTGCTGGAGGCGAGCAACGCGGCGGCGGCCATGACCATGAGCCCGTCGACGGCGGCCGGGCCGAACACCGACGTAAGGTCGTCCTCTCCGTAGTGGCGGATGAGGCCGGACAGGTGCCGGTAGGACACGACCGCCGCCACAAGCGCGACGATGAGCAGTCCGCCGTATCGAGCGAGCCGCCACCACGCGCCCGTCGGCCATTGGGTCCGGATCAGGATCTCCACGGCGACGAACAGGGCGATTGGCCAGAACATCGCGGCAACGACGGCGCCGGTCTCGGGACGCCAGCCCAGCGAGGCGCCGATGGGTGGGACGTAGCAGTGGGCGACGTTCGCGGCGAGGGATGCAGTGCCGCCGAGTACGGTGCCGGCGTAGGCCCAGGTGCGTCCGGTCATCAGTTCCACCCGAATCCGTCATGGTCTTCGGTGGTGCTATTGGTGTGTCGGCGATGTGCCGTGCCGAGGATGTCGTCTTGGTCGGCGTAGAACGCGGTGCAGTAGGGGCAGGGCAGGTCAGGATTGTCGTGGTCGAAGTCGATGCAGCCAGGTCGGCGGTTGCGTCGCCGGGGGTGGCGTTGTCCCATGAGGGGCCTCCTGTGGCGATTCAGCGAGATTTGGGGGTGATAGGGACGCGGATCCAGTCGGGTGGGGTGCCAGTGGAGGCGACTGCTTCGGACAGGCAGCGCCACAGCGCCCAGGCCTCGTCCGGAGTCAGGTACATGCGCGGCGACCCGGGCCGACCGCGACGTAGAGGTCCTCGCCCTCGGTCACCCGCACCGTCACCGGCGAGGTGCCACGTACGCGGTCGGGTGCGCGGAGCCGGTAGAAGCGCCTCACGCCGCCGTCCCCCCGCCGAGCAGATCCGTCAGGCTGTCAGGCAGCAGCGGACCCGGCTGATAACGATGCGACGCAGGCTTCACCCGATGCATGGGGACCGAAGCCGGGGCCGGACGTGTTGTGGGTGTGTTCGGTGCGGCGTACTCAGCCGCCATCTCCCGGATTTCGGGGTCGGTGACGTAGGCGAACCGCACGCGGAGTGGTTCGGGCCGGTCGTCGAGGACCACGTACCCGACCCCACGCATGCTCGGGTCGGCGGAGAGTTGGTCGGCGATTGCGCCGCGGGCGCGGGAGCCGTCGCCGAGGACGAGGTCGACGTGGTTGCGTTCGTTGACCCGCAACGCGATCCGGGTCGGGAAGAAGTCCCGCAGCTCCACGACTTCCTTGCGCGGGTCCTGGGTGAAGGCCACGACGAGGAACCCGAGGCCGGCTCCTTGGGTGAGCAGCATCGCCAGCGCTGATCGAGCCCGGTTCCGCAACTCCACGTCCTGCAACAAGGCGACCAATGCGAGCAGCTCGTCGACGATCAGCACGTACAGCGGCTCGTCGACGGTCGGCGTGTGGAACCGGATGTGGCCTTGCATCCGGGACTGCCGCTCGCGCATCTTCGCGACGAGGTCTTCCAGCAGCTCGACCATCGAGGTCGGATCGGTGAACGCGTACCGGCTGAACAACTCTCGGCCCAGCGACAGCTCCACGCCACCCTTGGGGTCGATGCCCAGCAACTGCACGAGCCCGGTCCGGACATCGGCGGCGATCGCCCGGACCAGCGACCACAACACCGAGCCTTTCCCGGACCGCGTGGCACCTACGACGAGTACATGGGTGGCGAGCAGCCGCAGCGCGAATGTCCGCAGGTCTTCACCGAGCCCGAGTGGGAGCTGGTTGAGGTCCGGCTCGTCGGTGATCGGGAAGGCCGGGACGATGGGGCGTAGCGGGTCGCGGCGTGGGAATACCAGCCAGACCAACCGGGGCCGGTCCCGGAACCGCACCCGGTCTACCGCGCGCAAGAGCAGTGCCCATCGGCCGACTCTGGCGGGCGGGGTAGTGCGCCGACCGGTATAGACGCGGCACTGGCGGGCGTTGAAGGAGTGCGCCAGGTTCGCCGACGCCTGGTGGTACAGATCCGGGTTGTGGCCGCGTGGCATGCGCAGCAGCACTTCGTCGGCCGCGACCGTGCAGCGGACCCGCAGCAGCTTCGGAACCACCCGCGTGTCGTCGAACCGTTCGGCGAGCTTGCACAGCGTCATCGCTTCGCGCCAGTGCAGTTGGTAGAGGCTGATCCGTCGCCACCAGGCCAGCAGCGGCAACAGCAGCAGCCGTTCGCATGTCGGTCGCCAGCGCCACCACCACAGCCCGCCCACGCCGGCCGCGACGATGAGGACCAGGACCAGGGCAAGCCAGCCGTGGCGGTACCAGAGCCAGGCAGCACCGCCGACGAGCGTGAGCGAGCACCAGTTGCGCCGCGCGACCGGGATCAGCCGGACCAGAGCAACGGCGGCTTTCCAGGCGAGGTACGGCCCGACAACCCAGATCACCACCCACCACGGCAGTGGCACAGATAGACGTCGGAAATTGACGAGTGGAGCGTTGTTCTTCACTTTTAGACCCTCCCCAGGGAACCCGCGTTCAGGTGGCGGGCCGCGAGCGTGGCGAATCGGCCGCGGGTATCGCGGCGGAACGCAACGAAGGTGAACGGCATGCCGGTGAACCAGCGGGTGAAGCGCCCGGACGCGTCGCGCGTGACGGGCATCAGCAGTGCGACTTGGTTGGAGCAAGTGCGACGGCCGGGCTGGAATGGGGAGCGGGATTTGGGCATGATGAAGCCCGCCTTCCTTTGTCGCCCCAAGCGATTACGAGGGAAGGAACGGGGCGGTCTGTTAGCCGTAGGAAGCCGGACCGCCCCGTACCTAATGCGTTACTTGCTCGCCCGGGCCGGAGCCGAGGAGCGGAAGCCCGTCGCGCGGATCGAGTACGTCAGCCGGCCCGTCTGCCCGACGTACGGCGTGACGGTCATGCCCTCGAACTCCACCGGCGCGAACGGCGCCGACGACTCCGGCACCGGCTGCACGGGCGCCGAGATCTTCACGACCACTTCCCGGGCGCGGCCAGCCAGATCCGGGTCCATGTCCGAGACCCGCACCGACCACACCCGCTGCCCGGTCAACTTGTCCACCGCAGGTGTGCGGGTCCGGGTCGCCTCGTTGTAGTCCTGCGCCTCGACGATCGAGTCCGGCACCAGCATGCAGCCAGCTGGGAAGACGTCCTCGAACCGTACGGAAAAGCGCGTTCCGCCTTTCAGTGCCACGGTGCTTGTTCCTCTCTTCGAACTTCGGCCACTCAACCGGACGATCAGTTGACTTGTTAAGTTACGATGTAGGCGTAGCTCGGGAACCTAGCTTGTTAAGTGGATGACCTTGCTCAATCCGCTTAACGGACGAGATTGAGCAAGGTCGAAGCGACGGCTAAGTAAGCGGGAACGAGTCTTCGAACTCGTGACGCGTCGGGGGTACCGCCACATCCAGCGCGAACGCCGGCAGCCCCTCGCGGGTGAAGACGCAGAAGAGGACCGTGAGCAGCCAGTCGTTGCGCCCGATTCCCAGCAGCTGCTGCTCCTCGGGTGTGGACGGTCGCGCGGAGATCCGCTCGGTGGCATGCCCGAACTGCAGTGCCTTGCTCACCGCGAGGTGCTGGACCAAGCCGCGCGATAGAGGCTTGGAAGATCCGACGTCGGTACCGTCAGCCAAGTCCTCGGGAATGTAGGCGGTGCTGAGCTCAACGGGACCGACCCCTTCAACGCTCACCCGCCGGTAACGCACGACGACCGGGGAGCCTTCAGGCAGCCCGAGCGCCGTCGCGGCGTACGGCGGGGCCGGGGCCGTGGCGACGTGCAGGATCTCCACGTGCCCCTCGGCCTCGTCCATGAGCAGCGAGGCAGCATGCTCGGGTACCGATCGTCGCCCAACGGGCCGGGAGCGCGCGAAGCGGCCTTTGCCCTGCTGCGACTCGATCCACCCGTCCTGTCGCAGGATCTCCAGCGCCCGCACGACCACGGGCCGCGACACGTCGAACTCGGCCATGAGCGCGGTCTCGCTGGGCAGCATCACACCGGACGCGTACGTTCCGTCCGTGATCCGCTGCTGCAACGCGTTGACGATCTGCGCGTACTTGGGCGGCCTGTACTCGATCGGCATCGAGCCCACCCTCCGCGAAGCGACGACATAGCTTGTCAAGAGATTATCCGATTGAGTCGAGGCATGTCGATCCGGTCCGGGCCACTCGTTGTGGCGCTCTCTAGATGGCTTCATCACGCAGCCGGATCTCCTCGACGTGCTTTCGCCAGAGGATCTCGATCGCCGCGTCGTAGCCGTGCGTGCTCCAGTCTCCAGCGTCCGGCATGACCAGCTCGATCTCGTCGACGTAGGCCTCGACGAACTTCTTGATCGCCGTCGCGCGGTCCCACGAGTACTGCTGACGCTCCGATGGCCGCAAAGCTATCCAGCGGCGCGCGACGTCACGCACGACCGCCCGCCGATCGTCCGCGTCATCGAGTCGATTGCCCGCCTGGTGCACCAGGAGATCGCCTTTGACCGTCACGCAGCGGCCGATCATCGGCAGCAGGACGAGCGCGACCTCAAGCTGAACCTCTGCATCGACACGTTGTTCCTGTTTGGCCATACCACGCGTCCCTTCACGTACTGCTCCCGCGACCAGCCGGCGCGGAATGGGAAGATGGGGCGCGGTCCCTTGGTGCTAAGGACATCAAGGGGCCGCCCGTCAGGTATTGCTCGCGTCTTTCTCCCTGCCCGCGTCACGTGCAGCGCGCAGGAGCCCGGCGTATCCCAGCGCCGCACGACTCAGCCACTCCGCGGACTGGATCGCGAAATCCCACTGGCCATCGCCGCCGTACTCGATGACCACGGTCGACTCAAGATCCTTGAGCACCAGCACCGGATCGCCGGCCTTGTCGACCGCATCGCAGATCTGCAACGTCCCGGCGTCCAGAACAAGGGCCTCACCTTGCGGCACCAGCTGAGCGAACAGGCTACGGATCTCCTCATCAGCGATGAGGGAGCTGTCTTCGTTGACGGCCGCCGCCGCTCGGTCGTCGTCAGGCATCGTGGACTCCACTCCCTGAGCACTCCGGGCAGGTCACACGCGAGTACCTGGCGAAGGACTCGGACCAGTCGAAGGATCGCCGCCGAGTAGAGACTCGCCAGCCGCGGCCTTCACAGCCCCGGCAGTTCGTGTCGGCCGTTCCACTGTCGACGCTCGACTGCCCGTTGCTTGCCTTTGACATACGTCGAGCATGTTCGAATTCTTGGTGCGCCCTGGAGTCCTTTGAGTAGTCCCGGTGTAGTCCCTCGTGTAGTCCCGTCGGTGTAAATCGCGTGCTCGCAGCGATACATTGGTGTTGATGACCCGGGGAGGGCACTCAGTGACTGGCGCAGATTTCGGCTTGCGGCTGCGACGACTGCGAGAGCAACACGGCCTGACCCAGCAGGAGCTCGTCGATCGGCTGATCTCCCTTGCGTGGACCGAGACGCGGCAACACGTCGGCCTGGACCGCCAGATGGTGTCGAAGTGGGAGCGCGGAATCAAGATCCCCGACAAGCGCTACCGAAACCTGCTGCGCACCGCCCTCGGAATCGCCGATCACGACCTAGGCGAAGGTACCTCGGCAGGGGACTCCACAGCAGTCGAGGTGGCCGGCGACCTCTTCGAATCACCGCTCGATGTCATGAGCCGCATGCAACTCCTCACCAGCTCCAACACGAATGACGAGACAATCACGCAGTACAGCGAGGCAATCGACACAATCGTCGAACTGTATGAACACGAAGGTCCCGCCAGCCTGGCTGCCCACGTCGTCCGCCGGCGCAAGAACGTCCAGCTGCTCCTTGAGGGATCGCAGCCGCCGCACCACCGCGAGAAGCTGTACCTGGTCGCCGGCAAGCTCTCCGCGCTACTGGGCTATATGGCCGTCAACCTCGGGAAGTTCGCGACGGCCACCGCGTACAGCCGCGAGGCGTTCCAGCTCGGCGCGTTCGCCAAGTCGCCGGACCTCCAGGCATGGGCACGCGGCACCCAAAGCTTCTGCGCCTACTACGTCGGCGACTTCCGCACCGCCGCCGACCTTGCCCGCGACGGACAGCGCTATGCCAGGAACGGCCCGCAAGCCGTCCGCCTCGCCAGCAACGGCGAAGCCCGCGCCCTAGCCAAACTCGGCGACGTCCGCGGCGTCAATGACGCAGTAGAACGCGCCTACCGCATCGCCGAGCAGTACGAACCCCCGCCGGGCGTGTCCTCCTGTATCTCATTCGGCCTTTACAGCAACGCCCACACAGCATCGAACGCTGCGACCGCTTACGTCGACCTTGGCTTGCCGGCCCGAGTGCAGGAGTTCGCCGACCAGGTGATGCCGGTCTTCGAAGCCTCAGAGTCCCGGTGGAGCCAGTCGCTCCTACGACTCGACCTCGCCAAGGCCATGGTCCGCGCGGATGCACCCGAGCCCGAACGGGCCGCAAACCTGGTCATCGAAGCGCTGACCCTGTCTGCGGAGCGGCCGATCACGTCGGTTCTCACGCGAAGCCGCGAGTTCCTCGGCACCGCCTCAAGGTGGCGCGACCTCGAACCAGTCCGGAACGCCACCGAGACCCTCCGAGCCGTCGAACGACGCTAAGCCAGTGACGCGTATCGTGCCTCCATGACACCGCAGCAGGAGGACTGGGAACGCTTCTCCTCGCTGAAGCGGATGCAGAATCACTGGGACCGTCCAGACTGGACACCAGGCCGTCAGGCGTACTACTGGTACCTGACGTGGGACTCCGCGCCTTTGCGAGAGCTAGCCGACCAATGTCAACGCGCGCTTCGGTCGCCCTATCTCGATCTAGTCCCGCTCGACGCGCTACACCTAACGATGCCAAAGCTAGCGTGGGCCGACCAGATCAGCAGTGACGTCCTGGGCCAAGCAGTAGACAATGCGACCGACCTTTGTGCCGCGATCGAATCTTTCACAATAAAGGTAGGTCCGCTTGCCGGCTCAGCTGGCGCGGTGCGATTTAGCGTCGACCCGTGGCCGCCGATTCTAGAATTATCCCGCCGCCTGACCGAAGCCAACCCTCTCGGCGAGAACCATTCCTCTGCCGAGTTCCGACCACACATTGGCGTCGCATACTGCAACAGCGATATCGCCGCCCATCCGGTGATCGCCAGGGTAGAGCAACTGCGGGGCCTTCCACAGATTGAAGTTCAGGTGACAGCTGTCGAGCTAGTCCTACTCAGGCGCGAAGGTCGCTCCTACCGCTGGTCCACCTTTGCTGAAATCCAGTTGGCACGCTTCCACAATTAAGGCACTGGCTCAGAGACCACGCCCATACTCTTCACTTTGCTCTCAATGTTGCAAAGCCGTTTAATCACGCTGTCGGCGCTTTCCTGGAGCGCAGAACGAGCGCGATCAAAATCTTCGTTCAGCCAGGCGAGGACCTGATTTAGCAAGGTCTTCTTCGCAAGCCGCCGATCTTGTTCGTCTTTAATATTGAAGACCTCATCAACCCGCTCGTCAAATAGCTTTGGATAATAGCGCTCGAAAATCGGTTGGTCCCACGTCTGGAAATTCTCGGCATCCCACCCTTGAAGGAGCGACGCAAATCCTCAACCGTTTTACGTCCTACCTCGTCGCCGTCGACCAGGACCCAAGCACGCCCCCTGTACGGACCATCAAGATGTGCAAACAGCAGCATCTCCCGAAAGTCCTGCATAATAGGTGAAACTCGGCTAATACCCATTGCCGCAAGGGTTCTAAGCCGAGCCAGAGCAGGCGCAAACATGGGAATTAAAAAATCCCGGACAATCCGCTCTGCGCTCGACTCCTCAAAGATCAGCCATCCGTCACCGAGCCCGAGATCGGCTAGCTCGTATCCAAGATCTCTGAGAATGTGCATCCGCTCCTCTGTGCCGCCGACTTTGCGATATTCGGACGTCGGGGGAAGCGCTCGGTCGCTAACAGTGTGCAGCACTCTTGTGTTAGGGAGCGACCCAAGCATGGTCAACACCACGCTACTATGAGTGCTAATCACAAACTGGTTTCTGTCGCTCGACTCGCGGATCGCAGACAAGAGCACTTTGAGCGCAGCAGGGTGTAGATCATTCTCCGGTTCCTCGACGAGCACGACGTTCCCGTCCGCCACACTCAAGTTGACTAAAAGCGATAGCGTACCGGAAAGCCCCGATCCCATAGATTCCAATAATATCCGTTGGTACCGATCAATCTTTACGCCAATAAGCTGGCCATTCGCTCCGTTGATTACATCGAAATTGACGCCAAGCACGCGCCGGCTTAGATCCCGAAACTTTGCTGCTTCAGGAACATTATCACTAGCAAGTTCCATTACACGGCCGACAAGATTGTCATCGGTTGGGAGGACCGTGCGCGACGAATCCTCGCGCACTTGCGATTGATATGACCCGGGGCGCCGACCTGTAAGGACGGGAAATATCAAGCTTTGCGGCTCCTGTTGAGGAATCGCGTTGAATTCCGCCTCGCCGCCATCGACATTAACGGCTTTGATCTGCATGCTAAAGCCATCGGGAAGCATTCGCTTTGCAGTGTAGGAAAGGTGCCCTCCAATGAAACCGTCAGTTAACGTCTCACCAGTGGCTAACCTGAGATGCGAAACATCCCTCAGGCCGAGTTGCACATCGAGGTCATCTGCACCGATCCTGAAGTCGTCATTACTCAAACGACTGCCCATCTGGATTAGATAGATCGCCCGAAGTAGTGCCGACTTTCCTGAATTGTTCCGGCCCACTAACAGGGTTATTGGCCCCAGGTCTAGCTGGCCCGAATCTCGGATCGAACGATAGTTTCTTACCCTCACCCAATCAAAGATAGCGCCCACGCGGCAACACCCTTCGCGATTAGATGTCATTAAAGTACGTGCTGTAGTCAGCCGCTTCTAGCAACGCGCCACCGCGGATTGGGGGTCGCTAGCTCTGCGCCTCGTACATTTAGAACTTAATCCGCGGATATGACGCCCTCGCACAGGAATCTATGTGGAGCACGAATTCCCGAGCGACCTCGACAACTCGCGCCGAGGTGTCCGCTAGATAGTGCAGGGGGCCACCGTCTGCTTGCACGTTTAGTACGTCAGCGAGCTTCTTTTCCAGCCGAAGCATAGAAGCGATGTCATTCTTTTGGCGAGCGGTTAGCCTTCCACGGCCATGAACGATTGCATTTCTCAACTCAATGACCGCATCAAAGGCTTGCTGCGCTGACGTTCCTGATACAGCTAGGCCGAAACCACTCGAAAGCCAGCGAAGGCGATTTGGCCACGAATCATGAAACGTATCCTTGGCGCGGTCAAGCAATCCCTTGCCGAAAGAGGTACTGGCCATGTTTGAATCTTTTACAAGCACATCCAGCAGATCGTCAACATATGCTTCGGTCAGCGTGGCAACTCTGGTTACTACATGATCGACTGGTGGATTCGACGTTGAAATCTCATAGCTGATTCGCGCCAGCGATCGCAGCAACTGTTCCGAAGCGTCAGCTAGAAGCTGCGGCGGCAAAATTCGCACCCCATTCGAATGCGGCTTTGGAAAGCTTGCTTTCCTGGATTAATGCCTTTGCTAGTCCTGAAGTGGACGCCACTCCCATTCGCCCGCAGGCCGCAGCAAGAGCAGGCCGAGTTATGGAGCAAGCCTCCCGATAGAGCGCGGACAGCGCCTGCTGATCAATTCCATTCCGACCAGCCAGGTACCATGCGGCCTCTGCTCGAACAACCTCATGGCGGTCAGATAGGAGGCCACGCATCCATTTTCCAACATCCTCAGTCCAACAGGTTTCACTGCCCGATGGCTGACGACCAGCTAGATTGACTACCCATATTTTGGCCCACGGGCTCTGACGCGCCATAGCCGCGAGCCGGACGGTTGTTTCCCACGCTTCTTCGGGGTCAACAGTTTTAGCGACATATTCTACAACGTTGGGCAGATACAGCGGATAACGGAAGACCACGTCCGCTAGTAGGTCGTCCGAAAGGCGGTCGCCGGTGCTTCCTTGAAGGATGATCAGCGCGAGACTTAGAAACCGGCCAAAGTGACGGTTAGCGTCCGCTTGCTGCTCATTCCAGTCGTAAAGCATCTGCCGCATCCCGATTTGGACCAATTCCGGCCCCTCGGGCGCGATGAGCCCTGCGCCTCCGTAGCCCCACTCAACCCACTCATCGAATGCCTTACCAGTCGCCTGGCCGTTGAGATATTTTCTTAGGAAATCGGACTCTTCTATTGCACTAGCTGCCACAGTATCTGCGCGCCTGATGGTGGTCTTCTCAGTTGAAAGAATCAAACCGAGGCGCCGAGCGGCTTCGGCAGCATTTTCTATAAGTTGATTGGCTCGCGGCCAGTCCGGCGCAAGCATCTTGAAGTCATCAGCGTAGCGAGAGACTCGAGCTTCTTCTCGAAGAAGGTCGAGCTCCATCTGTTGAAGGTAGCAGTCGGCGAGGACATCGCTCGACGCCATCAACTGCGGCAGTCCGCGGTCTCTTCCATGGATCTCCCCAAGATAGTTGACTAGGTAGCCAGTCTCTTCCACACGATTTGTGCACAGGATCAACTGATCGGCGAGTTGTGAATGATCGATGTATTCGTAGCAGGACGCGATGTCGGTTTCGACGAGATATTCATCTACTTCATGCCCGTCGCCCGGCGTACCGAATCCGTTGTGCTTCGCCCAGGCATCCGAGTCTCTCGGGCTGGACGGCAGCTCATCTGACAATGAGTCCACCAGCGCCGTGTAGAGGACCCGCGACGCGGGCGACAAGACTGTTACCGGCCTCGGCCCACCGAGGCCTCTCCGTGGCAGAGTGAGGGTCTCGACGCGCGGAACATGCCCAGCGGACGCCGCAGCGACCACAGAGTCGACAAGCGCCGACTTAGCCGGCTCTAGGCAAAGATCCATTACCAGGCCAGGGAAACGATCAAGCGGAGTGCCGCAAACGACGTCTGCGGCTGCCGACAGCTTGAGATTGTCGATCACTGACTTGGAGATCTGCACTCGTCTGTTTTATCACGCCGGTCATTGCCGAATCCGCCTATATTCAATCAAGGCGCCTCCGGCGCAGTCCGCGCGTGGTCGGCCAGCTCGGCGTGCAAGCGGCGCCCGCGCTACGCGCTGGCGCCGGAAGCCCGCCGGCCGGAAGCCCACGCACAGACCGTCAACGAGAGCGCCTGATAGAAGGCTGAGCCAGCTCACGGCTGACGGGGGTCCAGCATCCTTTGACTCCGGTTCGTCGGGCGCACGGCCGCAGCTCCCGTCAGACACCGGTCGCTGCGCTCCCTGCAAGCTGATCCGCTGGTCGCGCTCTTTGCCTCCGGCGGGGCCTCCAGCCGGGGGCCTCAGGGTTCCGGTGGGCGCCCCTCCGCAGCCCCGTCGCCCAGGCAACGCCAACAGGCCGACAGCGGGGGCCGCCAAGCGTGATCGGGACCGTCGCGGTCCGTACTCACGAGGGCAGCCCCCGCCGCCGGCCTGTTCCCCGGAGGGTGGACGACGGGTATACGGAGGGGCTGGGAGATTCGCGCTGTGCATCGTCGAGCGCAGGCGTTCCTCGGTAGGCGGAGGTAGCCGGAACCACTTGGTCGAGAACTCGTAATGCGCCCCCAATGCGGTTGCCATCGCTGACAGTCGGTCGGAAACGCCCGCTGCTGCGATGACCCTGAATGACGGATTTCTGCTGGTCACCCTGGTGGACGGATGCCGACGGTGGCGAAACTGCCAAAGCCGCCCGCCGGCGGCGCCCGCTCTTTCGCCTGGAGAACCGATGCGCTTCCGTGTATTCGCCGCCGTTGCTGCCGCCCCGCTAGCCGGCCTCGTCCTCGCCTGCGGGGCCGGAACATCCGGCACGTCGACCTCGGGAGATGCCGCGCCAGCGGCGACGACGCAGGCGGTAACGACGGTCAAGGTAGGTGAGGTGCTGAACTTGACCGAGGATATGTTCGGCTCGAAGACCCGGGTCGCCATTACGTTGACCAATGTCCGGGCGGTGAAGCCGAGCAACCAATTCGACAAGCCCGATAACGGCCAGTACATCGTCGCCGACGTGGCCGTGGTCGTGAACGAGGGCAAGTTTTCCATCTCGTCGGGCTCGTTCAAGCTGGTTGCCGCCGACGGCAACGCCTACAACTCCACCTTCATGACCGGACTGAAGGATTTGAGCGGCCAGGACCTCACGCCGGGGCAGAAGACCTCCGGGTCGGTTGCCTTCGACACTGCCAAAGGCGCGGAGAAGGGCGGAAGGATCGCCTTGACGAACATGCTGGCCTCGGGCGACGCAGGCTATTGGACTTTGTAGTCCTCGCCCACTCCGGAAGCTGAGGACGAAGCGCGACGAGCGGCCAACGCATCGGTGTCGAGGCGGATCGCGAAGGGAGCGTCAGACTCCAAAGTCTCGCCAGCCCGGGCCACCGCATGCTCGACGTAGTGCTCGCCCTCCAGGCGCAGCAGCCGCAGCGTGACCGCGGCCGGGTCCTCCGGCTCGATCAGCATGTACCAGCCGATTCGATCGGCGGCATACAGCTGCATCTTCACAAGCCGGTCGGTCGCCGCGTTGCTGGGTGAAACGATCTCGCCGACCAGGGCGACATCCACCGCCTCGATCGTCGACCCGTCCTCAACATCCGACACGACGAGATCCGGGATGACGATCCGCCCGGTACGGAGGCGAACGTTGACCGCCTCCAGCACCAGCAGACCGGCATCCCCGGCGCCGGTGTCCAGGGCGTTGGCAATGCGGCGGGACAGGATCTGGTGCCGAACCCCCGGCGCCGGACTCACCAGCAGGCTCCCATCGATCAACTCGACCCGGTTCGGCGTCTCCCCAAGCGCGAAGTACTCGTCCTCGGTCCACGGCTCCGGATGTTCCAGCACGTCCACGCTCATCGGCTACTCACCCCCTAGAGACCAGCCTCCCACGGATGGGAGGCCTCGACGACAACCGGCCACCCGCTTGGGAGAAATTTGGGAGACGATCTTGCGAAAACGGCCCTTTTAGCCCGACGTTGACCGACACGCACCAACGCCGTGACCTGCGCCTTCGCAAGATCGCCCTGCCCAGGCGGGCATATCGACCTACTTCGGGACGAAGAGGCCGTCGGTTCAAATCCGGCTACCCCGACTTCGTACAGCACCAACGCAGGGCCGGTTTCCTTGTCACGAGGGACTGGCCCTGCTTCGTCTCTTGCCGGCGTTCCACGACAGCCGGTCGGCGGCCTGAGGCCATGGACCCGCCGGGGTAAGCGCGTAAGCGGCCGCGCAGTGTTCTCGCCGCGGTGGCCACCTGCCCCACACGATGCACCCGGGCGGGTCCGACTTCAGGTCGAAGGGCGGCTCACCATCTCGGCAGTGTCGATCTGCACGTCCGCATTGACTCCCTAAGACCGTGAACTCGTTCCTTAGGGCATGGAAGACTTCGTCAAGGGGCCCCGTTGGCCGCGTCCTCCAGTAGCCCGGAACGGTGAAGCATTGCTCCGCGGAACGGGACATGCATTTCCTTCCTCGGTCGACGGCTTGCTACTCGGTCAGGGTGAAGTGGTTGTCGGCGGCGGTCTGGTGGACGGTGACGTCTATCGAGCTGCCGTCCGCGAAGCGCAGCGCGAAACCGGGTCCAGGTCGCGGAAGAAGGCCAGCGTCTCGCGGGTCTCGGCAGTGTCGTTGGTCAAGGTGCCGTGGGCGTGCCAGCCCGCGTCATCGGCGGTGATGTCGACGGTCACGTCGAGGCTGGCCAGGAGCGTGACGGAGTTTGCCCACCAGTCGAGCCGGGCCCGGGATTCGAGGCGGTCCATGGCGGTCACGATGCCAGCGGCGGGCCGGGGGCCACAGCGGATTTCGGGCCGGGTCAGGCGCTCTGGCCGGCGACCGTCCAGCGGGTCTCGAACTGCATGCGTTGGCAGCGGTTGTCGGTGTCCGGGCTCAGCGTTACGGCCGAGCGGAGGGCGATTGTCACCTCCGTCAGGGGTGGGATCCGGTAGGCCGAGGGGTGGTCGTCGATGTTGAAGACCGGGTTCGGGTCCAGGGTCAGGCGGTCGGTGCAGTAGGACCTGGTCGCGCTGTCGTCCGGAGTTGTGCCGGCGGTCACCGACTTGGCCGCGGTGGTCGCCGGGGTGATGGAGGTGATGGTCATGGCTACGTGGTTCGGGTTGGCGACTCGCATCGAGATGTCGGCGCTGTGGCCGGGGAAGAGGCCGTCCTCGCTGTCGAAGGTGGAGTGGACGCTGTCCTCGCGGACGACCAGGGGTTTCAGGTCGCCGGCGCGGCCGTCGGGGACCCTCGCCTCCGTGGAGTTGAGCAGGCCGTCGAAGGCGTAGCCCGACGCGCCCATCGTGGCGGCCAGCGAGGCGGCGGTCAGGAGGGTGCGGAACTCGGCCGGGGTCATGCGGCCGGGGACTCGGTCACGGCGGGAACAGCCGGGGCCGCGGCGACCGTGGACTCCACCACCGGGGCGGCGGCGGGCGGCTCGGTCACCGGGGCCGTCGTGGGAGCGGGGGCGGCGGCCGTGGGGGCGGCGACAACCGGCGCCGCGGTCGTGGGAGCGGCGGTGGGGGCGGTCGTAGCGGCGGGCTGTTTGCCGATGCCGATGATGGTGCCGTTCTTGGCCTTGTTCGGGTTCTGGACGACCGGGACCGACACCGGGGACGGGGTGCCGGCCGAGCCGCCCGAGCCGCCGGAGGTGCCGGCGCCGCCGGACGGCGCTGACGTGGACTCCGCGGTGGTGGCGAGCGGGGAGTCCTCGATCGCGGCTACCGGGGACGGTGCAGGGGGCTGGACGAACTGGGCGGCCTGGCCCAGGACCAGCACGTCCGTGGCGGCGGTCCAGCCGGAGCGGGCGCCGGCGGGGGTGGCGGCCCAGGCCAGGGCGGCCACGGCGGCGGTCACGGCGATGACGATGTGGCGGGAGTGGTCGGTGACGCGCACGGGCTGGCCTTCCGGAGCTGCGAAGTATCGATATCCGGAAGTTTGCGCAGGTCAGGGTGTTTGCACTACCGGTTGAGCAGTTGGCCGCCGGACGTCGAGCGGTGTAACTCTCCGGTGTTTGCGCAGGTCAGGGCCGACGAAAGGGCCGACGGGAGTGACGGGTGTCGAACAAGCCGTCACTCCCGAGTGGTGTCGTCAGTACGACTTCTCCTGGCCCAGGAGGTGCTGGGAGACGAAGTTCAGGATCATCTCGCGGGAGACGGGGGCGATGCGGCCGGCCCGGACCGCGCCCAGCAGGGTGGCCACGCCGTACTCCGTGGTCATGCCGTTGCCGCCGAGCGACTGGATCGCGGTGTCGACGGCCACGGCGGCCGCCTCCGCCGCGGCGTACTTCGCCATGTTGGCGGCCACGCCGGCCTCCAGGTCGCGGCCCGCGTCGTAGAGGGCGGCCGCCTTCGCGACCATCAGGCGGGCCATTTCGACCTGGATGTAGGCGTGCGCGAGGGGGTGCGCGACGCCCTGATGGCTGCCGATCGGGCGGCCCCACACGGCGCGGGTCCTGGTGTAGGTGGAGGCGCGCTCCAGGGCGTAGCGGGCGGTGCCGCAGGCCATCGCGGCCACGGTGATGCGCTCCGGGTTCAGGCCGGAGAAGAGGGCGGGCAGGCCGGCCTCCGGGTCCTCGCCGATCAGCGCCTCAGCTGGGACGCGCACGTCATCGAGGTACAACTGGAACTGGTTCTCCGGACTGACGATCTCCATGTCGATCTTCGTCGCGGTCAGCCCGGGTGCGTTGGCCGGGACGACGAAGATGGCCGGCTTGAGCTTGCCGGTGCGCTCGTCCTCCAGGCGGGCGACGACCATGATCTTGTCGGACTCGTCGACGCCGGAGATGTACACCTTGCGGCCGGTCAGCGCGTAGCCGCCGTCGAACGGCTTGGCCACCGTCGTCAGCTTGTGGAAGTTGGAGCCGGCGTCGGGCTCGGTGATGGCGAAGCAGACCTTCAGCGTGCCGCCCGCGAACCCGGGCAGGAGGGCCTGCCGCTGCGCCGCGGTGCCGTGCTTGGCCACGATCGTGGCGGCGATGGCGGGGGAGACGACCAGGAGCAGCAGCGGTGAGCCGGCCGCGGCCAGCTCCTCGCACACGATGGCCAGCTCGGTGATGCCGCCGCCCCCGCCGTCGTACTGCTCGGGCACGCTGACGCCCAGGTAGCCGAGCTTGGCCGCCTCCTGCCAGAGCTCGTCGGAGTGCTCACCGGCCTTGGCCTTGCGCACGAAGTACTCGTGGCCGAAGCGCTTGCCGAGCTTGGCCACCGCATCCCGGAGGTCCTGCTGTTGAGGGGTGTAATCGAAATCCACGAGCGACTCCAGACGACGAACTATGAGGGGGATAGCACCGCCAGCAGTGCACCGGACTCGACCTGCGAGCCGGCCGCGACCCGCAGGTCGCTGATGACGCCGTCGGTGGGGGCGTGCACGGGGTGCTCGAGCTTCATCGCCTCCACCGTGAGCAGCAGCTCGCCGGCCGCGACCCGCTGCCCGGGGACCACCAGAACCCGGCCGACCGCTCCCGGCAGCGGTGCGACAAGCGAGCCCTCGGGCTGGTCGGCCGACGGCAGCGGGTATCGCGGCCGCTCCGTCAGCGTCACCGAGCCCTCCGGGCTGTCTACAAAGGACACACCGTCGACCTCGTGCACCGCGAACTGCAGGCGCACGCCGCCGACGTCGAGCACGACCCTGTCTCCGGTCGCGCTGAGAATCCCGGCCCGGGGGTGGTCAGGGGCGCCGGCCGGGTCGAGCGCGGCGCCGGGCAGGCCGATGTCCTCGGGGTCGATGCGGCGCACCGCCCACGCGGCCAGGTCGTTGGCGCGGTCGATGCGGTAGCCGACCTCGATGGTGCCGGTCGGGCCTTCGTAGACCACGGTCTGCAGCGCGCTCGGGACGTTGCGCCAGCCGGACGGGAGCCCCGGCAGCAGCGCCGTCTTGGCCCGGCGGGCGGCCCCGGCGAGGGCGGCCGCCAGACAGGACAGCCGCACCGCGTCCACAGAGGACAGCAGTGGTGCGAAGACCTCGGGGTGACGATCCAAAAAGCCGGTGTCGGTACCGCCGGAAAGAAACGCGGAGTGCCGGAGCACCCGCACGAGCAGGTCCCGGTTCGTGGTCACCCCGTGGATGCGGGCGCGCGCGAGGGCCCCGCCCAGCATCCGGGCCGCCTCGGCGCGGCTGGGCGCCCACGCGATCAGCTTGGCCAGCATCGGGTCGTAGTGCACGCCGATGACCGAGCCGTCCGCGACCCCGGAGTCCAGGCGCAGGCCGGGCGCGGAGAGCGGGCCGAACGCGTGCGCGGCGCCGGGGACGTCGAAGCGGTGCAGCGTGCCGGTCGAGGGCATCCAGGCGTAGGCCGGGTCCTCCGCGTAGAGCCGGACCTCGATCGCGTGCCCGCGCAGCGGCGGCGGCCCGTTGAACGGCAGCGGGCCGCCCTCGGCCACGACGAGCTGCAGGCGGACCATGTCGACGCCGATGACGCACTCGGTGACCGGGTGCTCGACCTGCAGGCGGGTGTTCATCTCCAGGAAGAAGAACTCGCCGTTGGGTGCGAGCAGGAACTCGACGGTGCCGGCGCCGACGTAGGACACCGCCCGGGCGGCCGTGATCGCGGCCTGGCAGAGCTTCTCGCGCAGCAGCGGGTCGACGGCCGGGGACGGGGTCTCCTCGACGATCTTCTGGTGCCGCCGCTGGATCGAGCACTCGCGCTCGCCGAGCGGGACCACGTTGCCGTGCGAGTCGGCCATGATCTGGACCTCGATGTGCCGGGCCCGCTCGACGTACCGCTCGCAGAACACGGTCCCGTCGCCGAACGCCGACGCCGCCTCGCGCCGGGCCGCGGCCACCGCCTCGGCCAGGGACTCGCGGTCGCGCACGATCCGCATGCCCCGGCCACCGCCGCCCGCGGACGCCTTGACCAGCACCGGGAAGACGTCGACGGCGTCGGGCTCGACCGCGGTGGGCAGCATCGGCACGCCCGCCTCGGCCAGCAGTGCCTTGGCCTCCAGCTTGGAGCCCATCATCGCGATGGCCTTCGGCGACGGGCCGACCCAGGTCAGTCCGGCGTCGATGACGGCCCGGGCGAACTCGGCGTTCTCCGACAGGAAGCCATATCCCGGGTGTACAGCATCGGCGCCGCACTTCCGCGCGGCGGCGACGAGGAGATCGCCGCGCAGGTAGGTGGCGGCCGGCGAGTTGCCCGGCAGGTGCACGGCGTAGTCGGCCTCGGCGACGTGCGGTGAGTCGGCATCGGCGTCGGAGTAGACGGCGACCGTCTCCACTCCCATCGCCCGGCAGGTGGCGAACACCCGGCGGGCGATCTCGCCGCGGTTGGCTACCAGCAGCCTTCTGATCACGTGCAGTTCCCCCTAGTGCCGGAATACGCCGAATTGGGCGTGCTCGCCGGTGCCGACCAGCGCCAGGCACATGCCCAGCACCGTCCGGGTGTCGCGTGGGTCGATCACGCCGTCGTCGTACAGCCGGCCGGAGAGGAACAGCGCCGCCGACTCCTGCTCGACCTTGTGCTCGACCATGAACCGCATGGTGCGGTCCTGCTCCTCGTCGTAGGCGTGGCCCTTGGCCTCGGCCGCCTGCCGGGCCACGATCGACAGCACCCCGGCCAGCTGCTGCGGCCCCATGACCGCGGACTTGGCGTTGGGCCAGGTGAACAGGAACCGCGGCTCGAACGCGCGGCCGCACATGCCGTAGTTGCCGGCCCCGTAGGACGCGCCGATGTTGACGGTCAGGTGCGGCACCCGCGAGTTGGCCACCGCGTTGATCATCAGCGCGCCGTGCTTGATGATGCCGCCCTGCTCGTACTCGCTGCCGACCATGTAGCCGGTGGTGTTCTGCAGGAAGATCAGCGGGGTGCCGGTCGCGTTGGCCAGCTGGATGAACTGGGCCGCCTTCTGCGCCTCGGCCGAGAACAGCACGCCGCGCACGTTGGCCAGCACGCCGACGCGGTGGCCGTGGATCGCGCCCCAGCCGGTGCACAGTGCCGGGCCGTAGGCGGGCTTGAACTCGTCGAACTCGCTGCCGTCGAGGACCCGGGCCAGGATCTCCCGCGGGTCGAACGGCACCCGCAGGTCGGCCGAGGGGATGCCGAGCAGGTCGTCGGCGTCGAACTTGGGCTCGGCCCCGTAGGTGCGGGTCACCGAGTGGCCGAAGTTGCGCACGCAGGCGCGGGCCAGGCGCAGGCCGTCGCGCTCGTCCTCGGCGATGAAGTCGGCCAGGCCGGAGCGGGTGGCGTGCATGGCGGCGCCGCCGAGCGTCTCGTCGTCGACCGTCTCACCGGTGGCCATCTTCACCAGCGGCGGTCCGGCCAGGAACACCTTGGCCCGGTCGCGCACGAAGATCGTGTAGTCGGACATGCCGGGGACGTACGCGCCGCCGGCCGTCGCGTTGCCGAACACCACCGCGACCGTCGGGATCGCGGCCGCCGACAGCCGGGTCAGGTCCCGGAACGCGGCCCCGCCGGGGATGAAGATCTCGGCCTGCTGAGGCAGGTCGGCCCCGCCCGACTCGACCAGGTTGACCAGCGGCAGCCGGTTCTCCCGGGCGATCTGCGCGGCGCGCTGGGTCTTCTTCAGCGAGAACGGGTTGACCGCGCCGCCGCGCACCGTCGGGTCGTTGGCGACGATCACGCAGGGCACGCCCTCGACGACCCCGATGCCGGCGACGACGCTCGCCCCGACCGGGTAGTCGGTGCCCCAGGCCGCGACCGGGCAGAGCTCCAGGAACGGCGAGTCGCGGTCGATCAGCAGCTCGATCCGCTCGCGCGGCAGCAGCTTGCCCCGCGCGTGGTGCCGGGCCACGTACTTGTCGCCCCCGCCGCCCCGGGCCTGCCGCAGCGCCGACTCCAGGTCGGTCAGCCGTTCCAGCATGGCCGCGCGGTTCTCGGCGTAGACGGCACCCCGCGGGTCGAGGGCACTCGTGAGTATCGGCATGGCCTCAGACCCCCAACTGCTTCGCGATGATCTCGTTCATGATCTCCGTGGTCCCGCCGCCGATGCCCATGATCCGAGCGTCGCGATAATGTCGCTCGACCTCGGCGTCGCGGACGTACCCCAGGCCGCCGTGCAGCTGCACGGCCTGGTCGACGACGTGGTCGCAGGTCGCGACCGCGGTGTTCTTCGCCATCGCCACCTCCGTAACGAGCCGCTCGCCGCTTGCGACACGGACGGCCACGTGGCGGACGTACGTCTTGGCCACCGCCACCTGCCGCGCCATCTCCGCCAGCCGGTGCCGCACCAGCTGCCGGCTGGACAGCGGCCGCCCGAACGTGTGCCGGTCGCGCACCCAGGCCAGGGTGAGGTCGAGGCAGCGCTCGGCGATGGCGTACGCCTGCACGGCCAGCGACAGCCGCTCGGTCGCGAAGTGGGCCATGAGCTCGGCGAACCCGCCCACGACGTGGCCCTTGGGCACCCGCACGTCCACGAACGCCAGCTCCGCGGTGTCCGAGCAGTGCCAGCCCATCTTGTCCAGCCTGCGGGTGACCTGGAAGCCGCCGTCGACCACGAGGAGCCGGAACCCCTCACCGGTCTGCACGGCGACGGTGGCGAAGTCGGCCCGGGCTCCGCTGGTGATGTACGTTTTGGCCCCGTTGACGATGTAGTGCTCGCCGTCGTCGACCGCCCTGGTGCGGATGCCGGCCACGTCGGACCCGCCGTCCGGCTCGGTGATGGCCAGGCAGCCGATCCGCTCGCCGGCGAGGGTCGGCCGCACGAACGCGTCGATGAGCTCGCCCCGCCCGGTGGCGGCGATGTGCGGCACCGCGATCCCGTGCGTGAACAGCGCCGCGACCAGCCCCGACGATCCACCGGCGAGGATCAGCTCCTCGGTCACCACGATCGTGTCGAGCAGATCCCCGCCGGACCCGCCGACCGCTTCCGGAAACCCGATCCCGAGCAGCCCGACGCCGGCCGCCGTCTTGTGCAGCCCGCGCGGCACCTCCCCGGCCCGCTCCCAGCCGTCGAGGTGGGGGAGCACCTCGCGGTCCACGAAGGCGCGGGTGAGCTCCCGCAGCCGGCGCCGCTCCTCGGTCACGAAGGGGTCGCTCATAGCGGCAAGTCCACGATCCGCGACCGCAGCCACTCGCCGAGCGCCTTGCCCTGCGGATCGAATCGCGTGCTGGCGGCCACCCCGTCCCCGAGGATCCCGCGCACGACGAAGTTCACCGCCCGCAGGTTTTCCAGCTCGTGACGCTCGACGGCGAGCTCGCCGGTCTCGGGCAGCAACTCCTGGAGGCGTTCTGCAGTGAGATGAACCCGAAGCCACTCGTAGTCGCGGTCGTTGCGGGCCCAGACCCCGATGTTGGCGTCCCCGCCCTTGTCGCCGGACCGGGCGCCGAACAGCTCGCCGAGTGGTGCTCGTCTGGTCGCTGGTGGTGTCGCGAAAAATCCAGACGCTTCGCGATCCGGATTTTTCGGACTTATCACCATATTGTGGGTCGCCGTCGTGGTTGGCGCGGGAATGCGTTTGCGGGTGCCGTCCGGGAGGACCGCGACCTGGTCGACGTCGCCCTGGGGGAGGTAGGCGGCGGTGAAGACGCCCAAGGGGGTGGCGTCGCCGGGCGGGGCGGTCAAGGCCAGGCCGGGGTACGAGGCGAGCGCCAGCTCCACCGCGGCCTGGGAGAACGGGCGGCCGGCCCGCTTGGCGTCGGTGTCCTTGATCGAGACCGTCAGCAGGGCACTGGCCGCCGCCTCCGTGGTCGCGTCGGGGTGGTCGGTGCGGGCCAGGGTGAACTCCAGGCCGTCGGCTCCGAGGGCATCGGTGAGCTGAGCCTGTACAAGAGCGGCTTTCTCGGGGATCTGGAGACCGCACAGGACGAACGTCATCGCGTTGCGGAAGCCGCCCAGGGTGTTGACGCCGATCTTCAGGTCCGGCGGGGGTGGGGTGCCGCGGACGCCTTCGATGCGGACCCGGTCCGGGCCGTCGGCGGTCAGGCGGATGGTCGTGAAGTCCGTGACCACGTCCGGGCCCAGGTAGGTGGGGGTGCCGATTTCGTACAGGAGCTGGGCGGTGACCGTTTCCACCGTGACGGCGCCGCCGGTGCCGGGGTGCTTCGTGATCACCGCGGAGCCGTCGCTGTGCAGCTCGGCGAGGGGGAAGCCGGGGCGGCGGGCGCTGTCGGGGAGCTCGGTGAAGAAGGCGTAGTTGCCGCCGGTGGCCTGGGTGCCGCACTCCAGGACGTGGCCGGCTGCCGTTGCGCCGGCCAGCTGGTCCAGGTCGGCGCGGGTCCAGCCGAAGTGCGCGATGCCGGGGCCTACAACCAGGGAGGCGTCGGTGACGCGGCCGGTGACGACCACGTCCGCGCCCGCCTTGAGGCACTCGGCGATGCCGAACGCGCCCAGGTACGCATTCGCGGTCAGGCCCTCGATCCGGGCGGTGACGTCGTCGCCCTCCACGTGGGCTACCGCCACGTCCAGGCCCAGCCGCTCGGCCAGGGCGCGGATCGCGGCGGCCAGGCCCGCGGGGTTGAGGCCGCCGGCGTTGGCGACCAGGCGGACGTTGCGGGACTTGGCGGTGCCGAGGACGGCTTCCAGCTGGCGCAGGAAACTCTTGGCGTAGCCGGTCGACGGGTCCTTCAACCGGTCGCGGCCCAGGATGAGCATCGTCAGCTCGGCCAGGTAGTCGCCGGTGAGCACGTCGAGGTCGCCGCCGTCGAGCATCTCCTGCCAGGCGCTCGCGCGGTCGCCGTAGAAGCCCGAGGCGTTGCCGATCCGCAGAGGCTCCGTCATCGGTTGCGGGCCGCCTTCGGCTCGCGCTTCTCGCCGGGCGGGCCGGCGAACGCCTGAGCCACGGTCAGCCACGCGTTCGCTTCGTCGCCGGAGGCCTGCAGGGCCAGGTCGGCCGGGTGGCGGCGCTGGGTGACCAGGAGGCAGAAGTCCAGGATCGGGCCGGTCACGCGGTTGCCGGCGGCTTCGGGGCCGAATGCGAGTTGTTCCCGGTCGGGCATGATCAACTCGACGCGGAAGGGTTCGGTCGGCGCCGGGCGGCCGTGGCTTTCGAAACCGTGGCCGATGGTGCGGTAGCCGATGAAAGCGACATGCCGTAAACGGGCGGTTGGCTGGGCGTACTCCCGCGACTGGTCGGGGAAGGTGTCGGCGATGTCGCGGCCGTGCGCCCAGGTCTCCATCATCCGGCCGGTGGCGCTGGAGACGGGCGACATGGCAGTACCGAACCAGGGGCGTTTTTCGTTGTTCGGCACCGCTTTGAGGGCGTCGATCAGCGCTCGGCGGCCGGCCCGCCAGCGGGGGAGCAGCTCGTCCGGCGGGGCGACACCGGCCGCCGCGGCCCGGTCGACGTAGGTCAGCGGGTCGTCCATCGACTCGGCCAGCCGCGCGTAGAAGCGGTCCGGGTCGGCGTTGGCGAGCGTGGCGACCTCGTCGGTCCAGTGCAGATGGGCGATCTGATGGGCCACGGTCCAGCCCGGCGCCAGGGTCGGGTGGCTCCACTCCTGCGGGCTCAGACCGCTGACCAGCCGGTCGAGCGCGGCCGACTCCGCTTCCAGGTCCTGCAGCACCTCGTCGAGCATTCGGACTCTCCTAGATCAGCGTTGCGAGCTGGTGCTTCCAGGCCGCCAGGAGCTGCGTGCGGCGGGCGGTGTCATCCGTGAGCAGATTGGCCACACCGAGCCCCCGCAAAAGATCGAGCGTCGCTTGTACTGCCTCGCGGACGCCCGGCCGCGACTCGTCCGCGTCCAGAACGTCGACGGTGAGCCGGTGCATCTCGCGGCCGACCCGGGCCTCCAGGGGCACGAGGGCGTCGCGCAGCTCGGCGTCGGTGCGCGCGGCCACCCAGACCTCGAGGGCGGCGACGAAGAGCGGGCCGGTGAAGGCCGCGGCGAGGAGCTCGACGACCCGGTCGAGGCGCTCCGCCCGGTCGCCGGTGAGCTCGGCGGCCTCCTTGCGGATCTCCTCCGCGCGGCGCTCGGCCAGGTGCTGGACGGCCGCGAGGACCAGGGCGGCGCGGGTCGGGTAGTGGTGCAGCTGGGCGCCGCGGGAGACGCCGGCGCGCTCGGCGATGACGGTGGTGGTGGCGCCGGACCAGCCGAACTCGTAGAGGCACTCGACGGTGGCCTCGAGGAGCCGGCGCTGGGTGACCCGGCTCCGCTCCTGCATGTGGCTCAGCATCCCGCGCCGGAAACAAACAGTCAAGCCTGATTGTTTTTCGCGCAGTGTGAAGGCCGCCGGGGTGTCGGCGGCCTCGGTGGTGCTCAGACGCGCGCGCGGCGGGCCAGGCGCTCGGGGTCCATGATGATCACGCTCTTGCCGTCCAGCCGCAGCCAGCCGCGCGAGGCGAAGTCGGCCAGGGCCTTGTTGACGGTCTCCCGGGAGGCGCCGACGAGCTGGGCCATCTCCTCCTGGGTGAGGTCGTGGTTGACCCGCAGCACGCCGCCGTCGCGGGTGCCGAAGCGGCCGGCCATCTGCAGCAGCGTCTTGGCGACGCGGCCGGGGACGTCGGTGAAGATCAGGTCGGCCAGGGAGTCGTTGGTGCGGCGCAGGCGGCGGGCCAGCACGCGCAGCAGCTGCTCGGCGATCTCCGGCCGGTTGGTCAGCCACGGCCGCAGCGCCTGCTTGCGCAGCCGGGCCAGCCGGGTGTCGAGCACCGCGGTGGCGGTCGCGGTCCGCGGTCCCGGGTCGAACAGCGACAGCTCGCCGACCATGTCACTGGGCCCCATGACGGCGATCAGGTTCTGCCGGCCGTCGGCCGCGCGGCGCCCGACCTTGATCTTGCCGGACAGCACGATGTAGAGACTGTCGCCGGGCTCGCCCTCGCTGAACACGACCTCGCCCTTGCGGACGTCGATCGTCTCCATCTCCTTGGCGAGCGATTCCGCGGCGTCGGGCTCGACCCCTTGGAAGATCCCGCTGCGCGCCAGTGTCTCGTCCATCGCGTCCACCTCTAAATTCGTCGGCCGAACGCCAGTTTATGCATACGAGGTCGTCTTCCGGACGGGGGCGGTCATCCACAATGGCGATCCCCGGTTCGCGGGGGTGCGATATCTTCGCGTCGGACATGACCCGCTCGTGCTCGCCGTGGGCGCGGAGCGTCGCCGAGTGGTGGGGTGGATCTCATGACGGTGTACGGCGCAGGCCCGTCCCGCTGGCCGGACGAGCAGCCTGAGCGGGGCCGGTCCACACCCCCTCCATCCCCATCGGAGCAACCGACCGGTCCGGCCGGAGGTTACGGGGCGCCGACGGGTCGTTTCGACGGATTTGCGGCGGGTCGTCCGCAGTCCGCGGACGCGGGTCGTCCGCAGCCCGCGGAGGAGCCCGGCTCCGGCAACATCTGGGGCGGCGAGCGCACCGGGTCCGTCTACGGTGCGCCGCCCGTGCAGCCCCTCTACGGCGGCGAGCGGGAGCCCATCCCCGGCCCGCAGCGCCCCGAGGACCTCTACGCCGCCCGCGCCTACGAGCCCGAGGAGCGGGCCGGGCGCCGCAAGCTGCCGCTGCCACCCGGCGAGCCGCCGGAGCCCCGGCGCGGTGGCGGGCGCCGCACGGCGATCATCCTGGGTGCGGTCGCGGCCGTGGTCATCGGTGCCGGCACCGCGGGCGCGGCCACCTTCCTCGGCGGCGGCGACGATAAACCGGTCTCCAACCAGGGCCAGTCGTCGCAGCAGCCCGCCGGGGCCGGCAACGGCTCGAAGTCCTCCGGCGGCGCCTCGGCCCCCGCGGGCGGCGTGCCCGGCCCGGCCGAGGGCATCACGCTGAGCGCGACCGGCGACATCGTCATGGGCATGGCCCCCAACGGCCTCCCGCCGAACGCCGGCAAGGGCTTCTTCGACCCGGTGAAGAAGTACCTCGCGGCCGACTTCCAGATGGGCAACCTCGAGCAGGTCCTCACCGACGACACCGGTGTCGGCAAGTGCTCGGCCGACAGCGCCGGCAAGACCTGCTTCGCCTTCCGCACCCCGCCCGGCTACGTGCAGAACCTCACCGACGCCGGCTTCAAGATGATGAACATGGCCAACAACCACGCCTACGACTTCGGCGAGGTCGGCTACAAGAACTCGCAGAAGGCCCTGGACGGCGCCGGCATCAAGTACACCGGCTGGCCCGGCGACATCTCCGTCGGCGAGGCCAAGGGCGTCAAGATCGCCGTGATCGGCTTCGCCTCCTACAAGTGGTCGAACCTGTGCTCCGACCTCGACGCCGCGGAGAAGATCGTCAAGGAGGCGGCCACCAAGGCCGACATGGTCGTCGTCCAGGTCCACATGGGCGCCGAAGGCTCCGACAAGACCCACGCGAAGAACGAGACCGAGATGTTCCTCGGCGAGAACCGCTGCAACCCGGTCGCCTTCAGCCACCGCGTGGTCGACGCCGGCGCCGACCTCGTCGTCGGCCACGGCCCGCACGTCATGCGCGCGATGGAGTTCTACAAGGGCCGGCTGATCGCCTACAGCCTTGGCAACTTCGCCGGCTACAAGGCCCTGTCGACGGGCGGCACGGTCGGGATCGGCGGTGTCCTGAAAGTGACACTGCTCGGCGACGGTACGTGGAAGGGCGGCACCCTGACCCCGACGGTCATGGTCTCGCCGGGCCTGCCCCAGCCCGACTCGAAGAAGCAGGCCATCCCGTTCGTGTCGAACCTGACGAAGCAGGACTTCCCGACGACAGGCGCCAAGATCGCCGAGGACGGCACGATCACCGCTCCGGCCGCCTGACCTTCTGCCGCTCCGGCCGCCTGACCTTCTGCCGCTCCGGCTGTTCTACTCCGGCTGGTCCGCGTTTCGATCCGATAAGTCGGGCGCTTCGCGCCGCGCTGCGCTCGACTTATCGGATATTTCGTATATGTCCGCTTGGTGGGGTTTCCTCGTCTCGGCGCACGTCATTGGTGCCGTCGGGCCTGGCCGGGGTGCAGGGGGCGGGAGCCCCTTGCCCGGGGCGGGAGCGAAGCGGCCTCGGAATCCCCTGCTTGGTTCTTCTGTTTCTGCTCTTCTGTTTCTGCCCTTCTGTCTTTTGCTCTTCATGCCTTTGCTCTTCTGGTTCGGGTCGTTCGATCGTGTGTCTGAGGGGGCGACGTATTGTCGGTGGGTGACTGAGACCGCGTTGGCACTGAAGCGGCGGGCGCGGCGGATCGGGCGCGCGCTGGTGAGCATTCATCCCGACGCCCACTGCGAGCTCGACTTCACCAGCCCCCTCGAGCTCGCCGTCGCCACGATCCTGTCGGCGCAGTGCACGGACGAGCGGGTCAACCAGGTGACGCCGAAGCTGTTCGCCCGCTACCCCGACGCGGCCGCCTACGCCGGCGCCGACCCGATCGAAATGCAGGAGCTCATCAAGCCGACCGGCTTCTTCCGCAACAAGACCGAGTCGCTCATCGGACTCGGGCAGGCCTTGGTCGAGCGGCACGGCGGCGAGGTGCCGGGCACCCTCAACGAGCTCGTCGCGCTGCCCGGGATCGGGCGCAAGACGGCCAACGTCGTGCTCGGCAACGCGTTCGACGTGCCCGGGATCACTGTCGACACGCACTTCCAGCGGCTGGTACACCGCTGGGAGTGGACCGCGGAGACCGACCCGGTGAAGATCGAGTTCGCCATCGCCGCGCTGTTCGCGCCGCGGGACTGGACGATGCTCTCCCACCGGATCATCTTCCACGGGCGCCGGGTCTGCCACGCGCGCAAGCCGGCCTGCGGGGCGTGCACGCTCAAGCGGGAGTGCCCCTCCTACGGGCTCGGGCCGACCGAGGTCGAGACCGCCGTCAAGCTGCTGAAAGGCCCGCGCGCGGCCGAGCTGGCGGAGCTGGTGCTGTGAGGGTCCTGCCGTTTGCGCTGGCTTTTGTACTGCTGGCCGGGTGCACCGCGGACGTGCAGCCGTCGGCGAATGAGGCCACCGCGCCGACCGGGCCGCGGTGCATCGAGAAAGCCGCTGGCTCCTCGGCGCCGGCCCCGGCTTCGGCCTCGGCTCCTGGGCTGCCGGCGATGGCGCTGCCGTGCTTCGACGGCGGGCGATACATCGACGTGGCCGACCTCGGCGGGCAGCCCACCGTCGTCAACCTGTGGGCGTCGTGGTGCGGGCCGTGCCGTCAGGAGCTGCCGGTGTTCGAGCGGTTCGCGGCGGCCGGCAAGGTGCGGGTGGTCGGCATCGCGACCAAGGACCGCCACGACCAGGCGCAGTCGGTGATCGAGGAGCTCAAGCTGACGTTTCCCATCCTGGAGGACCAGAAGCAGCAGTTCGCGATCGCCGCGGGGGCCGTGGTTTCCAAGCCGCTGGTCTCGCTGCCGGCGACGCTGTTCGTGACGCCGGGGGGCCGGATCGCCTACGCGTACCGCGGCGACCCGCTCACGGAGCCGCAGCTGCGGGAGCTGACCAAGCAGTACCTGGGTGTGTCATGAGCGCCGCACCGCCGGACTGGCTCGAACCGCTGCTCACCCGCCTGCGCTCGGCGGACGCGGCCGACTTCACGCGGCTGCCCACGCCTGACGGCGAGGGGCAGCGGCAGAGCGCGGTCCTCATCCTGTTCGGCGAGGACCCGGTGACCGGCCCCGACGTACTCATCCTGCAGCGCGCCGCCACCATGCGTAACCACGCCGGCCAGCCCGCGTTCCCGGGCGGTGCCGTCGACCCCGGCGACGCCGACACGGTCGCGTGCGCGCTGCGGGAGGCCGAGGAGGAGGTCGGCCTGGACCCGAGCACGGTCGAGGTCGTCGCGACGCTGCCGACACTGTGGATCCCGGTCAGTAACTTCCTGGTCACGCCGGTGGTCGCGTGGTGGCGGGCGCCGCACCCGGTCGGCCCGGCCGACCCCCGCGAGGTGGCCCGCGTCGAGCGCCTCCCCATCCGTGAGCTGGTCGATCCCGCGCACCGGCTGCGGCTGCGCCACCCGAGCGGGTGGATCGGCCCCGCGTTTCGGATACACGACATGTTGGTGTGGGGTTTTACCGCGGGCGTGCTGTCTACGCTGCTGGAACTCGGCGGATGGGCGGTGGAGTGGCCGACCGGCCGGGTCGAGGAACTGCCGACATCTGGTGCCGCCCCTGTACGTTGAATGCGTGTCTGGCAGCGTGATCGATATCGTCCTCCTGCTCCTCATGGTGATGTTCGCAATCAACGGATATCGCCAGGGGTTCCTTGTTGGTCTGCTGTCCTTCGTCGGCTTCTTCGGCGGCGCGCTGCTCGGCCTGCAGCTCGGCCCGCTGCTGGCCGAGAACTTCTTCGAGTCCGACCAGGCCCGCGTGATCATTTCGCTCTCGATGGTCTTCGGCCTGGCGATCGCGGGTCAGGCCCTCGCCAGCTACCTGGGCAACCGGCTGCGCAACGCGATCGTCAACCGCAACGCCCAAGCGGTGGACAACGCGGGCGGCGCGGTCGTTTCGGTTGTGGCGGTACTGCTTGTGGTGTGGCTCGTCGCGGCGCCCCTGAGCACCTCGTCGCTGCCGTGGCTGGCCCGCTCCGTCAGCAACTCGATCATCTTGAACGTCGTCGACAAGGCGATGCCGGCCCAGGCTGACGCCCTGTCCCAAGCGTTGCGTGACACTGTGGACACCCGCGGCTTCCCGGACGTGTTCGACGGCCTCTCGCCGACCCGGGTCAAGGACGTCTCGCCGCCCGACCCGAAGCTCGCCGGCTCCGAGCTCGTGAAGAACTCGAAGAAGTCGGTGGTCAAGGTCCTCGGCCAGGCCCCGAGCTGCTCGCGGCGGATCGAGGGCTCCGGCTTCGTCTACGCCCAGAACCGCGTCATGACCAACGCCCACGTCGTCGCCGGCACGAAGACGGTGAGCATCCTGGTCGACGGCTCGTCCCGGCCACTCCCGGCGACCGTCGTCGCGTATGACCCCGAGCGCGACATCGCCGTCCTGTACGTCAAGAACCTCCAGGCCCCGATCATGCCGTTCGCCAAGTCGAAGGCCGACTCCAACGCCGACGCGATCGTCCTGGGATACCCGCTCGACGGCCCCTACGACGCCCAGTCCGCCCGCATCCGCGACTACCGCAAGATCACCGGCCCGGACATCTACGAGGACGGCAAGGTCACCCGCGAGATCTACACGATCCGCGCCCTGGTCCGCTCGGGCAACTCGGGCGGCCCGCTGCTCGCCCCCAACGGTGAGGTCCTCGGCATCATCTTCGCCGCGGCCGCCGACGACCCGCAGACGGGCTTCGCGGTGACGGCGGACGAGGCCGCGGTCGTCGCCAACGCGGGCGTGCAGCACACCGATCCGACGAACACGGGGAAGTGCGCTTAGCGCGCTGTTGTCATTGCCGCTTTCCTTGGCGGTACCGATCTGCCGCTGGCCGGTCGCTTTACGGGCTGTGCTTGCGCTCGGCTGCTGATCGCTTTTGCGGTTCTCACTGCGCTTGCCGTGGCGATGCCGCTTTGCCGGTCGCTGATCGCTGATCGCTTTACAGGCTGTGCTTGCCGCGGCGGCGGTTGTGGAACAGGACCCCGACGGCGCCGGCGACGAGGATCAGCAGCATCGCGGTGAGGCCGGCGACCGCGCTGACCTGCTCGCGGCCGTCGCTGGCCAGCTGCTGCTGGAGCTCCGGCTCCGCCGACGCGCTCGGCATCGGCGCCGCGCCGCCCGGCCGCATCGGCCCGTCGACCGGGGCCGGGGCCGTCTGCACATGCTCGGCCTGGCCGATGGTCTCGGTGAGCGGGTTGTCGCTGACCTCGCCGACGTCGGTGCGCAGGGCGGCGGCCGGGTCGACCTCGCCGTAGCCGAACCGGTCGTCGCGCCCCCGGGGTCCGAGGTCCTTCGCGGTGCCGATCAGCCGGTTGATGACGTTGGCCGCGCTCATCTTCGGGAACCGGGCCCGCACCAGCGAGGCCGCCCCGGCCACCAGCGGCGCGGCGAAGCTGGTGCCTTGGACCTGCCAGTACCCGCCGCCGGGCTTGGCCCCGATGAGGTTCACCGCGGGCGCCGCGAGCACCGTCTCGGGCCCGGTCAGCGATCCCGACCACAGCGTCTCGCTGCTCTGGCTGCCGGTCCCGCGGGCGCCGGCCATCGCTCCCAGCCCGGCGACGGCGACCACGCCGGGTTCCCGGGCCGGGTACCAGACCTGATGGATCGACGTATCGGTCGCGATGTTCCCGGTGCACGCGACAACCACGACATCGTGCGCCGCCGCGTACTGCAATGCCCCCGCGATCGCCTCACTGCGCAACGCCCCGCCCAGCGAAAGATTGATCACCGACGCGTGATGGTCGACCGCCCACCGCAGCGCCTGCGCGACAACCCCGGGATCGTCGTACTTGTTCGCCTTGTCCAGCACCCGGATCGGCAGGATCTTGGCCCCCGGCGCGATCCCCTCAGCCCCGGCGTTGTCCCGGCTGCTCCCGGCGATGAGCGCCGCCACGGTGGTCCCGTGCCCGACGGGGTCGAACTGCCCTTGATTGCCCGCCCCCGGATCAACGAGATCAACCCCGGGCAGCACCTGCCCGTCGAGGTCCGGATGCGAGGCGTCGACCCCGCTGTCGATCACAGCCACGATCACGCCCCGGCCGGTGGACACCTTCCAGGCGTCCCGCGCGTCGAGGGCTCCGAGCTGCCACTGCTCGCTCCGCGCCTCATCCGCGTGCGCGCCGCCGACCCCGACCAGAACCCCACCGGAACAGCCAAGCGCCGCCGACAGTCCCAAAGCAAGGACACGGCCGGCGGCGCGGGCGACAAGTTTGAGCGCGATGGCCCCCATTCTGACCGCTAAGCCCCGCTTCTGTCAGTCAGGTGGCCACACGTCGCCGGAAGGAGTGCACCCGCGCTGCGGCTCACGCGTCGGCGCACCGGCGGCCGGGCGGCTCGCTGCGGACTGCCCCGGCCGCACGGTGTTCCAGCTTGCACGTTGTTCTGGCGCGCGCGGTGTCCGGCTCGCAGTGTTTCAGGCGTGCGCGGTTCGCCGGTCCGTGCGGCGTGTTCAAGCCCACGCGGTGTTCAAGCCCGCGCGGTTGCCGGCTGCATGGAGGCTCTAGGGCGGTCGCGGTGAGGCACAGCGGCGTGACGGGCTCGACGGCACGGCCTTGGAGGCGGGCGGACCGGGCGGTGTTCTCCGGGCGGTGTTCTCTGGGCGGTGTTCTTCGGGCGGCGTGGTTGTCGCGCCGCTGCCTTCGCCGGTTGGTCAGGAGGCGGGGTGGTTGGCGATCTGGATCAGGGTGCCGTTCTCCTTTCGCGTGACCAGGCGGGCGCGGCCCGGGGGTAGGGGGCCGAAGCGGATGGTGCCCAGGCCGAGGTTCTCCTCGCGGTCGCCGGACATGATCAGGATTGGGGAGGCGAGCTCACGCAGGCGTTGCAGGATCGGCTCGAAGAGCGCGCGGCCGGCGCCGCCGCTGTGGCGGGCGATGATCAAGTGCAGGCCTATGTCGCGGGACTGGGCCAGGTAGGGCAGCAGCGGGGTCAGGGGGTTGCCGGCGGCGGTCGGGACCAGGTCGTAGTCGTCGATCAGGACGAAGCACTGCGGGCCCGTCCACCAGCTGTGGGTGCGCAGCTGGTCCTCGGTCACGTCCGGGCCGGGCAGGCGCCGCTGCATGTAGTCCGCGACCGACCCGATCAGGTCGACGGCCTGGTCCGTGCCGGTGCCGTAGCCGATCAGATGGTCCGACCGCACCGCCCCGAGCAGGCTGCGGCGGTAGTCGATGAGCACGATCCGCGCCTCCTCGGGCGTGAACCGCGTGCTGATCGCCGTGGCCAGGCCGCGCAGCAGGGTCGACTTGCCGCACTCGGCGGTGCCGAACGCCAGCAGGTGCGGTTCGCTCGCGAAGTCGATGCGGACCGGGCCGAGGTTCGACTCGGCGATGCCGATGGGCAGGGCCAGGCGGTTGGCCGGGTCGGCGTCGTCGGCGATCGCCGTGTAGGGCAGGGCCGCCGGCAGCAACCGTACCGGGCGGGCCGGCGGGCCGGTCCAGGCCGCGGCGAGCGCTGCCACCAGGTCGGCCGGCTCGCCGCCGGTGAGCTGCGGCTGCGCCATCAGCAGGTGCAGGCCGTCCCGGGTGATGCCGCGCCCGGGCGCCTCGAGCGGGACGGCAGCGGCGGCCCTGCGGGAGCCGAGGGAGTCGCCCGGGTCGCCGAGGCGCAGCTCGATCCGGGCGCCGAGCTGGTCGCGGAGCCCGGAGCGCAGGTCCATCCAGCGGGAGGCGGAGACGGCCACATGGATGCCGTACGCCAGCCCGCGTACCGCGATGTCCGTGAGGGCCGGCTCCAGGTCTTCGTAGTCCCGGCGCACGGTCGGCCAGCCGTCGACGACCAGGAGCACGTCGCCCCAGCCATCGTCGAGGTTCTCGGCGCCACCCGACCCGTCAGCGCCGTCAGCCCTGCTCGCCTCGCTAGCCTCGATAGACGTGTTGGCCCGGTCCGCCGCATTCGCCGGGTCGGCCGCGTTGGCTGGGTCAGCCGCGTTGGTCCCGCGAGCTGCGATGGCCGCGTCGGCTCGGGTAGTCGCGTCGGCCCGGGCAGCCGCGTTGGCCCGGGCAGCCGCGTTGGCTGGGCCGGCCTGATCGGCCCCGTTGGCCACGTTGGCCACGTTGGCCTGGTCGACCGCATTGGCTAGGTCGGCCTGGTCGGCCGCGTTGGCCTGATTGGCCGCGTTGGCTGGGTCGGCCGCGGTGGTCTGGTCGGCCGGGTTCGCCGCGCGTCGGTGCCGGTAGGCCGCCATGCTGTCGATGCCGGCGGCGGCGAAGCGTTGCTCGCGGTCGGCCAGCAGTGTGGCGACCTCGCCGACCGTGCGCCGGACCGCGTCGGCGTCGAGGCGGCCCGCGACGCCGCCGACGTGGGGCAGCTCGCGCAGGGCGGCCAGCTGGCCGCCGCCGAAGTCGAGGCAGTAGACCTGGATCTCCGCCGGTGTGTGCGTGACGGCCAGGGCCGTGATCAGCGTGCGCAGGGCCACGGACTTGCCGCTGCGCGGGCCGCCGACGACGGCGACGTTCCCGTGCGCACCGTCGAGGCGCAGCCACAGGACGTCTCGGCGCTGCTGCAACGGATTGTCGATCAGCCCGACCGGCACGTGCAGCGCCCCGCGCAGCTGCCGGTCGGTGACCGTCAGGCCGCGGTCCGGGTCCGCGGCGAGGGGGCCGAGCAGGTCGCTCAGCGGGGCGGCGGCGGGAAGCGGCGGCAGCCACACCTGGTGCGCCGGCACGCCCCGGCCGGCGATCTGGTCGACGACGATGTCCAGCAGCGTGCCGCCGTCCGGCGACTCGGGCGCATCCGTCGTCGCCGGATCGCGCTGCGGTGCGGGTGACTCCGGCGCGTATTCCATGCTGTATCGCCGGACCAGCGGCCCGCTCGCGCTGCGGCCGGCCGGCACGGGGCCGCCGCTGCGGTGCCAGCGGCCGCCGACGTAGGCGCCCCGGAACCGGGTGATCGGCTCGACGCCGCTCCTGATGAGACCCTGTCCGCCCGGCTTCTTCGGCAGCTCGTACGCGTCCGCCACCCCCAGCACCGCCCGCGATTCCAGTGTCGAGAAGGTGCGCAGGGCGATGCGGTAGGACAGGTGGGTGTCCAGGCCGCGCAGCCGCCCCTCCTCCAGCCGTTGGGTGGCGAGCAGCAGATGGATGCCGAGCGAGCGGCCGACCCGCCCGATCTGCACGAACAGGTCGATGAACTCGGGCTTCGCCTCCAGCAGCTCGGTGAACTCGTCGCACACGATGAGCAGGCTCGGCAGCGGGGCCAGCGGCGCACCCCCGACGCGGGCCCGCTCGTAGTCGCGGACCGAGTCGAAGTCGCCGGCCCGGCGCAGCAGCTCCTGGCGCCGGACAAGCTCGCTGGTGATGGCGTCGGTCATGCGGTCGACCAGCAGCAGCTCCGTGCTCAGGTTGGAGATGAACGCGGCCACGTGCGGGAGGCGGTCCATCCGGGCGAAGGTCGCGCCGCCCTTGTAGTCGATGAGCACCAGGTTGAGCGTCTCCGACGAGTGCGTCGCGACGAGCCCGAGCACGATCGTGCGCAGCAGCTCCGACTTGCCGGAGCCGGTCGCGCCGATCAGCAGCCCGTGCGGGCCCATCCCGTCCTCGGCCGACTCCTTGAGGTCCAGGTCGATCGGCTGGCCCAGCGGCCCGACGCCGATCGCGATCCGCAGCCGGTCGCGGTGCGGGCGCGGCGCCCACAGCCGGGTCAGGTCCAGCGCCTCCGGATCGCCGAGCCCGAGCAGCGCCGGGAAGTCGGCACCGGACTCGCGGGCCTCAGCGCTCGGCCGGTCACCGGCGGCCGCGCCCGCCAGCCGCAGCGGGGCGAGCCGCCGCGCGACCGCCTCGGCCTCGGCCGGATCGAGGGCGTCGGCGACCCCGACCGGTGGCTGCGGATCGGCGGCGTCGCTGTCGGCCGAGATCGTGGTCAGCCGCCCGTCGGCGATGTCGAGCACGATCGCGGCCGGGTCGAGCAGGCGCGGCGGATCCCGGTCGAGCTCGATCAGCGTGACGCCTTCGATGCCCCCGTCGGTGCCCAGGTGCCCGCTGCCGGTCAGGTCGGCGCCGTCGAGCACCACCACGATGTATGGCATCGCCCCCGGGCCGTCGGGCTCGCCGTCGAACCGGCCGCGGCTGCGCACCAGGTCGTCGAGGCGCGACTCGAGCTCCTTCGCGGTCTCGCCGAACAGCCGCACCGGCCCGACCGCGTCCGTGCGGGTGGGGTGCAGGGCGTGCGGCAGCCACTTCGTCCACTCCCACCAGGCCCGCCGGTCCGGCCCGGCACAGACCGCGACCACGAGGTCCTCGGGCGCGTGGAAGACGGTCAGCTGCGCGAGTATGGCCCTGGTCAGCGCCCGCGCGGGGTCGAGCGCACCGGTCTGCTCGCGACCGGATCCGGCTCGCGAATCGCGGCGGCTGTGGACGTACACCCGGGAAAAGCTTTGCAGTGAAACGGCCACCGGGAGGCTCGGCACCACCGAATAGGCGTCCAGGAAACGGCGCAGTGCGGCCGCCGTCATCGGCTCCAGGTCCGGCAGCGGTCGGGTCGCGGGCGGCACGAGGGGCGTGGCGAGTGTCTGCGGGCCGATGGCGACCCGCACGACCGCGAAGTCGCCGTCGGCCGGTCGGCGTTCCCAGAGCCGGAAGCCGGCGGCCGAGGACCACAGCGACCGCGGGTCGGGATGCCGGTAATGCAGGCCGATGCGCTGCTTGGCGATGGTCTCGCGGACGCGGAGGCGCAGCTCGGCCAGGTGCCGCAGGTATTCGCGGCGGGCGGTGACCATCTCCGCCTTCTTCGGCGCGCCGAGGCCGCCGGAGGTGAACAGCATGCCGAGCGTGGAGAAGCCGAAGATCGCGCCGATGACATAGGAGTAGGTGCCGCCGTCGCGCCCCGCGAACAGGAAGGCCGTCGCGATGGTGCCCGTGAGCATCGGCACTACCTGGATCAGCTGCTGCCAGCGCGATGCGGGCGGCGGCGGGATCTCCGGTGGCGCGTCCACGACGAGCTCCCCGCTCGGGATCTCCGGAGCGGGGCGTCGAGGTGATCTTTTGATGACGACCGATGTCACGCCGGGGACTCTAAGTGGCGGGTACGACAAATTTCCGCCCGGTCCGGTTGATGGTGGTGGCTTCGTCACGCTGCGTCGTCATCGGGTGGTGGGGCGATACGAGGCGCCGGGAATCGTGGTACCTGTATGCCCATGTCGACGGTCGCGGCCGGGCTGGCCCGCATCACCATCAATGCGCCGAGGAGGCGCATCGATGTCGCCGTGCCCGATGCGGTACCGCTGGCGGAGCTGCTGCCGGAGCTCCTCCAGCACGCGGGCGCCGGGCTCGCCGACGACGGGGAGCGCCACGGCGGCTGGGTGCTGCGCCGGGCCGACGGCACCGCGCTCGCGCCCGCGGCCGACCTGGCCAGCCAGGAGGTGCGCGACGGCGCCGTCCTGCATCTCGTCCCGGCCCGCTCGGGCTGGCCCGAGCTGGAATACGACGACGTCGTCGAGACCATTGCCGCCGGTGCCCGCCGCCAGGGTGTCCCGTGGAGCGCGGCCGCGACGCGGGCCACGGCCGTCGGCGTCGCCGGCGCCGGACTCCTCGTGGCCCTCGTCCTGGTCGTGCGGGCCGACCTCGCCCTGGTCGCGGCCGCGGTCGCGGTCGGGCTGGTGTTGGCCGGGATCATGGCTTCCCGGGCATACGGTGACGCTCTCGTCGGTGCGGGCCTGGCCGCCTATGCCCTGCCGTTCGCGGCCGCCGGGGGCTGGCTGGGCGCGGCCGAACCCGCCACGCCGGGCGCCCGGACACTGCTCGGCGGCGTGGCCCTCGTGCTGGCCGGCATGATCGCCGCGGTCGGGATTGCGCACTTGCTGCGAATTTTCGTGGCGGGCGTGACTGTGGGTGTTCTCGGGTCGATGGCCGGCCTGCTCGCGACCGTGACCCGGCCGGCGGCCGTGGCGGCGGTGGTGCTCGCCCTGCTCGTGGCCGGTGTCGCGGGGCTGCCGTGGCTGGCCATCCGGCTCGGCCGGTTGCCGATGCCGATGGTGCCGCTGCCCGGCGACGCGTCGAGCGATCCGTCGCCCGTCGCACCGACCACCGCGGCCGAGCGGGAGTTGATCTTCGCGGCCGTGGCGCGTACCGACGAGATGCTCACCGGGATGCTGTTCGGGTTCGCGGCCGCCGGGGCCGGGGCGTCGCTGGTGCTGGCGCGGTCCGGGGACGTGTCCGGGATGGTGCTGGTCGCGGTGGCGGCGGTCGCGTCGCTGCTGCGGGCCCGCACGTTCCTGACCGTTCGGCAGCGGCTGCCGCTGATCGTGGCGGGCGCGGTTGGACTGGGCCTGCTCGCCTTGTTCGTCAAGTTCGACGGGCGGATTTTGGCGGGTTTGGTACCGCTGGCTGCGTTCGTCGTCGCCGTGGCGGGAGCGCGCGCGGCCGTGCGGCCGGTGTCGCCCTACACGGGGCGGGCGGCGGAACTGCTCGACACGTTGTGCGTGGTGTCGGTCATTCCGCTGGCGTGTGCGGTGCTGGGGCTCTACGGCATGTTCTAGGCGACGAACTCGCGCGCGTGTACGTGGCGTTTGGGCGCTTTGGAGGCCCTGCGTCTCGTGAGGTGGTGCAGACGGACCTGGAGGAACCTCGTAGCAGCTGGGGAACGCCGCCGAGAAGGAGGCCGCTGAGCGTAGGGCGTGGTGGTGCGGAGGGAGACTACGGCCCGAAGCTTCGGTGCGCTCGCCTGCGCCGGTTGCGGTTGCGGGGTGAGCCTGCTGCTTATGAGGCGGGTGGGGATTTCTGGGGTTGTGGGAGTACCCCCGGCGCAATGGCTTGTAGAAACGCGGAAGCGCCCGGTGGTCCGGTCCCGGGCGCTTGGCGTTGTGGCTGGGGTTAGTGGAGCGGGCGGGCGATCGGGGCTACGCCCGGGTCGTGGTAGGTGCCCGCTTCGATCGCCTCCGTGTAGCGGCGGCGGGACTCGACGATCTCCGCCTCGGCCTCGACCCGGCCGACCCAGGTGGCGCCCTCGACGCTCTTGCCCGGCTCCAGGTCCTTGTAGACCTCGAAGAAGTGCTGGATCTCCAGGCGGTCGAACTCGCCCAGGTGGTGGATGTCCCGCAGGTGTTCCAGGCGCGGGTCATCGGCGGGGACGCACAGTACCTTGTCGTCGCCGCCCTTTTCGTCCGTCATGCGGAACATGCCGATCGCCCGGGAGCGGATCAGGCAGCCCGGGAACGTCGGGGACTGCACGAGCACGAGGGCGTCCAGCGGGTCCTCGTCCTGGCCCAGCGTGCCCTCGATGTAGCCGTAATCCGCCGGGTACTGCGTGGAGGTGAACAGCGTCCGGTCCAGGCGGATCCGGCCCGTGGCGTGGTCAACCTCGTACTTGTTGCGCTGACCCTTGGGGATTTCGACCGTGACGTCGAAGTCCATCTGACGACTCCTCACCCTCGCACCGCTGCGCCTGCCACTAGTCTCGCGTACGGCACGGTGAGGCAACACGGGGAGGGTCACGTGGCGAGTGAAATGCCACAGCGAAGCGGGCGGGCCGGGCTGATCGCCGCCGTCATCGTAGTGGTCGTGGCGCTCGTTCTCGCCCTGGCGTCGGTGTTCGCGGGCACCGGGATCGTCGACGCGCTCGGGCTCGGGGCCGGGCAGAAGACGGCCTGGAAGAGCGGTACGCCGGAGAAGGCGCCGCCGGCCGTGCTCGCCGCCACGAACGCCGACTCGCCGCTGCCCACGCAGGCCGGGGTCACGTCGGCGCTGGGGCCGCTGCTGACCGTGCCGCAGCTCGGGCCGCACATCACCGCCTCCGTCGTGGACGTGTCGACGGGGCAGACCATCTACACCTCGGAGCCGGACGCAGCGATGACGCCCGCCTCGACCACGAAGCTGGTGACGGCGGCGGCGGCGCTGGCCGCGCGGGGGCCCGCGTATCGGATCCCGACCAAGGTCGTCGCGGGTGCGCAGGCCGGTGAAGTGGTCCTCGTGGCCGGGGGCGATCCGACGCTGGCGGTGTTCCCGACGTCCTATTACCCGGGTGCGGCCCGGATCGACGACCTCGCCAAGCAGGTGAAGGAGGCCCTCGGCGGGCAGGCGCCGACCAAGGTGATCTACGACGTGTCCGTCTACACCGGCTCCGGCACCGGGCCGGGCTGGGACCCGGACGCGATCACCGGCGGCTCGGGGGCCGTGATAACGCCGATCATGACCGAGGGTGGGCGGCAGAAACAGCAGAAATACTCGCAGCGGTACCCGAAGCCCGACCTGCAGGCGGCCCAGGCGTTCGCGGGCGCGCTCGGTGTGTCGGCGAACGCGGTCGCGGCCGGTACCGCGCCGCCGGGTGCGAAGGAGCTGGGCAAGGTCGAGTCGGCGCCGATGTCGCGGCTGGTCGAGTTCATGTTGCAGGAGAGCGACAACGTGCTCGCCGACGCCCTCGCGCGGCAGGTGGCGCTGGCCAAGAACCAGCCGGCCTCGTTCGAGGGCGCGGCCGCGGCCACGAAGAGCGTCCTGGAGGAGCTCGGCCTGCCGGTCACCGGCTTCGGGCTGGTGGATGGCAGCGGGTTCTCGCGCAGCGACAAGCTCTCGCCGGCCCTGATCACCGCCGTCCTGGCGACGGCCGCGCGGACCGACCGGGGCGACCTGCATCCGATCTTCAGCGGGCTGCCCGTCGCGGCGTACTCCGGCACGCTCACCACCCGGTTTCTCAAGGCGGACCAGGGCGGCGCGGCGGCGGGGCTGGTGCGCGCCAAGACGGGGACGCTGACCGGCGTGAACTCGCTGGCCGGGGTCGTCGTCGACGCCGACGGGCGCATGCTCGCGTTCGCGTTCATGGCCGACCAGACCACGAACGCGGACCAGGCCGTCGTTGCGCTCGACCGCGTCGCCGCAGCTCTTGCCGCCTGTGGGTGCCACTGAGCTAAGGCTCCGTCACCCTGCGTCGATCAGGGTGTACTCAGGGTTTCCACCTCCAGCGACGGTGGCCGCGCGCGGGTACCTTTGGTTCATGGCGCAGTTCGTCGATTGGGATCTGGCCGCAGCAACCGCCGCGGCGCTGGGCAAGAGCGGCCCCGCGGTGTCGTACGAGGAGGCGGCGGAAGCCGTCACGGACCTGCGTGGCCTCGCCGACGAGGCTACGGGACACGTTTCGGAGTTCACCGGCCTCAAGGCCATGATCCAGGGCCCGGAGGTCCGCGTCGTCGACCGTCGCGACTGGGCCGCCACCAACATCGCCGGGCTGCGTGAGGTCATCCAGCCGCTGGCCGAGCGGCTCGCGGGCGGCAAGCCCCCGGGTGCGATCGTCGGGGCCATCGGCTCGCGGTTCACGGGCGTGCAGGCGGGGACGGTGCTCGCCTACCTGTCGGGCAAGGTCCTCGGGCAATACGAGGTCTTCTCGGCCGACCCGGGCCAGCTCCTGCTGGTCGCGCCCAACATCGTCGAGGCCGAGCGGAAGCTGGGCGCCGACTCCCGCGACTTCCGCCTGTGGGTCTGCCTGCACGAGGTCACCCACCGCGTCCAGTTCACGGCCGTGCCGTGGATGCGGGGCTACTTCCTCGGCGAGGTCGGCGCCTTCGTCGACGCGTCGCAGCTCAACCAGGACCAGCTCGCCGAGCGGGTCCGCCGCGGCATCACCGCCATGGCCGACATCGTGCGCGACCCCGACAGCCGCGTCTCCGTGCTCGACCTGGTCCAGACGCCGGGGCAGAAGGCCGTCCTCGACCGCCTGACCGCGCTGATGACCGTCCTGGAGGGCCACGCCGAGTTCGTGATGGACGGCGTCGGCCCCGAGGTCATCCCGAGCGTCGAGGAGATCCGCGGCAAGTTCAACCGCCGCCGCGAGGCCGGCAACCCGCTCGACCGCGTGCTGCGCAAGCTCCTCGGCGTCGATGTGAAAATGCGGCAATACGCCGAGGGTCGCAAGTTCGTCCACGCCGTCGTCGAACGCGTCGGCATGCAGAGCTTCAACCGGATCTGGCAGTCACCGCTGACCATCCCGCGCCTCAACGAGCTCTCCGACCCCGACGCCTGGATCGTCCGCGTCCTCGGTGCGAGCGCCCTCGCCCGCGCGGCCACGGTGGTCCCGCCGCCGGCTCCGGCCGCCCCGCCGCACGTCTCGGAGCCGCCGGCCCCGGTCGCGACCGTGCCCGAGCCGGTGGACGAGTCGCCGGCGGAAGCGGGCGTCGCGGCGGCGACCGCGGTGGCGGGCCTGGTGGCGGAGGAGTCCACGGTTGCTGTTGCTCCCTCGTCGGTACCGCATGAGCCGGTCACTGCCGCACCGCACCCGGAGGACGACTCGGCGCCGGTCGCCGTCGTTCCCGAGCCGGTGGACGCGGCGCCGGTGGAGGCCGGCGTGGCCGAGCCGACCGAGGTGGCCGGGCTGACGGTCGAAGAGATCGCGGCCACTGAGCCGGTCGCTGCCGGTGTCGTCGACGATGAGCCGGCCGAGATCGAGCCGGGGGCCGCCGCGGTGAACGCTCCGGAGCCGATCGGGGCGTTTGAGCCCGGTGAGGCGATGGGGGTCGCTGAGCGTTCGGCGGATGCGGACACCGCTGGGGCGGCTGGGCTCATTGACGGGTCGGCTTCCGATCTGGACGGGGAGCCGGAGGCGGTCGGTGACTTTTCGCCGTCGGTGGCGGACTCCGATCTGGCGGCGGCCGCCGCGGAGACGACCGGTGCCGCCTCGCCGTCCAACCTGGATGCGGCTTCGGCTGCGGACGCGGGTGCGGCGACGGACTCGGACGATCGTCGCTCCTCCAGCAGCGCGGCCGCTGACGGCCAGGGGCCGGCTCGGCCTGTCGGGAGCGGCTGATCGCGTGGCTGCGCTGGCGCCGGCGGTGGCCGCGGTACGGAACGCGGTGCGGCGCAGCCTGAACGGCTCGTTGCGGGTGGCGGGGGACTGCGGCTCGGAGCGTGATGGTGAGTTGGCTCCGGGCTCCCGGCCGGCGGCGTCCGCGGAACTGCCGCGGGCCCCGGAGCCGGCCTCGGCGAAGGCCGGCCAGGGTGCTGCGTCGCCGGTCGGGAGTTCGGCTTCGGGGAGTGGGGTATCCGCCGGGGACACGGTGCTGGTCGCCTGCTCGGGTGGGGCGGACTCGCTCGCGCTGGCGGTGGCGGCGTTGTTCGTGGCGCGGCGGATGGGAGTTCGCTGCGGGCTGGTGACCGTGGACCACGGGCTGCAGGACGGGTCCGGGGATCGGGCGGCCGAGCTCGGGGACTGGGCGGTGGGCCAGGGGTTTGCGCCGGTGCAGGTGCGCACCGTGCGCGTCGGGGCGGCGGGAGGACCCGAGGCGGCGGCCCGGGCGGCCCGATACGCGGCGCTCGAGGCGGCGGCCGCTGAACATCGGGCCGCGATGGTGCTGCTCGGGCACACCCGGGACGATCAGGCCGAGACGGTGCTGCTGGCGCTGGCCCGCGGGTCGGGGCCGCGGGGGCTGGCCGGGATGCCGGAGCGGCGGGTGCGCAACGGGGTGGTGTTCGTCCGGCCGCTGCTCGACATCGGGCGGGCCGAGACCCGGGCCGCCTGCGCGGCCGACGGGCTGACCGTGTGGGAGGACCCGCACAACGTCGACGACTCCTACGCGCGGGCTCGGGTTCGGCCCCTCGTCGCGGCGCTCGGGCCGGGAGTGGTGGACAACCTGGCGCGTACCGCTCGGCTGGTCGCGGCCGACTCCGAATATCTGGATCGGCTGGCCGCTGACGCCCTCGACAAGGCGCTCAGCGATGGTGGCGGGCTGTCGGTGGTGGAACTGGGGCGGATGGCGGCGGCGATCCGTACACGCGTGCTGCACGCCTGGGCGCTGCGGCTCGGCGTGCCGGGGACGGATCTTGCGCTGCGGCACGTTGATGCGCTTGATGCGCTGATCGTTCGGTGGCATGGGCAGGGCGCTGTGGCCCTTCCTGGGGGGATCTCGGTGGGGCGCGCGGACGGGCGGCTGCAGGGCGGTCGCTGAAGACCGAGCCGCCCGCGACCCGCCTGACGTGGCCCGGTTGCCGTCGGTCGCCGTCGCCGCGTCGCTTGGCCTCGCCTCCGCGCCGCGCCGTGTGGGAGGCGCGTCGCGGTCGTGTGCCGGCCCCGGCTGGTTCGCGGGTTGTCAGCACGGTTCGGCCGGCCGCCGTCGTTGTCGTCAACGCGACGCCGCCGTTGGACCCGCGGGTTGTGGTGCGGGGGTGGTTCTCGTGGTCGATCGGTGGTCCACTGCCAACTGGCGGTCGGGGACTTGTGGTGGAGGGCGGGCACATGGGGTACCAAATCCGACGCTCTTCGGTCTTTGCTCCTCGCGGAGTGGTGGCGACCAGCCAGCAGCTTGCGGCCGGGGCCGGGCTGGCGATCTTGCGGCGGGGTGGGAATGCGGTGGATGCGGCCATTGCGGCGGCCGTCGCGCTCACCGTGGTGCAGCCCGGGTCGAATGACATCGGCGGGGATCTCTTCGCGCTGGTCTGGGACGGGGAGCGGCTGCATGGGCTGAACGCGTCCGGGCGGTCGCCGGGGCTGCTGCGGCGGGAGCTGGTGCTCGAGCAGGCGTCGGGAGCCATGCCCGATCGGGGGTGGCTGTCGGTCACCGTGCCGGGGGCGCCGGGTGGGTGGCGGGATCTGCATGCGCGGTTCGGGTCGCTGCCGTTCGCCGAGTTGTTCGCCGACGCGATCCTGTACGCCGAGCACGGTTACCCGGTGTCGCCGCGTACTGCCGACGCGTGGCGGGTGGCGGCCGAGCGGGTGTATCCGGGGCTCGTGGGGGCGGAGTTCGCGGAGTGGCAGCGGGTGTTCACGTTCGGTGGGCGGGCGCCGCGGGCCGGGGAGCGGTGGGCGAACCCGGAGGCGGCACGGACGTTGCGTCGCATCGCCGGTACCGAAAGTGACGACTTCTATCGCGGGGAGACGGCGGCCGCCATGGTCGCGCACGCCGAGCGGACCGGCGGGCTGCTGCGGGCTGACGACCTGGCCGGCCACGCGTCCGAGTGGGTGGAGCCGATCTCCGTGGCGTACCGGGGGCACGAGGTCTGGGAACTGCCACCCAACGGGCAGGGGATCGCGGCGCTCATCGCGCTCGGTGTGCTCGACGGCTACGAAGCGTCCTCGCTGCACGAGCAGATCGAGGCGATGAAGCTCGGGTTCGCGGACGCGCACGCGTTCGTCGCCGATCCCGACGTCGGCGGGCCGGTCCTGGAACTGCTCGAACCCGGGTACCTGCGGGGGCGGCGGGCGCTGATCGGGGAGCGGGCCGGGCAGTACGGGGCGGGGCAGCCGCAGCGGGGCGGAACCGTGTATTTGTGTACGGCCGATGCCGCGGGGCGGATGGTGAGCCTCATCCAGTCGAACTACATGGGGTTCGGGTCGTTCGTGGTGCCGCCGGGGACCGGGTTCGGGCTGCAGGACCGGGGCGCCGGGTTTGAGCTGACCGCGGGTCACCCGAACGTGGTCGGGCCGGGGAAGCGGCCGTACCACACGATCATTCCGGCTTTTCTGACCAGAGATGGCGCACCGGTCGGGCCGTTCGGGGTGATGGGCGGGCACATGCAGCCCCAGGGGCACGTCCAGGTGGTGCTTTCCACGGTGGACGCGCGGCTGGATCCGCAGGCGGCGCTGGATCGGCCGCGGTGGTACTGGGATCGGGGCTTCGAGGTGACGCTCGAGCCCGAACTGGCCGGCTCCGTCGACGAGCTGCGACGGCGCGGTCACTCGGTGTCGGTGGCGGCCTCGCCGGACGTGTTCGGAATGGGACAGGCGATCTGGCGGACTACGGACGGTTACGTGGCCGGCTCGGAACCCCGCGCGGACGGCTGCGCGGCCGGGTATTAAGCCCGGATTAAGCCGCGAGACCAGGCTCTCACCAGGGCGACCCCCCGTCGAACCGGCCTCGCCGATAGTGCAGGCTTGTCGCATGGCCGACGGCACCACCTGGCATTCGTCCGACATCGACCACGTGATCGTCAGCGAGGAGCAGATCCGCGACAAGACCGCGGAGCTCGCCAAGCAGGTTGCGGCCGACTTCGCCGACGCCGAGTCGGTGCTGCTCGTGGGCGTGCTCAAGGGCGCGGTCATGTTCATGGCGGACTTCGCGCGGGCGCTCGGGCGGGTCGGACCCCCCGTCGAGCTCGAGTTCATGGCCGTGTCGTCCTACGGGCAGGGCACGACCTCGTCCGGGGTCGTGCGGATCCTCAAGGACCTGGACCGCGACATCGCCGGGCGGCACGTGATCGTCGTCGAGGACATCGTGGACTCCGGGCTGACGCTGTCCTGGCTGCTCAAGTACCTCGAGAGCCGGTCCGCGGCCCGCGTCGACGTGGTGGCGCTGCTCCGCAAGCCCGACGCGCTGAAGGTCAACATCCCGGTGCGATATGTCGGGTTCGACATCCCCAGCGAGTTCGTGGTCGGATACGGTCTCGACTACGCCGAGCGCTACCGTGACCTGCCGTTCGTCGGGGTGCTGAAGCCTTCGGTGTACGGGCGCGGCTGAGCGGTCCCGACCCGCCATGGTGTGGGTCTGAGGCCGGGTCGCCACGGGCGCGGCTGAGCGGTGCCGGCCCGCTGTCGTGCGGGTCTGAGCCGGGTCGCCGCAGGCGCGGCTGAGCGGTGCCGGCCCGCTGTCGTGCGGGTCTGAGCCGGGTCGCCGCAGGCGCGGCTGAGCGGTGCCGGCCCGCCACCGTGCGGTTCTGAGGCCGGGTTGCCGCGGGCGCGCCGCCGCCCGGCGGTCGCTCTCAGGTGAACTTTCCTGAGAGTCTGCTGAGAGCCCTTCCTCCTCGGCCCACGCCGATCCGCGACTGTCGGTGCCACGGTGTACCGTCAAATGGTCGCAAGCGTCAACTGAGCCCATACCTTGGCGGCGCTTTCGGCACCGCACCGGAATAGTGGGTCCGGTGTGGTCGACGGCCTTACGGATGGAGGGGCCGGGCGCCGAGTGCGTCCGACGACAACATGGAACGTACCCGTTTGTTCCGCCGGCCGGTGGTCTGGATCCTTCTGGTGATCATCGGTGCCATCGTGCTCAGTTCCTTCTTCACGTCCGGCCCGAGCTACACCAAGGCGGACACGTCTCTGGTGCTCGACCAGCTTCGCAGCGGCAACGCGAGCAAGGCCGTGATCAAGGACAAGGAGCAGACGCTCAACCTCGATCTGAAGTCGAAGATCAAGGTCAAGGGCCAGGAGACCAACAAGATCCAGGGTCAGTTCTCCTCGCAGAGCGCCGACGAGCTGCAGACCGAGCTGAGCAACCTGAAGGCGCAGGAGAAGCTCGGCGACTACGACGTCAACGTCACCCAGGACAACATCTTCATCAGCCTGCTGATCAACCTGCTGCCGATCGCGGTGCTGGTGGTCCTCCTGCTGCTGTTCATGTCGCAGATGCAGGGCGGCGGCTCCCGGGTGCTCAACTTCGGCAAGTCCAAGGCGAAGCTCATCTCCAAGGACACCCCGAAGACGACGTTCGCCGACGTGGCCGGCTCGGACGAGGCCGTCGAGGAGCTGCACGAGATCAAGGACTTCCTGCAGGCCCCGGCCAAATACCAGGCGCTCGGCGCGAAGATCCCGAAGGGCGTGCTGCTCTACGGGCCGCCCGGAACCGGTAAGACGCTGCTCGCGCGGGCGGTCGCCGGCGAGGCGGGCGTGCCGTTCTACTCGATCTCCGGCTCGGACTTCGTCGAGATGTTCGTCGGTGTCGGTGCCTCCCGCGTCCGTGACCTGTTCGAGCAGGCCAAGGCCAACGCGCCGGCCATCGTGTTCGTCGACGAGATCGACGCCGTCGGCCGTCACCGCGGTGCCGGCATGGGCGGCGGCCACGACGAGCGCGAGCAGACGCTCAACCAGCTGCTCGTCGAGATGGACGGCTTCGACACCAAGGGCGGCGTGATCCTGATCGCGGCGACCAACCGGCCCGACATCCTCGACCCGGCCCTGCTGCGCCCCGGCCGCTTCGACCGGCAGATCGCCGTCGACCGGCCCGACATGGAGGGCCGCAAGGCGATCCTGCGGGTGCACGCCAAGGGCAAGCCGTTCACGCCCGACGTCGACCTCGACTCGGTCGCCCGCCGCACGCCCGGCTTCACCGGTGCCGACCTGGCCAACGTGATCAACGAGTCGGCGCTGCTGGCCGCCCGTAACGACAAGCGGGCCATCACCAACGACTACCTCGAAGAGGCCATCGACCGGGTCATCGCCGGCCCGGAGCGGCGCACCCGCGTGATGAGCGAGCACGAGAAGAAGGTCACCGCATATCACGAGGGCGGTCACGCGCTCGTCGCCTGGGCGCTGCCCCACTCAGCGCCGGTGCACAAGGTGACCATCCTGTCCCGCGGCCGCTCGCTGGGGCACACGCTGGTCCTGCCCACCGAGGACAAGTACACGCAGACCCGCTCCGAGATGATCGACACCCTGGCCTACGCGCTGGGCGGTCGGGCCGCCGAGGAGCTGGTCTTCCACGAGCCGACCACCGGTGCCGGCAACGACATCGAGAAGGCGACCGCGCTCGCCCGGTCGATGATCACGGAGTACGGCATGAGCGCCAAGCTGGGGGCCGTGAAGTACGGCACCGGCGACGGCGAGCCGTTCCTGGGCCGCACGATGGGCCACGAGCGGGACTACTCCGAGAAGGTCGCGGCCGAGATCGACGGCGAGATGCGGGGCCTGATCGAGGTCGCGCACGACGAGGCGTGGGAGATCCTGGTCGAATACCGTGACGTCCTCGACAACATCGTCGAGGAGCTCATGGAGAAGGAGACCATCACCCAGGCCGACATGACCCGCATCTGCGCCCGCGTGGTCAAGCGGGCCCCGATGGCGCCCTTCAACGGCAACGGCCGGCGCCGGCGCGCGACCGGCGAGAACGGGGCCAACGGCTCCGAGGTCGGGCAGCCGAGCGGCTTCGGTGGGGACGACCACGTCCGCATCGGCGGCGGCGATACCCCGGACGGCACACACTGAGCGAGTTCAGCGGCACCGAGCCCGACACCGATGAGAACGGTGCCGGGCTCGTTGCCGAACGGGAGCTGGACCACGTCGCGGCCCGGCTGGTCAGCGGCAAGCTCGGCGGCGTCGAGGTCGAGCGCAACGTCGACCTGAAGCGCATCGAGGCCGCGGTCCGCGAGATCCTCGTGGCGATCGGCGAGGACCCCGACCGCGACGGCCTGCGCAAGACGCCGGCCCGGGTCGCCCGCGCCTACGCCGAGCTGTTCGCCGGCCTGCGGGTCGACCCTTCCCAGGTGCTCAAGACGACCTTCGAGGCCGACCACGAGGAGCTCGTGCTCGTGCGGGACATCGAGGTGCAGTCGATGTGTGAGCACCACCTGCTGCCGTTCCACGGGGTCGCGCACATCGGCTACATCCCCGGCACCGACGGCCGCATCACCGGCCTGTCGAAGCTGGCCCGGCTGGTCGAGGTGTACGCGCGGCGCCCGCAGGTCCAGGAGCGCCTGACGTCACAGATCGCCGACCTGCTCATGAGCCAGCTGACGCCGCGCGGCGCCATCGTCGTGATCGAGTGTGAGCACATGTGCATGTCGATGCGCGGCATTCAGAAGGGCGGCTCCCGCACGATCACTTCGGCGGTGCGCGGCATCCTTCGCGACGACGCCAAGACCCGTTCCGAGGCCATGGCGTTGATCATCCATAGTTAGATTTCGCATTGGTACTCCCTGTGGCCGGTTCGGTCGCAGGGAGTTTTCTCTTTGACTACAAGAACAGGATCACGCCGCCGAACACGAGGACGGGGACCAGCGCGAGGAGGCTGATCACCATGCCCAGCGCCGGTGTGCGGGACGTCGACTTGCGGGTCATCGCGCCGATCGTGAGCCAGCCGAGGCCGAACGAGAGGGCCGGCAGTACCAAAGCGCAGGGAAGTGCCAGCAGGCCCGCTCCGGTCAGCCGTTCACTCGCGAGCAGCGCGGGAATCTGCACGATCGCGGCCAGCAACGCGAACGCGAAGTAGACGCCGGCGTTGACCCAGACCCGTCGATTGGACGCCGCCTGCCGCCCGGGCGCCGCGAGCTCCGCCTCAGAGCGCTTCAGACCGGCGGCGGACATGCGCAGGGCCGTAGCGACCCGGCCCGGTATCGACTCCGGCACGGGCATGCCGAGGGGGCTTACGACACCGGTTCCGACGATGCCGCCCGGGCCGGAGACGGGGACGCCGCTGATCGGGACCCGGGGGATCGATCCGGTGTGCTGCGTGGGCGGTGCGCTGCGCGGGGCCACGAGGGGATAGCCACCGGTCGCGGGCGCCCGCGGAGCACCGGCCACGGCGGGCGTGCCCGGCATGGCCGACGTCGGCACCCCCGACACCGGCGGCACGCTCATCGGCGGCCGCGGCGGCGCACTCACCGGGGTGGTCAGGATGCGCTGCCCCTGCGGCCAGGCCCCCGAGCCGCCCATGAGCGCGGCCGACGGCGGCGGAGGCGGGGCCATCGGGGCGCCGCGGCGCGGATCGACCGGCTGCCCGGCCCCCGTGAGCGCGGCGTGGGCGGCCTGCACCTCCGGCCACGCCGGTCGCAGCTCCAGCGGGCGCCCGCCGGCCTCCCCGGCCACCTCGGTCAGGTAGGCCTCGTGGTGGGCGAGCTTGGCCCGGATCGCGACCAGGTCCTGCTGCGCCGCCTTCAGCGCCGACTTGTGCTCGGCCACGACCGCGATCACCTCACGCCGGACGGCGTCGAGGCGCTGCCCGGCCGCCACGTACTCCAGCCAGGCCGTCCGGCTGGCCTCGCCGACCGGGGCCGGCGGCGCCGTCCAGGGCCCGCTCAGCTGGGCGCAGACGCGGCGGACGAGCTCGAGGGGCGGGTCGGGGTCTAGGTAGACGGGCGCGTTGAGCCGGCTGGGCCCGGTGCCGGTCCCGGAGAACGTGGTCCCGGGCGGATCGCCGACCCAGGCGTGCGGGTTGCGGATCGCGATCTGCGTGGCGTGCGGCAACGGCGCCTGCGTGGTCTCCTGCGTCAACGGCGGCGGCGGCCAGCCCGCCGCGATCAGGTGCAGCCGCCCGGCCGGCCCGGCGTGGGCCAGCTGGGCGATCCGGGCCAGGTCGCGCCCCTCGGTGAGCTCCGGCAACGAGGCGATGACCAGCAACAGCGTCGGCGACGGCGTCGGCCCGTCACTTCGCGCCGCCAGCCATCGCTCACCTTCGTCCAGTACCCCCCGAAGCGTTTGAATGTCTGTAGCGGGCGGCGGCATGATCGAATCGATGCCGGTAAACCATCCGAATGTCGCCCCGTCGACAACCGCATCGACCGTGCGGATGCGCACCGACCCCGGCGGCGACGACGCCAGCAGCCGCAGCACCAGGCTCCGCAGCAGCCCCGCCACCCGCGGATCCCGGGCGTCGGCGTCGATCGCGATGTGCCCGGCCCGCAGCAGCGGCACAATCACCGGAAACCTCGCGTCGTCCAACGGATGCGCCTGCCCGACCCGCACGAACGTCGGCGGCAACGGCCCCCCGAGCGGCGTGGCCGGCGCCATCGCGTCCAGCTGCGCCCCGAGCCACCCCGGCGCCAGCATCGCCGCATTGGCCCGCAGGCTCGCGGCCAGGTCATGCTGCTCGGCGTACTGCTCGGCGGGGGCGGCGTTGGGAGAGTACTTCTCGAGGATCGGCCCGGCGGCGGCGATCAGCGCAGCGGTGTGCCGATGCTGCGCAGCCGCTCGCTCGATCCGTGCCCGCAGGCGTGCCACCGTGCCCCTTCCGATCCAAGCAGATGCGGGAACGGTAACGCAGACGGCCATTCTCGTCAGCAGGCACACTGGGGCTCGCGCATCGTGCCTGCTCGCGGGGCTGCCCCCGGATCCTCCCGGCGCGGGATGGTGCCGCTCGGGCGCTCGGCCGCTAGCCTTTGGGGCGTGGACCCATCGATTCCTCACGAGCCGGGCGTGGACCAGGGGCGGTCGATACCGCGGTCACGGTCGGGCGGCGAGGGCGAGGTCCTCGAGGGCGAAATCATCGACAAGGACGCCCCGTTGGGACGCCCCCGACCGGGACCGCCTCCGCCGCCTCCTCCTGCCGCGAAGGACCCGAAACAACGCAAACGCACCCGGCGCACGGTTTTGTGGACGCTGTTGGGCATCGCAGTACTCATCTCGATCACCGGCGTGGTGTCCGGCTACGTCTACTACGACAAGGCCACAAAGCCGAACACAGATACGCCAGATGGAGCGCTTGAAGGGTTCCTTGACGCGCGTTTCAACGGAGCCCGTCCGGAACGTGTTCAGCAATTAGTCTGCAGGTCCCCGAACCTCGGCGAGTTCGATGAGCTGGTCAGCGTGTTGAATGCGAGCAAATCCCAGCCTGACGAGGCGATCGAGGCCCATGCGTCCGCGCTCGATTTCAAGTATCCGTCGGAAGACAGGGCCGAGATCGAGACCGACCTTGCCCTGACCTCTGGACCACAAAACCATGCGAACTTTGCTAAAGAACGCTGGCGTTTTGACCTGGTGCATGAGGACGGATGGCGGGTTTGTGGCGCGCACCGTCTGAACTGAAGACTATTCCGCCCAGAGCAGGTGGATAGGAACCTCTAGCGTTTTCGGGGGCTGGCCGCTCCACGCCCACCGGTACCATTCCAGCTCGCGGCAAACCCGGATGCAGATGTCGCCCTCGGCGCTGTTGTAGGCCTCGGTGACGGCGCGTAGGTCACGCTGATCGCGGCCGGTCTTGTCTTCAGGGCCGGGCACCCGGACGACCCGTAGGCCGGTGATCGCTTTGACGTCGCGGGCCGGTCGTGGCGGCCGCCCTGGCGGTGCGTCGAGCGACACGAGCGTGAGGTCCGCTGGCGCCGTGACCGTGCTTGAAACTCGTTCGACCCATACCCGCTCCAGGGGCACCAGCGGGGCGAACACCTCGGTCTGCTCGGACTCGGCGCGATACCACTCCTGCTCTGGTAACGCCGGCACGTAGGTGCGGCTGGCCTGGACGACCACGTTGTCGATGCGGATGTCGGCCCGCCAGCCCAGCCCGGGGACGCCGACGACGGCGCGGCGGCCGCGGAGGTCGCGCAATGACGAGGCGGTGACCATTTCGATGCCGGCCGGTGTTCTCGCCGAATCGCCGGCCAGCAGGTCCCAGTCGGGAAAGTCGGAGTCGCCGGGTAAGTCGGTCACGGCTTCATTCCCAGAGGTGCGCCCATGCGCTGCATGAACGGCACCGGGTCGATCGCCCCGTTGCTGCTCGGATCGCTGTTGAGATGGACCTCGAAATGCACGTGCGGGCCGGAGGAGTGGCCGGTTGTGCCGGTGAACCCGATCTCCTGCCCCGGCGCGACGTGCTGACCGACGACGACGCTGGGCTGCTTCACCATGTGGCAGTATCGCGTGAGGTACCCGTTCGCGTGCTGAATCTCCACGTACCAGCCGCAGCCGAGCACCGAGGGCGAGCCGTCGCGCCAGCAGCCCCAGTCGGTGCCGTTGGCCAGGTGGGCCTGGCAGCGCGCCTTGACCACGATGCCGGCGGCGGCGGCGCGGATCGGGGTACCGCGCTGGACGATGAGGTCGACACCCTGGTGGGTGGGGCGGTCGGCGGTGCGGAAGCCCGAGCCGACCTCGCCGCCAACCGGGGCCGTCCAGCCCGACGCCGCGATCTGCTCGCCGCTGACGCACTGGAAGTCGGGCTTGCCGGCGGCCGCCCGCGCGGCACCGCCGGTCAGTGAGTTGACGACCGTGCTCGCGAGCTGCTCGTGCTTGGCGTACGCGTCCGGGTACGCGCTGCGCTGTACCTCCTGCGCGGCCTGGGTGAGGCTCATCCGCTCCCAGCCGGAAATCGTCACCAGCTTTTCGTAGAACTTCCGCGCGGCGTACTGCGGGTCCATGATCTGCTCCGGCGTGCCCCACCCGGTACTCGGCCGCTGCTGGAACAGGCCGAGCGAGTCGTGGTCGTTGCGCTCGCCGAGATTCGGCAGGTTGTGCAGGCTGGACTCCTGCATGGCGGTGGCGACCGCGATCACCCATCCCCGTGGCGGTACCTTCAGGTCCTGCCCGACCCGCACGATAACCGCGGCGTTGCGGACCTGCTCCTCCGAGAGTTCACGGTGGCTCGGCAGGCCGGCGGCGGCATTGACGAGCTGGCCGTTGCCGCACCCGGTGTCGTAAGTCTGGGTGTTGCGCTTCGCGTCGAAGAAGAACGCCACCGCGGCGCCCGCGCAGCACACCAGTAGCAGCGCCGAGCACACCACGGCCAGCAGCGCGGGGCCGATGAACCTGCGCTTCCTCGGCTCGTCGAAATCGCCGCTGTCGCTCACGCCGTCTCCCAGTCCAGCGAGGTGACCTGCCAGCGCCCGCCCGTGACCTGCAGCCCGAGCACGATCGTCCCGCCCTCCGCTGGGATCCGGGCCACGGTCGTCGCACCGTTGGCCTGCAGCTGCGCAGGCCCGGTGATGGTCGCCGTCGGCACGTCGGCGGGATCGGTGTGGGCGAGTGATGCCATCAGGTCCGTCGAGGCGTCCGGTTTGAGCCCGGCCCGCCACTGATCCCCGGTGACCCCTGGTTTGCGCAGCCACGCGTTGGCGAACCGAGTTGCCACGGTCGCCGCGTCGGCGGCTCCCTTGCTCGGCGACGGCCCGGGCGCGACCGACTCGTCGACCCCGTCGTCCCCGAGCGAGCTGTAGGGATCAGCCGAGGTCGGCACCGGCTCCACGGTCGGCCCGACCGCGTTGCTGGCGGAATCCCCGCGCCCGTTGTCGAATACGGTCCGCCCGAGCGTGACGATCACGAGCACGACCACGATCAGAACCAACGCAATGCCGTACCGCGTCCCGAGCAACCGCAGGACCGTCCGCATCGCCGCCTACCCCGGCAGGCTCGCCGACTCGGGCCGGCGAGCGCCCCCGCGCCCGGTCGTAGACCGAGTGGACTGGTCCGAATCCGGCCGATAGATCGAGTACGACGGAGCGCCCTCGGCCGGCAGATCGGGCTCCTCCCACGTCGAATCCCGTCGCCGGGCCCGCTGCTGTCCGGCGCCGCTCTTGCTTTCGCTGGTCTCGGGCCGCTCCACCGGAACTCCGGCGCCGCTCCCGGCTGAGACGGTGTCCTCGCTGCGTACCTCGGGTCGTTGCGAAGCCTGCACGCTCCCGCCTGCGCGCTGCGGCCCCGGCTCCTTGGTTCCCCCGGCCTCGACCACTTTCAGCGCCGCAGCCGCCCGCACGTCTCGCATGAACAGCCGATGCCAGCCACCGGCAGAGGTGATCGCCCGCGTCGAGTCTTTCCCGCCGAGCTGCGTGATCCGCCGGTAGGGCCGCAGCAGGAGCCAACCGACGACGCCGGTGAGCCAGATCAGCACGACCTGCAGCCAGGGGGCTAGTGCAGCCGTCAGGATCTGGGAAACAGCGAACAGATAAACCGCTGATCCGGTCCCGAAGATAATGATATTGAAGATCGCCGCGATGACGGCGTTGCCCAGTCGCCGGAGACCGGCGTTGGCCGGTCGCAGAAGCCCAATGGTGCCGAGCATCGGCGCGGCGATGACCGCCCAACGGAAGAGCAGGAACCCAAGCAGGACCAGCACCGATGCCGTTAGGTCGAACAACGCGAAGAAAAGGGAAGAGAGAATTGCGAGGAATCCCGCACCGATGCGGTCCATACCCTTAGTACCTTGCAAGTGCTGATATGCCTCGGGGTCCTCAATCCTGATCCGCTCGGCTATCTCTTTCCAGCGGTCGCCCTTCTGCTGCATTTTCTGGGCTCGGACGCTGGATGTTTCCAGGGGTTCGCCTTGGGCCGCGTGGATTTCGTTTCTCGCGCGAGTGGCTGCCTCGGATGACCGAATTTCGTCGATTTCGGCCCATGTAAAAGACCTTGCATCATACAGCGCCGGGCCATACTTCTCGGCTGTCTCGCTGTCTGCTGACCCAAGTGTGCCGCGCAGCCAGTTCTGATAGAGCAACCCGTCGGTCACAGCGTCGCTGGCGCGTAGCGCCGGGGTTCTGTGGTCAACGCATGCGTCGGGATGTCGTTGGCATAGTGGCGAGTTGTCATTGTTTTCCTCCGCCGGAGGACCCACGGCGTCATGAATCAGCCCGAGGCTCGATGTAAGCGTTCTGTCTGCGAGGTGTGCAGACCAGCTTGGCCAAGCGGCCAAAGCGCTCATGAGGACCATGACGAAGACGGCCCAGCCCGCAGTTGTCATGGCGTTGGACATGTCGGACTGCCGCGATCTCCAAAGAAGGTAGAGGCCTACGATCGCGAGCGTTATAGCACCAAATGGTGTGAACACTCGGTCGTAAATAGCTTGAGTTGTTCGGTCGACCATTGGGTCTGCCCAGCCCCACATGTACGAGGCGTCCCAGGCGCGTTCCCGCAATGCATTCGATGCGCCAATGATCGATGTCGCCATGACAAATTCGCCGTTTGCGACGGTGTTTTCGAATTCAGCACTGGGGTTCGTCACCGTGGCTGCGCACTTGAGGTCGTATGTGTTGAAATCGTATCCAGCGAAACCATATCTTCCGTACCGGCCCATGATGCTGTCGCGCACCGTTTCGGACGGATGCTGTGCAAACCAGCCAGCCATGCCTGCGTCCGGGCTGTCAGGGATCGGCGCATCCAAGCAACTGGCCTTGCTCGCAATATCACTTTTCAGACTGGCGGCGCAGTCATCAAAGTTACCCAGTTGTTTCCACTCTTCAATGCTGCAGAGCTTGTCGCCCGGGGCGTAAGTGGCTGGGGACGCGGAGGCGGGGAGCATTGGGCCGGCGAAGAGGGTGGCCAGGGCCGTGACGAGGACCACGGCCACGTACACGGGTAGGCGTCTCACCGATCGTCCTCCGCGTCGTCGTCAGGGTGGATGTCCACGACCTCGCCGCGGACCGCCGTGCCGCTCGGTACCCCGCCCGGTGTGGTGTCCAGGTACCGCAGCAGCTCCGGCACATACGAGACGTCTACGCGTACCTTCTGCACGCGGCCGTCCACGTCGCGCATGACGAACTCGCGGAAGCCGAGGCGCGATGACGAGCTGGTGTCGACCTGGGACAGGGCGGCCAGGGTCTGCTCGTAGCCAACGTCGGTGGGGACGCGCAGCAGGCGCAGCGCCTCGGCGGCGATTTCGGTGTCTTCGGCGATGCGGCCGACGAAGACGGTCGAGACCAGGTTTTGCACGTCGAGGCCGAGGATGTCTTTCGGGTTCTGCGACGCGACCAGCGCGGCCAGGTTCCACTTTCGGGAGTCGCGGGCCAGGCGGACCAGGAAGGAGCGGCCGGAGCGCCAGCCTTCCATGAAGTGCGCCTCGTCCAGGCCGACCAGTTTGCGCTGGGACATGTCGCCGCCGTAGCAGCGGCGGACGGCCAGGCGGTGGGCGGTGTGCAGCATCGGGAGGGCCAGGGACTCCTCGGCCGACCAGTATTCGCGCTCGATTTTCAGGTCGGGCAGGCGCAGGCCGGCCATCGTGATGACGGTCAGCGCGGCGTCGGCGCCCAGCAGGCCGGCCGGTGGGGAGCCGAAGAACAGCATGGCCAGGGGCATCTCGGCGGTGTCGAGGAGGAGGTTGCCGAGCTCCAGCGCGTCGTGGTCGCCGGTGTCGCGCAGGGCCCGGATGACGTCCTCGAGGGTGGAGGACTCCTCGGCCGGGACCTGGCGGACGGCGTGGCGGAGCATCGTCGCGGTCGATGCCTCGCGGGCCACCTGGGGTGGGACCAGCATCTGGCAGATGTCCTGGACGAGCATGCGGCGCTCGGCGCGGGCGTTGGAGACGGCGATCTCGAACTCGCGGTCGCCGGAGGGGCCCGGTGCATAATGTCCGCGCTGCGGGGTAGGGATCAGCGCATAAGGCGCGAGTGTGCCCTGCTCGGAGCCGGTCAGGTTGAGGACCCGCGCATACGGTGCCAGCTCCGGCATGCGGCACAGGCGGGCCAGCGGGCCGGACGGGTCGAGCAGGGTGACCTGCACGCCGCGGCGGGCGGCCAGGTAGCCCAGGGCGCCCATCAGCGTCGACTTGCCACCGCCCGGCTCGGCGACGAAGACGGCGAGGCCGGAGCGCTCGCGGACCTCCATCGGGAAGTGCAGGTCCAGGAAGACCGGGCGGCGGGAGGTGCCGGCGGTGCGGCCGATGAGGTCGCCGCGGCGGTCGCCGACCGTCGACGCGGCCTGGGGGAGGGCCGCGGCGAAGAGCTTCACCGGCATGCGGCGCAGGTATCCGGTGTTGGCCAGGGGCTCGCCGGGGATGAACTCGCGGGCCAGCCAGTCCTGGTTCTTCGGGTGCTGCAGGGCCACGCGCATCTCGCGCGAATACATCTGCGTGATCTTGCGGGCCCGCTCCAGGCACTCCTCGCGGGTGCGGCCGCCGACGGCGATGCGGTGCCAGCCGTGCGCGCGGGACGAGTCGACGGGCAGACCGGTGCTGATCTCGTCGCCGATGGTCAGGGCGCGCTTGGCCAGGCGCTCGAGCTCCGGGGGTGCGTCCATGCCGTGCTCGCTGTAGTCGGCCTGCTGCGAGCGGATCAGGCGCAGGCGGTGCTCCAGGTTGCGGAACGAGTCGCCCGGGCCCAGGATGTCGATCCGCGACGACAGCTCCATCGGCCACGGCATGCGCTCGTGGAAGTGCAGCCAGGGCTCGTGGCGCTCGGGGATCTCGAGCGGCTCCATGCGGCCGACCGTGAGCACGGCGACGTGGCGCTCCTCGCCCGACTGGCGGTTGACGAGCTTGACCGTCGAGCCGTAGGGCGTGCGGTAGCGCTCCACCTCTTCCGTCAGCGCGAGCAGGTCGCCGCGGTCCCACGAGCCTTCGAGCGAGTTGATGTGCCCGGGCGGCGACATGCACAGCGCGACCGAGCGGTAGAGCAGCCACTCCAGCTCGAACGCGGTGACCCGGCGCCCGCGCATGCCGAAGGCGCCCAGGACCTCGTCGAACTGCTCGACGGTGCGGGCCATGCGGCGGCGCTCGGCGTCGGCCACGCCCCGCTTGAACAGCGCGCCGATGCGCTCGGCGAACGTGTCGCCGAGGGTGCGGCGGGCGAAGGCGATGCCCAGGTAGGTCTGGCCCTCGGCGTGGTTGATCTGCAGCAGGTGCTTCTGGGCGGCGACCAGGTGGTCGGTCCAGGTCGGGCCGCCGGCGCTGGGCAGCGGGTGCGGCGTGTTGCCGTCGACCACGCGGGCCCACTGGTCGGCCGGGAACGGGCGGGTCGTGCGCCGCAGGTGCAGCCGGAAGCCGGCCAGGCCCGCGTACTGCTCGGAGATCGCCGACAGCAGCGCCTCCCGCTCGGCGTCCGGACGGAACGCCCAGCGCACCTCGGGCAGCCAGTACCACGCGGTGACCGTGTTGGGCGTGAACGTCAGGTGCCCGGCGATCTCGGTGATCGCCAGGTCGATCGCGGCGCTGCGGTCCTTGTGCTTCGGCCGCGGCGTCCGGTCGAGGGGCGTCTTGCGGCCCCGCTGCGGTGGTGGCTGGACCCGCGGTGGGCGCGGTGGCTGCTGGACCGGGACACTGCGGGCCGGCGCGGCTCGTCGCGTCGGTGGCGGTGATGGCGGCGCCGTGGTGACGGCTTTGCGGGTACTCCCTGAGCCCCCACGCCCGCCCGGAGCCCACTCCGGCGGCCGCGGCGCCGCGGGCCCGCCGTAGGGACCGCGGTCGACCAGCGGCGGGTGCTCACCGGACCCGGACCCGGGCCGGCCGCGACCGGCGGGCCGGGTCGGCGTCTCGGTCCAGTTGTCATAGGCGGGCCGGTCGCTGACCGTCGGCCGCTCCCCGAGTGCGCCGGCCGCCGGTCGGTCGCTCACTGCCGGTCGGTCGGTGATCGCCGGGCGCGTGACGTGCCGCTCCCCGTTCGGGCGGGCCGGGTCGCCGGTCGGGCCGCCGCGCGGGATCGCCCGCTTCGGCGCCCGCAGGTCCTCGGGGGCCCGCGGCGCGCCGGAGGCGGGCGCGGCCGAGATCGGAATGCCGGAGACCGGCTGCACCCACTCGGCCCGGGTCGGTGTCGGCTCCAGCGCGCGCTGGCGCTCGCCGCCCGCACCGCCACCGTTGCCGCCGGGCGGCTCCTCGAACAGTCCCAGGAAGGGCGAGTCGACCGGACGGCCGTTGCCGCGCGCGGGCGCCTGGCCGTTGCCGCGGGCGGCGGCCGGGCCGGTGCCGCGGAACTGGGCGACGCGGCCGCCCTCGGCTACGGCCCGAAGTCCACCATCGTAGTCGGTCGACTGCGCAGCGTCATCATCGATGTCCGTGCGGTCCGGAGAGCCCCCGGACTGGCGGGGAGGTGGATTGGTCATACGAGATCACCAGTGAGTTCCGGGCGGATGCGCACCTTGGACCCGACCAGCCGGGCGTCGCGCTGCTCGGAGCTGGGCTCGCGAGTGTGGCGCCAGTCGGTCAGGGCGGTGCGGACCACCATGCGGGCGGGTCGATCGGGGTCGACGTAACGGAAGATCAGCGACGTCGCCACGATCGCTAGGGCGATCTCGTAGGCGGGGAAGTAGTCGACGTGCAGCGTGATCAGGTAGCGGATGAACATGAACAACGGCACCATCAGCGCAAACACCCCGTACTGCGCATACGGCAGCTGGACGGGCAGCGTGTAGCCGGGCGGGCCGAGGTAGACCAGCCGAGCCCGGTAGATGTCGTCGTCGGTGCGCAGGCGCATTGGGGCCTGTCCTTATTGACCAGGGAAGATCAGCTTGACGAGCTGCCCGCCGAAGATGAACAGCGCGCCGGCTCCGAGCACGAAGGCGATGCCGATGATCGCGATCGCGGAACTCGTGAGGACGCGGGACACCTCGCCCTTGCTGGCCCGGCCGATGAAGATCACTCCGAGCACCGCCAGGAGGATCGGAACGATCTTGGTCCCGAAGAACTCCAAGATGGCGTTGGTATTGATCGTCTCTGGTGGGGCTCCCGGTGTGGGTGCGAGGGCGATCGCATCCACGGCATGTGCGGCGGTGCCCCACATCGCCTGGCCGATCTCCATCAACATCATCAAACCTCCCGGAGGCGCGACGGGCGAGTTGCACGCCGCGGGTCAAGCGTCGCCGAAAAGACGACCCGGCGGTACAACCCCGGCTGCTGTGTCGCTCTCCAGCGGAACCTTATCCGGGCGTTTGCCCTGCTAAATGCCCATTGTCGGGTTTAACGGTCCGAATAACGTTCACTTGCAGAGAGTACGTGGCAGTCCGGTGTCCAACAAGCTGACCGGATCGGGGTCAGTGTGCACAGTGTGCCTCGTGAGACGGGTTCATCGCGCCCCCCGTAGGGTTGTCGCAGGTCGCCACCGAGCGCTCGCGGTGAGTTGAGTACCTTCATTCAAGTGATGGTCTTGCGACGTTCAACGCCCGTGGTGATGGGCGTGCTCAACGCGACCCCGGACAGCTTCTCCGACGGCGGCCGCTACGCGGACCTGGACGCCGCGGTGGTTCACGCGCGGCAGATGACGGCCGAGGGGGCCGACCTCATCGATGTGGGCGGGGAGAGCACCCGCCCCGGGGCCGAGCGGATCGATGCCGGGACCGAGGCGGCCCGCGTGCTGCCGGTCATCCGGGCGCTGCGCGCCGAGGGTGTCACCATGAGCATCGACACCACCCGGGCGGCCGTCGCCGCGGCCGCCCTGGAGGCCGGGGCCGAGCTGGTCAACGACGTCTCCGGTGGACTCGCCGACCCCGACATGGGCCGGGTGGTGGCCGAGGCCGGCTGCCCCTGGGTCCTCATGCACTGGCGCGGGCACTCCCGGCGGATGGCCGACCTCGCGGTCTACGACGACGTCGTCAAGGAGGTCGCGGCCGAGCTCCTCCAGCGCGTCGACGCCGCGGTCGCGGCCGGCGTGGCGGCCGAGCGGATCATCCTCGACCCGGGCCTTGGCTTCGCCAAGAAGCCGGAGCACACCTGGCGGCTCGCGGCCCACCTGCCCGACCTCATCGCGCTGGGCCACCCGGTGCTCGTCGGATCGAGCCGCAAGTCCCACCTGGGCCGCCTGCTCGCCGACGCCGACGGCACTCCCCGCCCGACCGAGGACCGCGAGGCCGCGACCGTAGCGACGACCGTACTCTCCGTAGCGGCCGGGGCATGGGGCGTGCGGGTCCACGACGTCCGTGGCAACGTTGACGCCATCAAGGTTTGGCTGGCGACCAAGGCGGCGCAGTGACGACAGAAGACCGAATTTCCCTGCGTGGCCTCAGGGTCAGAGGCTTCCACGGCGTGTTCGACTTCGAGCGCCGCGAGGGCCAGGACTTCGTGATCGACGCCGAGCTCGAGCTCGACCTGGGCCCGGCCGCGGCGTCCGACGAGGTCACCGACACCGTGCACTACGGCGAGCTGGCCGAGAGCCTGGCCGCCGTGGTCGCCGGCGAGCCGGTCAACCTGATCGAGACCCTGGCCCAGCGGCTGGCCGACGTCTGCCTGGCCGACCACCGGGTCCGAGCCGCCACCGTCACCGTTCACAAGCCCCAGGCCCCCATCCCGCTGCAGTTCACCGACGTCGCCGTGATCATCCGACGGGAGAAGTCGTCGTGACCACGGCGGTGCTGGCCCTCGGCAGCAATCTCGGCGACCGCGAGGCCCACCTGCGGGCGGCCGTCTCCGCGATCAAGGATCTCGTGATGGTGGTTTCCGGGGTGTACGAGACCCCGCCGTGGGGCGACCCCGACCAGCCGCACTATCTCAATGCGGTCCTGCTCGCGGTCGACCCGCAGGCCGCCGCGCCCGACTGGCTGGCGGTCGCCCACCGGCTCGAGGACGCCGCCGGGCGTGTGCGTGACCCGGCGCGCCGCTTCGGCCCGCGTACCCTGGACGTTGACGTGATTGCTGTGTGGAACGACGACGGAGCGCCGGTGACGTCCGACGACCCGGAGTTGACCTTGCCGCATCCGCGCGCCCACCTGCGGGCATTCGTGCTCCGGCCGTGGCTCGACATCCAGCCGTACGCCCAGCTGCCGACGCGTGGATGGGTCAATGACCTGATCCGCGCCGACGAGGTCGCCGGTGACCTCGCCGACCTGCGTCCACGAGTTGACGTCCACCTCGATACGTGATCTGGAGCGGAAAGCGATGGCCACGCCGCCACCCGTAGACCCCGACGCCAACGGTCCCAAGGGCCGGATGGAGCCCACCCGCCCGGCCACGCTGGTCATCGCGGCGCTGTTCACCACCGCGCTGGCCTGGATCGCGATCAGCAACTTCTGGAACAGCCTGCCCACGCTGCCCTGGCTGCCGCCGCTGACGCTGATCGGCCTGGCCATCTTCGAGGGCATCGAGGCCTACTCGACCCGCAACCGCATCCTGCGCAAGGAGGGTGCGGGCCCGCTGCAGCCGCTGGTGATCGCCCGTTACGCGGTCCTCGGCAAGGCGTCCGCCCTGGTCGCGGCGCTGTTCGGCGGCATGTACCTCGGCCTGTCGTCCTGGCTGCTCACCCAGCGCGGCGTGCTGGCCAAGGTCTCCGAGAACCTGCCCCAGGCCCTGCTCGGCGTGGCCGCCTCCATCGTGCTCATCGCGGCCGCGCTCTGGCTCGAGCGCGCCTGCCGCGTGCCTCCGAACGGCCGGGACCAGGACGTCCCTCGCCAGAAGCGGCAGGAGGGCGCCGACCGCACGTCGGACGACCAGAACGCTTGAGAGCGACGGACAACCGGCGCTCCGCCTGGTCTCGCACCGCTGGGCCGCACAGTGACGGCCGGCCGGAGCCGTGACAGTGCCGCCGCTCTCGATGGTGATCTTGGCTCTGGTCAGCTGCTCCAAGAGCGACAAGCGGCGGATTTGGTACTGCCATGAAGTACCAAATCCGCAGCTTGTGCTCGAAGAACAGCCAAGGCGGGCCACGCCGACCGGTCTTCGCGGCGACGGAAACGGGACTCGGCGGGCGAAACCCGGCCGTTCGGTGCAGGATCGTCGATAGGCAGGGTCTGTCGCTGGTCACATTCCGCGGTTATCGTGCGACGCGTACCCGTCGGTTGGCAGGAGGCGCGCGCCATGGCGTACGACGACTCGCGGTTCCGCGGTGAGCCCGGATTCCGGGAGGAGCCCGACTTCCGGTCGGGGGGCGTGCCCGAGGACGCACCGACGCTCGGCGTCTCCAACCAGTCCGTCTACACGCCCGGCAGCTTCCCTGTGTCGCCCGCCTACGGCTCGCCCGCGGCCGACAGCCTGAGCGAATCCGTCGGCCGCCGTCGAGCACCGACGCCGCAGCAGCTCGGCGACGTCTTCGACGACCCGGAGCACGGCGAGCCCGGGCGCGACCGCTTCGCCGTGCACGCGCTGTGGGAGCTGGTCCTGCTGCTGGCGGCCGGGGCGCTGCTGTACCTCCTGCGCGACGCCAGCCCCGCCGCGCTGCGCGGTGCCGAGCTGCAAGCTTTGCTCCTCACCGGCGCCCAGCTCGGCCTGGTCACGGTGGCGCTCGGCCTCTCCCTGCGGGCCGCGGCGCCGAACCTCGCCGTCGGCCCCATCGCCTTCGCCGCCGGCCTGTTCTTCGCCACCAACTCCAGCCGCGGCCTGCTCACGACCGCCCTGATCACCGGCCTGATCGCGCTCGGCGTCGGTGTCGTGATCGCGGTGGTGGTCGTCGGGTTCCACGTGCCCGGCTGGGCGACCAGCCTCGGCGTCGCGCTCGCGCTGATCGCCTGGATCGCGGCCCAGCCCGGCGCGAAGGTCGTCACCGGCGCCTACGACCCGCACGGCCACGCGGTCTGGTGGGCGGTCGGCGTGGCGGTGCTCGCGGCCGGCGGCGGTGCGCTGGGCCTGATCCGGCCGTTGCGCCGCTCGCTCGGCCGGTTCCGCCCGGTGCGCGACCCGGCCGACCGGCGCGGCGGGGGCGCGGCCACCTTCACCGGCTTCGCGATCGCCGGGTCGGCCGTGCTCGCGGCGGTCGCCGGGGTGCTCGTCGCGCTCACCGAGCGCGAGGTCACCGCGGGCAGCGCGACCAGCTCGTTCGGCGGGTTCACGGTCACCGTGCTCGCGTTGGGGGCGGCCCTCGCCGGCGGCACCTCGGCGTTCGGGCGGCGGGGCGGCGTCCTCGGCACCCTGCTCGCCGTCGTGGTCGTCACGCTGCTCTTGCAGTACACCCGGGCGGAAGGTTGGAATGTGCAGCCGATCGCCGTGGCCGCCGGCGCGATCGGCATCGGCCTGGTGGTGACCCGGCTGGTGGAGACGTTCGGGCGACCGCGGACGGCCGCGGAGATCGCCGAGGACGAGCCCTGGACCCCGCCGTCGATCACGCCGCCGCCGGCCGAGCCCGACGACAACTGGTCGCCGCCGTCGGCCCGCACCAGCAGCTGGACCCCGAGCTCCTACGACGACGGCGGCTACGACAACCCGCGCGGCTCGTCGGACCGCGGCTGGGGCGTCGAGGAGCGCTGGGGCACCAGATAGTCTGGTGACCATGGCCGAGGTCACTCTGGAACAGCTCGATGCCCTGCCCACCGAGGAGCTGCGCGACCGGGCGTTCGCCCTGGCCCGCGAAAAGCGGGACATCAAGTTCTTCTGGGACCTGTTCACGCACGTCACGCAGAGCGACAACGACACGCAGGACGGCTGGATCGGTTCGCTGGATGCGACCATCGACGACGCCGTCGCGCTCTGGCGCGAGGCCACCAGCCACGAATACGGCGAGAATGAGCCGCTGGTCAGGGCCGCTTTCATCGACTACATCATGAAAGCCGACAAATAGCGCGAATCGCTGTCGGTCCTGTCCGCATTCCCCGGAGGAGCTCCGCTCCACCCGGACTCCCTCGAAGCTCCGTTTACTTTTTGCGGCAGCGGGGCCTTATCCCCGCATGGCAATCACGCGATCCCGTTACCGCACCGCGACGAGTGCCGGTACCCTCGTCGCTTTCCTCCTTGTGCTGATCTTCGGCAGCCCCTGGTACGTCGAGTGGACCCAGCGGGCCGACCGGGGCATCTTCCTGGAGACCCTCGCCTGGCCGGCGTGGGACTTCGACAGCGACGCCGCCGTGCGCGACCTCATCGGGGCCGACCTCAAGGCGATCCTGCTGATCGTCTTCACCGCGCTGTTCATCACGCTGCTCGTCGGGGCCCAGCTGGCCTCGGCCCGCGGCACCATCTCGGCGATCTTCACCGGATGGGCCGCCTACATCTTCGCTGCCGCGCTCGCGGCCTTCCTCACGTCGTTCCTGCTCCCGAACGCGTCGTTCAGCGCCGCCACCGCGAACGCGGCCGGCGGGGCCGGCTACGGCCTCATCGTCGGCTGGATCATCGGCCTGGCGACGATGGCCGGGCGGCGACCGTAACCGCCGCCCAGCACCGCACAGCACTCAGGCGGCCGGTGTGTCCACCGCCGCTGACGCCAGGGCGACCTGGACGTCGGCGGCGGTGAGCGCGCCGATGGGCGTGTCGCCGTCGCGCACGACCACCGCGCCCCGCCCCGCGGCCAGCATCGCCCCGAACGCCTCCCGCAGCGTCGCGCCGGACGACACGACCGGCGCGCCGTCGCCCGCCTCCGCCACCGGCCGCAGCGCGTCGGCCGGGATCGGCGTCACCGAGAGCCGCATGATCCCGCGGTCCTCGCCGACGAACCGCTCCACGAACGTGTTCCCGGGCCGCGCGAGCAGCTCGGCCGGCGTGGCGTACTGCTGCAGCTGGGCGTGGTCGGAGAGCACCGCGATGCGGTCACCGAGCTTGATCGCCTCCTGCAGGTCGTGCGTGACCAGGATCGTCGTCTTGCGTACGGCCTCGCGCAGCCGCAGGAACTCGTCCTGCAGCCGGCCCCGGTTGATCGGGTCGACGGCCGAGAACGGCTCGTCCATCAGCAGCACCCGCGGGTCCGCAGCGAGGGCCCGGGCGAACCCGACCCGCTGGCGCTGACCGCCGGAAAGCTCGTGGGGGTACCGCTTCGCGTACTGCGCCGCCGGAAGCCCGACGAGCTCGAGCAGTTCGTCGGTGCGCTCGGCGGTCCGCCGTTTGTCCCAGCCGAGCATCCGCGGCACGGTGCCGACGTTCGCGCGCACCGTCTGGTGCGGGAACAGCCCCACGTTCTGGATGACGTAGCCGATGGTGCGCCGGAGCTGGGTCGGGTCGGCGGCGGTGGCGTCGGTACCGTCGATCAGGATCCGGCCGCCCGAGGGCTCGATGAGCCGGTTGACCATCCGCAGGACCGTCGACTTGCCGCAGCCGGACGGGCCGATCAGCACCGTGACCTCGCCGCTGCCGATCTCGAGGCTGAGCTCCTCGACCGCCACCGTCCCGTCCGGATACACCTTGCGCAGCCGATCGAGGGTGATCGGCGCGGCGTCGTGCTTCGCGGTAACGTCCACGCATGTCCTTCCTGGCTCGCGGTGAGGCGGGCAATCCCTGGTTCTCCTGGACGTATGTCCAGGACAACTACGACACGCTCCGGGATGCGCTCCTCGACCACGTGGTCATCACGTTGTGGTCGGTGGCGATCGCGGTGGTCATCGCGATCCCGTTGGCGGTGCTGGCCTACTGGGTACGCCCGCTCGCCACGCCGATTCTGACATCAGCGGGCGTGCTTTACACGATTCCGTCGCTGGCCCTGCTCGCCGCCCTGACCCCGTTCATGGGCACCGGGCGCTCCCCGGTCATCGTCGCGCTGACGTCGTACGCCCTCATCGTGCTCATCCGCAACGCCCTCGTCGGACTCCTCCAGGTGCCCGATGACGTGCGCGAGGCCGCGACCGCGATGGGCTACGGCAAGTTCGCCCGGCTCTGGCGGGTCGAGCTGCCCCTGGCCCTGCCCGGCATGCTCACCGGGCTGCGGCTGGCGACGGTGTCCACAGTGGCGTTGGTCACTGTCGGGGCGATCGTCGGCTCGCACGGCGGACTGGGGTCGCTGATCCTGGCCGGGTTCCGCAACAACTACTACAAGGCCGAGATCTCCACCGCCGCCATCGGCTGCGTCGCGCTCGCGCTGGTGCTCGATCTGGTACTGATCTTCGTCAGTCGCGCGCTGACGCCCTGGACCCGGAGGCGGTCGGCATGAGTGGTTCGGAGCGAAGCGACGAGGCCACGATCCAGCAACACAGGGTCAAGAGCTCGCGGCGGCGCCGGAGCGAAGCGGAGGTGACGGCGTGAGCGTGATCAACGATGCGTTGCTGTGGTTCAACGACCCGCTGAACTGGACGAACCCGGACGGGATCCTCGACCGGCTCACCGAGCACGCCGAGATCTCGGCCGGCGCGGTCGTGCTCGGCTGCCTGGTCGCCTGGCCGCTGGGCATCCTGCTCGGGCGGCGCGGGGCCGCGTCCGGCGTCATCGTGCTGCTGTCCAACCTGACCCAGGCGGTGCCGGTGGTCGCGCTGCTGACCATCCTCACCCTGACCCCCATCGGCCTCGGCAAGCCCGCCGTCATCATCGCGCTCGCGGTGTTCGCGCTCCCGGCACTGCTGGCCAACGCCTACACCGGGATGCGCCAGATCGACCCCGAGGTCCGCGACGCGGCCAAGGGCGTGGGGATGACCTCGCTGCAGCGGCTGGTCCAGATCGAACTGCCGTTGGCGGTACCTTTCCTCGCCACGGGTCTGCGCATCGCAACAACGACCGTGGTCGCCACCGCGACGCTGGCCACCGCGGTCAACGGCGGCGGCCTTGGCATGATCATCTCGGCCGGCTTCGGGCTCGGCCCCGGGCACGGCGGGCAGATCCTGGCCGGCGCTGTCCTGGTCGCCGGATTGGCCCTCATCATCGACGGTGTGATGGCGATCATTGAGCGCAAGCTCACACCAAAGGTGCTGCGCCGGGCCGCCGGCCGCGCGTGAACACGATCCGGTGACGGGTCGTTACGAAAACGTGCCTGGTTGCGGTTGCCGAATTTCCATCGCCGGAGTTGCCTATTTGGAAGCGGGCGGGCTTCCATTGCCACATATAAGCGCCGCCCGTCGGACACGCGGCCGGTCACAGTGATCGCGCCGGGACACGGAAGGCGGGCCATTTTGCGAACAGCCATACGCGCCTCGCTCGGAGTTCTCCTCGGTCTCGCCAGCATGGGCCTCGTGGCCTGCGGCGACGAGGGTTCTTCGGGCACAGAGGCGCCGGCGAGCGTCAGCGGTGCGGGTTGTGCCCCGGTGGCCGGAGACAAGCTGGTCGTCCTCAACGACGACAAGAAGCTCCAGCTGGCGGACAACGTCATTCCGGCGATCAACACCAAGATCGCCGACCCGGCCCTCATCGCGGCGCTGGACAAGGTCTCCGGTGCACTCACGCCGGAGAAGCTGATCGCGCTCAACAAAGCGGTCGACGTGGACCGCAAGACTTCGAAGGTCGCGGCGGACGAGTTCGCCAAGGCCGAGAACATCACCACCGGGCTGGAGAAGGGCAAGGGTGGCGCCGTCAAGATCGGCGCGGCCGACTTCTCCGAGAGTGCCACCCTCGGCGCGCTCTACGAGATCGCCCTCGACGCCGCGGGCTACGACGCCTCGGTGCAGACGATCGGTAAGCGCGAGGTCTACTACGGCCAGCTCACCAAGGGCGACATCCAGGTCGTCCCGGAATACGCGGCGACGCTGACCGAGTTCATCAACCAGGCCGTCAACGGCAAGGACGCGAAGACGCTCGCCACCGGCGACGTCGACGCGACCGTGACCGCGCTGAAGGACATCGGCGGCAAGCAGGGTCTGTCCTTCGGCAAGGCCTCGACCGCGACCGACGGCAACGCGTTCGCGGTGACCTCGGAGTTCGCGACGAAGAACGGGGTGAAGACGCTCAGCGACTTCGCCACCAAGTGCTCCGGCCAGGCCAGTGTCCTCGGCGGGCCGGCCGAGTGCCCGCAGCGCCCGTTCTGCCAGCCCGGCCTGCAAAACACCTACAAGATCCAGTTCGGCAAGGTCCTGAGCCTGGACGCCGGTGGCCCGCAGAGCAAGGACGCCCTCAAGAAGGGGCAGGCCTCGCTCGCGCTGGTGTTCTCGTCGGACCCGTCGCTCGGCTAGTTGTTCGTTATGTCCTCTCGTGCCGCTTCCTGGAGGCGGTGCGAGAGGACATTTCGTTTGTGGGCAAAGGCGGGTAAGTTCTCTGCTCATGCCGGCCGCTGAGACCACCGGGCCCCCCGGGGTGAAGCGGAGCACACAGCTGCTCCAACTGCTCTTCTGGGGCGGGGTCGGGCTGGCCCCGCTGGCCGCCCTGCTGTTCCTGGTGGGCAGCGGCTTCGTTCTGCAGTTCGCGGCCGTGATCGGCCTGCTCGCCGTCGTCCTGATCGGCCTGTCCCTGGCGCTGCGCCGCGAAGGGGAGACGGTCAAGGGCGAGGTCGAGGAGATGATGTACGAAGAGATCGACACGCTGCGTGAGAACGTCCGGGCCGACATCACCCACGGCGCCCGGCAGGTCCACGGCCAGCTCATGGAGCGCATCGGCACGCTCAACGAGACCGTCGACGCGCTGCGCAACCAGGTCGAGATGATGCGCGGGCAGCTCGGGCAGCTCGAGCGGGCCGCCGCGCAGCCGCCGCCACCCCCGCCGCAGCCCGCCGCCTCGGCGTCGGTGCCCCTGCAGCGATACACCGAGACCGTGCATGTCACCACGAAGACCACGGTCGTCGACCCGAACGAGTCCCGCACCGGCACCGTCTACGGCGGCGGCCCCCGCCCCGACGTCCCGCAGCAGCGGCGTCCCGACCGCTCCGAGCGCATCTCGGCCCGGCCCGAGCCCGACCAGCGCCGCCCGCACCGCGACGAGCGGCCCCGGGAGCGGGAGCGCGACTGGCGTGACGAGCCCCGGCGCGACGAGCCCCGCCGGGAGGCGCCCCGTCGGGACGAGCGGCGGGACGAGTCCCAGCGCGAGGAGTCGTGGACCGAGCAGCTGCTGCGCGAGCGGCTGGAGCGGTCCGAGAGCGCGGAGTGGCCCCAGGTTCCGTCGCCCCGCCGAGGAGACCGCGGTGAGCGTGGCGACCGCGGCGAGCGCGGGGAGACGGCCGAGCGGCGCGGTGGCCGGCGGCGCCGGCCCGACGAGGACGAAGACGGCGTGGCCGGCCTGCGCCAGACCGACCGCTGGGCCTCCGTGCACAGCGACGAGCGCGGCGGGCGCGAGCTGCGGATGGGGGAGCGGCGCTCGGCGATGCACGCCGACGAGACCGGCACCCGCCTGAGCATCGAGGACCGCTGGGCGTCGGTGCGGCAGGAGGAGTACTACTCCGGCGAGGCCCGCACCGGCGGCCACCACGCCGGCCCCGACGAGCGGCGGATGGACCGCACCGGCGAGCACCGCGGTGTCGGCCGGCGCCGGGCCGAGCCCGACGACCGCGACGACGAGCCGCAGGACGAGCGGTTCGAGGAGCGCTACTCCGCCGGCACCGAGAGCCCGCGCCGCTCCGAGGCGCGGCGGGAGCGCGAGCGCACCTGGGCCTCCGGTGAGCAGGCCCGGGTCGAGGTCGGCCGGCGCCCGGAGGCGAGCTGGTCGGAGACCAGCTACGAAGAGGCGCGGCGGGACCAGACCGGCTCGACCCGCTGGTCCGAGGTGCGCCGGCCCGATCGCGCCCTCGGCGGCCCGCAGGCGGCACTGCCCGCGTCGCCGGCCGAGCCCGCTTCCCGCTGGGCGCAGGGCGGCGACGACGACGAGTACGGCTGGAACGGCGTCCGCGACGACCGCCGCCGCGACCGCGACCGGGCGAGCCGGCCGATCGTCGACTTCGAGGGCAACGACGACCGCTGGCGCTAGTCGCTATTTGTCGATGTCGCCGACCACGAAGAACATCGAGCCCAGGATCGCGATGAGGTCGGGCACCAGCGTCCCCGGCAGCAGCGTGGAGAGGGCCTGGACGTTGGCGTAGGAGGCGGTGCGCAGCTTGAGCCGCCAGGGCGTCTTCTCGCCGCGGGACACCAGGTAGTAGCCGTTGATGCCGAGCGGGTTCTCGGTCCACGCGTAGGTGTGGCCCTCCGGCGCCTTCACCACCTTCGGCAGGCGCACGTTGACCGGCCCGCTGAGCTGGTCCACCCGGTCCAGGCACTGCTGGGCCAGGTCGAGAGACACGTACACCTGGTCCAGCAGCACCTCGAAGCGCGAGTGGCAGTCGCCGGCGGTGCGGGTCACAACGGGGACATCGAGCTCGCCGTAGGCCAGGTACGGCTCGTCCCGGCGCAGGTCCAGATCGAGCCCGGAGGCGCGGCCGACCGGCCCGGACGCGCCGAACGCGGCTGCGTCGGCGGCGGTGAGCACGCCGACGCCGACGGTGCGGGCCAGGAAGATCTCGTTGCGCCGGATCAGGTTGTCCAGGTCGGGCAGGCGCCGGCGGACCTGGTCGATCGCGGCCCGGGCCCGGGTGGTCCAGCCGGCCGGGACCTCCTCCTTGAGCCCGCCGACCCGGTTGTACATGTAGTGCATCCGGCCGCCCGAGGCCTCCTCGAGCACGGCCTGGATCGTCTCGCGCTCGCGGAACGCGTAGAAGACCGGCGTGATCGCGCCGATCTCGAGCGGGTAGGAGCCGAGGAACATCAGGTGGTTGAGCACCCGGTTGAGCTCGGCCAGGGCGGTGCGCAGCCAGACGGCCCGCTCGGGGACCTCGATGCCCATGAGCCGCTCGACGGCCAGGACCACGCCGAGCTCGTTGCAGAACGCCGAGAGCCAGTCGTGCCGGTTGGCCAGCATGATGATCTGGCGGTAGTCGCGCACCTCGAACAGCTTCTCGGCGCCGCGGTGCATGTACCCGATGATCGGCTCGGCGCTGAGCACGCGCTCGCCGTCGAGCACCAGCCGCAGGCGCAGCACGCCGTGCGTCGAGGGGTGCTGCGGGCCGATGTTGAGCACCATGTCGGCGGTGTCGAGGCCGGCACCCGTGCCGACGGTGACCTCGGACGTCATGGCATCAGCCTAGAGGTATCCGCTCAGAGGTCCTGCAGGATGCGCAGCGCTCTCGATACGTTGTGCATGGTGCTGGTGTCCGCGACCGACACGCGCTCGACGAACCACCGTTTGAGCGGCGACGAGAGCCGGTCGGGCATGACGACGAGGTCGTCGAGCTCCACCGCGAGCGGCGAGTCCCGCAGGTCCTCGGCGTCGATCACCTCCGCCACGATGACGACCGGGACGTCGGTGCTGTTGAAGACGTCAGAGCTGACAATCAGCCCGTATCGCTCACGGGCACCCTTGATGAGCCAAACTTCACCGCGACGCACGGCGTCCACGGTATAGCTCGGCGTTCACGAGCGCGATCTCCTCCTCATCGGTGAGTGCGGCCGCGTCGAGGTCGATCTTGGCGCGGCGGACCGCCTCGGCGTGGGCCGTGAAGATCTCCCGCAGGGCGCGCTCCTGGGCGGCGCGGTCGATCCAGGCGCTGAGCGAGACCCCGTCGCGCTCGGCCCAGTGGCGGGCGTCGGTGATGGTCTGGTCGGAGAAGGACAGCGTCACTTTGGTCGTCATGCCTTCGAGTGTACTGCCGGTATGACCGCCAGTCATACCCAGTGCATGACCCATTGTTGTCCGCCCAGGCCCGCCGGGTCCGTGAGCTCGGCCGCCTGCGAGGCTTGGGCCAGCGTTTTCAGGTAGCCGACCGGGTTCTCGGTGGCCATGGCCAGCGGTGGGCGGGTGCCGTCGACGCCGAGCGATCTCAGGGCCTCACGCTGGGACAACGTCTCGGAGCCGAGCGAGTCCAGGGCCACGGCCACGGTCAGATCGCGCTCGCCGTCCGGGATCGGCTCGACCTGGCGGCCGTCTTTGTAGCCGGTCAGGGTGCCGAACAGCGGGCGGTCGGCGGCGAAGTGGCCGTAGTCGACCGCCAGGGCCAGGCCGCGCTCGACGGTTGCGACAGCTCTGGCCCACGCCTCGTCGCGCGGCGAGCCGATCTCGGCCCGGGCGCCGGGTGGGGCGTCGTCCAGTGGCCACCATTGCCGCAGCCACGCGTCGTCGGCCGGGCTCAGTGGCTCGTCGCTGTCGAGATATGCAATGTCGCCTTTTTCGGACTTTTCCGCGATATCTAGCGGCACGTTGTCGAGCCACTCGGTGGCGATCAACAGGCCGACGATGCCCTCTGGTGGTGCCGAGGTCCACTCGATCGTGGCGGGAAGATCACTCGGACGGGGCGCCTTCTCGACCGCGACCGCGCGCACGCGACCGCGCACGTGGCCCGGGAGCGCGGCCAGAACGGCGGTCAGCAGCTCGCCGCGGCCGGCCCCGACGTCGACCAGATCGAGGCGGCCCGGGTGGTCCAGGGCCTCGTCGATCCGGCCCAGCAGCGTGGCGATCGCGCCGGCGAACAGCGGCGAGGCGTGCACGCTGGTCCGGAAGTGATCGCGCGGCCGCTCCCGGACGAAGAAGCCCTCAGGGCCGTAGAGGGCCGTCTCCATGACCTGCTTCCAGCGGGTCACAGGAAGGCTCGGCCCTCGCCGCGGTACGTCGGGACGGTCTCGACGATCCGGTCGCCCCGCACCAGGTGGATCTCGTTGACGCGTTCGCACAGCTCGCCGGCCTTCGAGTGGCGGAAGTACACCCGGTCGCCGGCCTTCAAGCCGCGCGTGCCCGGGCCGACCAGCGGCGTCTGCACCTCGCCGGCCCCCTCGGTGGTGATCAGCTTCAGGCCTTCCGGCAGCCACGGCAGCGGCTGGCGGGTCGGTGCCGTCTCGCCGGAGGCGATCCAGCCGCCGCCGAGCGCGGTCACGGTGGCGTCATTGGGGCGGCGCACGACGGACAGCGCGAACATCGCGGCCGGTTGCGGACGCCAGTTGCGGTACCCATCGAAAAGCCATGGTCCGAAAAGGCCGGAACCGGCGGCGACCTCGGTGACCGACGGATCAGCGGCCGTCGCGGCGACGCTGCCGGTCCCGCCGCCGTTGACGAACTCCAGGTCGGCGTGGCGGCGCACCTCGGCGACCACCGCGGAGCGGCGGGCCAGCAGCTCCGGCATCGAGCGCGCCTGGATGGCCCGGATCAGCGCGCCCCGGACCGGGCGGCCGGGCGGTGCGTCACCCAGCCCGGCGATCTGCGCCTCGTAGGACATCACGCCGACCACGCGGAACCCGGGCCGCTCGGCGATCGCGGCGGCCAGCTCGCCGGCCTGCCGCGGGCTGTGGACGGGGGAGCGGCGCACGCCGATGTGGACCTTGGACATCGGGCGCCAGGAGGCGTCGAGGTCGATGCAGACCCGCACGGTGACCTTGTCGTTGCTCGGGACGAGATCGAGCTGCTCGAGGCTGTCGACCATGATCGTGATCGTCGCGGCCAGCTTCTCGTCCGTCGCCAGGCGGTGCAGCGCCGCACGATCGGCCGTGGGGTAGGCGACCAGGATGTCGTCGGCCGTGCCCTGCTCCGCCAGCCAGACGGCCTCCGCCAGGGTGAACGCCATGATGCCGTGCCAGCCCGGCCGGGCCAGGGTGCGGTCGATCAGCGCGCGGACGCGGATTGACTTGCTCGGCACCCGCAGCGGCTTGCCGGCGGCCTTGGCGACCAGGGCGTCGCTGTTGGCGTCGAAGGCATCGAGGTCCACGATCGCGAACGGCGGATCGAGGTCGGCGGTGGCCCGGTTGTAGCGGGTCCACAAGGCGGAACGGTCGCTTGGCACGTTGGTCACGGTAACCGGCGGTCGATGAATGCGAAAGAACCTCGGGTTTTCAAACTTGTCAGAGGCGACCTGTAGCGTGAGACCGGAATATCAAGGAGGTGCCGCCATCGCCAGCAGTGATCTCTCCGGGTTCGGGGAGCTTCAGGCCGTGCTTCGCATCCGGCCCTTCCGCCGGCTGTGGGCGGTGCTCGGCCTCTCCTCCCTCGGCGACTGGCTCGGCCTCCTCGCCGCCTCCACGTTCGCCGCCGCGCAGGTCTCCGACCCGGCCGCACAGGGCGTGGCGTTCGGCTCCGTCATCGCCGTTCGCCTGCTGCCCGCGCTGATCCTCGGCCCCGTGGCCGGCGTGTTCGCCGACCGGTTCGACCGGCGGCTCACGATGGTCGTCTGCGACCTGCTGCGCTTCCTGTTCTTCGCCTCCATCCCGGCCGCCGCGCTGGTGCTCGACGACAGCGCCCTGATCATCACCTGGACCGCGATCGCGACCTTCGTGATCGAGACGGTGGCGATGATCTGGACCCCGGCGAAGGAGGCATCGGTCCCCAACCTGCTGCCCCGGGCCCGCCTGGAGACCGCCAACCAGCTCACCCTGGCCACGACCTACGGCATCACCCCGGTCGCCGCCGCGCTGGTCCTCATCGCGCTGCAGTGGCTGGTGACGGCGGTCTTCGGCGACGACGCCCCGGCCGGCGCGCAGCCGAGCAACATCGCGCTCTGGTTCAACGCGCTGACGTTCCTGGCCACCGCGGCCACCGTGTTCTTCGGCATCCGCGAGATCAGCGGCCGGCGCACCGCGGGCGTCGAGCGCAAGCCCAGCATGATCCAGGAGTTCACGCAGGGCTGGGCCTTCGTCAGCCGGACCCCGCTGGTCCGCGGCCTGGTCCTGGGCATCTTCGGCGCCTTCGCCGGCGGCGGCGTCGTGGTCGGCACGGCCAAGTTCTACGCGCAGTCCCTCGGCGCCGGCACGTCCGCGTTCGCCCTACTCTTCGCCGTGCTGTTCCTCGGGCTCGGCGCCGGCATCGCGGCCGGGCCCAAGCTCGTCGGCGCCCTGTCCCGCCGCCGCTGGTTCGGCCTGTCGATCATCCTGGCCGCCGGCTCCGTGCTCATCCTCGCCCTGGCCGGCCACCTGGCGATCGCCGTGGGCGGCGCGCTGCTGGTCGGCGTCGGCGCCGGCATGGCGTTCCTGTCCGGCACCACGCTGCTGGGCGGCGAGGTCGCCGACGACATGCGCGGCCGCGCGTTCGCCTTCGTGCAGATGGGCACCCGCGTGGTGCTCATGCTGACCATCTCGCTGTCCAGCGTCATCGTCGGCCTCGGCGGCACCCGCACGATCAACCTGGGCTTCATCGCGTTCGACGTCTCCAGCACCCGCCCCCTGCTGGCCGTCGCCGGCGTCTTCGGCGTGTTCGCCGGGGTGTTCGCCCTGCGCCAGATGGACGACAAGCCGGGCGTCCCGCTCCTGCCCGACCTGCTCGGCTCCATCCGCGGCCGCCCGCTCAGCGTCGCCGACCCCAAGTCCGCGCACGGCCTGTTCATCGTGTTCGAGGGCGGCGAGGGCGCGGGCAAGTCGACCCAGGTCAAGCGCCTCGCCGACGAGCTGCGGGCGATCGGCCGCGAGGTCGTCGTCACCCACGAGCCGGGCGCCACCCCGATCGGCCGGCGCATCCGCAGCCTGGTCCTCGATCCGCCCGGCGAGGGCGGCGACGTGGTCACGCCCAAGGCCGAGGCCCTGCTCTACGCGGCCGACCGCGCGCACCACGTCGCGTCGGTGGTCCGCCCGGCCCTGGCCCGCGGCTCGGTGGTGATCAGCGACCGCTACGTCGACTCGTCGCTGGCCTACCAGGGCGCAGGCCGCACCCTGCCCGTCGACGAGGTGTCGTGGCTGTCGAAGTGGGCGACCGGCGGCCTCAAGCCCGACCTCGTCGTGCTGCTGGACCTCGACCCGTCGGCCGGCCTGGCCCGGGCCGGGAAGCGCGGCCCGGTCGACCGGCTGGAGAGCGAGTCGCTGGCCTTCCACGAGCGGGTCCGCTACGCGTTCCTGGACCTGGCCTCGGCCGACCCGAGCCGCTACCTGGTCCTCGACGCGACCAACGAGATCGACGCGCTGGCGGAGGGCGTGCTGCAGCGGGTCCGCCACCTGATCCCGGAGGACGAGTCCTCCATCGAAACCGTCCTGCACGACGCCGCCGAGGTCGCCGCCCACCTGACCGGCGAACCCGACCCGGACGAACCGGCCTCCGACGTTCCCAACCCTTCCGATAAGGGGTCGCGGGTATGACGCCGCCGATCTTTGACGAGCTCGTCGGGCAGGCCGATGCCGTGGCGACGCTGTCGCGGGCGGTGGCGGCGGCCGGCGCGATCGTGCGGGGCGACGCGCCGGACGCGGGCGCACAGCAGGCGATGACGCATGCGTGGCTGTTCACCGGGCCGCCGGGCTCCGGGCGGTCGGTGGCGGCCCGGACGTTCGCGGCCGCGCTGCAGTGCCCCAACGGCGGGTGCGGGACGTGCCAGGCCTGCCACACGGCGCTCACCGGCACGCACGCCGACGTCCGGTTCGTGGTGCCCGAGGGCCTGTCGATCGCCGTCGGCGAGATGCGCGCCCTGGTGCTGCGGGCCGCCAGCGCCCCGACACAGGGCCGCTGGCAGGTGCTGCTCGTCGAGGACGCCGACCGCCTGACCGAGGCGGCCGGCAACGCGCTGCTGAAGGCCGTCGAGGAGCCCCCGGCCCGCACGGTGTTCCTGCTGTGCACGCCGAGCACCCACCCCGACGACATCTCCGTCACGATCCGCTCCCGCTGCCGGGTCGTCCCCCTTCGCCAGCCCCCCGCCGACGCCATCGCCGCCGTCCTGAGCCGCCGCGACGGCATCGACGCCGAGACCGCCGCCTGGGCCGCCGCCGCGGCCCAGGGCCACGTCGGCCGGGCCCGCCGCCTGGCCCGCGACCCGCAGGCCCGGACCCGGCGGGACGCCGTGCTGGCCGTCCCGCGCCGGCTGACCGGCATCGGCGCCGCCTTCGACGCCGCCAGCGCCCTGATCGAAGCGGCCGAGGCCGAGGCCGCCGCCTCCGTGGCCGAGGTCGACGCCAAGGAACGCTCCGCGCTGGAGACCGCCCTCGGCGCCGGCGGCACCGGCAAGGGCGCCGCGAGCGCCGTCCGCGGCTCCGCCGGCCAGCTCAAAGACCTGGAGCGCCGGCAGAAGTCCCGAGCCACCCGGGCCCAGCGCGACTCCCTGGACCGGGCCCTGATCGACCTGGCCGGCTTCTACCGCGACGTGATAGCCCACGCCTTCAACGCCGACGTGGCCCCCGTCCACGGCGACGTCGACGAACTGGCCACCGCCGCGGCCGAGAAGTGGACCCCGGAGAGCACCCTGCGCCGGCTGGAAGCCATCCTGGAGTGCCGCGTCGCCATCGAGGCCAACGTCAAGCCCCGCATCGCCGTGGAAGCCATGATGCTCTCCCTGTGGCGCGGCTGACCTTCTCGACGCCCGCTCCTCTCCCACCTGAACTTTTCGCGCCCTTGGTGGTGCTTTTCCGCTGGCCGGCGTTGCGTTGATCGGAATGGCGACGGTCGATGAAGTCGTCGTGTCCGGCGGAGTTATCCACAGGCGCGAGGTTGGGGTTCCGTCGGGGTGTTGTGGTGTCCTACTGTCGGCCGGGGAGGTCGGATGGGGCGCGAGATCGATGGGGACTGGATCGAGGAGGCGGTTGAGCGGTACCGCCGGATCGAGGCGCTGCAGGCTCGGTTCGACAAGGCGATCAAGACCGTCGAGGTGACTGTGCGCTCGGCTGACGGGCTCGTGGAGGTGCTGGTCACCGCCGACGGGACGATCCGCGACGTTCGCATCCACGGGACGCTGGAAAACCGGAGCAGTGAAGGGGTTGGGCGGGCCGTGCGGGAAGCGGTCACCGCGGCTGCGGAGGCTGCGGTCTGGGCTCGCAAGAAATTGCAGGCGGAAACGTTCGGCGATTATCGGACGCTCCAATGATGCGGCTCGAGGAACTCGCGCAGCGGCTCGAGGTGGCCGGGGATCAGCTGGCCCGGGCCGGCGCGACGATCAGCGTCATCGACCCCGGGGCTCGGGCGCTCGGAGCCGACTTCGACGGGGCGCTCGGGGCGGCCGGGCGGGAGCTGCATCGGGTGCTGGCCATGGCGTTGAGCGCCCGGGGGCGGGAGACCGTGGCGCACGGCGGGCGGCTGGCGGAGACCGGGCAGGCGCTGCGGCGGGCTGCGGCTTCGTATCGCGCGGTCGATGAAGAGGCCTCATGACGACGGCGAATCCGGTGCTCATCGGCGGCGTCGGGCCGGCTGCGAGAAAGGGTGGCCGGGCGGCCGTGGTGGGTGGTGGCTCTATGACGTGGCTCGTGCGGAGGGCGGTTGTGGCCGGTGGGCTCGACCGGCTGGCCGCGTCGGGTGCGGCGTCGGTGCGGTGGGTGCATCGTGACTGACGTGCTTGACCGGCTGGTCGTGCCCGGGGAAGACCTGCTGCGGCGGGTGGATCGGCTGCTCGCCGGGGGTGGGATTCCGGCTGGGAGCGAGGTCGTCGGGCTGCTGGAGCGGGTCGGAGTGCTGCCCGGCGAGGTGCTCGAATACGGGCTGCGGCTTGATGTCGGGGCTCTACGGGAAGCGGCTCGGGAGCTGGCCGAGGTCGGGGAGCGGTTCCGGGGGCTGCCGGAAAGGCTGTCGGCCGACATCGACGACAGTGGGTGGGAAGGGAGCGGGGCGGCGGCGTTTCAAGGTGTTTGGGGGGCGTTGGCCGCGCACATCGGGGACGGGGACAGTGCCGACAGCATCGTTGGGCGGATTGATGCGACCTCGGCCTACCTCGAAGCGGTCGCGGACTGGGCCGGTGGGTTTCGATACGAGCTGGCCGAGGCCATCGCTCGGGTCATCTCCTCCGCTGAGGCCGTCACCGTCGTCACGGCTGAACACGAGGGCGGTGGGGTTGAGGCGGCGGTTCGGATTGCCGAGCGGGTGTTGCGTACCGCGGCCGACGGGCTTGGCCTTGCCGATGGGTTGCAGCGGCAGTGGGAGGAGCGGCTCGGGGAGATGCAGTTCCGGCCGGCGCAGTCGCCGCCCGGGGCCGGCGGAGTGACCCGGGTCGCCCTTTGAGCATCGGCTGGCGTTGCGGCTCGAAGGCCCGATAAGGCAAGTAGGCGAGCCCGCCCGGTTTACGGCCTGGAACCGCGACTCCACCCGCACTATCGGCACGCCCAGGCCGGCCGCTGCCTTGCCCTGCACCATGCCCCGGCCGCGTACGTCGAGCCGAGACAGGAAGCCGGGCGGGCAGGGAAACCGGTCCCGCCCAGGCGCCCGCGACCGGCCGCCCGGCGGCGTGCTCTTCACGACGATCGTGAAGTCGGCGCCGGGAACGAGCATGAGCACGGCCGCGAACGCCAGGAATTACAGGTACCCATTCATCGTATTTCAATCGGATCGTCGATCAGGTGCACATCCATGGGGCAGCCCGGTTCGAACCACGGTGCGCCCGGAGCGGCCTCCGGATTGGCGTGCCAGTGGCGGCCGATGTGGCGAATGCCCAGCGGATAGATTGTCAGCGAACCGTCCGGCTTGAAATGCAGGCGCAGGAAACCCTTGTAGCCCGTGATGCCCTGACCCGCGAAGAGTTCATTGAGGTTCACGTCGAACTTGGCCGCGATGAGCAGATACAGCGCGAACAGTTCACCGGCCGCGACCGCCGACAATGGCAGGTACAGGACGATCGAGACGAGCAGCGGCAACGGCCAGGCCAGGTCCACGAACGGCAGGTTCAGCCAGGCCCACGTGCCGAGCGTCGCCAATCCCACGAACGCCACGCCGTGCAACAGGCCCAGTATCCAATGGCGGGGCCTTCGCTGACCCGCCGCTCTCGGCATCGCGAGCAGGCAGGTGCCGAGCAGATCGATGACCACCATCAGGATCGCCGGCACCGTGACCAGGCGCTGCTCCACCCCCGACACCACGCGGTCGGCGGCGTTGACGAACGCGAGCATCGTCAAGGTCTGCAACAGGCCCAGCAGGCCGAGGAACATCGGATTGCGCCACGGCAGGCGCCAGAACACCCCGAGGGCCAGACCGCGGGACTGGTTCTTCGTCGGGAAAGTGCGTTTCAGGGTGTACTGTTTTGAAGGCGACGCATTGCGGACGAGCGAACGCACCGGCGGTACCGAAATCTGATCCGGCAATTCATGCGTTGGATAGAGATATGCTCCGCCGCCACCCGAAGTGATGAGCTCACGGCCCGGCCGGGAATAGCGCGCGTAATGGTGCAGGTCACCGGAGATCAGGAGCGGGACCTGAGCGCCGGTCGGGTCGATGATGGTGCGGATGAAATAGTCGAGGCTGTCATACGCCTTGCGGTCGTCGGTCGCCTCCACCCAACTCGGCGACGGCGGGCAGATGATGACTTTGTCGCCGGGGCCGAGACGCGCCGCGACCGCGCGGAAATAGCGCAGCTGCGGATCGTCGATATACGCGCCCGCCTGCACGTCCAGGCCGAGCAGCCACCACCGGTTCGGCAGTTCGACCGCGAAGTACGACCGCGACTGCCGCGTTTTCCAACCGCCGACGGCGCCCTCGTCACCGCGGACGAACAGCCGCAGAAACGCGGTGAGCCCGTCATACCAGTCGTGGTTGCCCGGCACCGCGTAGAGCCGGGCCGGCGGGCCCTCAGCGGGGATCTCCGGCATCGCGGCGCGGAACGGACCCTTGAACCGGTCCTCGTACTGCTGCCCGCTCGCCGTCGGATAGACCTGATCGCCGCCGAGGACCAGCACCTCGCCCCGCGGCAGCGGCCGGCCGTCGACGGTCAGGCTCGGCTGCGCCAGGAGGTACGCCACCGAATAGGTGGCGTTGAAACCGTCCCCGGTGTCGGCCGCGTAGTCCACCCACAGCTCGCCGTCGTCGGGCCACTCGTCGCCGGTGACCTCGCCGGAGTAGCCGGGGCCCTCCCGCAGGATGCGCGGGGAGAGGGCGTTCTGCAGCTCCCGCTTGTCGAGGTAGGCCCCGAACAGGTCGGCCAGCAGCACCCGCACCGCCGTCCCGCTGAGCAGCACCGGGCTCAGCCACGGCACCGCCCGCCGCGGCGTGAAACCCATCTGATCCGGGTCCAGCGCGGTCGGGCGCCCGTTGAGCGGGACGGGCCGGGCTTCGTCGTCCTCCTGCGGGATCGGCAGCAGGGGCTCGCCCGGCTCCGCGGTGAGCTCCCCCGGCGCGGGCGGCATATCGTCGGGCATCACGGGCAGGACGCTACCCGGGTCGGGCAGAACGGGGAATCCCCTCGCACACACCCCCGGGGCGTGCCGTACACTTGGGAACCGTTGCCGCCTTAGCTCAGTCGGCAGAGCGATTCACTCGTAATGAATAGGTCAACGGTTCGATTCCGTTAGGCGGCTCTGGCAACCGGACGCCCCTCCACCCCAGGTGGAGGGGCATATTTCGTGATCTTCTATATTGACCGTCCGGCATTTACGATCTTGGGTTCGACCAGTTAAAGTGCATCATCAGTTGCATAACGGCACCCATCGATGTTGCGATACTGGACTGATTGCTGACTTCGCGATGGGCTCCGAGCTGTCCGAGGATCTGAGACGTCTGGGGCGAGCGCCGGCTTGGCGATGGAATGCTGGTTGGCGACCTTCGCTGGCGTGTCGAGTTGACGCCGCGCCACTGGCAGCCCGGCCAACTCGCCGTCGCCGCCCACGCCATGAGCCTCAGCTCCCGGGACAATCATGCCAGTGACAAACTCGTTCGGCGTTCGCGCTCGACAGTGCCTCGAACCCGGTACCGCTTCGACGCGGGCTCCGTGCCGCTCCTGTTGTCAACGGTTTGGGTCAGCTCAGCGGCCTCGGCGAAGCTGGATTTCCCCCTGAGCTGTTGCGCCCGGTCGCAATGATTTGCCCCGGGGGCGCGAACCAGATTGAGCATCGCGGCCGGCCCGATACCACGGAGCCTGGTCACGCCGACGCCGGTAGGGGGAGGCCCAGATCGGCTCGGGCAATTCGGTATCAGCCGGCGGCTGTGGCCGTAGCGGCGGCGTGACGCCGAGGACGACGGTGAGTTCGTCTTCGCGACCATCAACTGTGAATAGCGTTAACCAATGCTGTCGACCTAGTGTTCAAAGCTGTGTATGGTGACCCACCAAGACTTGTGAACGGAGGCAGCGCGGTGGCGGGTCGAGTAGAGGTGACCTCGGCTGACATTGCCCGGATCTCTGGAGTCAAGCCCACCGCGGTCAGCAACTGGCGGCGTCGACACAACGACTTTCCCAAGCCGGTGGCGGGCACCGACCGTAGCCCTCGATTCGATCTCGCGCAGGTAGAGTCCTGGCTAAAAAGTCAGGGCAGGAACAAGTCGATCTCGAGCAACGAGCGCCTCTGGCAGGCATTCGACTCCGTCCGCGGAGCCGTGCCACCGGAGGAAGCACTCGCCGCCGTTGGCATGATTCTGTTGCACCAGCAAAAACATGGCCGCTCCGAGCAATCCGAGCTCACCCGCCTCATGGCACAGGCTGGTCGGACGTTCGTCGATGTGGTGGGCGTGGACCTTGCTGGCCATGTACCGGAAACGGACACCGCCGGCCTCGTCACCCTGCTCGACACGGCCGTTCACGCCGTTCGCGACAGCGCCAACGACGTGAATGCTGCCTCGGAGGTCTTCGAACTGCTCTGCACCCGCTTCCTCGACACGGTCGGCCGTGCAGGCTTCACGGCCACCCCGCCCGAGCTCGCTGACCTGCTGGTGCAACTCGCTGGCGGGGCCACCGGCGCACTGCTGGACCCGACCTGCGGCAGCGGCACCATTCTGCTGGCTGCAGCTGGCCACGGCTATCGACGGGTTCTGGGCCAGGACATCAACCCCGCGATCGCCCGGATCGCGGCGTTACGCCTCGCCCTACGCGACTCGACCGCGCGCCCGGCGAGCTTCACCGTTCGCGACGCAGATTCGCTGCGCCACCCGGCGACATCCGATGACCAGATCACCGCGGTCGTCTCGACTCCCCCGTTCGCTGACCGCAACTGGGGTTATGAGGATCTCGCATACAGCCTCACCTGGGAATACGGTGTTCCCCCCAAATTGGAGCCCGAGCTGGCCTGGGTGCAGCACGCCCTGAACCGGGTCACTCCTAGTGGCGCGGTCGTCCTTCTCATGCCGCCGGGCGCGGCATCCCGCCCCTCGGGGCGCCGCATTCGCCGCGAGCTGCTCACCCGGGGTGCGCTCCGCGCGATCATCTCGCTGCCGCCCGGCCTCGCCGCGCATTACTCGCTTGCACTGCAGATCTGGGTCCTGTACCGCCCCGAGCAGGACACGACCGCAGCTCGCGTCCTGCTCGTCGACACCGACGGCGAGATTAGCGGCGGCAAGCCAGCGGCGATCTGGGCCCAGGTTCACGCCGTCGTCGTCGGAAGCTGGCAGCGATTCCGCACCGATCCGGACAACTTCGCCGAACGTCCCGGAATCGCCCGCGCGGTGCCGCTGGCGGACCTCCTCGACGAGGAAGTCGACCTCACGCCAAGACGCGCACTTCCACTGCCGCCACCGCCCGCCGTCACCGACGACGAACTGATCGCCACCCGAGATCAACTCGTCGGGCTTCTGTCCGCCCTCGGGGACACCCTGCCCGGCGCGATCCGATCACCTCAGGTGAACACGGAACCTGTACGGACGATGACCCTCAACGAACTGGCCAAGACCGGAGCGGTGTTCATCCGCAGAACACCGACCCCGAGCCCGGACAGAACAAGCGACGCACCCACAAAGGAGGGACGGATCGTCACCGGTGACGACCTTTTGGCCGGAAAACCTCCGACTAAGGTGGGTGACGTCAACGCGGACGAGGTCCGCAACCCGCCGATCCGAGCCGGCGACGTGCTGGCACCGCTCGTCGCGCGCCGCGTTACGGCCCGCGTCGCCACCGCCGAGGACGTCGGCGCCTATCCCTCTTCCACGGTGTACGTGGTGCGGACCGACCCAACAGTGCTGGACCCTTGGTATTTAGCTGGCTACCTGTCCAGCAGCGACGGGGAGAGACAGGCCGAGCGGATGGGCAGCAGCCTCGGCGGCCATCTGCGGGTCGACCTGCGTCGGGTGCGGATTCCGCTTGTACCGATCGAGACGCAACGGGCGTATGGACAACTGTTCCAGGAACTCGCGGAGTTCACCCGGCACCTGCGTGCCACCCACGACCTCGGGATGGAGTTAGCCAGCAACTCCATCGACGCCATCGCCTCGAGCCTCACCGTCGCCGGAGAGCCGCCACCCGAGCCGTAACACCTGGTAGAACGAGACGGTTCAACCCCTTGAACGCGCCGCATGCCCGCCAGACATGATCGAGAGGACACCGGTGAGCGAGACCACGCCGAAGAACCTGGCGAACCTCATCTGGAAGGTCGCGGACCTGCTGCGAGGTGACTACAAGCGCGCCGACTACGGCAAGGTCATCCTGCCCTTCACCGTTCTCCGACGCCTGGAGTGTGTGCTGGAACCGACCAGAGAAGAGGTGCGGGCGGAGCTGACCAAGTGGAAGGACCCGACCCCGTTCCTCCCCAAGGCTGCGGGGTACAGCTTCTACAACACTACCGAGCACACCCTCACCTCGATTGCCGGCGCCCCGGACGACGCCGCGAAGAACCTGATGGGCTACATCAACGGCTTCTCCGAGAACGCCCGCGAAGTGTTCGAGCGGTACAAATTCGCCGAGCAGGTCGCCACGCTCGCCGATGCAAAGCTGCTGCACCTGGTCGTCTCCCGGTTCGCGGACTTTCCGCTGTACCCGAGCAAGGTCTCCAATCACGACATGGGCTACGCCTTCGAGGAGCTGATCCGGAAGTTTGCCGAGGAGTCCAACGAGACCGCCGGTGAGCACTTCACTCCCCGCGAGGTCATCAAGCTCATGGCCGGCCTGCTCATCGCGCCGGACCTCGGAGATCTCAAGGTGTCCGGCGCGTCCCGCCGCATCTATGACCCCGCCTGTGGCACCGGCGGCATGCTCACGGCGGCCGACGAGTTCATCCTCGAGCACAACACCAAAGCCAAGGTCTACTCGTTCGGGCAAGAGCTCAACCCGGAGTCCTGGGCCATCTGTCGCTCCGACCTGATGATCAAAAATCAGGAAGTTAACAACATCAAGCTCGGTAATTCCTTCAGCGACGATCAGCTCAAACACATGAAGTTCGACTACATGCTCTCCAACCCGCCGTTCGGCGTGGAGTGGAAGAAAGTTCAGCAGGATGTCCGAGACGAGCACCTGGACCGTGGCTTCGAGGGCCGCTTCGGCGCCGGCCTGCCCCGGATCAACGACGGCTCGCTGCTCTTCCTTCAACACATGATCGACAAGATGCGGCCAGTCAGCGAGGGCGGCTGTCGTCTGGCGATCGTCTTCAACGGCTCACCGCTCTTCACCGGCGCCGCTGGGTCCGGCGAGTCGGAAATCCGCCGATGGATTTTGGAGAATGACTGGCTGGAGGCAATCGTCGCTTTGCCCGATCAGCTCTTCTACAACACCGGTATCTCCACGTACTTCTGGATCCTCACTAACCGCAAGTCTGCCGCGCACAAGGGCAAGGTCATGCTGATCGACGCCCGGGAGTCGTGGGTCAAGATGCGTAAGTCTCTCGGCGACAAGCGCAAGATGATTAGCGAATCGCAGGTCGAGGACATCATGCGGATGTACGCGGATGCGTCGACCATCGCCGCCGATCCTGCGCACCCGCTGCGTGTCAAGGTGAAGGTCTTCGACAACCGCGACTTCGGCTATCACCGCATCACCGTCGAGCGTCCACTCAAACTGCGTTTCGAGATAAATGAAGAGACCTTAACTCTGGTGAGGCACTCAAAGGTAATAGAAAACCTAGTCGGATCCGAAGCGCTGGTAAGTGCGCTGAAGCCGCTGGTCGGCTCGGTCTGGTGGACCAAGAAGGAAGCATGGGACGCCCTGCGAACGAGTATGTCTGAGGCTGGCGTGGACTGGCCTAACGGCGTGCCGTTCCAAAAGGCGCTCCGCGAGGTCATTGGCGCACGGGATCCTGAAGGCGAAGTGCAACTCGCTAAGGGGGCACCTGAGCCGGATCCGGAACTGCGCGATAGTGAGAACGTGCCGCTGGACGAGGACATCGACGCCTACGTTCGGCGCGAGATCTTGCCGCATGTCTCAGACGCCTGGGTCGACTACGACAAGACCAAGGTGGGCTACGAAATCCCGTTCACGAGACATTTTTATACATACAAGCCGCCAAGGTCATTGGTTGATATTGATGCCGAGATTAAGGCAGTAGAGGCCGAAATTCGAAGTCTCCTCAATGCGGTGATCAAATGATCGACAGGTCAACTCTGGCGCAAGGCTGGACTATTTTGCCGTTGCGAAGAGTTTTGCAAAAGCAGAAGCGCCCCATAAGCGTCTCGGATGATGTTGTCACAGCCTATCGGGACGGTGTCGTGACTCTAAGGTCGTACAGAAGGGAAGATGGATACACTTTTTCTGATCTTGAGCAGGGGTACCAAGGGGTCCGGAAAGGTGATCTTGTCTTTCATGCGCTCGATGGGTTCGCTGGAGCCGTGGGAGTGGCGGACGCTGATGGGAAGTGCAGCCCGGTCTATCATGTATGCACGCCGCTAAGAGATGGAGACACGCGTTATATAGCATATGTTTTGCGCGCTATGGGCTCATCTGGATTTTTAGCTTTACAGGCTGGTGCCGTTCGCCAACGTTCTGTCGATTTTCGGACCTGGGAAACGTTTGCGCGCCTGCCGATTTTGTTCCCTCCTTCAGGCGAGCAGAAGCGAATCTCCGATTTTTTGGATGACGAGACCGCGCGAATCGGGCTCCTTGAAGCGTCCTTGCGCAAACAGCGAGAGCTATTAATGGAACGCGAATCAGCGTCTTTGCGGTTGAGCGTGGCGGGTGCCCGATTGGACGCAGGTGGAATTGCCTCTGGCGTGCCATGGATTCCGGCAATGCATCCGCAGGCCAGAGTAGTGCGTCTGATTCGAATCTTGCAGCTACAGCGAGGTGTGGATCTGGCGGAGAGTGAGCGACAGGCGGGCGAGGTTGTAGTGGTAACGACTGCCGGAGTCGTGGGAACCCATAATGTTGCTATCGACAGCGGTCCTGGAGTTGTGGTAGGTAGGTACGGGTCTGCTGGTAGTGTTCATTGGATCCCCGGCAAATACTGGCCACACAACACAACGCTCTATGTGCGCAGTTTCAACGGTAATGATCGACGGTACTGTTACCACTTGCTTCGGTCTCTGCCGTATGAAATGGAGCAAGCGCGGTCGGCGATCCCCGGTATTAATAGGAACGACCTGCATCGGCAGCCAGCCATACTACTGCCTCTCGACATCCAAAAAATGGTCTCCGCTCGACTGGACGAGGAGCAGGTAGACTTCGATCTTTCACGTCGGCGGATACGTAGAATCGAAAAACTAATTGCGGAACGGCGACTGGCGCTGATCACGGCGGCTGTAACAGGGCAGATCGACGCAACAACCGTTCGGGGGGTGGACGTGTCGTGAAAGCGAGTCCAACCGCGCAGCCGGTGCCGTTCGTTCGGCGAATGCGCGTCAAGCACTACCGGTCGATCGTCGACTGCGACGTCATTCTCAGCCCGTTGACCGTTCTCCTAGGCTTCAACGCCTCCGGAAAGTCCAACTTCCTCGACGCCCTCCACTTCGTCGCCGACGCGTTGGAGACGTCGCCCGTTCAGGCTGCCGCCGGCCGGGGTGGCCTGGAGACGCTGCTGCACCGTTCGCCTGAGGGTGCCGCTGCCTCCTTCGAGCTCCGACTCGAGCTCAGCCTTGGACTGCCTCAGTCCGACGACGCCGTGACCGCGACCTATGGCTTCAAGATCGGTCCTGATCCGACAGGTGAGGTTCCGCTGCTGGTGCTGCGAGAGGCTGGAAGTATCAACCTGCCCAGCGGCACACTGCGACTGCCCCTGGGCGTACATGGGCGTAGCTCGCGGTTGCGACTGTCCGCATCGGCAATCGATGAGGACGCGCCGCAGGCAGTGCTGGAGTCGGCTCTCCGCGCGATGCGCTTCTATGAGCTGGACTCCACTGTGCTGCGGGAGTTGGACGAGAAGCCGCCGCCGCGCCAGCCGTCTCTCGGGCCTGCCGGTGAGTATCTCGGACGAGTCCTCGGTGAGTTGGCGAAGGATGCGCTCGGCAAGGAGCGCCTCGACGCGTACCTGTCGGCGCTCGTACCGGATGCGCTGGGCGTGGACGAGCGACGTGAGGGACGGTACTCGACCGTTCAGGCTCGGTTCCGGACCGGTGACGGCGTGGAGACGTTCCTGCGGGAGTCGCTCTCAGAAGGGACGCTGCGGGCCGCAGGCACGCTGGCCGCGCTGTCGCAGCCGGCAGTGCTCGCCGGAAGGGTGCCGCTGATCGGGGTCGAGGAGCCGGAGACCGCGCTGCACCCGGCCGGGGTCAACGCGCTGTACGAGGCGCTGGATGATGCTTCCACGCGGACGCAGGTGATCGTGACGAGTCAGAGCTCGGATCTGTTGGACAGCGAGTACACCCGGCTGGAGCACATCCGGGCGGTGGCCAATGTGGACGGTGTGACCCGGATCGGTCCGGTCGACGCCGCTGGACGGTCCATCGTGGAGAAGGGGCTGATGAGCATCAGCGAGCTGCACCGCAGCGGCCAGATGCGACCGGAGTGGGCGGATCAGGCGCCTCGGCAGCCCGGAGGTGGAGTCGGGCGATGAGCCTCGCCATGATCGCTACTGTCGTGGAGGGTCAGGGGGAGGTGGCGGCAGTGCCGGTGCTGCTGCGCCGGATGATCGCTGAGATTGCCCCTGAACTGTGGGTTGATTTGCCCCGTCCGTACCGGGTTGGCCGTGATTCGTTGATCGCCCCATATGGCCTGGAACGAACCATCGGCGCTCTTGCCGAGCAGGGTGGTCCGGGGACAGGTCTGCTAGTTCTGCTAGACGCGGACGACGCCTGTCCGGCGACGCTGGGACCGCAACTGCTGGCCCGGGTCCGCGAGACCCGACCGGACCGGCCCGGTTCGGTGGTGCTGGCTAACCGTGAGTTCGAGGCGTGGTTCCTTGCCTCCGCGCCTTCGCTGCGCGGGCATCGTGGCCTGGCCAACGATCTGACGCTGCCCGCCGACGCGGAGCGGCCGCGCGACTGCAAGGGGTGGCTCAGTGAGCGCCGGGTGGACGGGCGGCCCTACAAGCCGACCGCCGACCAGGCCGCGCTCGCGGCCCTGTTCGACATGCGGCTGGCAAGGGAGAACTCGCCGTCCTTCGACAAGCTGTGGCGGGACGTGGAACGACTGCTGAGGGAGGCGACGTGACCGTTCGAGTCAACACCGAGCAGGCGTTCGAAGAGGAGATCGTCGGCTCGTTGCTCGCCTCCGGGTGGCTGGCGGGCTACCAGCAGTCCTACGACGCGACGCTTGGCCTGGACACCGCTCACCTGTTCGCGTTCATCGGCGCCACGCAGATGGATGCTTGGGAAACCCTGATCGCGTACGCCGGAGGCGACCAGAGTGTTGCACGACAGCACTTCCTGCGGTTCCTGGCCAAGGAGTTGGACGAGCGCGGTGCGCTGGACGTGCTGCGCAACGGCGTGAAGGACCGTGGGGTGCGGATCCGGCTGGCGTACTTCCGGCCGGCGCACACGGTCGCCGAGGACGCGCTCGGCGACTACCGGCGCAACGTGCTGTCGGTGACCCGGCAGCTGCATTTCTCGAAGGCGACGCCGCAGCAGTCGGTCGACCTGGCGCTCTTCGTCAACGGGATCCCCGTCGCCACCGCCGAATTGAAGAGCTCCGCCAGCCAAAGCCCGCAGAACGTACAACACGCCAAGGACCAGTACCGCAGCGACCGCGATCCGAAGGATCCCTTCTTCGCCCAGCGCACCCTCGTGCACTTCGCCGTCGACGAGGAATTGGTGTTGCTGACCACCCGGCTGCGCGGGGACCGGACGATGTTCCTGCCGTTCAACCAGGGCACGGCCGGTCCAGGAAACTCCGGCGGCGCCGGCAACCCGCCGATGGCCGCGGACCGGCCCGCCTATCGGACCTCGTACCTGTGGGAGAAGGTGTGGCAGCCCGACGCATGGCTGGACCTGATCAAACGGTTCCTACACGTCGAGGACGCGAAGTCGGCCAAATCCAAGGGGCGGGGCAGCGCCCATCGACTCGGCGTGCACGATCGGGCACTGATTTTCCCGCGCTACCACCAGTGGCACGCGGTGCTGGAACTGACCCGGCACGCTGCCCGGTACGGCTCGGGCAACAACTATCTGATCATGCACTCCGCCGGCTCGGGGAAGTCGAATACGATCGGCTGGCTGGCGCACCGGCTGTCCACACTGCACGGTTCGGTCGAGCTCGGCATGCTCGACCCGGAGGCGGTGGCGGCTGAGCGAATCGAAGCGAACAAGCCGGTCTTCCACAAGGTGGTAGTGGTCACCGACCGGTCGGTGCTGGACAAGCAGCTCCAGGACACCATCTATCAGTTCGACCACACGCCTGGCGTGGTGGAGCGGATCACGGGTTCGGGCGGCTCGAAGTCCGCTGAGGTCGCCGCCGCCTTGGCCAACACCGCTACGAAGATCGTCATCGTGACCGTACAGACGTTCAAGTATGTGTTGGCTGGGGTCGAAGCGCTGAAAGGTAAGCGGGTCGCGGTCATCATCGACGAGGCGCACTCCGGTTACTCCAGCGACTCCGTCGGCAACGTGGGCAAGGTGGTGAGCGGGAAGGGTGCCGAGGCGCCAAATGACGACGCCGACGACCCGGTGATCGCCTCGGCCATGTCCCGCCAACAGCGCCCCAATGTGTCGTACTTCGCGTTCACCGCCACCCCGAAGCAGAAGACCCTCAACAAGTGGGGAGTGCTCGACCCGGCCACCAACGAGATGCGAGCCTTCCACATCTACTCGATGCGTCAGGCGATCGACGAGGGCTTCATCCTCGACGTGCTGCGCAACTACACCACGTACAAGACTTACTGGCGGGTGGCGAAGGAGGGCGCTGAGGAGATCGAGGTCAACCCGAGTAAGGCGGGGGCACAGCTCGCGCGATTGGTCTACCTCAACCCGGCCACCCTCGACGCGCACGCCGAGGTGATCGTCCACCACTTCCAGACCCGGGCCGCGGATCGGCTCGGCGGCCGGTCGAAGGCGATGGTGGTGACCCGGTCGCGGGAGAGCGCGGTGCGGATGTACAAGGCGCTCGTGAAGGCCGTCGACGACCTCGACTGCCAGGATTTCGGGATCCTGGTCGCGTTCTCCGGCGAGCTGGACGTCGACGGGGTCAAGGTAACCGAGGCCGGGTTGAACGGCATGTCCGAGCGGGAGATGCCCGATGCGTTCGCGTACACCCAAGCCGACGCTGCTCATTCTCGGGCGCGGACGGAGTACCGCTTCCTGGTCGTAGCCGACAAGTACCAAACCGGGTTCGATCAGCCGCTGCTCACCAGCATGTACGTGGAGAAGCCGCTGGCCGGGGTCGCCGCCGTGCAGACGCTGTCCCGACTCAACCGTACGCATCCGTTGAAGAGCCAGGACGACTTGTTTGTGCTGGACTTCGCGAACGAGGCCGACGACATCCAAGCTGCCTTCAGGCCGTACTTCGAGGAGGCGCGCGCCACACCGAGTGACCCGAACCTGCTCTACTCGGCCCAACGCGCCGTCATGGACCACCAGATCCTGCTCGAGTCCGAGTTGCGGGAGTTTGCCGAGGCATTTTTGAGGGCCCAGCCCGCGCCTGGTGCAAGCGAGGCCGGTCAGCCGCCGGCCCGCCGTTGGGATCGTCGTCACGCGGCGCTGTACCAGCTCACCGATCCGGCCCGGCAGCGCTTCGAGCGGCTCGCTGCCGAGGATGTCGAGGCCGCCGAGATGTTCCGTGCCGACCTCAATGACTTCATCCGCAAGTACGGCTTCCTTTCCCAGGTCATGCAGTTCGTCGACGAGGATTTGGAGGCGCTGTACCTGTTCGGCAAGCACCTGCTCAACCGGCTGCCTCGCCGCAAGGACCCAGCCGTGGACATCGGCGAGATCGACCTCACCCATCTACGTGTCGGTAAGACCGGCGAGCATGACATGCAGCTCACACCCGAAGGCGCGCAGCTGTTGCCCGGGTTCGACGAAAGTGGCGCCGGGGTGGCCAAGGACCCCGACAAGGCGCTGCTCTCCGATCTGATCGAGGAGTTCAACCAGCGGTACGGGCTGGGGCTGAGCGAGGCGGACCGGTTGAAGTACGAGGAGCGCATCGTCGCTGCCGCCGAGGACCCGGATTTGCAGCAGGCGGCGGTGGCCAGCCGCAATGAAGGCGATTTCGAACTGCCGTTCAACTCTCGCTTCCGCGACATCATGATCGAGCGGGCCGAGGCAGACACGAAGTTCACCGAGAAGTTTTTCTCCGATAACGAGTTCCAAGGGCGGCTGACCCGCGAGGCCAGGCGAGCCGCGTATCGAATGATCAGACGTCGGCACGGCCTGTCCGACGCTGCCTGATGCGCTTACACAGTGGTGCCCTCGGCTGGTGTGGGCCGGCCGAGGGATAGACGTAGTTGCCCGTGCGCGACAGACTGCTTACACGCGATCACTGGGGAGGAGACGCGTGTCGTCCGGGCAACCGAAGCTGATTGCCGACCGCTACGAGGTACGGCCACTCGACGGCGGCGGTATGGGCACCATCTGGCAGGGATACGACACGGTCCTCGACCGGCCGGTCGCCATTAAGCAGATCCGCAGCGAGCACCACCACTCCGCAGAGCTACGCCGGGAACTCGCCGACCGGTTCCGTCGTGAGGCCCGGGTCACCGCCAAGATCGAACATCCCGGCGTACCCACCGTCTACGACGCTGCCATCGATCGGGACACCAATGATGTCGAGCGGCTCTACCTGGTAATGCAACTCGTCCGAGGCGTCAACGTCGCTGATCTGCTCGCTGAGAACGGCCCTCTGCCCGTTGCCTGGGCAGTATCTATTGCTGCCCAGGTCTGCGCTGTCCTGTCGTACGCCCACGCGATCCCGGTCGTGCACCGGGACCTCAAGCCCAGCAACGTCATGGTCGACGGCGGCGGCAACGTCAAGGTCCTCGACTTCGGCATCGCCGCCGTCCTCGGCACCGACGTCACCCGGCTGACCGAGACGGGGCGCATGGTCGGCAGCCGCGATTACATGTCGCCCGAACAGTTCCACGGTGTCGGCGTCAGCCCGCGTAGCGACCTGTACGCCTTGGGCTGCCTGCTGCACGAGATGCTCACCGGCACGAAGGTCTTCTCCGGGGCGAGCGACCCTGCTCTGCAGCATGTTCACAACCTGCCTATTCCGCTGCGAGCGGTACGTTCCGACGTCCCTGAGCTGATCGAACGACTCGTGCTCGACCTACTACACAAGTCGCCCGAGGATCGCCCCGCCTCTGCACAGATTGTCTTTGACCGGCTGATCCCGTTCTTGCCGGTGCCGGGAGATCTGGCTGCGGCGCCGAGCGGTGCCGCCGGCGCCAATTCGCCGAGCGAGATGCCCGACCCGACTCGTCCATATCGGCACCCGCTCGCTCCCCGCCGTCCCACCACCCCTCCGTCTCCACTGCGTTTCGCAGCTCCTAAATCCGCGACTCTGCAGCTCTCGCTGTCCACCATGCTTGTCGAGGCGTTGAACGCAGCCGATCGGCAGGCCGCTGAACTGATCGACCAAGAGCGCTTCTCCCAAGCGGCGGACGTTCTCAACGACGTGTTGTCCTCCTCCGCCATCCAGCCTGTGGCCGAGCACCCCCGAGTACTCGAACTGCGCAGCACCTACTCGGTGGCGCTCTTTCTCGGCGGAGACTTCCGGCAGGCACTACCCGCGTTCGACCAGCTCGCTGCCGCCTATGCCCGGGTAGCGGGACCTCGGGATGAACGGGTGCTGGACTGCCGGAAGCAGGCAGCGTATTGCCATGCCGAACTGGGCGAGACGGAAGCGGCGCTCGCCGGATTCCAAGCCCTCCTCGATCAGGTAGGCCGCGACGGTGACGTCAGAAGCCCTGAGGCGCTGGAGCTGCGCCTCCAGATCGGAATTGTGCTGCTCGCCGCGAATCGGCTCCACGAGGCGGCACAAATCCTTCGTCCTCTCCATGAGGATCTTCTAGTCGTTGGCGGCCAGCACGATCCCCACACGCGTGAGGTCGAAGAGCTCCTCGGCCGAATTCGCTTGACTGGAGGAACGCGGCGATGAAGCGACCTACTTTCACCTGCGGGCCGTCCGCATCGGCGGAGACCTGGTAGCGTTGTGTCGCCTGCGACGCGTGGAGCAGAGCATGGTCGCTTCGGGTTCGTTCCGAGGTAGGCAACGTGGAGGCATCGCCTTCTCACGCCGCGGACCTTGCCGAGCGCTGCGCTGCCGCCGAAGACCACGTCAGGGCTTGCTCTGATCAGTTGGAGGGGATGCGCCGACGGCTTCGGTCGTCCGACCTCCCGGGCACGGAAACCACATTCGTGTGGCACTCCGGGAGCGAACGGGACGGCCGACATCTCTTGGTCGGTACGTGGCTCCTTGGTGTGCCCGAGCACGCCCAGGAGGGCAAACCTTGAGCACCATTAACGAAACGACCGCCGTTCACGACCACGTTCCACCCCGGCCGGTCAGCAAGCTCCCCGAGCTTGCCCCGATTGCTGCTCGACGCAAGGCGGCTGAGAAGCTGGTCGAGGTATTCGGGCTCGAACCAGCCGCAGCGACCAACGTCGCTGATGCGGTCGTCGACCCGGCCGAGCTTCGTCGCTCAATCGAGATTCCAACGCAGCTCGCGATCACCGGCGGAACTCTTCTTGCGGTGCGTGCCCGGGTATGGACTCGACGCACTCTCTCCGACATCCGAAACCCTCGGATCGGCGACGCCCGCCGCCACCCGATCGCCGTCGAACCCGGCACAGACGAGGAATCCCGGTTCGCGCCAGTCGGAGACCCGACCAGCGACGGCGCCACGCCGCACCTTGAGGTCGAGATCGAGTCGACCGAGCACATGACGTGGGCCTCGGCTCTCGCCGCTCGCACCGTACTCGCCACGAACGACTGGCGGTATTCGATCCGCAACCAGGGTGTCCTCACCGAGGTGTGGCTCGTCCCTACTCGCTACACCCACACTGCCGACGGAAGTCCCGAATTCTGGGCTGTCACCACTGCCGAGGGTTCCTCGCGCACCACTGCAGCGCATGACATCCTCGGCGTCGGCAACAGCGTCGAGGCCGTCGTGAAGGCCGCCTCGGACACGCTCATGCGAAGCCGGATCAAGGAGCTGAACACGGCGTTCGAGCAGGGCCCGACGGTCAAGCAGTCCGAAGCACTGCGCTGCGAGACAATGCCGGCGCTCATCCTGGTCGGCTACCAGCCCCTGCCCGGTGGCCCTGACCGGTTCTCTTCCGCAGTGAAGTCCCTCGTCGCGCTTCGCCATGTCGACGCCCCCAAAGCATGGGGGGACGGTCCCGAACTCGAGTCCCTCGCCGACGAGGCACTGATCGTCATGGAGGACCGCGGCATCCTAACCCCGCTGCGCAGGCGCTGGCTCGCCGGCGCTATCAGCCGTACCCAGGCGAAAGCGGCTCACCTGCCGACCGACCCGGCCATCCGCGCGGCGGAGATCATCGCCCTGTTCACCAATGACGAACAGGAGGTCCGCGACGCCATCCGCGACGCTGTGACCCGCCAGTCCACGCGCAAGCGCATAACCAAGAACGTCCGCGTCAACCTTGCGGTCGCGCTGATCGCACGGTCCGTCGCTGGTGAGGGCACCAACCCAGACCGAATCCGTCGCTACATGCAGCACGCCTTCGTGTCCGTTCGTGACAACCACTTCAAACCCACGCACCGAGACAACGACGCAGTCTTTGCCGACGCGCTCAACGAGTTCGACGTTGATCCGGCCGGAACTCCGGGGCCAGCTCGTCTCGAACTCGCCGCCCGAGCCGCCTACCCGCTCATCGCAACGCTTTCGTTGTGGGCCGACCGCGGCACGCAGAACAACCCGAACGTCGACGACCGGCGGCGTCCCGGCGAAGTCATCGACACCATGCTTGCCTCTCGCCATGGCATTCACCAGTTGCACCGTGCGATAGCGGACCACAGTAGCGGCCTGTCGGCGCTACGCGCTGTGACCGATGACGGCAGCATCCGGCTGACCGAGGATCGCGCCCAGGAGCAGACCCTCAACGACATTTATCTCCGGTCGACGTTTCCGAAGGCCGGATCCCCGACCCGACCCACCAACACCGACACCCCGGACGACGCACTCCACGACGCTGCCGCCGGACTCGGCGCCGCGATTCGGGGCCTTGAGAAGGCTATGGCCGACATCAGGGCGGTCAAGGCGGCTGACGGCACCGATCACGTCGAGACCGTCGGCATCGACCGTAATCACGTCCGCGAGTGGAAGACCCTTCTCGATGACGCGACCTCCGACCTGGAGTTCTGGGGCCGTATCTGGGAGCGCCGGAACCGGGGGAGCCGGACCACCGTACAGCGCGACGACTGGGACACCGAGTACCACGAAGACCCCGACCAAGCGCTCGACGCCTGGGGAGACGGAGACACCGACGATGAGGCCGGGGCGTGACCCCGGAGCGGCTCTCGTCGCTCGCCGCCTACGCCGGCGACCGGATCCATCCGTCTGGGGCATCGGGGCCATACCCGTTCGGCCTCGACGTCCCCATCCATGTCCGCAACGTGATCTATGTGGTGTGCGCCTGGTCTGGGCAGATTCTCTACGTAGGGTCTACTACAGTCGGCGTCCGCATCCGTTTCGCGCAGCACCTCGTCGATTCCCCCAAGACCCTCGACTGGGCGCCTGTCTATGCGATTCCGCTTTCGAACCGGACTTCGGTTAGGGACGTCCGCCGGATCGAGGGTCGAGTCGGGCTCGCCGCCGCACCGGAGCGAAGTAGGGCGCTGCCCCGACTCGCCAACGGCCGCTGAAGCGACAATCCGCTGGCCCGGCTACGGCTGGGCCAGCGGACTCGGCCCGCGCGGTCGCGAGTGGCGGCACTGACTCTCCGGCCGGAGTTGCCATGGTGCTACGCCGCAACGCCTGCACGGGCCAACGGACGGCGTTGAGGCGTACCTGCTCGCTGCATGAAAGGTTCGATGACGCCCGCGGCGTCCAAAACAGGGGCAAGCCAGTTGCATGATCAGTTGCAAAACCCAGAGGAACCTGGTGGCTCCTGAAGGTCACTGTCTCGCCGTCTCTGCAGGTCGCAGTGTTTCAGCGCCCGTCATGTCCCTCCAGATCCCCGCTCCAACACACCTCGTAATGTAATAGGTCAACGGTTCGATTCCGTTAGGCGGCTCTGGCAACCGGCGCCCTCCACCTCCTGGTGGAGGGCGTTTTTCGTCGGCCCACGCACCGCACTCGGCGGGGTGGACCGGGAAACGCATCGCCGCTGCGAGCGAGACGCGGACATGCTTACGCGACCATGGAGACGCCCGGATCGACGGAGTGCAGCCCGAACCGGAGCGGGCCGCGCTCGACCCGGCTGGGGCCGACGATCCGGTGCTGCTCGACATCCGCCGCCGCGGTGGGGGTGTCAGTGGACAGATCCAGGTACTGCGAATGGTGCATCGACCGCCGGTACGCCTTGAGCTCGTCGATGGCCGCCTCCCGCGCCGCGACGCGGAGCAGGCTCTGATAGAGCTCGCCCACTTCGTGCACGAGCACGGCCATGTCTTCGAACTCGTCACGGTCCCCTTGGGTCATGATCCTCGACGTCAGGTCGTGCAGCATCCGTGCGTGCCGGGTGACGTCGGTGTTGAGGTTCATGGGGCCCGACTGGGTGAGCAGTTCCAGCTGAACCTCGCTGAGGTCGAACTCCATCGCGGTCATGATCGGCTCCTCCTCCGGTCTGGTGGGTCAACGTCGGTTCGAGTGGCGGCGGATCTGGAGGAAGGCGAGGGGCACCGCCGCGACCACCACACCCGCGATCAGTGCCCGGGGCCAGTCGGGTGCGATGACAATGACGGCCGCGGTGCCGAGCACGGTGACACAGACGACGGCGAACTCGCCGGCACCGGCCGATGCTCCTGACTGATAGTGGTTGATGCGGATGGTGACGTGCCTCCAGATGGTGAGCGCAATGGAGGTGCGCACCGTCTCGCTCGCATGCTTGACGACCGCCGGGGGGCCGGGCACCTCACGGGAAAGATCGAGCTCGGGCGCTCCGGCCGACTCGTAGTGACGTGATTGCAATATGTAACTATGCTCGGATGGCTCCCCGTCCCGGCCCTCGGACTCGGTCAAGTCCAAATGCTGCTGCTCGGGCACTCGCTTTCTCCGCATGCGCTCCACCCTCGTACCCCGATGTAGTGACCGATGGATGTCACGTTAGGTGATGGGTATGAGCGTGCGCTAGACCTTCGTACAGCAAAGTTAAGCCCAGAGATGCATCAATCACGCGTATGTAAGCTGCATCCAGGACCACCAGACTTACTGCGGAATGTTTGCGGGCGAACGAGTTCGGCAAGATCCTGGCTCCTGACCTCTGGTATTGCGGCATCGTGCGTGTCATGATCCGCCGAGGCGACTGAGATGCAGCAGTTAACTGTATCCGGAGGCATACTTTGGGTATATAGTGACTGCATCGGCGGTAGCTGATCACGTTCAGTAGCAGCGGGGGGTCAACCTGCCCCGCTGCGCAGCGCGGCGCTCACCAGGAGGAGCGATTCATGAGTAGAACCAACACGCTGGCCCAGCGGTCCGCCGTCAATGACGACGTGAACACGCCGGGGTCGGGCGACCAGGTCGGTGCCGGTGGTGGCAACGGGCTCACGCGCGTCACCGTGAACCTCAACCGACAGGCCATGAAGGCGCTGGAGCAGATCAGCTCCAGCGAGCACTACAGCAAGACCGACACGATCAATCGCGCGCTGCAGATCTACGCGATCGTGCAGGAGGTCATGGACCGCAATGACGGGATGCTGCGGGTCCAGCGCGCCGACGGCTCGATCGAGCGCATCCACATCGTGTGACCGCATGCCGGTAGAAGGGAGACTCGAGGGCTGCGACCTCGAGCCTCCCTTACCCGGGGTCCAGGAGAACGCGCCGAGCATGACGCAACGTATGCACTTCATTGCTTTGAGTCAATAGATACCCGACGGTAAGTAGCTTAGTGGGTAGCCATCGTCACCTACAGCGATGCGGTGCGCCCGGCTTTTTGGGCCCGTCGCGGGCTAGAACTTCGGGATGACGGCGGCCAGGGCGCTCACCACGAACGGGCTCACGATCACCAGGCCGCTGCGTAGCTCGCCGAACGTGGTCTGGTCGATGCCCAGCAGCTTCTCCAGCTTGCCGCGCTCGTCGGCCTTGTCGACCAGGTGCTCCAGGGGCACGTCGGACAGCGGGAAGTGCCGGTCCACGAAGAGGGCGCAGCGGCGGCGCAACGTTGTCGAGGCGGGGACGTACATCACGCCGACCACGAACGACGCTACCGCGCCCGAGAACAGGACCACCGACTTCGGCAGTTCCGCGCCCCAGTCGGTGGCGGCCCCGTTGACCAGCGTCACCAGGAGTACCAGGAAGCCGAGCTGGTTCAGCAGCCGCGACACCAGTTTGCGCAGGCTCAGCAGGGTGTTGAGCTGCTGGCCGGGGGAGCCGGTCAGGGGCCGGCGGGCGACCCGGTGGACCGCGCCCAAGGTCGCCGCGGACGGGAGCGCGCCGCAGATCGCGATCGCCGACAGGGCCACGCCGCGGCTGGTCAGGCCCTGCTGGCCGAGCACGTACGGGGTGGCGGCGACCAGGCCTACGGCGACCGCGACGGACGCGAGGACCAGGTGCAGGACCTGATACAGCCGGACCCGGTGGACCGTGCCCAGGTCCCGCCACCGGGCCGCGCCGAAGCCGAACGCCTCCCCGCTCGCCGCTCCAAGGACCGCGGCGAGGACGGCGAACAGGACCCAGCGGGGCTCGTGCTGGTGGCCGGGGCTGGTCCAGGCGATGAACGTGCCGAGCACCGCGCCGCCCAGCATGGCGAGCAGGCGCAGCTCGCCGGTGATCGTCTCCTCGGCGTCGGCCAGCGCGACATCGTCCGGGGTCTGGGTCGGGGTCACGGTCGAAGCCATTGGCGCACGTTAACGTAATGGCGTTATCAGTCCATGAACCAGGCGTTGAGGTCCTGGCCGGTCGGCGAGCGCTGGGCCAGCCAGACCGCCGCGACGATCAGGGCGGCTACGACCAGCGCCGCCCGGGTGCGGCCGCGCAGGCCCCGGGCCAGGAACGCGAACACCACGGTGGCGACGGCGGCCAACGGGTAGGCGTAGTGCTGGGCGCCCGGACCGTTTGGCCAGCCGTGCGGCGCCAGGACGATCGCCGTCGCGACCCCGATCAGTCCGGCCAGCAGGACGAGCCCGCGGTGACGGGGCGCGCGGGCGCGGTGGGTGGCGCCGACCGCGATCGCCGACAAGCCGAACGTGAACACCAGGCCGATGCCGCCGCTGATCATCGCGTAGGCGCCCAGCACGAGCACCGCCTGCACGGGGATCGTCCACGGGGTTTCCAGCCGGGCGAGGCGGTCGTGGAACAGCAGGGGCACCGGCACGGCCAGCACCCACGAGAGCGCGGGCCAGGCCAGCGCGAACAGGAGCACCCGGGCCGCCGTGGTCGCCGGGCCGCGATCGGCCGCCCCGACCGCCGGAGCGGGCGAGGTCAGCCCGCGCCGGCCGGCCGCCACCCACAGGGCGGGCAGGGTCCAGGCGGCCCAGAACAGGTAGCGGCGGCGCTCGCCGGGGCCGAGGTCGGCGAGGTCGGCGGCCCACTCGTCGCGCTGGCGGCGGCGGATGCCCGGTGGGAGCAGTACCCCCAGCAGGCGCACGGCCAGGCGCGGCCGCGGGGTCACGGGCCGGGCCGCGGTCACCATGCCGGCCTCGGGTTCGCGGTGCGGCGGCGGGCCGCGGCGGCGTCGAGGGCCGTGCGGGCCGCGGTCTCGCCGGCCGCCGTCAGCCGGTAGTAGCGCCGTCGCGGCCGGCCGGCGGCATGCACGTCGACGTCCTCCTCGCGGCTGCTCAGCCAGCCCGCGGTCTCGAACGCCACCAGGATCGGGTAGATGGTGCCGGGCTCCAGGCCCGCCTCGCCGGCCAGCTCCAGTCCATAGCGCTCCTGGGCCGGATCGGCCAGCAGCGCCCGCAGCACGAGCAGGCGCGGTGTCGTCATCCGCATGCCCGTACTCTATATAGCTATGCCTAGTTCTGCATAGGGTGGACGGGTCTAGCGGGGTCGCTCGCGGACCGGGCCGTTGCCCGCTTCGACCATGGCGGCGAGGGCCTCGCGGGCCGTGACCGAGCCGGGCCGGGTCCGGGCGGCGATGGAGCCGGACGCGATCGCGGCGGCGAAGGACGTGCCGCTCCACTTCGCCTTCCCCTCGAACTTCCTGATCCTGCCGTTGACGTCCACCTTCTCCGCGCGCAGGTAGGTGGATACGACGTCGACGCCCGGCGCGGCGTAGCGCACCCACGGCAGCGCAGGGCTCCACGGCGGAGTCCCGAGGAGGTTGTCCACCGCGCCGATCGCCGCCACCGACGAGATCCCGGCCGGCCAGGTCGCCGAGCCCCGGTCGTGCCCGTCGGTCAGCGCGACGATCTCGCCGTGGTTGCCGGCCGCGGCGATGACGAGCACGTCCGGGCCGAGCCGCTCGATGGCGCGGGCGATGACCAGCGGCGGCCCGCCGGCGATGGTGAAGCAGCCGAGCGAGAGGTTGAGGATGTCGAGCCGGTGCTCCCCGGCCAGCGTCATGATCGCCTGGGCGGTGTCCCACGAGCCGGCGTGGCCGTCATGCGGGTCCAGCACCGGCTGCTCGACCACGTCGGCCTTGGGCGCGTAGGCCTCGATCAGGCCGCGGACGAACAGGGCGTGGCCGGAGCGGTACGGGACCGGATAGGTGCCGGGGTCGGCCGCGCGGGTGTCGACCAGGCCGACGCGGACCCCCTCGCCCGCCGTCGGGGTGGTCTCCACCCGCGGGAGGTCACCCGGGAACGGCCGCGGTTCGCCGCCCGCCATCGGCTTGTGACTGGCCGCCCCGACCGCGCCGATGCTCATCGGCTTGTGGCTCTCGCCGATCACCGCGTAGACGTCGCGGTTGCGGCCGATCGTCGGCGTCCAGCCGTCCCGCTCGGCGGCGCAGCGCTGCCGCAGGAGGGCCGTCAACTCGCCCACGTCCAGCGGCTGCCCGGCCGCGTCCCGCAGGTCGCGCAGGCGGGCGAGCCCGAGACGCTCGTCCCGGTCATATGCGGTAATCGAGTTGTACGTGATCTGCCATCGCTTCAACATTGCCTCGACGACATCCAGGTGCAGCAGGTCGACGACGAGCTGGTCCGAGTTTTCCGCCACGTCCAATGCCATAGCCAACAGAGTCGCAAAGGGGGCCGGTGATACAGGCGAGTTCGCCCATGGACGCCGCTACCGAGGCGCTGGCGGCCGTCGACCGCGACCCCGGCAGCGGGTTGCCGCTGGCCGAGCGGGCGGCCCGGCGGGCGGTGCGGGCCGGGGACGCGGCCGCGGCCTCGACCGCCGAGCGGGCCTGGGGTCACGCGCTGCTGCACAAGGGCAACCTCGCCGGCGCGGTCCGGCACCTCGGCCGCGCGGCCGCGTGGGGCACCCGGGCCGGCTCGCCGCAGCTGACCGCCGAGGCCCGGCACAAGCTCGCGTTCGCCGTGCTCCAACGCGGGCGGCCGCAGGCGGCGCTGCGGGAGGTCGACGCCGCCCTGCCCGATCTGGCCGGGGTGGCGGCGGCCCGGGCCCGGGCCCAGCGCGGGATCGTGCTGCACACCATGGGGCGGCTGGACGAGGCCCTCGCGGAGTACGACGTGGCCCTGCGGGTGCTGCGGCGGGCGGCGGACCGGCTCGGGGTCCAGCGGATGTTGATCAACCGCGCCCTCGTCCACGCCGACCGGCACGCGTTCGCGGCCGCCGAGCGCGACCTGGCCGAGGCCGAGCAGCTCGCCCGCGAGCTCGGCCGGCCGCTGACGATCGGGCTCATCGCCAACAACCTCGGCCTCATGGAGACGCTCCGCGGTGACGTGCCGGCCGCGCTGCGCGACCTGGACCGGGCCGAGCGGATCATCGGGGCGCACGGTGCCCAGCTCGGCACCCTGCACCAGGACCGGGCCGAGCTGCTGCTGTCGGCCGGCCTGACCGCCGAGGCGCTGGCGGCGGCCGGCCGCGCCGTCTCGACGTACCGCCGCGAACACCGCCACCTCAAGGTGCCCGAGGTGCAGCTCCTGCTGGCGCAGGCCGAGCTGCTGGCCGGGCACCCGGACGCGGCCGGGCGCCACGCGGCCGCCGCCCAGCGCGGCTTCCGGGCCCAGGACCGGCCCGCCTACGCCGAGCTGGCCCGCCTCGGCGTGCTGCGGGCCCGGCTGGCCGGCGGCGCCCGGCCCCGGGTGCCGGTCGCGGTCCTCGACGCCATGCTGGCCACGCTCACGACCGCCGGCTGGCCTGGTGCCGCCACCGACGCCGCCCTGGTCGCGGCCCGGCTGGCCACCGATGGGCGGCCCTACCTCGCGCGGGCTGCGGCGGCCGCCCGCAGCCGGGGACCGGCGCTGGTCCGGGCCCGCGGCTGGTATGCCCGGGCCCTGCAGTGCCAGGCCGCCGGCGACGGGCCCGGCACGCTTGCCGCGACCCGGGCCGGCTTGCGCATCCTCGACGAGCACGGCTGGGCCATGGGCGCCACCGACCTGCGCGTCCACGCCGCCGCCCACCGCGCCGACCTGGCCGCCCTCGGCCTCGAGGCGGCGCGCGCGACCGGGCGGCCGGACACGCTGCTGGAGTTCTCCGAGCGGGCCCGGGCCAGCCGGCTGCCGGCCACCCCGGTGCGCCCGCCCGACGATCCGGTGCTGACCGAGCTGCTGGCCCGGCTGCGCGCGGTCACCCGGGACCGCGCCGACCGGCCCGCGGCCCGGCTGCTGGCCCGCCAGGCCCGCCTCGAACGGCAGATCCGCGACCGCAGCCGCCATCTTGACGGCAACGCCGCCGGGGCCGTGGACCGGCCCGCGACCGCGCGTGCGCTCGGGGGCGCACTGGGCGCGTGGGGGCTGGTCGAGTACACCCGCGGCAATGTCATCACCGTCGTCGACGGGAAGGTCCGGGTCCGGCCCCTCGGCGACCTCGGCGACCTGGTCGACCGGGTGGTGTTCGCGGCCACCCGGCTCGGCCGGCCGGCCACCGCCGCGCTGCTGAAGGACGCGGCCGCGCGGCTCGACGCGCTGCTCCTCGGTCCGCTGTCCGAAGTGGACGGACGACCCCTGGTCCTGGTACCGACCGGTCCGTTGCACAGCCTGCCCTGGGCCCTGCTGCCGTCCTGCGCCGGCCGCCCGGTGACCGTGGCCCCGTCGGCGACGCTCTGGCTGCACGCGCACTCGCGCGCGACCGGCGGCGGCCCGGTGGTCGCGGTCGCGGGACCCCGGCTGGCCCAGGCCGCGCCGGAGGCGACCGCGGTCGCGGCAATGCACGGGGGTACCGCCCTGACCGGCGCCGCCGCAACCGTGGCGGCGACCCTCGCGGCCCTCGGCACCGCCGGGCTCGTGCACCTGGCCGCGCACGGGCGCCTGTCGGCCGAGAACCCGCTCTTCTCCGACATCGCGCTCGCCGACGGCCCGCTCATGGTGTACGACGTCGAACGGCTCCCGCGCGTGCCGCACACGCTCGTGCTGGCCGCGTGCGAGAGCGGCCGCCCGGTCGTGCGCACCGGCGACGAGCTCCTCGGCCTCGGCGTGGCGTTCCTGGCCCGCGGCGCCGCCCAGCTCATCGCCCCCGTCCTGCCGGTGCCCGACGCGAGCACCCGGCCGCTGATGCTCGCCTTCCACGCCGGGCTGGCCGCCGGCCGCGCCCCCGCCGTGGCGCTCGCCGACGCGCAGCTGCACAACCCCGAGGCCGCGAGCTTCGTCTGTATCGGCGCCGGTTTTCGTTAAGTTCGGGCGGCTTCGGCCGATCGGGGCAGGGTGGAGTCGGGACGGCCGGATGCGTGACGTAGTGGCCGCCGCGCTGAGCCGGGGCGCGGTCGAGGGCCGCAGCACCGCCGTGCTGCTCGTCGGTCTGGAGCAGGCCGGCACCGCCGGCGACTTCGGCGAGCTCATGCGCCGCAGCGTGCTGCGCGACGACCCGATCGGCCGGGTCGGCGACGAGTTCGCGGCCGTGCTCTCCGACATCCGCAGCGTCGACAACGCCGAAGCGGTCGCGCGCCGCATCGCCGTGGCCGGGCCGGCCCGGATCGGGATCGCGGTGGCCGCGCCGGGCGAGTATGAGGCCGACGACCTCCTGCACCGGGCCGCCCTCGCACTGGAGGAGGCCCGCAGCCGGACCGACGGTGCACCGTGGGCCTGCTACGAGCCCAGCATGACGGCCGGGACGCCGCTCGAGCAGGAGCTGCGGGAGGCCGTTTTCAAGAGCCAGTTGCGGCTGTTGTACCAGCCGATCGTCGCACTGCCGGATGGCGACCTCGCGGGCGTGGAAGCCCTGGTCCGCTGGGCCCACCCCGAACGGGGCACCCTGGACCCGGACGCCTTCATCCCCCTCGCCGAGCGCATCGGCGTCATCGCCGAGCTCGGCCGGTGGGTCCTGCGGGAGGCCTCGACCCAGGCCGCGCGCTGGCAGCGGCGCCTGCCGGCCCTGCAGCTCAACGTGAACGTCTCCCCGCGCCAGCTCGACGAGGACGGCTTCGCCGCGCAGGTGCTCGGCATCCTCGAGGAGACCGGCTTCTTCCCCGGCAACCTCGTGCTGGAGGTGACCGAGGGCGCGGTCATCGGCGAGCGGGCCTCGGTCGCGCAGCTCGCGGTGCTGAGCAACGCCGGGATCCGCATCGCCCTCGACGACTTCGGGACCGGGTACTCCTCGCTGCGGTACCTGGCCCGCCTGCCGGTCGATGTGCTCAAGCTCGACCGGCTCTTCGTGGCCGAGCTGGACGGTACCTCCCGGGGCGGCGCGGTCGCCCAGGCCGTGCTGCGCCTCGGGCAGATCCTGCACCTGGACACGGTGGCCGAGGGGGTCGAGAACGAGGCACAGGCCCGCGAGCTGACCATCCTCGGCTGTCACAAAGCGCAAGGTTTCCACTACGCGCATCCGCTCACCGCCACTGAGCTGCAGCGCTGGCTGCCGGCCGGGGATCTGTCGCGATACGAGGCGGAGATCTGGGGCCCGGAGGTGTGATACTGCACGGGCCATGGGTGCCCACTTACGTTTCCGCCTCGGTGTAGCGCTCCTCACGGCCGTCGTGGCCGCAGTGGTGTCGACCGCGTTGCCGACGCTTGGCTTTCTCGGGGATTTGCCGGCCGCGGTACTGCTCATCGGTGCCGCCGCGGCCGCCGGTGCGCTGCTGGGCTGGCCCGGCGCCCTGGTCGGACTGGCACTGACACCGCTCGCGGCCGACACCGCGGCCCGGGTGGCGGTCGCGCTGGCCGGAGCCCTGCCGTGGGTGGCGATGCTGGCCTGGCGGCGCTATCTGGCCTTCAGCCGGGCCCGCCGCACGGCCCGGGTCGACCTCGACGCGACGCTGGAGTTCCCGCGCGCGCCGCTGCCCATCCTGGTCACCGCGATCACGCGGGAGTGGTCGGCCCGCACCGGGATCGGCGTGATCCTGCACAGCGCCGGCCTCGACGACGACGCCGGCGAGGACCCGGCCGGCAACGAGCTCAGCTGGGTCCTGCGCGAGGCGCTGCGCAACGTCGCCGCGCACGCCCAGGCTTCGACGGTGGCGGTGACGCTCGGGCGCGACGCCGCCGGGCTGACGCTGGAGGTCCGCGACGACGGCTCCGGCTTCGCGGTGCCGTCCTCGTTCGAAGGGCAGGCCGGGCTGTCGGGCATGGCGGAACGCGCCCGCGCGGCCGGCGGAGCGCTCGAGGTCTGGTCGCGACCGGGCGGCGGCACGCGGGTCACGGTCACCGTGGCGGCCGCCGGGGCCGTGCGCATCGGCGGGCCCACGTGGCGGGTCCGGCTCGGGGCGGGTTTGGCGGCGGTGGCAGTACCACTGCTGCTTGTGTCGTTTCTGACCACGCCGGACGGGCGCAACACGCCGTTGGCGGCCGACGAGACGGGCGTGCCGTTCGATCCGAACGCCACCCGCGGGCCGGCCAGTCCCGGCCAGCCTCCGGCCACGGCCGGGCGGTCGGGCAGCCCGAACCCGTCGCGGACCCCTTCGGCCCGGCCCTCGTCGGGCCCCAGCGCCACCGCCAGCGTCCCCGCGCCGCCGCCGGCCACCGAGGGCACCGGCACCGCGCTCGCCGAGCAGCGGACCTGCCGGGTCGTCTACGTGAAGCGCAGCGAGTGGAGCCCCGGCTTCGTGGCCGACGTGACGCTGACGAACCTCGCGTCGACGGCGGTCTCGGGGTGGACGCTCCGGTTCGACTACAGCGCCGGGCAGAAGGTCACCAGCTCCTGGAACGGCGAGGTCACGCAGACCGGTACCGCGGTGAAGGTGGCGCCGCCGGGCGATCGGCCGTCACTGGCGTCGGGGGCGTCGCTGACGATCGGCGTGCAGGGCACCTGGCAGGGGTCCAACCCGAGCCCGGCCTCGTTTTCGCTGAACGGCGCGGCGTGCTCCTAGCCGTGCCGCTCCTCGTAGGCCTGGCGGGAGCCGCAGACCGAGGCGCGGCTGCAGGAGCAGCGGGAGCCGTCGGCGTCGATGCGCACGATGACCGAGTCGCGGGGGACGCTGTGGCCGACCACGCGGCCCTCGCCCTCCGGGGTGCTCACCCGCGCGCCGACCGCGGGGGCGGTGGCCTGGAACTGGGCGTACAACGGGTGCTCGTACTTCAGGCAGCACATCAGCCGCCCGCACGCGCCGGAGATGCGCAGCGGGTTGAGCGGCAGGTCCTGGTCCTTGGCCATGCGGATGGTGACCGGCTCGAAGTCGTTGAGGAACGTGGCGCAGCACAGGTCGCGCCCGCAGGAGCCGATGCCGCCCTGCACCCGGGCCGAGTCGCGGGCCGACAGCTGCCGTAGCTCCACCCGGCAGTGCAGGGTCGCGCCCAGATCCCGGACCAGGGACCGGAAATCCACCCGATGGGGTGCGGTGAAGTAGATGGTCGTCCGCGCGCCCTGCCCGCCGGTGGAGTCCAGCACGTGATCTACTGCGACCACCTTCATCGGCAGCTCGTGGTCGCGGATCAGTCGCTTGGCCGCCACCTTGGCCTCGGCCTTGCGCTTGCGCAGCAGCTCGTCCCGGCGCAGGTCCTCGTCGGCGGCCATGGCGACCAGGCGCGGAAAGCCCTCGGTCTCCTCGGTGACCCACTGGGCGGCCCACACGCACTCGGCCACCTCGGGCCCGTCGTCGGTCGGCACCAGCACCCGGTCACCGACCTGGGGCCGCAGCGCACCCGGGTCGAAGTAGAACAGCCGCCCGTAGCGATTGAAGCTCACCGCGCACAGCATGCCCATGGCGATCACAGTAACGCGGGTCACGTCGAGCGCCTACGTCCCGCGATGAGATGGCCGGTTAAGTCAGGAAAAGTCCGACTCGACACTTTTGAGCGACCCCGTACCTATACCGTCGCTTTCGTCGTTACTAGTGCGGATGAGCCCGTAAAAATGGGCGTAACTCCGGCCGGGAAGGCCTCGTTGGGCGCAGCAGTGGCACGCCCTCGCAGGTCGTGTTCCCCGCTTCTCCCCGGTCTCGGAGGACCTCATCGCCATGACAGCAGTAGCTTCCGCGCGCCCAAGTTCGGCCCGACACCTCGCCATCCTCGCCGTGGCGGGGGTGATCGGAGCAGTGAGCCCGGTCGCGTTAGCGGCACCCGCGGCCGCGGGTGCGGCGGAGAGCTCCGGCTGCCCGACCGGCTTCGGCGCGACGGCCGCCGCCAACACCCTCGCCGTCGGTGGCCTGGACCTGCGCGCCATCGGCATGAACACGCCACCGCTGCCGGAACTGCGAGCGGCCACGGCCCACTCCGGCTTCGCGGGCGGCCCGGCCCGGGCGGCGGCTGACGCGCGGTACATCCAGAGCAGTGGCGTCCTCCCCCCGGGTCTGATCGGCCCCAGCGCCTACCAGCAGGCGCCGCCCCCGCACCAGGACCCGGCCACGGTCGCCATCCCGAGCGTCAACCTGGGCGCCCTCGCCGCCGGCGCCGGCAGCCTCAAGGCCCACGCCACCTGGCAGGACGCGGCCCGGTGCACCGAGGCGGCCGGCCCGCGCGCCACCGCCGACGCCCGCCTCGGCGGACTCACGGTCCTCCCGGCCCGCGGCGGCAAGGCCCTGCTCCGCTTCGGCGCCATCTCCAGCAGCACCGCCACCGGCGTCGCCGCCGCCGACGGCAAGTCCGCGGCCAAGGCCACCGCGACCGGCGACATCGCCGACTTCGCCCTCCTCGCGGGCGGCCCGTCGGCGATCTCGGTCCGCGTCGTCAGCCCGCCGAGCCTGACCGTCGCCGCCGGGGCCAAGAAGACGGTGGAGTACAAGGCTCCGGTCGTCGAGGTCCGCATCCCGGGCCGCGATGTCCTGCGCGCCGACTCGGCCGGCTCCCACATCGACGTCGTCGTCCCCGTCGACGGCAACTCCCGCGAGTCGGCCGAGCAGCTCGCCGAGGCCGAGAACCTCCCGCTGGTCGGCGGCCTGCCCCTGCTCGACCAGCTGGGCGGCGCGACGAGTGCCCTGTCCGGCGCCCTGTCCGGCGCGACCGCGATCCCGGAGTCGCTGCTCGAGGGCCTCCTGCCGGGCCTGCCGGTCGTCGGCGGCGGCGAGTCGACGGTCCGCAACACCGAGGGCCGCGCCGCCCGCCCGGCCCGCGCCGTCATCCTGCGGGTCGAGGTCGGCTCGGTGGAGAAGCAGTCGAACGCGACGGGCATCTACGCGAAGGCGTACTCGGTGCGCGTCAAGCTGATCGTCCGCACCAAGTGGAAGACCGGCGGCTACGGCGACCAGGCCGACCAGACCACCATCCTGGACCTGGGCGTGTGCGCCCTCGAGGCCGCGGCCGCCGCTCCCGGCGCCGGCGGCTACGGCACGGGCGGCAACTCCCACGGCGGCTACGGCGGCGTGAGCGGCGACACGGGCGGCGGCGGTGGCGACACCCTGCCGGTCACGGGTTCGCGTGCGGCCATCGTCGTCGGCGCCGGCCTGCTCCTCGTGGTCGCCGGCCGCATGTTCCTCGTCCTGTCCCGCCGCCGTTCCACGAGCTGATCCACCCCCGGCCGCCGGTCATTGCGGCGGCCTCGAGAACCCCTTCGCTGCCCGTGCAGCCTCGCAACCAGAGGCTGCCCGGGCGGCGTTTTCTTTTCCGTCCCTGGCCGGTCGCCGGATCGGCCTTCGCGTACGTACCGCCCGGAAATGCAAAAAACCGCGTCTGCTGAGGCAGAGGCGGTGGCGTTGGGGTGGTGGGTGGTGCGCTAGTCGGGGGTGGCTTTGCGGCGGAGGACGGCGGCGAACTCGAGGGCGGCTGAGGCTACTCGCTGGGAGCCGGTGATCGCGTCCTGCCAGTTGCCGTTCATGCCGGACGACAGTTCGATCTGGACGTCGCCGTCGTCGATGAGCAGGACCGGGTCGCCGTCGTCTTCGGTGATTGTCGCGTTGATCGCGCGCAGGTCCAGGGAGAGGGCCGGGGTCAGTTCTTCTTCGTCGCGGTCCAGCATGCTGGTGCCTCTCTCCCGAAGTGGGGGGTGTGGCAGCCGTGCGGCTCGCAGCTAGTGGAACGGCCGCCACACCCCGGTTTCTGGGGGTGCGCGGGGTTCGGCCGCCCAGCCGGGCCCCGCGCTGAACAACATAGTAGCCGTGCGGCCCTAAGGCCACAATAGTTGTTGCCGATAGACCTTCGTATGGTCGCCAGCATGATCTCCCGGAGCTCCGGCCTGTCGTTGTATCGGCAGGTCGCGGACGCGATTCGGCAACAGATCATCAGCGGTGAGTTGCCGCCGGGGAGCCTGCTGCCCTCGGAGAAGTACCTGGCCGAGGAGCATGACGTCGGCCGCGACACCATTCGTGACGCCATGGCGCACCTGCGCAGCGAGGGACTTGTCGAGAGCAAGCGCGGATATCGCAGCCGCGTGCGCTCCCTGCAACCCCGCGAGCGTGTGTGGCTGCACCCGGGCGAGATGGTGACCGCGCGGATGCCTACGCCGACGGAGAAGAAAGAGCACAGCATGCAGGAAGGCGTGCCGGTGCTGGTCGTCGGTGACCGGGCCTACCCGGCCGACCGCTACGAGTTCGGCCCGGCCGAGCAGTAGTGAACGCGCAGCCCAGAGCTGAGCAATGCCCGAGGTAATGCTCATCACGCGTAAATAAGTTGTTCCCGGCTGCCCCGTGAACCGATGCTTGTACCAAGCAAGTATCGACCAACAAAGCGGGAGCTGCGGAGTCGTGTCCTCGGAAGACAGACAGGCGACACAAGCCTCGTCGGTGGAGACCGAGTCGGCCGGCGCCGACATCGGTAGACAGGTCGGGCGGTTCATCCGGCTGTCCGAGCGGCTCTTCGCCACGCTCAAGTGGAACGAGGCCGGCCGCGGCCTGGAGCGTCCCGCCTACGTCCTGCTGAACCGGATCGCGGTCGACGGGCCGTTCCGGCTGTCGGCCCTCGCCGCCGACGTGAGCCTCGACCTCTCGACCGTCAGCCGGCAGGTGGCCGCGCTGGAGAGTGCCGGGCTCGTCGGGCGCTTCCCGGACCCGTCCGACAAGCGGGCGAGCCTGGTCGAAGTCACGGACCTCGGGCGCGAGGTGTTCGCCGAGAACCGGGCCCGGTGGCTGGCCATCTGGGACGACCTGCTCGCGGACTGGACGCCGCAGCAGCGCGAGGAGTTCGCCGCGCTGTTCACCCGGCTCAACGCATCGATCGCGGAACGACTGCCGAAGGAAAGAGAAGCTCGATGACCACCCCCCAAGCCCGGCCCTCCCTATCGCACCGGCAGATTCTGCTGCTGATGGGCGGGCTCATGACCGGAATGCTGCTCGCCGCGCTCGACCAGACGATCGTTGGCACCGCGCTGCCGACGATCGTGGGTGACCTCGGCGGGCTCGAGCACTACTCCTGGGTCGTGACCGCATACCTGCTGGCCTCCACCGCCTCGACGCCGCTGTACGGCAAGATCAGTGACCTGTACGGCCGGCGCCCGGTGCTGCTGTTCGCCATCGCCACGTTCCTGCTGGGGTCGCTGCTGGCCGGGCTCTCGCAGAACATGACCGAGCTGATCGTGACCCGGGCGGTGCAGGGCATCGGCGCCGGTGGCCTCATGACCCTGGCGTTCACCATCGTCTCCGACGTGGTCGCACCGCGGGAGCGGGCGCGCTACCAGGGCCTGTTCGGGGCCGTGTTCGGCATCTCGTCGGTGGCGGGCCCGCTGGTGGGCGGCTACTTCGCCGAGAACGACTGGCGTTGGATCTTCTACATCAACGTACCCCTGGCAATCTTCGCGCTCTTTGTCTGTGCCCGGGTTTTGCGTCTGGTCCCGCACACCCGCCGCGACCACCGCATCGACTATCTCGGGGCCGTGCTCATGGTGGCCGGGTCGAGCTCGCTGCTGCTCGCGCTCTCGCTCGGGGGCAGCGAAGGGTACGCCTGGGACAGCGCGAAGATCATCGCTCTGCTGGCCGGATTCGCCGTCCTGGCCGTGCTGTTCGTCGTGGTTGAACACAAAGCCGCGGAGCCGATCCTGCCGATGCGGCTGTTCAAGCGGGCGACGTTCTCGCTGTCCAACACCGCGACCTTCATTCTCGGCTTCGCGATGTTCGGCTCCATCATCTACGTCCCGCTGTACCTGCAGATCGTGAAGGGCGCCACCCCGACCCGCTCGGGCCTGCTGATGCTGCCGATGATGGCGGGCGTCATCGTGACGTCGATCGTGTCCGGGCGCGTCATCGCCAAGCTCGGCCGATACAAGTGGTTCCCGGTCGCCGGTACCGTCATCATGGGCTCCGGGCTTCTGCTCTTCACCAGCCTCGAGGTCGACACGCCGCTGTGGCAGGCCTTCATCTACATGACCGTGATCGGTGTCGGTCTGGGCCTGGCGATGCAGCCGCTGATCCTGGCCGTGCAGAACTCCCTCGAACTGCGGGACATGGGCGCCGGCACCTCCGCGGCCACGTTCTTCCGCTCGCTCGGCGGCTCGGTCGGCGTCGCGGCGCTCGGCGCGGTGATGACCAACCAGCTCAGCGGGGCCGGCGGTGGCGTGTCGATCAACGCGCCGGCGCAGGTCCGGGCGCTGCCTCCGGCGCAGCTGCAGCTGGTCGAGCGCCTGTTCGTCGACGCGCTGCACCCGGTGTTCCTGTCGGCCGCGATCGTCGCGCTGGTCGGCACGCTGATCACCCTGGCGCTGCCGGACAAGTCGCTGCAGGGCGCGACGCCGGTCGAAACCACGGAGCCGGCCGCGGATATGGAAGCGAAGGTCGCAGCCTTCTAAACCCACAGAAAACGCGAAATGTCCGGACGTGGAACGCGTCCGGACATTTTGTTACTGCTGGGTTTTCAATGTGGCGCAGCACACATTACTTTTGCTGTCATGCGCTCCACGATGATGAAGACACCCCTCCTGGTCTCCCGCATTCTGCAGCACGGCAGCACCGTCCACGGCGACTCCGAGGTCGCCACCTGGACCGGCGAGGGCGCTCGCCGCACGAACTACGCCGAGGTCGGCCGGCAGGCCGCCCGCCTGGCCCACGGGCTGCGGGCGCTGGGCGTGACCGGCGACGAGCGGGTCGGCACCCTGATGTGGAACAACGCCGAGCATCTGGTCGCGTACCTGGCGGTGCCGAGCATGGGCGCCGTCCTGCACACTCTCAACCTGCGGCTCTTCCCCGAGCAGCTGATCTACATCGCCAACCACGCCGAGGACCGGGTCGTCATCGTCGACGGGACGCTGATCCCGCTGCTGGCCGGCGTCCTGACGCACCTGACCACGCTGCGGCACATCGTCGTCGTCGGCGGCGGTGACACGTCGAAGCTGGTCAAGGACGGCGTCGAGGTGCACGCCTGGGACGAGCTCCTCCACGGCAAACCGGACACCTTCGACTGGCCGGAAGTGGACGAGGACGACGCGGCGGCGTTGTGCTACACCAGCGGTACCACCGGAAACCCCAAAGGTGTCGCCTACTCCCACCGCTCCATCTACCTCCACTCGATGGAGGTGTGCATGGCGGAGTCGTTCGGCCTCGGTCCGCAGATGCGCAACCTGGTGATCGTGCCCATGTTCCACGCGATGGCCTGGGGCCTGCCCTATGCGGCGCTGATGAGCGGCGCCCAGCTCGTCATGCCCGACCGGTTCCTGCAGGCCGCGCCCCTCGCCAAGATGATCGAGGTGGAGAAGCCCTCGTTCGCCGGCGCGGTCCCGACGATCTTCACGGACCTGCTGGCCTACCTGGACGCCAACCCGACCGACGTCTCCTCGCTGCAGGAGGTCGTCATCGGCGGCTCGGCCTGCCCGCCCTCGCTGATGCACGCCTACGCGGAGCGGTACGACATCCAGGTCATCCACGCGTGGGGCATGACGGAAATGTCCCCGCTCGGCTCGATCGCCCGCGCCCCGTTCGGCGTCGAAGGCCCGGAGGCGTGGGCCTACCGCTACACGCAGGGCCGCGTCCCGGCCGGTGTCGAGGCCCGCATCGTCGGCCCGACCGGCGAGGCCATGCCCAGCGACGGCAAGGCGGTCGGCGAACTCGAGGTCCGCGGCCCCTGGATCACCGCACAGTACATCGGCGAGGACGGCCCCGACCCGGACAAGTTCGACAACGGCTGGCTGCGCACCGGCGACGTCGGCACGCTGACCCCCAACGGGTACCTCACCCTCACCGACCGCGCCAAGGACGTCATCAAGTCCGGCGGCGAGTGGATCAGCTCCGTCGACCTGGAAAACGCCCTGATGGCCCACCCCGCGGTGCTCGAGGCCTGCGTCGTCGGCGTCCCCGACGACAAGTGGGGCGAGCGCCCCCTGGCCACGGTCGTACTCAAGGAGGGCGCCGCGGCCGGCGCCGACGAACTCCGCGAGTTCCTCCTGACGAAGGTCGCCCGCTGGCAGCTCCCGGAGCGCTGGTCGTTCATCGAGTCCGTCCCGAAGACCAGCGTAGGCAAGTTCGACAAGAAGCGCGTCCGCTCCGACTATGCGGGCGGCACCCTTGAGGTGGTACAGATCAACGGGTGACGCGTCCGGTCAAAATCGCCCTGGCGATCACCGCCGCCGTCGTGCTGTGCGTGATCGCCACGTGCGGTGTGGCCCTGGCACTGCGCGACTGGGTGCCAGGCCTCGCCGGCTGCGAAGACGCCACCAGATCCCCGAAGACCGCCGTCTTTACGGAAAAAGCCAGAATCGAGCAGTTGTACCCGCAATTGCGCCCGATCCAAAGCGTCCACTGGCAGGAGCACGACGCCCGCGCCCGCTCCTGCCCCGAAATAGGCCCGATGGACTACGAGATGAACGGCTTCGCCGTCATCACCGCGTCGATCGCCACCGGCCTGGCCGCGGGCAACACCTCACCGGCCCCGGCTCCAGCTCCGGACATCCCGGCCGACCTGCGGCCATTCGCCCCGCCGTCCCCGCACTGGCAGCCCATCGGGGCCGGACTGCTGCTCGACGCGCCATCGGCGACGGTCTACTTCACCCATCTGAGCTCATAGCACCGGCCCGATACGGTGATGCTCGTGTCGGGCATTGAGGTGGCGATCGTCGGAATCGGCGGTGCGGTGGTCAAAAGCGCCGTCAAACTCTGGTTGGGCGACCGCGCCATAGCCGGCGACGCCGCCATGAGCGCCATCGACGTCCTGGCCGGCCGGACCGCGAGGACCTCTTCGCACAGGATCTGAACGCCGCCTACGTCGATCGGCACCTGCGCCACTTCAGCCCGGACATCGTGGCGCGAGCGGGCCTGTCCACGGACGGCGCGGCGCTCTACGACATGCTGCTGAGGGACTGCTGCGAGTACATCGTGCAGGTACTGCTGGCCCTCCCGGCTTTCGGTCCGACGGCGCTGGTCGAGGTCCTCCGCCGCGAAAGCGAGCGGGCGGCGACGCTGGACGAGATCCTGCGCCGCCTGCCCCAGCGCGGCCCGCACCCGGCTGAGGACTTCGAGACCGACTACCGCCGCCAGGTCGTCAACCGCCTCGACGCCATGGAACTTTTCGGCGCCGACGTCACGACGCGGCGGTACCCGCTCAGCGTTGCCTACATCAGCCTTTCGCTCGCCGCCGCCGAAACCGATCCGGACGCCGAACCGGGTCCTCCGGTCTTCATCGAGCACGCGCTCGCCACCCACCGGCGCATCTTCCTGCGCGGCGAGGCCGGCGGCGGCAAGACGACGCTGCTGCAATGGCTCGCAGTGCGCTCATCCCGGCACGATCTGGTGCCGTTCTTCACCCCGCTGCGGCGGTACGTCGACCGCGACTTGCCGGCACCCCGGCACTTCGTCGTCCACGTAGGCCGCCACATCGCCGACGAGATGCCGCCCGGCTGGGTGCACAGCCTGCTCCGGCACGGGTCCGCGGTGGTTTTGGTCGACGGTGTGGACGAACTGCCGGATAGGCAGCGTGAGGAAGCCCGCTCCTGGCTCGACGAACTGGTCTCCACCTTCCCTGATGCCCGCTACGTCATCACCTCGCGCTCCGGCGCGGCCGCCGTCGACAGCGCGAGTCGTTGACCCTGCTCGCGCTGTCATGTCTGGAGACGGCACCAGAGCTGTCGGTCGAAGTACGAGCCGCGGTGGACAACGCCATCGAGTCGATCGTTCCGCCGCCGAACATCCGCGCCGCGCAGGCTCTCGCGCTGGTCGGGCCCTGGGTGCTCGACCTGCCCGCGCGCACGCATCCGAGGGGGAGCCGGGAGGTCGCGGCGACGATTCGGGCCGCTTCCGGGATCGGCGGGGCTGAGGCCCTGGACCTGATCGCGCGGTGGGGTAATGATCACCGGCGCGGCGTAACCGACGAGGTTGTGGCTGCGCAGCCTGGATATCCGGATCTCGGACGAGCCGTCAGCCGGCGACCTGGGCAGGCTGCGATTTCTCTCCGATCATCTCCAGCGGTTGAGCCTGTCCGACCTGATGCTCGGACAGTTCAGTCAATTCCATGTGAGGCTCCCCCAGCTCCATGCCCTCGGCGTCTATCAGGCCCGAGGCCGACTGGACCCGGCAGCATCGGCCCGCTCGTGCCGAACCTGCGGTCCCTCGCGCTGGAGCACGTCACGCTGTCCGATCCGCAGGTTTTCGACCAGCTGCCCCGAAGTCTGACCGGTCTGGCGGTGCGCGGCACGAATGCTCGGGTGACCCCGGCGATCGCGGCGTTCACCGAGCTGGATTTCCTCGACCTGGCCGGCACGGCCGGGCTCGACGACGAAGCCGTGCGGGCGATCGCCGGCCTGCCGAAGATCCGCGAAGTCAACCTCTTCGAGTGCGAAGGGAGCTTCGATCCGGAACCACTGAAACCTTTCCGGATACGGAGTGGCCGTTGGCGGATGCTGCCGTACTTCGAGGAACCGATCGAGTTCGTCGAGCGGCTCTAGGCTGACTTCTTCGCGGCCGTCTTCTTCGCCGGGGCCTTCTTGGCCGCTGTCGCCTTCTTCGCGGGGGCTGCCTTCTTCGCCGCCGCCTTCTTGATCGGCGTGGGCTTCGCGTCGTCGTCGTCATCGTCGTCCGCGGACGACGATGGGATGTCCTCGCCGCGGGCGGCGCGGGCTCGTTCGACGGAGGCGCGCAGGGCGGCCATCAGGTCGACCGCGGCGGCTGGGGCCTCCTCGGCCTCCTCGGGCTGGACGACCTCGCGGCCGGCGACCTTGGCGTCGATGACCTCTTGCAGGGCCTCGCGGTAGTTGTCCGTGTAGGAGGCCGGGTCGAAGTCGGCGGCCATGGACTCGATCAGAGAGCCGGCCATGGCGAGCTCGGCCGGGCGGGCGGTGACGTCCTCGTCGAGGATGTCGAACTTCGCGGCGCGGATCTCGTCCGGCCAGAGCATCGTGTTGAGGACCAGGACGTTGTCGCGGACCCGGAGGGTGGCCAGCTGCTCGCGCTGGCGGAGGGCGACCTTGACGATCGCCACCCGTTCCACGTTCGTCAGGGCGTCGCGGAGCAGAGCGTAGGGCTTGGCCGCGGTCTGCTCCGGCTCCAGGTAGTAGGCCTTGTTGTAGAGGATCGGATCGACCTGCTCGGTCGGCACGAACTCCAGGACCTCGATCGCGCGGCTGGTGGTCAGGGGCAGCTCGGCGAAGTCGTCGTCGGTGAGGATGACCATCTCGCCGCCGCCGAGGTCGTAGCCCTTGGCGATGTCGTCGTAGGCGACCTCTTCGCCGTCGACGGAGCAGACGCGCTTGTACTTGATGCGGCCGCCGTCGTCGCGGTGCACCTGGTGGAAGCGGATGTCCTTCTCCTCGGTCGCCGAGTAGAGCCGGACGGCGATCGAGACCAAGCCGAAGGAGACCGCGCCCTTCCAGATCGCGCGCATCAGAGATCCTCTCCACAAAGAAGCCGCAGCGTATTCAGCTTCGCATCGTTTTGACCTGGGCGCGAGGAACTCGAGAGCGAACTATCGTGTTACCCGTGGTGACGCCGCCGGTACCGATGCTCGCATCACCCGGCGTGCTGCCCTCCGGAGCCGGGTGGGTATACGAGTTCAAATGGGACGGCATCCGCGCGATCGCGGTCGTCAAAGATGGTGTGACCAGGCTTTTCGCCCGCAGTGGGGCCGAGGTGACGGCCGCCTATCCGGAGCTCGCGGGCGTCGGGCAGGGGCTGGCCGACTCGGTGCTCGACGGGGAGGTCGTGGCCATGGATGAGGCCGGGCAGCCGTCGTTCCAGGTCCTCGCCGAGCGGATGCACGTGCGCGAGCCGCTCCGGGCGGCCCGGCTGGCGGCGACCGTCCCCGTCACCTACCTGGTTTTCGACGCGCTGCGGGCCGAGGGGGAGGACCTCGTCGCGCGGCCGTACCTCCGCCGCCGCGAGCGCCTGGAGCGCCTCCCGCTGGGGCCGCGCGCGATGGTGCCGCCGGCCTTCGACGACGGTCCGGCGACGGTGGCCGCGAGCGTCGAGAACAAGCTCGAGGGCGTGGTGGCGAAGCGCGCCGACTCGCTGTACCACCAAGGTGTCCGCACTTCCGACTGGATCAAGGTCAAGCTGGAGGAGAGCGCCGAGTTCGTGGTCGGCGGCTGGCGGCCGGGCAAGCGGGCGCTCGGGGCGCTGCTGGTCGGCGTGCCGGCGGCGGGCGGGCTCGCCTATCGGGGCCGGGTCGGCGGCGGCATTTCCGGGGCGGCCGAGCGTTCGCTTCTGTCGGCGCTCGAGCCATTGTCGACAAGACACAATCCATTTGGCTCATCGGTACCGCGAGAAGACGCACGAGGAGCCGTGTGGGTCACGCCGCATCTCGTGGTGGAAGTCAAATTCGGGCACCGGACCCGCGACGGCCGGCTGCGTTTCCCGCGATTCCTGCGCATTCGCCCGGACCTGACCGCGGGGGAGGTGCACGATGCCTGATCGCCTGCACGTCGAGGTGGCCGGCCGCCGCCTCGACATCTCCAATCTCGACAAGGTCCTCTATCCGCAGGCCGGTTTCACCAAGGGCGAGGTCCTCGACTATTACACGAGAATCGCGCCGACGCTGCTGCCGTACCTCCGCGACCGCCCCCTGACCCGCACCCGCTATCCGAACGGCGTCGAGGGCAACAGCTTCTTCGAGAAGAACGCGCCGGCCGCCACTCCGGACTGGGTCCGCACGGTCCGGCTCCCGGTCCCCGGCTCCTCGAAGAACCGTGAGAAAATCGACTTCATCGTGGCCGAGGAGCTCGCCACCATGGTGTGGCTGGCCAACCTGGCGGCATTGGAGCTGCACACGCCCCAGTGGCGGGTGGACGCCGAAGGCCGCGCCCTGGACCCGGACCAAATGGTGGTCGATCTGGATCCGGGCCCGCCCGCGGGTCTTCCGGAGTGCTATGCGGTGGCCCTGCTCCTGCGCGAACGCCTGGCCGCGGACGGCCTCTCCGGCTGTGCGAAAACGTCCGGGAAAAAGGGCATGCAATTGGTGGTACCGCTTCCGGGCGACGAATCCGCGGACGAGATCAGCGCCTATGCCAAAGCCATCGCCGACGAACTGGCCCGGGCCCATCCCGGGTTGATCGTTTCGAAGATGGCGAAACAGTTGCGGCCAGGCAAGGTGTTCATCGACTGGAGCCAGAACAACGCGTTCAAGACGACCGTGGCGCCGTATTCATTGCGGGCCGGCTCGGTGCCGACGGTGAGCGCGCCGCTCACCTGGGAGGAGGTCGAGGCCGGCGAGCTCACTGCCACCGACCTGACCCCGTCCGTCGTGCTGGAACGCGTCGAGACGCTGGGCGATCTATTGGAGTGCGGCGAGTAGGCGGTCGATGTGCTCGGCTGTAGTACCGATGCCGAAGCTTGCTCTGATGGCTTGTCCTGACGATAAGTCGGGCACTGCTTGGCCCGACTTATCGGACTTATCGTCATTTAGCAGGCGACGAGTCAGCGGGTGCGCACAGAACAGGCCGGTCCGGACGCCGATGCCGTGGTCGCGGCCCAGCGTCACCGCCACCTCACCCGGGTCGCGGCCGGCCACCGTGAACGACACGATGCCGACCCGCTCGGCGTCGGCCGGGAACAGGCGCAGCTCCGTGACGTGGGGGAGCGCGGCCAGGCCGGCGCGGAGCCGCTGGAGCAGGGCCTGCTCGGCGGTGGCGAGGTCGCGGTCGTGCAGGGCCCGCAGGGCGGTGGCGAGGGCGACCGCACCGAGAAGGTTCGGGGTGCCGGCCTCGTGCCGGGCCGGCCCGGTCGCCCAGCGGGTGGTGCCGTCGTCGGCGACGTGGGCGCTGGCGCCCCCACCGGCCAGGTACGGCTCGGCCGCGTCCAGCCAGTCGGCCCGGCCGGCCAGCACGCCGGCCCCGAACGGCGCGTACAGCTTGTGCCCCGAGAACGCGATGTAATCCGCCCCCAGCCCGGCCAGCCGCTTCGGCGCGTGCGGGGCCAGCTGCGCGGCGTCGACGGCGATCCGGGCGCCGAACTCGTGCGCCACCGCCGCCAGGCGCTCGATCGGCCAGACCTCGCCGGTGACGTTGCTGGCCGCGGTGACGCTGACCAGTACGTTGCCCTCGAGGCCGCGCAGAGCCGCCCGGAGAATCTCGACGGCCGCCGCGGGTGAGCGCGGGGCCTCCAGCCGGACCGGGTTGCGCCAGGGCAGCAGGTTGGCGTGGTGCTCGGTGTCGAACGTGACGACCGTGGTGCCCGCCGGGACGGCCCGGGCGAGCAGGTTGAACGCGTCAGTGGTGTTGCGGGTGAAGATCACGGTGTCGCCCGGGCCGTGGCCGAGAACGTCGGCGACGGTCTCGCGGGCCTGCTCGTACTCCCGGGTGCAGCGTTCCGACAGCGCCCCGGCACCGCGGTGGACGCTGCCGTAGAACGGCAGCAGGTCGGCCACGGCGTCCGCGACGACCCGCAGACAGGGTGCGGTGGCGGCGATGTCGAGGTTGGCGAACTCGACGGACCGGCCGTCGGTGAGCTTGACCTCGCCGGGCGTCAGAATCTGGGCAGCGTCATAGGCCGACACGGAGACACTCCTCTTGTGCTCGCGCTTGCCCGGCACACCGCGCGCCGGGCCGGGTCATCACCCGGGGCACCCCGCCGCGAACGCGAGGGTTGCCGGCCAGCAAGCCGGGGCTGTGCGCTGGCACTCATGACCTACGCCGACGGTAGCGCAGATAAAGTTGCCCCATGAGCGAACTCCCGCCGAGTGGGACGCCGTCCTCGCCTGAGCCTGCGTCCGGGCCGCCCGCCGTCCCCACGTCGGGCGCGACCCCTTGGGCCGCTCCGAGCGAGCCTCCCCCGGCTGGCCCCGGCGGGACCCCGCAACCTCCGCCGGCCTGGGGTTCGCCTCCGCCGGCGTGGGGCTCGCCGACGCCACCGCCGGCCTCCGCGCCGCCTTACCCGGCCTCCGCGCCGCCTTACCCGGCCTCCGCGCCGCCCGTGCCCGCGTCCGCGCCGCCTGGAACGCCCGCGTCCGCCCCACCCGGACCGGTCTTCGCGTCGCCGTCGGCCGGGCCGACCTCCCCGCCGCCCGGCTCCGAGTGGTCGCGGCCGGCGGCGGCCGGGCTGCCGCCGATGGGCCCGCCGATGGCCGCGGTGCCCAACGTGACCGAGGCGAGCGAGCCCAGGACCGGCCAGCAGGAGTACCCGACGGCCGCCCTCGCGCTGGCCGCCGCCCCGCCCTCGCGCCGCTCCGACCGCCGCCGGCTCCTGACGCTCATCGCTGTCATGAGCTTCATCGCGGCCTGCGGCGTGGCCGTGCTCGCGTTCCTCGGGTTCAGCGGCGGCTGGACCTCACTGATCATCGGGATGTCCTCGGCGATCATCCCGGTGCCGGTGCTGGTCTCCTGTTTCCTGTGGCTCGACCGCTACGAGCCGGAGCCCGTGAAGTACCTCGTGTTCGTCTTCGGCTGGGGCGCGTTCGTCGCGACCGGCGTCGCGCTCGCCGTCAACACCACCGGCGCCTACTTCGCCGAGAAGGCCGGCCTGTCCGACGCGATCGTCGCGGTGCTCGTGGCGCCGCTGATCGAGGAGAGCATGAAGGCGCTCGGGCCGGTCCTGCTGTTCTGGCGGCGGCCCCGGGCGTTCTCCGGCATCATCGACGGCATCGTCTACTGTGGACTGTCGGCGACCGGGTTCGCGATGGTCGAGAACATCCTGTACCTCGGCTTCAAGGGCTATGGCGAGACGGCCGACAAGTCCGGGCCGGTGACCGGGGCCGCGGCCCTCGTGGGCATCTTCATCGTGCGGATCCTGATGACCGGCTTCGCCCACCCGCTGTTCACCTCGATGACCGGCATCGGCCTCGGCGTCGCCTCCCGCTCCTCGGCCAAGGCCGTGCGCTGGCTGGCCCCCCTCGCCGGCCTGCTGGTCGCGATGATGCTGCACGGCTCCTGGAACCTGATGTCGGTGACCGCGTCCACCAGCGCCTGGGTGCTGCTGTACGGCTACTTCGCGGTGATGATGCCGATCTTCCTGTGCATGGTCGGGTTCGCGCTCTGGCTGCGCTCCAACGAGGGCAAGCTGACCGAGCGGGTCCTGGGCGAGTACTCCCGGGCCGGCTGGTTCTCCCCGCCGGAGGTCGCCGCGCTCGGCACGCTCGGCCGCCGGCTCTCGGCCCGCCGCTGGGCCAAGCGGGTGGCCGGCGACGCGGGGGCCAAGGCCATGCGGGCGTTCCAGTTCGACGCGACCCGGCTGGCGCTGCTGCGCGACGGCCTGCACCGCGGCCTGGACAAGGAGCCGAAACGCCGGATGGAGGCCCTGGCCGAGGAGCGGCAGCTGCTGACCGCCCTCGACGCATACCGCCAGGTCTTCGTCGGCCGCGACCCGCAGTCGCCGCGCGCCGTGTGGGACGGCTCGCGATACCACATCACCTTCCCGGACGGCGTCGTGCGCGTCCTCGAGGCGCCGCCGACCCCGGTCGTGCCCGTGCCGGTCCCGCTGGCCCCGCCGATTCCCCCGCCGCCGGCGTTTGCCGCGCCCTATTACAGGTAGAGCCCCGTCGAGTCGGGCTCGACCCGCCGGGCCGCGACCGCGTGCACGTCCCGCTCCCTGAGCAGCACGTAGTCGCGGCCCTGCAGCTCGACCTCGGACCGGTCCTCGGGGTCGAAGAGCACCCGGTCACCGGAGACGATCGACCGCACGTTGGGCCCGACCCCGACCGCGGTCGCCCACGACAGCCGCTTGCCGACCGACGCGGTGGCCGGGATCACGATGCCGGAGATGTGCCGGCGCTCGCCCTCGGCCCCTTCGAGCTTGACCAGCACCCGATCGTGCAGGAGCCGGATGGGCAGGCCGTCCCCGGTGGTGTTGTCCGCCGATACAGCGGATGGAACGCCGGTTGACGCCTGGTAACCAGCGGCTGGTTGTGCTGTCACGCTTGCGACGCTACCGCCTCGGTGCGTGCCAACGTCGCGCGACCCGGTCTAACGTGGGGAGTCCGGGTGAGGGTGGCGGACGTGCTGGGAGGGTGTTTGTGGGCCGGTTCGACAAGGTGCGCGCGAATCTGCGGCGCGCCTACCTCCAGCGCCTGGAGGCGGCCAAGGCCGAACGGGAGCTGGCCGCCGCCGAAGAGCCCGACCCGGCTCCGCCCGAGCCGGTGCGCAACCTGGACCACGCCACAACGACAAGCCGGGACGACGCGGAGGTACCGCACGGTCTGCGCATCGCCGCCGCGTGGTCCTGGCGGCTGCTGCTCCTGATCGGCGCGGCCGCGGTGCTGCTGTGGCTGGTCGGCCGGCTCAAGACGGTGCTCATCCCGCTCAGCATCGCGCTGCTGCTCTCGGCCCTGCTCGCGCCGGTGATGGGCTTCCTGCGCCGCCGGGTGAAGCTGCCGCCGTCGCTGGCCGCGTTCCTGGTCCTGATCATGGGCCTGGGCGCCGTGGCGGGCGTGCTGACCCTGGTCATCAGCGAGTTCGTGGCCGGCTTCCCGGCGCTGGCGGAGAAGGCGTCGGCCGGTGTCACGCAGATCCAGGAGTGGCTGACCACCGGGCCGCTGCACCTCAGTGGCCGCCAGCTCGACGCCACCTTCGACGCGGCCACGACCTGGCTCAACGACAACCGCGGCAGCCTCACCGACAGCGCCGTCAACACGGCCACCGCCACCGTCGAGTTCCTGGCCCTGATGCTGCTGATCCTGTTCGTCACCTTCTTCTTCATGCGCGACGGCAAACGGATCTGGCACTTCGTCACCGGCATCCTCCCGACACCGGCCCGCGACCCGATCCGCCGCGCCGGCGAGGCCGCCTGGCGCACGCTTGTCGCCTACGTCCGGGCCACGGTGCTGGTGGCGTTCATCGACGCCCTCGGCATCGGCCTGCTGCTGTTCTTCCTGGACGTGGACTTCTGGTTCCCGCTGGGCACACTGGTCTTCCTGGCGGCCTTCGTCCCGATCGTGGGCGCCACCGTCTCCGGTGCCGTGGCCGTCCTCGTGGCGCTGGTCGATGAAGGACCGATCACCGCGTTGGTGGTACTGATCGGCGTCATCGCGGTCCAGCAGCTGGAGGGCCACGTTCTCCAGCCGCTGATCATGGGCCGCGCCGTGTCGGTCCATCCGCTGGCCGTGATCGTCGCGATCGCCACCGGTGTGGTCCTGGCCGGCATCATCGGCGCGCTGGTGGCAGTACCCCTCGTGGCCGTCCTCAACACCGGCATCCGCCACCTGGTCCAGCACCGGGCCGAGCCGCCCCCCGACGCGGTGATCGTCTCCTCGAACTAGGTGTTGGACTTCGCGTATCAGCCCGCCAGTCGCGCGCTCCGTAGGGCGCTATGACATGCATGATGGAGGCCATGCGCGACGACCCGACGCTGGTGACGTTGGTCGACCGGGCGCGGGCCGGGGAGCAGGCCGCCTGGGATGCCCTCGTGGCCCGATACGCGCCGCTGGTCTACGGCATCTGCCGGCGATACCGGCTGCAGGACGCCGACACCGAGGACGTCGGCGCGGCCGTGTGGCTCCGGCTGGTGGAACGGCTGGCGACGATCCGCGAGCCGGCGGCCCTGCCCGGCTGGCTCGCTACCACCACGCGCAACGAGTGTCTGCGGGTGCTGCGGCTGCGGCGCCGGGACATCCCGGCCGAGCTCGTCGACGGCCCCGATGCGCACGTCGACGAGGACCGGCTGGTCGCCGAGGAGCGGGCGATCGCCCTGCGCGCCGCGTTCGAGCAGCTCAACGAGCGCTGCCGGGACCTGCTGGCGCGGCTGTTCGCGGACCCGCCGGCACCATACGCGCAGATCAGCGCCGACCTCGGCATCGCCGTCGGCGCCATCGGGCCCAACCGCCAGCGCTGCCTCGACCGCCTGCGCCGCGACCCCGCCCTCGCCCCGCTGCTCACGGAGGTGACGGGATGACCGACGACGACCGGCTGCTGACCGACCTGGGGGCCGCGGTCAAGGCGGCCGCCGCGGTGCCGGAGTCGTTCCTGGCCGCCGGGCGGGCCGCGTTCGCCTGGCGGACCGTGGACGCCGACCTGGCCACGCTGACCGAACCGGCGGGTGCGCTCATGCGTGGTGCGTCGCGGGTCTGGACGCTGAGCACCGGCGAAGTGACAATCGAGCTCGAGGCCACCGAGGACGCGCTCGTCGGGCAGGTCACACCCCCGGCGGCCGGCTCAATAGAGCTGACCGGGCGGGACGCCGGGACGGTCACGGCCCCGGTCGACGAGCTCGGCTGGTTCACGCTGCGCCCGCTCCCGACCGGCCTGTTCCGGCTGCGGTTGACGCCGTCGATCGGCTCGCCGGTAGTGACCGAATGGCTGACCCTCTGACGCGTATCAGAACCGGGCCCGACGGGTTCTGTATTGCATGACAACGTTGAGGTACTGGGCCGGGCCGACCTGCCGCATATAGTCGGCTTTCATGGGTGTCACACATCACGGCCGCACGCACCGGCTCGATCTGGCCGACCCGACACTGCGCGAGTGGACCGCCGAGGTTCTGCACGCGTCGGCGGAGGACGGCATCGTGCTGGACCGTTCGGCGTTCTACCCGGGTGGGGGCGGCCAGCCCCCGGACCACGGTGTCCTGCTCTGGCAGGGCGTCCAGACCCGCATCGCCGGCACCCGCAAGGCCGACGATCTCTACCTCCTGCCGGCGGAGGGCGACCCGTTGCCTCCGGTCGGCACGGAGGTGACGGGCGCGGTGGAGGACGATCGCCGCACCAAACTCATGCGCACGCACTCCGGCCTGCACGTGCTGTGCGGTGTGGTGTTCCGCGACTTCGGTGCCCTGGTCACCGGCGGCTCCATGGAGCCGGCCGAGGCTCGGATGGACTTCAACCTGCCGGAAGTACCCCCGGATTTCAAGGCTCGTCTGGAAGAGCTCGTCAACGCCGAGGTGGCCGCCGACCGCAAGGTGGTGACCAAGGTTTTGGGCCGCACGGAGGCGCTCGCGCTCCCCGACATCATCCGCACGCAGTCCAATTTGATCCCGGCCGACGAGCAGGAGATCCGGATCGTCGACATCATCGGCCTGGACACGCAGGCGGACGGCGGCACGCACGTGGCCTCGACCGCACAGATCGGCCGACTGACCGTGGTGAAGGTCGAGAGCAAGGGCAAGGCCAACCGCCGCGTCCGCATCCGTCTCACGGAATAAGCGGATAAAAGCCGAAAAAAGCGACAAAAGCGATAGACGAGGATTCCGAGGCCGCTTCGCTCCCGCCCCGGGCAGGGGGCGCCGCCCCCCACACCCCCCGGCACCAACGGCTCCGACCCGCACCGAAGCGAGGCTCAGTACACGAGCGCCTGCGCGCCCTCCTGCAGCGCCTCCTCGACGAACACCGCCGCCCCCGCGATCCGGATCCCCGGCAGCACGTCGTCGGGCCCGATCCCGCGCCGGGCGGCGCACTGCGTGCACAGCGTCACCGCGCCCCCGGCGATGATCGAGTCGAGCAGGTCGGGCAGCGGCGCGGCGTGCGGGAGTTCGAACGAGGCCGCGCGGCCCGGCAGGGCGAACCAGGCCGACTCGCCGGTGAGCCAGAGTGATGTGGGGACACCGCCGGCCACGGCCGTCGCGGCCACGGTGAAGGCCTGCGAGCAGCGCTCCGGGGCGTCCGATCCGGCGGTTGCCTTGATGACGAGAGAACGGGCCATGACTGGCAGCATAGGATTCCGGTGATGGTTACGGAGATCGGGTTCGTGAGCCTGCTCGTCGCCGGCATGGGTGCGCTGGCCGGCGGGCTGATCTATCTCGCGGTACGAGTATCGAGGGGGCGTTGGTGACCGACGTGCAGCCACCACCGTGGGAGGGGCTCGCCCCGGTCGGCGAATATCCGTTCGAGGAGACGCACGACCTGCGCTCCGGGCCGGACCTGCATCCGGCGCTGCTCGGGCTGCTGCCGCTGGTGGGCGTGTGGCGCGGGCGCGGGCAGGGCGACTACCCGACGATCGAGGGCTTCCACTACGGCCAGGAGGTCCGCTTCAGCCACGACGGGCGGCCGTTCCTGTTCTACGAGTCGCGCTCGTGGATCATCGACGCCGACGCCAACCCGATCCGCCCGTCGCACCGCGAGGTCGGCTGGTGGCGGCCGGTGATGGTGGACGGCAAGGCCACCGACGAGCTCGAGATCCTGACGTCCGCGCCGACCGGGATCATCGAGCTGTACTCCGGGCAGATCATCACCACCACCCAGTGGCAGATGGCCACCGACGGCATCGGCCGCACCGCGACGGCCAAGGAGGTCCGCGGCGGCCAGCGCCTCTACGGCATCGTCGACGGCGCGCTGCTCTACACGTTCGACATGGCCGCCGTCGGCCAGCCCCTGCAGGTCCACCTGTCCGCCCGCCTCGAGCGCGTCGCCGGCTGACGTCGCGGCCTGGCGTCGCGGCCTGGCGCCGCGGGATGGGTCGCGGGACGGGTCACGGGATAGATTGGGTGCTGTGGACCTCGCGGAAGTGCTCCGGTCGCGCGGGCTTCGGCTGACCGCGCCGCGGCAGCTCGTGCTCGAGGCCGTCTACCGGCTGCGCCATGCCACCCCGGACCAGATCCACGCCGAGGTGGCGGGGAAGGCCGCCGGGGTCAACATCACCACCGTGTACCGCACGCTCGAGCTCCTCGAAGAGCTGGAGCTGATCACGCACGCGCACCTGTCGCACGGCGCTCCCACCTATCACGCGGTCGACGAGCACCAGCACGCCCATCTGGTGTGCCGGGGCTGCGGCTCGGTGCGGGAGCTGCCGTCGGCGGTCCTCGACGGGCTCGCCTCCGAGCTGCGGGACAGCCGGGGCTTCCGCCTGGACATCGGGCACGTGGCGCTGTTCGGCCTCTGCGGCGACTGCGATACGAACCGAGAAGCAGGAGCCGCACCATGCTGAGTGCAGTACCCGTCGCCGCCCTCGACCCCGCCGACCCCGACGCGGGTGCCGTCGCCCACTACGGTGACCCGGCCCGCGAGCAGCGGACCCTGGACACCGCCGCGGGCCTGGTCGACCGCTCGCACACGGGCATCATCGCGATCCCGGGCGCCGACCGGCTGGGCTGGCTGCACAGCCTCACCACCCAGCACCTCACCGACCTGGCCCCGATGACCGGCTCCGAGCTGCTGGTGCTGTCACCGCACGGGCACGTCGAGCACCACGCCGTGCTCACCGACGACGGCACCACCACCTGGCTCGACACCTCGGACGCGCCGGGCCTGCTGCAGTTCCTGGAGCGGATGCGGTTCCTGATGCGGGTCGAGCCGGCCGACGTCACCGCGGACTGGGCGCTGCTGTCGATCGTGGGCCCGCAGACCGACGAGGCGCTGATCTCGCTCGGCGTCGGGCCCATGCTGCCGCCGGACCTCATGGCAGTACCGGAGGCGAAGTTCGCCAGCAGCTCCGTCCCGGCCCGCCCGACCGTGGTCTACGCGGCCGCGGCGCTGCCGCGGGGTGGCTGGGTCCGCCGCATGCCGTACGGCGCCGATCTTCTCGTCCCCCGCGCCGACGTCCCCGAGCTGATCCAGGATCTCGGCCTGCCCCTGGTGGGCATCTGGGCGTTCGAGGCCGTGCGGGTCGCCGCGCTGCGCCCGCGCGCGGGCTTCGAGACCGACCACAAGACCCTCCCGGCCGAGGTCGGCTGGACCGGCCCGGCCGTGCACCTGGAGAAGGGCTGCTACCGGGGCCAGGAGACCATCGCGCGCGTGCACCACCTGGGCCGCCCACCGCGCAAGCTGGTCCTGCTGCACCTGGACGGGATCGCCACCGACGAGCTGCCCGCGCGCCACACCCCCGTCCTGCTCGAGGGCGGCGACCGGCCCGTCGGTTTCGTCGGGACCGCCGTCCGGCACCACGAGCTCGGCATGATCGTCCTGGCTGTGGTGAAGCAGAACATCAAGCCGGATTCGGTACTGCGTGTGGGCCCCTCGACCGCAGCGGTTGACACCGAGCTGACACCTGGCACGTGAAAGACTCGTCGCCGTGATGACAACGACGTTGATCACGGTGGCCCCGACCGGCGCGGAGATCCGCAAAACGGACGCGCCGGCGCTGCCCGTGACCCTGGACGAACTGGTGACCACGGCCCGGGACTGCGAGGCGGTCGGGGCGAGCGTGATCCACGTCCACATCCGCGACGACGCCGCGGAGCCGACCCTGGACCTGGGCCGGCTCAAGGACACCGTGTCGGCCCTGCGCGCCGGGAGCGGCCTGATCGTGCAGCTCTCCACCGGCGGCGCGGTCACCGACCCCGAGGCCGACCGCCTCCGCGTGCTCGAGGCCCAGCCCGACATGGCGTCGTGCACGATGGGCACCGTCAACTTCGGCGACGACGTGTTCCTCAACCGCTGGGCGTTCATCGTCGACCTGCACACCCGCATGCAGGAGCGGGCCATCGTCCCCGAATACGAGATCTTCGACCTGGGCCAGCTCGCCACCCTCCAGCGCCTGCTCGACCAGCACGGCCTGCCCGCCGGCGGCCACGTCCACGTCGACCTGGTCATGGGCGTCCCCGGCGGCCTGCCCGGGACCGTCGCCGCCCTCGCCGCCTGCGAGACCGCGCTCAAGGACCTGCCGGAGGGCACCACGTTCTCGGCGACGGGCATCGGCCGCTCCTCCCTACCGGTGCTGCTCGCCTCCCTGGCCGCCGGCGGCCACCTACGCGTCGGCATGGAGGACACGGTGACCTACGCCAAGGGCCAGCCCGTCGAGAGCAACGCCCAGCTCGTAGCCCGCGCCAGCGGCTTCGCCCGCCTCGCCCAGCGCCCGCCGATGACTCCGGCGGACGCTCGCAAGCTGCTCGGGGTGGCTCATGTCTGATCTCTACGCCGGCGGCTTCGCCCGCCTCGCCCAGCGCCCGCCGATGACTCCGGCCGACGCTCGCAAGCTGCTCGGGGTGCCCCATGTCTGATCTCTACGCCGGCGGGGAGCTGCTCGCTGAGGTGGTGCGCAACGACGTCGTGGAGAGCCGCCACCACGGGTCGGTCGTCGTGCTCGGCCCGGACGGGGAGGTCGCGACCTGGGCCGGGGACGTGCTCGGGCCGGTGTTCCCGCGCTCGGCGGTCAAGCCGCTGCAGGCGGTCGGGATGCTGCGGGCCGGGCTCGACCTGGGCGGCGAGGATCTGGCGCTCGTCGCGGCCAGCCATCGCGGCCAGGGAGTACACCTGGCGGGGGTCAAATCGATCTTGGACCGGTCCGGCCTCACCGCGCAGGATCTGCGGTGCCCGCCGGACTACCCGCTGGCCGAGGACGCCCGCGACTCCGTGGTCCGGGCCGGGCACGGGCGGGAGCGGCTCTTCATGAACTGCTCGGGCAAGCACGCCGGGATGCTGCGGACCGCACAGCTCAACGGCTGGCCCCTCGAGACCTACCTGGAGCCGGACCATCCGCTGCAGCGCGGGCTCACCGACACGATGGCAGACCTCGCCGGCGAGCCCATCGCGGCCACCGCGGTCGACGGCTGCGGCGCGCCGACCCCGGCGTTCTCGCTGCGCGGCCTGGCCGGCTCGTTCCTGCGGCTGGTCACCGCGCCCCCTGGCACCCACGAGCGAGCGGTCGCCGACGCGATGCGCGAACACCCGCTCCTGGTCTCCGGCGAGGACCCGGTCGAGGACGACACCCGGCTCATGCGCGCAGTCCCGGGCCTGCTCCTCAAGGGCGGCGCCGAGGGAGTAGCCGCAGCCGCGCTACCCGGCGTAGGAGCAGTCGCACTCAAGATCGACGACGGCGCGATGCGGGCCCGGTTCCCGGTCCTGGCGGCGGCCTACGCGCGGCTCGGGGTGAACCTTCCGGGCCAGGTTCCGGTATTGGGCGGCGGCCGGCCGGTGGGCATGGTTCGCTCGGTCTGGTAAGGCCGACGGCGCGCGGCGTGAAGCCGGCGGCTGCGGCGCGTGCGGCGCGAAGTCGGCGGCTGCGGCGCGCGGCGGCGTGCGGCGCGCGGTGTGAAGTCGGCGGCGTGCGGGCGTGCGGGCGTGCGGTCGGCGGCGTGCGAGTGCGCGGCGGCGGCGTGCGAGTGCGCGGCGGCGGCGTGCGAGTGCGCGGCGGCGGCGTGCGGCGGCGGCGTGCGGCGGCGGCGTGCGGCGCGCGGTGTGAAAGCGTGCGGCGCGCGGTATGAAGTCGGCGGCGTGCGGCCGGCGGCGGCGGGCGTGCGGCTGCGTACGGGCGTGAGAACGGCGGCGGGCGTGCGGCGTGCGGTCGGCGGCGGGCGTACGGCTGGCGGCGGCGTGCGGCGTGCGGCGTGCGGCTGGCGGCGGGCGTCCGGCGTGCGGCTGGCGGCGGCGTGCCGCTGGCGGCGGCGTGCGGCGGCGGCCGGTGGCGGCCGGTGGCGGCGTGCGGCGGCGAGCAGGCGTGACCCGGTTCACGCTAGCCAGAGTTAGCGTTTTGCTTGCAACCAGCTAGCACTGCGCGCTACCGTCGGTAAGCGTGAACGAAGAGCCGCGCGACCTGGGTGGGTTCATCCGTGACCTGCGCCGCAACGCGCGCATCTCGCTCCGGCAGCTCGCTGAGCAGGCCGGTGTGAGCAACCCATATCTGAGTCAGATCGAGCGTGGCCTGCGCAAACCCAGTGCCGAGGTGCTGGCCCAGCTCGCGAGCGCACTGCGGGTGTCGACCCCGTTGATGTACCTGCGGGCCGGGCTGCTGGAGCGGGAGGGGCACGACGTGCTGGCCGCGATCGCCGCGGACAGTGACCTCACCACCGCCCAGAAGCAGTCGCTCACCCAGATCTACGAAACGTTCCGCCGGGAGAACGCGCGGAACTCCCCGGACCCGGCCGACGACGACCAGGTCCGCGACGGCGCACCGACCGACGCGCCCGAACCAGCGCGGGCCTCCAGCCCGCCCGAGCTCGAGCGCCCGGACACCGACCCGCAAACCGGGCGCGCGAACACCAACGCGCAGACCGAGCGCCCGGACATCAACGCGCAGACCGAGCGCGCGAACACCAACGCGCAGACCGAGCGCGCGAACACCAACGCGCAGACCGAGCGCGCGAACACCAACGCGCAGACCGAGCGCGCGGGCACCGGCATGCGCACCGGGCGCGCAGGCACTGGCGCGTCCGAGCCGGCGCGTGTGTCCAGCCCGCCCCAGACCGAGCGCGCGGACACCGACGCGCAGGGCGAGCGCCCCGGCACCGGCGCGCCCGCCACCGAGCCGACACGTTTCCAGGAGGAGTCGCCATGAGCACCGAGACCACCACGAAGAGCACCACCCGCAAGATCCCGACCCCGCTCTACGCGGCCGCCGGCGCCGGTGATCTCGCCTACGAGCAGCTGCGTAAGCTGCCGGGCCAGGTCGCCCAGCTGCGCGCCCGGGTCGAGGAGTTCCGCCCGGCCGCCGCCGACGCCAGCCTGCGCGGCGACCTCAACCGCCTCAGCAGCGCCGCCCGCCGCAACGCCGCCTCCTTCCTGGCCAACGCCCAGCAGGGCGCCCAGTTCGCCCAGGACCGGGCCCTCGCGGTCTACACCGGCCTGGTCGCCCGCGGCGAGAAGGTCGTCAGCACCGCGCGCGGCGCCGAGGCCCAGGTCGAGCTCGACCCGGCCGCCAAGGAGGTCACCGCCCTGGTCGCCACCACCGGCGAGGCCGAGCCGGACGAGGTCGGCACGCCCGCGGCCGTGAAGAAGACCGCGGCGAAGAAGGTCGCCCCGAAGAAGTCCTGATGTTTTGTGGAGCCCTCCGGCACCGTCTGACACGGGCCGGAGGGCTTCGGCATAAGCTCGTGACATGGTGAGCGCCGTCCCGATCTTCTACGCCCAGGTCGAGAACTACATCTCCATCACCGTGTGGATCTTCTGCCTGGTGCTCGGAGCCGCGGCGTTCCTGCACTGCGTGGTGCAACGCACCGACGCGTTCCCGGCGATCGGCACCATGTCCAAGTCGATCTGGCTGGCCCTGATCGGCGGCGGCGAGCTGCTCACCGCCATCTCACCCAACCTGCAGCTGGGCTACCTCGGCATCTTCTCGCTCATCGCGGCCGGGATCTTCTCGGTCTACCTGCTCGACATCCGCCCCGCGCTGCGTGACGCGGTCGACGGCCACGGCTCCTGGTAATGGACTTCCGCTGGCCGCCCCCGCCGGACGGGCGCCCGGACCGGTTCCGCCCGCCCGTGACCAGGGGACCGCAGACCGGCCGGCCGACCCTTCCGGCCCCGCCGACGGAGCTGGTCGCCACACCCCACGGCGTCGAACTGGAGCAGCTCGTCACCGGCGAGGGCGACCCGGTGACGGTCTTCGCCCACGGCCTCGGCAGCGGCATCGCCGAGACCCGCCCCCTGGGCAGCGCCGTGCGCGGCCGCAAGGTCTTCTTCCAGTTTCGCGGCCACGGCCAGTCCGCGGCCCCGGGCGGCACCTGGACCTACCTCGACCTGGCCCGCGACCTGCGCGCGATCGCCGACCTGGCCGGCGCGACCCGCGCCCTCGGCGTCAGCCTGGGCGCCGGCGCCCTGACCCGCCTGCTGGCCGACAACCCGAGCCGGTTCGAGCGCGCCGTCTTCTTCCTGCCCGCCGTCCTCGATTCGCCCCGCCCGGCCGCCGCCCGGGAGCGGCTGAACGCGCTGCTGGAGGCCATCGAGGCCGGCGACGCTGCCGCCGTGGCCGACGTGATCTCTCAGGAGATCCCGTCCCAGCTGCGCAACTCCCCGCCGGTCTGGGCGTTCCTGCGCCAGCGCCTCGACCAGCTCATGCGCGACGGCCTGGCCTCGGGCCTGACCAGCCTCCCAAACCAGTCCGCCGTCGACGACCGCACCGCCCTGTCCACCGTCACCGCCGAGTGCCTGGTCATCGGCTGCCGCGGCGACGACCTCCACCCAGCCGCCGTAGCCGAACAGCTCGCCGCCGCCCTCCCCAAGGCCGACCTGCACCTCTACGACCGCCCCGGCATCCTGTGGACCCAGCGCGCCGACCTGCGCACCAGGATCTCCGACTTCCTCAACGCCTGACGCCGACCCCGCCCCAGGCCCGCCCCGCCCGCCCGTCGCCGCGGTCGGCCGCGAGCGCTTGATACGGACCCCAGCCCACGCCGGCCTCACCTGTTGCCGCCTCTGGCCAGCCGCAAGCGTTTGGCGCGGACTCCAACTCACGCACGTCCCGCGCGTCTCGCGTCTGCGGTCGGCCGCGAGCGCTGGTCCGTAAGGCAACGAAGCGCCATAGCGCGCAGCCGGCCGTGGATGACAGCTCCTGGGCCGCCAAACCCCACGCTTCACACAATCGGCACCAAAGGCCGTTGGGCGCCTTATGGTGATAAATCCGAAAAGTCCGATCACGAAGTGTCGGACTTTTCGCGCGCCGTCCGCGCCGTCCGCGCCGTCCGCGCCGTCCGCGATGTAGGTGAGAAGACTGGGCGCGGCGGGTCAGCAGCCTGTGGTGGCCGTCGCGATGAGCTCGTTGCCGTTTTTGCGGACGGAGATCGCGGTTGTCCCGGTTCGGTAGGCGAAGACCTGGTCCGTGTCGAGGACGACCGTGGCGGCGGCGATCGTTGTGTGCAGCCGTCGGAGGTCGCCCGTCGTGTCGGCCTCCACCGTTGCCAGCGTGTGGCATGACGGGGTGGTGAGCTGGTGGGTTCGCCATTCCGAGGCCGTTGTGCCCAGCGTGGTCAGGACGGTCTGGATGGGGGATCGGTCGGGGGTGGTGGTCGTGGGCTCCGGCACCGGGGCGTTCTGGACGCGGCAGCCCGTGTCGGCCGTGAAGCGGAGTACGCCCGGGTCGGTCACGGTGCCGCGGAGCAGGACGAAGTCGCCCGCGTCGGCGTTCAGCACGTCGGTGGTGTCGCTGTGGGTGACGCTCGGCTCGTAGGAGGGCGGCAGGGCGGCCTTCACGCGGTCCAGCGTCGCGGCCTCGGTGTCCTTCCGGACGTACACGAGCAGCTCCCGGCTGAACCTGGTGCCTTCCCGGGCCGACGTCACGCGGCAGCTGACCTCGGTGCGGCGGTATCCGCCCAGTGCGGCCACGGACGTTTGCGGGTCCAGCGCCCCGTAGACGCGCGCGATGGCGGTGTCCACGGTCGGCAGGGCGTCGGCGATCGTCGTCTGGTCGCGGGTCGTGGCCGGGTCGTTGAAGTAGGACCACAGGCCCGCTCCGGCGATGACCACGATCCAGGCGACCACGCCGATGACGACCCAGTGACGCTTCACGGTCGACATCCTCGCAGCCGGAACACGAAACGCCGCCCACCGGGGGGTGAGCGGCGTTCCAAAAAAGCGTCCCGAAGCGCTCCAAGAAGCGTTCCGAGGCGTCCCCAGAACGCTCCCAGAAGCGTTCCGAAGCATCCCCGGAACGCTCCCACAAGCGGCCCGGGGAACGGACGAACGTCAGCCGACGGCGACAGCGACCTCGTTGATGCCGCGGTCCGCGGCCACCGTCGCGTCGCCGTTGCCGGCGCGGGACAGGGCGCGCAGCGTCCAGTTGCCGGGGGCGGCGAAGAAACGGAACTGGCCGGCCGGCGACGTGACGACCTCGGCCGTGAACTCGCCGGTGGAGTCGAGCAGGCGCACGTAGGCGCCGCCGACCGGGTCGGTGCCGTTGCGCACGACGCCGGTGATGACGGTTTCCTTCTCGACGTCGACGCTCGCGGGCAGGGGAGCGCTCTGGTCGGGCGCGGCGCAGCTGTCAGCAGTGCTCATGGAAGGTACAGCCCCTCTCAGGCCTGGCCGGGCTCGTCGCCCAGCGCCACCGGCACGCCGACCAGCGAGCCGTACTCGGTCCAGGATCCGTCGTAGTTGCGCACGTCGGAGTGGCCGAGGATCTCCTTGAGCACGAACCAGGTGTGCGACGAGCGCTCGCCGATGCGGCAGTAGGCGATCGTCGGCTTGCTGTTGTCGAGCCCGGCCTCGCCGTAGATCTTGGCGAGCTCGTCGTCCGACTTGAACGTGCCGTCCTCGTTGGCGGCCTTGCTCCACGGCACCGAGATGGCGGTCGGGATGTGGCCGGGGCGCTGGGCCTGCTCCTGCGGGAGGTGGGCCGGGGCCAGGAGGCGGCCGGCGAACTCGTCGGGGGAGCGGACGTCGACCAGGTTGTAGGAGCCGATCGCCTTGACGGCGTCGTCGCGGAAGGCGCGGATCGACAGGTCCTGGTCGTGTACGGCGGTGTAGGTGGTGGCGGGCCGGCTGACCTCGTCCTTGCTCAGCGGGCGGCCGTCGAGCTCCCACTTCTTGCGGCCACCGTCGAGCAGCTTGACGTCGCCGTGGCCGTAGAGCTTGAAGTACCAGTACGCGTAGGCGGCGAACCAGTTGTTGTTGCCGCCGTAGAGCACGACCTGGTCGTCGTTGCCGATGCCCTTGCTGGACAGCAGCGCCTCGAACTGCTCCTTGTTGACGAAGTCCCGGCGGACCTGGTCCTGCAGTTCGGTCTTCCAGTTGATGCGCACGGCGCCGGGGATGTGTCCGCCGTCGTAGGCGGTGGTGTCCTCGTCGACCTCGACGAAGACGACGCCGGGGGTCTCGAGGTTCTGCTCGGCCCAGTCGGCCGTGACCAGGGCGGATTCGCGACTCATGGGTGTTCTCTCTCCCAGGATTGAGATGGGCACACGGGCATGCAGCCGCGCGCCCCAGAAGGACGGGACACGGTTTCCCCGATGAGTCTTCGACAAGAGCCAGACCCACCGGTCTGGGGCGTCGCTGCCTCGAGCCGTTACGAGAGCACGCTGCAGGGCCGCACCACTAGGGGCGGCAACAGAGGCAGGTGGCCACGCGGCACAGGTCGACCGCGCGCCGCTTGGTGAGCAGCATGCTCATAGTCCGGCAGCCTAGCATCGCCGAGCGTGCCCGCCCAGGGTCCGGCGCGTCACTGCCCCGTGAGCTTGACGTCCGCCGCCGACGCCGTGACCTGCAGCCCCGTGTCGGTGGTGGTCACCGAGTTGACCACCAGGTTGTAGGGGAGGCCGGGCAGCTTGACGGTGACCTGGAGCCGGCTCTGGTACTGCTTGATCAGATTGTTGACCTGCGCCGGCAGATCGCCCTTGTCCGTGGTCACCGACTCCAGCTTGAGCCGGACCTTGCCGGTCTCGACGACCATCGCGCCCTTGGCGATCATGGTCAGCTTGAGGCCGTTGAAGGCCAGCGGCACCCGCATCTCGATCTTGTTGTCGACGACCTTGAGGTCCACGTTCGAGGGGTCCACGCCGGACGGCAGCCCGGCGACCTCCAGCAGCGGCCGGACGTTGTCCCAGCTCATCGTCGCGTTGCCGGCGACCACCCCGGCCACGACGTCGCCCTTGCCGTTCATGAGGTCCTGCGCGTCGGCCTTCACCGAGCGCGCCTCGACGGTCAGGGTGTCCAGCTTGACGTTGTTCACCTGGGGCTTGGTGAGCGAGATCGTGATCTTCTTGTATTCCCCGGCGATGACCTGCGTCAGGAACGGGAACCCGGTGATCTCCACGTCGGGCTCGCCCTCGTACTTGACGTTGTTGGCCGCCAGCTGGGTCTTCGTCTCCTGGGTGATCCGGTCGTCGGCGGCGCTCGCCGCGATCCGGTCGACCAGGAAGAACGCTCCCACCAGGATGACCGCCAGCACGACCAGCACGATGCCGATCTTGGCCCCTCGCCTCGCCGCCACCGGCACTCCCTCCAACGTGATGCCCGCTGGTTACCCAGGCGAGAGAATTTCGTACCCCGAAGGGATACCGCCTATAGAAGCAGGAGCGTGCTAGCCACGTAGGCGGCCGGAGCGGCGAACGCCATCGCGCCGATCGGACCCTGGATGTGCCGGGCCAGCCAGAGGGCCGGCTCGTCCCCGTCGATGATCCGGCTCGCCTCGGCGTAGCCGACCGACAGGTCCACCATCACCGCCACGATCGCCGTGGCCAGGCCGGCCAGGGCGCTCGGCAGCGGGCTGAGCCCGTCGAGGTAGTTGCCGATGGCGCCGGCTGCGGCCGTGCCGACCATCGTGCCCAGCACCACGCCGGCGCCGCCGCGGGGCACCTGGGGCGCGATGCGGGGCACGGCCGCGATCGAGTCGCTGAGGCGGGCGATGAGCAGGGCGATCCCGGCCGCGGCCAGGCAGGCGACGATCGCCTGGGTGCCCTTCGGGCTGCGGCCCAGCACGATGAGGCTGGCAAAGGAGACGACGCCCAGGGTCACCACGAGCGACGAGCCCAGCGACTCCGTGACCCGCTGGCGGCCGGCCGGGCGGGTGAGCTGGCCGACGACGCCGATGATGAAGCCGGCCGCGGTGACGTAGGCGAGGGGCGCCAGCGACGCCGGCCGGGTGAACACCGCGGCCACGTCGGTGCCGAGGGCCACGGCCAGACCGACCGTCCCGACGACCTTGGGGGCCGGCGGGCGGCTCGCCATCACCCAGACGGCGACGAAGAGCGCCTGGACGCCGAACATCACCACGGCGTAGGACTCGTGCCGGGTCTGTGCCCCGACGATCAGGGCGATGGCGACCAGAGCCGCGAACCCCGCCACACCGAGCGAGACGAACCGGCGGACCGGCGGCAGCAGCGGCTGCGGCGACCGGGAGCCGTCCTCACCCGATTGAGGGTCACCCACTGAGTGGTGTCCGTCACCGTCGGGGCGACGGCGGGCGGCCGGCTCGGCGGACTCGGGCCAGGTGCCGAAGTCTTCGGCGGGCGACGGGGTTGCGGGCACGCTCCGAATCGTGCCAGAGCCGGCCGGTTCCAGCCGAGTCGGCCCTGCCGGAATCGGCGGAAAAGCGGCCGCGCGCGCATACCATGTCGGCGGAACCGGTGGGGTGTGGCTCAGCCGACTGTCCCGAACTGCGATTCGACCGGTCGCAAAACGTGAATACTCCGATATTCTCATGCGGGATACACCCACAACCGCCCGTCATTGTTGCCGGGTCGACAGCGAGCCGCCGCCCTCTCCAGGGGCGCCACAGCGCCCTCACGACGAGGTGCGCCGCGGCCACGGAGGTGACTCGTGGAGATTCTGCTGCTGACCGCGGCTCCCGCGGGCCAGGTGGTCCTGCCGGGCCTCGACCTGCTGCCCCACACTGTGCGCACCGCCCCGCGCGACGTCCGCACCCTGGTGAGCGGGCCCAGCCCCGACGCCGTTGTCGTCGACGCCCGCACTGAGCTCGCCGACGCCCGCGCCACGTGCCGGATGCTGCACGCCACCGGGCTCGGCGTCCCGCTGCTCGCCGTCGTCACCGAGGCCGGCCTGGTCGCCCTGCACGCCGACTGGGGCCTCGACGACGTCATCCTGGCCACCGCCGGCCCGGCCGAGATCGAGGCCCGCCTGCGCCTGGCCGTCGGCCGGCTCAACTCCGCCGCGGCCGCGAGCGGCGGCATGATCAAGGCCGGCGAGCTGTCCATCGACCCGGACACCTACGCCGCCAAGCTCAAGGGCCGCCCGCTCGACCTCACCTACAAGGAGTTCGAGCTGCTGAAGTTCCTGGCCCAGCACCCGGGCCGGGTGTTCACCCGCGACCAGCTGCTGCGCGAGGTCTGGGGCTACGACTACTTCGGCGGCACCCGGACCGTCGACGTGCACGTGCGGCGACTGCGGGCCAAGCTCGGCTCCGAATACGAGTCGATGATCGGCACCGTGCGCCAGGTCGGCTACAAGTTCGTCGTCCCGCCGTCGCGGCCGCTGCACGACTCCGAGCCGGTCCGGGTCTGATCCGGCGCTGATCGCCTAAGTTGATCTCATGACGCTGGTGCACCGGGTCGGCCTTCTCACGCCCGAGCAGGTCGACCAGGTGCGCGCGCTCGTCCGCGCGGCCGATGACACCGACGGGACGCTGCCGCTGTCGGAGCAGGTCATGCTGCATCTGGACGCACCCGGAGTACACCTGCTGGCCGGAAATGACGGGCAGATCGTCGGCTATGCGCAGGTCGAGGACACCTCGGCGGAGTTCGTGGTGCACCCGCTGCACCGGCGGCACGGGCTCGGGCGGGCCCTGGCCACCGCGGTACTGGCCGAAAGCGCGGACCACGGCCTGTTGGTCTGGGCACACGGCGACCACCCGTCGGCGTCCGCGCTCGCCATCCGGCTGGGCTTCGACCGGGCCCGGGTGCTGCTGCAGCTGCGGCGCGCCCTGTCCGCCCCGATCGCCGATTACGAGCTTCCTCCAGGGGTACTGCTACGAGCCTTCGTCCCCGGTGAGGACGACGAGGCCTGGCTGGCCCTCAACGCGGCCGCGTTCGCCCAGCACCCCGAGCAGGGCAAGTGGACCCGCGCGGACCTGCGCCTGCGCCTCGCCGAGCCCTGGTTCGACCCGGCCGGCTTCCTGCTGGCCGAGCGGGACGGCCGGTTGGTGGGCTTCCACTGGACCAAGGTGCACGAGGGCCCCGAGCCGATCGGTGAGGTGTACGTTCTCGGTGTGGCTCCCGACGCCCACGGCGGCGGGCTCGGCCGGGCGCTGACCCTCGCCGGGCTGCACCACCTGCGCGACCGCGGACTCGACCAGGTCATGCTGTATGTGGACGAGGACAATCCCCGCGCCGTGACCCTGTACCGGAAGCTCGGCTTCGCCCACTGGACCGGTGACGTTCAGTATCGACGTGATCACTGACTACTCCCGGTGACGGTGATCACGGGGCAAAACCGGGCACCAGGCATCACCTTTGGGCAGTTCACCCAATGGTCAGCTCGCCTCCGGTCAGCCGTCATCCGCTGACAGTGACCTGTTCACTGCTCGTTCACCCTTCCCCGGAGGAGCGGTTACCTGCCGCTCTTAGCGTCCTTTCAAGTCGACGGCCTGCGTCGGCCTTCCGAAACCCTCCCCAGGCGACGGAAGTCGGTTTACCCCCCGACGAAGGGACCGCAGTGAACTTCAAGCGGCACGGCCTCATCGCCGGCTTCGCGCTCACCGCGACGCTCGCGCTCGCCGCGTGCGGCTCGGACAACAACGAACCCTCCACCTCGGCCACGAACGGTGGCGCCTCCCAGGGCGCCGGCAGCACCGTCGCGTGTGCGAGTGGCACGCTTACCTCGCAGGGCTCCAGCGCCCAGGGCAACGCCATGTCCGAGTGGGCCAAGGCCTACCAGCAGAAGTGCTCGGGCGCCCAGGTGAACTACCAGGCGACCGCCTCCGGTGCGGGCATCACGGCGTTCCAGGGCGGCACGGCGGACTTCGCCGGCTCCGACTCCTCGCTGAAGGCCGGCGACGAGCAGACCAAGGCCGCTGCCCGCTGTGGCGGCGCCCCGGCGCTCAACCTGCCGATGGTGACCGGTCCGATCGCGATCGCCTACAACCTCGACGGCGTCAAGGACCTGCAGCTCAAGCCGGACACGCTGGCCAAGATCTTCGCCGGCACGATCAAGACGTGGGACGACGCCGCGATCAAGGCCGACAACCCGAGCGCCACGCTCCCGTCGACCGCGATCCTCGCCGTGCACCGCGGTGACTCCTCCGGCACCACGGAGAACTTCACCGGTTACCTGACCTCCGTCTCGCCGAGCGTCTGGACCTTCGGCAAGGACAAGGTCTGGAAGGCCCCGGGCGGCTCCGGCGAGCAGAAGTCCGACGGTGTGGCCGGCGCGATCAAGAAGACCGCGGGCGCCATCGGCTACGTGGAGTGGTCGTTCGCCAAGACCAACACCCTCGCCACCGCCAAGGTCTACAACGGCGCCGGTGAGTACACCGCGCTGACCGGTGAGGCGGCCGGCAAGACCATCGCGGGCGCCAAGATCACCGGCACCGGCGACGACCTCGCGCTGACGATCGACTACAAGACCACCGAGGCCGGGGCCTACCCGATCGTCCTGGTGACCTACGAGATCGTCTGCAGCAAGGGCAACGCGGCCGACAAGCTCCCGCTCCTCAAGGGCTTCCTCGGCTTCACGGTCAGCTCCGACGGCCAGAAGCAGCTCGACAAGCTGGGCTACGCCCCGCTGCCCGAGACGGTTCGCGCCAAGGTCGAAGCCTCCATCAAGAACCTGGCCTGACAGGAAGTCTCGTTGAGCCAGACGACTCAGCCCGCCACCTCCGTCGGTTCGCCCGACGGGGGTGGCGGTCTTCCGCCGCGCAAGCGGTTCAGCGGAGACATGATCTTCCGCGGGACCGCCACGGCCGCAGGCTCGATGGTGCTCGTCATCATCGCCGCCATCGCCATTTTCCTCCTGGTCAAGGCGATCCCGGCCATCAACAAGGACACCGAGAACTTCCTGACCTACAAGGACTGGTTCACCGACGGTGACCAGCCGAAGTTCGGCATCGCGGCCACCGCGTTCGGCACCGTGCTGACGGCGGCGCTCGCGCTGCTGATGGCGGTTCCGGTGGCGCTCGGCATCGCGCTGTGCCTCTCGCACTACGCGCACCGGCGCGTCGCCACGACGCTGAGCTTCATCATCGACCTGCTCGCGGCGGTGCCCAGTGTCGTCTTCGGTCTCTGGGGCCGCGACTACTTCTACGAGCCCATCGCGAACTTCTCGAAGTGGCTCCACGACGTCGCCGGCTGGCTGCCGATCTTCGGCAGTGACGGCCCCTACGGCAAGTCGGTCCTGCTGGGCTCGGTCGTCCTCGCCATCATGGTGCTGCCGATCGTGACCTCCCTGTCCCGCGAGGTCTTCCTGCAGACCCCGCCGGAGAACCAGGAGGCGGCCCTCGCACTCGGCTCGACCAAGTGGGAGATGATCCGCACCGCGGTGATCCCCTACGGCCGCGCCGGCATCATCGCCTCGGTCATGCTCGGCCTCGGCCGCGCGCTGGGCGAGACGATCGCGCTGGCCCTGACCCTCGGCAGTGTCTTCGCCGTCAACTTCGACCTGCTGGGCCCCGGCGGCGTCACGATCGCCTCCAACATCGCCAGCCGGTTCGGCGAGGCCAACGAGTTCGGCCGCAGCGCGCTCATCGCGTCCGGTCTCGTGCTCTTCGCCATCACCCTCGTCGTCAACATGGCCGCCCGCGCGATCGTGTACCGGCGTCGTGAGTTCGTGGGAGGCAGCGCGTAATGGCCGTCGATACCTCCACCCCGACCCGCAGCCTGGGCGTGACCGACGCGTCCCAGCTGCGGACCAAGTCGCTGCCGAACTGGACGCCCTTGGTGGCGGCCGTCGCGGCGGTCGCGCTGTCCTACGTGCTGATCAACCTCACCGGGGCCGGCGGCTGGGTGCTCACCGGCGTCGTCGCGGCGATCCTCTTCGTGGTCCTCATGGGGGTCGCGGCGACGGTCGTCGAGGGCGGTCGCTCCGCGCGCAACCGCATGGCGACGATCCTGATCTACGCCGCCTTCCTCCTGGCCCTGCTGCCGCTGCTCTCGGTGGTGTGGACGCTGCTGGACAAGGGCACCGAGCGGCTCGACGGCAACTTCTTCAACAGCTCGATGAACAACATCGGCCCGTTCGACGCCAACGGCGGCGCCTACCACGCGATCATCGGCACGATCGAGCAGGCCGGCATCGCGACGCTCATCACGGTGCCGCTGGGCATCCTCGGCGCGATCTACATCGTGGAATACGGCCGGGGCTTCTTCGCCAACACGATCCGGTTCTTCGTCGACGTCATGACCGGTATCCCGTCGATCGTGGCGGGTCTGTTCATCCTGTCGTTCTGGGTGTTCACGATCACGCCGCTGTACAGCTCCGACGGCTTCGCCCACTACTCGGGCTTCGCCGCCGGCCTGTCGCTCAGCGTGCTCATGCTGCCGACCGTGGTCCGCTCCAGCGAGGAGATGCTCCGGCTGGTGCCGACGGCGCTGCGGGAGGGCTCCTACGCCCTCGGCGTGCCGAAGTGGAAGACGATCGTGAGCATCGTGCTGCCCACCGCCGGCCCCGGCATCGTCACCGGTGTCATGCTGGCGGTGGCCCGCGCCTGCGGTGAGACGGCACCGGTGCTGCTCGTCGCCGGTGGTGCCTCCGCGATCAACTTCAACCTGTTCGACGGCAACCAGTCGTCCCTCTCGCTGTTCGTGTATCAGCAGGCCGGTGTCGCCTCGGAGTTCTCACCGGGGCGGGCCTGGACGGCCGCGCTGACGCTGGTTGTCCTCGTCCTGGTCCTCACCGTTGCGGCGAAGCTGCTCGCCCGCCGCAACAAGCTCGCCCGATAATCACTGGAGCGCCACTATGGCAAAGCGGATCGAAGCCCACGGCGTCACCTCGTACTACGGATCGTTCAAGGCCATCGACGGCGTGTCGATGACGATCGAGCCCAAGTCGGTCACCGCCCTGATCGGGCCGTCGGGTTGCGGCAAGTCCACGTTCCTGCGGTCGATCAACCGCATGCACGAGGTGCTGCCCAACGCGCGGATCGAGGGCCAGCTCCTGATCGACGGGCAGAACATCTACGACCGGGATGTCGACGTCACGGCCGTGCGCCGGATGATCGGCATGGTCTTCCAGCGCCCCAACCCGTTCCCGACGATGTCGATCTTCGAGAACGTCGTCGCCGGCCTGCGCCTCAACGGCGTGCGGAAGAAGTCGGTGCTGGAAGAGGTCGCGGAGAAGGCGCTGCGCAGCGCCAACCTCTGGAACGAGGTCAAGGACCGGCTGGGCCGCCCCGGCGCCGGCCTGTCCGGCGGTCAGCAGCAGCGGCTGTGCATCGCCCGCACGATCGCGGTCGAGCCGCAGGTCGTGCTGATGGACGAGCCCTGCTCGGCCCTCGACCCGATCTCGACGCTCGCGATCGAGGACCTGATCACCGAACTGAAGAACCAGTTCACGATCGTCATCGTCACGCACAACATGCAGCAGGCGGCCCGCGTCTCGGACCGCACCGGCTTCTTCTCGATCGACAAGACCGGGGAGCCGGGCCGGCTCATCGAGTACGACGACACGGCGAAGATCTTCACCAACCCCTCGGTGAAGAAGACCGAGGACTACATCACGGGCCGCTTCGGTTAATCCGGCGACTCAAGCAACAGGGCGGATGGCGTCGGCCGGGTTCCGGGCCGGCGCCGCCGCCAGGGCACCGTCGATGCCGCCGGCCTCCGCGAGCTCCAGCAGGGTGTAACGGGTCGGCGGCAGCATCGTGTAGCGGCCGTCGGCCGCCTCGCCCGGTGCGGACCACACGTGGTCGTCGGCCTCGCCGCCCACGTCCCGGGTCACCTGCCCCTTGGGCAGCAGGGCGAGGAAAAAGTAGGTGTCGAAGCGCCGCGGCTCGAACTCCGGCGTGACCCACCGCGACCACGGCACCAGCAGGTCGCTGCGCAGGACGAGGCCGTTGCGCTCGAGGAACTCGGCGAAGCCCAGCTCCCGGTCGATCAGCGCCCGCCGCGCCGCCTCCCAGTCCGGGCCGCTGACGTCGCCGACGACCGTGTCCGCGTCGGCCCCGGCCAGCAGCACCCCGGACTCCTCGAACACCTCCCGCACGGCCGCGCAGACGACGGAGCGGGCCACGGGCTCGTCGAGCCGCAGCCGCGCCGCCCACTCGGCCGGGGCGGGGCCGGCCCAGCCGGGCTGGACGGTGGCGTCGCGCGGGTCGACCCCACCGCCCGGGAACGCGTACATCGACGCCGCGAACGCCATCGTCGCGACCCGGCGGATCAGATACACCTCGTACGGCTCCCGCAGGAGCACCACCGTGCTGGCCAGCCGGGCCTCCACCGGCACGCCGCCCTCGCGCTCGAAGCGCCGGGCCATCTCGGCCAGCTGTGGCGGGAGCTGAAACTCAACCATGGGGCCAACCTACGGGGTCGCCTCGTGGCCGGCGCGTCCATGGGTGCGCCGCCGCTCCTTCATCTCGGCCTCGAACAGGTGCCGGCGGCCCTGGGCCAGTTCGTCCCGGGCGTCCTTCTCGACCGCTTTGAACGTGCTGTAATACCCGTCGTCGAAGTCCTCGACGATCTGGAAGGTCCAGCGCCCGGCGATCACGTTGCGCCCGAGCACGTCGGTCGCCACCCGGTCGGCGACCTTGTCGTGCCCGGCCGCGCGCAGCAGCGAGACGGCGTCGTCGAGCATGAGGTCGGCGTGGCCGATGAGCTGGTGCAGGTCGTACAGGCGGCCCCGGGCCCGCTCGACGGTCTCCAGGGCCTCGCTGAGCTTGCCGAGCGCCTCGACCGTCTCGTCCGCGAGGCCTTCGGGGCGGGTGTGTGCGGCGTCCGGGCCGTCCATGTGCTGGTCGTTCATGACTCCCGCTATACCCACCTAAGCTACGGCCATGACTGATCGCATCCGCTGGGGCATCCTGTCGACCGGCTCCATCGCCGCCACGTTCGCCGAGGACCTGAAGCTGCTGCCGGGCGCGGAGCTCGCGGCGGTCGGGTCGCGCACCGCCGAGTCGGCCGAGCGCTTCGCCGCCGCCCACGGTGTGGCCCGGGCCCACGGCTCGTGGGCGGCGCTGGTCGAGGACCCCGACGTCGACGCGATCTACATCGCCACCCCGCACAACGCGCACTACGAGGCCTCGATGCTGGCGCTGCGGGCCGGCAAGGCGGTGCTGTGCGAGAAGCCGCTGACGCTCGCGGTGGCCGAGGCCGAGGAGATGGCGCAGACGGCTCGGTCCGGCGGGGTGTTCCTGATGGAGGCCATGTGGATGCGGTGCATCCCGGCGATCCGCAAGATGGCCGAGCTGGTGCGCGACGGCGCCATCGGTGACCCGGTCGCGGTCCACGCCGACTTCGGCATGCAGGGGCCGTTCCCGGAGGACTCACGGCTGCGGGACCGCAAGCTCGGCGGCGGGGCCCTGTACGACGTGGGGATATACCCCGTCACGTTCGCCCACCTGTTCCTGGGCGCGCCCACCTCGGTGCGGGCCTGGGCCCGGCTGAGCGCCGGGGGCGTCGACGAGAACACCGGCATGCTGTTCGGCTACGACACCGGCGCCGTCGCCGCGCTGACCTGTTCGCTGCTCGGCGACACGGCCCGCACCGGCACCGTCACCGGCACGCTGGGGCGCATCGAGGTCGAGCGGGACTTCTTCCACCCGCACGGCTTCACGCTGTGGCGCGGCGCCGAGGCCGAGGAGTTCGACCTGCCGTACGAGGGGAAGGGCTACCAGTTCGAGGCGGCCGAGGTGCACCGCTGCCTGCGTGAGGGCCGGCTCGACAGCACGATCGTGCCCATGGCGGAGACGCTCGACATCCTCCGGCTGCTGGCCGAAGTGTCCGGACTTATCGGACTTGACTATTCAAGCTGAGGGCTGAACGGGGCGGACGCGGTGTCCCGCCGTCACTACGGTGCGGCGTATGGCGCAGGAACTCCGGGCCGATCCGGACGAGTTGATCGCCCTCGCCGCGGCCGCCCTGACCGCGGCCGCCACCGTCGGGGAGCACTACCGCTCCGGTTTGCGCGAGCTGACCCTGCCCGCCGACGCGTTCGGCGACCCGGCGGGAGCGGCCGCGCTGGCCGAGCTGGCCGCGGCCGTCGGCGCGCAGGCCCAGGCGGCCGTCGCGGCCCACGTCGAGGTGCTCGAGGAGGACGCGGACGCGTTGCTGCAGACCGCGTTCGCCTACCGCGAGGCCGACCGGGCGAGCATGCAGACCGTCGGCAACGCGCGGCGGGTGGCGCTGTGACGCCGCCGCCGGCCGAGGACGCCACCATCACCGTGGACGACCGCTGGGCGCTGGCCGCGCGGCCGGAGCTGCTCGGCCGGGCCGCGGCGGGGTGGCGGGCCGTCGGTGCGGACGTGCGCGCGGGTGCCGACGCGCTCGCCGGAGCCGCGGCGCCGGTCCTCGGCGGGGACTGGGACGGTGCCGCGGCGGACGGGTTCCGGCGGCACTACCGGCAGTACGCCGACAGCCTGGTCGAGCTCGACGCCGCCACCGACGCGACGGCCCTGGCCCTCGACGGTGCGGCCGCGCTGCTGCGGCGGGCCCAGGACCAGCTCGACACCGCGTTCGCGCGGGCGGCGGCCGTACCACAGCGGCGGTTGTCCGGAACGGTCACGTTCGAACCGGCCGATGCCGCTCAGGTGGAGGCGGTGCGCACGGCGGTCGCGGAGGCGGTGGCGATCCGGGCCGACGTGGAGCAGGGGCTGGCCGAGCAGCGCGGACGGCTGAGCGCCGCACTGGATCGCTGGGGTATGCTGGCCCGCACCTGGCGGCCCGCCATCGGCCGGATGTTCCCGGCCTGGACCCCGCCGCCGGCCACCGGCGAACTCGACGCGCGACTGGTCGGCGACCTGTTCGTGGTGCAGGCCGGCGGGGGCGCGAACCGGGTCGAGATCGGGGACGGCTTCGTGGTCGTCGACGGGCAGCGGCTCACCGTCCCGGCCGGCGCGCGGCTCGTGCTGCGCACCGGCGGCGGCGACGATACCGTCCGGGCCGACGGGAGTGACGGCGTGACCGTGCTCGGCGGCGACGGCAACGACCGGCTCACCGGCGGCCGCGGCGACGACGTGCTGATCGCCGGGATGGGCGTGGACACGGTGGCCGGCGGGGCCGGTGCGGACCGGGTCAGCCTCGGCGCGATGGCGCCGGCCGCCAAGACGGTGCCGAAGGACGCGGTCGAGCGGGCCGACCTCGGCGACGGCGACGATCGGCTGTGGGGCGGCTTCGGCGCCGACGATGCCACCGGTGGCTCCGGTGCTGACTTTCTTTTCGGGGGTACTGCCGACGACCGGCTCTCCGGCGGCGACGGCGACGATGTCGTGGCGGGTGGCGGGGGAGGCGATCGCCTGGAGGGCGGGGCCGGGTTCGATCTGCTCGACGGCGGCGACGAGCGGGACTACCTCGACGGCGGCGCCGGCGACGACCGGCTCGAGGGCGGCCGCGGCGACGACACCCTGTATGGCCTCGACGGCTCCGACGTGGTGCGTGGCGGCGAGGGCGACGACTTCGCCGACGGTGGCGCCGGTGGTGACCTGGTGGCCGGGGACGGCGGCGCCGATGTGGTCTCCGGCGGGGCGGGCGATGACCTGGTGGCCGGCGGGGGCGGGGACGATGTGGAGTACAGCGGCCGCGGCCAGGACACGGTGACCGGCGGCGACGGGTCCGACACGCTCTACGGGCAGGGCGACGACGCCGTCACCGGGGTCGAGCGGCTGCGGGCGACCGCGGTCGGCGGGGACCTGACCGGGTTCATCGACGTCGGCGGCGACCCCGCGTATCAGGCGCGCGTCCGCGCCGACCTGGACCTGCTCGCGGCCTCGGCGACCGGGCGGGCGATGCTCGAGGACCTGCGGGCGTCGGGGGTGCGGCTGCACATCGTGCCGACCGCGGACGCCAACGGCTACGCGTCCTACGACGGCGGGGTGCCGACGATCCAGTACAACCCGGCGTACGACGCGCGGCCGCCGATCGTCACGCTGTTCCACGAGTTGGCGCACGTACACGACTACGAGCACGGCAGCGACAACCACGACCCGTACAACCAGTCCAGCGGGCCCGACCGCCAGTACGCGGGCGGCCCGCCGGTGCCGAACAACGAGCGGCAGGCCGTGGGGCTGGCGATCGACGACGACGGCGACCCGGGCACGCCCAACCGCATCGACCCCCGCCACCCGCTGCAGCTCACCGAGAACGGCCTGCGGGCCGAGCTGGGCCTCGCACCCCGCGAGCGGTACGGGTCGCCGTGAACGCGCTCAGAACGCGAAGTGGGCGACCAGGTAGGCCAGCATCGCGATCACGGCGGCGGCCGGGAAGGTCAGCACCCAGGCGATGAGGATGTTGCCGGCGACCTGCCAGCGCACCGCCGACAGGCGCTTGGTGGCGCCAACGCCCATGATCGCCGAGGTGATGCTGTGCGTCGTCGAGATCGGCAGGCCCAGCTGCGAGGTGGTGAACAGCACGCCGGCGGCGACCGTCTCGGCCGCGAAGCCCTGCGCCGGGTCCAGGTCGATGACCTTGCGGCCGAGGGTGCGGATGATGCGCCAGCCGCCCGAGTAGGTGCCCAGGGCCAGGACCGTCGAGCAGGCCAGGAACACCCACTCCGGGATGTCGGTCTTGCTGCTGTGGTAGCCGCCCGTGTAGAGCGCCAGCACGATGATGCCCATCGTCTTGGCCGCGTCCTGCATGCCGTGCCCGACCGCCATCGCCGCCGCCGAGACCGTCTGCGCCCGGCGGAAGCCCTGGCTGCGCGGCGGGCCGTGGCGGAACGCCCACATGATGGCGATCATGAGCAGGCCGCCCAGGACGAACCCGATGAGCGGCGAGGCGACCATCGGCACGACGACCTTCTCGAGGATGCCGGACCAGAGCACCTCGGCGTCGACGCCGAGCCACACGGCGCACAACGACGCCCCGACGAGGCCGCCGAACAGCGAGTGCGAGGACGAGGAGGGCAGGCCGAAGTACCACGTGATGAGGTTCCAGGCGATCGCCCCGAGCACCCCGGAGAACACGATGCCCAGGCCGTTCAGGCCGGTGGGCGGGTCGATGATGCCGCTGCCGACGGTCTTGGCGACGTGGCCGCCGAGGTGGGCGCCGATGAAGTTGCCGAGCGCGGCCATGGTCAGGCCCACCCGCGGGGTGAGCGCGCGGGTGGACACCGAGGTGGCGATGGCGTTGGCGGCGTCGTGGAAGCCGTTGGTGTAGTCGAAGACCAGCGCCACCGTGATGACGGCGAGGACCGCGACGAGCTGCGCGCTGATGGCTACGACTCCTTGACCACAATGGTCTCGACGGTGTTGGCCACGTGCTCGAAGGCGTCGCAGGCGGCCTCGAGCTCGTCGATGACCTCCTTCATCTTGAGCACGGTCAGCGCGTCGTACTCGCCGGAGAACAGGCGCACCAGCGCCATCCGGTAGGCGCTGTCACCGTCGTTCTCCAGGCGGTTGCACTCCACCCAGTAGGGCTCCAGGTCCTTCATGGACTTCAGCCGCGGCATGGCGTCGGCGGTCAGCCGGGACTGCTGGTCGAGCACCTTGACGATCTCGTGGATCTCGCGGGGGAGCGTCGGGAGCTTGGTGAGGCCGTAGAGGTACAGCAGGCTGCCCACCGCCTCCAGGTGGTCCATCACGTCGTCCAGGAGCGACCCGAGGCGGTAGATGTCCTCGCGGTCGAAGGGCGTGATGAAGCTGGAGTTGATCTTCTTGTAGAGCTCGTGCGTGATCGCGTCGCTGTCGTGCTCGACCTCGACCAACCGCTCGCTCACCGACTGCACGTCGGCGCCCGGGACGGCCAGCTCGGAGAGCAGGTCGGTGCCCTTGACGAGATTCTGCGCCGCGCGGCTGAAGAGCTCGTAGAACGAATCGTCACTCGGACGCAGCCTGAACCGCACAGTCGACCCCGATACCTCAACGAAGAAGCGCCGAAACACCTAAAGCGTGAATGTTAAGGCCCTCGACACTGAGACGTCGCCGTGAGATCCCTCGCACGCTGCGCGTTCATTCTACGTTTACCTTGAATTCGTTTCCGGCGTCGGCGCGTATCGGACCGATGCCGCACGGTGTTTGTAGGTCCGGGGCACGGGCCGGCGCAGGAAACGGCCGAGAGCGCCGCGATTCCGGCCGGCGATGACGTCGACCTCGGCGGCCCGCAGCTCCCGCCAGAATGCGTTGCGGACCCGGCGGGGTGTTTCGGGTACATCCGCGAAACGAACACGCCGGCCGTCGGCGTGCGCGGCCCGCACGAGGGAGCGCAGAATGTGCCGGGCCTCGGCCGGGAACTCCGGCCACTCCTCGTGGGCGTCGAATCCGAGCCGCTCCGCGAGCGGCTCGGTCACCAGCGGTGCGACGCCGACCGGCAGGCCGCCGGGCTCGAGGTCGCTGAAGCGCCCCTCCAGGAACGCGTAGCGCTCGTAGGCCCCGAGCAGGTCGGCGCGCGACCAGTGCGGGCCGGTGAGCACGACGGTGATCGCGCCGGGGATGACCCGCCCGCCGAGGAACTGGGTGAAGATCCGCGCGTGCGGCCGCAGGAGCCGGTCGAGGGTCTCGTACTCCTGCCCGGTGGCCTGGGCGATCCCGGTCTCCGGGTCCGGCTCCGGCTCGGCCCGGACCATGAGCAGGAACGGCTCGGCCCGCCGGGCGTGCACGCGCCCGAGCGGGTTGGTGGCGACCCGGGTGGCCAGGGGCGTGAGCACGGCCTGGTCGAAGGTGGGCGCGGGCTCGCCCGGCGGCATGGCGCAGGTCAGCCGCAGCGTCGGAGCGGTCGTGTCGGCGTCGACCCGCACGCCGACCTCGACCCCGGCGAAGCCCGCGCGGGCGGCCGCGGCGGCCGGGTCGACGGGGCCGTCCAGCGCGACGAAGAGCCCGTTGGCGAGGTACGGCCGGCCGCGGCGGAGCCGGGAGGCGGCGACGGCGCCGATCGCGCCGCAGGCGGCCAGTCCGGCCAGGCCGGCGGCAACGGTCGCCAGGGCATTGTCCATACCAAAATGGTACTTAATGCACAATTCGTGCGAGGCGTTTTAGCTGACGAGTCTCAGCCACTCGTGGTACGCCGACCCGAACGGCTCCACCCGCTGCTCCACCGCGCCCATCAGCCAGTCGGCGCTGGACTGGGCGGCCAGCACCACGTCGGCCGGGTAGGAGTAGCGGACCTGGTGAGCCGCGAACTCGTCCTCGTCCAGCAGCTCCACCGGGCCGTCGCGGCGGCGCCGGACGTCCAGGTCCAGGTCGATCGCGGTCACCTCGGTCGCCGACGGCCAGTGGGCGACCGTCGTGATGTCGCAGTAGATCTCGGTGCGGTGGGGTGCCGCGTTGAAGCACGCCGTCCACCACGCCTGGCGCGGGAAGAGCAGCACGTGGGGTGACTCCGGGCCACCCTTCAGGGTGGTTCCCTTGAAGACTCGCGTGCTCCGGCCGGCGCCGACCCAGATGCCGTGCTCGTCCTCGCCCAGCCGGTCGGTCTCGTAGTTCCAGTGCAGCGAGCCGTCGTACTTGCGGTAGACGACCCTGACGCGTTCCATGACGCCACGGTACCGAGAGCGGGTTCTCGGGACGGATTTGTCGTACCCGAGGAGTAGCCTCCTGCCCGTGACAGCCTCCCCCCACACTCGACGCGCTCGCCCCGAAGTGCTTGATCTGCTGGCGGCCGCCGTGGGAGCGGTGCCCGACGGCGCGGAGCGGCCCGGGCAGCAGAGCATGGCCAAGGCGATCACGGCCGCGGTGGAGCAGGAGGAGCACCTGCTCGTGCAGGCGGGCACCGGCACGGGCAAGTCGCTGGCCTATCTCGTCCCGTCGCTGCTCGTCGACGGGCCCGTCGTGATCTCCACCGCCACGCTGGCGCTGCAGTCGCAGCTCGTCGACCACGACCTCCCGCGGCTGGCCGACGCCGTCGAGCCGGTCCTGGGCAAGCGGCCGACCTTCGCCGTGCTCAAAGGCCGCCACCACTACCTGTGCCTGGCCCGGCTGGAGGGCACCTCGGCCGACGAGCCCGACGACGGCCTGTTCGACCTGGGTGAGGCGAAGCCCACGAAGTGGCTCGGCGAGGCCGGCCGGCTCGGCAAGCACGTCGAGCGGCTGCGCGAGTGGGCCCAGGAGACCGAGACCGGCGACCGCGACGAGCTCGACCCGGGCGTGGATGACTCGGCCTGGAAGCTCGTCTCCATGCCGGCCCGCGAGTGCGTCGGCGCCCAGCGGTGCCCCTACGGTGCCGAGTGCTTCGCCGAGGCCAGCCGCACCCGGGCCCGCGAGGCCGACATCGTCGTGACCAACCACAGCCTGCTCGCCGTCGACATGCTCACCGGCCGGCAGATCATCCCTCCGCACGAGCTGCTGGTCGTCGACGAGGCCCACGAGCTGGCCGACCGGGTCAGCTCCGCCTCCCAGGCCGAGCTGACCCCGGAGACCCTGGAACGGGCCGCCCGGCGGTGCCGCGCCTATGTCGACGACGACGTGGCCGACCGGCTCATGGAGGCCGGCGACCTGCTCACCGTGGCCCTGGCCGAGGTGCCGGCGGGCCGGATCGTGGGCGAGCTGCCGACGGTCCTCGCCGAGGCCCTCACCCTCCTCGACGCCGGCGGCCGCAAGGCGGTCGAGGCCATCGGCGAGGTCCGCGCCGACGACGCCGACCCGGTGCGCAAGACCCAGGCCCGCACGATCCTCGGCGACCTGGTGAAGACCGCCCAACGGATGGTGGCCAACGCCGAGCACGACGTCATCTGGATCGAGCGCGACGAGCGCGGCCGCCGCGCCGTCGTCATCGCGCCGCTCTCGGTCGCGGGGACGCTGAGCTCCCACCTGTTCAGCGACCGCACCGTCGTGGCCACGTCGGCCACCCTCGCCCTCGGCGGCCAGTTCGAGACCGTGGCCCGCTCCCTGGGCCTGCCGGTCAACGCCGACCGCCCGCCGTCCGCCCGCACCCCGGCCGAGCAGGCCCGCGAGACCGTCGTGCGGGCCGACGAGGCCCGCGACACGGCCGGCCTGGCCTGGAGCTCGCTCGACGTCGGCTCGCCGTTCGACTACGCGAAACAGGGCATCCTCTACGTCGCCGCCCACCTGCCGCGGCCCGCGTCGTCCGGGCTGACCGAGCCCGCCGCCAACGAGATGGTGGAGCTGGTGCAGGCCCTCGGCGGCCGCACCCTCGGGCTGTTCTCCTCGCGCAAGGCGGCCGAGCGGGCGGCCGAGGTCCTGCGCCTGCGCACGCCCGGCATCACCATCCTCGTCCAGGGCGAGGAGGCGCTGCCGATCCTGGTCCGCAAGTTCCGCCAGGACCGCAACAGCTGCCTGCTCGGCGTCATGTCGCTGTGGCAGGGCGTCGACGTCCCCGGCGACGCCTGCCAGCTGGTCATCATCGACCGCCTCCCGTTCCCCCGCCCCGACGAGCCCCTGTCCGCGGCCCGCTCCGACGCCGTGCAGACCGCCGGCGGCTCCGGCTTCGCCGCCGTGAGCGTCCCGATCGCCGCCGTCCGCCTGGCTCAGGGCGTCGGCCGGCTGATCCGCTCCCGCGGCGACAAGGGCGTGGTCGCGGTCCTGGACTCGCGCCTGGAGCACGCCACCAGCTACGGCCCGTTCCTGCGCAAGTCCCTCCCCCCGTTCTGGTACACCACCAAGCCCGAGGTGGTCCGCGGCGCCCTCCGCCGCCTGGCCGAGTCCTGACCCGGCGTCACCGGGCTGCGGGCTCGGTCTTGCGGGGGAGGGTCAGCACGACGCCGAGGAGGAGCAGGCCGCACAGGAACTGTTCGACGCGCATCCAGGCCGGGAACAGGCCCGGGATCGAGACGACCACCGCGATCGCCACGCACATGACGATGGCGATGACGCGCAGGCGGCGGGTGTCGCCTCGCAGCGCCAGGATGTTGCAGACGGCGGCGCTGGCCACGACGATCGTGCCGCGGACCCACACGGCGTCGGTGACCAGCGCCGGGTGGTGGCGCAGGGCGTAGGCGAACAGCAGGGCGGCCAGGCTCAGGGCCAGGTAACCGGCGGCGAACAGGCGGGGGGTTCGGGTCATGGGGTCAGCCTGGCGAACCGGGTCGCTCAACCGCATCGGCGCCGGGGTAGAGCGGCGATCTCTAACCTCGGGTGGATGCCGGGCCGGCGGTGGGCCGGTTGAATGAGGGGATGAGCTCCGAGGCGCTGGCCACCCTGGACACGGCCCGGGCCCGGCGGGCGGCGGTCGTTCGCTGGCTGCAGCCCCTGGCCCCGCTCGTCATGGCCGTCGTGGTCTGGTCGGCCTGCACGTCGCGGCCGCGGCCGGCGCTGGCCGCGGACGGGCTCCCGGTGCTGGTCGCGCTGGGGGTGTTCGTCGTAGCGGGGGTCGGGGCCGTGGTGACGACGACCGGCAATGCCAAGGCGCACCTGGCGTTCGTCGGAGTGCTGCTCGCCGCTTCGGCCGGGCTGACCTGGCTGCAGCCGGACGGGGCGGCGGTCGCCGGGATCTTCGTCGGCATCTCGTTCCTGGCGCCGCTGCTGCGCGGGCACGTGTCGATACCCATCGCGGTCGTCGCGCTGATCCTGCTCGCCGTCGCCGTGGCCTCCGCGCACAACGGGAGTTCGCTCGTCGACTCGCTGCTCGACGCGCTCATGGTCGGGGCGTTCTACGGCATGCTGGTCTTCGCGCTGCGGCTGGCCGAGGCCAACCAGGAGGCCGAACAGCTCGTCGAGGAGCTCGCGCGGGGGCGGGCGGCGCAGGCCGAGGCGGCGCGGCTCTCGGAGCGGCAGCGGCTGGCCCGGGAGATGCACGACGTGCTCGCGCACTCGCTGACCGGGCTGATGCTGCAGCTGGAAGGGGCGCGGATGCTGGCCGTGCGGACGCCCGACGACCCCCGGCTCCCGGCCGCCCTCGAACGGGCCCAGCAGCTCGGGCGGGCCGGGCTCGACGAGGCCCGGCGGGCGATCGGGCTGCTGCGCGACGACGAGCTGCCGGACCTGGCCGAGCTGACGCGGTCGTTCGCGCACGACCACGGGGTCCGGTGCGACTTCACCGTCGACGGCGACGCGCGGGAGCTGGAGTCGCCGGCCCGGATGGCGGTCTACCGGGTGGCCCAGGAGGCCCTGACCAACGCGGCCAAGCACGCCGAACCGTCGCTGGTCACCGTCCGGCTCGAGTACGAGCCGGCCAGGGTGCGGCTGACCGTCGAGGACTTCGGGGTGCGGGCGGCGGTGGTGAGCGCGGGCGCCGGCTACGGGCTCACCGGGATGCGGGAGCGGGCCGAGCTCCTGGGCGGCGTGCTGGAGACGACGCCGACGGACAAGGGGTTCCGGGTCGTGCTGGAAGTGCCGGCGTGACCATCCGGGTCCTGCTCGCCGACGACCAGCGGGTCGTGCGGGAGGGGCTGGCGCTCGTGCTCGGGCTGCTGCCGGACGTCGAGGTCGTCGGGGCGGCCGCGGACGGGGGCGAGGCGGTCGAGCTGGCGGTCCGCCTCCGGCCCGACATCGTGCTGATGGACCTGCGGATGCCGCGGGTCGACGGGGTCGAGGCGACCCGGCGCCTCAAGCAGCGGGCGCCCGAGGTCCGGGTCGTGGTGCTGACCACCTACTCCGATGACCGGTCGGTGCTGGAGGCGCTGCGGGCCGGTGCGCGGGGGTACCTCACGAAAGAGGCCGGCGGCGAGGAGATCCTGGCGGCCATGGAGCGGGTGCGGCGGGACGGGGCCGCGCTGGACCCGGCGGTGCAGCACCACGTCCTCAACGCGCTGCACGAGCCGCCGCCGCGCGACAACGACGGCCTCACCCCGCGCGAGGTCGAGGTCCTGGCGCTGATCGCCGGCGGGCTGAGCAACGGGGAGATCGCGGCCCGGCTGCACATCAGCGAGGGCACCGTGAAGAGCCACGTCAATCACCTCCTGGCCAAGATCGGTGGCCGGGACCGGGCCCAGGCTGTCGCATATGCGTACAAGAACAAGATCGTGCCGGGGTAGGCTGCCAAGCCGTGAGTCAGCTGAAGTCGACGGGTTCCGAGTTCTTCGCCGGGGTGCGGCTGCTGGGCAAGGGGTTCGCGCGCTACGGGCGCAACCCGAAGCTGCTGCTGCTCGGCGCGATCCCGGCCGCGATCAGTTTCGCCCTGTTCGCGACCGCGTGGGTCTTCCTGATCATCTACATCGACGACCTGGCGAACGCGGCGACGTGGTTCGCCGACGACTGGTCGAGCTTCTGGCGCGGGCTGATCGAGGTCGGCGCGGGGGCCGCCATCCTCATCGTCGCCGTCCTGCTCTCGGTGCTCACCTTCACCGCGCTCACGCTGCTCATCGGTGACCCGTTCTACGAGACCATTTCGGAAAAAATCGAAGACAGTCTCGGGGGTACTCCCGGTGCCGTCGATCGCCCCTGGTATCGCACGCTGTGGCCAAGCCTGGCCGACTCGCTCCGCCTGGTCGCGTTCGGCGTGGTGCTGGCGATCCCGCTGTTCCTGATGGGCTTCATCCCGGTCGTCGGGCAGACCGTCGTGCCGGTCCTCAACGCGCTCGTCGGCGGCTGGCTGATCGCGCTGGAGCTCACCGGCGTCCCGTTCACCCGGCGGGGGATGCGCCTGGCCGACCGCCGCAAGATCCTGCGGGCCAACCGGGCGCTGACGCTCGGCTTCGGCATCCCGGTCTTCCTGCTGCTGCTGATCCCGGTCGTGGCGATCATCGTCATCCCCGCGGCGGTGACCGGCGCGACGCTGCTCACCCGCCGCACGCTCGGGCTGAACATCGAGAACGGCGTCAGGCCAGCAGGCCCCGCAACAGCGTCGCATCCCCGCTGACCAGCAGCGTGTCGAACGGCACCCGGCCCCACAACGCCAGGGCCAGGTCGCTGGCGCTGCCGCTGGCCGTGGCCCGCTCGTGGTGCTCGTCCGAGTCGAGCAGCGTGTCGGTGTCGAGCAGGGCGATGCCGGCCCCGCGCAGCCGGACGTACCACACCTGATCGGTGTCGGTGGCGTGCAGCGCGATCATCCCGGCCCGGTCGGCCGGCCCGCTGCGGCGCCCGGACGGGATCCAGGTGTCGAGCACCTCGGTGACGTTGTCGCTGGCCAGCCGGGCCTCGATCGGCTCGGCGAGGCCACCGGCCATCTGCGCGTCCCAGCGGTGGATCGTCGTCTCGTGGGCCATCCGCCGGTGCCAGAACGAGGCCTTCTTCGCCTGGGGCGCGAAGTTGTAGGCCGGCAGCTCCGGGTCGACGGCGTCGAGCGTCGCCACCAGCTCGGTGAAGGCGTCGGTCCAGGCGGTCACCGCGTCGACCCCTTCGGGCAGCGGGTCGGTGGCGCGGTCCGCCGGCTTGTCGAGGACGCCGCGCGCGACGTGTCCGGTGACGAACGAGTAGACCTGGCTCACATGCCACGCGAGGTCGGCCAGGCTCCAGCCCGGACAGCTCGGCACGGGCGCGTCGAGCGGCGTGCCGTTGCTCAGCGCGGTGCGGAAGGCGTCGCCTTCGGTGCGCAGGGCGGTCAGCCAGAGGTCCTTGGTGAGCTGAGGCTTGCTCATAGCGAACTAGATTAGGGCACCGCTTACTCTGGTGCGGTGCCCGAACCCCGCACGCTCGCCGCGTTCACGACTTTGCGCCTCGGTGGCCCGGCCGGCCGCCTGATCGAGGTGACCACGGAGGAGCAGGCCCTCGAGGCCCTGCGGACCGGTGGTGATCAGCTGATCCTGGCCGGTGGGAGCAACGTCGTGGTGGCCGACGCGGGCTACCCGGGCACCGTCGTGCTGCTGCGGACCCGCGGCATCCACACGGACGTGCGCGACGGCGTGGTCAGCCTGACGGTCGCCGCCGGGCACCCGTGGGACGAGGTGGTCGCGGCGGCGGTCTCGCGGGGCTGGTCCGGTGTCGAGTCGCTGTCGGGCATCCCGGGCTCGGCCGGGGCGACGCCGATCCAGAACGTCGGCGCCTACGGCCAGGAGGTCGCCGAGACCATCAGCGAGGTGCGGGTCTTCGACCGGGACCGGGACGAGATCGTGACGCTTCCGGCGGCCGAGTGCGGTTTCGCGTACCGCACGAGCGTCTTCAAACACAACGCGCGCTTCGTGGTGCTGGCGGTGACGTTCCGGCTGCGGGTCTCGGACCGCTCGACCCCGGTCGCCTACGCCGAGCTGGCCCGGACCCTCGGCGTCGAGCCGGGCGCCACGGCCCCGCTCGAGGAGGTCCGCTCGGCGGTGCTGAAGCTGCGGGCCGGGAAAGGCATGGTCCTCGACCCGGCCGATCCGGACACGTGGTCGGTGGGCTCCTTCTTCACCAACCCGGTCGTCCCGGCGGCGGACTTCGAGCGGGTCCGCGCCCTGGCCGCCGAGTTCGGCACCCCGCCGTCGTGGCCCGCCGGCGACTCGGTGAAGCTCAGCGCGGCCTGGCTGATCGAGCGGGCCGGGTTCGCCAAGGGCCACGGCGACCTGACCCGCGGGGTGTCCCTGTCCGGCAAGCACACGTTGGCGCTGACCAACCGCGGGAGCGGTACCACCGAAGCGCTCTTGGATTTGGCTCGTGCCATCCGCACCGGGGTCGAGGGCCGCTTCGGGGTGACGCTGCACCCGGAGCCGGTGCTCGTGAACTGCGCGATTTAGGTCTGCTCACAACCGGGCTACCGGGCTGTGTGCGCAGCGCCTGGGGCGGACCGGCCTGCGGAGCGTCGCTGGACCGGCCTGGGCAAGGGATCTGGGCCCGCCGCAGCCCTGCCGCAGTTGTGAACAGGCCTAAGGCGCGACGGCCGAGTAGGGGACCGTCACCTCGCCGAGACGCCAGCGGGCGGGACGGTCGAGCACCGGCCAGCCCGCGGATCGGGCCGCCTCCACCGCCGCCCGCCAGCGTTGCCGCGGGCCGAACACCGACAGCGGGGCGCCCGCCCGCCAGCCCGCGTCGAGGTCGGCCAGGAGGGCGTGGATGCGCTCGCCGGGGACGTTGTGGTGGATGAGGGCCTTCGGCAGGCGCTCGGCCAGGGTGCCGGGCGTGTCCAGGGTGGCCAGGCGGCTGGCGAGGGTGAGCGTGCGCGGGCCGGCCGGGGCGACCAGCACCCAGGCGGCCAGCCGGCCGAGCTCGTCGCAGGTGCCCTCGACCAGCAGCGCGCCGGTCGCCGTCATCGCGCTCCACGCGGCCGGGACATCCTGCTCGCCGTACTGCCGCAGCACGTTGAACGCCCGCACCAGGGTCGGGCGCAGGCCGGCCAGCTCGAAGCCGCCCAGGCGGAAGCGCAGGCCCGCGGTCTCGTAGGGCCGGGCGGCGGCCACCCGGGCCGGGTCGATCTCCAGGCCGGCGACCGGGACGCCGAGCCGCGCGTGCAGCTCGATCGCGGTGATCGGCGAGGCGCCGTAGCCGAGGTCGACCACGAGCGGGTCCGGCGCCCGGCGGAGCACCCCGCCGAGCGTCGCGGCAATCCAGTTGTCGACCCGGCGCAGGCGGTTGGGGTTCGTCGTCCCGCGCGTGATCGACCCGACCGGCCTCACTCGAGGACTCGGTGGACCTTGTGCTGGGCGGCCTGGGCGAGGGGGCGCACGACGAGCCGGTCGATGTTGACGTGGTGCGGGCGGGTCGCGGTCCAGGCGATGCAGTCGGCGATGTCGTCGGCGACGAGGGGCTCGGCGACCCCGGCGTAGACGGCGGCGGCCTTCTGCGCGTCGCCCTCGAACCGCTTGAGCGCGAACTCGTCGGTCCTGACCATGCCGGGGTCGATCTCCACGACCCGGATCGGGCGGCCGCTGAGCTCCAGGCGCAGGGTCTCGGCGACGGCGGTCTGGGCGTGCTTGGCCGCCGTGTACCCGCCGCCGCCCTCGTAGACGACCAGCCCGGCGGTCGAGCTCAGCACCACGACCGTGGCCCGGCCGGAGCGCTCGAGCAGGGGCAGCAGGGCCTTGGTGACGCGGACGGTGCCGAGCACGTTGACGTCGAACATCCACTGCCAGTCGGACAGATCGGCGTTCTCGACCGTCTCCGCGCCGATCGCCCCGCCCGCGTTGTTGACCAGCAGCTCCACCGAACCGTCGATGTTCCCGACGAACTCCGCGAGCGCGGCAACGGACGAATCGGACGTCACGTCCCCGACGAACAACGACGCCGTCTTCAGTGCGCTGACCAGCTCGTCAAGCTTTTCTTTCCGCCGGGCGACGGCTACGACGTGGAAGCCCTCCGCGTCGAGACGACGGGCGGTGGCCGCACCGATGCCGCTGGACGCGCCGGTGACGACGGCGATACGAGTAGACATGTGGCCATCCTGCACGAAGTTGCCTGTGGCGCAGTGACCAACGCAACGGTGGGTTCATGGCCCGGTGCGAGGGAACATGGACGGTTGGGAAGATGTAACCCGTTGGCAACAGACAGGAGTACGACGTGGCGCGGGTCGATTCGCTGCACGGCCATACCCCGCAGTCCCGCCGTACCCTGCCGAGGCGGGTGGCGACGCTCTCGGTACACACCTCGCCACTGGAGCAACCGGGCACCGGCGACGCCGGCGGGATGAACGTGTACATCGTGGAAGTTGCCGAGCGGCTCGCCCGGGCCGGCGTCGAGGTGGAGATCTTCACCCGGGCCACCAACAGCGAGCTGCCGCCGACCGTCGAGATGGCCCCCGGCGTGCTCGTCCGGCACATCATCGCCGGCCCGTTCGAGGGCCTGGCCAAGGAGGACCTGCCGGCCCAGCTGTGCGCGTTCACCGGCGGCGTGCTGCGCGCCGAGGCGGCCCGGCCCTACGGCTGGTATGACCTGGTGCACTCCCACTACTGGCTGTCCGGGCAGGTCGGCTGGCTGGCCAAGGACCGCTGGGGGGTGCCGCTGGTGCACACCGCGCACACCCTGGCCAAGGTCAAGAACCAGCTGCTGGCCGACGGCGACAAGCCCGAGCCGATTGCCCGCGTCATCGGCGAGGAGCAGGTCGTGGCCGCGGCCGACGGCCTGGTCGCCAACACCCCGGCCGAGGCGGCCGACCTCATCGACCTCTACGGCGCCGACCCGCGCAAGGTGTGCGTGGTGCCGCCGGGCGTGGACCTGGACCGGTTCGTGCCCCGGCCGCACCGCAAGCTCGCCACCCGGGCCCGTTTCGGCCTGCCCGCGGACGCGCACGTGGTCGCCTTCGCCGGTCGGATCCAGCCGCTCAAGGCCCCGGACGTCCTGCTGCGCGCGGCCGCCGAGCTGCGCGCCACCGACCCGAAGCTGCTGGTCGTCATCTGCGGCGGCCCCAGCGGCTCCGGCCTGGATCGGCCAACGGCGCTCATGGAGCTCGCGGCGGATCTCGGGATCGCCGACATCGTCCGGTTCCTGCCGCCGCAGCCGCGCGACGCCCTGGCCGACCTGTTCCGGGCCGTCGACGTCGTCGCGGTGCCCAGCTTCAACGAGTCGTTCGGGCTGGTGGCGATCGAGGCGCAGGCGTGCGGTACCCCCGTCGTCGCCGCGGCCGTCGGTGGCCTGGTGACCGCGGTCCGCGACGGTGTCTCCGGAGTGCTCGTCGACACGCACAAGCCGGCCGACTGGGCGGCCGTGCTCGGGCCGCTGCTGGCCGAGCCGGCCCGGCGGGCGGCGATGTCGCTCGGCGCGGTCCGCCACGCGCGCGAGTTCTCGTGGGCGCACACGGCCAGTGGGCTGCTGGCCGCATACCGTGACGCGCTGGAGTTCCATCGGGAGGTTGTGGCCGCGTGAGTTTGACCATTGAGATTTCCGCACTGATCGAGCAGGTCGCCGCCGAGCGCGAGATCCCCTGGGAGAAGACCGGCGACAACGCGTACGTCGTGACGCTGCCCGGCACCCACAAGCAGAAGACCAACTGCAACCTGATCATCGGCGAGCACGCGCTGCGGGTCGAGGCGTTCGTCATGCGCCACCCCGACGAGAACCGGGAGGCGCTGTGGGAGTGGCTCCTGCAGCGCAACGCCCGCATGTACGGGGTCGCCTTCAGCGTCGACCAGGCCGGCGACGTCTACCTCATGGGCAAGCTGCCGCTGCACGCCATCACCGAGGCCGAGCTCGACCGGCTGCTCGGGGCCGTGCTGACCTACGCCGACGAGAGCTTCGACCCGATGCTGGAGATCGGCTTCGGCTCCGCGATCCGCCGCGAATGGGAGTGGCGGGTGAAGCGCGGCGAGCCGCTCGACAACCTCCGCGCCTTCACGGACTTCGTCAATCGACCCGCGTAGCGCGGAGCCGGCCCGGCGGGGCGCGCCGGCTCCAGCATTTTGATTGTTTTCAATTATTTCAAGCATGTGAGCGAGCCGACAGCCCATTCATCTTGGCGCAAGAAACGCGGGCCGCGTAACGTCGGTGACGGATCCGGCGATTCCTGAAGTTGGGGAGCGGCGGGGGTGTTCCGGGCCGCAAGGCCCACTCGCGGTGACATGTCCGGGCGGGGCGTGTCATCGCAAACCGGCGGCACATAGCGGGTGCAGTGGACTGGGGGTGCACGCACCCGCTGCCGCCGGTACGAGCCTGGTTTCGCGGCTCGAAACTTAAGCCCGGCGTAAAGACGCGGGCCGTGCGAAGCCCGTAACTTCCTCGCATGCCTAGGCGTCTGCTGATCGCCGCCCTTTTGCTGAGCACGCTGGCCGGCTGCGGCACTCAGGCCGCGAATGGGGCGTCCCCGGACCCGTCCCCTTCCGCATCCGGTGAAAGTTTCGCGGCGGCGGCCGAAGAGCCCGGGGCCAACGCCGGACTGGCGGCTCAGGGGACCACGCCGTCGGCCAAAGCGGCCACCACGACCGCGCCGGCCGCGAACTCCGGCAAAGCGCCCGCGCAGACCTTCGCCACCACCAGCAGCACGTTCACGTTCACCAGGGCGGGACGGACACTGCGGACCGTCGTCTGGTATCCGAAGGCCGCCGGCCGCTACCCCCTGGTGCTGTGGAGCCACGGACTGCACGGTTCGCCCGAGGGCTACGCGGGCGTCACCCAGAAGCTCGCCGCCGCCGGGTTCGTCGTCGCCGCCCCCGCCTACCCGTTCACCAACGACAAGGCGAACCCGTTCAACCAGAACGACATGGCCAATCAGCCCGCCGACGCCTCCGCCGTCATCACCGAGGTGCTCAAGCTCGACACCCAGGCCGGCTCCCCGCTCAACGGCCGCATCGACACCGCCCACGTCGGCGCCGGCGGCCACTCCGCCGGTGGGTACACCACCGCCGGGCTGCTCTCCGGCAACACCCGCGACGCCCGGCTCAAAGGCGCCGTCATCGTCGCCGGGGGCTCCATGGGCGGCAAGTTCACCGGCACCGCCACCCCGGTCCTGTTCATCCACGGCGACGCGGACGGCACCGTGCCGTACACCAGCGGCAAATCGCTCTTCGACAGCACCACCTGGCCGAAGGGCCTCCTGACGCTCGTCGGCGGTGACCACAGCGCCGGCCTGTGGAGCACCAACGCGGCCGGCACCGCCGTGAGCAAGTCGATGATCGACCTGTTCCGCTACGGCCTGTACGGCGACACCGCGGCCAAGTCCCGGCTGCGCGGCGACGGCACGGTCAGCGGCGCCGCCAAGTACGACGGCACGCTCTAGAGAAAAAGCTCGGTCAGGCCGGTGATCTCCAGCTGGGCGTAGGCGAGCGGGCGGGGGTTGCGCAGCCGCAGCGTGCACCCGGCGCCCGCGGCCAGCTTCCAGCAGCCGACCAGCGCGCCGATCCCGGCCGAGTCCAGCAGCGTCACCGCGTCCAGGTCGAGCACCAGCGCGTCCGGGCGGAACGCGGGCAGGACGGCCCGGACCGCCTCCGTCACCTGCTCCCGCGTGGCCAGGTCGAGGATGCCGGCGAGCCGGATGACGACCGTTTCCGTCGAGGCGGGCTCCAGCGTCGCCGACAAACCGTCCACGACGGCGGCCCTACCCGGCGATCGGCGTGGCAAACTCCGCGTCGGCCGCGAGCGCCGCCTGTTCGGCCGCCACCCGGCGTTCCCGGGCCGGCTGGATCAGCAGGTGGCCGGCCGCCGCGACCAGGCCGAGCGCGCCGCACACGATCCAGTGCCAGTCGCCGAGGTACTGCAGGCTGACCCCGCCGGCCGCGGGCGCGATGAAGCTCGCCGCCGGGAACGTCAGATAGAACACGCTCTGGTACCGCCCCCGCAGCGCCTCCGGGGACAGTTCGGCGATGACCGCGGCGTTCGGTGGCGCCGCGATCATCGAGCCGGCGGTCCACACGGTCGCGGCGGCGAGATACCCGGCCACGCCGTCGGCGAGGGCGACGGCGGCGAAGCCCAAACCCAGGAAGACGTTGGCGACGGCGAGGGCGGTGCCCTTGCGCCAGCGGTCGATGAGCCGCGGGATGAACAGCTGGCCGACGACGATGAGCAGGGCCGCGTACGCCACCACCGAGCCGTAGACGGACGGCCGCAGCCCGTCGCCGGTGATGGCCAGGGGCAGGATCGTCGACGTCTGCGTGCTCACCACCGCCAGCAGCAGCGACAGCCCCACGAACAGCATGTACGCCCGGTCGGTGAGGGCCGTGTGCAGGCCCTTCTTGTTCGTGAGGACCCGGGTCGCCGGTCGCGTCTCCCGGACCTTCCACAGGATGAGCAGCGCGGTGAGCAGGGTGCCGGCCGCGTCGACGGCGAACAGCAGCGTGAAGCTCACCTCGGCCAGCGCGCCGGCCAGCACCGAGGCGACCGCCATGCCCAGGTTGAACGCCCAGAACTGCAGGTTGAAGGCGCGGCTGCGGTCGTCGGCCGGGGTCACGTCGACGATGGCGGCCACGAACGCCGGGCCCGGCATGGCGTGCATCAGGCCGAGCAGGGCGGCCAGGACCGCGATCGCCGGGATGGGCCGGGCCACGATCAGCCCGCACAGCACGGCCACGGCGCCGAAGTGGGCCAGCAGCAGGGTCGGTCGGCGGCCCCAGCGGTCGGCGAAGACCCCGCCGAGCAGGACGCCCGCGATGCCGCCGATGCCGTACACACCGACGACGAGACCGGCCACCGGGAGCGCCAGGTGCCGGGCGGAGGTGAGGTACAGCGACAGGACCAGCGCGACGAAGCCGCCGACGCGGTTGATCAGCATGCCGGTCCAGAGGTACCAGTAGAGCTTCGGGAGCCCGCCGATCGTGGTGCGGTACCAAGTGCGCACGTGCTGTTGTCCCTTTTTAGTTAACCGTCCTTACAGTTGCGATCTTATCCACTTCTCGCTCCGTCAATGCGGCCACCCGCTGGTCCCGGGCCCGGGCCGCGGCGAGGCTCCAGGCGGCGGCCACCAGCCCGACGCCGAGGCAGCCGAGCCACAGCGCGGTGTTGTTGAACCGGTCCCGCACCAGGCCGCCGAGCGTGGGCGCCAGGAACGACGCGCCCTGCCAGCTCAGGCTGAAGAAGCCCTGGTAGCGGCCGCGCATCGAGACGGGGGAGAGGCCGGCCAGCAGGGCCGCGTTGGACGGCGCGTTGAGCATCTCGCCGGCGGTCCAGACGACGATCGTCCCCGCGTACAGCAGCGGCGTGTGCGCGAACGCGGTGAGCCCGAACCCGAGGCCGAGCACCACGGCCGAGACGGGCATCACATACGCCGGCCGCCGCCGGCCGAGGATCTTGGTGACGAACAGCTGCCCGGCCACGATCAGCACGCCGTTGACGGCGATCAGCAGGCCGAAGGTCTCGCTGGGCAGGCCGTCGTCGATCATGGCGAGCGGCAGCATCGACATGTGCTGGAGCATCACCAGGGCAATGAGCAGGTTGCAGGCCACGAACCCGAGGAACACCCGGTCCTTGAGCACGGTCGCCAAGCTGCCCCGATCGTGCTCCGCGTGCTCGGTGACGTCCGGTTTCGTCTCCCGGATTCGCCACAGGACCAGGAGGCCGGCGGCCGCCGTGGTGGCCGCGTCGGCCGCGAAGAGCGTGAAGTAGCCGGCCTTCGCTGCGAAGCCCGCGGCCGCGGACGACACCGCGAAGCCGAGGTTGATCGCCCAGTAGTAGGTGCCGAAGGCCCGCATCCGGTCCGCGCTCGGCACGATGTCGGCGATCATCGCCCCGAGGGCCGGGCGGGCGGCCTCCGTGACCGCGCCGAGCAGCAGGGCCGCCCCCATGATCTCGGCCGGGCCGCGGGCCAGGCCCAGCGCCAGCAGGATCGCCGCCGACGAGAACAGCGACAGCAGCGCGACCGGGCGCCGGCCCCAGCGGTCGGCGAGGTGCCCGCCGGCGGTGACGCCGATCGCGCCGCCGACGCCGTAGAGGCCGATCACCAGACCGGCCGCGCCCGCGCTGAAGCCGCGCTGGGTGGTCAGATAGATCGTCAGGAAGATGACGACGAAGCCGCCGGCCCGGTTGACCAGCGTGGCCGTCCACAGCACCCAGAACTGGCTCGGCAACCGCTGTTTCCCCGTAATGACTGGCACGGTCTCGCATCCTTACACCTGATGCCCCGTGATGTCGAAGGCATTCGGTGCGGGAGGATTGTCTTCATGAGTGAAGTCGGGACACTGGTGCTCTTGCGGCACGGTGAGAGCGAGTGGAACGCCAAGAACCTGTTCACCGGCTGGGTCGACGTGGACCTCAGCGCCCAGGGAGAGGCCGAGGCCCGGCGGGGCGGCGAGCTGATCCGTGATTCCGGTCTGCGGCCGGATGTGGTGCACACGTCAGTGCTGCGCCGTGCCATCCGCACCAGCGAGATCGCCCTGCACACGGCCGACCGGCACTGGATTCCCGTCCAGCGCTCGTGGCGGCTCAACGAGCGGCACTACGGCGCCCTGCAGGGCAAGGACAAGAAGCAGACCCTCCAGGAGTTCGGCGAGGAGCAGTTCATGCTCTGGCGCCGCTCCTACGACACGCCTCCGCCGGCCATCGCCGACGACGACGAGTGGTCGCAGGCGAGTGACGCGCGTTACGCGGCGCTGCCGCCGGAGCTGCGGCCGAAGACGGAGTGCCTGAAGGACGTCGTGGCCCGGATGCTGCCGTACTGGTACGACCAGATCGTGCCGCAGCTGCTCAACGGCAAGACGGTGCTGGTGGCGGCGCACGGCAACTCGCTGCGGGCCCTGGTGAAGCACCTCGACGGCATCTCCGACGAGGCGATCGCCAAGCTGAACATCCCGACCGGCATCCCGCTGCGTTACGACCTCGACGCGGCGCTCAAGCCGATCACGGCCGGCGGCACCTACCTGGACCCGGAGGCGGCCAAGGAGGCGGCCGCCGCGGTGGCGAACCAGGGGCGGTAAAGGTTGCTGGGGCCGGCCTTTGCGGAAAGGCCGGCCCCGTTGCTTTACTCGGCGGCCTCGCGGTTGCCCAGCGCCTCGCCCGTGACGAGGAACACGACCTGCTGGCCGGCGTTGACCGCGTGGTCGGCGTAGCGCTCGTAGAAGCGGCCGAGCAGCGCGCTGTCGACCGCGGCCTCGGTCCCCTCGGACCAGCCGTTCGCGAACATGATCGCGAACAGGCCGGTGTGCAGCTTGTCCATCGCGTCGTCGTCCCGGTCGAGCTGGCCGGCGGCGACCACGTCGAGCTTCGAGATGGCGGTCGAGATCTTGCCGGCGATCCGGTCGGCGACGGTACCCATCTGCTCGAACGTCGCGACCAGGGGCTCCGGCACGGCCCGGGCCGGGTGCCGGCGCAGGGCGGCCTTGGCCACGTGCACCGACAGGGCGCCCATCCGTTCGATGTCGGCCGCCAGGTGCAGGGCGGTCAGCAGCAGCCGCAGGTCCGACGCGACCGGCGCCTGGCGGGCGCAGAGGTCGTAGACCTTGTCCTCGACCAGCCGGTAGAGGGCCTTGACCTCGGCGTCGCGGGCGATGACCTCCTCGGCGTCCGTCTGGTCGGCGTTGAGCAGGGCGTTCGTGGCCCGGCTCATCGCCGCGCGGACGGCCTCGGACATCCAGACGAGCAGTTTATTGACCTGCAGAAGATCGGCCCGATATTCGTCGCGCATAGTGCTCCCATCGTTGTGACCCTCACCGTATGGCCAGACCCCGGGGCATCCAGTGAACAATGGCAACCACCAGGGTGAACACTGGGCCACATGAGCCCGATTCGTGCCTCGGTGCACACTGGATGCGGTAACGGGTCTCCTACCATCGAGTCGTGGATTGGAAGTTCCGGCAGCCGAGAGCCGAGGGACCGGCGATGACCGACATCCTCGACGCGCTGCAGGTCGGTGTCCTCGTCCTCGACGAGGGCGACAAGCCTGTGCTCGCCAACGCGGCCGCCCGCGAGATGGGTCTGGTCCGGCCGCGGCAGGTGGGCGGCGCGGCCCCCACCGACGAGGCGCACACGATCGTGCGCACCCTCGCCGGTCAGGTCCGCCGCACCGGCATCACCCGCGTCGTCGAGCTCGACCTGCCGCGCCTGACTCACGGTGAGCCGCTCGGGGTCAACGTCCGCGCGGTCGCGCTGGACGACGGCCGGGTCGCGATCGAGGCGGCCGACGTCACGGAGGCGCACCGGGTCGCCCGGGTGCGCCGCGACTTCGTGGCCAACGTCAGCCACGAGCTCAAGACGCCCGTGGGCGCGTTGCAGCTGCTCGCCGAGGCGCTGCTGGACGCGACCGACAAGGACCCGGCGGCCGCCATCCGGTTCGCCGAGCGGATCAAGCACGAGTCGTCGCGCCTGGGCCGGCTGGTCTCGGAGCTGCTGGAGCTGTCCCGGCTGCAGGGCGCGGAGCCGCTGCCGGAGCCGGAGCCGGTCGACGTCGACAAGATCACCGTCGAGGTGCTCGACCGGGCCAAGACCCCGGCCTCGGCGAAGGAGATCGAGCTGCGCTTCCAGGGCGTGCGCGGGCTGACCGTCTACGGCAACGAGAACCAGCTCGTCACCGCCGTGGTCAACCTGGTGGAGAACGCGATCGCCTATTCGCCGGAGCGCACGGCGGTCACCGTGACCGTCGCCGAGGACAACGGCTACGTCGAGATCGCCGTGGCCGACCAGGGCATCGGCATCGAGCCCCGGGACATCGACCGGATCTTCGAACGGTTCTACCGCGCCGATCGGGCGCGCTCCCGGGCCACCGGCGGCACCGGGCTCGGACTCGCGATCGTCAAGCACATCTCAACGAACCACGGCGGCCGGGTGACGGTGACCAGTGCCGTAGGAGTTGGCTCGACGTTCACGTTGCGGCTGCCTTCGCGTCCGACAGAGGCCGCGCTGGCGCTACCACCGTCAGTTGAGATCGGAGGGGCCCCATGATCGTTACGCAACAGCAACCTACCACCCGCGGTTCGCAGCGCAGTGCGGCTCCCCGGCAGCTACGAAAGGACAGCACGTTGGCGCGCGTACTCGTGGTCGAGGACGAAGAGTCCATCTCGGATCCCTTGTCATACATGCTCCGCCGCGAAGGCTTCGAGGTGTCGATCGCGGCGACCGGCACCGAGGCGATGACCGAGTTCGACCGCACCGGCGCGGACATCGTCCTGCTCGACCTCATGCTCCCGGAGATGTCCGGCACCGAGGTGTGCCGGCAGATGCGGCAGAAGTCCAACGTGCCGATCATCATGATCACGGCCCGGGACAGCGAGATCGACAAGGTCGTGGGCCTGGAGATCGGGGCCGACGACTACGTCACCAAGCCCTACTCGCCCCGCGAGCTGGTCGCCCGCATCCGCGCGGTGCTGCGCCGCCAGGTCGACGCCGTCGGCGAGCTGGCCCCGCCGACGCTCTCGGCCGGCCCGGTGCGCATGGACGTCGACCGGCACGTGGTGACCGTCGGCGGCGACGCCGTCCAGCTGCCGCTGAAGGAGTTCGAGCTGCTCGAGCTCCTACTGCGCAACGCCGGCCGGGTGCTCACCCGCGGCCAGCTGATCGACCGCGTCTGGGGCGCCGACTACGTCGGCGACACCAAGACCCTCGACGTGCACGTCAAGCGGCTGCGCTCGAAGATAGAGCCGGAGCCGTCGGCGCCGCGCTACATCGTCACCGTGCGCGGCCTGGGCTACAAGTTCGAGCCCTAGGCCTACCCGGCATTTGCCACCGATTCGCGGTTGCGCCTGCGCTCCTCCATCTCCCGGCGCAGGACGTAACCGCGGATCGCGCGGCCGATCAGCTCCGTCGACTCATACGTGATGATCACGTCGTAGGTGGCGTTCTCGTGATCCCGGCGGACAAACAGGACGGTCCCGCGCAGGGTGATCGTCTCGGTCTCCAGCGAGACCTTCACGTCGACCCGGTCGTCGCGCTCGAAGCGGTCCTCCGTCATCCGGCACCGCGCGCCGCCCTCGGACAGGTCGATGATCCGGCCCTGGTACGTCGTGCCCCCGTGGACCACCTCGACCCACTCGCCGCCCCCGCCGCGCACGTAGTTGCGCCGGGTCTGCAGCCGGATCGAGCCGACCGCCTCCAGTGACCAGCGGGGCGGCTGCTCCCGGCTGAGTTCCACGAGGCGCACGTCGACGGCCTGCCGCCGGTCACCGTTCACCCAGGCCAGCTCCATCGAGACGCCGACCTTGGGCAGATCGGCGGATTGGACGCCGAACGGCGCGGCCACGGTCAGGCGCTTGCCGCTCATGTCCTCGACGCGGGACTGATAGGCCTCACCGTCCATCAGCACCACGTCGACCAGAGCGTTGATCGCGGGCAGGGTCGTCACGCCGGGACCTTCGGCTCACCCGGGCGAGACTTGAGGACTACGGACGCCCGACACACCTCGCTGCCGTAGCGTTTTCCCTGGTGCGCAGCTTCAACACCGGCCCGGCCGGCATGCTCATGATGGTCGTCGGCCTGCTGCTGGCGGTCAGTTCCGCGTATACCGCCTTCACCCAGTCGCGCTGGCCGATGCTGCTGCCGAGCATCCTCATCGGCCTGTCGCTGATGGCCGTCGGCTACTCCCTCGTCGCCCGGGCCCGCCGGGCCCGGTCCCGCGCCGACTCAGACGGGCCGGATCGGGATGAGCTTCAGTGACCGGGAGCTGGACGTGGCCGGGTGCTCCGCGATCATGCCCTGCTCGGCCCGGGCCACACAGAGCTCGGCCAGCCGCGCGTAGGCGGGCTTGCCGATCAGCGCCGTCAGCTCCGGCTCGTACTCCTGGTAGAGCCGCTTGGCCCCGACGTGCGCCTCCGGCGAGGAGGTGCACCACCAGTGCAGGTCGTGGCCGCCCTCGCCCCAGCCGCGCCGGTCGAACTCGCCGAGGGTGGAGACGAGCACCTTCGTGTCGTCGGGCCGCTTGCGCCAGTCCTGGTCCCGGCGGACCGGCAGCTGCCAGCAGACGTCCGGCTTGTACTCCAGCGGATGCACCCCGTCGCGCAGCGCCTGCCCGTGCAGGGCGCAGCCGCCACCGCCGGCGAAGCCCGGATCGTTTTGGAAGACGCAGCCGCCGCCGGCCCGCGTGGCCGTGCGCAGCGCCTTGTTCTTGCCGTCGATGGTGTCGGTCTCGGTGTACCGCTTGAACCCGCGCCGGTAATGCTGCCAGTGCTCGGGGCTCAGCCGTTTCGCCGCGGCCCGCACCCGCTCCTGGTCGTCATCATCGGTGAAGAACGCGCCGTGCGAGCAGCAGCCCTCCTCGGCCCGGCCTTCGATGATCCCGTGGCAGCCGTTGCCGTATACACACGTCCAGTTGGACAGCAGCCACGTCAGGTCGGCCCGGATGAGGTGATCGGCGTCGGCCGGGTCGGTGAACTCGATCCACTCGCGCGGGAAGTCGAGGCTCACTTCGAGATCGCGCGGCTCGGGCTCTTCGAGGCCGTCGACCTCGACCGCGACGTGGATGTCCATTTGACGAAGCGTACGCCGTGCTGCGCATGCCTTCGAAACCCCACGCGGATACCGTTTGACCATGCGACTCGGCGTGCTCGACGTGGGCTCCAACACGGTGCACCTCCTGGTTGTCGACGCCCACCACGGTGCGCACCCCTGGCCGGCCTACTCCCAGAAGGCCGAGCTGCGCCTGGCCGAGCGCATCGGCAAGGACGGCGACCTCACGAAAGCCGGGGCCGACAGCCTCGTCGCGGCCGTGAAACAGGCCCGCGCCGCCGCCGCCCGGCTGGAGGCCGACGACCTGCTGGCCTTCGCCACCTCGGCGGTGCGCGACGCGAAGAACTCGGCCCGCGTCCTGCGCCGCGTCCGCGAGGAGACCGGCGTCGACCTGCAGGTGCTCTCCGGCGAGGCCGAGGCCATCATGACGTTCCTGGCCGTGCGCCGCTGGTTCGGCTGGTCGGCCGGGCGGCTGCTGGTGATGGACATCGGCGGCGGCTCGCTCGAGCTCGCGGCCGGCATCGACGAGGAGCCCGACGTGGCGTTCTCGGTGCCGCTCGGCGCGGGGCGGCTGACCCGGGAGCGGCTGCATGGCGACCCGCCCTCCGCCTCGTCCGTGGATGAGCTGTGCGAGTACGCCCAAACCGAACTGCACAAATCGGCCAAGCGCCTCCTGGAGGGCGGGTGGGACCGCCCGGTCGCGACCTCGAAGACCTTCCGCACCCTCGCCCGCCTGGCCGGGGCCGCCCCGTCCGGCGCCGGCCCGCGGGTGGTCCGCCGGCTCACCCGCACCGGCCTGCACCAGGTGCTCTCCTTCATCCGCCGGATGCCATCGGCCGCCCTGGCCGAGATCGACGGGGTCAGCCCGGGCCGCGCGCACCAGATCCTGGCCGGGGCGGTGGTGGCCGAGGTCACGATGCGGACGCTGGGCATCGACGAGGTCGAGATCTGCCCGTGGGCGCTGCGCGAAGGAGTGATTCTGCGCCGCCTGGAAGTGCTCGAGTCCGCCTGATCGAGTTGATCGACGAGAGGCGCTGGGTGATCGGGGCTAGCCTGGTTGTGTGAGTCGCCAAGTTCCGGTCCTGCTGTCCACGTCCTCGGTCTTCCCCGAGCCGACCGCGGCCGGCTTCGAGATGGCCGCCCAGCTCGGCTACGACGGCGTCGAGGTCATGGTCTGGTCCGACGCGGTCAGCCAGGACGCCGGCGCGCTGGCCGGGCTGGTCAAGCACTACGGCGTGCCGGTGCGCTCCGTGCACGCGCCCTGCCTGATGGTCACCCAGCGGGTGTGGAGCCCCGACCCGTGGGTGCGCCTGCGCATGGCCGCCGAGCTGGCCCGCACGCTCGAGGCCGACGTCGTCGTCGTGCACCCGCCGTTCGCGTGGCAGCGCGACTACGCCCGCACCTTCTCCTCCGGCCTGCTGCGACTCGGCCGGCAGTTCCCGGGCATCCGCTTCGCCGTGGAGAACATGTTCCCGCTGCGCGGCGTCGGCCGCGAGTTCGTGCCTTACGCGCCGGGCTGGGACCCGACCCTGACCGGCTTCGACGCCTACACGCTGGACCTGTCGCACTGCGCCGCGTCCCGCACCGACGCGATCGCGCTGGCCGACACCATGGCCGGCAACCTGGCCCACGTCCACCTCGGCGACGGCTCCGGCAAGGCCCGCGACGAGCACCTGGTGCCCGGCCGCGGCACGATGCCCTGCGCGCAGCTGCTGTCGTCGCTGGACGCGCGCGGCTTCACCGGCTCGGTCGCGGTCGAGGTCGGCACCCGCAAGGCCGGCAGCCGCGCCGAGCGCGAGGCCGACCTGGCCGAGTCGCTGCGGTTCGCCCGCCAGCACCTGGCCGTGCCCGTGGCATGAAAAACGGCCCTGACGTGCTGGGCAGCCGGGGCCGTTTTTGGAAACGTCAACGTCAGATCTTGCGTACGGCCTCCGCCTGGGGGCCCTTGGGACCCTGCTTGATCTCGAATTCGACGCGCTGGTTCTCGTCGAGGCTGCGATAGCCGTCCGACTCGATGGCAGAGAAGTGGACGAAGACGTCGCTTCCGCCGTCCACGCTGATGAAGCCGAAGCCTTTCTCAGCGTTGAACCACTTCACGGTTCCCTGGGCCATGGTGCTGTTTCTCCTTCGTAGGGCGTTGTGATCCGGTGATGAACCCGGTGTCGGGGGCCGATCCGTGGGAGGGATCGGCACCGCATCGCCCTACCCCGCGTGTCCCAATCGCGGACGCGCGGTAAAGCGAACCACAAGACGCAAGATATGCCGAAGAGACCAGCGCCGGGGCGTTTTCCAGGACTTATGCGGCCGTAACCGCGACTTATGCGGTCACGACCGCTCGATCGGCTTCACCCGCCAGCGGCGCGCTGGTCTCCGCGGCGCGCTTGCGGGCGCGATGGGCGGCGACGTGGGAGCGGGTCGCGCAGCGCTCCGAGCAGAACCGGCGGCAGCAGTTCGAGGACGTGTCCAGGTAGACGTTGCCGCAGCGTTCGTCGGCGCACACGCCGAAGCGGGTGCTGCCGTGCTCGCACAGCCACACCGCCAGGCCCCAGGCCGCGCCGGCCAGGAGTTCCGAGCTCACCGACGAGCCCCGGCCGGTCACATGCATGTGCCAGTCGTGGGTGTCGTGACCGGAGATGCGAGGCTGCATCGGGTATGCCTCCAGGAGCGCGTTGAGCTCCGCGACGGCCGCGACATCCCGGCCGGAGGACCCGTGCTCGAACACCTCGCGCAGCCGCTTGCGGGCACGGCGGAGTGCGACCAGATCGCGCTCCGTCGCCTCGGCGGTCTGCCAACTGTCCTCGCCGAAGAGTGCGGCGAGATCTTGCATGCTTTCGAGCGGCGCGTTGACGATGTCGACGGCGGTCCGCGCATACGCGTCGAAGTCCACCCGACCAAGGTAGTCAAGAAATGCCACAGTGGCGACCACGCGTCACCGGACATCGTGAGTTCTGTTTACGCTCGGCACATGCTCAGATCGGTCATCCTCGCCGCCGCCCGCTCCAACAGGGTCGAGCGGCTCGTTGAAACCGCCCCGGTCAGCCGCAGTATTGTGCGCCGATTTATTGCCGGGGAGCACGCGGAGGACGCGCTACAGCGCACCCGCGAGCTGGCCGCCGACGGTCTCGCCGTCACGATCGATTATCTGGGGGAGGACACCACCAATCCCCACCAGGCCGAGGCGACCCGGGACGAATACCTGAAAATCCTCGACGCGCTGCACGCCGCCGAGCTGACCCCGGCGGCCGAGGTCAGCCTCAAACTCTCCGCGCTCGGCCAGCTTTTCGACGAGAAGGTCGCCTACGAGCACGCCCGCGCGATCTGCGCCAAGGCCAGCGAGTCCGGCACCACGGTGACGCTTGACGCCGAGGACCACACGACGACGGACTCGACCCTCGAAGTGCTGGCCCGGCTGCGTGGGGAGTTCCCGACCACCGGGGCCGTCGTGCAGGCCTACCTGCGCCGCACCGAGGCCGACTGCCGGGAGCTCGCGGTCGCCGGCTCCCGGGTCCGGCTGTGCAAGGGCGCCTACAAGGAGCCCGAGTCGGTGGCCTACCAGACCCGCCTCGACGTCGACAAGTCCTACGTGCGCTGCCTCAACGTGCTGATGGCCGGTGACGGCTACCCGATGGCGGCCACCCACGACCCGCGGCTGATCGGCATCGGGGAGGACCGTGCGAAGTGGTACGAGCGCTCGCCCGACGAGTTCGAGTTCCAGATGCTCTACGGGGTGCGGCCGGAGGAGCAGCTGCGCCTCGCCCGGCTGGGCTACACCGTGCGGGTCTACCTTCCGTACGGGACGCAGTGGTACGCGTACATGATGCGCCGCCTCGCCGAGCGCCCGGCCAACGTCGCGTTCCTGGCCAGGGCCCTGCGATCGCGGGCGTGAGAACGTCCGGCCGATCGCCGGCGAAACGGGCATCTGTCACTTCTCGTCCGTATGGGTGACGCGACGGCTTGACGGGTTCACGTACGGTCCGGCGGTGATGCTTGAGGATGGAGGGCCCGGCGCGGACGTCGCCGCCCGGCCCTCGATCCCGCAGCAGCGCGGAGCGTCCCGGCACCGTTACGTTGCGCAGCCTTCGGGGGCGCGCCGGGGTACGGTGCTGCGGACCGCCCTGCTGGCCGCGCTGGCCTTCCTGCTCCTGGCCCCGGCCGGTGCGATCGCGTTCGCCGCAGTGCGATCCGAGCGGGCCACCACCACCGCCGCTCAGGGCCTGGCCGGGGCGGCCGGGCACGACACGGCCGGGCGGCCGAACGCCAAGAACGGCGGCACCCAGGCCGGCGCGCCCGACGCGACCCCGGGCGCCAAACCGACCACGCTGGACGGCCGGATCCGCCAGGCGCTGCAGGACCAGGCGGCCGCACTGCTCGCCGGCGACCAGGACGGCTTCCTGCGCCCGGTCGACCCCGGCGCGGGCGGGCTGCGCGACGACCTGACCCGCCGGTTCGGCTCGCTGCGGCAGCTGCAGATCAAGGTCTGGCAACCCACCGTCGAAGGCCGAGCCAAAGCCGATTCCGGGGGTACAGCCAGTGCGACCGTCCTGATCAAATACTGCTTCGTGGCGCCGGCGTGCGACCCCATGAGCCTGGAAGCGCCGACGAAGTGGAAGGTCGCCGGGGCGGCCGTCACGCTGCTCGAGTTCGGCACGTCGAAGGACCTGGGGCCGCGGCCGTGGGAGGTCAGCGAGCTGCGCACCGCGGTCGGGGACCGGGTGGTGATGTCGACGACCGCGAAGTACGCCAATCGCCTGCCCTCGATGCTGGCCGCGGCGGAGAAGGCGGCCACGCTCACCGACACCTTCGCGCACTGGGGGTCGCCGCCCGCGCGGTACGTCGTCTACCTGGCCGGACCCGACGAGTGGTCGTCCTGGTACGGCATCCGCCAGGAGGCCTGGGTGGCCGGCTTCGCCCTGCCGCTGACCGCGAGCGCGACGGAGATCGTGCTCAACGCCGCGCGGGTCGACACCAAGCAGACCCTCGACGTCCTGCGCCACGAGTTCACCCACGTCGTCACCCTGGCCGGGGTCGAGAAGGCCTACGACCACACGTGGTGGCTGGTCGAGGGCATCGCGGAGTACGTGCGCGTGAAGGGCAGCGGCAAGCCGTTCGACGGGCTCGGCGACGTGCGGACCTACGTGCGCAGCGGGCACTGGAAGGGCGACATCGCGCTCGACGACCCGCCCGAGGGCGCCACCACCGCCGACGTGAGCGGCCGCTACGGCGTGGCGTACCTGTCCCTGCAGCACCTCGCCGACCGCTTCGGCGAGGACCGGCTGCTCGACTTCTTCGACTACGCCGCCCGGCAGGGCCTGGCCCTGGACGACTCGGCCCGCAAGGCCTTCAGCATGAGCTGGGACGACGTCGAGTCCGATTGCGCCCGGTACGTCCGGGGTCACGTTTAGCGCAATCACGTATCTACACTTGGCGGCGTGTCTCGCGTCCCCCCGCGAATGACCGCGGCCGCTGTCCTGATCGTCGTGTCGCTCACCGGCGCCTCGTGCACCGGCACCGACTCCGGCATCGGAGTGGGCGCGGCCGGCCGGGCCGACGTCGTCGAGGTCGTCGACGCGCCCGCCACCGTCACCGCCCGCGCCGCGGCCACGCTGACCGCGGCCGCCGACGGCACGCTGATCTCGCTGAGCGTCAAGCCGGGCGACACCGTCACGGCTGGCCAGGTGCTCGCGGTCGTCGACTCGCCGTCGGCGCAGCAGCGGCTCAAGGAGGCGAGCGACGCCCTCAACGCGCTCAAGAACGCCGGCAATGGCGGCTCCAGCGTCAAGAATCTCTCGGCCCAGCAGAAGAAGACCGACGACGCCGCGGCCAAGGCGTTCGCCGACGCCCGCACCGCCGCCGCCGGCATCGCCGACGTGACCGTGCGCACGACCCTGACCACGCAGATCGACCTGGCCGAGCGCACCTACCAGGAGGCCGCCGCCTCCGCCCGGGCCGTGATCCAGAGCGTGCAGCGGGGCCTGGCCAGCATCTCGCAGGCGATGGCCGCGCTCACCCAGGCCCAGCGGGCCCAGGCCCAGTCCGCCTACGACCTCGCGCAGTCCACGGTCGACCAGCTCACCCTGCGCGCCCCGGTCGCGGGCGTCGTCCAGCTCGGCGGCACCTCGGCCGCCAGCGCGCCTTCCATCACGGATCTGATCGGCGCGGCCACCGGCGGGCAGGCCCCGGCCGCCTCGGTGCCGACCGCGGGCACCGGGTCCGGTCCGGGCGTGGACCCGGCCGTGCCGATGGGCGGCCGGGTGAGCGCCGGGACCGCCATCCTCACCGTCGTCGACGTGTCGGAGCTGGGCCTGATGGCCGAGGTCGACGAGACCGACGTGCTGCTGGTCCAGCCCGGGATCACCGCCCGCGTCGAGCTCGACGCGGCCCCGGGCGCGAGCTACGAGGCCACGGTCAGCTCGGCCGACGTGCTGCCGACGACCTCGGCCCGGGGTGGCGTGGCCTACCGCGCGCGGCTGAAGCTCAGCGCCGGGAAGTACGACGACGGCCGGGCCGCCCCGGCTCCTCGCCCCGGCATGAACGCCGTCGCCCACCTGCAGGTCCGCTCGATCCAGGACGCGGTGACGGTGCCGGCCGCGGCGGTCTTCAACGTCGGCGGCAAGGACGTCGTCTGGGTGGTCCGCGACGGCAAGGCGATGCAGCAGCCGATCAGCGTCGGCGTCGCCGGCCAGGACCGCATCCAGGTGCTCAGCGGCCTCAACGACGGCGACCAGCTGGTGGTCCGGGGCACGGACAAAGTCAAACAGGGCATGGAAATCCCGCGGTGACCGCGGCTCTCGTCGCGCAGGACGTCACCCGGGAGTACGCCCTGGACGGGGTCACCGTCCCGGCGCTCAAGGGCGTCACCTTCACCATCGACGCCGGCGACTACGTGGCGATCATCGGCCCGTCCGGCTCCGGCAAGTCGACGCTCATGCACCTGCTCGGCGGCCTCGACCGGCCCACGGCCGGGCGGCTGCTGCTCGGCGGCCGCGACGTCGGCGGCCTCGACCCGCGTGAGCTGGCCCGGCTGCGCAACGAGACCATCGGCTTCGTCTTCCAGTCGTTCCATCTCCTGGCCCGCACCAGCGCGGTCGACAACGTCGCGCTGCCGTTGGTGTACCGCGGCATGAAGGCCTCTGAACGGCGGAAACGAGCGGTCGCGATGCTCGAGCGAGTCGGGCTCGGCCACCGCTTGGACCACCGCCCCAACCAGCTCTCCGGCGGTGAGCAGCAGCGGGTGGCGATCGCCCGCGCCCTGGTGACCGACCCGCAGGTCCTGCTGGCCGACGAGCCCACCGGCAACCTGGACACGAAGAACGGCCAGGCGGTCCTGGCGCTGCTGGAGGCGCTCAACTCCGAGCAGGGCGTGGCCCTGGTGATCGTGACGCACGACCGCGAGGTGGCTGGGCGCGCGAACCGCCAGATCGTCATGCGCGACGGCGAGATCGTGGATTCGCTGTGAGGCTCGCCGAGGCCTGGCGGGTCGCCATAGACGCGTTGCGGGCCAACCGTTTGCGCAGCATCCTGACCATGCTCGGGGTGATCATCGGGGTCGCCGCCGTGGTCGTGCTGGTCGCCATCGGCACCGGGACCAAGAACGAGATCGAGCAGCAGGTCGAGGGGCTCGGCTCCAACCTGCTCATCGTCGTGCCGGGCGAGGTCAACCTCGGCTCGGCGCCGTCGGTCTCGCGGATGGACCTCGCCGACGTCGATGCCGTGTCGAAGATCGTCGGCGACCGCAGCCGGGTCGCGGTGACCGTCGCCTCCGGCGAGACCGTGGCCGCCGGCAGCACCGAGACGTTCGCGAGCATCAACGGCGTCATCGAGACCACACCCAACGTCTTCGTCCGCCACCTCGCCCGCGGCACCTACCTGACCCGCTCCGACGTCGACACCAACCGCCGGGTCGCGGTGCTCGGCTGGAGCGTTGCCCACAAGCTCTTCGGCGACCGGGACGCGGTCGGGCAGCAGCTGACGATCGCGGGCGTGCGGTTCCGGGTGCTCGGTGTCTTCGAGCAGCTCGGGCAGAGTCTCGGGATCGACCGCGACAATGAGGTGCACGTGCCGATCACGACCGCACAGCGCCTGCTCGCGACCAACCGCGTCGACGGGATCGCGGTCAACGCCCCCAACCGCGAGGAGATCGGCGACCTGTCCGCCCGGATCATCGCCGAGCTCGGCCGGCGGCACCCGGGCACCCAGTTCAGCGCCGTCACCCAGGAGCAGATCCTCGGCGTGCTCGGCGACATCCTGGGCGTGCTCACCGGCGTGCTGGCCGCCATCGCCGGGATCTCGCTGCTCGTCGGCGGGGTCGGCGTCTCCAACATCATGCTGGTCTCGGTCCGGGAGCGGACCAAGGAGATCGGGCTGCGCAAGGCCGTCGGTGCGCGGCCGCGCGACATCGGGGTGCAGTTCCTGTTGGAGGCGGTACTGCTCACCACGATCGGCGGGCTCATCGGCATCGCCCTCGGCATCGGCGCCGCCCTGATCGTGGCCGCGCTGTCGCCGGTGCCGGCCGCGATCACCTGGTGGTCACTGGCCCTCGCCTTCGGCGTCTCGGCCGGGGTCGGGATCATCTTCGGCGTGGTGCCCGCCCAGCGTGCCGGCCGCTTGGACCCCGTGGTGGCGCTGCGGACCGAGTGATCAAGTTCTGCGAAAAGATTCCGACGAACCTGGGGTGCAAGTCACAGGCGTACCGTTACCGTACTGGTAACACGCTGATTGAGTAACGCTCGATCCGGGGCTGCCGGGCCGAGCGCATGGGCGAGCACGCTGGTCGGAGGTCGCGATGTCGAGCACGCCACACACCACCGAAGGCCGGTTGGGCGAGGTCAGGTTTCTGACCGTCGCCGAGGTGGCCACCTTGATGCGGGTGTCGAAGATGACCGTCTACCGCCTCGTCCATGCCGGCGATCTCACCGCCGTGCGCGTGGGCCGCTCGTTCCGGGTGCCCGAGCACGCGGTCGACGCCTACCTGCGTGAGGCGTTCCGCGAAACCGCGTAGTTGCTCTTGGAGCCCCTGTTTTTCCTTCCAGCGGTGATGCGGCTACCCTTGAACGGCTAACCATGTCTTAGGCGTGCCAGCGATGGCACGCGTTCCGCTGTATCGAGGAGATGCTCGTATGGGCTCTGTGGTCAAGAAGCGCCGCAAGCGTATGGCCAAGAAGAAGCACCGTAAGCTGCTGCGCAAGACCCGCGTCCAGCGTCGTCGTCTCGGCAAGTAGCCTTCCGACCCTTCACCCGGCGGCCCGAAGTGTGCCCGCCCGGGTGATGGGTCTGCGCTCAGCATTGGGCTCGTCGATCGGAGCCGCGTGACCGCGTCACCCAGCGTCGTTCTGGTGACCGGGGTGAGCCGGTATCTCGGCGCTCATCTGGCCGCCCGGCTCGCCGCCGACCCGCGCATCGAGCGCGTCGTCGGCGTCGACGCCACGGCACCCACCGGCGACCTCGCCGAAGTGCTGTCCGCGGCCGGTCCGAAGATCGACGTCCAGCAGGTCGACCTGCGCACCCCCGGGGTGCTGCGGGTGATGCTCGACGCCCAGGTCGAGGCGGTGGCCCACCTCGCCGTGGCCACCGCGACCGACCAGCACGGCGGCCGCGGTGTGATGAAGGAGCTCAACGTCATCGGCTCGATGCAGCTGCTCGCCGCCTGCCAGCAGGCGCCGCGGCTGCGCAAGCTGATCGTGCGCTCGTCGACGGCGGCCTACGGGGCCTCGTTCCGCGACCCGGCGATCTTCACCGAGGACACCGAGCCGCGCGAGATCCCCCGGGGCGGGTTCGCGAAGGACGTCCTCGACATCGAGGGCTACGTCCGCGGCTTCCGGCGCCGCCGCCCCGACGTGGCGGCCACGGTGCTGCGCTTCGCGCCGTTCATCGGCTCCGCGGTCGACACGCGCCTGACGCGCTACTTCGACCGCCCGGTCGTGCCCACCGTCCTCGGCCGCGACCCGCGCCTGCAGTTCCTCCACGTCGACGACGCGTTCGAGGTCCTGGAGCGCTCGGTCATCGAGGACCACCCCGGCACCTACAACGTGGCCGGCGGGGGCACCATGACGCTGACCCAGGCCGTGCGCCGGGCCGGCCGCGCGACCATGCCGGTCGTCGAGCCCGGCCTCAACGTCCTGGCCGGGATGGGCCGCGCCGGCGTCTCCCTGGACCAGCTCGACCTGTTCGTCCACGGCCGGGTCGTCGACACGTCGAAGCTCATCCGCGAGTTCGGCTTCACCCCGCGCACGACCGCGGAGGCGTTCGCCGAGTTCGTGGCCAGCCGCCGGGTCAACGAGATGGTCCCCGCGGATACGATTCGGTCGGTCGAGCAGGCGCTGCTCGACGGCTTCCGCAGAACCCGAGCGGCGCGGGCCGCGTTGGAGCGTGGCGAATGACTGACCCGAATCTCCCGGACGAGTGGGACGATCGGGTCGCCGGGGCGCTGGCCTTCCTGCGTGAGCGTCTGACCGGCGAATACGAGATCGACGGGTTCGGCTTCGACCGCCACCTCACCGACGGCGTCTTCCTCCCGCTGCTGCGCCCCCTCTACAACCAGTGGTTCCGCACCGAGGTCACCGGCACCGAGCACCTCCCCAAGGAGGGCGCCGCCCTGGTCGTGGCCAACCACTCGGGCACCCTGGCGCTGGACGCCCTGATGCTCTCCGTCGCCGTCCACGACGAGACCGCCGCGCGGCGCCACCTCCGCCTGCTCGGCGCCGACCTGGTGTTCCGCATGCCGTTCTTCTCGGAGGTGGCCCGCAAGTCCGGCGCGACCCTGGCCTGCAACCCCGACGCCGAACGCCTCCTGGGCGACGGCGAACTGGTGGGCGTCTTCCCCGAGGGCTTCAAGGGCATCGGCAAGCCCTTCGCGGAGCGCTACAAACTCCAGCGCTTCGGCCGCGGCGGCTTCGTCTCGGCCGCCCTGCGCACCGGCACCCCGATCGTCCCGGTCTCGATCGTCGGCGCCGAAGAGATCTACCCGATGCTGGCCAACCTGAAGCCCCTGGCCAGGCTGCTGGGCGCCCCCTACTTCCCGGTGACGCCGACCTTCCCCTGGCTCGGCCCGCTGGGCCTGGTTCCGCTGCCGAGCAAGTGGCTGATCGAGTTCGGCGAGCCCATCCCGACCGAGGACTACATCGACTCCGCCGACGACCCGATGGTCGTGTTCAACCTCGCCGACCAGGTCCGCGAAACGATCCAGCAGACCCTCTACAAACTCCTCGACCGCCGCCCCGACGCCTTCGCCTGAGCCCGGCTCGAGGCGCTGGGCATCACCCGGGCGCCCGGCGAGCGGGCCAGCCAGCTGTGGCTGTGCCGCAAGGCCGCGCCGGAGTTCCTGCTGTCCGAGGACGACGCCGCGCAGATCATCGAGGCTCAGGTCGACGTCATCCGCCGGGACTGGGACGATGCCGCCGACGAGGCTCGGCTGACGGAGGCTGAGCGCAATCAGTTGTGGCGGCGGCAGATCCTGAACCCGTACATCGACTACGACGAGGCCTGAGCATCGTCGGGCCGCAGCCGGCGGCGGCGTTTGCGCATGGCGCTGTAGGTGGCCAGGCCGCCGATGACCGCGCCGGTGGCCAGGGCGGCCGGGATGGCGACCTTCGCGGCCTTGCGGGCGCTGCGGAAGTCGCGGATCTCCCAGCCGCATTTGCGGGCCTCGCGGCGCAGGGCGGAGTCGGGGTTGACGGCGACCGCGTAGCCGACGGTCGAGAGCATCGGGGTGTCGTTGATCGAGTCGCTGTAGGCGGCGCAGCGCTGCAGGTCCAGGCCCTCGGCGGCGGCCAGGGCGGTGATCGCCTGGGCCTTCTCCGGGCCGTGCATCAGGTCGCCGACCAGGCGGCCCGTGTAGACGCCGTCCTCGATCTCGGCGACGGTGCCGATCGCGCCGGTCAGGCCCAGGCGGGCGGCCATGATGCGGCCGAGCTCGACCGGGGCCGCCGTGACGAGCCAGACACGCTGGCCGGCGTCCAGGTGGAGCTGGGCCAGGGCCAGGGTGCCGGACCAGATGCGGTCGGCCATGAGCTCGTCGAAGATCTCCTCGCAGAGGCGCTCCATCTCCTCGACCTTCCAGCCGGCGATGAACGCCAGGGCGGTCGACTTGGCCCGGGAGACGGTGCCGGCGTTCTCGGCGGCGAGAAGGCGGAAGCGGGCCTGCTGGTAGGCGAAGCGGGCCAGGTCGCGGCTGGTGAAGTAGTTGCGCTTGGCCAGGCCGCGGGCGAAGTAGTAGATCGACGCGCCCTGCATCATCGTGTTGTCGACGTCGAAGAACGCGGCCGCGCCCGGGTCGGCCGGGATCTCCAGTGCGGCTTCGACCTCGGCCGCCGCCCAGCCGGCGGCGGCGACGACGATGCGGCCGGCGGGCCGGCGCCGAAGCCGCGCTGAAGGTCGGATGGGCACGTCGAGCTCCTCTCAGGCAATCTCCAACGGTACCGGCACCAGACAGCAACAGGGCCCGGTGAATGTCACCGGGCCCTGTCATGTCGCGAACGTGTCGCGAGGTTGAATCAGTGCAGCAGCCAGTCCAGCAGGCCGCCGCTCTTCTCCGACTTGGCCGGGGCCGGCGCCGGGGTCGGGTCCGACACCGAGTTGGCGTTCTCGCCCGGCTGGGCCGGGGCCGACTCGGTGGCCGAGTTGGTCACGGCCGCGCCGGACTGGCCGGTGGCGGGGGCGCGCCCCGTCCCGGTGCCGTTCGGCGCGTTGATCGCCGGGGCGCCCGGCTGCTGGACCGAGGTCCCGTTGCCACCCGACTTGTTGACCGTGCGGCAGGCGTTGCTCACCGGCACCGGGCCCAGCGGGTCCGGCGTGGTGACCGCGGCCGGGCCGCACTTGACGATCGGGCGGAGCGCCTTGGAGCGCTTGTCGATCTCGTCGAGCAACGTGGCCGACTTGGTCGCCCGGGTCCGGGCGTCGCCGCTCGTACCGCTCTTGAGCCGCTCGGCCGCCCCGCGCTGGTTGGTCACGAAGCCGTCGATCGCGTCCAGGGCCGCGGTGTCCTTGCGGTTCACCGCGGTCGCGGTCAGCAGGCGTACACCTTCGAGGGTCTCGCCGTCCATGTCGTCCAGCACCGAGGACAGCCCCGTCGGGTCCTTGACCGCCTGGGCCTCGTCGAGGCGGGTGCGGGCGAACTCGAGATACAGCTGGCCCTTGCTGATGTCCGAGCCGGCCAGCGCGAGCTGGGCCTTCTCGGTGGACCGCTTGACCGAGTACAACGCGTCGCCGGGCATGGCGTCCCCGCTCGCGGCCGACATGCCGGAGAGGGCCAGCGTGCCGGCGGCGAGGCCGACGACGATGGCGCCCCGGGTGCGCGTCCGGCGGCTGACTGCCGGGCGGCTCCCCGCGGGGCGGCGCAGCGAGCGCAGCCCCACACGGCGGGTCGGTTCGGGCTCGGGCGCCTTCGCGGTCGCTCCGATGCCCTCGCGGTCGATCGTGGCCATGAGCATGGCCCGCAGACCGTCGCGGAACTCCTGTTGCGCCTCCACTCGGACCGGCAGCTCGCCGAGCCGCTGTCCGACCGACACGAGGTCGGTGAGAGAGTCGTCGAGCGTGGACCTCGTGTGGTGGCGTCGGGCCCCTTTGGCCTCGTCGAGGAGCTGAGCGAGTCGCTCAGCCCGTCGACGATGGAAGACGGAGCCAATCACCTGAGGCACCCCCCTTCGCTGATCGCGTCACTGAGGCGCGGCAGGGCAGCGGGATGGTGGGCCACCGCGTCCGCCGTGCGCCATGCCGACGGTCGCATCTGGACCAACGGTGCAGGGCGGAGGCTGGTTACGGCGCCCCGGGGGGCACTGTAACCGGAGGTGACTGCGATCACGGCTGGAATCCGTCAGGGAGCAGCCGGGCGAGCGCGCGTACCGCACGGTACTGCAACGCTTTGATGGCTCCCTCGTTCTTGTTCATGGTCTGTGCGGTTTCGGCCACGGAGAAGCCGTGCAGGAACCGCAGCACGATGCACTCCTGCTGCTCGGGGTTGAGCTGCTTGACCGCCTTGAGCAGGTCCACGTTGGTGATGTGGTCGATGACGGCGGCCTCGGGGCTGCCCTCGGGCCCCCGGTCGGGCCGGTCCGCGTCGAGCACGTCGCCGGTGGTGACCTCGAGGCGGTACCGGCCGGACTTGAAGTGGTCGGCGACGAGGTTGCGGGCGATGGTGACCAGCCAGGCACCGAGGTCGCGACCCTGCCACGTGAAGCTGCCGATGCGCTTGAGCGCACGCAGGAACGTGTCGGCGGTCAGGTCCTCGGCGAGCTGGCGGTTGCCGACCCGGAAGTACACGAACCGGAAGACCGTGTCGAAGTAGCGGTCGTAGAGGAGACCGAATGCCGCACCGTCACCGGCCTGGGCCCGTTCGATGAGCGCCCAGACCTCCGACGCCGGGTCGCCGCGGTCGGGCCGCGTCGGCTGCGGCGGGACGGGCTCGCGCGGGCCGGTGTCGGTCAGCGTGTCGGTGCCGCCGCCGACCTTGTCGTGCGGGATGGGCACGGTCTCCTCGCCCAGGACCCCGGCGCCGGCACCGCCGTTGGCGGGCTTGCCGTTGATCCCGGCGTTGGGCCGGGCGTTCGGGGCCGGGCCCGTCCGCGTCGGCGCCTCGTTGGTGTGGGGGCGTCCGCGCGTGCGCGGAACGCTGCCGCCTTCACCGCGGATCACCGTGCTGAACATGTCGCGCATGGAGTCGCGCAGCATCGACAGCCCACCGGCGAGTGCGTGCTCGGCTTCGAACACGTGCAGGTAACCGCTCATGCTTCACAAGCCGGTACGGATGGCTTATTCGGCGCGATCACGGGCACTTCGGCCTCCTCGGGGTGAGGGGTGTCAACTCGCAACAAATGGGGTGAGTCGACTTCGGTGATAATAGGTCCGGCGTCACCCGCGTGTGGGCGGCTCTTTGCGGCAGGCCACATTCACCCACGGATAGTTGTGCGACCGGCGCACATGCTGTCCGTCACTTTCTGACGACACGCCGTGCGACACGCCGCCAAACCGGTGAAACGGGACGTAAACGGTCCTGGGGAGTCCGGGCATCTCACGACCCCGACACACGTTTGGGTGATCCTTTACTCATGCGGCGTGTCGGGCCTCTCACAGGAGATCGCATCGAGGCCTGCTCATCGCCGCACGCACCATGCCACGGGGTCGGGTGATCGGTAACGGGTGATCTTTCCGAGCACCTCACACCACCCTCCGGACGGCCGCTGTGGAAGGATCGGCGACCGTGCAGGACGCTTCCATTTCTCCCGCCGGCAACTTCGCCGACACCGTGCGCCGCGCCGCTGCCGCCGACGGCGCGCGCCCGGCCCTGCGCTCGCACGATGCCGAGCTGAGCTGGGCCGAGCTGGACCGGCAGGTGGACGCCGTGGCCACGGGCCTGTCCACCCTGGGTCTGACGGACGGCGCGCGGGTCGCCATCGCGCTGCCCAACGTGCCGGAGTTCGCCGCCGTCTTCTTCGGGGTGCTGCGGGCCGGCCTGGTCGCCGTGCCGGTCAACCCCGCCTACACGGCCCGCGAGCTCACCCACGTGCTATCCGACTCCGGCGCGGCCGTCCTGGTCGGCACCGCCCCGGTGCTGGAGGCGCTGGAGGAGGCGGCGCCGGCGGTGCGGTACCAGCTGGGGAAGAACCTGGCCGAATTACTCAGCGGCCCCGATGACCTTGCTCAGTCACCCTCTGTAGGTGGCGGTGAGGATCTCGCCGTGCTGCTCTACACCTCCGGCACCGCCGGTGCGCCGAAGGGCGCCATGCTGCCGCACCGGGCCCTGCTGGCCAACCACGAGCAGCTCGGCCGGATCGAGCCCGCCCCGGTCACCGGCGACGACGTGCTCCTGCTGGCCGTGCCGCTGTTCCACGCCTACGGCCTCAACTCCGGCCTCGGCGCCGTCGCCTTCCACGGGGCCTGCGGGGTGCTGGTCGAGCGCTTCGACCCGGCCGACTCCCTCGAGGTGATCGAGCGGCACGGCGTGACCGGCGTGGTCGGGGTGCCGCCGATGTTCATCGCCTGGTCGCTGATGGGTGAGCGGCTCGCGGCGGCGTGGGCCGGGGTGCGGCTCGCGGTGTGCGGGGCCTCGCCGCTGGACCCGGCGGCCGAGCGGCGCTTCGCCGACGCGACCGGGCGGGCGGTACACCAGGGATATGGGCTCACCGAGGCGGCGCCGGTGCTGACCAGCACCCTGGTCAGCCCGTCGATCAAGCCGGGCGCGATCGGCCGGCCCATCCCGGGCGTGGAGGTTCGCCTGGTCGACGCCGGGGGCGATGACGTCCTCGACGACGAGGACGACGGCACCAGCGACCCCGGCGAGATCGTCGCCCGCGGGTCCAACCTCTTCCTGGGGTACTGGCCCGACGCGAGCGGCGGCCCCGGCCCGGACGGCTGGTGGGCGACCGGTGACGTGGCCTACGCGGACGAGGACGGCGACCTGTTCATCGTGGACCGCATCGGCGAGCTGATCCTGGTCAGCGGCTTCAACGTCTATCCGCACGAGGTCGAGTCGGTCCTGGCCGCGCACGAGTCGGTGGTCGAGGCCGCGGTGCTGGGCGCCCCGCACCCGTACACCGGCCAGACCGTCAAGGCGCTCGTCGTGCGCGTCCCCGGGTCCGGGGTCACGGCCGAGGAGCTGATCGCCTACTGCGAGCGCAACCTGGCCCGCTTCAAGTGCCCGACCGCGGTCGAGTTCGTCCCGGAGCTGCCGCACTCCGCGACCGGCAAGGTGCGGAAGGGGTCTCTGCGGTGACGACGAGGCTCACGCTGTACACCCGGCCGGGTTGTCATCTCTGTGACGAGGCGAAGGCGGTCCTGGCCCGGGTCGAGGCCGCGACCGGCGAGGGGTTCACGGAGGTCGACATCGAGAGCGACGAGGACCTGGAGGAGGAGTATGGCCTGCGCATCCCGGTGCTGCTGCTGGACGGCCGGGAGCACGGTTACTGGCGGGTAGAAGAGGAGCGACTCCTGCGGGACATGCGGCTATCGTCTCCCGGGTGAAGCACCTGGTTTGGGACTGGAACGGAACCCTGCTCGACGACCTCAAGCTCGTCGTCGACGCCACCAACGTCTGCCTCGCCACCGTCGGCGGGCCGGTGATCACCGCCGACGAGCACCGGCGCGACTTCCGCCGGCCGATCCTGGACTACTACGCGCACGTCCTGGAGCGCCCGGTCGACGAGGTCGAGTTCAAGCTCCTCGACGACGCGTTCCACGACGCCTACCGGGAGCGGATGAACGAGGTCCAGCTGGTCCCGGACGCGCTCGAGGCCATGGCGAAGTGGCCGGGCACCCAGTCCCTGCTGTCCATGTTCTTCCACGACGAGCTGCTGGTGGAGGTCGAGCGGCACGGGCTGCACGCGCGCCTGGTGCGGGTCGACGGCCTGCCGGGCACCGTCGGCGGCCACCGTAAGGCCACCTACCTGGAGCGGCACCTGCGGGCCCTCGAGGTCGACCCGGCGGACGTGGTGCTGATCGGCGACTCGGTCGACGACGGCGACGCGGCCCGCTCGGCCGGCGCCACGGCGGTGCTCTACGCGGGCGGCTTCACCGACACCGCGCTGCTGGAGGCGACCGGCCTGCCGGTCGCCTACTCCCTGGTCGAAGCCGTCGACCTAGCCCTGCAGGTAGGCCAGGACGGCTAGGACCCGGCGGTGCTGCTCGTCGTCCGGCGGCAGGTCGAGCTTCGTGAAGATGTTCTTGACGTGCTTCTCGACTGCGCCGTCGGTGACGACGAGCTTGCGGGCGATCGCGGTGTTGGACCGGCCCTCGGCCATCAGGCCCAGCACCTCGCGCTCCCGCGGGGTGAGGCTGCGCAGCGGGTCGTCGCGCCGGCGGCGGACCAGCAGCTGGCCGACGACCTCGGGGTCCAGGACGGTGGCGCCGGCCGCGACCCGGTCCATCGCCTCCAGGAACTCGGCGACCTCGGAGACCCGGTCCTTCAGCAGGTAGCCGACCGCGCCCGCCCGGTCCGCCAGGAGGTCGTCGGCGTAAGAGACCTCGACGTACTGGGAGAGCACCAGGATCGGCGTCTTGGGCACCCGGGCCCGGGCCTCGACCGCGGCCCGCAGCCCCTCGTCGGTGTGCGACGGCGGCATCCGCACGTCGACGATCGCGACGTCGGGCCGGTGCTCGACGACCGCCTCGACCAGGCTGGGGCCGTCCCCGACGGCGGCGAGGACCTCGTGGCCGCTCTCGGTGAGCAGGCGTACGAGGCCCTCGCGCAGCAGTACCGCATCATCCGCAACAACAACGCGCACGCGCCGATCCTAGGTGCGCGGGACCGTTCTTACGGAATCGGCAGGATCGCCACGAGCTTGGTGCCGCTCTCGAGGGGGCTGGTGACGGTCAGCTCGCCGCCGGCCGCCCGGACCCGGTCGGCCAGGCCGGTGAGCCCGTGGCCCTTGGCCAGGCTGGCCCCGCCGACGCCGTCGTCCTCGACGGTGACGAGCATGCCGTAGGCGGAGCGCTGCAGCGCGACCTTGACCTCGGAGGCGTGGGAGTGCTTGGCCACGTTGGTGAGGGCCTCGGCGACCACGAAGTAGGCCGTCGTCTCCACGTGCGCGGCCAGCCGGTCGATCTCCGGCAGCTCCAGGTCGACGGGCACGATCGAGCGGGCCGCGAGGGCGGTCAGCGCGGCCCGCAGGCCCCGGTCGACCAGGATCGGCGGGGCGATCCCGCGGGACAGCGCGCGCAGCTCCTCCAGGGTCTCCCGGGTCTGGGCGAGAGCCTCGGCGACGGTCGCCCGGGCCGCCCCCGGGTCGTTGTCGAACTGCAGGTCGGCCCGGCCGAGGTCCATGGCCAGCCGGACCAGCCGCTGCTGGGGGCCGTCGTGGATGTCGCGCTCCAGCCGGCGCAGGGCGGTCGCCTCGGCCGAGACGGCGGCGGTGGTCTGGGCCCGGGCCCGGTCCCGGCTGCGCTCGGCCTCGTAGACCCGCTCCCGCAGCTCGCTGACGCCGCTGAGCAGGGCCCGGGCGAAGAGCGCCTCCAGCAGGGTCACGCCCCGCACGACGGGGATCAGGGTGAGGGCGAAGATCAGGCCGAGGCCGGTGTGGAACAGCACGCGCACCGTGGTGCCGCGGCCCAGGCCCAGCAGCTCGGGCAGGTCGTGCATGTCCGGGCCGCGCGGGATCGACCAGTCCCAGAGCACGGTGGTCAGCCCGCCGAGGGCGCCGGCCCACCAGACCACCACGAACGCGAAGGCGAAGGTGCTCGGGATGATCCGGAAAACGCCGTGGACCACGTCGAGCCACGACTGGCCGTCGGTGAGCGGGACGAACGTGCGCTTCCAGAAGCCGGCGTCGGATCTCGCCTTCTTGTAGTACGGGTGTGGCAGGTCGACGCGCAGGACCGGCCCGACGCGGGCGCGCTCAAGGGTGGCGAAACCGCGGGCCTGAAAGATGGTGGCGAAGAGCACCGGGAAGCCGATGACCAGCACCATCAGGCCGACGCCGAGGGAGAACCCCGTGACGCACAGCACGATGGTGATGATCGACAGGGGGAAGCCGAGCAGCACGTACTGCGTGTCGATCCCCAGCTGCCGGAAGATGCGGAATGAGCGGCCGGGGCCGAGCGGGGTGATGGTCGTCGTCATGCCATTGACGCTAGGCATCGCGGCCCTCACCTCCCATCCCGCCGTCCGGCCACTTGATGGTAGGGGCAGCCCTACTGGAAAAACGTGTAGTCTCGCTACGTAAGTGCGTGTCGGGTGCGGCAAATGCCGGAATCGTGGAGATAATGGCCACAGCGCCCGCCCGCTGCCGACCGCGTCGGAGAAAGGGGGCACCACGTGCCGCGGGGGCATTTCTCGCGTGCGCGATCCGCACGGGCGGGCGCTGACCTCTACGTGGTGGGCGCCGACTCTTCAAGATCGCGATTTGTGCACGGCTTCACAAGCGCCTACTCTGTTGCAACGACGAACCCCGCTAGCACAGGCGGTAGTCGCCATTGCGAGCGGCCTCGTACAACGCCGCCGTCGTCGTCGTCTCGGAGACTCATGAGCCAGCAGCGCACCGGCCCCACCGACGGACCGGACTTTCCGGACCTGCCGGAGGCGACCGTCGCCAGGCTTCCGGAGTACCTTCGCGCCCTGCACCACCTCGCGGAGGACGGGCACGAAACGGTCTCCTCGGAGGGTCTGGCCGCGGCCGCGGGGGTCAACTCCGCCAAGCTCCGCAAGGACCTGTCCCACCTGGGCCGCACCGGCACCCGCGGCGTCGGCTACGACGTCACCGTGTTGATCGACCAGATCGAGCACGTGCTGGGCCTGACCCACCGCCGGGCCGTCGCCCTCGTCGGCGTCGGCAACCTCGGTCACGCCCTCGCCGGCTACGCGGGCTTCGGCAGCCGCGGCTTCCGCATCGCCGCCCTCTTCGACGCCGACCTCAGCCGCGTCGGCGAGCAGATCAACGGCCTGGTCGTGCGGCACATCGACGAGCTGCCGGAGATCGTCGACACCGAGTCGATCTCGATCGCCGTGATCGCGACCCCGGCCCACGCCGCCCAGCACGTCTGCGACCGCCTGGTGGCCGCCGGTGTGACGAGTGTCCTGAACTTCGCACCCTGCGTCTTGAACGTCCCCGACGGCGTCGACGTGCGTAAGGTCGACCTGGCCATCGAGTTGCAGATCCTGTCGTTCCACGAGCACCGCAAGTCGGCGCTCACGGGTCTGCCCGCGGTCCAGAAGAACGCGCACGGCGGAGCTGAGGTGGCGTCATGAACTTGCTGATCGTCGGGCTGTCGCACCGCACCGCGAGCGTGCCGCTCCTGGAGAAGCTGGTCCTGGCCCCGGGGGAGACGCCGGCGGTCCTGGCCGAGCTCGTCGGGATGCAGTACGTCGACGAGGCCGTGGTCCTCTCCAGCTGCAACCGCGTGGAGATCTACGCATCGGTCACCGCCTTCCACGGCGGCCTGGCCGACATCGGCGGCCTCCTCGCCGCCCGGGCCGGCCTGCCCATGAGCGAGCTGGCTCCGCAGCTGTACGTGCACTACGAGGCCGACGCCGTCCGGCACGCCTTCCGCGTCGCCGCCGGCCTCGACTCGATGGTCGTCGGCGAGTCGCAGATCCTCGGCCAGCTCCGCGAGGCCTACAACACCGCGAGCGAGCACGGCACCGTCGGCCGGCTCATGCACGAGCTGCTGCAGCAGGCCCTGCGGGTCGGCAAGCGGGTGCACGCCGAGACCGAGATCGACCGGGCCGGGCAGAGCGTCGTCAGCGCCGCCCTCGCCTACGGCCAGGGCGCGACCGCCCCGGTCGAGGGCCGCCCGGCGCTCGTGATCGGGGCCGGGTCCATGGGGGCGCTGTCCCTGGCGACCCTGCGCCGGGCCGGTGCCGCCCCCCTCTACGTGACCAACCGCGGCCACGCCCGCGCCGAGCGCCTGGCCGAGCTGCACGGGGCCGAGGCCGTCCCCTTCGCCGAGCTCCCGTCGCTGCTGGAGCGGGTCGACGTGGTCGTCAGCGCGACCGCCTCCCCGGAGCCGGTCCTCGACGCGCGGCTCCTGGCCGGCGCCGGCCGCGACCTGCTCGTGCTGGACCTGGCCATGCCCCGCGACGTGGCCCCGGCCGTGCGCGAGCTGCCCGGCATCACCGTCGTCGACATCGAGCTGCTCGCCGAGTCGCTGTCGACGACCGCCGACACCGAGGAGCGGGCCGGCGAGGAGATCGTCGCGGCCGAGGTCGAGGCCTACCTGACCTGGCTGCGCGGCGCCGACGTGGCCCCGACCGTGGCCGCGCTGCGGGCCCGGGCCGACGAGGTCGTCGAGGCCGAGCTGCGCCGGCTGGCCCAGCGCTGCCCGGAGCTCGGCGACTCGGCGCGGGCCGAGGTCGCCCACAGCGTCCACCGGATCGTCCAGCGGCTCCTGCACCAGCCGACCGTCCGGGTCCGGCAGCTGGCCGCGGCCCCCGGCGGCGAGGCCTACGCGCAGGCGCTGCGGGAGCTGTTCGACCTGCACATCCCGACCGCCGACATCAACCCGGCCCACGCTTCCGAGGTGCACCCGTGACGCTCAGGCTCGGCACCCGGGGCAGCAAGCTGGCGATGGCGCAGTCCACGACCATCGCCGACGCCGTGCGCGCGAAGACCGGCCGCGACGTCGAGCTCGTCGAGATCGTGACGCCGGGCGACCGCTCGAGCGCGCCGATCCCGCAGCTCGGCGTGGGCGTGTTCGTCTCCGCCCTGCGCGACGCGCTGCTGGCCAAGGAGATCGACTTCGCCGTCCACTCCTACAAGGACCTGCCGACGGCGGGCGCCGAGGGCCTGGTCATCGCGGCCATTCCGGGCCGCGCCGACCCCCGTGACGCGCTCGTCGCCCGGGGCGGGCTCACCCTCAACGAGCTGCCCGACGACGCGCGGATCGGCACCGGGGCGCTGCGCCGGATCGCCCAGATCAACGCGCTCGGGCGGCGGCTGACCGCGGTGCCGCTGCGCGGCAACATCGACACCCGCCTGCGCAAGCTCGCCGAGGGCGAGTTCGACGCGATTGTCCTGGCCAACGCCGGGCTGGTCCGCATCGACCGCGGCGGCGAGGCGACCGAGGTGCTCGACCCGCTGCTGATGCTGCCCGCGCCCGCGCAGGGCGCCCTGGCCGTCGAGTGCCGCGAAGACGATGCCGAGCTGCGCGAGATCCTCGCCGCGCTCGACGACGAATACACCCGCGCGGCGGTCACCGCCGAGCGGGCGCTGTTGGCCGAGCTCGAGGCGGGCTGTTCCGCACCGATCGCGGCACTGGCCGAGGTCGCCGAGGGCGATGAGGGGCCCGAGATTTATCTGCGCGGTGCCGTGTTCAGCCCGGACGGCGGCTTCGCCCTCCGGCTCTCGCGCACCGGAACGCTCGCCGACGCCGCGGAGGTGGGCCGAGCCCTGGCCCGCGACCTGCGCGAAGAAGGCGCCGACAACGCACTGGGAGTGCAGCATGACCCGCACCCGTAAGGGCAGCACCGGCCGGATCGCCTTCGTCGGGGCCGGCCCCGGCGACCCCGGCCTGCTGACGCGCCGCGCCCATGAGGCGCTGGTGACCGCCGACCACGTCGTCCACGACCGCAACGTCCCCGACCCGCTGCTCGCCGCGATCCGCGCCGAAGCCGACCCGGAGTGCCAGTTCAGCCCGGCCGAGGGCGCACCCGGCGACGTGGCCAAGGTGCTGCTCTCCGCGGCCCGCTCCGGCCTGCGCGCGGTGCACCTCGTCGGCGGCGACCCGATGGCCCACGACACGGTACTGAAAGAGGTGCAGGCCGTCGCCCGCACCGCGGTGCCGTTCGAGGTCGTGCCCGGCATCGGCCAGGCCGCCGGGGTCGCCACCTACGCCGGGGTGCCGCTGCCCGGCGTCCGCGTGACCGCCGACGTCGACGACGTGCAGTCCGTCGACTTCGAGTCCATCGCCACCGCCGTGGCCCGCGGCTCGTCCGCGCTCGCCGTCGACGCCGGTGACCTCGCCGCTGTCCGCGACGGGCTCCTCGCGGCCGGGGTCGACCCGGCCACCCCGGTGTCGATCACGGGCGACGGCACGGGCGAGACGCAGTACAGCTCCGCCTCCAGCGTCGACAGCATGGTCGCCGCCGCGCTCGGCTTCGCCGGCCGCGTCGTGCTGTGCCTCGGCGCCGGCGTCGCCCAGCGCGAGAAGCTCGGCTGGTGGGAGAACCGGCCGCTCTACGGCTGGAAGGTCCTCGTGCCCCGCACGAAGGAGCAGGCCGGCGCGATGAGCGAGCGGCTGCGGGCCTACGGGGCGATCCCGTGCGAGGTCCCGACCATCGCCGTGGAGCCGCCGCGCACCCCGGCCCAGATGGAGCGGGCGATCAAGGGCCTCGTCGACGGCCGCTACGCCTGGACGGTCTTCACCTCGGTCAACGCGGTCCGCGCGGTCTGGGAGAAGTTCGCCGAGCACGGCCTCGACGCCCGGCACTTCGGCGGGGTCAAGGTCGCCTGCATCGGCGAGGCCACCGCCGAGGCCGTCCGCGGCTTCGGTATCGTGCCGGAGCTGGTGCCGAGCGGCGAGCAGTCCTCCGAGGGCCTCCTCGCCGAGTTCTCCCCGCACGACGAGGTGCTCGACCCGGTCGGGCGGGTGCTCCTGCCGCGGGCCGACATCGCGACCGAGACCCTCGCGGCCGGCCTCACCGAGCTCGGCTGGGAGGTCGACGACGTGACCGCCTACCGCACGGTCCGCGCGGCCCCGCCGCCGGCCGACATCCGCGACGCGATCAAGTCCGGTGGCTTCGACGCGGTCCTGTTCACGTCGTCGTCCACGGTGCGCAACCTGGTCGGCATCGCCGGCAAGCCGCACGCCCGCACGGTCGTCGCGGTCATCGGGCCGAAGACCGCGGACACCGCGGTCGAGTTCGGCCTGCGCGTCGACGTCCAGCCGGCGCACGCCTCCGTGCCCGACCTGGTCGAGGCACTCGCCGGTTACGCTGTGGAACTGCGCGAGAAACTGGCCGCGATGCCTGCCAAGCAGCGCCGCGGCTCCAAGGTGCAGGGCCCTACTGCCCTGAGGTTCCGCTGACGAGGGGTCACTCCCGATGGGTTTTCCTGAAGTACGGCCGCGCCGGCTGCGTCGCACCCCAGCGATGCGCCGGCTCGTCGCCGAGACGCACGTGCGGCCGTCCAACCTGATCCTGCCGATGTTCGTGAAGGAGGGGCTGACCGAGCCGCGGCCGATCAGCTCCCTGCCCGGCGTCGTGCAGCACTCCCGCGAGTCGCTGCGCAAGGCCGCCGCCGAGGCGGTCGCCGAGGGCGTCGGCGGCATCATGCTCTTCGGCGTCCCGCAGACCCGCGACGAGACCGGCTCCGGCGGCATCGACCCCGACGGCATCCTCAACGTCGCCCTCCGTGACGTGATCGCCGAGGTCGGCGACGCCACCGTCGTCATGGCCGACCTGTGCCTGGACGAGTTCACCTCGCACGGGCACTGCGGCGTCCTGGCCGCCGACGGCTCCGTCGACAACGACGCGACGCTGCGGCAGTACGAGCTGATGGCCCTGGCCCAGGCCGAAGCCGGCGCGCACGTCCTCGGCCCGTCCGGCATGATGGACGGCCAGGTCGGCGTGGTCCGCTCGGCGCTGGACCGGGCCGGATACACGGACGTCGCGCTGCTCGCCTACGCGGTGAAGTACGCCAGCGCCTTCTTCGGCCCGTTCCGCGAGGCCGTCGAGTCCGCGCTGACCGGCGACCGCAAGGGCTACCAGCAGGACCCGGCCAACGTCCGCGAGTCGATCCGCGAGGTGCTCCTCGACGTCGAGGAGGGCGCGGACATGGTCATGGTCAAGCCCGCCCTGCCGTATCTCGACGTCGTCACCCGGGTCGCCGAGCTCGTCGACGTGCCCGTGGCGGCCTACCAGGTCTCCGGGGAGTACGCGATGGTCGAGGCGGCCGTGGCCAACGGCTGGCTGGACCGCGAGCGGGTGATCCTGGAGACCCTCACCTCGATCCGCCGGGCCGGTGCCCAGCTGATCCTGACCTACTGGGCGGCCGACGCCGCTCGCCTCCTGCGCCGCGGCTGATCCCGGATTGCACTCATCCGGCCCGCCGCGGTGCCGACGTCACGTTGGTGCTGCCCGTTGCCGTCCGCCCGTATGGGCCGTTCCACGAGCTGGCCCTGCAGGTCCATGAGCTGACCGTGCAGGGCCGCAACTCGCAGGCCCTCGCCCTGGCCGACCGGGTCGAGGCGATCGCCGGGCTGCTCGGCGCCGAGCGGACCGCCGGCATGGCCCTGCAGGGCCGGATGTACGCCCTGATCTCCCTCGGCCGCCTCCAGGAGGCCCTGGCCACCGGGGAGCGGCTGCTGCAGTGGCACCGGGCGACCGGCGTGCGCGGCGGCGAGGCCCGGGCCCTGGCCGACATCGCCGAGACCCTGATCAAGAGCGGCCGCCTCGACGAGGGCCTGCACCGGCTGGCCAACGCGCTGCGCGTGCTCGACCGGCTGCCGGTCGGCAACCCCCGGTACATCGCCGCGCTCTCCTCGATCTCCGAGGCGGCCCGCGCCGCGGAGCTCTACGAACTGGCCGACTCCTCGGCCGCCTACGCCATGGAGGCCTTCGACCTCGACCCGGCCCAGCACGTCTCGGCCGAGCTGCAGCGGGCCGAGCAGCTGCTCGAGTGGGGCCTGCGGCTGGAGCACGTCGGCCTGGTCGAGGAGGCCGGCGGCAAGTTCGCCAAGGCGGCCGGGCTGGTCCGCCCCTGGGTCGAGGCCGAGTTCGCCGACGCCCCGCTCGCCAACGCCCTGCACGCCCTCGCCCTGGTCACGACCGGGGACGTCGACGGGGCGCGGCGGCTCGCGGCCGGCCTGATCATGTCGCTGCGCACCGGCGGCCACGAGCACGAGGCCCGCCTGGCCCACCTCGCCCACGGCATCGCCCTGCGCCACCACGGCGACCTGCCCGGGGCCCGCCGCGAGTTCCTGGCCGCGGCCGAGCTCGCCCCGCTGAGCTCCCAGCGGCTGATCTTCCAGTACGAGCTGGCCCGGCTGGCCGCCGTCGCCCAGCCCGGGGAGGCCGCGACCGCCCTGCTGGGCGCGGTCCAGGCCCAGGCCCGCCACCTGTGGCAGCTGCGCCAGGAGCGCCGGACCATGCTGCAGCAGGCCCGCCGCCGGGTGGAGCTGGAGGCGGCCCGCGAGCGCGCCGACCGGGCCGCCGCCCAGGACGCCCTCACCGGCCTGGGCAACCGCCGCCAGTTCGACCGCCACCTCGACCTGGTCGCCGAGGCCGGCCCCGGGGTCCTGCTCCTGGTCGACGTCGACCACTTCAAGCACATCAACGACCGCTACTCCCACGGCACCGGCGACCGGGTCCTGCGGGAGCTCGCGGCCGTCCTGCGGGCTCACTGCCGCCCCGACGACGTGCCGGTCCGCCTCGGCGGCGACGAGTTCGCCCTGTTCCTGCGCTGCGATCTGGCCACCGCGGCCCGGGTCGGCGCCCGCATCCGCGACGTGATCGCCGCCCGCGACTGGAACGAGGTGGCCCTGGGCCTGCGGGTCACGCTGAGCATGGGCGTGGCCGCCCGCACCGCCGGCATGACCGGCCGCGACCTCTACGACCTGGCCGACCGCCACCTCTACGCGGCCAAGCGGGCCGGCCGGGACCGGGTCGCCGCCGCGGCCTGAATCAATCGCCCAAATCGGTCATACTGGGCGTGTTGCAGTACCCCCGCAGCAGTGCTTTCGACAAAATAGTTATCGCAGCTCATCGGCCCGGTAACGGCATCCGGCGTGTGAAACTTGGCGGTCGTCAACTGTCAGGAAAATGACAGTTGCCCGATTGGGTGGGTTCGCCCGTCGTTGCGCCATCTGTGAGATGGCTCGTCACCGGAGGCGCCGGTTACATCGGCGCGCATGTCGTCGCCGCGCTGCAAACGGCCGGCGTCGAATGCATTGTCATCGATGATCTGTCCACCGGGCGGGCGGCCCGGGTGCCGTTCGGGGTGCCGCTGCTGCGGGCCGACGTGCGCGACGCCGCGGCCGTGCGCGACGCCGTCCACCGGCACCGGCCCGACGGCGTGATCCACCTCGCCGCGCGCAAGGACGTCGCCGAGTCGACCGCCCACCCGCTGCGGTACTACCAGGACAACCTCGACGGGCTGCGGGCCGTCCTGGCCGCCGTCGCCGCCGCCGGGACCCGGTCCGTGCTCTTCTCCTCCAGCGCCGCCGTCTACGGCACGCCCCGCCGCTCCCCGGTCCGCGAGCAGGACGCCGCCGAGCCCGAGAACGCCTACGGGCGGACCAAGCTCGTCGGCGAGTGGATGCTGCGCGACGCCGCCACCAGCGCCGGGTTCCGCTGGGCGGCGCTGCGCTACTTCAACGTCGCCGGCGCCGCCGCGGCGCACCTGCGCGACGAGGGCGGCACGAACCTCGTGCCCCGCCTGCTGCGCGCGGCCGCGCTGGGCATCCCGGCGACGATCTTCGGCACCGACTACCCGACCGCCGACGGCACCGCCGTGCGCGACTACGTCCACGTGGCCGACATCGCCGACGCCCACGTCCGGGCCGCGCTCGCCCTGCACGAGGGGGAGCTGCGGGCCGAGGTCCTCAACGTCGGCCGCGGCGAGGGCGCCTCCGTGCTGCAGATGGTCACCGCCGTCGGCCGCGCCCTCGGCCGCCCCCTGCCCTACGACGAGGCCCCCCGCCGCCCCGGCGACCCGGCCGCCGTCGTCGCCAGCCCGGCCCGCATCCGCGCCCGCCTCGGCTGGCGGGCCGCCCACAACCTGCACAGCATCGTCGCCTCGTCCATCGCCGAAGTCGTCAAAGCCGCGTAAGACGAAAACCCCGCCGAAGGAGTTCAGCACCTTGAAGTCCCGGATCGTCGCCGGAGCGCTCGCCCTGTTGGGCCTCGCCGGTATCGCCATCGCCCAGCCCGCCCTCGCCGCCGACGGCCCCAAGCAGCGCATCGACCTGCGGGTCCTCGTGCTCGACGACGCCAGCACCGGCATCGACACCCTCCGCGCTCAGCTCGACCGCGAGGGCGTCCCCTACGACGTGCTCAACCTCACCGACGGCGGCCGCCCCGCCGTCACCGCCGCCTACCTCGCCGACTCCGTGAGCGGCGTGCGCCGGGCGAAGTACCAGGGCGTCGTCGTGCCCAACGAGAACGCCGTCACCGGCGCCGAGGCCACCGCCCTGGCCGACTTCGAACGCGAGTTCAAGGTCCGCCAGATCGACGCCTACACCTTCGCCGGCGCGAACGTCGGGCTCACCAACGCCTGGAGCGGCGTCCTCGACGGGGCCGCGCTGCAGGTCACCGCGGCCGGGAAGACCGCCGGGTTCGGCTACCTCAACGGCAGCCTCCCCGTCGACGACCGCGACCCGGCCGTGTCGGAGTCGTTCGGGTACCTCGGCGCCGCCGCCGCCCCGGCCGGGACGACGTTCACGCCCCTGGTGACCGGCACCAAGCCCGGCGGCGGGACCTCCGGCTCGCTCATGGGCGTCTACACCCACGACGGCCGCGAAGAACTCGTGGTGACGCTCGCGGCCAACCGGTACCAGACGCATGCCCTGGAGCTCGGCCACGGCCTGGTCACGTGGCTCACCCGGGGTGTCCACCTCGGCTACACCCGCAACTTCTTCGCCGTCCACGTCGACGACCTGTTCCTGCCCGACGACCGCTGGGACACCGTGCACAACTGCACCGTCGGCGACGACTGCAACCCGCAGCGGGACCCGGCCACGCTGCCGTACAACCAGACCATCCGGATGACCAAGGACGACGTGAACGCGCTCGTCACCTGGCAGAACGCCCGCGGCGTCCGGCTCGACCTGGCCTTCAACGGCGGCGGCAGCGTCGAGGCCGGCACCGGCGACCCGCTGACCGCGGCGGTCGTGGCGAACAAGGGCCAGTTCCGGTTCATCAACCACACGTACGAGCACCCGTACCTCGGCTGCGTCCAGGACTTCACCGTCACCCCGTGGAAGTGTGCGACCGACGCCGCCGGGCAGACCCGCTGGGTGTCGCAGGCCGACATCTCCAGCCAGATCAAGCAGAACGTCGACTGGGCGAAGTCCAAGGGCCTCACCGTCGACGCGAGCGAACTCGTCACCGGTGAGCACTCCGGCCTCAAGACGCTGCCGCAGATGCCGAACGACAACCCGAACCTGGCCCCGGCCCTGACCGCCAACGGCGTCAAGTACGTCGCCTCCGACGCCTCCCGCGAGCAGACCGCCCGGACCGTCGGCGGCGCCACCACCGTCCCCCGGTTCCCGATGAACATCTACTACAACGTCGCCACCGTCGCCGAAGAGGTCGACGAGTACAACTGGCTCTACACCAGCGCGGCCAACGGCGGCAGCGGCATCTGCGAGAACAACCCGGTCTCCACCTGCATCAGCCCCCTCGGCGCCAGCGGCTTCGCGAACTACATCGTGCCGCTCGAGTCGCGCATCGCCTACGATCACGTCGTCTCGGCCAACCCGGCCCCGCACTACGCGCACCAGTCGAACCTGGCCGAGGACCGCATCCTCTACCCGGTCCTCGACGCCGTCCTGGCCCGCTACCGCGCCACCTACACGACCGCCACCCCGGTGGTGAACCCCAGGTTCGCCGAGTCCGCCCTGCAGAACCGGCGCCAGTCGGCCTGGACCGCAGCCGTGCAGAGCAGGCAGATCGAGGCGTACCTCCTCGACGGCAAGGTCACCGTGACCAACAAGGGCAATGCGCTCGACGTGCCGATGACGATGCCGACCGGCACCACCCTCGTCACCGCCTCCGTGCTCGGCCTCGAGGTCAGCGGCGGCCCGTTCGGCGAGGCCTACGGCGGCGAGCGCTCCGCGTGGCGCAGCCTGGCCAAGAGCGCCCAGCAGCAGCTGCGCGTCACGAGCTGAGGTTCGTCCCGTGCGCGTCGTCCTCGTCAACGAAGGCACCTACCCCTACGCCACCGGCGGCGTCACCACCTGGTGCGACCAGCTGGTGCGCGGACTGTCCGAAGTGGAGTGGGACCTCGTCGCCATCGTCGGCACCGAGCCCGACCGGCCCGCGATCGAACTGCCCGGCAACGTCCGGTCACTGCGCGCGGTGCCGGTCTGGGGCCCGGCCCGCCCGGCCCGCGGTCGGGTCGAGCGGGCCGCCGGGCTGCTGTGCCGGGGCATGCTCGGCGACTCCGCGGCCGACCTCGTCCTGTTCGCCGAGGGCCTGCGGGCGCTGTCCGGCCTGGCCGTGGGGCGGACCCGGTTCGGCCGCCGGGTGGGCCGGCACCCCCTCGCGGGCGCGGGCCTGGCCGACATCCTCCTCGACGCCTGGGCCCGGGCCACCGCCGACGGGCTCCGGCTGCCGCGGCTCACCCTGCGGGAGGCGGACGAGGCGGCGGTACTGCTGGAACACGCCCTGCGCCCGCTCGCCGCGACCCTGCCCGAGGACGCCCAGCTCGTCCACGCCAACGCCAACGGCCTCTCGGCGATGGTCGCCCTGGCCGCGAAGTGGCGCCTCGGCGTGCCGTTCATGATGACCGAGCACGGGGTGTACCTCCGCGAGCGCTACCTCGCCGCCGGCACCCAGACGCCCGGCGTCAAGACCGCGCTGCTGCGCTTCCACCGGGCCCTCGCCCGGCTCGCCTACTGGGAGGCCGACCTGATCACCCCGGTCAGCGGGTTCAACGCCCGCTGGGCCGTGCGCCACGGCGCCGACCCGGCCAAGCTCGCCGTCATCGGCAACGGCGTCGACCCCGACCGGTTCCCGCCGCTGACCACCGAACCCGACGCCCCCGTCATCTCCTGGGTCGGGCGCGTCGACCCGCTCAAGGACCTCGAGACGCTCATCCGCGCGCTCGCCATCGTCCGCGAGTCCATCCCCGACGCCCGCCTGCACCTGGCCGGCCCCGTCCCGGCCGGCAACGAGTCCTACGCCGCCGACTGCCGCGCGGTCGCCGCCGGGCTCGGCCTCACCGGCGCCGTCACGTGGGCCGGCCCGTGCCGGACCAGCCGCGACGCGTTCGCGGCCGGGCAGGTGGCGGCCCTGTCGAGCATCTCCGAGGGGATGCCCTACACGGTCCTGGAGGCGATGATGTGCGGCCGGCCCACGGTCAGCACCGACGTCGGCGGCGTGGCCGAGGCGGTCGGCAACGCCGGCCTGGTGGTGCCGCCGCGCGACCCGGCCGCGTTCGCCGCCGCCTGCGTGGCGTTCCTGTCCTCGGCCCAGTTCCGGGCCACGATCGGCCACGCCGGGCGGGAGCGGGCGCTGTCGGAGTACACCCTGGACCGCTGCCTGTCCGCCTATCGGCAGCGGTATGTCTCCTTCACGAGCCGGCTGGCTGAGCTGGTGCCGGCATGAGCGGTACGGAGCGAAGCGGAGTGGCCGCGATCGGGTCGGCACAGGTTTGGCTCAGGCCGGCGCCGGAGCTTGCGGAGGTGCCGGCATGAGCGGTACGGAGCGAAGCGGAGTGGCCGCGATCGGGTCGGCACAGGTTTGGCTCAGGTCGGCGCCGGAGCTTGCGGAGGTGCCGGCGTGAGCGGTACGGAGCGAAGCGGAGTGGCCGCGATCGGGTCGGCACAGGTTTGGCTCAGGTCGGCACAGGAGCTTGCGGAGGTGCCGGCATGAGCGGGGACTCGCTGGTCATCGTGCCGGCCCAGCGAAGAGCGCGGCCGAGCGAACTGGACCGGCCGGAGCCGCTGCGCTACGTCGGGCGGGTCGCCACCGACCCCGTCGCCGCGCTCGCCGACAAGATGCGCGAGGACTGCCTCGACGCCGTCGACATCGACGAGATCGCGGCCATCCTGGAGGCCAACGGCATCAACGACCGCGTCGCCGACCGCGAGTACGGCTCCCCGTCGGTGTTCGCCCTCGCCGGCCGGGTCGTCGCCCGCAGCCTCGACGCCGCCGACACCCAGGTCTTGCGCCCCATCCCGGTCGAGGGCCCGAGCCGTTCCAAGATCATTACTGACACACTCCTGCGGGCCCTGATCTACCTGACCCCGCTCGCGATCGGCATCGGCGCCTCGTCCGAAGTGGACGGTGTGCCGGCCCTCGCCACCACCGGCACCCTGGTGCTCGGCTGGGGCGGCGGCCAGGCCCTGTCCTACCTCGGCTACCGGGCCCTGTCCGAGCGCGGCCGCACCGCCGCCGCCCGCCTGCTCGGCCTCGGCTTCCTCGGTCTGGCCGCACTGTGGGCGCTGGTCCTGACCGGCGAGGGCGCCCGCGCGTACACCGTCGCCGCCGTCCAGCTCGCGCTGTTCGCCGTCGCCGGGGTGACCCTGGTGACCAACCGGGAACGGGTGGTCATCGGCGCCGTCGCGCCCGTCTGGATCGCGACCGCCGGGCTGCGGTACGGGCTCAGCGTCCTCGTGCTCATCGCCTGTGTCGCGGTGCTGCTCGCCGTCGCCTACCGGCCCGTCCTCGGGCGCGGGCCGGTCGTCGTGCGGCGGCGGTGGCGGTCCTGGCGGCACGACGTCGGCTACGCCGCCCTCTACGGCCTCGTCGGCACCGGCCAGGCCGCGCTGCTGCGCACGGTCGCGCTCGACGGCATCGCCCCGCACCGGGTCCCCGTCGAGGCGGTGCCGCTCCTGCTCGGAGTACCCCTGATGGAACTCACGCTGGTGTGGCATCAGCGCCGGATCGCGTCCGCGCGCGCCAACCTGGCCGACCGCTTCGCCTTCGACCGCCGCCTCGGGCAGATCAGCGCCGGCACCGTCGCCGTCCTCGCCGTCCCGGTCGTCGCGGGCGCGGCCATCGCCGGCTCGATCTGGTTCGGCCTGCTCGCCCGCGGCCAGTCCCTCGCCGCCGCGGTCCTGCTCATGGCCGTCTACGCGCTGTGCCTGGTGCTCGCCGCGCACGGCCGGGCCGGCACCGCCGCCCTCGTCGTGTGGTGGCCGACCCTCCTCGTCACCGGCGTCGGGCACTGGGCCCCCGCTCTGGTGCACGTGTCACCGACGTTCGCCGAAACCCTCGCCGTCGCGACGCTGCTCGGAGCCGGTCTGCCCGGCCTGGCCGTCGCGGCGCTCGTCCTGCGCGATCCGGAGAGTTACCGAGAATGATGCTGCTGCCGCTGTACGTCCACCCGCTCACCGACCCCGAGGCGTGGGACTGCCTGCCCCGCGGCTCCGCCTGCTGGACGATCGTGAATGTCCACAATGGACCCGGCGCGGCCCGCGACGAGGTCTACACCGCCGCCACCGCGCGCCTGCACGAGTCCGGGGTCCGGATGCTGGGCTACGTGGACCTCGGCTACGGCGCGCGGCCCAACGGCGAGGTCTGGTGCGACATCGTCGGCTGGTCGCAGTACCCGGTCGGCGGCATCTTCTTCGACCAGACCCCGTCGGACGCGACCTCCCTCGCGTACGTCGCGCAGGTCGTGCGCGCGGTCCGCGGCGCGGTCGTGCTGAACCCCGGCACCCGCTGCGCACCCGGCTACGCCGCGCTGGCCGACATGGTGTGCACATTCGAGGGCACTTGGGAGTCATACATCGCCCTTTATGGCGATAACTCGATTGCTGAGCGGGACTGGCCGAACGCCGCCCACCTCGTCTACGGCGTGCCGACCGCCCGCCTCGGCGAGGCGACCGCGCTGCTGCTGCGGCGGGCCGGCCACGGCCTGGTCACCGACCTGGCCGGCCCGCTGCCGTACGAGGGCGTGCCCAGCTCCCTGCGCACGCGGGCCGCCGCCCGGTGAGCTCCCGCCGGCTGCGCGGCCTGCTGCTGTCCCTGGTCGCCGTGACCGTCCTGTACGCGGCCGCCTGCACCAGCGGCGGCGAGGGCCGCGGCCGCGACCTCGGCGGCGGCACCCACGGCCCGGCCACCGGCGGCGCCGACCCGTCGTACGGCGCCGGCCTCGGCTCGGCGTCCCCGTCGGCGTCCACGGGCCCGTCGGGCTCGCCCGGCCCCGGCACCGCCCCACCGGCCGGCGGCTGGTGGAAACCGGCGGTCGGCCAGACCTGGCAGTGGCAGCTGACCGGCACCCTGGACAAGTCGGTGCCGGCCGAGGTGTACGACGTCGACGGCGCCAACACCTCGGCCGCCGACGTGGCCGCGCTGAAGTCGGCCGGCCGGCACGTCATCTGCTACGTCAACGTCGGCGCGCACGAGAACTTCCGCGCCGACGCCAAGAACTTCCCGGAGTCGGTGCAGGGCAAGGGCCTCGACGGCTGGCCGGGGGAGAAGTGGCTCGACATCCGCCAGTGGAACGTCCTCGAGCCGCTGCTGTCGGCCCGGTTCCGCCAGTGCAAGGACAAGGGCTTCGACGCCGTCGAGCCCGACAACGTCGACGGCTACAGCAACAGCAGCGGCTTCCCCCTCAGCGCCGCCGACCAGCTCACCTTCAACCGCCGCGTCGCCGACCTGGCCCACCGCACCGGCCTCGGCGTGGGCCTGAAGAACGACGTCGAGCAGGCCGCGGCCCTGGCCCCGGCGTTCGACTTCGCGGTCAACGAGGAGTGCGCCCGCTACGACGAGTGCGACACGCTGAAGGTCTTCACCAACGCCGGCAAGCCGGTCTTCCACGTGGAGTACGACGGCTCGACCGGCACGTTCTGCTCCAAGACGAAGCCGCTGCGCTTCTCGTCGATGAAGAAGAAGATGGATCTCGACGCCTGGCGTGAGACGTGCTGACGTCGGAGACGTACACCGTTCCTACGACGTGAGGCCGTTGCGCTCGGCCAGGGCGTGCATCGCCCGCAGGATGCCGGCCCGGTCCGGCGCCGGCTCGGCCGGGGTGTCGGCCGGGGCGCGCAGGCCGGCCAGGGTGTAGCCGAGCTGGCGCCGCCACGCGGTCGGGGCGCTCTCCGCGGTGCGTTCCACCAGGCCGGCGTTGGCCATCAGGACCGGGACCACGTCCTCGTGCTGGAAGTCGGGGCGCAGGACCCCGGCCGCCCGGGCCCGGTCGATCAGGGCGGTGAGACCCCGGAACGCGCGGCCCCGCAACGACTCCAGCTCCGGCACCCCGGACACGGTCGCGGTCAGCAGGTCGGCGATCGCGCGGCTGCCCGCCTGCACCTCGCACAGGAACGTCAGGTGCTCGGCGAACGCGGCCCACGGGTCCTCGACGGCCAGGGCCCGTTCGGTCGCCGCCACCACCTCCCGCAGCGCGTCCTCGAACACCGCGGCGACGAGCTGGCCGCGGCTCGGGAAGCGGCGGTACAGGGTGGCGTTGCCGACTTTGGCCCGGCGGGCGATCTCGTCGAGCGGGGCTTCCAGGCCGCGCTCGGCGAACACCACCTTCGCGGTCTCCACCAGCTGCCGGCGGTTGCGTTCCGCGTCCCTGCGCAGTACACCCTGAGCCCCCATGGCTACAGCATATTCACGGAGGCTACGGAACGACCCCGGCCGGTCCGGCGAAACCGGCACCGCTTTCCCGGCTTTTGACGATGTGGACAAAAGTTAGAGTATCGAAGAACCAAAGTATGGACAGCCGTAGCTAAAGCCCCTAGTGTGTCCTCCACGACGCCAGAGCGCTTCATCAATGTATCCGGAACGGCACCGGACAATCGCGCTCCGGCGGCCCCGCACACCCGGCTCCAACCCTCGGCACAAGGCGCGGCGGCGCGCGCCCGGCCTGGCACATCACCACGTCAGGAAGGGACACCGTGAACCAGCAACCCCCAAGCCATAGATGGCGGACGATAAGTGCCGCTCTGGTCCTGGTCGCGTCCAGCCTCACCGCCGTCACGCTCCTGCAGACGGCGGACGCCACACCGGCTGCGGCGGCGATCAACGCGGCCGACTTCCAGCAGGTCACCCTGGCCAAGGGCGAGCCCGAGGTGGGCGAGCCGCTCGCCATCTCCGTACTGCCCGACCGGTCCGTGCTGCACACCGCCCGCAACGGCACCCTGCGGCGCACCGACGCCAGCGGCACGACGAGCGTCATCGCCAACATCCCCGTCTACACCCACGACGAAGAAGGGCTGCAGGGCGTCGGCGCCGACCCGAACTTCGCCAGCAACCGCTACATCTACCTCTTCTACGCCCCGCCGCTGAGCACCCCCAGCGGTGACGCGCCCGCGACCGGCACCGCCGCCACCTGGTCGACCTGGGCCGGCGTCAACCGCCTCTCCCGCTTCACCCTCAACGCCGACTACACGGTCAACATGGCCAGCCAGGTCAACATCCTGGACGTGGCCACCGACCGCGGCATGTGCTGCCACGTCGGCGGCGACATCGACTTCGACGCGCAGGGCAACCTGTACCTGTCCACCGGCGACGACTCCAACCCGTTCGACTCGGCCGGCTACGCGCCCATCGACGAGCGCACCGACCGCAACCCGGTGTACGACGCCCAGCGCTCCGCGGCCAACACCAACGACCTGCGCGGCAAGATCCTGCGGATCAAGGTCAACGCCAACGGGACCTACTCGATCCCGGCCGGCAACATGTTCGCCCCCGGCACCGCGAACACCCGGCCCGAGATCTACGCCATGGGCTTCCGCAACCCGTACCGCATGACCGTCGACAAGGCCACCGGCGTCGTCTACGTCGGCGACTACGGCCCCGACGCCGGCGCCAGCGACGCGAACCGCGGCCCGTCCGGCCAGGTCGAGTTCGACCGCGTCACCGGGCCCGGCAACTACGGCTGGCCGTACTGCACCGGCACCAACACCGCGGCCGAGACCTACAACGAGTGGAACTTCGCGACGAACTCGACAGGTGCGAAGTACAACTGCGCCGGCGGTCCGACGAACAACTCGTTCCGCAACACCGGCCTGACCACGCTGCCCGCGGCCAAGCCGGCCTGGATCCGCTACGGCGGCGACGCCGGCAGCCCGGCCGAGTTCGGCTCCGGGTCCGAATCGCCGATGGGCGGCCCGGTCTACCACTACGACGCCGCCAACCCGTCGACGACGAAGTTCCCGCAGTCCCTCGACAAGCAGTTCTTCGCCGGCGAGTTCGGCCGCGGCTGGATCAAACCCATCGTCGTCAACGCCGACGGCAGCCGGGGCGCGATCGACAACTTCCCGTGGAACGGCAAGCAGGTCATGGACATGCAGTTCGGCCCGGACGGGGCCCTGTACGTCCTGGACTACGGCACCGGCTACTTCAACGGTGACCAGAACTCCGCCCTGTACCGCTACGACTACGTCGGCGCCGGCGGCAACCGGGCCCCGACCGCCGTCGCGACCGCCAACGTCACATCCGGCGCGGCCCCACTCGCGGTCAACTTCTCCTCCGCCGGCTCCTCCGACCCCGAAGGAGGCGCCCTGACATTCAATTGGACATTCGGTGACGGGGGTACTGCCACCACGGCGAACCCGTCGCATACGTTCACGGCGAACGGCAACTACTCGGTCACGTTGACGGTCAAAGACCCACAAGGCGCCATCGGTACTGCCAATGTGCTCGTCAGTGTCGGCAACACCGCGCCCACCGTCACCATCAACGGACCCAACCCCGGCCAGCTGGTGAGCTTCGGCGACACCGTCCCGTGGAGCGTCACCGTCACCGACCCCGAGGACGGGGCCATCGACTGCACCAAGGTGACGATGACGTACGTGCTCGGCCACGACCAGCACGCCCACGCGATCACGTCACAGACGGGGTGCGCGGGAACGATCACCATCCCCGTCGACGGTGAACACGACACGGCGTCGAACATCTTCCCGATCTTCGACGCGCAGTACACGGACAAGGGCGGGCTGACCGTCCACGCACAGAGCATCATGGCGCCCCGCTACCGCCAAGGCGAGTTCTACAAGTCGTTCCTCGGCGTCGACCAGATCACCAAGGCGTCGGCCGAGGGCGGCAAGACCGTCGGGAACATCAGCAACGGCGACTGGATCGGGTTCGACCCGTACAAACTGAACAACGCCACATCGTTCAGTGCCCGGGTCTCCTCCGGCGGTGCCGGTGGCACGCTGACACTGCGGACCGGCTCGCCGACCGGCACGGTCATCGGCTCGGCGACGGTACCGGTGACCGGCTCCTGGGAGACGTTCACGACGGTGTCCGGCCCGATCAGCAACGCCCCGGCCGGGTCGACGTCGCTGTACCTGACGTTCTCCGGCAGTACCACCGCCGCGCTCTTCGACCTTGACAGCTTCACGTTCACCACCGCCGCGACCGGCAACGGCGTCGGCCCCGTGAAGGGTCTGGCCGGCAAGTGCCTGGACGCCCGCGGGGCCGCCTCCGCCGACGGCACCCAGATGCAGATCTACACCTGCAACAGCACCGGCGCCCAGGTCGTCGTCGTCGCCGGCCAGCAGCTCAAGGTCCTCGGCAAGTGCATCGACATCTCCGGCGGCGCCACCGCGGACGGCACGAAGATCCAGCTGTGGACGTGCAACAACAGCGGCGCGCAGAACTGGGTCGCGCAGGCCGACGGTTCGCTCAAGAACCCGCAGTCCGGCAAGTGCCTGGACGTGGCCGGCGCGAACTCCGCGGACAGCACGGTCGTCCAGCTGTACACCTGTAATGCCACGAACGCGCAGAAGTGGACCCTGCCATGAAACGACTGACGTTGCTCGGCGCCGCGGTGTTGCTCGCGAGTGTCTTCGTGGCCACCCCGGCCCAGGCCGCCGACTCGCCCTACGACGTGCTCGTCTTCTCCAAGACGGCGGGCTTCCGCCACGACGCCATCCCGGCCGGCATCCAGGCCGTGCGCGATCTGGGCGCGGCGAACAACTTCACCGTGACCGCCACGGAAGACGCGTCCGTGTTCACGGCGGCCGGACTGGCGCCGTACGAGGCCGTCGTGTTCATGTCGACAACCGGCGACGTGCTCAACGACGCCCAGCAGACGGCGTTCGAGTCGTACATCCGCGGCGGCGGCGGCTACGTCGGCGTGCACGCGGCCGCCGACACCGAATACAGCTGGCCGTTCTACGGCACGCTGGTCGGCGCCTGGTTCGCCTCCCACCCGGCCATCCAGCCGGTCAACTCGCGCACCGAGGACCGCGCGAACCCGGCCACGTCGCACCTGCCGCAGACGTGGACGCGCACCGACGAGCTGTACAACTACCAGACCAACCCGCGCAGCACCGCCCACGTGCTCGCCACCCTCGACGAGTCGTCGTACACCGGCGGCACGATGGGGGCCGACCACCCGATCACCTGGTGCAAGACGATCGACTCCGGCCGCTCGTTCTACACCGGGTTCGGACACACGCAGGAGTCGTACGCGGACTCGAACTTCAGGGGCGAGCTGCTCGGCGGCATCCGATACGCGGCCAAGCGCGCCCAGGCCGACTGCCGCCCCGAGACCGGCTACACGGCCCTGTACAACGGATCCACGACCGGCTGGTCACAGGCCGGCCCGGGCAGCTTCACGAACACGGACGCCACGCTGTCGTCGACCGGCGGTCTGGGGCTGTTCTGGTACAGCACCAAACAGTTCGGGACCTCGTACTCGCTCAAAGCCGACTTCCGCATCACCGGCGACAGCAACTCCGGCGTCTACGTCGGCTTCCCCAACCCCGGCAACGACCCGAACATCGCCATCAACCAGGGCTACGAGATCCAGATCGACGCCACCGACACCCCCGACCACACCACCGGCGCCATCTACAACTTCCAGTCCGCCAACATCGCCGCCCGCGACGCCGCCCTCAACCCGCCCGGCGCGTGGAACACCTACGAGATCTCCGTCGAAGGACAACGGCTGCGGGTGTACCTCAACAGCGTGCTCATCAACGACTTCACGAACACGGACGCGGCGCGCAACCTCGACGGCTACATCGGCATCCAGAACCACGGCGCGGGCGACCAGGTGTCGTTCCGCAACGTCCGGGTGAAGGACTCGGCAACCGATCTTGTGCAAGCCGAGCTGTTCACCTCGGCGTCCGGCGTGCAGCCGTACACCAAGGCCGGCGCCCACAATGGACAGACACTCGGCTACATCGAGCCGGGTGACTGGGCCGCGTACAACGGGCTGAACGTCGGCGGCGCGACCAGCTTCAAGGCCCGCGTCGTCTCCGGCGGCCCCGGCGGCCAGATCCAGGTCCGCACCGGCTCGACGACCGGCCCGATCCTGGGCACCGTCAACGTCCCCAACACCGGCAACTGGGACACCTACGCCGACGTCAGCGCCGCGCTGTCGGGCGTGCCGGCGGGCACCGCGAACGTGTACCTGACCTTCACCGGCACCGGCACGGGCCTGTTCGACCTGGACGACTTCCAGTTCGTCCGCCCGGCCGTGGTCGGCGGCCCGGTGAAGGGCCTGGCCGGCAAGTGCCTCGACGTGCGCGGAGCCGCGGCCGCGGACGGGACACAGATCCAGCTGTACACCTGCAACGGCTCGACCGCCCAGACCTGGACGGTCACCGGTCAAACCCTGCGGGCGCTCGGCAAGTGCCTCGACATCTCCGGCGGCGCGACGGCCGACGGCACCAAGATCCAGCTGTGGACCTGCAACGGTTCCGGCGCGCAGAACTGGGCACCACAGGCCGACGGCGCACTGCGCAACCCGCAGTCGAACAAGTGCCTCGACGTGGCCGGCGGCGTGTCGACGGACAGCACGATCGTGCAGCTGTACACGTGCAACGGCACGAACGCGCAGAAGTGGACACTGCCCGCGTGATCGGCTTTTGACCGGGTGGGGACTGTACGTAGACGTACCGTCCCCACCCTTACGTTGCCCACAGTGATGGATTCAATGGAGGGGCAGCTTTGGTTGCGAAGTTCCCCTAGGCTCGGCCGGGTGTTTGGGAGTCGAAGTCACCGATTGACCGTTGTCTGTGCGCTACTGTCCGTGTTCGCCGCGGGCTGTGGGACGCACGCCGGTTCGTCGCCGCCCCCGTCCGACCCGGGCGAGGCGCTGTCGAGCTCAGACCCGTTCCCGATCGGCCAACTCGAGGGCGACAGCGGCCTGGCCCCCGCCCCGGCACCATCGAAAGCCAGCGCCAAACCATCGGCCACAGTCAAGAAGGTCAACCCGGGCGGCGACACCGGCGGCCAGAAGGCGAACACCAACGACGGCGTCCCCAACCAGGGCAGCGGCAACTTCACGGCCGCCACGGGCGGCACCGACCTGATCGGCTCCGCGGACGCGGGCACGCTGGTGAAGTACCGCGTCGAGATGGAAACCGGCATCCAGTGGGCCAACAACCCGGTCTGGACAACCGACCAACTGGCCATCGAGGTCGACCGGGCCATAGGCGCCCCACTCGGCTGGACCGCCTCCGCCGCCCACCCGATCACCTACGCCCCCAACAAGATCAGCGGCGCGAGCTGGAAATTCCAGCGCGTCAGCGGCTCCGACTACAACGTAACCTTGAAGCTGGCGACACCGGCCACAGTGGACAAACTCTGCAAGGCCGTGGGCGTCTCCACCCAGGGCGTATACTCCTGCCGCTACGGCAAGACCATCCTGCTCAACCTGCGCCGCTGGCTGAAGGGCATAGACGGCTTCCCGGCCAGCACGGACTACCACGCGATGACGGTCCTGCACGAGATGGGCCATTTCTTGGGCTTCGATCACATGAAGTGCCCCGCCGCCGGCCAGATAGCCCCGGTGATGCAGACGCAGACGATAGCGCTGAACGGCTGCACCCCAAACGCCTTCCCGTTCACCGACACCGGCACCTTCGTAACGGGCCCTTGGGCGGCCAGCTGAGTCGGGTCCGCCGCGGCCGTTCGGGCAGCGCTCAGCGTCAGGTCGTTCGGGCAGCGTTCGACGACCCGGCCGTTCGGGCAGTGCTCGGGGCCAGACCGTTCGGGCAGTGCTCGGGGCCAGACCGTTCGGGCAGCGCTTCAAGTCGGGCAGGCTTCAAGCTCCGGCCGGTCGGACAGCGCCCGAGCAGGTCCGATCTCAGCTCTGCCGGTCCGACCTCAGCTCTGCCGGTCCGACCTCAGCTCTGCCGGTCCGACCTCAACTTTTCAGCCGGCGCAGCAGCTCCGGGACGTCCGCCTCGTACTCCCGCCACTCGCGGTCCGGCTTGAAGCCCAGCTCGGCGTTGACCTGCAGCAGCGGCTCGTTCTCGAGGGCGTTCCAGGTTTGCACGTCCAGCAGCCCGGGCTCGGCCGCGCGGAGTTCGAACAGCATGCGGGCCTTGATCGCGCGGCTGATGCCGTAGCCGCGGTGGGTCGGGACCTCGATCGTGTCGTACTGGTCGGCTCGCGTCGGGCGCTGCGCGGGGACCACGACCTCGGTCAGGCCGGCGATGGTCTCGGACTGCTCGTGCACGGCCAGCACGATGTATGGCTTCAACCCGCGCGCGTGCAGGGTGCGCAAGCTCGCCGCGAGCCGCTCCGAGTCGTAGGAGCTGGGGCGGAGGGCCAGGTCGTCGATCACGCCGGCGCGAGCCGCCTCCTTGGCCGCCGCGTATCCGGCGAAGAGCTCCGGTGGCGGACCGCCGGGGTAGTACTCGATGCGGTAGCCGGCGCCGATGCCCGCGGCCATCTCGCCGAGGCGCAGCCAGTCGACGCCTTTGAGGTCGAGCAGGTTGCGCATCTCGATGAACGCGCACTCGAAGCCCTGGGCCTCGAAGAATTTCACGGCCGGGGTGCCGCCGATGACCTCGACGCCGACGGACTCGAAGCCTTCCTCGGCGGCGCGGCGGGCCACGGCGGCGAGCAGGGCCGTGCCGACGCGGCCGCGGCGGGCGCTGGGCACCACTGTCAGCTCCAGCACGCCGATGTCCTCGAGTGACAGCAGGCTGGCGTGGCCGAGCACGTCGCCGCCGTCGTCCGTGGCCAGCCATGACGTGCGGCTCTCACCCGGCATGGTGAGGGCCAGATACTCCCGGAACATGTTCTCGCGCCACGGCGGGTCTTCGGGCACATCGACGGCCACGATGTCGTTGAGCGCCCGCAGCACCGCGTCGAGTTCGGCCGCGGGTGCGGTCCCAGGATCCCACTCGCGCACCTTCACGCCCTAAGCCTGCCCTTGTTTGTGGCTGAGCGGAAGTACCAGAGCGCAGAGCGTGGCATTGATCTTCCACTCAGGGTAGATCTTCCGGTGCTCCGGGCCGGCTCCACCAAGCAATCAGCCCGCCCGGCAAGAGCAGAAACCACAAGACCGGACGTCAAACCAGAGACCACAAAGCGGAGACCCACCAAAGCGGAGACCATCAAAGCGGAGACCATCAAAGCGGAGACCATCAAAGCCCGGACCCCAACCAGAGACCATCGAAGCGCAGACCACAGGACCGGACCCTCAACCCTGCCGATCGCGCCGCCCGTAGTCATTGGTCGCGTTGAACACGGCGGCCCGATACTCCTCCGGCAGGTTGTAGGCGTGTACCGCCGCATTCCACCCTTCCACTGTGGACAGGTCGCGCCCGCCTTCGCACAGGTAGGCGGCGGCGGTCAGGGCGGCGTCGTCGATGTCGTCGATGTCGGCGACCCCGTTGGCGTCGGCGTCCAGGCCGTACTGCTTCCAGGTGGCCGGCAGGAACTGCATCGGGCCGACCGCGCGGTCCCAGGTGCGGTCGTTGTCCATGACGCCCTGGTCGGTGTCGGCGACGGACTGCCGGTTGTTCTGCCCGTCCAGCGGCGGGCCGATGACGGGCGGGACGGAGCGGCCGTCGTCCTGCAGGACCGAGCCGTTGGTCCGGCCGTGGTCGGACTCGATCTTGCCGATGCCGGCGAGGGTGGTCCAGGTCAGGTGACACTTCGGGGTGGAGCGGGCGGTGACGGCCTCCGCGTAGCCGTAGGCCTGCAGCGCGACCACCGGGATGTCGAGGCGCACCGATCGGGCGGCGGCCCAGGCGCCGTAGACGTCGGCCGGGCGCTGCTGGGCGCCGGGTGGCGGGCTGAACGTGGGGGAGGCCGACGGGTTGTCGGGCTGTGGCGCCTCGCCGGACGCGGGTGGGTCGGTGATCACGGGGGCGCCGTTGGTGCCCTGCGGCGCCGGGCCGGGGGAGGCTGAGGCGTCCGCGCGCGGCTTGGATGCCGCGGGGACGACGACGGCCCCGGCCACACCGGCCGCGGCGAGGAGGACCGCGAGCAGCATGCCGGGGAGCAGGAACCGCACGCCGGGCCGGGCCTTGAACCGGTCGAGCCGTTCCCGCCGGGCCTGCGAAAGCTGCCACCGGGTGTTGCCCGACTCCAAGAGATCTGGCTTATCAGAAATATCGGAAATGTCGGAAGTCGGGGCATACAGCGGGTCGGTCTTGGCCCGGGCCGCCGCCCGCTTCCGAGCCTTGGCCTCGGCCCGTTGCCAGCGGACGTTGCCGGCCGCCGGGACCGGGTTGGTCTCCGACCAGCTCGGCCGTAGCCCCTCCGCCGCGTGTTTGGGCTGGTGGGGCGGTTTGGGATCGGCGGGTTCACCGAGCTGCGGGGCAGTGATCTCAACGGGGATCCACCGGTCCGCGGGCTCCCTGGGCGTGGGAGGGCGGATCGGGGTGGTCGCCGGTGTGTCCACTGTGGTCGGTTGCTCGGCCTCCGGCTTCTCTTCGTCGCTTGCCACGCCTTCGAGTATTCCGAATTCCCGGGCGCGTGTCACCGTGGCATAGCCTGTGGGAATGCCACGTTACGAGTACCGCTGCCGGGCCTGCGGTGACACCTTCGAGGTGCAACGCCCGATGCGTGAAGCAAATGTGAAGACGGCCTGTCCGGCCGGCCACGACGACACGGTCAAGCTGCTGTCGACGATCGCCGTCGGCGGAGCCTCCGCGGGCGGCCCGGCCAGCGGATCCGCGCCGGTCGGCGGCGGCGGGTGCTGCGGCGGCGCCTGTGGTTGCTGAAATATTGTTAACAGGCAGTTTCGTCTGGGTGAGTTTTACACCAGGAAAACGGACTTGATGTTGTGACTGATTGTCCCGCAACCGTTGCCGGAGTGTTGTCGTTACGTCCCGCGAAACCCACTCTCGCGTTGCCGCCCATCGTTGCTGAGCAGCACAGATCGCCCCGGATGACCAATCCGGGATCGACCGTTTTTACGATGCGCGCGGCACTTGGTTGGGGAAATATGGGGCACGCCTGAATAGGAAGGCGGAGGTTTCACGTGTCGGGGCGGCCGCACCTGCCCAGCGGGCTGGTGACTTTCCTCTTCACTGACATCGAGGGCTCGACCCGATTGGCCCAGATGCTCGGTGCGGGATACCGGCCGGTGCTCCACGAGCACCGGGAGGTGATCCGCCGCGCGCTGTCCGAAGCGGACGGTGTGGAGCTCTTCACCGAGGGTGACTCGCTGTTCGTCGCGTTCGCCGATGCCGCCGCCGCCCTGGCCGCCTGCGCCGAGGCCCAGCGCGCGCTGGCCGCCCACGACTGGCCGAGCCCCGAGGCCCGCCCCAAGGTCCGGATGGGCCTGCACACCGGATTCGCCGAGCCCTACGGCGGGGAGTACACGTCGCCGGAGGTCCACCGGGCCGCCCGCGTCGCCGCCGCCGCCCACGGCGGCCAGGTCCTGTGCTCGGCCGCGACCGCCGCCCACGTCGGCCTGTCGTCCGCGGCCGCCCCGATCGACCCCACCGACCCGTGCGTCGAGGACGGCCCGCTCGGTCACCGGGCCTGGCTGCTCGACCTCGGCCTGCACCGGCTGCGCGGCTTCGACGGCTTCGAGCGCATCTTCCAGCTGGTCGCGCCCGGCCTCGACCGGCAGTTCCCGCGGCCCCGGACCATCGACGCGCCCGCGCACAACCTGCCCGTGCAGACGACCCGGTTCATCGGCCGGGCCGTCGAGCGCGCCGCCGTGCGGGACCTCATCACCCGCCACCGCCTGGTCACCGTGGTCGGGGCCGGCGGCGCCGGCAAGACCCGGGTCGCGGTCGAGGCGGCGGGCGAGATCGTCGAGCGGTTCCGCGACGGCGTCTGGTTCGCCGACCTCAGCGCCGTGGCCAACGCCGACCTCGTCGACGTGAGTGTCGCCGCCGCCCTCGGCCTGCGCCCCGAGCCGGGCCGGGCCGTCGTGCAGACCATCGCCGACCACGTCCGCGACCGCCGCCTGCTGGTCCTGCTCGACACGTCCGACGCCCAGCTGCCCGCGGCCCGCCGGCTCGTGGCCCGGCTGCTCGCGGCCGGCTCCGAGGTCGCCGTCCTGGCCACCTCCCGGGAGCCGCTGGGCCTGGCCGGCGAGGTGGTCTGGCGGATCCCGCCGCTGTCGGTCGAGGCGGCCAGCGGCGGCGGCTTCAGCGACGCGGTGGCCCTGCTGGTCGACCGGGCCTCGGCGGCCCGCGGCGGCCGGCCGGTCGAGCCCGGCGACATCGCCCACCTGACCCGGGTGGCCAAGGCCCTGGAGGGGCTGCCGCTGGCCCTGGAGCTGGCCGCGGCCCGCCTGCGCCTGCTCTCGGCGCCGCAGCTGGCCGATCGGATCGGCGACGTCCTGGGCACCCTCGACGCCGGCTCCCGCCCGAGCTCCGGCTCGGACCTGAGCGACCGGCACCGCACCATGCAGACCGCAGTCGACTGGTCCTACCGCACCCTGGACGCGCGCTCGGCCCGGCTGCTGCGCTGGCTGTCGGTATTCGCCAGCCCCGTCGACCTTCCGGCGATCGAGTGGCTGCACGACGGTGACCCGCTCGACCCGCTGGCGACGCTGGTCGACAAGTCGCTGCTGCAGGCCGAGGCCGGCGCCACCAACGCGACCTATCGCATGCTCGACCCGATCCGCGCCTACGCCGCCCGGCTGCTCAGCGAGGCCGGCGAGGAGGAGTCGGCCCGGGAGCGGCACGTGGCCTGGTGTCTGCAGGCGGCCCACGACGCCTACCTGGACGGCGAAGGGCGGCCGGTCACGCTCTCGCTGTACACCCTGGATCCGCTGGCCGATGAACTGCGGGCGGCGCTGCACTGGACGGTCACCCGGGGCAGTGCCCGGCAGGGGCTGGCCCTGGCCGGCTCGCTCGACCAGTGGTGGCGTGAGCGCGGCCTGGTCCGGGAGGGCCGGATGTGGCTGTTCCGGCTGTATGAGCGGGTCAGCGCCACCGGCGAGCCGGTGCCGGACGCCGAGCTGGCCGCGGCCTATCACATGCACTCCCTGCACGCCGGGGCCGACGGTGAGACGGTCGAGGAGCTGCGGTTCTCGCAGCGGGCCGAGGCCGCCGCCCGCCGGGCCGGGGACCCGGGCCTGATCGCCCGCATCCTGTCCGCGCGCGGCGCCCCGCTGCTGGAGATGCACCGCACCGAGGAGGCCGAGCGGCTGGCCCGCGACGTCATCGGCTGGTCCGATGAGCAGGGGGTGGCCGGCGAGGCGCTGTCCGCGGTCTACACCCTGGCCCAGCTCCTGTGGCGGCGCGGCGATCTCGAGGAGGCGGCCGACCTGCTGGCCAGCGCCCGCCCGATGGAGAACAGCCGCCCCCTGGAGCGGGGCCGCCGCACCGTCGACATGCTGCTCGGCATGGTCGCGCTGGCCCGGGGTGACCTGGTGGCCGCGCACGACCACCTGATCGTCGCCCTGCGCTCGCGCATGACCCACGGCTTCCACCTGCGGGTCTGTGAGACGTTGAACGCGGTCGCGGTGCGCTGCCGGCTCGCCGACGACCTGGAGACCGCGGCCCGGCTGTTCGGCGCGGCCCAGTCGGCCCGGATCCGGCTGCGCTGCTCCAGCGGCGCGTTCGGCGCGTTCTGGACCGAGCAGCAGGCCGACCTCCGCGCGGCCATGGGCGACGCGGCCTTCGACACCGCCTACGCGGCGGGCGGCGCGCTGAGCCTGGAGGAGTCGGTGGCCCTGGCGCTGACCATAGAGCACCCGGATCTCATGGCCGGCTCGATCCGCTTCTCGACGGTGGAGTGACCTACTCCTCCTCAGGGTCCTGGTTGGCCTCGACGCCCAGCACATAGGCCTGCATGGCCAACTCGTCGCCGGCCGGCCACACGAACGCCGGCAGCTCCGCCGGCCCCAGCTCCCGCACATAGCTCCAGAACTGCCGCACCGCCTCACCCGGCGAGGACGCCTCGATGGGCAGGTCGACACTGACCAGATACGTCCGCCGCAGCGACGACGGCGCCACCTGCCGGGCGATGGCCAGGTAGGACGACTCGTCGAGCCGCCCGGTCCGCCGGGCCAGCCCACCGGCCGGCAGCGGCGAGTCCAGCAGATTCACCGTGTACTGCAACCGCCCGCTCGAATCCGCCCGCGCCAGCCCGAACACGACCGGCTCATCCCCACCCGCGACCAGCAGCGCCTCGTCGCCCGGTGCCGGACCCGCGTCCGGTGCCGCCAGCCCACCAGCCCCGTAGAGCCGCTCGTGCTCGTATTGCTCCGCGGAGACCACAACCACCCACTTCGCCATGGCCTCATTGCATCACGCCCAGCTCAGACCTCCACGAAGCAGCCGCGTACATGATCGTTGACCATCCCGGTGGCCTGCATCAGCGCGTAGGCCGTGGTCGGGCCGAAGAACCGGAAGCCACGCTTCTTGAGCGCCTTGGCCATCGCCGTGGACTCGGCGGTCACCGCCGGCACCGCGGAGAAGTCGGCGGGCCGCTCCGGCTTCGGGTCGGGCGCGAACGACCACAGCAGCGCCGCGACCCCGCCGGGCAGCTCGGCCGCCACCCGGGCGTTGGCGATCGCCGCCTCGATCTTGGCCCGGTTGCGCACGATCCCGGCGTCGGCGAGCAGCCGGTCGACGTCGGCCTCGCCGAACGCGGCCACCTTCTCGATCTCGAACCCGGCGAACGCCGCCCGGAACGACGGCCGTTTGCGCAGGATCGTGATCCACGACAGCCCGGACTGGAACGCCTCCAGCGACAGGCGCTCGAACAGCCCGTTGTCGTCGCGGATCGGCCGGCCCCACTCGCTGTCGTGATAGTCCAGGTAATCGGGGGTCGACCCGCCCCAACCGCAGCGCGCCCGGCCGTCGGCACCCACCACCACACCACTCATGGCCAGGACGCTACCGGTCGGGTACGACAGAAAATCAGGCCAGGCGCCCGGACTCCACCAACCGTGCGAACCGCTTGAGGGCCCCCGTCAGGCCGGCCTTCGACCCGGGCCACAGCAGCGGCCAGGCGAAGCGGCCGGCATTGCCCGCCGGCAGCTGCAACCACTCGTGCCAGACGACCTGGGTGCGGTCCGCGCCGAGCTGGGTGCAGCGCAGCACCCCGGGCCCGCGCAGCACCTTGCCGTGGTGCACGACCCGCAGCTCGAACGGCGGGTCGACCTTCACCACCCGCATCAGGTCGCGCACCGCCGCCGGGCCGACCTGCGTGACCGCCTCGACCTCGCTGCCCTCGCCGCCGTCGCCGGAGATCACCCGGACGGTGGTGAACGGGATCCACTCGCCCTGCCGGGACCAGTCGGTGAGCGCGGCGAAGACCCGCGCGGCGGGCGCGGCCACGATCACCGTGGCCGTCACCTCACCGGGTCCGGGCCGTTCGGCGCCGACGTACTCCTCGCTCACTTCACCGCCGGGGAGGGCTGCTCGAGCTCATCGGCCACTGCATCGGACCTGTCCGCCGCATCCAGTTCGATGACCGGCGTGTCGGCCGCGGTCTCGGCGGCGGTCTCGGCGGCGGCCCCCGAGGCGGCGGCCAGGCGGGCGTCGCGCAGCGCGTCGGCGTCCTCCTGGCGGCCCTCGCGGAGTGCCTTGATCTCGGCCTCCAGGACCTGGATCAGCTCCTCCTTGTAGCCGATGTCGTAGCCGGCCCGCCGCAGGGCGGTGTCGACCTGGGCCATCCGGTATCCGCGGACGACCGTGTCGAACCGGATCTGGTTGACATCACCCTCGACCAGCGGGCGCGATGACGGCAGCGGGACGGAGCGCCCGTCGGGCTCATGTCCTTCGATCCCCGGGTCATCACCGGTGATCAACAGCGACACGCCGAACCCGATGGCCCCGACGACCACAGCGGCGATCAACACCAGGAGGAACTCAGCCATAGGGGGAATCGTGGCACGCTGAGTACGCCTGGGCGAGCCCGGCACACCCATCTGTAGGAAACACGGAGGTCATGCGATGTTTCGTCTCGGCTCCCGGCACTTCGCCGACGGCGAGTACGCAGTGATGGCGATCGTCAACCGGACTCCCGACTCCTTTTTCGACCGCGGTGCAACTTTCGCGGAGGACGCCGCCCTGCGCGCGGTGGAGGCCGCGGTGACCGAGGGGGCCGACATCATCGACATCGGTGGTGTGAAGGCCGGCCCGGGCGAGACGGTCGACGCGGCCGAGGAGCTGCGCCGGACGCTGCCGACCGTCCAGCGGATCCGGGCGCTCTTCCCGGACGTCGTGATCTCGATCGACACCTGGCGGGCGGAGGTGGCCCGGGAGGTGGTCGCGGCCGGCGCGGACCTGATCAACGACACCTGGGCCGGTGCCGACCCGGCCCTGGCCGCGGTGGCCGCGGAGACGGGCGCGGGCCTGGTCTGTTCGCACGCCGGTGGCCTGACCCCGCGGACGCGTCCGCATCGCACCGCGTTTCAAGAACCGGTGCGGGATGTGGTACTGACCGTCACCGCCCTGGCCGAGCGCGCACTCTCGCTCGGGGTGCGCCGCGACGGCATCCTCATCGACCCGGCACACGACTTCGGCAAGAACACCCGCCACTCCCTCGCGATCACCAACCGGCTCGACGAGATGGTGGCGACGGGCTGGCCGGTGCTCGTGGCCCTGTCCAACAAGGACTTCATCGGCGAGACCCTCGACGCGCAAGTGGGGGAGCGGCTGGAGGGGACCCTGGCGGCGACGGCGGTGTCGGCGTGGCTGGGGGCCAGGGTGTTCCGGGCCCACCAGGTGCGGCCGACCCGCCGGGTGCTGGACACGGTCGCGGCGATCCGGGGCGACCGTCAACCGGCCGTGGCCCGGCGCGGGCTGGCGTAGGACTGCGGCGGGCTCGCGTAGGGCCGGGGCGAAGGCCGCCGATCAGGAAACGTTCACGTCCAGCGCAGGATGTTTTTGCGCCATGCGTAGAGGATGCCCAGGAACAGGACCGCGACGAAGATCGCCATCTCGGCGACGATGGCCCCGCCGTAGCCGGGCGTGTCGAAGGTGACCGCCCACGGGAAGAGGAACACGCTCTCCACGGCGAACAGCGCGTACAGGTACGCGTACACGTAGTAGCGGATCTGGGCCTGGGCCCAGTCCCCGCCGACCGGGTCCAACCCGCACTCGTACGTCTCGTACTTGGGGCCCGCGGAGGTCGCCCAGTCCGCCGTTCGGCGCGGTCCGAGCAGCCGGTTGGCCGTAAAGGCGGCGACGAAGACCCCGGCTCCGACCAGCAGGAGGAGTCCGAGCGTCGCATATCCACCCAGATATCCGCTCATCGCACGCACCGTACACGCATCATCACGATCTCCGACATGCCGAAAACGCGAAACTCTCTAGATAATGTCCTTCAGGTTGCTTGCCGGACAGCAAAAAGCTGACGGGCGAGCCCAGCTCAGACACGAGACCAAGAAGGACACCCCCTCATGGAAGCACCCTCGCGCCGCCGCACAGCAAGGCGGATGCGGGCCGGCTCCTTCGTGCTCCTGGCCGTCCTCAGTGGCCTGCTGGTCGCCGCACCGGCATACGCGGACCCCGAGGACGGCGAGACCAGTACAGCCCCCGTCGAGACCCCGACCGAGGTCGTGCCGCCCCCGGACCCGACGACGGAGGTGCCGCCGACGCAGGCCCCGCCGACCACCACCGAGGCCCCGCCGCCGCCCCCGCCGACCACTGCGGCCCCGCCGCCGCCGAAGCCGGCGCCGGTCCACCGGTACAAGCTGACCGTGAGCACCGTCTCCCTCGGTGACGCCTACTGGCAGGGCGACGGCTCCGCGCAGCTGGTCATCTCGGTCAAGAACACCGGCGAGAACGTCGGCAAGGACACGATCACCGGCGTCTACAACCTGCCCAGCGGGTCGCAGGCGACGGGCGCCTACGGCACCGGCGGCTGCGCCGTGGCACCGGGCGCCGCCAGCTTCAGCTGCACCCTGCCCGAGCAGGGCCTGGGCCAGGTCGTGGTCAAGGTCAACGTCGACCCGGGCGCCTGGAAGACGATCACCGCCGGCCAGGTCAGCACCTCGTCCGCCGGCTACCCGCGGGCCGCGCCGATCGCGTTCGCGTTCACCACGCCGCCGACCCCGGGCATCGAGCTCAACACGTCGGCCCCGGTGCTGCCCGCGGCGACCGCGCCGAAGGACGAGACGTTCCCGCTCGCCGTGCGCCTGCGCAACACCGGCACCACCAAGGCCCCGGGTGCGGTGGAGATCGTCACACCGCCCGGTGTCGACCTCGTCACGTTCCCGGGCGCCTGCCGCTCCCACAAGCGGATCGCCGGCGACCGGTACCGCTGTGAGCTCGGCGACATCGCCCCCGGCAAGGAGGTCTCGGCGGTGTTCGGGATGGCCGTCACCGCCGCCGCCCGGGCCGAGCTGCCGCTGACCGGGGCCGTGCACGGCTACCTCGCGCCGCCCGGCCTCGACATCATCGAGACCCGCTACGACTACAAGATCACCGCGCCGCCGCTGACCGGCGCGGAGGCCCCGCTGCCGACGTCGGCCCCGCCGTCGCCGGCCGCCCAGCGGACCTTCGCGACCGACATGAGCCTGCGCGGGCAGTCCGGCGGCGAGGGCGGGCAGCTGTCCAGCCTGCCGATCATCGGTGGGATCGCCGGCCTGGTCGGCATCGCCGGCGGCCTGGTCGTGTTCTCCCTGCGTCGGCGCACCCGCGGCGAGGACGACGACCTCGGCGCCGACGAGGTCGAGGACGTGGTGCTGGTACCGGCACAGGGCGGCGCCACCACCCGCTCACCGATCCCACGCGCCATGACGCTGCCCCGCCTGCCCGACGGCCCGGTCGCCGGGTCCGGCTTCCGCGCCGCCGAAGACCCGTCCGACGACACCTGAACTCCCGTTTTGCCGTAACTCCAGGCGCACACGAGGGCCGTGCGGCGCAATGATGCAAGTCGCATCTACGACGCCGCCAGAGGGATATGCGCCGCAGGCACGGCGTTCACGCCGACGTACCCTCAGGGGTGTACGACATCCGATCCGCCGCCACAGGAGGTCAGCTCACGTGACCAAGCAGGTCCGCCAGCTGGATCGAGTGGTCATCCGGTTCGCTGGCGATTCCGGCGACGGTATGCAGCTCACCGGTGACCGCTTCACGTCCGAGACCGCGCAGCTCGGCAATGATATTTCGACGTTGCCCAACTTCCCGGCCGAGATCCGCGCCCCCGCCGGGACGTTGCCGGGTGTGTCGAGTTTTCAGGTGCATTTCGCCGATTTCGACATTCTCACGCCCGGTGACGCGCCCAACGTCCTCGTCGCGATGAACCCGGCCGCCCTGAAGGCGAACATCGCCGACCTGCCCAAGGGCGCCTCGATCATCGTCAACACCGACGAGTTCACCAACCGCAACCTGGCCAAGGTCGGCTACGCCGCCAACCCGCTCGAGGACGGCTCCCTGGAGGGCTGGAACGTCGCCCCCGTCGGCCTCACCTCGATGACGGTGAAGGCCCTCGAGTCCTTCGAGATCTCCAAGAAGGACGCCGAGCGGGCCAAGAACATGTTCGCCCTGGGCCTGCTCTCCTGGATGTATTCGCGGCCGCACGAGTCGACCCTGTCGTTCCTGCAGCGCAAGTTCGCGTCGCGGCCCGAGCTGGTCGCCGCCAACATCGCCGCGTTCAAGGCCGGTTGGAACTTCGGGGAGACGACCGAGAACTTCGCGGTCCGCTACGAGGTCAAGCCCGCCCGCATGGTCCCGGGCAACTACCGCAACATCACCGGCAACACCGCGCTCGCCCTCGGCGTCGTCGCGGCCGGGGTGCGGTCGCGGCTGCCGGTCTTCCTGGGCGCCTACCCGATCACGCCGGCCTCCGACATCCTGCACGAGCTCAGCAAGCACAAGAAGTTCGGCGTGACGACCGTGCAGGCCGAGGACGAGATCGCCGCGATCGGCGTGGCCCTGGGCGCCTCCTACGGTGGCGCGCTCGGCGTGACCACCACGTCCGGGCCGGGGGTGGCGCTGAAGGGCGAGACGATCTCCCTCGCCGTCGCCCTCGAGCTGCCGCTGCTGATCATCGACGTGCAGCGGGCCGGCCCGTCGACCGGCCTGCCGACCAAAACCGAGCAGGCCGACCTCAACATGGCCCTGTTCGGCCGGCACGGCGAGGCCCCGGTCGCGGTCCTCGCCCCCCGGTCGCCGGCCGACTGCTTCAACACGGCCCTCGAAGCGGCCCGGATCGCGCTGACGTACCGCACACCGGTGATCCTGCTCTCGGACGGCTACATCGCCAACGGCTCCGAACCCTGGCGCCTGCCGGACATGGACGAGCTGCCCGACCTGCGGGTCGAGTTCGCGACCGCACCCAACGGCGAGGACGGCAAGACGTTCCTGCCCTACCTGCGCGACCCGAAGACGCTCGCGCGGCCGTGGGCGGTCCCCGGTACCCCCGGATTGGAGCATCGAATCGGCGGCCTCGAGAAGGCCGACAAGACCGGTGACATCTCCTACGACCCGGCCAACCACGACTTCATGGTGCGCACCCGCGCGGCCCGCATCGAGGGCATCGACGTGCCGGACCTCGAGGTCGAGGACCCCGACGGCACCGCCCGCGTCCTGGTGCTCGGGTGGGGTTCGACGTACGGGCCGATCGGCGCCGCCGCCCGCGCGCTGCGCCAGCGGGGCCTGGCCGTCGCCCAGGCGCACCTGCGGCACCTGTCACCGATGCCGAAGAACCTGGGCGCGGTGCTCAAGTCCTACGACAAGGTCGTCATCCCGGAGATGAACCTCGGCCAGCTCGCCGCGGTCATCCGGTCGCGGTTCCTGGTCGACGCCATCGCCTACAACCAGGTCCGCGGCCTGCCGTTCACCGCGGCCGAGCTGGAGGGCGTGCTCGAGGAAGTGGTCAAGAATGCCTGAGCAGTTGAAGCTGACGATGAAGGACTTCAAGTCCGACCAGGAGGTCCGCTGGTGCCCCGGCTGTGGGGACTACGCGATCCTGGCCGCGGTGCAGTCGTTCATGCCGGAGCTCAACATCCCGCGCGAGCGGATCGTGTTCGTCTCCGGCATCGGCTGCTCCTCCCGGTTCCCGTATTACATGAACACCTACGGCATGCACTCGATCCACGGCCGCGCGCCGGCGATCGCGTCCGGCCTGTCCGTGTCCCGCCCGGATTTGTCGGTGTGGGTCGTCACCGGTGACGGCGACGCGCTGTCGATCGGCGGCAACCACCTCATCCACGCGCTGCGCCGCAACGTCAACCTCAAGATCCTGCTGTTCAACAACAAGATCTACGGCCTGACCAAGGGGCAGTACTCGCCGACCTCCGAGGTGGGCAAGATCACGAAGTCGACCCCGGCCGGCTCCGCGGACTCACCGTTCAACCCGATCTCCCTGGCCCTCGGGGCCGAGGCCAGCTTCGTCGCCCGGACCCTCGACACCGACCGCAAGCACCTGCAGTCGGTGCTGCGGGCCGCGGCCGAGCACCGCGGGTCGGCGTTCGTGGAGATCTACCAGAACTGCAACATCTTCAACGACGGCGCGTTCGACGCCCTCAAGGAGCCGTCCACCCGCGACGACTTCCTGATCCGGCTCGAGCACGGCCGGCCGATCACGTTCGGCAAGGACGGCGAGTGGGCGGTCACCCACCCGCCCGGCGGCTTCGGCCTCTCGGTCGTCCCGACCGCCGAGGTCGCGGCCGACGAGATCGTGGTCCACGACGAGACGGTGGCCGAGCCCGCCTACGCGTTCGCGCTGTCCCGGCTGCCCGGCCTCGACCTGCGCAACACCCCGATCGGCGTGTTCCGCTCGGTCGACCGGCCCGCCTACGACGACGTGGTCCGCGACCAGCTCGCCACCGCCCAGGCCAAGGTCAAGGGCACGCCCGACGAGGAGCTCGGCGCGCTGCTCAACAGCGGCGACACCTGGACGATCCTGTAGGCCTGCGCGAACCGAAAAACCGCGAGCCGCCGCCTGAGCGATCAGGCGGCGGTCTCCATTTCCAGCCACCGGGTCAGCGTGCGCACGCCCCAGCCGGTGGCGCCCTTGGTCAGCTCGCCGTCGCCGGAGTCGGCCCAGGCCGGGGACGACATGTCGAAGTGGGCCCAGCGCTCCCGCAGCGGCCCCGTGAACTCGCGCAGGTAGAGCGCGGCCAGCAGCGACCCGGCGCCGACGTCGGTGGAGTTGATGATGTCGGTGAGGTCGCCGCGGATCTCCTGGGCGTAGTCCTCGCTGAGCGGCATCCGCCACACCGACTCGCCGCTGGCGGTGGCCGCGGCCGCGAGGTCGCCGGCGAGGGTGTCGCTGTGGCTGTACATCGCGGCCGTCCGCTTGCCCAGCGCCACACCCTGGGCGCCGGTCAGGGTGGCCAGGTCGATGAGCACGTCCGGGCGCAGCCGGCGCACCGCATAGGCCATCGCGTCGCCGAGCACGAGGCGCCCCTCGGCGTCGGTGTTGAGGATCTCCGACGTGATGCCGCCGTAGTGGGTGACCACGTCGCCGGGGCGCATGCTGTCGCCGCCGAGCGCGTTCTCCGCGAGGGGCGCCAGGGCCGTGATCCGCACGGGCAGGCGCATCGCGGCGGCGGCCAGGGTCGCCCCGATCACCGCGGCCGCGCCGCCCATGTCCTTGCGCATGAGCTTCATCCCGGCGAGGGGCTTGATGCACACGCCGCCGGTGTCGAACGTGATGCCCTTGCCGACCAGCACCACGTGCCGCTTCGCGCCGCGCGGGCGCCACGACAGCTCGACGAGGCGTGGGCCGCGCTCCGCCCCGGCGCCGCGCCCGACGGTCAGGATCGCGTTGAAGCCGTTGTCCCGCAGGTAACCGGGCTCGCGGACCTCGACCGTCAGCCCCGGCGTGCCGGCCGCGGCCTTGACCACCTGCTTGGCGAACCAGGCCGGGGTCTTGCGGTCGCTTGGCATGTTGGTCAGGTCGCGGGCCAGGGTGGTGGCGGTGACGACGGCCCGGGCCTGGTCCAGGGCGGTGCCGAGCTCCGCACCGGCCGGGAGCGCGATCGTGACCCGGCGCAGCGGGTCCGGCTCGTCGTCGGTCAGGCTGAACCGGTAGGACGCGAGCCACAGCCCCTCGGCCAGGGCCCGGATCGCGACTCCGGCGGTGTCGTGCGGTACCAGAATCCGCAGTGCATTGTCTTTGCGGGCCGCCTTGGCCAGGGCCGCTCCGGCCGCCCGCCAGCCCGCCTCGTCGCCCTCGCCGATGCCCGCGAACAGCAGCTTCGACGGTTTGCGGCCGGGCCGCGGCAGCTTGTGGACCGAGCCGGGCGACCCGGTGTGCTCGACGTCGTCGAGGAACGCGTCGGCCTCGGCCTGGTCGACCGGGTTGAGCAGTTCGAGCGCGGAGAAAGGGTCGCCGGACGGCACCACGACGGCCATCGCACCCGAGGTGGTGCGGTTCGTGGCGAGCTTGATGTCCAGCACGGGGCCTCCAATGATTTCCGCGCGCACAACAGTGGGAGCGACCGCATGCCGGCCGCTCCTCCCAACCCAGTCAACCCGATAGCGGAGCCGATTGCAGGAAGACTCAGCCAGTGGCCGTCTTCAGCGCCTCGCTGAGTTCGTTGGCCTCATCCTTGGTCATCTCGACGACGAGCCGCCCACCACCCTCGAGCGGGACGCGCATGACGATGCCGCGGCCCTCCTTGGTGACCTCCAGCGGACCGTCGCCTGTCCGCGGCTTCATGGCCGCCATGTTGTCTCCCTTCGCTTCCTGATGTCCCAGACATCAGGTGGCACAGCCGTCCCCGCATGCCCGGCGCGCCTGCTCACGAAGTCCCGACCGGACCCGCAGACTCCGTGAAGTACGCACCAACCGATGATTTTCCCTGATGATGGGCCCAAGACCCAAACCGGGGCGGGAACCTGGTGCCGGTGCCCGGCCAGCCGGTGTGACGTTTTCTGGCAAATCTGCCGGTCAACTGTCACAATAAGCGGCCATGCAGGCCCGGTCCGCCCTCTTCGACCTCTATGGCGACCATCTCCGTCCGCGTGGCGGACGGGCCGCGGTCGCCGCGCTCGTGCGCCTGCTCGCTCCCCTCGGCATCGCCGCGCCCGCCGTGCGCACCGCCGTGTCCCGGATGGTCCGGCAGGGCTGGCTGCACCCGCTGCGGTTGCCGACCGGCCCCGGCTACGGCATCACCCCCAAGGCGGCCCGCCGCCTCGATGCCGCCGGCGCGCGCATTTACCGGACCGAGCGCCCCGGCGGCCCCGGGAGCGCGTGGACCGGCAGTTTCGATCTCATCACGCTGGAGCCCCCGGCGCATCGCGGCGCGCGGGCCCGCCTGAGCGCGAACCTCGGATTCCTCGGTTACGGCGCGATCGACGGCTCGACCTGGATCGCCCCGCGCCCCGGCGAGGGCGTCGACGCCCTGCTGGCCGAGGCCGGTGTGCGCTACGACCGATTCACAGCAGAACATTGCGGGGGTACTGCCGGAGCGGTGCGACTCGTCGCCCGAGCCTGGGACCTCGACGCGATCGCCGCGGCCTATGGTGAGTTCGTCGAGCGCCTCACGCCGCTGGTGCACACCGTCGGCCCCGGCACCGCCGACGAGCAGGCGTACGCGGTCCGGTTCACGCTGGTCCACGCCTGGCGCGCGTTCCTGTTCCGCGACCCGCAGCTGCCGCCGGCCCTGCTCCCCGCCCGCTGGGCCGGCACCGCGGCCGCCGCCTTCTTCGACCACCACGCCCTGCGCCTGCGCCCCGCCGCCGACCGGTACGTGGACGCCTGCCTGACCCTTTAGCCTCTGGGAGTTCGCAATGGAGCTGCTCGTCGAACGCACCGAAGCCGGTGTGGCGATCCTGACCCTCAACCGCCCCGACGCCCTCAACTCGCTGACCGGCGCGCTGAAGGTGGCGCTGCGCGACACGTTGCAGGGGCTACAAGCGGATCCGGGGGTACGCGCTGTCGTCCTCACCGGCGCCGGCCGGGCGTTCTGCGGCGGCCAGGACCTGCGCGAGCACGCCGAGTCCCTGGAGGCCGGCTCCGGGGCCTCGCTCTCGACCGTCACCGAGCACTACAACCCGATCACGATCGCCCTGGCCGAGATGCCGAAGCCGGTCGTGGCCGCCGTCAACGGCATGGCCGCCGGCGCCGGCGCCTCCCTGGCCCTCCTAGCCGACTTCCGCGTGGGCGGCCCGAGGACCGCGTTCCTGATGGCCTTCGCCAACGTGGGCCTGGCCGGCGACACGGGCATCTCCTGGACCTTGCCGAGGATCGTGGGCCACGCGAAGGCCGTGGAACTGCTCCTCCTGGCCGAACCGGTGCGGGCGGAGGCGGCGGCGGCCCTGGGCCTGCTGACGAGACTCACCGAGTCCGACGAGGACGTCCTGCCGACCGCGCTGGAGCTGGCCGACCGCCTGGCCGCGGGTCCTACGCTCGCCTACGCGCAGATCAAGCGCGAACTGGCCGCCGGTGGCTCCGGCTCCCTGGCCGCCGCCCTGGCCGTGGAGGCCGAGGCCCAGTCGATCTGCGGCCACACCGCCGACCACCAGAACGCGACCGCCTCCTTCGTCGCCAAGCAGAAGCCGGTCTACGAGGGCCGCTGACCCCGCCGCCGCCCTCGCTCTTGGCTCCCTCTCTCTGGTTGGCGATCCGATATGTCGGGCGCTCCGCGCGATCCGATATGTCGGGCGCTCCGCGCGATCCGATATGTCGGGCGCTCCGCGCCGCGCTGCGCGCGATCCGATATGTCGGGCGCTCCGCGCCGCGCTGCGCGCGATCCGATATGTCGGGCGCTCCGCGCCGCGCTGCGCGCGATCCGATATGTCGGGCGCTCCGCGCCGCGCTGCGCTCGACATATCGGATTTATCGTATATGTCCATTTGCTCGGCCGCTGCGGGCGTCGGCGGCGGTACCGGCGTTGCCGGTTGCTGAGCCGCGCTTAACGTGCCTCGTACAAACAGGCCATAGCGTGGGGTCCATGGCCGATCGGGAGAGGGTGGCGCATCTGCTGCGCCGGGCGACGTTCGGACCCACCGCGGAGGAGGTCGACGCGGCCGAGTCCCGGGGCGAGGCGGCGACCCTGGACGCGCTGTTCGACACGTCCGGGACGGACGCGGGCGCGGCCCGGACCCCGCTGCCGAAGCTGGGCCCGGTCGTCAACGAGCAGTCGGACCGGGCCGCGCAGATCAGGACCGTCGGCGCCTGGTGGCTGGACCGGATGGTGCAGGCCGACCATCAGGTCCACGAGAAGCTGACGTTCTTCTGGCACGGCCACTGGGCCACGTCCGCCGACAAGGTCAAGTCGGGTCCGCTCATGCTGGCCCAGCAGCAGACCCTGTTCCGCACCGCGCTGGGCGACTTCGCGACCCAGGTCCACGCGATGCTGCGCGACCCCGCCCTCATCCTCTGGCTCGACGGGCAGAAGAACACCGGCAAGGCCCCCAACGAGAACCTGGCCCGCGAGCTGATGGAGCTGTTCACGCTGGGCGTTGGCCACTACACGGAGCAGGACGTCCGCGAGGGCGCGCGGGCCCTGACGGGCTGGGTGGTGGACCAGAAGTCGGGCACGGCGACGTTGAACCCGAAACGCCACGACGACAAGCCGAAGACCATCCTGGGCCGGACCGGCACCTTCGACGCCGACGGCTTCGCCGACGTCCTGCTGTCCCAGCCGGCCGCCCCCGAGTTCATCGCCAGGCGCCTCTGGCTGCGGTACTGCAGCGACGCGGACATCCCACCGGAAGTCCTGGCCGAGGCGAGTTCGGCGCCGACGACCGCGGCCATGCTCCGCACCCTGCTAGCCGCCGACGGCCACGCCGAACTGGTCAAACAGCCCGTGGAGTGGCTGGTCGGCGCCCTGCGTCAACTCCAGCTCCGCCCGGCCGACCTGACCGACGCCCAGCGCAAGCAGCTGACGAACGCCCTGACCCAGCTGGGCCAGGTCCCGCTCCGCCCGCCGAGCGTCGGCGGCTGGCCCGCGGGCGCGGCCTGGCTGACGACCGCGGCCACACAGGCCCGCATCAAACTCGCCCAGACATTGGCCGCCCGGGCCCCGCAGCCGATCCTGGACCGCCTGACCGCCGCCCCACCCGCCCAACGCCCGCCTGTGCTGGCCCGCCTCCTGGTCGTCGATAAGTTCACGGACCGCACCCTGGCCGCCCTGACCCCGGCCGCGAACGACGCCCGCCGCCTGCTGACCCTGGGCCTGGCCAGCCCCGAGTACGCCATCACCTGACCAGCCCGCCCACCGCCGCCACCGTCACCGGCGGCACGCCCCGGATGGAGACGGCATGGACGTTCTGCATCGTGTGAAGTTCCCGACTCCCGGCCCCCAGCTCCCGACCCCGGCCCCCAGCTCCCAGCTCGCGGCCCCCGGCACCTTCGGCGGTCCCGGCCTGGACGGAGGCGGCATGGAAGCGCTGACTCGTGCGAAGTCGCCCGGTCCCCAGCCCTCGCCCCCCGACCCTCAGCTCTCGGGCCTCCGCACCGTCGCCGGCCCGGCCAGGAAGGAGGCGGCATGGACGCCGTGACCCGGAGGAAGTTCCTGATCGCCAGCGGCGTGGTCGGCGGCACGGCCCTGCTCGCCGGCGGCGCCTGGACCGTGCACGACATCCTGGACACCGCCACCTGGGACGACCGCCCCGGCGACGCGAAAACCCTGGTCCTCGTCACCCTGTACGGCGGCAACGACGGCCTGGCCACCGTCATCCCCTACGCCGACACGGCCTACGCCCCGGCCCGCCACGAGCTCGCGTACAAGCCCGAGGAGGTCCTCAAGCTCGACGACGCTCTCGGCCTGAACCCGGGCCTGACCGGCCTCAAGCGCATGTACGACGCCAAGAAGCTCGCCATCGTCCGCGGTGTCGGCTACCCGAAGCCCGACCACAGCCACTTCCGGTCCATGGACATCTGGCAGACCGCCCAGCCCGACCGCCCCGGCAACACCGGCTGGCTGGGCCGGTGGCTGGACGCCGTCGGTGGCGACCCGCGCCACGCCGTCTCCTTCGAACCGGTACTCCCTCCACTCCTGGCCGGTGTCACCACCGCCGGTGCCGCCGTCCCCGTCACCGGCCTGGCCCTCCCGGCCGGCGTCAAGCCCGAGGTCCTCACCGCCTTCGGCCGACCTGCGGCCGGCGAGCCGAAGCTGCAGGCCCGGGCCGCCCGCGCGTTCGCCGACCTGGTCGAGGTCGACGCCATGATCCACAGCGTCGACGAGGCCGGCGGCGACACCGATGGGTCCTCCTCGTCCGGCACCGCCACCGGCGGCCGCGCCGACCTGAAGACCCAGCTGGACCTGGTGGCCCGCTGCGTCGAGGCCGGCGTGGCCACCCGCGTCTTCTCCGTCTCCCTGGGCGGCTTCGACCTGCACGCGGAGGAGCGCAACTCCCAGGAGATCCTGTTGAAGCTCCTGGACGAGGCGCTGACCACGTTCGCCGAGCGCATGGCGAAGACGGACGCCGGCCGCAAGGTCGTCGTGGCCGTCTACTCCGAGTTCGGCCGCCGGGTGGCCGCGAACGGCTCCGACGGCACCGACCACGGCACCGCGTCGAACATGTTCGTCCTCGGCAGCCCCGTGCGCGGCGGCCTCTACGGCGAGCAGCCCAGCCTCACCGACCTCGACAACGGCGACCTGAAGTTCACCACCGACTTCCGCGCGGTCTACGCCACCCTCCTGCACCACGTCCTCGGCGCCGACCCGGAGCCGATCCTCGGCTACAAGGACCAGCTCACGGGCATCCTCTGAACCGCCACCGCCACCGTCAGCCCACGACAACCTCCTCACCAGCGGAAACCAAGTCCCCGTCACGGTCGGCGGCCGCCAAGCCTCCAACGCACGCGGCGGCCGCCAAGCCTCCAACGCACGCGGCGGCCGCCAAGCCTCCAACGTGCGCGGCGGCCGCCAAGCCTCCAACGTGCGCGGCACCGGCCGGGCCTCCAACGTGCGCGGCACCGGCCGGGCCGTCAACCTGCGTGGCGCCGGCCTGGCCGTCAACCTGCGTGGCGCCGGCCTGGCCGTCAACCTGCGTGGCGCCGGCCTGGCCTTCTACGTGCGCGGCGCCGGTCAAGCCGCCGTCGTGCGCGACATCCGGGAGCCAGTCGGCGGAGAGCGCCGAGAGCCGGTCGGCGGAGAGCGCCGAGAGCCGGTCGGCCGCGGCGGCGGGCGGGTCGTCCGCGGCCCGGCCCGGATCGGTGGGGCTCCATGGCGCCGTGTGGCGGGGCGCCGACCGTGGCCGTCCGCTCCCCGGCCCCGTCCGTGCCCGCCGGGGCGCCGCCGCGCTCCGCCGTGCCTTCTCCAGCTCCTTGCGCTCCGCCTCCCGCCAGCCCAGCGCGGTCCGGCAGCAGTAGTCCCACCAGCCGATCCACGGCCCGTATCGGTCCCGCAGCTCGGCCGGCGACGGCTCGGCGCTCTCCGCGTAGACCGTGCGCACCGTGTCCATGTACTGCGCGTGCTCCAGCGGCACCGCGTCCGGCCGCCCGAGGGCCCGCAGCAGCAGGGAGTGCGCCGTGTACTCCCCGATGCCGCGCACCCCCAGCAGCGCCGCCCGCGCCTCCCCGTAGGGCGCGGTGCGCAGCAGCTCCTCGTGCAGCGCCGCCACGCCGCCGATGATCGAGGCCACCCGGTCGGCCCGGGGCCGCCCGCCGACGAACGGCACGAGCTCGAACGGCGTCAGCTGCGCCAGCCACGGCAGCTCCGGCAGGACCAGGAACTCGTCGCCGCACACCGAGACCGGGGTGCCGACGTGGGCGGCGAGGCTGCGCTTGATCTTGGCTGCGTACCAGGGCGCGGAGTTCTGCACCAGCGCGTAGTAGACGACACCCTCGGCGAGGGTCGGGAACCGCACCATGTGCAGGCCCGTGGTCGCGGCCAGCAGCGCCCGGACCGGCGGGTCGTCGGCGACCAGCCGGAGGAACTCGGTGCGGTCGTCGTCCAGTCCGAGCCAGGCCGCGACCCGGCCGCGGGCGACGTCCAGGTCGAGCCCGTCCAGCGGCTCGGCACTGAACAGGGTCAGCGCGACCCCGGGCGCGCCGTCGTCGCGCTCGGTGATCTGGACCACGATCGCCGCGTCGGGGTCGCTCGGGTGCGGCAGGGCGCGGCGGGCCCAGCCGCCGCGGAGGTCGAGTGCGATGTCGCCGCGGCCGGGCCAGAAATCCTTCAGAGCGCGCAGGGTGCAGTGGAAGTCATACGGTGCCGTGGCCGGGAGGATGGTCCGGGTGATGATGCCGAGTTCGCTCATGACGGCATCGTCGGCCCCGGGTACGACGGTTTCGGGCCGGCGCCCGCGAAAGTTACTGCGCGCGAGCGGCGAGGAGCATTCCGTCACCGAGGGGGAGCAGGGCCGGGGTCCACGCATCGCTTTCGCGGAGGGCCTTGACCGCCTCCCGCAGCAGTACCGTCTCCGCGTCCCGCACTGTGGGATCGCTGACCCGGCCGCCGGCCAGGGCGTCGGCCAGGACCAGGGTGCCGCCCGGCCGCAGGAGACGCTCGGCCGCGGCCACCACCGGGCCGTACTCGCTCGGGTCGTGGTCGACGAAGATCAGGTCGTAGGCGCGGTCGGCCAGCCGGGGCAGCACGTCCAGCGCGCGGCCGGTGATGATCCGGGTGCGCGACGGCGGGTGACCGGCGGCGGAGAAGACGCGGCGGGCGACGCGCTGGTGCTCGGACTCGAAGTCGATGGTGGTCAGGACGCCGTCGCGGCGCATCCCGCGCAGCAGCCAGCCGCTGCTCACCCCGGTGCCGGTGCCCACCTCGACGACGGCCTTGGCGTTGCTCACCGCCGCGATCACCCGCAGGGCCGCCCCGCTGCCCCGGCTCACCGCATTGATGCCCAGCTCAGCGGCGGCCTCGCGAGCGGCCGACAGCACCGGCTCCTCGGCGACGAAGCCGTCGATGAAATCAGCGGTCCGAGCGGACACGGTAATGGGGCACCCCTTAAGAGAAGTCGATAGACCGCAACTCTAGGAGACCTCGCCCTCGCATGCTTCAAGCCGGGTCGTGTAATGCTGGATGCGAAACGGACGGAGGAGCCGATCGTGACAGACGGTTCGGCCTGGCGGCAGCCAGGCCCCGGCGCGCCGGCCAGCAACACCGGCTGGGGGGCGCGCCCAGCTTGGGCCGCGCCCAGCGCGCCCCAGGCCGCGGCGCCGCAGCCGGCCGCCAACAGCTGGTGGTCCGACGCGCTGGCGGACCCGTGGCGCGACCCGGACGCTCCGGTCGTCGTGGTCAAGCCACCCGAGGACGAGGCGCCGGCGCTGGAGAAGCCGCCGCCACCCTCGGCCGGGCCGCGGGTCGGCATCGGTCTGGTCCTCGTCGTCTCCATCGTCACCGCCCTGCTCGCCGGTGCGCTCGGCGGCACCCTCGGCTACGTCTTCGCGGTCGGCGGGGGCGGTTCCACCCTCGGCGGCGGCCAGCTCGGCACCACCGAGGCCAACAACCGCGCCCCCGAGTCCGTCGCCGGCCTGGTCAAGAAGGTCCTGCCGAGCGTCGTCACGATCAGCGTCCGGGTCGGCAACGGCACGTCGCTGGGCTCGGGCTTCGTCGTCAGCGGCGACGGCCACGTGATCACCAACAACCACGTCGTCGAGGGCAGCACCGGCTCCGCCACCGTCCGCTTCAGCGATGCGACCGTCGCCTCGGCCAGCGTGGTCGGCAGCGACCCCGAGTCGGACATCGCCGTGCTCAAGATCGACACCAACGGCCTGCCCGAGGGTGAGGTCGTGCCGGTCCAGTTCGGCAACTCCGACGCCGTGCAGGTCGGCGACCCGGTCGTGGCCATCGGTGCGCCGCTGGGCCTGACCAGCACCGTCACCTACGGCGTGGTCAGCTACCTCGACCGCCCCATCCGCACCAGCGAGGGCGGCACGGCCCGTTACTACGCCGCGATCCAGACCGACGCCGCCGTCAACCAGGGCAACTCGGGCGGCCCGCTGTTCGACGCGGCCGGCCGGGTCATCGGCATCAACTCCGTGATCGGCACCCTCGCCGAGGACCAGTCCAGCGCCGGCAACGTCGGCCTCGCCTTCGCCATCCCGATCAACCACGCCCGCCGCATCGCCACCGACATCATCAACACCGGCAAGGCCCGCCGCACGGTGATGGGGGTGCAGGTCGACACCTCCTACCAGAACCCACTCGGCGGCGCCCGCCTGGCCACCGTCGAGGCCGGCGGACCCGCCGAGACGGCCGGACTCAAGGCCGGTGACGTGGTCATGGCGGTCAACAGCAAGCCGGTCGAGGAGGCGTGGGACTTAACCGCGCTCGTGCGCAAATACGCGCCCGGCGACACGGTCGAAATTCAATATCTCCGGGGTACTGCCAGGGCGAAGGCGTCCGTCACGCTCGTCGCCGACGCGAAGTGACCTGACAGACCCTCCCGGAACCGGGCCGGAGGTGCGTAGTCTTGCCCGGGAGAAAGCAGGGGAGGGCCGGCACATGGGCTTGGACAACATCGGCGGCTGGGAGTTCCTCGTCATCATCCTGGTCGGACTGTTCATCTTCGGTCCCGACCGCCTCCCGAAGGCGATCAGCGACGGCGTGAAGATGCTGCGCAACATCCGCCAGATGGCCCGCAACGCGACCGGCGACCTCAGCAAGGAGCTCGGCACCGACATCCAGCTCGAGGACCTGCACCCGAAGACGTTCCTGCGCAAGCACCTCCTCAGCGAGGAGGACGAGGCGGCCCTGCGCAAGCCGCTGCAGGGCATCTACGACGACGTCCGCGGCGTCGCCGACCAGGTCAAGCGCGACGCCCAGGACGCCGCCTCGGCCGCCAACAACTCGGTCCGCGGCGCCACGTCGTCCACCTCGGCCCCGACGTCCCAGCCGGCCGTCCGCGCCTCCTGGGACGACGTCACCTGAGCCGGCCGCCGTCCACTCCGGCGGCTCGTAACTTCCACAGTCGGTACCAAAGCAGCCTGCGCTGTTCTTTGCCGCGCGGCGGCAGTCTCCGGTGTGAGGTCTGACCGCCCAGCGGCCCGGACCGGCTGCCGTCCGCTTCGGCGGCTCGTCTCGCGCACAGCAGGTACCAGAGCCGCCTTTCGCCGCGTGACGGCCGGACTCCGCTGCCGCCTGCGCTGTTCTTTGCCGCGCGGCGGCAGTCTCCGGTGTGAGGTCTGACCGCGCGGCGGCCGGGACCGGCTGCCGTCCGCTTCGGCGGCTCGTCACGCGCACAGCAGGTACCAGAGCCGCCTTTGCCGCCTTTTCGCCACGCGACGGCCGGACTCCGCTCAAGATCTCAACCCTATGTCGGGCACTCGGTGCCGCGACATAGGCCGATTTTTCGCCCGTCGGGGTATAAATGTGACATGTCGCGGCGCGGAGCGCCCGACATGTCAAGCCCGAGCCGTGAGCGAACCGTTCAGCGGCCGGCGGGCTTCAGGCCCAAGGGCTTGCCGACCAGGCTCTCCCGGCGCTGCGCCAGCTTGTCCGCGACCGCGGCCAGGGCGGCGGCGGCCGGGGCCGACGGCGTGTCCAGGACCAGGGGCAGGCCCGAGTCGCCGGCCTCGCGCAGGCGCGTGTCGAGGGGGATCTGACCCAGCAGGGGTACCGTCGCCCCGACCGCCCGGGTCAGCGAGTCCGCGACGGTCTGGCCGCCGCCCGCGCCGAACACCTCCATGCGCGACCCGTCGGGCAGCTCCAGCCACGACATGTTCTCCACGACGCCCACAATGCGCTGGTGCGTCTGCAGGGCGATGGAGCCGGCCCGCTCGGCGACCTCGGCCGCCGCCGCCTGCGGCGTGGTCACGACCAGGATCTCGGCCGACGGCAGCAGCTGGGCCAGGGAGATGGCCACGTCGCCGGTGCCGGGCGGCAGGTCGAGCAGGAGGACGTCGAGGTCGCCCCAGTAGACGTCGGCGAGGAACTGCTGCAGCGCGCGGTGCAGCATCGGGCCGCGCCACACGACGGCGGCGTTGCCGGGGGTGAACATGCCGATCGAGATGACCTTCACGCCGTGCGCCGACGGCGGCATGATCATGGACTCGACCTGGGTGGGGCGGCCCTCGACGCCGAGCATGCGGGGGACCGAGTGGCCGTAGATGTCGGCGTCGACGACGCCGACGGACAGGCCGCGGGCGGCGAGCGCGGCGGCCAGGTTGACGGTCACGCTGGACTTGCCGACGCCGCCCTTGCCGCTGGCCACCGCATACACCCTGGTGCGCGAGCCGGGCTGGGAGAACGGGATGACCGGCTCCTGGACGTCTCCGCGCAGGCTCGACTGCAGGTCCTTGCGCTGCTCGGCGGTCATCACCCCGAAGTCGATCTCGACGCCCACGACCCCGTCGACGGCCGAGACCGCGCGGGTGATGTCGCTGCGGAGCTTGTCCTTCAGCGGGCAGCCGGCGACCGTGAGCAGGATGCCGATGAGGGCGACGCCGTCCGGGCGGAGGGTGACGTCGCGGACCATGCCCAGGTCGGTGATGGGCCGGCGGATCTCGGGGTCGTCGACGGTCGCGAGCGCGGCGGTGATCGCGTCCTCAACGGTGGTGGCCGGGGCTGACATGCCTGCCATGCTACGTCGCGCCCCCGCCCACCCCCGCCGTGTCAACCCCGCACGAGGACTGCGTCACACGTCCGATTGGCGAATTATGTCCACCCGCGGGGCTTGTCCGCGTACCCAAACCGGTGCGACCATCGTTTACACGCCCCCCGCGCCTCGCCCCTTGAGGCACGGGGGGCGTAAGCAAGACCTCAATGCTTCCGGCGGCGCGGGGGTTCGTCCGTGTCGACCGAATCGTCCGCTTCGTCGATGCCGAGCGGGTCGGACAGCGAGCCCAGCGCCTTGCGGACCTTCTTGCGCTCCGCCTTCGCCCGCCGGTCGGCCGCCTCGTCCAGCTCCTCCGCGACCCGGGCCAGCTCCGAACGCAGGAAGTCGCGGGTCGCCACCTCACCCAGCGCGATCCGCAGCGCCGCGATCTCCCGGGCCAGATACTCCGTGTCCGCCTTCTGCGCCGCCGCCCGCCGCCGGTCCTCGTCGGCCGCGACCCGGTCCCGGTCGGTCTGCCGGTTCTGCGCGAGGAGGATCAGCGGGGCGGCGTAGGAGGCCTGCAGCGACAGGATGAGCGTCAGGAACGTGAACGTGTAGGGGTCGAACTGCCAGCTCTTCGGGGTGAGCGTGTTCCACGCGACCCAGGCCAGGATCACGATCGTCATGTAGACCAGGAACTTCGCCGTGCCCATGAACCGGGCGATGCCCTCCGACCACTGCCCGAACGCCTCCGGGTCGAAGCGGGGCAGCGAGATCCGCGAGTCCCGCGGCTGGTCGAGGCGGCGCCGCTCAGCCACGGGTGCCTCCGTTGCTGCCGGGGATCGCGATGTTCAGGGCCTCGGCGTGATCACGGTCACGCCAGTCGACGGGCAGCAGATGGTCGAGCACGTCGTCGACGGTGACCGCACCGACCAGCTTGTCGTTGTCGTCGACCACGGGCATCACCACCAGGTTGTAGGTCGCCATCCGCCGAGTGATCTCGGCGAGGGTCAGATCCGGGGCGAGCGGGTCGATGTCGTTGTCGACCACCCCGCCGAGCAGCGCCGACGGGGGCTCGCGGAGCAGGCGCTGAAAATGCACGACGCCGAGGTACCGCCCGGTCGGTGTCGCCATCGGCGCCCGCGTGACGAACACACCGGCCGCCACCGCCGGGGACAGCTGCGGTTCGCGGATGCGGGCCAGGGCCTCCGCGACGGTGTTGTCGGGCGCCATGACGATCGGCTCGGAGGTCATGACCGCGCCGGCCGTCCCCGGGGCGTACTCCAGCAGGGCCCGGACCGGTGACGCCTCGTCCGGCTCCATCAGGTCCAGCAGCACCTCCTGCTCCGGCTTCGGCATCTCGGCGAGCAGGTCGGCGGCGTCGTCCGGGTCCATCTCCTCCAGGACGTCGGCGGCCCGCTGCGGCTCCAGCGCCGTGATGATCTCCAGCTGGTCGTGCTCGGGCAGCTCCTCGAGCACGTCGGCCAGGCGCTCGTCGTCCAGGGCGGTGGCGACCTCGACCCGCCGGCTCTCCGAGAGGTCCTGCAGCACGTTGGCCAGGTCGGCCGGGCGCATGTTGTCCAGCACGGCCAGGATGCCGGCGGTGCCCTGGGTCTGCGGCTCCCCGGCCAGGCCCGTCACCTCCGACCACTCGAGCTGGTTGAGGTGGCCGCGGCGGGTGAGCCGGCCGGTGAACTCGCGCACCGCCACCCGCGACAGCGACCACTCGCCGGTGCGGTCGGCGTCCATGGCCACGTCGACCACGGCCCCGGTCCGCCCGGTCGCGGCCACGGTGACGTGCCGGTCCATGAAGTCCTCCAGCACCAGCAGCTCGCCCGGGCGCTTCTCGAAGCGGCGCAGGTTGAGCGTGCCGGTGTTGAGCACCACGGCGTCGGGCTCGATGGCGGTGATCCGGCCGATCGGCAGGAAGATGCGCCGGCGCATGGGCATCTCGGCGACCAGCCCGACGACGCGCGGGGACTGGGTGCCGGGCCGGACCCGGGCGACGGCGTCCCGCACCCGGCCGACCTGGTCGCCGTTCGGATCGAACACGCTCAGGCCCGCGAGGCGCGCGATGTAGACCCGCGGCGCAGTACTCACGAGGCTCAAGCCTACTGAAGCGGGCCACGAAGCAGGCGTTGGACCGAACTCCCCGGCCCGCGGCCCCCTAGGCTGGCCGAATGAGCATGGTGCGGTACTCGATCGTCGACGTCTTCACCGACCGGCCCTTCACCGGCAACCCCCTGGCGATCGTCTTCGAGGCGCAGGACCTGGCCGGCGAGCAGATGCAAGCCATCGCCCGGGAGTTCAACCTCTCCGAGACGATCTTCGTCCTGCCCCCGAGCGAGGGCACGGGCGCGACGTACCGGGCCCGCATCTTCACCCCCGTCACCGAACTGCCCTTCGCCGGCCACCCGACCGTCGGCTGTGCCGTCACGCTCGTCCGGGGCGGCGTCATCACGGGGCCCGACGTGGTGCAGGAGTGCGGGGCGGGGCTCCTGCCGATCCACGTCGACGAGGTCCACGGCTCGGCCACGGTGACCGGCGGCACACCGACGGTCGGCCCCGCCCTGGACCCGCTGCCGCTGCTGGAGTCGGTCGGGCTGACCGAGGCCGACTACCTGGGCCCGGCGCCGCGTACGGCCGGCTGCGGCCTCGAGTTCACCTACCTGTCGGTCACCGACGAGGCCGTCACCCGGGTGCGGCTGCAGAGGCCCGTCGACAAATCGAGCGTCCTGCACTGGGACGCCGAGCAGCACCGCGCACACGTCCGCGTGCTCGTGCCCGGTGTCGGCGTGACCGAGGACCCGGCGACCGGTTCGGCCGCGATGGGCCTCGGCGTGTGGCTGGTCACCAGCGGACTCGTGGCTGGTGACGGCGTCTCGCAGTACCACATTGCGCAGGGTCTGGAAATGCATCGCCCGTCGGCTCTGACGTGCACGGTGACCGCGCAGGGCGGTGCCGCCGTCGGCGCCACGGTGTCGGGTCACGTGGTGCCGATCGCCTCCGGTGAGATGATCGTGCCGCCCTTCGTCGGCTGACGCCGCCGCCCGCCCACGACGACCACGGCCACCCCGGCCAGCAGGATCGCGATGCCGGGCAGCGTGCGGGCCGCCGGCAGCTGCCCCAGCAGCAGCCAGGCGATCACGAGCGCGCCCGGCACCTCCAGCAGGAGCAGCACCGCCACCGTGGTCGCGCTGACCCGGTGCAGGGAGTAGTTGATCAGCGTGTGCCCGAGCAGCTGGGGCCCGATCGTCATGCTCACGATGGCGGCCCAGGTTTCCCAGGTGTACTCCCACAGCTCGGCCCCGCTCACGACGCACGCGACGAGCAGGAGCGCCGCGCAGACCGAGTAGCAGATCGAGGCGTACACGGTCGTCGGCAGGCTGACCCGCGCGTGCTCGCCGAGCAGCGTGTACCCGGCCGCGGCGATCCCACCGGCGAGGGCCAGGGCGTCACCGAGCAGCGCCCGCCCCGACAGGTCCGGGTCGGCGCCGGTGGCGAACGCCACACCGGCCACCGCGATCCCGATGCCGGCCCAGGTGCTGCCCGGCACCCGCACCCCGCGCGCGGCCGCGACCAGCGCCGTCCACACCGGCGTCGTCGACACCAGGGCCACCGACATGGCTACGCTGGTCAGCTTGGCGCTCGGTACCCAGGTGCCGAAGTGCACGGCCAGGCAGACGCCGGCCAGCACGGTGACGCGCAACGAGGCGCGCGCCGATGGCGATCGCTGCTTGTTTCCCTGCGCGATCGCGGCGGGGGCCAGCGCGGCCGCGCCGAGGATGTTGCGCCAGAAGGCGATGGCGAGCGCGGGCGCGGCCGCGAACGCGATGAGCGGCGCCGAGGCCGACACCGCCACGATCGCGACGACGAGAGCGGCGATGGTGGTGAGACCGACCTTGCGCATGCTGCGAATTGTCGTTGATCCGACACTGATGGCCCACGGCGACCAGGTAGACCGTTCGGAGGATGCGAGGGGGACTGAACGGTGATTCAAGCTGTCTGTTTTGACTATTTCAACACCTGTACCAGTGCGGTCGTCCGGGGCGACGGGCACCGCCGCACGGCCGAGATCCTCGGCGTCGACCCGGACGCGTGGCTCAGCGTCCTCGACCGCAGCTACGACGAACGGGCCCGCGGCGGGTACGGCAGCCTGCTGTCCGGCCTGCGCCGCCTGTGCACCGAGCTCGGCGTCGAGCCGACCACCGCCCAGCTGCGCGAGGCGGCCCGGGTGCGGCTGGCCACCGTCCAGTCCGACGGGCCGCTGCGGCCGGAGACACTCGGGGTACTCCAGGCGCTCAAAGACTTCGGCATCCGCGTCGCCATCGTCAGCGACTGCTGGGTCGAGCTGCCGATGCTCCTGCCGCACACGCCACTCGCCCCGCTGGTCGACGCCGCCGTCTACTCCAGCCGCGTCGGGCACACCAAGCCCCACCCGGCCATGTACGCCGCCGCCTGCGCCCAGCTCGGCGTCGCACCGGCCGACTCCCTGTACGTCGGCGACGGCGGCAGCCGCGAACTCACCGGCGCCGCCCGATACGGCCTGACCGCGGTCCAGCTGCGGGCCCCCGACCTCGGCGCCCACCTGACGTTCGACGCCGAGCCGGACTGGCGCGGGCCCGCGGTGGCGTCGCTGAGCGCGATCCTGGAGCTGGTCGGGGCGCCTATGCTGGTGGGGTGACCGTGACGGCGGCGCTGTCGCTGACGGATGGCCGTTTCCTGGCCCGCTTGGCGGCGGACGCGATACACGCACGGCTCACCGGCGGCCGCCTCGCCGTGCAGGTCCCGCCCGGGCCGCTGCACGAGGACGGCGCGTCGTTCGTGACCCTGGAGCGCGCGGGCGCCCTACGCGGCTGCGTCGGCACCCTGGAACCGGCCCAGCCCCTGCATCGTGACGTGGTCCGCAACGCCCTGCAGGCGATGCGCGACCCGCGGCTGCCACCGGTGACCGCCGACGACTGGCCGGCACTGGACGTGAAGGTCTCGGTCCTGACCCGCCCGACCCCGATCACCGCCACGACCCGCGCGGACCTGGTGGCCGCGCTGGACCCGGGCGTGGACGGCCTGATCCTGCACGACAACGACGGCCGCCGAGCCACGTTCCTGCCCGCGGTCTGGGCCAAGATCGCGGAGCCGGACCGTTTCGTGGCCGCGCTGCTGCGCAAGGGCGGCTGGCCGCCGGCGGAGTGGCCACCGGGCCTGGAGGCGCTGCGATACGGCTCGGACGAGTACAAGGACGCCTCCCCGCGGGAGCCGATCGCCTCCCCGCGGGAGCCGATCAACTCCCCGCAGGAGCCGATCAACCCGTGAGCGGATCGGCGGTCCGTGATTGGATGGGCGGTATGGACGCGCTGGTCGAAGAGGCGGCGAAGAAGGCCGCGGTCGCCTGGGTCGCCGTCGGCGGCCGCCCCGCCACGCTGGTCTGGTGCGCGTGGCTCGGCGGCGCCCTGCTCGTGGTCAGCGGCGAGGGCGAGCAGTCGGTCCCCGGCCTGGCTGAGGCCGCGACGGCCGAGGTGAGCCTCCGCGGTGACCACGGCGGCCGGATCGTCACCTTCCCGGCCGAGGTCACCCGCATCGCCCCCGGCGACGAGGCGTGGGCCGAGCTCGTGCCGCAGCTGGCCGGCAAACGCCTCAACGGCTCCGGCGGCGCCGAGGAGCTCGCCCGCGGCTGGGCCGAGCGGTGCGTCGTCAGCCGCCTCACACCCGCGGGCGCCTCCGCCGACCTGCCCGACGACGCCCAGGCCGCCCCACCCCGCCCGACGCCGGCGACCCGCATCCCACGGCGCCCGTTCCGCCTGCACAAAGTCCGCGGAGCCACCAAGAAGCGCTGACCGAAGCCACCAAGAAGCCCTGACCGAACAAGCAGGCCGACCCAAGAAGCGCGGACACGTTTCGCCGGTGCCGCACCCCCTTTTTCCAAACCTAATCCTACCCGGCGCCACCTAATCGATCTCACAACGCGATCGCACACAGCGACCAGCCAATCGCACTCGGCGATCAGCTCAGGCCCACTGCGGCCAGGCTCTCCTCCCACAGGCGGGCGGCCAGAGCCGGGTCGTCGGTCGTGCGGGTCGGGCGGATCAGCTTGCGGTCCAGGTAGTACCCGCCCGACGTCAGCTGCGACGTCGGGGTGGCGGCCAGCCACACCAGCGTCTCCGCGCCCTTCTCCGGGCTGCGGGCGAACGGTGCGAACCGCGCGGCCACGGGCACGCCGATCGACGAACCGAACCGGCTGCGGACGAAGCCCGGGTGGTAGCTCGCCGACATGATGTCCGGCCAGCGGCGGGCCGCTTCGGCGGCGAAGAGGATGTTGGCCTGCTTGGCCGAGCCGTACATCCGCCAGAAGCCCCGCTTGTGCACGCCCCGCAGGTCCGACGGGTCCAGGGCGCCGGCCGCGTGCGCGCCGGAGGCGGTGTTGATGATCCGGCCGCCGCGCAGCTGCTCCCGCAGGAGGTTGCTGAGCAGGAACGCGGCCAGGTGGTTGGTCTGCAGGGTCGCCTCGAAGCCGTCGGCCGTGATCCGGTGGCCGCGGATCATGCCGCCGGCGTTGTTGGCGAGCACGTCGATGCGCTGGTACCGCTGGCGCAGGTGATCGACGAGCACGTGGACGTCGTCGAGTTTCGCGAAGTCGCTGCGGTAGGCGGGGACGGGGCGGCCGTTCGCGACCGCCTTCACCGCGGCCGCGGCGGCTTCCAGGCGGCCCGGGTCGCGGCCCACGAGCACCGTGTTGGCGCCGCGCCGGGCCATGTCGATTGCCGCGGCCAGGCCGATGCCGGAGCTGGCGCCGGTGACGACCACCGTGCGCCCGGTGAGATCTCCCACAGGGGGATTCTGTGTGCTCACGCGTCGAGGTTACCGTCAGGTAGCCGCCTGAAGAGTCCTTGAGGAGCTTGAATGAGACCGCGCCGCTCATGTCTCGCCGTGCCCGGTTCGAGCGTGAAAATGCTCGGCAAGGCCCAGGGGCTCCCGGCTGACCAGGTGTTCCTGGACCTGGAGGACGCGGTCGCGCCGCTGGCCAAGGCCGACGCCCGCAAGAACATCGTCGCCGCGCTGAACGACGGGGACTGGGCCGGGAAGACGCGGGTCGTGCGCGTCAATGATCTGACCACCCCCTGGACGTACCGTGACGTCATCGAGGTCGTCGAAGGCGCCGGCGAGCACCTCGACGCGATCATGCTGCCCAAGGTGCAGAACGCGGCGCAGATCGAGTGGCTGGACCTGACGCTCACCCAGATCGAGAAGACCATCGGGCTCAAAGAAAAAAGCATCGGCATCGAGGCGCAGATCGAGAACGCCGCCGGGCTGGTCAACGTCGACGCGATCGCCGCGGCCAGCCCGCGTATCGAGACCATCATCTTCGGGCCGGCCGACTTCATGGCCTCCATCAACATGAAGTCACTGGTCGTCGGCGGGCTCATCCCCGGCTACCCGGGTGACCCTTACCACTACATCCTCATGCGCATCCTCATGGCCGCCCGCATGCATGACCTGCAGGCGATCGACGGGCCGTTCCTGCAGATCCGCGACGTCGACGCGTTCCGCGAAGTGGCCGGCCGCAGCGCCGCGCTCGGGTTCGACGGCAAATGGGTGCTGCACCCCGGCCAGATCGAGGCGGCGAACGAGGTGTACTCGCCCGCGCAGGACGACTACGACCACGCCGAACTGATCCTGGACGCCTACGACTACTCCACGTCCGAGGAGGGTGGCCGCCTCGGCGCGGTCATGCTCGGCGACGAGATGATCGACGAGGCCTCGCGCAAAATGGCACTGGTCATCGCGGCCAAGGGCCGGGCGGCGGGGATGAATCGCACCTCGGCATTCACCCCGCCGAACTGAGAAACGCGCGTCGCATTGCCCGCCGGTGTGTCCGGCAGGCAGGATTTGCCCTATGGCACCCGACCTACGTTCCAGCGGCCCCGCCGGCAAGAGCGGCCGGCGCGACGCGAGCCGGCCGTCCTCCGCGCGGCGCACCCTGCGAGCCGTACCGTCCAGTGGTCCCGACCTCGAAGGCGAGACGGCCGAGGAGGAGGCCCCGACCGCCGTCGACCGCCTCGACGGGCGGATCGCCCTGGTCACCGGCGCGGGCAGCCCGGACGGCATCGGCTACGCCACGGCCCGCCGGCTCAAGCAGATGGGCGCCGCGGTCGCCATCGTCTCCACGACCCGGCGCATCCACGACCGGGCCAGCGAGCTGGGCGTCATCGGCTTCGTCGCCGACCTGACCGTCGAGGCCGAGGTCGGCGCGCTGGCCGACGCGATCCTCGACAGCCTCGGCCCGGTCGACATCCTGGTCAACAACGCCGGCCTGGCCAGCAAGGCCAGCCCCGAGGTGCTGCGCCCGGTCGCCCAGCTGACCTACGAGGAGTGGCGGGCCGAGATCGACCGCAACCTCACCACCGCGTTCCTGGTCAGCCGGGCCTTCGTCGGAGGCATGGCCGAGCACGGCTGGGGCCGGATCGTCAACCTGGCCGCGACCGCGGGCCCGGTCAACGCGCTGCCCGCCGAGGCCGGATACGCGGCGGCCAAGGCCGGTGTGGTCGGGCTCACCCGCGCCCTGGCGATGGAGCTGGTGGCCGACGGCATCACCGTCAACGCGGTCGCGCCCGGCATCATCCACACCGGCGCGTCCACCCTCGTCGAACTCAAACAGGGCTTCGGCACCCCGATGGGGCGTCCCGGCACCCCCGAGGAGGTCGCGGCGACCATCGCGTTCCTGTGCTCGCCGGGAGCGTCCTACATCACCGGACAGATGCTCGTCATCGACGGTGGCAACAGCGTGCGGGAGGCACAGTACCGGTGAGGTGACGGTCAGCGAATCACCAGCTTTCCTGGCTATGTTTGGCCGCATGGGGGCTCGTCCGGCTGACTACGTGGTGCTGCTCGCGCCGCCGGCCGTCGTCGCCGCGGCCGTCGACATCGTGCTGATCGCCGACGAGCCCGAGGCCTTCCTGCCGCTGCTGCTGATCCTGCAGCCGCTCACGGTCCTGGGCATCGTCGTGGGGCTGGTCCAGCTGACCCGGAGCACCCGTGGACCTTCGACGTTCCAGCTTCGGGTGTACCGCGGGGAGCCGGCATTCGCCGCGCTGCCCGCCTTCCGCCGCCAGTGCGTCTTCAACGGCCTCCTCAGCGCCGCGCTCGTGCTGATGGCGTTGAACGGCCTGCGGGTCGCCGGCCGGATCGTCCCGACGATGGCCTGGGCGATCCTGGCCGTCAACGGCTGCACCGTCGTCCTGCTGCTGTTCCGGATGATCCGCAGCGGCCCGCTGCTGCTCACCGCCGACGGCATCGCGGTCGACGGCGGCCGCAGCTTCATACCGTGGGCGGCGCTGGGCCCGGGCCAGGAAAGCTCCCTGTGGACGATCGCCCACCCGGAGCTCGTCGAGGGCCGCCCGGTGAAACGCTTCCAGCCCGGCCAGGACATGCCGCTCGACGTCTCCCTGTGGTTCCTGTTCCGCACGATCCACACCTACGTGCAGCACCCGGAGCAGCGCCCCGCCATCGGCTCGGAGCCGGAGCTGGAGCGCCTCCGCGGCACCCTGGCCCGCCAGGTCACCTGATCACCTGACGCGGCCCGGCCCGGCCGTCCCTAGCGTTGAAGGATGCGCGCGACAGCCCTGATCGTGGCCCCGCCCCTGCTGGTCGCGGCGGCCGGTGCGCTCGTGCCCGGCTACGTCACCTTCGTGCTCGCCGCGGTCGCGATCATCCTGCTCGACCACGCCCTGTTCGACCTGCGCCGCCGCGAGGACCCGCAGGCCCGCCCGGCGTGGGAGTTCTTCGCCCCCGCCACCTTGCTCGCGGCCCGCGCCGGCCGCGCGTTCGCCGTGGCGATGACGATCGTGGGGACCGTACTGCTGGGCACCGGCAACCGCCTCTGGCTGACCGCCGCCGCGGCCGTGGCCCTGCTCCCGATCGTGGTGGGCGTCCAACTGGTGACCCGCCGGTCCCGCGGCGCCTCGGTCCTGCGGCTGAGCCCGTCCGGAGTCGAAGTGCGCGGCCGGGTGTACAGATGGGAGCGCATCACCGGCGTGGAGCTCAACGGCGACCGAGCGAACCCGCACCTGGACCTGTTCCTGACCGCCCGCCGCACACCGGTGTCCCTGCACCCCGAAACGGTCGATGCGAGCCTGCTCTTCCTGGTCGACGTGCTGGGCTATTACCACTCCCACCCGCACCTGCGCACCGCGATCGGCACCCCCGCCGAAGCCGTCCGCGTGCACGCACTGCTGCTCAACGCCCGCCTGGCCGCCGGCCTGCACGGAGGCCCCCGCCCCATCCTGGTGGCAAGCTAGCCGTCGGCCGGCGAGCTAGGTTTGGGGGCATGCGCACCGCCGAACAGATCCTGCGCGAGGCCCGGACGATCGCCGTAGTGGGCGCCTCGAGGAGCCGCGCGAAGACCGCCCACGCCGTACCGCTGCAGATCCAACGCCACGGCTGGCGCATCATCCCCGTGAACCCCTACGCGGACGAGATCTTCGGCGAGCGCGCCTACCCCACGTTGTCCGACATCCCGTTCCCGGTCGACCTGGTCAACGTCTTCCGCCCCTCCGCCGACGCCACCCAGGTGGTCAAGGACGTCCTGGCGATCGGCGCCCCAGCGATCTGGCTGCAGCAGGACATCCACAGCCCCGAAGGCCGGGCCCTGGCCGAAGCCGCCGACGTCGACTACGTCGAAGACACCTGCATCGCCGTGGTCCGCGCCGTCCACGCCCTGACCGCCCCACCCCCCACCGCCTGACCCCTCCGAGCCGCGCCGGGCGGTGCGGGTTCAGCGCACCCCGTACTCCCGGAGCAGCCCGCGGCTGATGATGGTCTTCTGGATCTCTGACGTGCCCTCGCCGATCAGCAGGAAGGGCGCTTCGCGCATCAGGCGTTCGATCTCGTACTCCTTCGAGTACCCGTAGCCGCCGTGGATGCGGAACGACTCCTGGACGACCTCCGCGCAGTACTCGCTGGCCAGCAGCTTCGCCATGCCCGCCTCGACGTCGTTGCGCTGGCCGGCGTCCTTGAGCCGGGCCGCCCCGACCATGAGGGCGTGCGCGGCCTCGATCTTCGTGGCCATCTCGGCCAGCTTGAACGCGATCGCCTGGTGCTTCACCAGCGGCGCGCCGAAGGTGTGGCGTTGCTGGGCGTAGGCGATGGCCAGTTCGAACGCGCGGATCGAGATGCCGCAGGCGCGGGCGGCCACGTTGACCCGGCCGACCTCGATGCCGTCCATCATCTGGTAGAAGCCGCGGCCGGCCTGGTCGGCGCCGCCCAGGACCGCCGAGCCGGGGACCCGGACGCCGTCGAGGACCATCTCGGTGGTCTCGACGCCCTTGTAGCCCATCTTCTCGATCTTGCCGGGGATGTTGAGGCCGGGCAGGCGCTCGTTGAGGCCGAAGCCGGGGTCCTTCTCGAGCAGGAACGTCGTCATGTTCCCGTACACCGACTCGGCTCCGAGCTCGGTCTTCACCAGCGTGGCGACGACGGACGAGTACGCGCCGTTGGTCAGCCACATCTTCTGCCCGTCGAGCACCCAGTCGTCCCCGTCGGCCACCGCCTTGCTGCGGATCGCGGCCACGTCGGAGCCGGTGCCGGGCTCGGACATCGAGAACGCGCCGCGTACCTCGCCGGTCGCCATCCGCGGCAGGAGCCGCTGCCGCTGGTCCGCGGACCCGTGCTGGGACACCAGGTACGCCACGATGAAGTGCGTGTTCACGATCCCGGACACGGACATCCAGCCGCGGGAGAGCTCCTCGACGACGAGGGCGTAGGTGAGCAGCGACTCGCCGAGGCCGCCGTACTCTTCGGCGATCGTCAGCCCGAACAGGCCCATCTCCCGCATCCCGGCCACGATGTCGGCCGGGTACACATCCTCGTGCTCAAGCTGCTGCGCGTGCGGGATGATCTCCTTGTCGACGAAGGCCCGCACCGTCTCCAGCATCGCCTGCTGCACATCGGTGAGCCCCGGCGTCCGGGCGAGACGGGCCATGCGACGACCTCCGGTGGTCGAGCCGATGTACCGACGGGTACGTGGCGAATCTATGTTACCGACGAGTATCTAACGCAGTATCGAACCTCCGGTGCGCCGAGACCATGCGCGGGCTGGGCCGAGCCGTGTGAAATGGTTCTCAGGTGCGAGTCAACGGCATGGCGGTGGCGGCCCTGATCTGCGCGATCGTGGTACCACCGTTCGGCATCCTGATGGGCCACATCGCCTGGTCACAGTCCCGCCGCGAACAACGCCCCGGCGCCGGCCTGGCCCTGGCCGCGATGATCGTCGGCTACACGCTGCTCCTGGTCGTCTGCGGCCTCCCGATCATCTACTACGCCTGACCCCGCCCGGCGAAGGTCAAGCGCACGGCGAGCAGGAGACGATGGAACGTTGCAAAGCGGCCGGCGACGGAGCTCCGCCGAGACTCACAGCGCCGTGGTCGCCAAGCGGCACCCAGCAGCCGCACGCCGCGAGCGCGGGCCGGCGATAAGCGCTGGCGACCGGCAAGAGCGCGCGAGCGGGCCAGCGATAAGCGCTGGCGACCGACAGGCGCGGGCCAGCGGCGAGCGCTAACGACCGGCAAGAGCGCGCGAGCGGCCAGCCAGGACAGCGGCAGTTTCAGCGCAGCGTGCGCCGACAGGAGCGCGGCGGCAGCTCAGCCCCGGGCGGTCTAAGGCTCCTCGACCGGTCTAGGGCTCCTCGACCCGACGCGCGAGGTCGGCCGGAGTGCCCCGCCGCCCGTGGATGTGCTCCAGCCACAGCGTCACCCCGGCGTCCGCGTATTCGGCGAGCACCGGGTCGTCATTGCGCCGCGACGCCCCCACCAGCACCACCTCGAACGGGCCGTCCCGGTGCCGCCCGATGTACTCCACCGACGCCGCGATCTCCGCCGGCGACACCGTCATCGTCCCGTCCTCGGCGTCCCCGGCGGCCAGCCAGCCGTCCCACCGGGCCGCCCGCCGCAGCGCCGCCTTGCTCGCACCCCCGACCAGGATCGGCGGCCGCGGCGTCTGCAAGGGCCGCGGCAGCAGGGTGACGCCGTTGACCGATTCGCCGCTGAGCAGCCCGCCCACGACGTCGAGCCCGGAGTCCAGCCGGCGGGCCCGGACGCGCAGGTCGGCGTCCTCCCCGAACGCCGTGTATTCGGCGTCGACGCCCCCGAGACCCACCCCGAGCGTCGCCCGGCCGCCGCTGAGCCGGTCCAGCGTCGCCACCGCACTGGCCACCACCGCCGGTCGTCGCCGCGGCAACGGTGTCACCGCGGTCCCGAGCCGCAGCGCGGTGGTGGCCTGGGCGACGGCGGCGAGGGTCACCCACGGGTCCGCGGACGGCACGCCCCACGCGAACGCCAGGTGGTCCCAGACGAACAGCGCCTCCCAGCCGGCCCGCTCGGCCGCGACGGCGACGTCGACCACCCGCCCGGGCTCCGCGAAGTCGCCGAGGGTGCAGACGTCGATGCCGAACCTCATTCGATCGCCGCCCAGGGGTCCTTCGCCATGGCCGACGAGCCTTCGGGGCAGGACTTGCGGTAGTCGCACCAGGAGCACTGCGGTCCGACGCGGGCCGGGAACTCGGTGTCGGCCACGATGTCGGCGGCGGTGTCCTCGGCCCGCCGGAGGTGGCGCTCGAGGGACGCGTCGGTGTGGTCGAACGCGGCGACGGACCCGGTCGGCAGGTGGTGGAGCTCGACCCGGTGGCAGGGTTTGCGGAACACCCGGGCGGTGGCGATCGCGTAGAGCGCGAGGGCCCGTGAGCCCCGGGCGTCGTCCTCGGAGACGCCGCCGCGGCCGGTCTTGTAGTCGACGATGACGAGTTCTTCGCCGCGCTGGTCGATCCGGTCGACGCGGCCGGACAGGGCCAGGGTCTCGGTCCGGGCGGCGACCGTGCGCTCCACGCCGACGGGTTCGTCGGCGGGGTCGAGGCTGTCCACATAGGATTCGAGCCAGGTCAGCGCGCGCCGGTACACCTGGCGCTCCTGCTCTTCGTCCTTGTAACCCTCGCGGACCCAGGTCGCCTTGAGCAGCGCGGGCAGGGCCTCGGGCCGGCGGCGGTCGGGCTCCAGGGCATACCAGTTCTTGAGGGCGGTGTGCGCGGACGCGCCGAGCGAGTTGTGCGCCCACGGCGGGCCCTTCGGCGGGGTCGGCCGGTCGACGTAGGTGTATCGGTAGCGCCGCGGGCAGTCCTCGTAGCTGCCGAGTTTGCTGGGCGTGCAGGTGAAGAGGCGCCGCGGCGCCGCGAAAAGTCCCAACTGCTCCACGCCCAGCATCCTGCCACCCGGGTACGACAAAAAACCGGCCCCCCGAGTTCGAATCCGGTGAATACCCCGTCAGGCGAAAAATCCGGATATGTCGTGGCGCGAAGCGCCCGACATATCAAGCCCCCGACGCATCAAAGGAGCAGCCCAACGAAGCGCTCAGTGCGGCGTATGAAGATACGTCGTCACAAAGGCGCCGATCGCGTCGGCCAGGAGCTGCACGGCGATCGCCGCGACCAGCAGCCCGGCGATCCGGGTGACGACCTCGATCCCGCTCGGCCGCAGAATCCGGACCAGCACCCCCGAGAAGCGCAATACCAGGTATACCACCAGCATCACGGCGACGATCCCGACCGCGATCGCGGCATACCCCGAGAGCGTATGGGCCCGGCGCACGAACAGCATGGTGGCCACGATGGCGCCCGGCCCGGCCAGCAGCGGCGTGCCCAGGGGCACCAGGGCGACGTTCGTCGTCACCTCCTGCTGCGGGTCGTCGGTCTTGCCGGTCAGCAGCTGCAGCGCGACGAGCAGCAGGAGCAGCCCCCCGGCGCCCTGCAGCGCGGGCAGGTCGATGTGCAGGTAGGTCAGAATCTGCCGGCCCACCAACGCGAACGCCACGATCACGCCCAGGGCGAGGATCACGGCCTGCATCGCGGCGCGGTGGCGGGCCCGGCGTTCGAGCTGGCCGGTGAGCGCGAGGAAGATCGGCACCGCGCCCGGCGGGTCCAGGATGACGAGCAGCGTTACGAACACTTCGCCGAGAAGCTTCAAATCCACGACCGGATTGTCGTAGCAGGCCCGTATCGAGCGGATACCTGGGTCTTGACGTCGTTGGGCGGCGCACCTACTTTGCCGTAGAGAACAGCAAACTTTCCTTACAGATAGGTGGAGGGTTATGGGCAAACGCACGCTCCTGGCGGGGTTCGCGGCGGTTCTGGCCACGACGTCGCTCGCCCTCGCGCCCGGGACGGCGGCCAACGCCAACGGCGCCTCGCACCAGGACGAGTACAAGCGGGTCGGGTACTTCATCCAGTGGGGCATCTACGGCCGCCAGTACTACGTCAAGAACCTCGAGACCAGCGGGCAGGCCGCGCGCCTGACGCACATCAACTACGCGTTCGCCGGCATCGACAAGACCGGCACCGCATGTGAGTCCGTCGACCCGTGGGCCGACTACCAGCGCCCGGTCTCCGCGGAGGAGAGCGTCGACGGAGTCGCCGACGTCGCGGGCCAGCCCCTCGCCGGCAACTTCAACCAGCTCAAGAAGCTCAAGGCCAAGCACCCGGGCCTCAAGGTCATGCTGTCGCTGGGCGGCTGGACGCTGTCGTCGCGGTTCTCCGACGTCGCGCTGACCGACGCGTCGCGCCAGGCGTTCGTCAAGTCGTGCATGGACCAGTTCATGACGCTGGGCGTCTTCGACGGCTTCGACCTGGACTGGGAGTGGCCCGGCTCCGAGGGCAACGCGGGCAACGTGATCCGGCCCGAGGACAAGCAGAACTTCACCAAGCTCGTCGCCGAGTTCCGCAAGCAGCTGGGCAAGAACAAGGTCCTCACCGCGTTCCTGCCGGCCGCACCGGCGAAGATGGACGCCGGCTTCGAAGCGAACAAAATCTTTAAATACCTCGATTTCGGTACTGTCCAGGGCTACGACTTCCACGGCACGTGGGAGCCCACCACGAACCAGCAGTCCGCGCTCTTCGTCCCGCGCAACACTCCGACGACCCCCGACTTCAGCGGGTCGACCTCGCTGAAGGCGTGGACCGACCGCGGCGCGCCCAAGAAGCAGCTCGTGCTCGGCATCCCGTACTACGGCCAGGGCTGGACCGGCGTCACCAACGCCAACCGGGGCCTGTTCCAGCCGGCGGCCGGCGCGGCCAAGGGCACCTGGGCCGACGGCAACGAGGACTACAAGGTCCTGGCGACGCTGCCGCAGCAGGGCTACAAGGTGTACCACGACCTGCTGTCCGGCTCGGCGTGGCTGTTCAACGGCACCACGTACTGGACCTACGACGACCCGATCGTCGTGGCCCAGAAGGGCCTGTACGTCCGCCTCGCCGGCTACGGCGGCGCGATGGTCTGGTCCCTCGACGGCGACGACGCCAACGGCTCGCTCACCAAGGCGATCTACACCACGCTGCGGTAGGAGCGACCGGGAACCGGCCCGCCGCCTCGACCGGCACCGATGGGCCGCAGCATCACGGCAAGCCGCGATGCTGCGGCGGTGGTGGCGCCGCCGATGGTGATCGTGGCCTGTTGCCGGCCGTTCGACCTGCGGTAGAGCTCAATCAGGGGTGCTCGGCGGCGGCAGGAACTGTGCGATGCCGTCGAGCACCCGCTCCAGGCCGAACGTGAACGCGCGGGCCGGGTCGCCGGCGCCGTACTCCTCGCCCGCCGCCTGCCCGATCCGGGCCGCGACCGGGAACCGGGCCGGGTCGAGGACCTCGGCCAGCAGCGGCGACCACGCCTCCCACCACTCGGTGTCGCTGCGGCCGGTGCGCTGCTCGGCCTGGTCGGCCAAGACCGCGGCCCGCACCGCCCCGGTGACGTAGTCGAGGACCAGACTCAGCAGCTGGTCGGTGGCGACGTCGCCGACGCCGGTGCCGTCGAAGGCGCGCAGTTCGAAGTCGTACTTCGCGATGGTGTTCGGCCCCAGCACGGGCCGGCTGGTGGCCACCTGCAGCAGCCACGGGTGGCGCCGGTAGAGCTCCCAGTTGGTCCGGGCCACCTCGCCGAGCCGTTCCCGCCAGCCGCCGGCCGTGTACCTTTCGCGGACCGCCTCGCCGCTGACCGCGTCGACCATGACGTCGAGCAGCTCGGCCTTGCCGGGGACGTACGTGTACAGCGACATCGCGGTCACCCCGAGCCGCTCCGCGACCCGCCGCATCGACACCGCCGGCAGGCCTTCGGTGTCGGCGAGGGCGACGGCGACGGCGACGATGCCGGGGACGGTGAACTTGGGCCGGGGCCCCCGCCGGGCGGCCTGGCCCGGCACCCGTCCCCACAGCAGGTCGATGCTGCGGCGCGGATCGCCGGCCCCGCTGTACTCGGTCGTCACCCGATGACACCGCTGCCGTGCGCGGCCCCGACGATGCGCTCGAGGACCTCCGGGGCGGTGGTGCGGGCGCCGAGCCTGACCGTCTTGTTGGTGCCGTGGTAGTCGCTGCTGCCGGTGGTGACGAGCCCCAGCCGGTCGGCGAGGGCGTGCATCTCGGCCTGCTCCTGGGGGCTGTGGTCGGTGTGGTCGGCCTCCAGGCCGAAGAGCCCGGCGGCGGCCATCTCGACGATCATCTCGTCGGGCACCACCGGGCCGCGCTTGCTGGCCCGCGGATGGGCGAAGACCGGGACGCCGCCGGCGCCGACGACGAGCCGGAGTGCGGCGAAGACGTCGAGATCTTCTTTCGGGAGTCGGTACCGTCGCCCCAGCCATTCGGGCTCGAAAGCCTCCGTGACCGTGCCGACGAGGCCGCGGCGGATGAGGGCCTGGGCGAGGTGCGGGCGGCCGACAGTACCCCCGGCCGCGTCTTGTCGCACTTCATCCCAGGTGACGTCGATGCCGCCGGCGTTGAGCAGCCCCACCATGCGCTCGGCCCTGGTCTCCCGGGCGGCGCGGACCCGGGCCAGTGCGTCGCTGAGCTCGGGGTCGGCCGGGTCGAACAGGTAGGCCAGGAGGTGCAGCGAGACGGGGAAGGCCCCGCCGTGCCAGCGGCACGACAGCTCGGCCCCCGGCACCAGGGTGAGCCCGCCGGGCCGGGCCGCCGCGGCGGGCGCCCAGCCGGCGGTCGTGTCGTGGTCGGTCACGCCGAGGACGTCGAGGCCGGCCGTGGCCGCCTCGGCGACCAGCTCGGCCGGGGTGGAGGTGCCGTCGCTGGCCGTCGAGTGGGCGTGAAGATCGATCCGCACGCCCCCAGTCTAGGGAGGCGCTACTGCTCTGTGAGCGGTTCGATGAGCACGACGCCGTCGGTGCCCTGATTCTGGTCCTGATCCTGGTCCAGGGGCTGCGGCGTCTGGTCGGCCCGGCCGGTCGGGTCGAGGGTGAGGAACTTCTTGCCGGTGTCGACGACGAACATCTTGGCGCTGAGCCAGACGGTCTTGCCGGTGACGGCGAGGTTCCACAGCTTGGCCCTGGCCGCGGGCGAGGCCGCGGCGCTGGCGTTGGTCGTGAGGAACACCGTGGTCAGGTCCACGATCGCGACCTGTTTCAGGCCGGCCACCGGGTAGGCGAGCCAGCGGGCGTCGGGGGAGATCCGGGCGCCGTCCTTGGCCGCGACCGGCAGCCCGCACATCTTGTTCTTGATCCGGAACGGCTGGTCGAACTGCAGCAGGGCCAGGCACATCGCCGTCTCGCCGGCCGCGGCCGTCTTGATCTCGGCGTAGACGCCGCCGTTGTCGGCGGTGCCGCCGAAGACCCGCACGACCGTCGCGTCCCAGGTCGGGGCGTAGCCGCGCTCGGTGTGCCAGACGTCGAAGCCCTTGTCGTCGCTGCTCACGACCAGGTTGGTGCCGACGAAGGTGACCGGCTGGGTGTCGTCGGGCACCGTGACCGAGTTGCCCTGGGTGATCTTCTTGGTCTTCTCGTCGCTGCGGGTGCCGACGTTCATCTTGCCCTGCGACGCCCAGGCGACCGTGTCGCCGTCCTTGGCCACGACGATGTTGGTGGCGTCGTCGACCAGGACCTGCTGCTGCTCGGTGTCGTTCTGCAGGACGAGCTGCTTGTCGCCGTCGGGCTGGGTGTTGACCACCAGGTAGCCGTCCTTGGCCTGGTAGGCCGCGGTGACGGTGCTCTTCGCGGGCAGCTGCAGGCGCACCTTGGTGGCCGCCTCGGCGCTCGGGCCGATGCCGGTGACCTCCCGCATGGCCGGCGGGGCGGTCGGGGCGGTGGGGGTGCTGCCCGTCGCCGGGCGCTGCGACGGGCTCTCCTGGGCGACCGGCCCGGGCGGCTGGGAGGATCCGATCGGGGCCGCGCCGGTGAAGGTGTGCAGGACCGCGACGGAGGCGGCCGCGACGGCGACGATCCCGGTGAGCCCGGTCACCGCGACACGCCGGCGCCGGCGGACCCGCGCGGCGCCGCGGATGGCAGCGTCGGCGAACCCGTCCAGCGACGACAGCGACCCCGGCGGGGCGCTGCCCGCCTTGGCCGCGAACGTCTCGCGGAGCTCGTCTTCCAGCATGGTTGTCACGTCTCCAAACCCACGCGCACAGTCAGACTTCGACTTCCACCGGTGCTTCGACCGCGGTGTCCGCTGGTAGAAGCGCCTCAGCCTCGGCAAAAGGTTGTGCCGGCTCCGGGACTGCCGCGACATCCGGCACATCGGGCAGCACGGCGAGCGGCGGGGCGGATTTGGGTGGTCTGGTTCGGGTGGGTTCGGAATGCTGCGGGCGGGCGGGCTGGGACTTGACGGCCGGGCGGACACCTTCGGCGCTGAGTTTGTCACGCAGCGTGGCGAGGGCGCGGGAGGTCTGGCTCTTGACGGTGCCGACGGAGACGCCGAGCAGGCGGGCGGTCTCGGCCTCGGACTGGTCCTCGTAGTAGCGCAGCACGAGCACGGCCCGCTGCCGGTTGGGCAGGGCCTTGACGTGCCGCCACATGGCGTCGCGCTCCAGGCTCTCCTCGAGCTGGTCGGCGGCGGCGCTCTCGGGCAGGACCTCGGTGGGGCGCTCGCCGTGCCAGCGCCGCCGCCACCAGCTGGTGGCGGTGTTGACCAGCACGCGGCGGGCGTAGGGCTCGACGGCCTCGATGTGCCCGAGCCGCTTCCAGGCCAGGAAGGTCTTGGTCAGCGCGATCTGCAGGAGGTCCTCGGCGGTGGCCCAGTCACCGGCCAGCAGGTAGGCCGTGCGCAGGAGCGCCTTGGAGCGAAGCCCGACGAACTCACGAAAGTCTTCCTCGCGGAAACCTGCTGCCTCGTCCGGCACCGACCGCCCCCTCCACCCTCCGCGCCCACGTACGAAGACGCCACTGGGGGGTCCGGAGGTTGCATGACGACACGGATTCTCAGGGAATTCCCAGCCGGATCGGTGGGGTTCGGGTGGATCGGCCGGGTGGCCCGGTGGCTCAGGTGCCGTCGTCCTCGCCGCTGACCGCACGGCCGAGGCGGGCCTCGACGGCCTCCGGCTCGTACATCTCCTCGACGATGCGCAGGTAGAGCTCATTGGGGTTGGGCAGGTTGCGGATATTGCGCAGGGCCTGGTCCTGGCCGGCGGACTCCAGCTCGAAGTGCCCGTATCCGAACATTCGCCCGGTCAGCGACTGGACGTATTTCATGTCCGTCACCCGCTGCAGCGGCATCATGGCCACATTGCGGGTGAAAATGCCGGAGACGACCATGACCCGCTTATTGGTCAGGATGAATCGGTCGTACCACCAGTCGGCGACCTTCCACGCGCAGTAGAGGATCACGCCGGCCCAGATCACGACCACCGCGGTGCGAATCTGCTCGTAGCCGCTCTTGGTGAGCCAGCCCGCGATGTAGCCCATCGCGATCGTCGCCACAATGGCGATGACGCCCTCGCGGGCGAGCTGGATCCAATGCCGCTTCCATTCACCGCGGAATTTCTCGGTGGGGAACAGATAGCGCGACGCGTGGCCGCTGGCCTCGTCCTCCAAGGGCGCCACGCGGCTGCCGGGCGGCACCGACGGCGCCGGCTCACCGCCCTGGAGCCGGGCGAACTCGTCCTGGGAGAACGACGGCGGGGCGCCGCTGTATTGCGGTGCGGCCCCGCCGCGCGCGCCGGCGCCGTCGGTCATCGGGTCGGCGTAGGCGTCGGAGACGAAGTCGTCACCGTCCGTCGTGTATTCGGCCCGTGGAGGCTCGTAGCCACCGGTGGCCGGCTCGTAGCTGCCACCGGGCTCGTAGCCGGCGCCGCGGGCGGCCTCGTAGTCCGACGTCGGTGAGTATTCGACCGGCGGCTCGTCGTCGGCGGAGTAGTCGGGCCGGGCCTCCGGGCGTGAACCGGGGCGGGCACGGGGAATCGGCTCCGTGTCGCGGTCCTGGAACCGCCGGCCGTTGGGGTCGTCCTCGGGGGGTTCAGCGCCGGTCGACATGGCTGGGTCCTTAGGCGACGAGGCTCGAGAAAAACTCGCCGAATCCTGTGGCGATGTCCATGATGCCGCCGCCGAGCGACTTGAACACGTTGGCGGCCGACTGTGGCCGATATGCCACGAAGAAGATGAGGAAGGCAATGCTTCCCCAGGTGAGGACCTTTTTGAGCATCGCGGTCAATCCCCTCCCCGCGACACTGCGCACCAGTGCCCCGGCCAAACTCAGCGTATCAGCTGCGCGGCTCAGGGTGCAGATGCGCCGCGCCGGGAGGCGGTCCGCCCGGAGCTTGATCGTAGAGGTAGACGTCTACGCTTTGCCGTGAAGATAGGGCGACGGCGCGCCGTACACGAGGTGGGTTGGCACGTCGTCGGAGAGATCGTGCAGGTCGAGCTCCTCTTCGAGGAGATAGCCGGCCGCGGCGGGCCAGGTGACGATGTAGATCCACATCCCGGCCGCCTCACCCACGTAGGCGCAGCGGTCCTCGGGCGACTTGGCCATCCACAGCGGCAGCGGCCAGCCCGCGGCCCGGACCCGGGCGTGCGCGGTGGTGGTGGCGATGTCCCCGTCGAAGAACGGCCCCGGGTCGGTCCCCGGGATGCCGGCGAACCGGGTGCCGAGCCCGATGCCGGGCTCCTCGGCGATGATCACGCAGTCGGCCGGCCCGTGCTCCACGACGCCCGGCCCGCTGCAGGCCACCGCGGTCGCCCGGATGCCGGAGCGCTCGTCGCCGACCCACCCGACGCCGGTCATCATCCAGCCGCTCGGCAGCGGCCACGGACACCACAGGGGGGTCGGGCGCTTGTCCCCGGCCCGCTGGGCGGCGGCGACGAGCCGGGCCCGGGCCGAGTCCACGATCTCCGGCCCGATGTGGTGCGCGACGTGCAACGGCAGCACCGAGCCGTCGGCGTCGCAGCGCCATTCGGAGTGCATCAGGTCCGGCGCGCGCACCGGACCACCACAGCGGGGACAGCTGACTGCGACGCCCATGTACCCACGGTAAGGCCGTTCACGGGTTTCCGACCCCGTACTGGCGGATCCAGGTATGCATGGCGATGCCGCTGGCGACCCCGGCGTTGATGGAGCGGGTGGAGCCGTACTGCGCGATCGAGTACACCGCCGAGCAGGCCACCCGGGCCGGCTCGGACAGGCCCGGCCCCTCCTGGCCGAACAGCAGCACGCACCGCTCGGGCAGTTCGGCCCGCTCCAGCGCCCCCGCCCCCGGCAGGTTGTCGATGCCGATCAGCGGGAGGTCCTCCCGCTTGGTCCAGGCCAGGAACGTCTCCACGTCCGGGTGGTGGCGCACGTGCTGGTAGCGGTCGGTGACCATGGCCCCGCGCCGGTTCCAGCGCCGCCGCCCGACGATGTGCACCTCGGCCGCCAGGAACGCGTTGGCGTTGCGCACCACGGTGCCGATGTTGAGGTCGTGCTGCCAGTTCTCCACCGCGACGTGGAACGCGTGCCGGCGGGTGTCGAGGTCGGCCACGATCGCCTCGAGCCGCCAGTAGCGGTAGCGGTCGACCACGTTGCGCCGGTCGCCCGCGGCGAGCAGGCCGGGGTCGTAGTGCTCGCCCGCCGGCCACGGGCCGTCCCAGGGCCCGACGCCGACCGGCAGCTCGTCGCCTTCCACCCGCTCGGTGGTCTCGTCGCCTTCCACCCGCTCGGTGGTCTCGTCGCCTTCCACCCGCCTCGGGATCTCGTGGCCTTCCGCCCGCTCGGGGATCTCGTCGCCTTCCGCCCGTTCGAGGGTCTCGTCGCCTTCCACCCGCCTCGGGATCTCGTGGCCTTCCACCCGTTCGGGGGTCTCGTCGCCTTCCATGCGCACGAGGGTATTGGAGGCCAGCCGGGTGAGAAGGTTTGCCCAGCCCACCCGGCCGGCGCTCGCGGCGCGCCGGGGGAGTGCCGCCTCAGCGGTGCAAGGCGCGCGCCAGTTCGCGGGCGATCCCGTTGACGAAGCGCCGCTCGGCCAGGTGGATCTCCACCCCGCCGAGCCGGATCCGCCCCGCCGCCCACGCGGTGCGCCCGACGCTCGCGGCGATGTCCATCAGCCACTCGCCGTAGGCGAGCGCGATGTCGGCCCCGAGCCGCTCGGCCAGCAGCCGCACGGCGAACCCGCAGTCGGCGAGCACGGCGTCGGGCCGCACGGCGCCGTCGTCCAGATCGCTGTCGGTCAGCTGCTCGGCGAAGATGGCGGCGACCACCCCGCGCACGAGCAGGGCCCGGGACCGCTGCCCCGAGGCGATGGCCGCCACCCCGGCGACGGCGTCGACGTGCTCGTCACCGGCGCAGGCCACGACCAGCACGCTGCGGGGGAGCCGGACGAGCAGGTCCCACTCCGGCCGGTGCAGCGGCAGGTCGACCCCGACGGCCGGGCGGCCGGACGGGCCGGAAGCGGGCTTGCTCGGCATGGCGACCTCCCTCCGCGAGCGTATGCCGAAAAATCCGGTGATAGCGCCTTTTCCCGGAGGCAAAACGGTTGCGGGGCCACGCGATCCGGCGCCGCTCGGTGGCTCGGCGGGTCGGTCGGACCTGAGCCCTGCTGCCCGGTGCCCCTGCGGCGCGGGCCGGCCCGTCCACCCGGCCTGGCGGCGCGGTGCCTGCGGCGCGGTCCGGCTTAATCACCCGGCCGACGGTGCGGTGCGGTGCCCTGCGGCGCGGTCGGCCTGGGGCGCGGTGTCTTGCGGTGCGGTGCGGCTTAATCACCCAGTCGGCGGTGCGGTGCCCGGCGGCGCGGTCGGCCTGAGTTCGGCGGGGGCGGTCGGGCTGGGTTCGGCGGGGGCGGTCGGGCTGGGTTCGGCGGGGGCGGTCGGCCTGAGTCCGGCGGGGCCGCCTGAGTCTCGCTGGGCGGTCGGGCTGGGTTCGGCGGGGCGGTCAGGCCTGGACCATGCAGCCCCAGCCGTCGTAGATGCCGTCGTGGCGCTCGACGATGCCGCGGACTTTCCAAGTCACCTCGTGCAGGGTCGGCGGCTCGACCGGGTCCCGGCGGATCGCCTGCAGGACGAAGTCGCCCTCGTCGCCGCGCTCCACGGTGACCGCGAAGCCGTCCTCGCGCAGCTCCGCGGCGGTCGCCTCGGCCCGGTCGGGGTCGGGGAAGTAGGCCAGGAACTCCACCGCCCGGGGCGAGCTGAGCCGGTCGCCGTGCGCCTCCAGCTCCTGGACCACCTGGTTGTCGTCCATGATGTTGCGCTGCCAGGCGTCGGGGGTCAGCTCGTCGCGGACCCGGGTCCAGCCGGGGTCGGAGGCCATCCCGGTCTGCGGGGTGATGCCGTCGATCGCCGGCAGTGGCGGGGGGATACTGTCGGCCGGGAGGTATCCGGTGATGCGGCCGGTGTTGTCCGACAGCACGCGGCCGACGAGCGCGCCGCCGGCCGAGCGCAGCACCTGGCGCACCGCCGCGTCCAGCTCGTGGATCGAGGACAGCTCGCCGGCCGCCGGCATGCCGCTCGCGCCGTCGCCGGTGTAGGTGAACTCGACGTCGAAGCGCTGCGGGAACCGCGCGACCGGGGCGGCCTCGACCGCGCCGAGGTCGATGTTGTACATCGCCAGGTGGCCGCCCACCTCGCCCGGGTAGACCGCCCAGCGCTCGTCCCAGGCCGGCTCCCGCCCCAGCAGCCTGCGCAGCAATCCCACGCCGTCCTCCCTACCTTCCGCACGCGCTCGGGCTTTGACGCTGTTTCTACGACCCCGCCGGGCTTCTACGACCCCGCCGGGCTTCTACGACCCGGCCGGGCTTCTACGACTCTGCCGCCGATGGCTTCGGCTCCGGAAAGGCTGACGGCTTCGGCTCCGGGAAGCTGGACAGCTCCGGGCCGGCGTGCGACCGCTTCGGCACCATGACGCGGCGTCTGAACACGCAGATCAATGTGCCGTCCTGCTTGTACCCCTTCGTCTCCACCGTCACCACGCCGCGGTCCGGCTTCGACTCCGACTCGCGCTTGTCCAGCACGAGCGTCTCCCCGTAGATCGTGTCGCCGTGGAAGGTCGGCGCGGTGTGGCGCAGCGACTCGACCTCCAGGTTGGCGATGGCCTTGCCGGACACGTCGGGGACGGACATGCCGAGCAGGATCGAGTAGACGTAGTTGCCGACGACCACGTTGCGCCGGAACTGCGTCGACGTCTCCGCGTAGTGGGCGTCGAGGTGCAGCGGGTGGTGGTTCATCGTCAACAGGCAGAACAGGTGGTCGTCGGCCTCGGTGACGGTCTTGCCGGGCCAGTGCCGGTAGACGGCGCCTACGTCGAACTCCTCGTAATACCGCCCGAACTGCATTGGTGCCCCCTCCGTGCAGGTGTCTGGGCAGCATGCCGGGCCGGATCGGGCACTCGGTAGGGGGAACGGGGTGAGTGTGACAAAACGCAGCAAGCGGCGGGGCTCTGCCTGGCGCCCGCCGCCCACGCTTCGTGCTGAGTATCTTGGCGGCTCGATTTGCAAGATCGCAACGCTCCGTATAGAGACGCGCGTCACATGATTGCGGAGCTGAGCGTGTTCACTACGCGTTGTGATGCCGCTCGCACTACGGAGAGTGAGTCGTTCACCTTGCTGTAAGGTCCGGTGCTGATGGAACGGTTGAACACTCGGGGCAAAGCGGCACGGATGGTGGCCGCGGCCGTCGTCGCCGCGCTGACGCTGGCCGGGACGTTCTGGGCCGACGACTCCGTCTTCCCGTTCGCGCCGTTCCGGATGTTCGCCACCGCCGACAAGCCCAATGAGCCGGTCCTGGTGCTGCGCACCGACGGGATCGACACGACCGGGAAGAAGTTCGAGCTGGACGAGCAGAACGCGGGCGTGCGCCGGGCCGAGATCGAGGCGCAGATCGAGCGGTTCAAGGCCGACCCGGGGCTGCTGCAGTCGGTCCGTGAGGCCTACGCCGCCCGCAACCCCGGCCGGCCGCCGCTGGTCGAGGTGGACATCGTCGAGGTGCAGCACCATCTGCACAACGCACAGCCGACGGGGGAGATCACCGAGGTGGTTCTGGCGAGGTACCGGCCATGACCCGGATCGCAGGCTGGCTGTTCGCACCCGTGCCGAAGGCGCGCATCGCCGCGTTCCGCACGCTGGTCTACCTGTTCGTCCCGCTCGACCTGATCTTCTTCAGCGCCTGGATCAAGTCGCACGGCAACCTGCCCGGCAACCTCTACCAGCCGCTCGTCGTCGGCCGCCTGCTGCACCTGCCCACGCCGACCCACCTGATCGTCAACGCGATCTTCTACGCGCTCATCCCGCTGTCGCTGCTCGCCGCGACCGGGCGCGCCCACCGCCTGCTCGGCTGGACGGTCTTCGCGCTCTACTTCGAGTGGATGATCATCGCGATGAGCTACGGCAAGATCGACCATGACCGTTACGCGATCCTGGTCGCCCTGGCCGTCCTGCCCACCGCCGGCCGCGCCCGCCACGGCGACCAGACCCCGACCGAGGCCGGCGGGTTCGCGCTGCGGGCCACCCAGCTCGCGGTCGTCGCCACCTATTTCCTGGCCTCGATCTCCAAGTTCCGCTACGGCGGCCTGGCCTGGCTGACCGGCGCGACACTGACCCGCTCGTTCATCCGCCGGGGCACGGCCCTGGCCCAGTGGCTGCTGAAGATCCCCGGCTTCACGACCGTGTCACAGTTCGGGATCGTCGGCTTCGAGCTGTTCAGCCCGATCGTCTTCTTCGTCAAGCCCAAGTGGCGCTACGCCATCGTGGCCGGCTTCTATCTGTTCCACCTGATGACGATCAGCCTGATCACCATCTCGTTCATCCCGCACCAGATCGCGATGACGGCCTTCCTGCCCCTGGAAACGGTCCGTCCCATCCACTGGTTGCGGCGGTGGCGGGACCGCGCCAAGGAATCCCCGGAACCCGCGGGAGAGCCGGCAACGGCGGTGTGAGCGAAAGCGGTTTGAGAAGAGCAAAGGGCGGACTCGGGTCCGCGGTTATTGCGGTCCGCTGCTCCCGTCAGCGCCTGGTCTGGGTCGGTCATGCGGAGCCCACCGAGCCAGACTGGGCGAACCGGTCGGCCCCGGGGTCTCCCTTCGGCGTCCGCGCAACAAAGGCCACAACGAAAGCCGCCTCTGGCGGCGCCTGAAAACGAAGCCGCCTCTGGCGGCTTTTACCACCTTTCGCACCGCGGGCGCTGTTGTCTTCCGGGCGCCGCCGGGCGCGCTCTGACCGTCCGCACCGCGGAGTCGGAAGGGAGGCGCCCTGGCGCCGACCGGGGCCTGGCGGGAGCGACGGTCGCGCCCACGGCGGACCCGAGTCCGGCTCTTGTTCTTCCGCTTGTTTCGCCCTTGTCGGTTTTATCGGTCCATCGTCTTTATCGGGGCATCGTCTTTATTTCGCTCGTGCCGGATGGTTCGGGGGGAGGGCGCAGGCGGCGGTTCCGCCGGGCATGCGGTGGCGGTTGCGGGCGACCCAGCGGTAGACCGGCCAGGCCAGTGCCGTGATCGGCCGCAGTCCTAGGATCGACCCGGCGATGCGCCAGATGACGCCGGCGCGGCGCAGCAGGTCGGCGATCGCGGCCGGGCCGGCGCTCACCCGCCCGGGGGCCACGTAGTAGACCGCCGAGCTCACCTGCTCCTCGGTCAGACCGAGCGGGCCGAGGTCGGCGAACTGCCACGCCACGACGTCCGCGGCGGGCTTGATGCGCGTCTCGATGAAGCGGGCGCATGATGAACAGAAGGCACAGTCGCCGTCGAACACGAAGACCGGCCGCTCGGTTGGTGCCACGTGACCATCATCCCTCGCATCGGTTGGGAATGCCGGTAAGGGGTACGTGGTTATGACGGTGCATACCCGAGGACGCCATGAGGGATCGGAGCTGAACAGCATGGCAACCGTAGAGCTGACCGCGGAGAACTTCGCCGAGAAGATCGGTGGCGACGGGATCACTCTCGTGGACTTCTGGGCCTCCTGGTGCGGACCGTGCCGGATGTTCGCACCCACGTACGAGAAGGTCTCCGAGCTCAACCCCGACATCACGTTCGGCAAGGTCGACACCGAGGCCGAGCAGATGCTGGCGGCCGAGTTCGGCATCCGCTCGATTCCGACGCTGATGATCGTCCGGGACGGCATCGCGCTCTACTCGGAGCCCGGTGCGCTGCCGCAGCAGGCCCTCGAGGACCTGATCAAGCAGGCGCGCGACCTCGACATGGACGAGATCAAGGCCAAGGTCGCCGAGCAGAAGGCGGCCGAGCAGGACGCCGCTGAGAAGGCCGCCGCGGCCAAGGCCGCGCCCGCCACCACCGAGGCGGAGGAGCCGGCCGACGCCGACTCCGTCACCAAGGCCTGACGCTTCGTAGTCGACCGCCGGGGCGCCTTGCGTCTGCTTAGAACGCGTGTTCGAATGAACGCGTGCGATGGGACAACCTCAAGGCGACTGGCGGTCCTGCCACCGGTGACCCCGGGCCGGCGCGAGCCCTTCCGCTCGCACTGCCCGGGGCCGTCGCCCGGACCTTCGACACGCCCGAGTTCCGGGGCATGACGTTTTACGAGGTCCAGGCCAAATCGCTGATCAACAAGGTGCCCGGCGCGTCCAGGGTGCCGTTCGAGTGGACCTTGAATCCCTATCGCGGGTGCTCGCACGCCTGCGTCTACTGCCTGACCGGCGACACCGCGATCCTGATGGCCGACGGCACCACCACGCCCCTGGCCGAGCTGCGGGTCGGCGACGAGATCGTCGGCACGGTGCGTGACGGCCGGCTGCGGCGCTACACGACGACCCGGGTCCTCGCACACTGGCAGACGGTCAAGCCCGCCCACCGCGTCACCCTCGCCGACGGCACCGCGCTCGTCGCCTCGGGCGAGCACCGCTTCCTGACCGACCGCGGCTGGAAGCACGTGACCGGCGCCCGGCACGGCCGCAGCCGCCGCCCCCACCTCACCACCGCCAACCGGCTCGCCGGGTTCGGCGCCCTCCCGCCCGCACCGCCGGTGGACGCGCCCGCCTATCGCCGCGGCTACCTCTGCGGCTTCGTGCACGGCGACGGCCACGCCTCCCCGGTGCCGGCCGGCGTCCGGCGGCGGGCCGACGACTACGCGGCGGCCTGCGGGGGGCTGCACGCGCTGACGAAGGACTCCCGGGAATACGCGGGGGCCAGCGTGCGCGACGCCAGCGCCGTGCTCGACTGGCCCGAGGCGCCGGAGCCGGCGTGGCGGCTGGGGTTCGTGGCCGGGCTGTTCGACGCGGCCGGCGCGCTCGACGGCGACGGGTCGGGTGGCGGCGGGCCGGGTGGCGGCGGGCCACGGTTCGACGTGGTCGACAAGGTCGTCGTCGACTGGCTCGTGGAGTGCCTCGAGCGGGCCGGCTTCGCCGTCGTGGCCGACGCCTTCGACGGTGTCCGGGTGCTCGGCGGTCCGCGCGAGCGGGTCCGGTTCGGCCTGCGCTTCGCCCCCGCCCGGGCCGTCGGGTCGCCGGACGGCGAGCTGGTCCGCGGCGACGAGTCCCTGCGGGTGACGGCGGTCGAGCCGCTCGGGGTCGACGTGCCGATGTATGACATCACCACCGGCACCGGCGACTTCATCGCCAACGGCGTCGTGAGCCACAACTGCTTCGCCCGGCACACCCACACCTACCTCGACCTCGACGCCGGCCGCGACTTCGACACCCAGATCGTGGTCAAGGTCAACGCCGGCGAGGTCCTGCGCCGCGAGCTGTCCGCCCGCACCTGGTCCGGCGCCCATATCGCGATGGGCAGCAACGTCGACGTCTACCAGCGGGCCGAGGGTCGCTATCGGCTGATGCGCGACATCCTGGCCGCCCTGCGCGACCACGCCAACCCGTTCTCGATCCTCACCAAGGGCACGCTGATCACCCGCGACCTCGACCTGTTCCGCGAGGCCGCCTCGGTCACCCGGGTCAGCCTCTCGATGTCCGTCGGCTTCATCGACGAGGCCCTGTGGCGAGCCGTCGAGCCCGGCACCCCCAGCCCCCGCCGCCGCCTCGACGCCATCCGCCGCCTGTCCGACAGCGGCTTCCCGGTGGGCGTCCTCATGGCCCCGATCCTCCCCGGCCTCACCGACACCCAGGACGCCATCGACGCGACCGTCGCCGCCCTGTCCGCGGCCGGCGCGGCCAGCATCGTGCCCCTCGCCCTGCACCTGCGGCCGGGTGCCCGGGAGTGGTACCGCCAGTGGCTCCTGCGCGAACACCCCCACCTGGCCCCCCGCTACCGCGACCTCTACGGCAACGGCTCCTACGCCCCCCAGTCCTACCAGCGCGAGCTCACCGCCCGGGTCCGCCTGGCCGCCCGTCGCCATGGCCTGACCACCGGCGGCACCGGCACCACCCGCATGGGCGAGACCATCGAGGCCACCCCGCGCCCCGCCCCGGCGCCGCCCGAGGGCGAGCAGCTGACCCTGCTGTAAAGGCCTCCCGCGCGGCGGTCCGTCAGATACCTGCTGACAGACGCCGACGCAGGAGGTGCGCCGTGACCCGCCGCTGGACCCACACCGGCTTCCCGGTGAGCGCAGGAACCCGTGCGAGCTGATGGACACGCGCCTGACCTGGCTGTACGCGGCGATGCTGTGCGCGGCGGGGGCACTGGCACTCCTCGCCGCCCGCCGCGTGGGCGGCCCGCCGATGGCTGAGCCGATCGAGCCCGCGCCCGAGCCGGTGTTCGCCGTCGTGCGCACCCACTTCGTCGACGGCGGCGGCTACGTCGAGATCGGCGGTGTCGTCGTGTGGGCGTCGGCCGACCCGGCCCGGCCGCTCCAGCCCGGCCAGGTCGTCCAATGCGAGCCCGGCGACGACAGCCACACCGTCACGGTGGCCGGTCCCGACACGCCGGCCGAGGCCACCACCGCCGTATCCGTACCGGAGGAACACCGCGCATGACCGCTCCCTGGACGCCTCCGGCGCCGCGTTCGGCCCACAACCGCGCCCTGATCACGCTGGTGATCGACACCTCCGCATCGATCGGGGAGATCGGCGCGCTCGACGGGCTCAACCAGTCCCTGCGGGCCTGGGGCAACGACATGCGCGCGGACGCCAACCTGCAGCGGACCGCGCAGATCGCCCTGGTGACCTTCGGCCACGGGGGCGTGCGCACGGTCGACGCGAGCGGCGCCACCACGGCCGAGCCGCCCGACCCGTTCGTCGACGTGGCCCGGTTCAACCCGGCCGCGCTCCAGTCGGGTGGCTACAGCCCGATGCTGGAAGGGATCGAGCGCGGCATCGAGATCGTCTATGCCGGGGCCGAGTCCCTGGACCGGCAGAACCTCCTGCTGGCGTGGCGGCCCATCCTGTGCCTGATCTCGGACGGCGCGCCGACGGACTTCCAGGGGCGGCCCACCGGCCGGCTGGCCGAGGTGACCCGGCGGATCCGGCAGGAGGAGGCCGGGCACAACCTCATCTTCCTCGCGATCGGCGTGCCCGGAGCCGACGACGAGGCGCTGCGGACACTCGCCGGCCCGGACGGGTACTACCCGCTGGCCCAGGTGAACTTCATGCAGGCGCTCACGCTCGTGTCGAACAGCTCCCCCCGGCTCAAGGCCATGGCCGGCACCGGATCGGCCGAGGAGATCAAGCGCGAGTTCCGGCGCGACGTCGAGGCGGACGACGAGTCCCGCAGCTGGCTGATGGGCGGGCCGTTGTGACCGACCCGTTCCCGCCGCAGTGGCGGGTCGCCGGCGTGAGCGTGCCAGGCCCGCGGCACGCCGCCATCGCCGTCGCCAACCAGGACTCCTGGCTCTACCGGGCGGTGAACGCCGATGTGTTCGTGCTCGCCGTCGCCGACGGGGCCGGGTCGCGGCCGCGCTCCGCGGTGGGGTCGCGGCTGGCGGTCGAGGCGGCCTTCACGTCGGCGTGCGCGGTGCTCCCGCCGCAGCGGCCCGGCACCGGGCCGGTCTGGGCGGAGCTGGCCGAGCGTTGGGCCGGGGCCTGCCGAGCGGCGTTCACCCAGGCCGTGGAGGCGGTGGCCGGTCCGCTGTCCACCGATGGCGCGGCCGGGCTGGGCGCGGAGGACTTCGCCACCACACTGCTGGCGGTGCTCGCCTGCCCGCCCTGGTACTGCTACCTCACGGTCGGCGACTGCTTCCTGGTCGTGCACCGCCGGCCGGGCGGCGCGCACCTCGTCGTGCCGCCGCCGATCGCCGACCCGCCCGGCGTCACCACGTTCCTGACCTCGCCGGACGCCGCCGCCCAGCTGTCCTGCGGGGTGATCGACGAGCCCCGGCTCGCCGGTCTCGCGCTGTGCTCCGACGGGCTGATCCAGGCGACGCTGGACATCGCCCGGCGGGCCGACGGCGCCATGTGTTACCTCGCCCCGCCTGACTTCGCCGGGTTCTTCGAGGCGCTCGCGGACGACCGCCGGACGCCGCTCGACCTCGCGGCCGGACTGGCCTCGCCCGACTACGCGGCCACCTCCGGTGACGACATGACCATGGTGCTGGCGGTGCGGCGATGACCTACCTCGCGGCCGGCGTCGGCGAGCTGCACCTGGGCCCCCGGATCGCCCGTGGCCGGGAGGGGACGGTCTTTCGCGTGGCCGGCCTGGACCGGGTCCTCGCCAAGATCTACCGGCGGCCGGACGCGTGGCTGGAGCCCCGGCTCACGGCGGCCATCGCCCAGCCGCCGGCCCGCTGGCGTGCCGAGCCGGACGGGCACCGCTACGTGGCGTGGCCCCAGTCCGTGGTCTACGACGCCGAGCGCCGCGCCGTGGGGTTCCTCATGTTCGAGGTGCTCGGGGTGCCGCTGGTCCAGATCTATGAGGCGGACACGCGGGCGGAGGCGCTCGACGACCCGACGTGGGCCCGGTGCGTCTGGATCGCCCGGGAGCTCGCGGCGATCTTCGCCGCGCTGCACCCGTCCATCGTCGTCGGGGACGTCAGCCCCAACAACGTGCTGGTCACCCGGGCCGGCCGGGTGTGCCTGATCGACTGCGACAGCATGCAGTTCCCCGACCGGGCGAGCGGGCAGATCTGGCGGGCCCCGATGGCCACGGCCGACTACGCCCCCTACAGCCCGGGCGGCCCGGCGCAGGTGCTCACGCCGGCCCACGACCACTTCGGGCTGGCGATCCTGATCTGTGAGCTGCTGATGGCCGGCCAGCACCCCTACGACGGCCGGCCCGTCGGCGCGGCCCGGGCTGAGGGCAAGGCCGGCAACATCCGGCTCGGTGCCAACCGCGTGACCAACCCGGCCAGCCTCGGCGCCCGGCCCGGGCTCATCCCGCCGATCATCATGCCCGCGAGGATCCGCCGGTTGCTCAAGGAGGCCTTCGCCGACCAGACCCACGCGCCGACCCCGCGCCCGACCGCGGCGATGTGGGTGCAGGCCCTCGACACGCTTGCGGAGAACATCGCCGCCTGCGGCCACTCGGTCTACCACCGCTACCCCCGCGAGCTGCGGCAGTGCGTCTGGTGCGCCCAGGTCAGCGCCGGCGCCGGCGACTACTTCCCGCCCCCGGCCCACCCGCGGACCCCGCCGCCGGCCAAACCGAAGGTGCGGACCGTGCGGGCCGCGCCGCCGGACTACGGCCACAAGCCGAAGAAGGGCACACCGCCGCTGCCGGACTTCCCGGCGCCGCGCACATCATGGAGGGACGGGTGAGCATGCCGGTGCATGCGGCCGACGCGACCATCCGGCTGGCCGAGACGCATCCGCGCTGCGAGGTGCTCGGGCCGGGCATCCGCTTCGCGGTGTGGGTCCAGGGCTGTCCGCTGCACTGCGCCGAGTGCACCAGCCCGGCGTGGATTCCCGAGGTGGGCGGGGTCGAGGTCGGCGTCGGTGAGCTCGCCGACCGGATCGCCGACCAGGCGATCGACGGGCTGACGCTCTCGGGCGGGGAGCCGTTCGCCCAGGCCGCCGAGCTGGCCGACCTGGTGGCCCGGGTGCGGGCCCGGCGCGACCTGTCGGTGATGAGCTACACCGGCTACGTCCTGGAGCACCTGCGCCGCCACGGTGACGCCGCCCAGCACCGGCTCCTGGACGCACTGGACATCCTCGTCGACGGGCCGTACCTGGCCAACCGGCACGCCCGGCTGCGCTGGCGGGGCTCGGCGAACCAGCGGCTGCACTACCTCACCGGCCGGCACCGGCCCCTGCCCGATGACGACAGCGCGGGACTGCAGATCGAGCTCGGCGCCGACGGCGCGATCCGATGGCTGGGCGTGCCCGCTGTCCGTCAGTTCCGGGTTGAGTTCGAACGGCGACTCGGCCTGGCCCCTGCGCCCGATGCCGTCCCGCTGGCCGAATGACCCCGACGAGGAGACACGGATGAGTGGATCGCCGAAGTACAACAGTGTCGACCTTGCCGCGGCCCGGCGTGCTCAGGCCGAGGCGGAGCGGGCCGAGCGCGCCCGCAAACGCGAGCAGCAGCGGCAGAAGCGCCTGGCCGCCGCGGTGCAGCGGACCCGGGCCACGACCACGCGCCGGTGCGCCGCCCTCGCCTCCCGCTACGCCGCGCTGACCGGGCCGGCCACGGCGGCCGGGCTCGGCGCCGAGGCGGCGGCCCAGGCGGCCACCGTGCAGCAGGTCGCGGCCGAGATCGCGGCCGCGCCCAACCACCCCGCGCTGGCCGCCGCCAACCGCCGCCTCGATCTGCTGGAGCGGCAGATCGAGGCGCTGTCCGACGCGGTGAGCCTGCGCCAGGAGGCGGCCGCCTCGGCCCGGCTGGCCCAGCTGACGACCCGGCTCGAGGCGATCCCGCGGGCCGAGCGGCTGCGGTTGGACACCGCCGGCGGGCAGGCCGCCGAGGCGGCGCTGGGCACGGCCGCCGAAAGCACCCAGCCGGCCGCCGAGGCCCGGTCGGCCGAGACCGTGGAGCGGGCCGCCCGCCAGGTCGCCGAGCACCTCGAGCGGGTCCGGGCCGCGAAGGCCGAGCGCGCGGCCGCGATCCGGGAGGCCGAGTTCCAGATCGACGAACTGGCCTCGCGCCTCGACGCCCTCGAAGCCGACGGGCGCGACCTGCACATCGAGGTCGAGGGGGCCCGGTTCGCCCACGACTACCTCGGCCGGATGCGCGGGCTGGCCGCCGACGGCCGGCTCGACGAGCTGGCGATCATGCTGGGCCAGGTCACCGCCGCGCTCGGGCGCACCGAGCAGAGCTTCGACGACCGGGTGGAGCGCATCGTCGAGCGCCGGCGCATCCTCGCCTCCATCGTGGCGGGCCTGCCCGAGATGGGGTTCGGCGTGGTCGCCGGCAGCCTCTCCGAGCGGCCGGACGGGTCGGTGTCGGTCCGGGCCGAGACGACCCGCGGCGACGCCCTGGACGTGCTCGTGCACGACGGCGAGGGAAGCCCGCACGAGGTCCTCTACTCCAGCTCCGACCTGGCCGCCGAGGAGGCCGCGGGCGGCATCACCGGGTCCACCTGTGGCAGCCTGCTCGACCTGGTCGGCGCGCTGAACGAGCGGGCCGGTCAGGACGGCTACGTCACCGGCACCGTCTCCTGGGACGACGGCGACCCGGGCCCCGGACCGCGGCACACCGGCGCGACCCGGCCGGCGGCCGCCCCGCAGACGCGCAAGGGGCTGGGATGAACGCGCCCAACGCCTCGGGGCTGCGCGGCTCGGTCTGGCTGCTGCGGCTCGGGCACGAGATCAACCGCCATCGCCACCTGGTCATCCACGGCAACGTCGACGACCTGGTGCGCTGGAACCACCGGTACGACACCTTCACCGAGTCGGTGTTCGACGTCCTGCGGGTGCTCGGGTTCGCGGCGACGGCCCGCTACAGCATCGCCGAGGGCCTGACCTTCCCCGACGAGGCGCACCGGCAGGAGTTCGAGCGCCTGCAGGGGCTGGGCGCACCGGCTCCGGCGGCACCGGGCCAGACCCCGCCGCCGGCCGCCGATCCGGCCGACCGGCGCAGCCACCGGCGGGAGCAGATGGACTCCGCGCAGCGGCAGGTCGAGTCGCAGATGCGCACCGCGCAGCGGGCCCGGCCGCGCAACCCGGCCGAGGCGCTGGCCGCCCTGGTGCCCCTGCTGACCCAGACCGCGGCCCCGTGCGCCGTGCTCATCGACTCACCGGACCTGCTGATCGGGCCGGCCGGTCAGGTCAACGACCAGTTCCCGGCCCAGGTCGCGTTCGTGCGCCACCTCGTCCAGTCGGCCGCCACCCCGCCGCCCGGGCGGCTGCGCAACACGCTGATCTTCGTCGTCCGGGACCTGACCAGCATGCCGATGTGGCTGCGGGAGAGCCCGCACGTGGCCATCGTGCCCGCCGAGCTACCCCGGATCGAGGAGCGCCGGGAGCTGCTGTCGGAGGCCGTGTCCGGCTACCACCGGGGCGAGGAGCTCCACGGCGAGCGGCGCGACCAGGCCGTGGCGACGCTGGCCAACCTGACCGACGGCATGACCGTGCTCGACCTGCAGTCGATGACGACCACCTCCCGCATCGCCGGTATCGAGGCCACCGAGGGCCGGCGGCTCCTGGCCCGGCACCGCTTCGCCCTGCGCGACGACCCGTGGGAGAAGCTCGACGTGAACAAGATCCGCGGCTCGGCCGACCTGCTGCGCCGCCGGGTCATGGGCCAGGACCACGCCGTGCGGGAGGTCAGCAACGTCCTGGCCAACGCCCGGGTCGGCATCGACTTCGTGGCCGAGGGCACCGGCACCGGCAGCCGCCCCAAGGGCGTCTTCTTCTTCGTCGGCCCGACCGGCGTCGGCAAGACGGAGCTGGCGAAGGCGATCGCCGAGCTGGTGTTCGACGACGAGACGGCGATGCGCCGCTTCGACATGAGCGAGTTCGGCCAGGAGCACGCCAGCGAGCGGCTGACCGGTGCCCCGCCCGGCTTCGTCGGCCACGAGCAGGGCGGCCTGCTCACCAACTGGATGCTGGAGCGGCCCTTCAGCGTGGTGCTGTTCGACGAGATCGAGAAGGCCCACACCAAGGTCTACGACAAGTTCCTGCAGATCATCGACGACGGCCGGCTCACCGACGGGCAGGGCCGCACCGCCTACTTCTCCCACTCGATCGTCATCTTCACCTCCAACATCGGCGCCGCCAGCCTCGGCGACCTCGGCGCCGAGCCGACCTACGAGATGGTCCGCGAGCACTTCAAGGAGAAGGTGAAGGAACACTTCGAGACCGACCTCAAACGCCCGGAGCTGCTCGGCCGCCTCGGCGGCGGCGTGGTCCCGTTCGACATGCTGCGCCCGGCCGTCATCGGCCAGATCGTCAACAAGTTCCTCGACCAGCTGGTCGCCTCGGCCCTGGCCAAGGGCTTCGAGCTGGTGGCCGACCGGGCCGACATCATCCGCGAGGTCGAGTCGCAGCTGCTCGGCGTCGGCGCCCGCTACGGGGCCCGGGAGATCCGCAGCCCGATGCTCGAGCAGTGGGTACAGATCCCGCTCAACCGCTGGATCCTCGAGCACTCCCCGCCCGCCGGCACCCGCATCCGGGTGTTCCGCACCGCCGGTTCACCTCCGTTCGCCATCGACGCGATCCCGAACGGCTACGGCCCGGCGAACGGCAACACCTTCGACGCACCGCTGCTGGAACTGGGCCGCGGCTACGACATCGATCAGGCAACCGAGAGGAACCGGCCATGACGACCCCCACCGACCAGGATGACTGGTTCCACGGCACAAATCCGGACCCCGTCCCCAACGGCCGCCGCACCGACCCGATCCCGGCCCAGGCCCCACCGCGCACCGACCCGACCCCGGCCCGCCCGGCCACCACCCCGCCGCCCGGCCCGCAGCCGACCCTGCACCTGAGCGACCCCATGGTCACCGGCGCCCCGGTGGCCCCGCCGCCGGAGGCCCCGGCCTATCCGGCCCCCGCCGACACCTCGCCGCCGACCCGGTCGCCGATGTTCGCGGCCGAGCCGGAGATGCGCTCCTACGAGCCGGTTGCGCAGCAACAGATCGTGGTGCCATCCACCGCCGTGAACCCGTGGGAGCAGGACGACGCCGGCACCAACGACGACGGCCTGGAGCCGCTCGCCATCCCCACCAACGCGAACGTGTCACAGAACGCGGTGCAGATCGGACTGTGGGGCCAGGCCGAGTCCGGCAAAACCACGTTTCTGGGCGCGCTGCGGATCGCCGCCGCGCAGCAGGGCAAGTTCGGCCGGTGGACCGTCTCGGGGCTGGACGACGACTCCTCTGAGTTCCTCGTGGCGCAGGCTCGGCAGATGACCCGGCTGCACCGGTTCCCGGAGCCCAGCCAGACGGTGGACACGCTGCGGTGGTCATTCAACGGCCAGCTGCCCGGCCGGTTCATCAAGAGGCCGGTGGAGTTCGTGCTATCGGTGCAGGACGTGCCCGGCGAGACGTTCCGGCACGGAGCGGTGATGCAGCGGGTCGTGGACCACCTGGCTCGGTCCCGCGGCATCATCTACCTCTTCGACCCGATCACCCTCCACCACTCCAACATCGATTACTTCGACCAGACGCTGCAGATGCTGTCCGCGGCGGTCAACGCCGGTGGCCGCCTGCACCGAGGCCGGCTGCCGCACTACCTGTCGGTGTGCGTGACCAAGTTCGACGACCCGGCGTTCTTCCGGCGGGCGGTCCGCGACGGGTGGGTGACCCAGGAGAACATCGGCCAGCGGCTGCCCCGCGTCCCGGACGACCGGGCCGAGGCGTTCTTCGACTGGGTCTGCCACGTCCTGCGGGGCCAGGGCGCCTCGCTGATCCGGGACCTCATCCGGGCCAACTTCCACGACTCCCGCGTCAAATACTTCGCGACTTCGTCGGTCGGGTTCCGACTCAACCACCAGGAGATCTTCGATTTCCGAGACTTCACAAATGTGCAAATGGCACCCGACCGGACCGCGACCATCCGCGACCTGGTACGCCCGATCAACGTCCTGGAGCCGCTCATCTCGCTCGACCGGGCGATCCGAGGCTAGGGCGCCGTGACTGTGGACAAGGGCACGACCAGGCCGACGCGCACCGTGCCGGCCCAATGGGCCCTGGTCAGCAAACGACTCGACCCGTCGGGCACCTATGCGATCGACGGTTACGAGGTCGTGGGGACCAGCGGCAGCATGGCCGTCGCGCAGTCGCTGCAGGAGACGGGCCTGACCGGGACGCCCTCCAGTACCGCGGTCGGCACCCCGGACGCCCTCCCATGGGTGATCGTCACGGCCGGGAACGGGCCGCGGCCGATGATGGCGATGAGTGTGATGATCTCGAGTCCGCTGCGCACCGAGGGCGGGCGACCCGTGACCCCGACCCGGATCCTCTGGACGGACTGGCTGGATGCCGCGGCCCACCGGTTGACGTGGACGGGGATGGCCTTCGGACACCAGAAGATGCCCTGGCCGGAGACCCGGGTCACCGGCCAGAGCCCGATCGCTCCGCCGACCCGGATGGACATCGTCGACATCCCGGCGCAAACGGTGGCCGGAAACATCGACCGGTTCGGGTTCGACTGGCTGGCCGGCCTGGCCGGCCTGGTACTGGAGGGCCGCCGCATCGCGATCGTCGCGGAGGCGGTGCCGCTGCCGGGCCTGGACGATCGCGTCGCGCTGTTCGACGCGGTCTGCGCCCTGCTGCCCTACGGGCGCCGCACCCGGTTCAGCGCGGCGACGTGGGCCAGAGCGAACGTCGAGCACGGCGTGCAGCTGGTCTTCGCCGACACCGTGGCCAAGGACCAGGTCCGCGTGGTCTGGCAGGAGCCGCCACCCCGTCCTCGCAGCGCGGACGCGGCGGACTATGTGACCGACCTGATCCGCCTGCGCCGTGGTGAAGCGAAGTTCCGGACGCTCGACATCGTCGAACATCTCGTGAACGAGTCGGACCCGAACCGCTGCCGCGACGCCCTGTCGGCCCGCCGGTGCCTGCTGGCCATGGACCTGACGCGTGAGGTGGTCCGCCTCATCCAGTCCGGCCGGGCGTCGGTCAGCGACGTGCAGCAGGTGTTGGCGCAGCACCCGCTGGACACTCTGCCGTCGAAGTACGCCCAGATCTTGGTGCAGTTCCTGGCCGATCGCGGCCCGCGGGACAAGGCGGCCCCGGATCTGCTGCTGCGGACCTGGTCCGCGGAGACGGAGCGACGGCTGGGCTCCTACGGCCGGGCCCAGCTCACGGAAGCCAGCCTGCCCGGCCTGCGCTCGTGGTTCGCCCTGGCCGATCAGGCCGGGGAGGCGTGCGGGCTCAACCTGCTGCGCGAGCTGCTGCGGCCCACCGAGTCGATGCGCGACCTGCGCCCGGCCGCCGCGGACGCGGCGCTGAAGTTGCTGGCCGACGTCAAAGGTGCGATCAAGGATCCGGTCATCCAGCAGCACATCGCCGACCAGCCCGCGATCTGTGTGGCGCTGCTGCGCCAGATTCTCGACCGCGGGATACCGCTCGAGCGGGCCGTCGATCAGATCGACCGGTGGCTGGCCGATCCGGGCGCCTGTGGCCGGCCCTGGCTCGTGCCCTTCGGCTTCGCGATCGGGCGGGGAGCACCGACTGACGATCAATGGCGAGTCCTGTGGAGCGCCGACGACCGGGTGTGGCTCGTCCTGCTGAACATCGCCAAGTTCGCCCGGCAGTCCGTGCGTGTCTTTGCGGCGATGTGGCCGGCCCTGGTGGAGCGGGCCGGCCTGATCGGGACAGAGGCCGAAAACCTGGCGTTCGAGGCTGAGCTGGACCTCTTGACGCCGGACAACTGCGGCCTGGCGGAGATCGAATGGGCGCGCATCGACGTGCTGCACCTGGTGCGCTTCGGGCAGCTGCCCGGCATCACCATGGGTGCCGTCGCGCTTCCCGACTACGCCGAGGCGTTTCGGCTGGCGTGGTACAACCCGGTGCTGGCCGAGCACCGGGCCGAGATGCACGACCGGCTCATCCAGGCGCTCTTCCCGGCGACCGGCAGCACCGCACTCCAGGGCTATCGGCTCATGGCCATCGTGTCGGTTGTCGATCCGCAGCTGATGGATCTGGCCGCGCGGGCGATCGCCCAGCAGGTGGATGCCCGGCCGTCGGACTTCGTCGACCTGGTCTTCGGCGCGGACTGGATCGAGCGGATTCGCCACGTGTCGACGCTGGAACGGTTCTGGGCATACCAGCGTCTGCGCACCTTGGTCCGCACGGGCGCGGCCATGGATCAGATCGTCGCGGCCTACGTGCACGGCGGTCGGGTGAATTTGAGCTTTGATGACCTCGAACGCGTGATGTTCGAGTGGTTCCAGGGCAATTCGCCGCAGTCGGCCGGCTTGGTGCTGACCGAGCTCTGGCGGCACGGGCGCGCTGATGACGCCGAACGAATGCGCAAGCGCATGTCCGGTGGTGCGTACGGGCAGCCCCTGGCGGACGCCTGGAACGCCTTCGCCGCCGACACCTTGCTGTTCGCGCAATGGCAGGCCGGGAAGACCAGACCGCCGAAGGTCAAGCCGCAGCCGGCGCCGCCACCACAACGGGCACCGGTACCGCCCGCAGGGGCGCATGCCCTGCCGCCGGCCGACTCGAACGCCGGGAAGAGACCGGGCCCGGTATCGAGATTTGTCGGTGGAATTTTGCACGTCGGCGCCAAGAACGACGAGAACCCGGCTCCGACGACCGTGGATGACCGATAGCCGCGGCTTCTGCCCGCGGCCGACTCCAAGCGCAGAACGGAGGTGCAAGCGATGTCGGCGATTCGACCGAGATCGAGCGACGTCGCGGCGGTGGCGGCCGATGTCGACCGGTTCGGGTTCGAGCTGGTGGCGGGCCTGGCCGGCCTCGTGCTGGAGGGTCGCCCGGTCGCGATCGTAGCCGGGGCGGCCGCGCTGCCGGGCCCGGAGGATCGCGCCAACCTGGTCGACGCGGTCTGGGGCCTGCTCCCCCTCGGCTGCCGGGCCCGGCTCGGCGCGCACCAGGAGCCGCTGGTCTTCGCCGACCTGGCGGCTGATGGGCAGGCCCGCGTGACCTGGGCGGAGCCGCCGCCGCGCCCGCGAACCGCGGATGCCGCCGAGTACGTCAAGGACCTGGTACGCCTCCGCCGCGGTGACGCGAAGTTCCGGACCGCGGACATCGTCGGGCATCTGCGCGGGGAAGCTGACCCCGGCCAAAGCTCCGACGCGGTGTCGGCTCGGCGGGGTCTGCTGAGCATGGATCTGGTGCGGGAGGTGGCTCGGCTGATCCGGTCGGGCCGGGGGACGGCCGCCGATGCGCAGCAGGTGTTGGCGAAGCACCCACTCGGCAGCCTGCCGTCGCAGCACGCCCAGACACTGGTGCAGTTCCTGGCCGACCGCGTCCTGGAGGACCAGGCGGCCGGGGAGCTGCTCGTGCGCACGTGGTCCGCGGAGACCGAGCGGCGGCTGGGCGCCTACGGCCGGACGCTGCTGACGGAGGCCGACCAGCCCCGCCTGCGTTCGTGGTTCGTGCTGGCCGACCGGGCCGGGCCCGCGGCCGGGCTGGGCCTGCTGCGCGAGCTGCTACGGCCGACCGAGTCGATGCGCGACCTGCGCCCGGCCGCCGCGGACGCGGTGCTGCAGCTGCTGTCGGGCGTCAAAGGGGCGATCAAGGACCCGGTCGTCCAGCGGCTCATCGCCGATCAGCCCACGGTCTGTGTAGCGCTGCTGCGCATGATCCTCCACCGTGGCATCCCGGCCGAGCGGGCCGTGGGGGAGATCGAGCGGTGGCTGCTCGACCCGGCGGCCGGGAGTCGGCCCTGGCTGGCCCCGTTCGGGTTCGCGATCGGCCGGGGTGAGCCGAACGCGGAGCAGTGGCGAGCTCTGGCCGACATCGACGATCGGGTGTGGCCGGTGCTGCTGCACATCGCCGCGTTCACCAAGCGGCCGATCTTCGCCTCGATGTGGCCGTTCCTGGTGGATCGGGCCGGCCTGATCGGGACGGACGCCGAAAACCTGGCGATCGATGCGGCGCTGGATGCGCTGACCCCGGAGAACTGCGGCCTGGCCGACATCGAATGGGTCCGCATCGACCTGCTGCACCTTGTTCGCTTCGCGCAGATGCCCGGTCTCATCATCGGCAGCGTTCCGCTCCCCGATTATGCGGGAGCGCTACGGTCGCTCTGGCCCAGTCCGGTCCTGGCCAGGCACCGGATGGAGCTGGGCCGGCGGCTCGTCGGGGCGATCTTTCCCGAACCCGGCACGGTGGTTCAGGCCCAGCGGCTGATGGCGATCGTGCCGGCCGACGACCAGGAAGTGATGGATCTGGCCGCGCGGGCGATCGCCCAGCAGGTGGATGCCCGGCCGTCGGACTTCGTCGATTTGGTCTTCGGCGCGGACTGGATCGAGCGGATTCGCCGCGTGTCGGCACTGGGACGGTTCTGGGCTTATCAGGGTCTGCGCACCTTGACCCGAAGGGGCGCCGGTATCGAGCAGGTTGCCGCCGGTTTCGCGCAGGCCACTGATGCTGGCCTGAGTTTCGAGGACCTTGAACGCCTGGCCGCCGAATGGTTCCACATCAATTCGGCACAGTCGATCATCTACTTGCTGACCGAGCTCTGGCGACACGGGCGTGCCGATTATGCCGAGATATTGCGCAAGCGCATCTCCTCCGGCACATACGGTCAGCGCCTCGCCGACCGCTGGAATGTCCACGTCGGTGACGGCTTTGTGTTCATGCAATGGCTCGCCGGGCGAACCCGACCGCCACGGTATGCGCCGCCCGCTCAGCGTGAGCCGGTGGCGCCGGGCGGGGCCGATCCGGGCGCCGCGCCGAGATCTGAGCCGGTTTCGAAAATCATCAAAGGCATGCTCCGCAGTTCCCGCAGTGCCGGCGGCGGAGAACGGCCGGCCGCGGATGAGCGGTAGTCGTGCCATGCCTGCAGCCCACCCCTACGCAAGGACCGGAGATACAGCCATGTCGGCGATTCGGCCGCAATCTCTCTCGACCACCGTTCGTGCGTGGCTGGCGTTGTCGGTCACGCTTGTTGCCGTGTTTGCCGCGCTCGGGCTGGTGGCCTCGCCGGCGATGGCTGATCCTGCCCCAACGCGGGAGGATATCTACAAGCAGCTCGGCGTCGACGACGTGGCGGCCGACTACGTCGTGCTCGTGGACACCTCCGGGTCGATGGGAGCCAATGGGCTCTACAACAACGTCCGGGGCGTGCTCAATACCTTCCTCGGCGGGCTGGCCCCCAACGACTACGTCGCGCTCTACACGTTCGACAACAAGCCGCAATGGCGGTACGGCAACAAGGCGGGTAACCGTGACGCGATCCTCAACGCGCTGCCCACCGCGCCCACCACGGACGGGATGACCGACATCGGGCGGGCCATCGAGCAGGCGCTCAACGAGCTGAACCGGTCCGGTGCGGCCGACATCGCCACCGTCGTGCTGCTGACCGACGGTGAGCAGGCCGCGCCCGCGGACTCGCCGTACGTGTCGACGACCGCGCCGGCCTGGCAGAACCTCAAGACCCGGGCCGCGTCGCTGAACAAGACCTGGCTGGGGGCGTACGCGCTGCCGTTGAACGCCAAGACCGGGGCTTCGCTGCTGCAGAGTGTCATCCCGAGCACGGTCGTGCTGGAGCCGAGCACGGGGTCGGGGCTGGCCGGGTATCTCGACCAGTCCAAGCAGGCGACCCGGCTGGCCAAGGCCCGTTCGCTGCTGGCCGGCGACGTCGGCAAGGGCGTCCAGGTCAAGTGGGCGACGAAGCAGTCGGATCGGGTCGCGGGCACGGCGACGCTGGAGCTGACCCTGACGTCGCAGACCCAGCGGGCCCCGCTCACCGTGACCGACCTGCAGGTCAGCTCGGGCGGGGGAGTGACCTGGAGCGAGCCGCCACCCGCGACGGTGGACCTGAAGCCCGGGCAGTCGCAGACCTTCACGATGTCTGTGCGCTGGAGCCCGGGGTTCAGCCTGAAGCTGTGGCCGCACCAGCAGGACTCCGCGCCGGTGACCGCGACCGGGAAGGTCGGGTCGCCGTGGGCGGCGGTGCTCGGCTCGGACATTCCGTTGAACGTCCCGGGCGGCATCCCGGCCGAGGGCAGTACCAGTGATGCGCTGTCGAAGCAGGTCGGGTCGTGGCCGGCGGTGGCGATCGCGGCCGGCTCGCTGGCGCTGATCGTGCTGGTGGTGGCCCTGATCCTCTACACCCGGGCCTACCCGCGGCTGCCGCGCGGGACGATGGGTGTCTACCAGGTCGGGGCCCGGACCAGCGACGGCTTCCGGCTGATCGACCGGTTCCAGGTGCGGCGGCGCAGGGTCGAGCACGTCAGCGACGCGGCCGGGGCCACGATCAGGGTGCGGGGGCGGCGGGTGCCGCTGTCGAAGTTCGCGCCGGCCCACATCGGGCTGGAGACGACGCTCGTGCGCACCGACATCCGGGGCACGTCGAGCCACACGATCCGGCCCGGGCACGGTGGGCTGGTCGGCGGGTTGTACCTCTTCCACGCGGGCCGGGCCGAGGAGGTGCCAGCGCGGCTGCAGGTGAGCAACGCGCCCGATGAGGTCGGTGGCGGGTCACCGTGGGAGGTGCCCGAATCGCGCGACGGCGGCCATGAGGCCCTCCACAACAACGGGCGCAGCTACTGGAGCGAGGACTTGCAGGACGCGCCGCCGCTGCCCATCCCGGGCGACCCCAACGGCTGACCGGCGGTGCAAGTTTCAACTCCTGAGCTGCGGTAACGGCTGTAAAAGCAGGCTTCCTTTCCAAACCCTGGGCGGTGGTGGGTTGAATCCGACCAACCGCCCCCAGGGAGGGAAGTCGATGAGGTACAGGAAGAAGTTGCTGAGTGCGCTCGTGGCCGTGGGCATGGCCGCGGCCGGGGCGTTCGGGATTGCCATACAGCAGCCGGCGGCGCACGCGGCGGCCGCGTTCAACTACGGCGAGGCGCTGCAGAAGTCGATCTGGTTCTACGAGGCGCAGCAGTCGGGGCCGAAGCCGTCGTGGAACCGGGTCAACTGGCGGGGGAACTCGGCGTTGAACGACGGGTCCGATGTCGGGCTCAACCTCACCGGGGGGTGGTTCGACGCCGGGGACCACGTCAAGTTCGGCTTCCCGATGGCGTTCTCGACCACGATGCTGGCCTGGGGCGCGGTCGAGTACCGCGACGCCTACGTGCGCTCCGGGCAGCTGACGAACCTGGTCAACAATCTGAAGTTCGTCAACGACTATTTCATCAAGGCCCACCCCAGCGCCAACGTCCTCTATGGACAGATCGGCGCCGGCAACCCCGACCACGCCTGGTGGGGGCCGGCCGAGGTGATGCCGATGGCGCGGCCGTCGTACAAGATCGACGCTACCTGCGGCGGGTCGGACCTGGCCGGTGAGACGGCGGCGGCGATGGCGGCCTCGTCGATCGTGATCCGGCCGACCGACGCGGCCTACGCGGACACCCTGGTCGCGCACGCCAAGCAGCTGTACTCCTTCGCCGATTCGGTCCGCAAGAAGTACTCCGACTGCATCACCGACGCCGCGAGCTACTACAACTCGTGGAGCGGCTACAACGACGAGCTGGTGTGGGGCGCGATCTGGCTGTACCGGGCCACGAACGACAGCTCCTACCTGTCGAAGGCCGAGGCCGGCTACGCCAACCTCAGCAACGAGAACCAGACGACCACGAAGTCCTACCGGTGGACGATCGCCTGGGACGACAAGTCCTACGGCTGCTACGTGCTGCTGGCCAAGCTGACCGGCAAGCAGCAGTACATCGACGACGCCAACCGCTGGCTGGACTACTGGACCGTGGGCGTCAACGGGGCGAAGGTGCCGACGTCGCCGGGCGGGGAGGCGGTCCTGGACAGCTGGGGGTCGCTGCGCTACGCCGCCAACACGTCGTTCGTCGCGTTCGTCTACAGCGACTACCTCACGGACGCGACCCGCAAGGCGCGCTACCACGACTTCGGCGTCCGCCAGATCAACTACGCGCTCGGTGACAACCCGCGCAACTCCAGCTACATGATCGGGTTCGGGGCCAACCCGCCGAAGAACCCGCACCACCGCACGGCCCACGGCTCCTGGTCGGACAACATCAACGAGCCCGCGCAGTCGCGGCACACGCTGTACGGCGCCCTGGTCGGCGGCCCGACGTCGGCGAACGACGCCTACGCCGACAGCCGCAACGACTACACGATGAACGAGGTCGCCACCGACTACAACGCCGGCTTCACCAGCGCCCTGGCCCGCATGTACAGCGAGTTCGGCGGCACCCCGCTGACGAACTTCCCGGTGGCGGAGACCCCGGACGGGCCCGAGATGTACATCGAGTCCTCCATCAACACCGTCGGCACGACCTTCACCGAGGTCAAGGCCCTGGTCTACAACAAGTCGGCGTGGCCGGCGCGGGCCCTGACCAACGGCTCGTTCCGCTACTACTTCACGCTCGACGGCGCGACCACCCCCAGCCAGATCACGCTGTCCAGCGCCTACAACCAGTGCTCGGCCCCGACCGGCCCGACGCTGGTCAGCGGCAGCACCTACTACGTGACCGTCAGCTGCGCGGGGCAGAACATCGCCCCGGCCGGGCAGTCGGCGTGGCGGCGCGAGGTGCAGTTCCGGATCAGCTCGGCCGGCACCTGGGACCCGTCCAACGACTGGTCGGTACCCGCCGGGTCCACGCAGGCGGCGAACAGCCACATGACGCTGTTCGACGGATCCACCCAGGTGTGGGGGACGGCGCCGACGAGCGGGCCGGCCGACACGACCGCGCCGAGCGCGCCCGGGAAGCCGGCGTTCACGAACGTCACCGCGACCGGGGCCACCGCGACCTGGACGGCGTCCACGGACAACGTGGGGGTCGCGAGCTACAGCGTGTACAACGGCAGCGTTCTGGTCGGCACGAGCACGACGAACTCCCTGGCGATCACCGGGCTGACCCCGTCGACCGCGTATTCGATCATCGTCGTCGCGCTCGACGCGGCCGGCAACGCCTCGGCCGCCTCGACCGCCGGGACGTTCACGACCTCGGCCCAGACCGGGGACGTGACCGCACCGACCAAGCCCGGCACCCCGGTCGCGTCCGGCACGACGGCCAGCAGCACGACGCTGACCTGGGCGGCCTCGACCGACAACGTCGCCGTCACGGGCTACAACGTGTACAACGGCAGTGCCCTGGTCGGGTCCAGCAGCACGACCTCCCTGGCCGTCACCGGGCTGAGCGCGGCGACCGCGTACTCCTTCACGGTGCGGGCCAAGGACGCGGCCGGGAACCTGTCCACGGCGTCCGACCCGGTGTCGGTGACCACGTCGGGCGGGTCCACGGGCAAGTCGTGCTCGGCGACGTACAAGGTGACCAACCAGTGGGGTGACGGGTTCAACGGCGAGGTGACGGTGACGAACACCGGCACCACGGCCCTCGCGGGCTGGACGGTCTCGTTCACGTTCCCGGGCAACCAGAAGATCAGCAACGGCTGGTCGGGGGTGTGGACCCAGTCGGGCGCGGCGGTGACCGTCGCCAACGCCGACTGGAACGGCCCCCTCGCCCCCGCGGCCACGGTCGCGCCGGGCTTCGGGGCGAGCTACTCGGGGACGAACACGGCCCCGGCCACGCTCACCTGCACGGCCCGCTGATGCGGTAGATCCAGATGGCGCCGGCGGACCAGACGAGCGAGGTCTGGTCCGCCAGGCGCGGCGACTCCCGGCCCTGCGCGCGGTCGACGAGGATCCAGCGCACCCGCTGGTCCCACAGCCACCGCAGCCGGGCCGGGGTCGGTTCGTAGATGGCCAGGTCGTTGGCCTGCAGGCGGGCCGGGTCCCAGTAGGTCAGGGCCGGCCCGACGCCACCGCCGGCGGCCTGGATCGCGTTCGACTCGGGTGAGTAGCCCCAGCTGCCCAGCAGGACCCGGCGCTCGGAGAAGGCCGAGATCCAGTAGGCCAGGCTCTGCTCGGCCTGGGTGCCCGAGCCGACGCGGTGGACGTTCGTGGCCACATACTCATCCGGGGTGCTGTGCGCGCGCAGCCAGCGGGCCCCGGCGGCCTGGTCGGGGGTGACCCGCACGTGATACGCGGTGCCGAGGTTGGCGTGGTGGACGGCGTCGTAGGGCAGCCCGGCGCTGCCCGCGAACAGCACGACCACCAGCGCGGCCCGGACCTCGCGGGTGGCCAGCGCGACGGCGAGCACCAGTGCCGCGAAAAAATATACGCCGTAGATCGCAAGCCGCGGCGGTGGAATCGCGACGTTCCAGGCGACGATCGATACACAACATGCTCCGACCAGTCCCGGCACCGGAATCCGGTGCAGGCCGGCCGCCGACAGGATCACCCCGAACGGGAACCCGGCGATCGCGAAGAAGTGCTGCCCCCAGGAGTTGTGCCAGATCAGCACGGTCGCCGCGAACCCGGCCAGGGCGGCACCGGCCAGGAACCGCTCGACCGGCCCCCACTCGCGGACGCACAGCGCTCCGGCCAGCCGGAAGCCCATCGCGATCGCGTAGGCGCCCAGGCCGGCGAACATGACGAGGGGCCGCCCGCGCGCGAAGTCGGCCATGATCCCGAACGGCCGGATGATCAAACCGCCGCCCTCGCCGCCGTACAAGAAGAGCATCGCCAGGCCCAGGACGGCGGCCAGCAGCGCGAACGGCCGCCAGGCGCGGCGCGGACCGGCGCAGACCAGGCCGGCGAGGGCGACCGGCAGCACCGTCGACTTGGCCCCGGCCACCCCGGCCGCGAGGAGGGCGAGCAGCAGCCAGGTACGGGTCGTGTGCCGCTGCCGCAGGACCTGGGCCAGCACCGCGATCAAGGGCATGGACAGGGCGCTCGCGTACAGCACGGACCGGCTCGACCACGAGTAGTACGCGGTGATGGACCCGAAGAACGCGGGCGCCCGGCCCGGCAGGACGGCCTCGCCGACCAGGTACATCAGGGTCGCCGCCACCGGACCGGTCCACATCCGCCCGGTGACCCGCCACGCGGCCACCGCGAGGAGCGCGACGGCGAGCACGGCCAGGGCCGGCAGGTCGAGCCGGAACCACAGCACGGGCAGGTCGACCCCGGTGAGCCGGCCGGCCGCGGCGAGGTGGGCGTAGGCGAACCAGTGGTAGGGCAGGGCCTCGGCGCCGAGCTCGGGGACGGCGAGGGTGGCGTGATGCCGGAGGTCACCGGCGATGGCGAGCAGATTGAGCTGGTCGATCATGTAGTCGACCGGCCGCTCCACGGGCACCGGCGGGTTGACCCGCAGGAAGGCCCAGCCGAGGTAGCCGACGAAGCCCAGCGCGACCCCGGCCACCGCCCACGACCAGGCGACCGGCGGCCGCTGTGGATAGTGCGGAGTTCGCAGGTGGCGGCGCAGCAGGATGACCGCCAGGATGGGCCAGGCCCATGGCGCCGGCCGAGCCGCTGTCTCCAGGACGAGGCCTATGGCGGTACCAAAGGCAAGGTCTTCGACAAGACTGTGCGGGTCGCGCCGCAGGGCGCGGTAGACGAGCGTCCCGGGCAGCACCACGGCCAGACCGACATATACGAAATATCGTGCGACATCCGAAATGTCCGTTCCAAGCGTGACCAGCAGCGCCGTCACAACAGCGGCGACAACAAGCGCCGGAAGCCAGCGGGTCACGCGAGGTTGAACGCGAAGAGCGGCCCTCTAGTTGCGCGGGCGCAGGCGCTCCATCGCGCGCTTGCGGGCCGGCGACTCGATCCACTCGATCGGCACCTGGCGCAGCAGCCGGCCCAGGACCCGGGCGTTCACCGAGGTCACCAGGTCGGTGGTGGGCAGGCCGGGGAGCCCGTAGAGCTTGCGGGCCCACGGCGGCAGCAGCCCGATCGCGAGAGCCGACACGCCGAACGCGGCCCCGCGGACCGGGGTCAGGCCGAGCCCGTAGGGCAGCGGCGGCATGGTCAGGAAGATCCCGGTCGCCGCCGAGTCGACGGTGAGTGCCAGCTCCGGCCGCATCCGCTCGTAGTAGGCCTCCACCGCGGCCACCGAGTCGGGCACCGTGGCCGGGTCGAGGCCGACCAGCGCCGCGGCCCGGGTCTGCTCGCGGTGGTACTCGTCCATCTCCTCCGGCGCGAGCCGCAGCCCGCCGCGCAGCACGGCGGTCAGGTACGACTCGACCTCGGTGACGTGGACCCAGCGCAGCAGCTCGGGGTCGTCGATCCGGAACCGCTCGCCGGTGCGCCGGTCGACCGCCGTCATCCGCGAATGGATCTTGCGGACCCGGGCGCCGGCCTTTTCCGCCTCCTCGGTCGTGCCGTAGATCACGGTGGTGACGAAGGTCGAGGTCCGGGCCAGCCGGCCCCAGGGGTCCTGGCGGTAGTTGCTGTTCTGCTCCACCCCGGCGACGGCCCGGGGCAGGAGGGCCTGCAGGTAGAGGCTGCGCAGCCCGCCGACGGTGACCATCGGCTCGCGGTGCACCCGCCAGGTGATCGAGTCCGGGCCGAACAGGCCGTGGTCGGTGCTCATCGGTCGTCGGCGCGTCGCTGCTGGCAGGCCGGGCAGAGACCCCAGAATGTGACCTCGGCCTCATCGAGGACGAAGCCGTGGGCCTGGGACGGGGTCAGGCACGGTGCGTCGCCGACCGCGCAGTCGACGTCGGCGATCTCCCCGCAGCCGCGGCAGACCACGTGGTGGTGGTTGTCGCCGACCCGCGACTCGTATCGCGCCGGGCTCCCGGCCGGCTCGATCCGGCGGGCCAGCCCGGCCCGGGACAACGCACTGAGCACGTCATACACCGCCTGCGTGGAGACCGTGTCCAGGCGCTGGCGCACCCGGGCCGCGATCTGTTCGACATCGAGATGGCCGTGGGAGCCGTCGAGCACCTCCAGCACGGCCAGCCGGGGCCGCGTCACTCGCAGACCCCGGGCGCGCAGCAGATCCTCACCCGACACCATTCCATAACACCACGCAACCTGGAACCGTTCAAATGTTTCCGGGCTCTTGAACCATCCGAACCCCTGCACAGGTACCCCATGGGCGGGGAGGATCCGTATCAGAACGAGGAGGCTTCGTGTTCGATCGCGTCTCAGGCATTCCGGCACATCCGCTGTTCGTGCATGGGGCCGTGGTGCTGGTGCCGCTCCTGGCGCTGGTCGCGGTCCTCTACGGGGTGTGGCCCGGCAGCCGCCGGCACATCCGCTGGCCACTCATCGCGTTCGCGGTGGCCGCCCCGATCGCCGTCTTCGTCTCCAAGGAGTCGGGGGAGGAGCTGAGCAAGCAGTTCGGCGACTCGCCGGCGGTCGCGGCGCACGAGGGCTACGCCGACAAGCTCTTCTGGTTCATCCTCGCCCTGGGCGTGGTGAGCCTGGTGATGGCGTTCCTGGTGCCGGTGACCCGCGAGGCCACCGCGGCGATCAAGGCCCCGGTGGTGGCGCACTACGCGGTCGCCGCGCTGGCCGTGATCCTGGCGCTGGTGTCGGCGTTCTACGTGTACAAGACCGGCGACAGCGGCGCCAAGATGGTCTGGGGAGCCTAGAACAGCGCCCGGCCGCAGAGGATGAAGAGCAGGACGAGCATCACGGCCCCGGCGAACAGCCCGACGCCGCGGGTCAGGATCGTGGCCGCCTGCTCTTCGCGGTCGATGCGCTCAGGGTCCTGCTCCGGCAGCCGGCGCGGCGGGGACGGGCTGTCGACCACGGGCGGGCGCCAGCCGTGCGGCGGCGGGGCGCTGCGCGGCGCGCCGGTGTAAGGAACGCTCGCGGGCGCGGCCGGCGGCGAGACCGGGTCCGCCGCGCTCCCCTCGGGAGGCCGCCGCCAGTACGCGTCATCACTCACGTGACCGACACTACCCACCGCCGGAGTATTACCCCGGCGGTGGGCGCTTGATTACCGGTCGTTCTCGAGCTCCCGCAGATCGGCCAGGGACATCGGCCGGGTCGCGTCGGGGTCCTGCTGGTCGAGCCGAAGGGTCTCCTGCTCGTCGGCCGAGGGGTCGCCGACGGGCTCAGGGGTGGGTTGCGTCATGCCGCCGAGTGTGCCCGCGCGTTGCGAAGGCGACTGTCGTCATTCGGCCACTTTCCGGCAAACTCGCGGGAGTAGTCTCGCAGCCGTGGCAGGTACCAGCGGGTGGGCGCCCACCGATGACCAGCGCGAAGTGAGCTTCGAAGACTTCGCCGACGAGCTCGTCGTCCTTCCGGACACCACGACTGACGACACGGACGCGGGCTGGGGTGAGCGCGCGTCGAGCAACGACGACCGCCTCCTCGCCGACCGCCCGCCGCACTGGGACTGAAGCCGAGGCCAACAAAGCGCGAAAAGCACAAGCGCGAAAAGCACAAGCGAAAGCGGCAGAGGATTCCGGAGCCGCTTCGCTCCCGCCCCGGTCCGGGGGCTCCGCCCCCCGGGCCCCCGGCGCCGCCGTCCCCTGCGGCCGGCGAGTCGACTGCGGCCGCCTCGGCGTCACCCGCCCGCGCACCAACCGTGCGCAGCACCGCGCGGGGCCGGTGCGATCGGCGGCCAGGTCGTTGCAGCTGCGGACTACTTGCTCGTCGAGCCGCTGCCGCCGCTGGACGAGGAAGACGAGCCGCCGGACGAGGACGAGGACGACGAGGTGCTCGCGGCCGGCTTCGACTCGGTCTTGGTGGAGGTCGAACTCGACGAGCCGCCCTCACTCTTCGTCGACGACGAGGTCGCGGACGACTCGGACTTCGACTCGGTCTTGGACGACGAGCCGGACTTGCCGTTGGAGCGCGAGTCGGTGCGATAGAAGCCCGAGCCCTTGAACACCACGCCCACCGCCGAGAACTGCTTGCGCAGCCGGCCCTGGCACTGCGGGCACTCGGTCAGCGGGTCGTCGCTGAACGACTGCACAGCCTCGAGCTGGTGGCCGCACACCGTGCAGGCGTACTGGTAGGTAGGCACCGCTCAGCCTCCATCATTGGCACTCTGATACTTCGAGTGCCAATGATGCGGTATTGGACACCCCTTCGTCCAATGGACGTGCGCGTTGTCATAGCCCGGTAACGCGCCGCAGACGCGCTGGTCGTGCGGCTCGGCGGGCAGCTGGGGAAGGATCTCCCCCGGGTAGAGCAGCACGATCGCCGGCGCCCGCCCGGCCGCGTAGACCCGTGGGAGGACCCGATCGTAGGAGCCGCCGCCCTGCCCGAGCCGGGTGCCGTCCGCGGCGACCGCGAGGCCCGGCAGCAGTACCAGATCGGCCTCCGCCACCGCGTCGACGCCCAGCCTGGGCCCGGCCGGCTCTTGTAACCCGAACCGGCCGGATCCGAAATGTCCGTCATGGGCGGCCCAGTCGAGATCGTTGTCGTCCAGCAATACGGGCAGCAGGAGCCGCTCGGCCGCCGTGGCCAGGGCCGGCACGAGATCCGCCCCGCCCGGCTCCAGCGCCAGCGGCACGTAGGCGGCCACGGTCCGGGCGCCGGCACGCAGTACCAAATCCGCCGCCGCCGAAGCCAGAGATCGATCGGCGTTCGCCCGAATGGGCGCGGGCAGCCCGCGGCGGACGGACCGGATGTGCGCCCGGAGCTCGGATTTGGGAGACACACTGGGTAGTACCACTCGATTCCTCCTGATCTGTGTCAGCATCCCATCAACGCGATGGAGGGTGGAGACCGAACGTGACGCTGCGAGCGCGGCTCACCGCCGCCTTCCTCGCGGTCGTCCTCGGCCCGGTACTGCTCGGCGCCGTGTTCGTCGGTATCGCCGTCGCCACCGTCAGTGACCAGCGGGCCGCCGAGCGCCTCAACGCCGGCCGCGACAACCTCGGGGCCGCCCTCGCCGTCACCTGCCAGCGCCTGCGCCTGGCCGCCGAGACCGCCGCGCTGCTCGGGGAGCGCCCGGAGGCGGCACAGACCGCCGTCGGCCGCGGCCTGGCCCGGGCCGTCGAAGTACTCCGCACCGACGGCAGTGTCCAGGCCTCCGCCGGTGACGCGCCGGCCCGCCCGTGGGCCGACTGCGGCGCGCCGACCAGCTCCGCCTATGCCGCGATCTCCGCCTCCGTCGACGTCCTCGACCCCACCGGCCGGCGCATCGGGCGGGCCTACGCCGTCGAACCCGTCGACTCCACCCTGCTCGGCTGGCTCGGCTCGGCCAGCGGCGTCCGGGTCACCTCCCTGGCCACCGGCCCGCAGCCGACCGCCGAGGACCGGGCCATCGCCGACCTGGCGCACGGGCTCGACCCGGACGCGACCGGGACGACCGACGGCGGCCGGCTGGTGCGCCGGATCAACCCGCAGGCCGGGCAGCCGCTCACCCTGGCCGTCAGCGTGCCCGCCCCGGACGTGCAGGGCCTCTACGCGGTACTGGTGGCCGTCGTCGTGTGCGCCGGGCTGGTCGCGATCAGCGTCGCCTGGTGGCTGGCCCGGTCCACGACGCAGCCGCTCACCGAGCTCGCCCAGGCCGTCGAGCGGGTCGCGGACGGCGACCTCGGGGCCCGGGTCCCGGTGCGCAGCCAGGACGAGGTCGGCCGGCTGGGCCTGACCTTCAACCGGATGACGCGGGAGATGCAGGGGTACGTCCAGGCCCTCACCGCCAGCCGCGACCAGCTCCGCGGCCAGCTCGGCGTGCTCGGCGACACCCTGGCCGGCACCCACGACCTCGACCGCATCCTCGAGGTGATCCTGCAGACCGCGACCGCCGCGACCGGGGCCCAGGCCGGGGTCGTGCTCATGGCCGACCAGGCCGGAGCCGAGCTGCGCGGCCAGGTCGCCGAGGGGCTGGCCGGCATCGACGTGGGCGACCTGCGGCTGCCGATGGGGGAGGGGCTGCTCGGCACCGTCGCCGCGTCCGGCGAGCCGATGCGCGGGCGGGTCGACCGGGACGGGCCCATGCTCACGGCGAACGAGCCGCGGTGTGTCACCTATGTCGCGGTACCCATCGCCGCCCCCGCCGCCGGCCCCACCACCGGCCTCGAGCCCAGCACCGAGCCGCTCACACGGTTCGACCCGGCCTCGCCGGCGAGCCCGCCCGCGGCCCGCGGGGTGCTGGCCCTCTACGACCGGCACGGGTTCGACGAGTTCGACGACGCCGACCTGGTGACCTTGCGCACGTTCGCCGGGCAGGCGGCGGTGGCCGTCGACAACGTGCGAGTACACGAAGAGGCCCAGCGGTTGTCCCTGACGGACCCCCTGACCGGCCTGTCGAACTATCGCTACCTGCGCGAATCGCTGCGCCGGGAGGTCGAGCGGGCCAGCCGGTTCGGCCGCGACCTGGCCGTGCTCGCCCTCGACCTGGACCACTTCAAGGAGGTCAACGACGGCTACGGCCACGCGGCCGGTGACGCCGTGCTGGCCGAGTTCGCCCGCCGGCTGCGGGCCGAGATCCGCGAGGTCGACTTCGCCTTCCGCCAGGGCGGCGAGGAGTTCGTGGTGCTGCTGCCGGAGACCGACGCGACCGGCGCCGCCACCCTGGCCGAGCGGCTCGGGGTGGCCGTGCGGCGGGCCCCGGTGCTCGTCGTGTCGGCCGGCGGCAGCCCGGCCCCGCGCCGCGTCCCGGTGACCGTATCGATCGGCATCGCGGTCTTTCCGCACCACGGCGCGACCGGGGCGGCGGTGCTGGAGGCCGCCGACGACGCCCTCTACGCGGCCAAGGCCGCCGGCCGCGACACGTATCGGCTGGCCGAGCCCGGTTCGCCGGCGGCGGGCACCCCGAAGGCGAGCGCCGAGGTGACGCCCGGCGCGCCAAAGGCGGCGCAACCACCGCGACAGAGCCGCGGCGGCTAGCCTGCTTACATGCCTGACACGACTCCTCACCAGTCCGCGACGCGCCAGCGGGCTGTCAAAGCCGTGATCCCGGCGGCGGGCCTGGCCACCCGCTTCCTCCCCGCGACCAAAGCCGTCCCCAAGGAGCTGCTGCCGGTGGTCGACCGGCCCGTCCTGCAGTACATCGTCGAGGAGGCTGCGGCGGCCGGGATCCGGGACATCCTTTTGGTCACCGGGCGCGGCAAGACCTCGATGGTTGACCACTTCGACCGCCGCCCGGACCTGGAGGCCCGCCTCACGGAGAAGGGTGACACCAAGCGCCTGGAGGCCATCAAGCGCCCCGCCGAACTCGCTGAGATCTACACCTGCCGCCAGGCCGAACCCCTCGGGCTGGGCCACGCGGTGTCCTACGGCGAGTCCCACGTCGGGCCGGAGCCCTTCGCGGTGCTGCTCGGCGACGAGTTCTGCGACGAGACCGAGCCGCTCCTGCCGGCCATGCTCGACCTGCAGGCCCAAACCGGCGGCATCGTGCTCGCGTTCATCGAGGTCGACCCCGAGGAGACCAACCGCTACGGCATCGCCGCCGTCGAGGAATCCGACCTCGAGGTCGACGCCGGCCGGACGGTGAAGGTCACCGCGCTGGTCGAGAAGCCCAAGCCCGAGGACGCGCCGAGCAACCTGGCCATCGTCGGCCGCTACGTGCTGCCGGCCGAGATCTTCGACGCGATCCGCCGCATCGGCCCCGGGGCCGGCGGTGAGATCCAGCTCACCGACGCCATGGCGCTGCTGCTGGCGGAGGGGACCCCGGTGCACGGGATCGTCTACCGGGGCACCCGGTACGACACCGGCATGCCACTGGGATACCTGCAGACGGTCGTCCAGCTCGCGGTGAAGCGCGACGACCTCGGACCGGCGTTCAGCCAGTGGCTGACCCAATTCGTGGAGAAGGATCTGCGCGGGTGACAGCGGTTCCAGCGACGGGCTCCCACCACGACGCGGCGCGTGACGCCGGCGTCGGGTCGAACGCGCGCGTCCCCCTCGCCGACTATCTGGCCGGCGTGCTCCGTGGGCTGCGCCCGTTGCCCCCGCTGGACCTGGAGATCACCTCCGCGCACGGCAACGTGCTGGCCGAGGACGTGGTCGGGCCGGGCCCGGTGCCCGCGTTCGACCACGCCGCCATCGACGGCTACGCCGCGCGCTACGACGACATCAGCGACGCCCAGCCGGGCCGCCCGGTCCGGCTGAGCGTCGTCGGTGACCTGGTCGCCTCCAGCTGGCGCCCGGTCCGCCTCACCCCCGGCACCTGCTTCTCCGTCGCCGCCGGCGCCCTCATGCCGGTCTCCGCCGACGTCGTCGTCCCGCCCGGGATGACCGACCAGGGGATGGCCGCGGTCGAGGTGTACCACCCGACGAAGCGCGGCCACGGGGTCCGCCGGGCCGGCGACGAGCTGCCGGCCGGGGCGATCCTGGCCCGGGCCGGCGCCTACGTGACCCCGCCGCTGGTCTCGGTCCTGGCCGCGAGCGGCATCGGCCACGTCGTGGTCCGCCCCAGCCCGCGGGTGGTCGTCATCGCCACCGGCGACGAGCTCGTCGACGTCGGCCGGGCCAGCCAGCCGGGCCAGGTCGTCGACGCCAACTCGCACGCCCTCACCGCGGCCGCGGCCGAGGCCGGCGCGCACGCCTACCGGGTCGGCATCTGCGACGACGACCCCGAGGGCCTGCGCGGCCTCCTCGACGACCAGATGCTGCGGGCCGACCTGATCATCACCACCGGCGGGACCGGCACCGGCCCCGGTGACATGGTCCGGCGGATCCTGTCCCGCACCGTCGTGTTCTCCGACCTGTCCGTGTATCCGTGCAGCTCGCTGGGGTACGGCACGGTCGGCGGCCAGAACGGCGTGCCGATCGTCTGCCTCCCCGGCGACCCCGGCGCGGCCCTGATCGGCTTCGAGGTGCTCGCCCGCCCCGTCATCCAGCTGCTGGCCGGGGCCGACCCCGTCTTCCGCCCGAGCGTGCGGGCCCACCTGCTGGAAACCGTCAACTCGCCCTCCGGGATGCGGGAGTTCCGCCCGGCGTACATCACCGAGCGCCGCGGCGGCGGATACACTGTCGCTCCGCTCGCCGGTGGCCCGTACACCCTCTCCGGCCTGGCCGACGCCAACGGCCTGATGGTGCTGGGGGAGAAGGTGATCAGCGCGGCCGCCGGCTCCACCGTGGACGTCATACTTCTGGATCGGCGACGATGAGCTTCTTTGGATCGGCGACGACGAGGTCCTTTGGATCGGCGACGATGATCTCTTTGGGTCGGCGATGAGTCAGCCTGGATGGCCTGTGGTCCTGCAGGACGGGCCCGTCACCCTGCGCCCGTATCGCCGCTCCGACGCGCGCCCCTGGTCGGAGGTCCGCCGGGCCAACGAGCAGTGGCTGGGCAAGTGGGAGCCGACGCCGTACGGCACCTGGCACGACCTGAACTCCACGGCCGCCTTCCGGGCCGTCCACGCCGACCTGCGCCGGGCCGCCCGCCACGGCTCCGCCATGCCGTTCGCGGTCTGCTACGAGGACCGGCTCGTGGGCCAGCTCACGCTCGGCAACATCGTGCGCCGCGCGTTCTGCTCCGGCTACGCCGGCTACTGGGTCGACTCCCGCTACGCCGGCAAGGGCATCACCCCCACCGCCCTGGCCCTCGCCGTCGACCACGCGTTCACCGCCGGGGGCCTGCACCGCATCGAGGTCAACATCCGCCCCGACAACGCCCCGAGCCGCCGGGTCGTGGAGAAGCTGGGCTTCCGCCAGGAGGCCTACCACCACCGCTACCTGCACATCGACGGCGACTGGCGCGACCACCTGGGCTACGCGATGACCACCGAGGACCTCGCCGCCGAGGGCGGCCTGCTGGCCCGCTGGCACAAGTCGCTGGTCGCCTAGCGCGACCGATAACCGGCAGAGATCACCTTCGACGACGCCGGCCCGGCTCCGGCGTCCCGGCCCGCCGCGGCGCTGTGGCCAGGCGATGCGAGCCCGGGCAGTGCGAGCTCGGGCGGAGCGCCTCTTGCCGGTGGCTCTCCGGCTCTTTGGGGCGTTCGTCCCGGTTCCTAGGCTTTTCGGCCATGCCCGTTTTGCACCTTTGGGCGTTTCCTCCTGCGTGTTGCCGTGGTACCGCGCTCGGCGCGTCGTATGGTCATGATTCGGAGTTACCGCGTTGTAACTTCCACAGACTTGGATGACTTCCGCGCCTGGGGGGAACCGGCGCGGAAGGTTGAATTAGGAGGCTTGAGGGTGCCGACCTCGGTGCTCCTCGCCGTCCTCGCCGCTGCGGGGCTACTCGCCCTGGCGCCCGCGTTGGTGCGCCGATACGACGCGACCGAGCGGCTGGTGGCGGAGCGGGCGTTGTCGACCGCGCGGGTGCTGTCCCGCGCCGATCGACGCCGCCGCACCGTGCCTGGCCGCCGCCCGGTCAACCCACCCCGCCTCCTCGTCCAGCGGGTCTCCTCCGCCTCCGGCCCCCTGCCACCCCCGCGCCGCACCCTGACCCCCGTCCCACCCGCGGCCACCGCCGCCGCCCAGCGCGCCGCCGCCGCCCGCCGTCGAGCCCACCGGGCCCCCCGCGCCATGTACCGCCGCCGCCGGGTCCTGCTGGCTCTGGTCCTGCTCAACCTGGTCGAGGTCTGCGGCATCACCCTGGTCAGCCCCGGCTTCTGGGTCAGCTTCGCCGTCACCGGCGTCCTGCTCGTCTACTACTTGGCCCACCTGCGCACCCGGGCCCTGCGCGACCGCCGCCGCCGCCGCGAGGAAGCCCGCTACGCGGCCTGGATCGCCCGCCGCCAGGCCCAGGTCCGCCGCGAACAACTCCGCCGAGCCGCCGCCCGCCGCGAAGCCGTAGCCCGCCAACTGGCCGACCGCGACCGAGCCCGCCGCGAAACCGCCCGCCTGAACGCCCTCCGCGGCCGCCCGTACGACACGCGCGCCTCCGGACAGTGAACCCATTCGCGGAGGCCTCAAGGCCTCTGTTAGTCTTAGCGCCGGTCCGCTTCACCAGGGACCAAGGGGTTGTGGCGCAGTCTGGTAGCGCACCTCGTTCGCATCGAGGGGGTCAGGGGTTCGAGTCCCCTCAACTCCACCAGTGGCGCCCCCTGCTCAGCGCGGGGGCGCTTCGCATTTGCGGCTCCGTTGATTTTCGCGCAGGCTTCGCCTGCTCCCTATTGGGGGAGCTTCGCTCCACCCACGCCCCCGCCCACCCGCGCGGCGTGCTCGAGGTGGTTCACGCGCTCGATCGCCAGGCTCACGAGCTCAGGCGACTCGTGTCCGCGGAAAGCGCGGACCGGGTCGCTCGTCATATGTGCTCCGGGGGCCGAGCCCCCGGACACCCCACGGTGCGATGGTTGCTCGCCGTCCCTATCCGCGCTGGCCAGCTCACCGACTCTTCCGATCACATCGGTGGCAGGGTTGGCACGTAGTCAGCGACGCTCCGTGATGGTGGAGTGGATCTCGGCGACCATCGTCGCTCCGCTCAGACCGGGCCGTACGAGCGATGGCGAGGATCGGAGCTATCCAGGATCACCAGAAGTGCGCCAGAACCCAGGACCCTGCGAACACGACGTAGTGAACCGTCACGTCCCCAACGTCGGACAATATTGGTGTGCAGCGGTGACGACCCTGTGCAGTTCGGCATCCAAGGCGGCGTCCTCGGCCGGGGTCAGGTAAACCTCTTCTGCCACGGCGATGTAGTCCGAAAGTGCCGCCTTGAACTGCGAGTCGGTGGCCTTCGCAAGCTCAGCGCGCGCCGCCCGTGACAGGCGCTTGATGATTTCCTCCACCTTCGCCCTCAGCTCCGGGATTTTGGCTCGGTCGTTCGCGACCGTAGCGGTGACGTACTGACCGTAGGCGCTGACGAGCGGCACCTTCTCAGCGTCGTAGACCCCGATGATCGCTCTGCACACCATCTCGGTGCTGGTGGTCCCGCTGACTACCGGACCGGGCGCGGTGGAGCTACGGGTCGCCCGCACAGCGGCGCTGGGTGCTGCGCCCGGTGGGATGTTCCCGGAGCTCTCGGTGCATCCCGTGACCAGACCCACAGCAACGACGATCGCCGTCATTGCAAGTGCCCGTCGCAATCGTGCTCCTCGTTCCGTCGATAAGGCTTGCCGAGCTTAGTACGCACCACGTGCCGCTGAAACATGGTGGGCGCATGGCCTTAATGCCAGCGCGGCCTAGGAACGTTTCGAGGCCACCAAGGGTGGTGTCAGCAGGATCGCCGTACTCCGTGCGACCTGCCGATGGCTGTGACGGTGTTCGTCGGTACGCCCGTTACAGAGGCAGAGCTATCGAGGGCTCTCAGACGCGGCCTCGCCAAGTAACCGCCGATGGCCAAATCTGCTGACCCGATCCGGGGTCCGCAATGCGGCGTCACGACCTGTCAGTGCATGATCAGCCCAAGGTGGTCAAGATCAGCGGAAACGACGAGCGCGGAGCGGTCTCTCCGCCATCGCATCTCACGCTCTGACTTCAACCTATGATCGCCTTGCCGACGCGCCAACGCCGTTCCGACAGGGGAAGCGATTGCTCAACCGACGTTGCATAGATACTTAGAAATACTCTCTGAACTACTCGCAGCTATCGAGTCATCACTCTGTGTTTGCGATCTTATGTATATGAATACTCCTTCGCATTCTCGAACCTGGACATGCTTTCCGGATTTAGCAAAGCTGTGTCCCGGCCGGCCTGTCAGTAAGCCAAACGCTTGCGGTTCGAGCAACGACGAGGAGCGTGGCAGACGAGCATGAAAAAAGTAATGTCGAGGATCCTGACGGTTGGAATGATCAGCGGCGGTCTGGTGGCTATCACCGGCACGGCTGCGTTCGCGGCATGCGCGTACACCCAGGCCGCATCGTCCAACATCACGGATGCATTCACGGGCGGCACGTGGGGCAACTGTAACCAGGTCCAGGCCCGAATCGACCGTTACTACGGGGGCTCCGTGCATTCCATCTACGGCGCCTACTCGAACAGTCACTCGTCGGCGAGTGACTCCAACGGGACGAACAGCGGCAACTACACGCGTGCGCAGGAATACAACGGCGGCCCGTGGGGTGGCTGGCAGCGGATCTAAATAGTTGTGCAAGGGTGGCGTGCCCCTACTTACCTGGGCACGCCACCGCTTGAGTGCCCCACCTACCATTACTTTGAAAGCCGTCGCCAATGGTGTGGCGCGCAGTCGGTGGCGGGTCGGCACTGATCGGCGGCGATCGTAGGGTATCGTCGCCGTACCCGCACGCAACGTACATCCAGACGAGGTGACAGTGGCAGGGTTCGCACCAGCTCGAACATCGCCGTCGCGGGCCACTGGACGGTTGATCCAGCAGCGCCCTTCCCCGCTGAACTGGCTGTCAGCTGCTGGTTTGGTGTTGGGAATCGTCGGTGTTCTCGCACTAACCGCATGCTCGTCGACTCCCGAGGCGACAGGTCCGTACGCACCTGAACTGATGCAGGCGCGTGATGCGGCAAGCTCTGACTTCGAGCGGCAGGTGTTCAAGGACTTGGATATCAGCCGAGCTGAGTACGAAGAGGCCGTGATGCGCTTCGTGGACTGCGTAAAGGGAAAAGGCGTCTCTATTTCCGCCGTACCAACTGACGGTTTCTATCAATACGATGTCATCAATAACCCGGCCGTAGATCAGGATGCGATCCAGGAGTCGTGCGCAAAGGGAACAAAAAGTTTAATTGAGCCCATCTTCGTTGATCGGTTAAGAAATCCGAACAAAGAAGACGAGAATGGACTCTTCGCGAAATGTCTCATCCGAAACGGCGTAGCGCCAGCCGATTATAACGCCGAGCAGGCGCGCAAGGATCGGGTTAACGGTTTCAAGGGTGCCCCATATGACAGCACCGACCCCCGTGTGGCGCACTGTAATGCCAACCCAAACACCTAGCAACGGGAAGGCGGCTCACGCGTCCGCCCGGCGTAAGCTGATACCCGCTGCGGGCGCATTCACGAACACAGTCGTAATCCTTGTAATGATCGCGTGTGGTGGGCTTGGTGCTAGTACGGGCATTTTGATCGGACCAGGCGCGCGCCCCGCCGATCTTCGGCCTCCGGCTGCATTGACTGCAGTACCGGTGGCCCGTCAGCAATTCGACGACCCACGACCTGTGGACCTCGATCTCGTCCTCGAACCTAAGCGGCAGATCATCGCGCAGACGAGCGGCACAGTGACCAATCTGCAGTGCCGGGATGGTGGCGACCTTGTCTCCGGCAGTTTCCCGGTGAGTGTCGACAACCGAAGCCTTCTCCTGCTCGCAACGCAGGTACCCCTCTGGCGTGATCTGACGTCTGGGATTGAGGGTCCCGACGTCTCGGCGCTGCAACGCGAATTAGGCCGCCTTGGGCTGACTGTGCGAGCAACGGGTCGTTACGATGCGCCAACTCAGCGTGCCGTTGCTGCCCTGTACAAACGGGCACAGCAGCGACCTCCCAGCGGCGCGCTCACCCGTTCGGCCCTGCTGTGGATACCGGCACCGTCAGTTCGCATTTCATCATGCGACGTTCAACTGAACGGTCGACTGGCCGACGGATCGCCGATCATGACGTTGGTCCAGCAGGTCACCTCTGCGCATATCAAGGCAATGCCCTCCAATCTGCTGCCCGGCTCCCGGCAGGTGAGCATCGATGACCTTACGGTGCCAATCGGCCCAGACGGCCGGATCGCCAACCCATCCGATCTTGGTCGATTGGCTGCTCGGGCGCCCGCCGCCGGCATCGGTGAGGCAACTGCGCTGCAGCCCCTGCACGGCACATTCGTGTTATCCGAGCCTATTGCCGTTGTCGGCGTGCCACCGACGGCCATCTTCGGGCTTAAAGGCACGTCGGGCTGCGTCTCGACAGCTGATGGCGCCGTGGTGCGGGTCAGTATCGTCTCCTCCATGTTGGGACGCGCGCTCGTCACATGGTCGGCGGAAGTCGCCCCGGGCACGAAGGTTCTCATCGCGCCACCGGAGCAAACGACGTGCGAGTAACGGCCGACAGAATTGGACACGCATTTCCCGGGCAGCCGCAACTGTTCAGGGACATCAGCTTTGTTCTCGAGCCGGGGATGTACGCTCTTTGCGGACCTTCGGGATCCGGAAAAAGCACCCTACTGGGCATCCTGGCGGGCTGGATCGAACCGAAAGTTGGCACCATCCGTCCCGACGGGATAACCCGAATGCAGTGGGTGTTTCAAAACCCCCACGGCGTCGCTCGTCGTACCGCCATAGATCACGTCGTCCTGCCCTACCTCGCCGATGATATCGAGCGCCCTGCGGCCGAAGCGCAAGCATATACATTGCTGGAGCGGTTTCAGCTCGAAGAATCGGCGCATAAACTTTTCAGGGACCTGTCGGGAGGTGAGGCCCAGCGTCTGATGCTCGCGCGAGCCGTGGCGGCGCAGCCTGATCTACTGCTCGTTGACGAGCCGACCGCACAACTGGATCCTCAAAGCGCCGGCAGCGTCGTCGGAGTTCTCGACACGCTCGCCACCGGCGGCGCAGTAGTCGTCATCGCCACACATGACGAGCGCGTTAGCGCTGTCTGTTCTCGGAAACTCCAACTTGGACAGCCTTGAAATCGAAAGCAATCCTATCCGAGGCGTTTCGGAACGTTCACTCGGGAACGAGTCGAACGGCTGCGCTCGCGCTCCTGCTCACGGTTATGGCCTGCACCTTGGCGGTAACGGACGGCCTTACCATCAAGAGGATTATCGACGACGGTAACGATTTCCGCTTGCATGGAGCCGCAACCTACATAATCACAACCGAACGAGGCGTGGACGGGACGTCATGCGAACAACTGCAGAACATCGACGGAGTGCGCAGCGCCGGCGCCGTTCGTATCGCTTCACCTACACCCACCCTGGTGGCACTCCCGGCTGGAACTTTGCCGCTGCACGAAGCGACTCGCGGCTTTCTTCCGTTGCTCGGCGTTGAGGCCCGAGTCGCTCAGCAAGCTTCGTATCTGATTTCCCGGCAGGCAGCGGATCAACTAAGTGCGGAATCCGGCTCTGATCTCACCACCTCGCACGGCACCGCGCATATTGACGCCATCTATGAGTATGCGGACGACGGCCGGAATTCCTCACTTCTTTACGCGGCGGTTGGAATCGTGCCGACGGAAGGTCGTTTCGACGAGTGCTGGATCCAAGCCTGGCCTCTGACGGACGCGGTGCCAACGCTGTTACGAACGACGCTGTCGGCATCCGTTCGGCCCGATGCCAAGGTGCGGATCAGCCAGCTAAATCCGCGATTCGGCGAACACTATGACGGTCTCAGCCTGTATGAAAACCGGTTGACCAGATATGCGCCGCCGGCGGGTATGGCGATCGGCTTCTGTATCGGTGCAATATCCGTTCGACTGCGTCGGCTCGAATTCGCTGCGGCACTGCAGGTCGGCGTCTCTCGCGTTGCGCTGACCGTGCAGATCGTGCTCGAGACACTGGCAAGTGCCGCTATTACGACGGCGCTGTGCAGCCCCGTCCTCGCGGCTGTCGCGCACGCTGCCGGCCGCGCAAACGAGGTCGGAATATTTGCTACAGAGATGGAGGCAGTCCTCGCCTCGTCGATCGGATGCCTGATCGGGTCGGTCGCCAGCACAATTGCTGTACGCAAACGGCACCTTTTCAACTATTTCAAGGCCAGATGAGCGGACCGCACGGTGGCGGATCATCCACGGAACCGGATGAGACACGCCGCTCGCCTCGTGCTCCTGCTCTCGAACGCGCCCCGCTGGGCCGCCCCGACGGCCATACCTCGATCACGACCGCCTCCGGCGACGCCTTGGACTGGTCCGCCGCACCCTGAGCTGGCACCGTGGAGCCTCACTGTCAATCGGCCGCCGTCAGCGCCGTCTCCAGCGCTCGCAGGACGTCCTTGCGTCTGGCCTGGGCGGTTTGCTCGAAGTAGCGAGGCAGCGCACGGCGGTACTCCTTCGCGATCGTGTCCGCGGAACGCGCGGACCGGGTCGCTTGTCATATCTGCTTCGGGGGCCGAGCCTCCGGACACCCCACGGTGCGGTGGTTGCTCGCCGTCCCCACCATGTGCCGCTCGACTTTGGATGGACCCATTCGGTTCTCGCTGCGGCCGACGTGCGGGATGCGGCGGCGGTGGGATCGGAATCGAGGGCTTCGTCGATACGATCGGTGTATGGGCGGGGAGGCGGGAGAGGTGTCGCGGGGTGGGTCGGGGTTTTGGCGGAGCGGGGTTGTGCAGATCGCTGAGCCGGCTGGACTGATTGATCTCGGGGCTGGGCATGTCGACCCTGGGCTGCTGCCGGTGGAGTTGCTCGCGGGGGCCTATCGAGCGGCGTTCGCGGAGTATGGGGCGGCGGGGGTGACGTATGGGCATGATCCGGGGCCGGAGACGTTGCGGGGGCGGATCGCTGAGCTGTGTGAGGGTGGGCGGGTCGGGGTTGAGCACGTAGCGGTCACGGCTGGGACTTCGTCCGGGTTGGCCCTGTTGGCTCGGTATGCGGCCGCGCCCGGGGATGTCGTGTTCGCGGAGGCGGCCAGTTACGACTTCGCGTTGCAGTTGTTTCGCGAGCATGGGCTGCGGGTCTGCCAGGTCGGCGGGGACTCCGGCGGGATTGATCCGGCGCGGTTGGCTGATGCGGTTCGGGGAGAGCGGGCGGCTGGGCGGCGGGGGCGGCTGCTGTATCTCATCCCTACGTTTCAGAATCCCACGGGGACGGTGCTCCCGGTTCGGCGGCGGCGGGAGCTGCTGGACGTGGCTCGGGATCATGAGTTGCTGGTCGTCGAGGACGATCCCTATGCGTTACTCGCTCTGGATGGTGAGCCTCCGCCGCCCGGGCTCGGTGACCTCGGTGGATACGACGGGGTGGTCCGGCTCGGGTCGTTCTCCAAGATCCTGGCGCCGGGGCTGCGGCTGGGGTGGTTGTGCGGCTCGCCGGAGTATGTGGCTCGGCTGACCTCCACGGCTGTCTTCGTCAGTGGGGGGTGCCTGAATCACTTGGCCGCCGTTGCTGTGGAGCGGCTGCTGGAGGCGGGGCGGCTGGCAGTACACCTGCGAGGTTTGCGGGCTGGTCTTCGGCGGCGGCGGGATCTGCTGGCCGGTGCGGTGGGGGAGTTGCTGGACGTCGCGGTGCCGGACGGCGGGTTTTTCATGTGGGGCCGGGTCGGGTCGGCGGAGCTTGCCGAGGAACTGTTGGCGCGGGCTCAGGCGGTTGGGGTTTCGCTGGCGGCCGGGGCTCGGTTCGGGGACCCGGCGGGCCTGCGGTTCAGCTTCAGTTTTCAGAGCCCGGAGCGGATCGTCGAAGCCGGCGAGCGGCTGGCCGACGCCTGGGGGCCGCTCATCGGCCCGCGGTGACCTACAGTGTGCGCGTGATGCCGGGCCGGGTCCGGGAAGGGCTGCTGGTCGGCCTGCTCGCGGTGGTGGTGGTCGGGGGCACGGTCGCGGCGGTGCGGCGGCAGGTGCCGCCCCGGCATGCGCTCGACGTGACGGCCTGGCTGCTGGTCGCGGGCGCGGTGGGCATCGTGCCGCTCCGGCGGCGGTGGCCGGTCCCGGCGCTGGTCGGCGGGGCCGCGATCGTGGCACTTTATCTGGGCCGGGGCTACCCCTATGGGCCGATCGTCCTCGTCGTGTGCCTGCTCGCCTACTCGCTGGCCTCGCGCGCGTCGGGCCGGCGGACGGTAGCGGGGGTCGTCGGCGCGGCGCTGCTGCTGGTGCCGGCCCAGCTGGGGGCGGTCGACGCCGGCGAGGTACTGCTGTTTCTGGGCGTGGCGCTGGCCTGGCTGGGGGTACCGGTCTGGCTGGCGGCCACGGTTCGGCTGTATCGCGCCCACCGCGTCGACGCCGCCGCACGGGCCCTGGCCGACGAGCGGCTGCGGCTGAGCCGGGACGTGCACGACGTCGTGGCGCACAGCCTGTCGGTGATCAGCCTGCAGTCCGCGGCGGCGCTGCGGGTCTGGGAGCAGAGCCCGGCGGACGCCCACGCGGCTGTGCGATCCATCCGGGCGGCCAGCGTCGAAGCGCTCCGGGACCTGCGCCAGACGCTCGGCGAGCTGCGGGGGGAGGCGTCGGCGCGGGGGATCGCGGACGTCGGGGACCTGGTCGCGCGGCTCGACGGGGACGCGCTGCGGGTCTCGCTCCGCGTGACGGGGGAGCCGCGAGCCCTGCCGGCGGCCGCCGACGCCTGCGCGTATCGGCTGGTGCAGGAGGCGCTGACCAACGTCGTGCGGCACGCGGCGGCCGGGGCGGCCGCGGTGACGGTCGCGTATGAGGCGGCCGGGGTTCGTCTCGCGATCGAGGACGACGGGGCCGGCGCGGGCGGGGAGGCGGGGCGGGGGCTGCTCGGCATGCGGGAGCGGGTCGCGGCGTTGGGCGGGACCGTCTCGGCCGCGCCCCGGGACGGCGGCGGGTTCGCGGTGCGGGCCTGGATTCCGGTGGTGGGCGCGTGATCCGGGTGGCGCTCGCCGACGACCAGCCCCTGGCCCGGGCCGGGCTGCGGGTGATGCTGTCGGCCGAGGCGGACATCGAAGTCGTGGCCGAGGCGGCCGGCGGGGTGGAGGCGGTCGACGTCGCCCGGCGATACCGGCCGGACGTCATGATCATGGATGTGCGGATGCCGGGGGTCGACGGGATCGAGGCGACCCGGCGGATCGCCGGGGCCGTCAGCGGGGTGCGGGTGCTGGTGCTCACGACGTTCGACGTGGACGAGTACGTCTTCGGGGCGCTGCGGGCCGGGGCCAGCGGGTTCCTGCTCAAGGACGCCGAGCCCGAGGCGATCGCCGCCGCGGTGCGGGTCGTGGCCCGGGGAGACGCGCTGCTCGACGCGGCCGCCACGCGCAAGGTCGTGGCCGCGTTCGTGCGGCGGCCTCCGGGGCGGTCGGCGGAGGCCGAGCGGGCGCTCGCGCGGCTCACCGAGCGGGAGGTCGAAGTGGTGCGGCTGGTCGCGCTCGGGCTGACCAACGACGAGATCGGGGCGCGGCTGGGGATCAGCGCGGCGACCGCGCGCACGCACGTGAGCCGCAGCATCGTGAAGGTCGGGGCGCGGGACCGGGTGCAGCTGGTGGTGTTCGCCTACCGGTGGGGGCTGGTCGAACCCTGAGCGTCATGTACGCGGATCTGCGTACATCACCGGCGGCACAGCCGCGTCCGGGCCGACGAAACGGGCCGCGCCCGCGCCTAGCGTTGGCGGCATGACCGGACGACGAACCCGCAAAACGCTGCTGACGCTGCACGTCTGCGCATCCGTCGGCTGGCTCGGCGGCGCGCTGACGGTGATCGTCCTGGGGATCTTCGCGACCCGGGACGCCGACCCGGCCGTGCGGCACGGCGTGTTCGTGGCCCTGCACACCGCCGACCGGTTCGTGATGATCCCGATAGCGCTGCTCGCCGCGGTCACCGGCGTCGTCTCCGCGCTGGCCTCGCCGTGGGGGCTGGCGCGATACCGGTGGGTGGTCGCGAAGCAGGTGCTCACCGTGGGCGCGATGGTCTTCGGCGCGCTCTACGTATCCCAGCAGATCAAGGCCGCCCTGGTCGCCCCGGCGGCCGAGCTGGACGCGCTGCGGGTCCGGGCCACGATCGGCTCCGGTTGCATGCTCGCGGTGCTGGTCGTCGCGACCGCGCTGTCCACGTTCAAGCCCTGGGGGCGCACATCGCGCTTGCGTCGAGACCGTCCTGACTGTGTATAGTGTCTATGTACAGTCGGAACGGATGGTGGTGGCGTCGTGCGAGTGGTGCTGTCCAACAGTGCGGGTGTACCGCTGTATCAGCAGATCAAGGAGCAGGTGGGGACCGCCATCCTCGCCGGCGAACTGGCCGAGGGGGAGGCGCTGCCGTCGGTCCGGGCCCTCGCCCGGGACCTGCGGATCAGCATCATCACGACGACGCGGGCCTACGCCGAGCTGGCGGCCGAGGGGTTCATCGCCACCGTGCCCGGCAAGGGGGCCTACGTGCTGCCGCTCGACTCCGAGCTGGTCCGCGAGCAGCTGCTGCGGCAGGTCGAGGAGGGCCTGCAGGCCGCGATCGACGCCGGTCGGCGATCCGGGCTGCGGCGGGACGACCTGGTGCGGGTCCTCGACTCGCTGCTCGCGGCCGAGGTGACGGCATGAACGGGGAGCCGGCCTTCGCGATCAGGAACGTCAGTACCGCGCCGGCCGGCGGGGGGTTCGCGCTGCGGGACGTGAGCTTCGAGCTGCCCACCGGGTTCGTCATGGGGCTCATCGGGGCCAACGGGGCCGGCAAGACCACGACCATCCGCTGCCTGCTCGGGATGCGGCCGATCGCCTCCGGGGAGATCGAGCTGCTCGGGCGGCCGGTGCCGGGGCCGATCGAGCTGCGGCAGGACATCGGGGTCGTCCTCGACCACACCTACCTCGTCGGGGACTGGCGGCTCGCCGACGTCGAGCGGACGCTGCGGCCGTTCTACGAACGGTGGGATTCGCGGCGGTACCGTCAGCTGCTCGACGAGTTCAGCCTCGATCCCCGGACCAGGGTCAAGGATCTCTCGCGGGGCATGGCGATGAAGCTGATGATCGCCGTGGCGCTGTCGCACCGGGCCCGGCTGCTGGTGTTCGACGAGCCGACCAGCGGGCTCGACCCCGTCGCCCGCGACGAGCTCGTCGGGATCATCGGCGACTTCCTGGTCGACGACGGGCACAGCGTGCTGTTCTCCACGCACATCACCACCGACCTGGACCGCGTCGGCGACTACGTGACCATCATCCACGGCGGGCGGATCGTGATGACCGGGACGAAGGACGAGGTGCTGGACGCCTTCCGGGTCGTGCGGGCCGGCCCCGGCGAGCTCGACGACTACGTCGGCATCGAGCTGATCGGGGCGCGGCGCAGCGCGGCCGGCGTGGCGGCGCTGGTGCGGACCGACGAGGCCTGGCTGCTCGAGGAGAGCGTCCTTGTCGAGCCGGCCACGCTCGAGGAGATCGCCGTGCACACCGGCCTGGCCCGGGTGGGTCGGGAGAACGGCCGGCCGGCAACCGGAAGGAGTCGGGTATGACCGCCGTCGCGCGCATGGTGCTCCTGGATCTGCGCACCGTCTCGCCGTACCGCCGCCAAGGGTTTTTCATGTTCGGGCTGTATCTCGTGCTCTTCGCGACCCGGCCGACGGTGCTGGTGCCCGCGCTCGTGCTGGTGCTGACGCCGATGGTCGCCGCGTATCCGTTCAACGTCGGCGACAAGGCCGGGCTGTCGACCCTCTACGCGGTGCTGCCGGTGCCGCGGCGGGCGGTGGTGCTCGGGCACTACGCGTGGGCGCTGGCCACCTTCGTCGCCACGGCCGGGCTCGGCACGGCGGCCGCCCTGATCATGGCCCGGGCCGAGCACGTGCCGTACGGCCCGCACATCGTCTGGCTGGTGCTGAGCATCGCCTGGGGGTTCTTCGCGGTGACCGTGGCGCTGCAGTTCCCGCTGTTCATCCGGGTCGGCTACACCCGGCTCAGTCTCATGGCCACGACCCTGCCGATGGCCCTGGTCATGGGGGCGCTGTTCAAGTTTCACGTCGACCTGGACTCGTTGGCGCGGTGGCTGCCGCTGCTCTGGCCGGCCGGGCTGGCCCTCCTGACCGCCTCCGTCGCCGTCACCCTGCTCCTGGAGCGGCGCGGGGTGCGGGGCTGAGCCGAAACCGGATGTGGTGCACGTCCCGGCGGCCCGCCCCGGACGCGGAGGCCGAAAGGTCGCGGTAGCGCTCCGCCGGGGCCACCGGGGCCGGGGTGACCAGGGCCGCGAACGCGGCCGGGCGCGGGCGCGGGTCCGGGCCGGCGTCGGCGGGCCAGTCCAAGGGGATGCCGCCCAGGCGGTCGTCGAGCTCGTCGCGGCCGATCACGTGCTCCTCGCCCGGCGCGATCGCGACGCCGGCCGGGTCCAGCGCCGTCACCAGCGCGATCCGCGACAGCACGTCGAACGCGAGCAGCGACACGTGGACCGTGGCCGCCCCGTCGTTGCGGACGCGCACGCCGACCCGGTCGCCGGCGTGGAGGGCCGCACCCGCCAGCGGCAGCGGGTCCAGCCGGCCGTCCGCGACCCGGCCCCACGCGATCGTCACCTCGGCGTCGAGGGCGGCTCCGTCCGGTGGAGGCTCCAGGGGTACCCCCGCCGCTTCGAACATCGCGCGAAGCGCGGGCCCTTCCACGTCGGGCCGCTGGAACGGCATCACCGCCCGCACCCGGTCCCGGACCCCGGCCACCAGCTCCGCCCACGTGACGGACCGGTCGCCGGCCGCGTGCAGGGCCTCGACCAGCGCGTCCGTCAGCAGCCCGGCCCGGTGCCCGGCCGGATTCGTGTACTCGTAGGCCGACTGCTCCCGCCCGCAGGCCACCACCCGGACGGCGTGCGGGTTGCCGAGCGCGTCGCGGACCGCGGTGTCCAGGCCCTGCCGGCGCAGGCGGTCGAGGTGCTCGGCCACGTCCAGGTATGGCATCGCGGGCAGCGCCTTGACCAGCAGATCGCCCCGGGCCATGTGCGCGGCGTGGCAGGCGTCGAGGATGACTGTCACGTTGCGGGTCGCGCTGGTCAGCCGGACCAGCAGCACCGACAGCTCGGGCGCGGTGATGCCACGGAAGTCGCCGTCCGCCGACTCGGCGTAGTCGGTCGGGGCCAGGAACTGCAGCTTCGGCGCCCGCGAAGCGCGCGGCGGGCGGGCCAGGCCGCCGTGGCCGCTGTAGTAGACGACGGCCGCGTCCTGCGGCCGGGCGTCGCGGATCAGCCGCTCGTAGCCGTCGAGGATGCCGGCCCGGGTGGCCGCGGCGCCCTCATGGCGGGCGATCGTGAACCCGCGCCGGTCGAGCGCGCCGGCCATGGCCTCGACGTCGTGGGCGACGCCGGCGAGGTCGCCCGTCCGGGCGCCGATGAGCAGGGCGGTGCGCCGCATGCCCCATTCTGACGGACCAAAGGATCAAGTCGACGGAACTCGATGGAACGTTCCCATGGCAGGTGCCCGGCCGGGCGCCGATACCAAGGGGGAGGTACCGCAATGAGGCAAACGCTCCTGGCGGGCGCGGCCGGACTCGGCGTGGTCGCGGCCACGCTGGTGGCCACGCCGGCCCTCGCCGTCACCGGCTGCTACGGCGACTGCCAGCCGGGCGTCGTGCGGTCGAACGGCATCCTGCGTTACGACGCGCCGGTCGGGGTGAACGACCAGATCACCGTCACCGGCGACAGCACCGGCCTGACCCTCACCGACCCGGTGGCCAACCTGATCGCCGGCACCGGCTGCACGCTTGTCACCCCGCACGAGGCGCGGTGCGTGTCGAGTCCGTGGATCAGCTTGCGCATCCGCGGGCTCGACGGCGACGACACGATCACCAACGGCACCGCGTTCGCGGGCGACCTGGCCGGCAACGACGGCAACGACCGGCTCGTCGGCGGCTCCGGCAACGACACGCTGGCCGGCGGCTTCGGGGCCGACGTGTTGCAGGGCGGGGCCGGCAGTGACACCGCCAGCTACTCCGACCAGGGCAGCCGGCTCGCGGTCCGGGCCGACCTGGACGGGGCCACCGGCGACGACGGCAGCGCCGACGACGGGCCGGCCGGGGCCCGCGACACCATCGCCGCCGATGTCGAGAACCTGATCGGCACCATCCAGAACGACGTGCTCATCGGCAACGCCGGGCCCAACACCATCGACGGGCGGGGCGGGCACGACCAGGTGCAGGGGCTCGGCGGGGACGACCAGCTCACCGCGCGCGGGGGCGGCAGCCTCGACGGCGGGCTCGGCAACGACCACTGCGTCTCGGTGCTGGCATCGCAGCCGGTCAATGCGGACACGTTCTCCGGATGCGAGACGACCGAGATAGTTCCCTGATGAACATGGGTGCGGGCCGCAACCCGGCCCGCACCCATATGGGCCCGATGACCGCGTCGCCGGGACAGCGTAGTGTGAGCCGGTCTCACACCCAAGCGCTGGAGCCCCCGTGAAGCTCTCGATCCTGATGCCGGTGTACAACGAAGAGGCCCGGCTGCCCGACGCATTGAAGCAGGCCCTCGCCGTTGACTACCCGTGCGAGATCGAGCTCGTGGTCGTCGACGACGGCAGCCAGGACGGCACCGGCCAGATCCTGGCCGCGGCCGACGACCCGCGGCTGCGCCCGATCACGCACCCCCGCAACCAGGGCAAGGGCGCCGCGATCAAGACCGCCGTGGCCGAGGCGACCGGCGACTACATGGTCATCCTCGACGCCGACCTCGAGTATGACCCCAACGACATCCCGCGGCTGCTCGACCCGGTGCTCGACGGGCGGGCCGAGGTCGTCTACGGCAACCGGACCTTCGGCTCGCACAGCTCCTTCTCGTTCTGGTACGTGATGGGCAACAAGGCCGTCACCACCGCCGCCAACATGATGTACAACTGCTACCTCGGCGACCTCGAGACCTGCTTCAAACTGATGCCGCTGGCGCTGTACCGCTCCCTCGACGTCAAGTCGAAGGGCTTCGGCATGGAGGCCGAGGTGACCGGGAAGCTGCTGCGCCGCAAGCACCGGCCGTTCGAGGTTCCGATCAGCTACGCGGCCCGGACCCGCGAAGAGGGCAAGAAGATCACCTGGAAGGACGGCGTCGAGGCGCTGTGGATCCTCTTCAAGGAGCGGATCCGCAAACCTCCGGCCAACGCCTGAGCGCCGCCGGTTCTCCCGGGGGCGTTACGGTGGCGCGGTGAGCTCCGGTCGTCCCGTCGCGTCCCTCGAGGTCCAGGTCGCGCTGTCCACGGCGATCCGCCGGGCGATGCTGGCCCGCGAGCCCAGCGTCAGCGCCGAGCGGGCCGCCGACGCCATGCTGGGCCTGCTCGGCGCCGACGAGGTCCGCTGGCAGCAGCGGCCGGGCTGGGGCGCCTCCGGTGACGAGGTGCCCGCCGAGCAGGAGGACGAGGTCGAGGCCACGCTGCGGCTGGCCGAGTGGTGGACCCGCCGGGAGCTGCGCCTCACCCCCGCCGACCCGCTGCCGGTCTGGGACCCGCGGGTGCGGGTCGGGCTCGGCCGGGCGTTCGCCGCCGCCGCCGAGTCGCCGTCGATCCGCTGCGTCGGGTTCCGGCTGCTGCTGCGGGCCCTGCTCGTGGAGTGCGCGTCGCCGGGCGAGTGGACCGAGTTCATCCGCCGCTTCCACCTGCGCCCCGACGAGGAGTTCCTGCGCGACGGCGCACCGCCGCTGAGCTCGGCGGCCGCCTTCCTCAAGCGCAACGACCCGGTGATCTCGGGCCTGGCCGCACCGGCCGTCCTGCGCGCCGAGGCCGTCCAGCAGGCCGTCCGCGGCGGCTGCGCCCTGGTCGGCCAGGCCCATCTGGTCATGGCCATCTGCGCGCTGCCATACCTGATGGAGCGGTCCCGGCTCCGGCTCGCCGACGACGCGGCGGCGACCAACCGCGGCGGCGAGATCCTGGCCGAGCTGGGCCTGACGTGGCCCGACATCAAGGACTTCGCCATGGACCTCTCACCCGCCCCGGCCGACATCCCGCGCGAGGAGCGGACCTGGCGGGTCACCCGCGGCGACCCGCCCTACGGCATCGACCTCTACCTGGCCGCGCAGGAGGCGACCAAGCTCGCGGGCGAGCTCGGGCACCGCTACGTCGGCTCCACCCACCTGCTCTTCGCGATCACCGCCGACGGCGCCGGCCCGGGCTCCCGGATGCTGCGCGCCTACGGCGTCGAGCCGAACACCCTCGCCGCCCGCCTCGGCACCGAGCTGGCCTGAGCGCGGGTTTGGGTCGGGTGGGTAGGCTGCGGCGGTGACCGGGCGACTGCTGGCCATCAGCGACCTCCACGTCGGATACGCCGAGAACCGCGCGCTCGTCGAGCAGATGCGGCCGACCCACCCCGACGACTGGCTCATCGTGGCCGGTGACGTCGCCGAGCGGTTCGCCGACACCATGTGGGCCCTGGGCACGCTCAGCGAGCGGTTCGCGAAGGTCATCTGGGCGCCGGGCAACCACGAGCTCTGGACGCCGCAGCACGACCCGGAGCAGTCGCGCGGGGTGGCGCGCTACGAGAAGCTGGTCGACGCGTGCCGGCGGCTCGGGGTGCTGACGCCCGAGGACCCATACGCGCGGTGGGCGGACCGGCTGACGATCGCGCCGATGTTCCTGCTCTACGACTACTCGTTCTGGCCAACGGGCGCGACCTCCACCGAGCAGGCCCTGGAGATGGCGCACGCGGCCGGGATCGTCGGCACCGACGAGGCGCTGCTGCACCCCGACCCCTACCCGGGCCGGGCCGAGTGGTGCGCCGCCCGGCTCGCGCTCACCGAGGAGCGCCTGCAGGCCGTCGAGGGGCCGACCGTGCTGGTCAACCACTTCCCGGTGGTCCGCGAGCCGACCGACATCCTGTGGTACCCGGAGTTCGCGCTCTGGTGCGGCACGACCGCGACCCGCGACTGGCCCACCCGCTTCAACGCCGAGGTCGTCGTCTACGGGCACCTGCACATCCCGCGGACCATCGAGGTCGACGGGGTGCGCCACGAGGAGGTTTCGGTGGGCTACCCGCGCGAATGGAGCAAGCGCGAGACGCCGCCCGCGCGATTGCGTCCGGTTTTGTTGTAGAAAGGTCGCCGCGCCCCCACAGCGGGCATCGATTCATGGATGATCGGTGCGCCACTCCGGCCACCCCATTTGGGAGCGCAGTTTGCGTAAAGATGCCCTGCGCCGGTCGCTGCTGCTCGCAGTAGCCTCGGCCACCGTCGCGACCGGCCTCGCCGTCCCCGCCACCCCGGCCCTCGCGGCCGCTACCGCTACCGGCACCGTCACCGGCCACCTCACCGACAACGCCGGCAACCCCTTGGCCTACGCCTCCGTCTCGGCCGAACCGGCCCAGTTCGGCATCCCCGCCACCGGGAGCACGGACGAGCACGGCGACTACACGATCTCCGGCCTCGACGCCGGTGACTATGTGGTCAGCTTCCGGCCGTTCGGCGCCGGGTACACCCAGTGGGCGCACCGGAAGTCCACCCGGGGGGCCGCCGACCACATCACCGTCGCCGCCGGGGCCACGGTCGTCGTCAACGACCAGGCGCTGCCCACCGGCCGGATCACCGGGGCGCTGCACAACGCCGACGGCTCGCCCGCCGAAGCGTCGATCTCGGTCTACACGGCCGAGGGGCAGAACTGGGTCGGCAGCGGCTTCATCCAGCCCGACGGCACCTTCTCGCTGGAGGTGCTGCCCGGCTCCGGCTACAAGCTGAACTTCACCAACTGGCCGGCGATCTCGCAGTGGAACGGCGGGCAGCTCACCTTCGGCGACGCCGCCGCGATCACGGTCCCGGCCGCCGGGCAGACGGTGGCGCTGCCGGTCGAGACGCTGGTCGGCAAGGGCTCGATCGCCGGGCGGCTGACCTACTCCGACGGCCGCCCGGCGGCCGGCGTCGCGGTGGCGGCGAACCTGCCGAGCTGCTGCGTGAACGGCTACACCGCGACGACGGACAGCGACGGCCGCTACCGCATGGACGGCGTCCTGGCCACCGACAAGTGGATCGTCGGGTTCACCCTGCCCAACAACATCACGCAGTACGCACACGGCCGCTTCGATCGCGACAGCGCCGCCCGGGTGGCGGTCACCGCCGGCCAGGTGTCCACAGTGGACGAGCAGCTCCTGCCCCTCGGCAAGGTGCGCATCCGCGCCCACGACGCGGTCACCGGCGCGCCGCTGTCCGGCTTCTGCGCGTTCGACCGCCGCTTCGGCAACCTCTCGGACTGCGCCACGGGCACCGAGCTGGTGTACGACAACGTCTTCGCCGGGGCCTGGGGCTTCGACATCTACGCACAGGACCACCGGCACTTCAACGCCTACAACGTGCCGCTGACCGTCGTGGGCGGGCCGGACAACACGCTCGACGTGGCCCTGCGGCCGGGCGCCGCGATCAGCGTGCCGCTGGTGAAGCAGGCCGGCGGCGCCGCCGTCACGGGCTGTGTGCGAATGGCCCGATCGGGCGACATCTACCCGCCGCCGTCCTGGAAGGCCTGCTCCTCCGACCCGGACGCCGCGCCCGGCGCGGTCCTCGTCGGGCCGCTCGAGCCCGGCACGTACCAGATCTTCGCCGACCCGGACGATGCCGCGCTCGGCGCGCAGTGGGTCGGTCCGAACGGCGGCACCGGCGACCGGGAGGCGGCGAAGCAGTTCACCCTGACCGTCGGCGCCCCGCTCGTGGTGCCGGCGGTGCGCTTCGACGCGGCCGGCTCCATCCGGGGCAAGGTCACCGACGCGGTCACCGGTGCGCCCCTGGAGTACGCCTGCGTCTCGGTCATCGCGCAGTTCATCGACCGCGCCGGCGACGGCTGCGAGTGGACGACCATGGGTGCGACCACGGGTGCGGACGGCAGCTACACCCTGAGCGGCCTCGGCCCCTACGCGTGGCCGGTCGAGTTCACGCACTTCGATCACCAGTGGCGCTGGCTCGGCAACCAGGCGAGCCGGCTGCGGGCGCCGAAGGTGACCGTGACGGTCGGCGCTACCGCGGCCGTCGTGGACTACAAGCTGTACACCGGCGGCGGCACGATCACCGGCAAGTTCACCGACGCGGCCGGGCATCCGGTGGACGGCGACATCGTGCCGTTCAACTCGCTCACCGGTGACTGCGTCGGCTACGGCGGCTGGTCCGCGGCCGACAGCGGAGGGACCTACTCGGTGCCGCAACTGGCGCCGCTGCAGTCGGTGAAGCTGCGCTGGGAGGACTACACCGGGCGTAGCGGCTGGGTCGGCGGAGCGGACTTCGCCCACGCCACCGCGTTCCCGATCCAGAACAACAAGACGGTGACGGTCAACATCGTCGTGTCGTGAGGGCCGGGCGGCCCGGGGCCTCGTCGTGAGGTCCCGGGCCGTGGCCGCTCAGGCCCGCGGGCGGGCGGGATCGAACAGGCCGATCGGGTGCGCCGTCGCCCCGGTCATCGCCAGGTCGGCCAGGATCTCGCCGACGACGGGCGTGAACTTGAAGCCGTGCCCGGAGAACCCGCAGGCCACCGTCACCCGCTCGTGGCCGGGGTGGCGGGCGATGACGAAGTGCGTGTCCGGCGTGTTGGTGTACATGCACGCCTTCCCGCGCAGGAACGTCCCCGCGAGCCCGGGCACTCGCGACGCGAGATGGTCCTGGATGCGCTCGACCTCGTCGGCGCGGACGCTGCGGTCCATGGTCTCCGGCGTGGTCACCTCGCCCTGCCGGAAGAACGCGACCTTCACCCCGTCCTCCGTCGGCGGGAACCCGTAGACCTGGACGCCCGGCGGGTCCTCCCAGATGAAGATCGGCTGGTCGGCCGGCGGCTCGACGGCCGGCCGGAACCAGAACTGGACCTGGCGCACGACGGTGAGCGGCACGTCGAGGCCGGGGAGCAGCCGCGGCGCCCACGGGCCGGGGCAGATGACGAGCTGGTCCGCCTCGTAGGTGCCGTTCGCCGTGCGTACCGTCACCCGGCCGCCGTCCTCCTGCCAGGCCTCGACCGGCTCGTGGAAGTGCAGCTCGGCGCCGTGCCGCCCGGCCAGGGCGAGGCCGGCCTCGACCGCCGCCTCCGGCCGCAGCACCCCGGCCGTGCCCTCGAACAGCGCGACCTCGCCGTCCCGCGGCGTGAACCGCGGGAACCGGCGCCGGATCGCCGGCGCGTCGAGCATCTCGTGGGGGATGCCCCACTGCTCCGCGGTGCGGCGGCTCCCGTCGACGGTGAGCGAGCCCGGCGGCCCCATGAACAGCCCGCCGGTGATGGTGAGCAGGTCCCGGCCGGAGTCCCGCTGCAGCTGGTCCCAGAGCTCGTAGGAGCGCAGGATCAGCGGGACGTAGTCGGGGTGCTCGAAGTAGGCCTGCCGCGTGATCCGCGACCCGCCGTGGCTGGACCCCTGGTCGTGGGCCGCCCCGAACCGCTCCAGCCCCAGCACCGTGCGCCCCCGCCGGGCCAGGTGATAGGCGGCCTGGCTGCCCATGCCGCCGAGCCCGGCCACGATCACGTCGTAACGCATGTGCGCTGTCTACCACAGCGGTGGCACGTTTCCGGGATTCGTCGTGCCGTCCGGGCCCCTAACGTTCTTGTCAACACCGACAACGACTTCCCAGGGGGGAACCGATATGAGCGACTACGACACGGGCGACGCGGGTTACGACGGCGGTCACGAGGTGGACTACGGCCAGTACTCGGCGGGTCAGGAGCACGACGCGTTGGACCAGCTGCACCAGGCCAACGGCTCGGAGGCTGACTACGACAACCAGTTCAACGTGTACGAGAACGACCACCACGCGCAGGAGTCGACGGACTTCGCGCAGGGCAACCACGTTGAGGTCGACCAGCCCTACGGTGCGCACTACGAGCAGGACAACTACACGAACTTCAGCCACGACGCGTCCGAGGACGACCACGTCTTCGCCGCCGAGGGCAGCGAGTCCTCGCACCAGGCCGAGTTCTCCGAGCTCGACGCCCTGTCGCAGCGTTTCGACGGCGCGTTCGCCAACGGCACGGAGCTGCACGTGGGCGAGGGCCAGTACGGCGTCGCCGCCAACTGACGCAAGGCTTCCGCCGCCCGGCCGGCCACCCCGACATCGGGGTGGCCGGCCGTTTGCTACAGGGCGGTCAGGATCTCGGGGCCGTGGTCGGTGATGGCGATCGTGTGCTCCCAGTGCGCGGCCCGGGAACCGTCCACGGTGGACACCGTCCAGCCGTCCAGGAGCAGGCGGTGGCGGCTGGAGCCGCTCTCGACGACCATCGGTTCGATCGCCAGGACCATGCCGGCCCGCAGGGGCAGGCCGCGGCCCGGGCGGCCCTCGTTCGGGACGTGCGGGTCCTCGTGCATCGCGGTGCCGACACCGTGGCCGCCGTAGCCGGCCGGCTGGCCGTAGCGGGCGGCCCGGCAGACGGACTGCACGGCGTGGGAGATGTCGCCGAGGCGGTTGCCGGGGACGGCGGCGGCTATGCCGGCGTCGAGGGCCTGCCGGCACACGTCGGAGAGGCGCTGGGCGTCGGCGTCGATCGGGCCGATGCCGACGGTCACGGCGGAGTCGCCGTGGTAGCCGTCGATGTGGGCGCCGAAGTCGATGGAGAGCAGGTCACCGGCGTCGAGGCGGCGGGTGTCGGGGATGCCGTGGACGATGGCGTCGTTGACGGACAGGCACAGGACGGCCGGGTAGGGCACCGGGGCGAACGACGGGTGGTAGTGCAGGAACGACGACTTCGCGCCCTTCGCCGCCAGCAGCTCGCGGGCCAGCTCGTCCAGCTCCCGCAGGGTCACCCCGGGCCGGGCGGCCTCGCTCGTGGCCCGCAGGATCTCCGCGACCACGCGGCCGGCCTCGCGCATCGTGGCCAGTTCGGCCGCGGTCTTCAACACCACCATTCCGGTATTGTAATACCAGGATTATCATCGTCCACATGGTGCGCAACCCGCTGACCGAGGACGAGCGGCACCGCGGGCTGGTGCTGGGACGGATGCTGCAGCAGGCGCGGGGCTCGCGCAGCGCGGCCGCCGTGGCCTGGGAGGCCGGCATCTCGCTCGACACACTGCGCAAGATCGAGCGCGGGGCCATCGCGACGCCCGCGTTCTTCACCGTCGCGGCCCTGGCCAAGGTGCTCGGGCTGGACCTGTCCGCGCTGGCCAAGGCCGTGGCCGAGGAGAAGACCGCGACCGCCAAGGTCGCCTAGGGCGGGCGTGCGCCGGCGGCGCGGGTCAGGCGTCGGTGGCGCCGGTGGCGCCCGGCTCCAGACGTGGCATCGGCAGCCACTCGATGTGCGGCCAGCGCACGGTGCCGTCGCCCTGCAGTGCGCCGACGGCCAGGCCGGCCCGCAGGAGTCCGGCCTGCTCGTTGGCGGCGAACACCACGAACACCACCCCGGCCGGCGCGGCGTCGTCGGGTGTGCGGGGCTCGCCGTCGGGCCGTGGGAACAGGCTGTCGGACAGGGTCGGCTGGGCGTCCGGCGCCGGCTCGCCGTATCGGCCGAGCAGCTCCACGCAGGTCTTGTTCGGCTGGTTGCGGGGGTCGGTGAGGCTCGTCGCGAGGTCCTCGGCGTAGCGGTAGGGCACCAGCAGGTAGTCGCCGACCAGGACCAGCTGCACCGCGGAGCCGTGCGGGTGGAACACCTCGACGCCGTCGCGCCCGCGCAGGAGCCGGACGAGCTCCTCGTACTGGGCCGGCCAGGCCCCGCCGTAGGCGTGCCGGGTGCGCAGCCCGGAGGCCTCGTGGGCGTGGATCTGCCGCTCGACGGCGGCCGCCACGGCGCGGGGCGCGAGCTCGGCCACCATGGCCGCGTGCGGGCCGAAGCGGTCGGTCAGCCACTGCGCGATCACCGCCGCAACGTAACATTCTCGCTGTGGTTTTCCCCGGATCCATGGCATGTTGACCGGATGATCCGGGCCGGTGCCGTCGACGTCGACTACCCCGGCTCCGGGGGCGGTCGGGCCGCGCTCGTCGTCGGGGACCTGCCCGGCTTCACCGTGGCGGCCGAGCACGTCGCGTGGCTGGGCACCGTCGAGGAGTACCAACCGGGAAGCTTCTACAAACGGGAACTGCCGGCCATCCGGGCGGTGCTCGACGGGGTGGAGCCGGTCGAGCTGCTGATCGTCGACGGGTATGTGGATCTCGACCCCGACGGGCGGCCCGGCCTCGGCGCGCACGTCGCCGCGGCCCTCGGCATCCCGGTGATCGGCGTGGCCAAGACCGCGTTCCGCGCGGCTGTGCACGCGGTGCCGGTGCTGCGCGGGGCGGCCTCGAAGCCCCTGTATGTCACCGCGACCGGCCTGAGCCGGGACGACGCGGCGGCCTACGTGCGCGGCATGCGCGGAGCGTATCGGATGCCTGACGCACTGCGACAAGTCGATGCCCTCGCCCGCGGCCGGGCGCGGCCTCGAGTAGCCTGAGGACGCGCGAAAACACTGCCCCGTCGGTAGTCGGGGCGCCGCTCACCCTGGTCCGAGGGGCGGAGCGGCCCGTCTCCGGCCGGTCGCCGACAAGCGACCGGTTGTCCAGCGCAGGACATTTGCTGCCCTGCGCGAGGAGACAACCGCATGCCCACCATGACCGTGTTCTTCGACAAGCCCTTCTGGGTCGCCGTGCTCGAGCAGCACGACGCCGACGGCTGCGTGCGCGCAGTCCGGCACGTGTTCGGCGCCCAGCCCACCGATCCCGAGCTCTACGAGTTCCTCCTGCGCGACGGCGTCACGCTGCTGCGGCGGGCGGATTCGGCGACGCCGGTGGAGGGCCGCGACGCGACGGAGGCGCTCAGTGCCGACCGGCGGCATCGCCGGGCCGAGGCCGCGCAGACCCGCCGGGAGCGGCGCGAAGCCGTCGCGGCCGAGCGGTACGCGCAGCGGCGCGCCAAGGCGAAGGCCAAGCACCGCGGCCACTGAAAGTCCGGCACGGTATTGAAAAATCCCAATCTGATAAGGACCTTAACAGCACTTGCGGAGGTATCGATGACGCTGTACGTTCCTCCCACAACGCTTAACTTTGTTAACAGTTAGCGTCACGTCCGTACGTGTTCGTGGAGGGGTAGTCCATGAAACGCAAGACTTTGATCCCCCTCGCGCTGACCGCCGCCGCAACGCTCGGTGCGACGACCCTCGGTGTGATCAACGCCCAAACCGCCAGTGCCGCGCTGACCAGCAACTGGTACGCGTCCGCGCCCTACCTGATGCCGTTCGACAACAGCCCGCCGGACGCCGTGGCCGTCATGAACGCGACCGGGCAGAAGGCCTTCCAGCTCGCCTTCATCCTCGCGCCCAACGGCGGCGGATGTACGCCGACCTGGGACGGCACCCGCGCGGTGTCCGCCGACACCGAGGCCGCCGCCCTGATCTCCCGCATCCGTGCGGCCGGCGGCGACGTCAGCGTCTCCATCGGTGGCTACGGCGGCACCAAGCTCGGCCAGACCTGCGGCAGCCCGGCCGCCACCGCCGCCGCCTATCAGCAGGTGGTCACCAAATACGCGCTCAAGGCGATCGACTTCGACCTGGAGGAGCCGGAGTACGAGAACGCCGCGGCCGTCCACAACGAGCTCGGCGCCGCGCAGATCCTGCAGCAGAACAACCCCGGCCTCTACGTCTCGGTGACCACGGCCGGCACCGCGTCGGGCACCGGCTGGTTCGGCACCGAGATGCTGAAGGACGCCAAGAGCCTCGGCTTCACCCCCAACAACTACTCGATCATGCCGTTCGACGGCGGCTTCAACGGCGCGTCGTCGCAGACGGCGGCCGCGGAGGCGTTCCACACCATCCTGATGAACACGTTCGGCTGGGACAGCGCCACCGCCTATGCCCACGAGGGCGTGTCGCTGATGAACGGCCGCAGTGACGCCGGCGAATACTTCCGGCAGGCCGACTTCCAGACCGTTCTCGACTACGCCACCGGCCACCACCTGGCCCGATACACCTACTGGTCGGTCAATCGCGACCGGCAGTGCGCCGACCCCAACCAGTCGACCACGTCGGGCACCTGCAGCAGCGTGCCGCAGACGGCGTGGGAGTTCACGAAGTACACGGCCAGGTTCGCCGGGGCCACCCCGCCCACCACCAACCCGACCACGGGCGGCCCGCCGCCCACCACGCCCGGGACCGGCACGTGCACCGCGGCGGCCTGGAACTCGGGCACCGCCTACTCGGGCGGCGCGCTGGTGTCGTACAACGGCCACACCTGGAAGGCGGCCTGGTGGACGCAGGGCGAGACGCCCGGCAGCGCGAGCGTCTGGGTCGACCAGGGCACCTGCGGCGGCACGGGCGGCACCACGCAGCCGCCCACCTGCCCGGCCGCCTGGAACGCGGGCACCGCCTACAACGGCGGGGCGACGGTCTCCTACGGCGGGCACAAGTGGACCGCCAAGTGGTGGACCCAGGGCGACATCCCCGGCAACAACGCGCAGGCCGTCTGGACCGACAACGGCGCCTGCTGAGCGTCACTGGTAGGTGAGAGGCCGCCGCCCGAAGGGTCATCGGGCGGCGGCTTTTCCTTACCTGGATGCGACCATCGCCGAATAGCGCGGTATGAAGGTCACCGTGGCGCGGAAGCTCGCGTCGCTCATCGCGCTGGCCGCGGTCGGGATCGCCGCGACCGCGATCGTGCTCGGCGCGCTGATGGGCGGACTGTCCAGCCGGTTCACCGAGGTCGCCCAGCAGGACCACCCCTCCGTGCGGGCCGCGCTGGAGATGGAGGTGGCGAAGACCGGGCAGGCCGACGACCTGGGCAGCTACGTGGCCACCGGGGACAAGCAGTACGTGAGCGAGTGGAACGACGACCACGCCGAGTTCACGAAGTGGCTCGCCGCCTACCGGCAGCTGGACATGACGGCCCGTGAGGTGGCCGTGCTCGACGAGGTGACGGGCGCCGACGGGACGTACCAGAGCGAAGGCCAGAAGGTCGTGAGCCTGGTCGAGGCCGGTCAGGCCGCCGCGGCCACCACGGCGTCCAACGACGTCCTGGGCCCGCTCGAGGACCGGATCTTCAAGGGTCTGACCGAGCTGGAGGACACCAACACCGACACGATCGCCACCGCGACGGCGGCCGGTGAGCGGCAGGTGCAGCAGGCCGCCTGGCTGGCCGTGCTGATCCCGCTCCTGGCGGTCGCCATCGTGGCCGGGCTGGCGGTGGTCATCGTCCGCGGGATCGTGCGCCCGCTGCGGACCGCGGTGACGGCCCTTGACCGCGTCGCCGCCGGCGACCTGACGGGCACCGTCGCCGAGCGCGGCAACGACGAGCTGGCCGACATGAGCCGGGCGCTGAACCGGGCCACGGCCGCGATGCGTGAGACGGTCGACGCGCTCGGCGCGACCGCGACCTCGCTGACGGACACCGCCGGCGACCTGTCGCGCTCGGCCGGTGAGACGGCCACCAGCGCCGCCAAGGCCAACGAGCAGGCCCAGTCCACGGCCTCGGCGGCCGAGGAGGTCTCGGCCGGGGTGAGCACCGTGGCCACCGCCTCCGAGGAGATGACCGCGGCGATCGCCGAGATCGCGCAGAACGCCTCCCGGGCCGCGCTGGTCGCCACGTCGGCCGTGGATACGGCGGCGCACACGTCGGGCACGGTACAGCAGCTGGGTGTCGCCTCCGGCGAGATCGCCGACGTGCTCAAGACGATCACCAGCATCGCGGCGCAGACCAACCTCCTGGCGCTCAACGCGACCATCGAGGCGGCCCGGGCCGGCGAGTCCGGCAAGGGGTTCGCGGTCGTCGCCGGCGAGGTGAAGGAGCTGGCCCAGGAGACCGCGCGGGCGACCGAGGACATCGCCCGGCGGATCGAGGCGATCAGCACCCACAGCGGCGCCACGATCACCGCCATCGACCAGATCTCGCGGATCATCGACGAGATCAACGCTTACCAGGCCACGATCGCCTCGGCGGTCGAGGAGCAGACGGCGACCACCGAGGAGATCAACCGATCGGTCACCGAGGCCGCGGCCGGGACGCAGGTGATCGCGTCCAACGTGACGCACCTGGCGAGCACGGCCCAGGCGGTCACGGAGGCGGCGTCGGCCTCCCGGCACGCGGCGTCCTCCCTGTCCGCGACCGCCGATCACCTGCGGGTGCTGGTGGCCCGGTTCAGCGTCTAGCTCCGGAGCACCCCTCAGTGCCCGCCCCGGCAGCAGCGGGCCTGGGCGTAGAGCTCCCGCATGCGCTCGCCGGCCTCCTCGGGGCGGTCGAGCGGCGTGCGGAACGGCAGGCGCACGTCGCGGGCGCGGCCGTGGAACTCGAGCCGTAGGACCACGCCGTAGCGGTCGATGCGGACCGGCACGATGCGTTTGACGCCGTGCAGGTGGTGCGGCGGGACCAGCCGGGCCAGGCGGTCGACGGCGTCGGGGTGCGAGTCGCTCAGGTGGCACAGCAGGTCGGCCTCGACCTGGGCCAGGGGGTCGGGCTCGGCGCTCGCGAAGTCGTCGGGGTCGACGGTGACCTCGCACTCGCGGCCGTAGGCGGGGTCCTGGAGCGTGGCCTCGGCCAGGTCGAGCGCCAGCCCGCCCTCGGGGTGCGCGCCGAGCCAGCCGCCGAACGTGGCCCGCGCCCGCACCCGGGACCGGACCGGGGTCGGGGCGACGTCGGTGAGTTCGAGGACGGCGGCGGTGTCGGGCTCCTCCATCGGTACCGCATCCGGTGGCACGTCGAGCAGGATCCGGCCGCCCTTCACGCGATGGGCACCGACCAGGTCGCACCGGCGCCCGGGGACGTGCAGCGTGAGCGAGCCGGCCGCGGCCAGCAGCGAGCGCAGACGCTCGGCCGGGGTGGGGAGCTTGGACATCCGACCTCCTAAGGTTAGCCTTACCTTATTCGAAAGGAGTCCCGTGAACCAGTCACGCCCCAAGGTCCGCCGGTCCCGCGCGCTCGGCATCGTCCTGACCCCGAAGGACGCGAAGTACTTCGAGCGCCGCCCGTTCCCGCCGGGCCAGCACGGCCGCGCCCGCCCGAAGGTCAGCGACTACAAGGTCCGCCTGCTGGAGAAGCAGCGGCTCAAGGCGCAGTACAACATCCGCGAGAGCCAGCTGCGGGCCGCCTTCGACCGCGCCGTGCGCCGCCCCGGCAAGACCGGTGAAGAGCTCATCGTCGACCTTGAGCTGCGCCTCGACGCCGTGGTCCTGCGGGCCGGCTTCGCCCGCACCATCTACCAGTCCCGCCAGGTGGTGAGCCACCAGCACGTCAACGTCAACGGCCGCCGCGTGGACCGGCCCTCCTACCGGGTCCGCCCCGGCGACGTCATCGAGATCGCCGAGCGCAGCCGCCCGAGGACCCCGTTCCAGGTCGCCGCGGCCGGTGCCCACCAGGGTGAGCGCACCGCCCCCTACCTGGACACGAACCTCCCGGGCCTGGCCACCCGCCTGATCCGGTTGCCGCTGCGCCAGGAGATCCCGGTCCTGTGCGACGAACAGTTGATCGTCGAGTTCTACAGCCGCTGACCCCGGCCCCGGCATCGCTCAGCCGCGGTCGTCGAGGTGGGCCAGAAACCCGTGCAGCCAGCGCAGCTCCCGCGCGTGGTGTTCCAGCCCGGCGGCGGCCTCCGCGGCGTTCACCGGCGCGTGCTTGATCCGCTCGGCCGCGAGCAGCCGGCTCTGCTGCAGCGCGGGAAGGACGGCGTGCCAGTCCGGCCGGCCGTAGGCGGCCACGAAGCGCCGGAGCCGTTCCGCGATGGCGGTGCCGGGCCCGAACCCGGCCTCCCGGAGCTGCTCCGGCGGCGCGAGGGGCACGAACTCCCACGCCGCCGCGGCCAGCTCGACCAGCGGCCGGACCGGCCCGGCGGCGTCCCAGTCGATGAAGGCGACCGGCACACCGCCGCGATAGACGGTGTTCCAGGGCCCGAGGTCACCGTGCGAGACGATCTCGTCCGCGCGGGGCGGGCGCGGATCGAACCGGAACCGCGGGTCGGCCGGCCGATAGTCGCGAGCGGCCGCGTGCAGCCGCCCGAGCAGCGCGCCGGCCGCGACGAGCGCGGCCTCGGAACGGGCGTAGGCGGGCAGCCGCTGCCCCCGGCCGGGTTCCCACTGAGGGTCGACCGGCACGTCCCCGTCGAGGTAGGTGAGCACCTCGCGGTCGCCCTCGATGCCCAGGAGGCGCGGCGCACCGGCGAACCCGGCGCCCTCCAGGTGCCGCAGATAGTCGTGCACGGCCCCGGACCACTCGCCCATCGGCCGCAGCAGCTGCCCGCCCCGCCGGGTGATGCCGGGCGTCATCCGCCCCGCCGGCAGCGGCGCCTCCGGCTCGTCGCGACTCATGCGGCCAGTATGGGCGGCCGGGCAACGCGAAACGGCCGGTCGCCCCGCGATCGGGGTGGCCGGCCGTTTTCGGGGAGTCGTCAGTTGGCGGCGACGCCGTACTGGCCCTCGCCCACGTGCAGCTCCGTGCCGTTGGCGAACGCGCCGTCGAAACGCTGCGACAGGGCGTCGAGCTCGGAGAACTCGGCCTGGTGCGAGGACTCGCTGCCCTCGGCGGCGAAGACGTGGTCGTCCTCCGACGCGTCGTGGCTGAAGTTCGTGTAGTTGTCCTGCTCGTAGTGCGCGCCGTAGGGCTGGTCGACCTCGACGTGGTTGCCCTGCGCGAAGTCCGTCGACTCCTGCGCGTGGTGGTCGTTCTCGTACACGTTGAACTGGTTGTTGTAGTCAGCCTCCGAGCCGTGGGCCTGGTGCAGCTGGTCCAACGCGTCGTGCTCCTGACCCGCCGAGTACTGGCCGTAGTCGACCTCGTGACCGCCGTCGTAACCCGCGTCGCCCGTGTCGTAGTCGCTCATGTCGTATCCCCCAGGAAGTCGTTGTCGGTGTTGACAAGAACGTTAGGGGGCCGGGAACGACGACGAATCCCGGAAACGTGCCACGCGGATCAGGTGCGCGGCTGCGGGGTCAGCAGCGGCGGGGCCGACGGCGGGTGGAACGGTGGCGGGTTCTCCACGCCGGCCGCCCGCTCCAGCAGGGCGACCAGGCCGGCCCGGGTCGCCACCACGACCATCGTGTGGGTGCGGTCCAGGGTCCGCCAGCGGTTCTGCTCCGGGGCCCAGAACGTCTGCACGCCCACGCCCAGGCCGGTGCGGCCGGTCTGGACCGCGACCAGGCGGGCCAGGCCCGGGGTGCTCACGCCGCGGAAGTAGGTGCCCTCCAGCTGGGAGCCGGCGCCCACCGGGACCTCGGCGACCAGCAGCACGCGGCGGCCCACCGGGATGGTGTCGATGACCTCGCTGCCGACCATCGACGCGGCGAACGCCGGGGCGGCCAGGTAGGAGACGCTGCGGGACAGGTTGATGTCGAACGCGGTCTTGACGCGCCGGGCGAAGTCCTCCTCGAACAGGCGCAGGACCACGCGGAGCTTGCGGTCCGGGTCGGCCTGGCGGGCCAGGTCGCGGCCGAGCAGGGCGACCTCCAGGTTGGTCACGTCCTCGGTCGTCACCAGGACCAGGCAGCGGGCCGTGGCCACCGAGGCCCCCGTCAGGGTGTCGGGGTTGGTGACGTCGCCGATGATGACCGGCAGGCCCAGGTCGCGGCCGACCTGCACGCCGCGGGCGCGCTCGTCGCGGTCCACGCCCACCACGTCCAGGCCCAGGTCGTGCAGCTCGGTCAGGACCCTGGTCCCCACGTTGCCCAGGCCCACGACGATCACGTGGCCGGACACCGGCTCGGTCAGGCCGCCGGCGGCGATGGCCAGGCGGGCCTTCACCACCAGGCCGACCACCGCGGCCGTGATGGCGGGGATGACGGCCACGCCGACGATGACCAGGGCCACGTCGACGACCTGCGACGCGACCGACGCGTCGTCCTGCGGGTTGGCGCCGCCCAGCGCCGTGAGCACGGCCAGATACAGCGCCTTCCACGCGCCCACGTGCCGCACGGTCGCCACCGCCACGGTGCCGATGGCCAGCACGGCCGCGGTCGCGCCCAGGACCCGGCGCAGGCCGCCGCCGATGAGCAGGCGGGACAGGCGCATCCGGGGGCGGCGGTGCGGCGGCTGCGGCTCGACCTCGGCGCGGCGGCCGTAGACGCTGGTCAGCACCAGGTCGGCGGTGTCCTCGGCGGCCGGGAGGCTCTCGCCGGTGGCCAGGTTGGCCAGGCCGCAGCGGATGTCGCTCGGGTTGGCCCGGGCCCGGTCTACGGCCAGCAGCTGCTGGCCGTCGGAGAGGCGGATCGTGGTCGGGTTGCTGTCGCCGAGCGCGGCGGCGACGAACGCCGGGGCCGCGATCTCGGAGGCCGAGAGGACGGCGCAGTTGGCGAGGCGTTCGAGGACGCCGGCGGCGAGGCGCTTGTTGAACATCCGCAGGACCACCCGGATCGACGGGTCGACCTCGCGGGCGATCAGGGCGGCGTCGACGTTGGCGACGTCGTCCTCCGCCACGAACGCGATCGCGTCGGCGTCGGTCAGGTCGGCCGTGTCGAAGACGGCCCGGGTCGTCTTGCGCGCCGCGATCATGATGGGGGCGCTCTGGTCGTCGTCGTCGGCGCGGATGTCGGCGATCTCGGGGGCCTGGCCGGCCGTGAGGTCCGGGACGATGACCGTGACCTGGGCCGAGTATGTGTTCATCAGCTCGCCGACGAGACGCCGGGCGAGCGCGCTGTCTCCCCACACGACGAACTTGCGCACGGACCCGATCGTATAGGCGCGGTGCTAACCGCAATGTGGCGGAAAACCCCGCAAGAGATTGATGTTGTACAGCAAAATGGCGTACTTCCCCACGTCGTGCCGCTCCACCGGCGGGCCCCACATGTGCTCGGCCTGCTCCGGCGTTCCGTAGAACGGGCGGTCCTTCTCGAACACGACGAACCGGGCGTCGAACCGGGCGGCGTCGTACTGCGACGTCTGCGACTGCCAGCAGAACGGGATCAGCCCCGCTCCGCCGCCCGTCACGGGCGCGACCGTCACCCGGCGTTCGGTGGTCACGGTGATGTTGTTCGAGGCCCAGTAGGCACCGAGGCCGTAGGTCTGGCCGCGGTCCCGCAGGAAGTCGGCCGCCTCCTGGGCCTCGGACGGCTCGGCCCGGGGCGGCGCGTAGACGACCACGGTGAGCGCGAAGATCGCCAGGACCCCGGCCAGCACGCCCCGGCCGATCCGGACCCCGCGCACCGGCGAGGCGAGCCAGGGGCCGGCGAGGCGGGCCGCGAGGGCCGCGGCCATCGGCAGGACCGGGGCGATCTCGCGGGCCGCCATCAGATCGACCGAGATGGTGGAGACGATCTCGGCGCCGAGGTTGCAGGTGATCGCGGCGATCATCACGGAGTCGACCCGGTCCGCCGTCCCGCGCACCGCCCGGACCAGACACACGAAGAAGGCGACGAGCGCCACCGCGAACCCGAGCAGGTGCAGCGCCGAGAGCAGCAGTTCGAACGCGAACGGGTGCCAGCCCGGACGGTGGGTGCCGAAGATGACGCCGACCATGCGGGCGGTCATCCAGGCCCGGTGCGGCCAGTCGCTCACCGGGGCCAGCTCGATCGGCGGGTGCGGCGACTCGAACGCCCCGAGCGCGTCGAGCAGGTGCCGGAAGCCGCGGGAGATCACCACCGAGACCACGGCCGCCGCGACCAGCGAGAGTTCGTAGACCCGGTCGCCGCGAACGGCCCGATACGCGCAGACCACCGCCAGGGGTACCGCCGCCACGAACGTCACCAGCGGATCGCCCATCGCGCCCCAGCCGAGCAGCACGGCGATGAGCACCGGCGTCCACACCCGGTGCCGGACGCGGTCCAGGACGAGCCAGGCCAGCAGCAGCGGCACCGCCGAGCCGGTGTGGTTGGGGGAGGACAGCAGGGTCTGGTAGCCGGTCCCGGGCACGGGCAGCAGCAGGATCGCGACCGCCACGCCGATGCGCAGCCACGCCTCCAGGCCCGTCGCCTTCCCCCTGGCCAGCAGCGCGGCCAGGAACACGATCATCGTGTAGGTGATCGCGGCGGTCACGTGGACCTGGTCCGCGGTGACGCCGGTGAACCACTGCACGATCCCGTACTGCACCAGCTCCGTCGGGTAGAACGAGACGTCGGAGAGTGCCCAGCCCTTGAGCAGCGGGTTGCCGTGGAACATGTCCCAGGCCTGCAGGGCGTTGCTCGCGCCGTCGCCGTTGATGGGAAACGCGCGGGCCATCCGCAGGTAGGCCAGGAACAGCCCGACGGCCACGACGACGGACCCGACACCGATCAACACCCTCTGCCGCACCCGGGCAGAGTAGCCGATCACGTGTATTCGTCGGCCAGCTCCCGATATGCCGCGAGGACCACCTCCGTCCGCGCGACCAGGTCCGGCTCCGGCCGCGAGCGCAGCGACCCGAGCAGCGCCTCCGCCGCCGTCACCCGCAGCCGGGCCCGGCCCTGCGCGGCCCGATGATCGAGGAAGTCCTGGCACAGGCCGGCGAGGGTGCGCAGCTGCACGGCCCGCCGCCGGACCTCGGCATCGACGTCGGTGAGCCGCTGCGCGATCTCGGCCTGCCGGTCGGTCACCACGCTGAACAGGCTGCCGGCCCCGATCGGATCGCCGACCGACGCCCGCAGGTCCCGGTCCGCGGCCCGCAGCTCACCCCGCTCGGCCAGGGCCTGGGCCAGGTCCCACAGCGCCCGTTCGAGCGTCGGCGTCGGGTCGCCCGGCTCGGCCAGCCGCTCCAGGGCCGGCCAGGTGAGCCGGATCCGGTCGGCGTTGGCCGCGGCCGCCTCGAACTCCGTGCGGTCGCGCGGGTCGGTCAGGTACCGCCGCAAAGCCTTTCCCCGCCGTGTCGGCGTGCGCACCAATGCCAATCCGACCAGCAGGAACAATGCCGTGGCAACCATTGCCAGCAATGCGCGCAGCACGACCGGCGGATCGATCCAGTGAATGGTCAGAGCGACCGCCGCGGCCGCGATGAGCCCGAGTGCATAGAGCGCGTGGACCCATTTGTCGACAGGCCAGAAAGGTCCGGCGGGGGTACTGCGTGTGCCTCGGACGAACCCCGTTTCGTCATCGATGGCGGCCAAGCTGCGTTCCACCGCGCTCCCGCCCCGCCGCAGTACGCCGACCCGAAACCCGCGCAGATACTCGATCACGGCCGGCCCCGGGAACGCCGGCTTCCGTTCCGCGGCCACGCGTGTTCGCGGCCGATGGTGCTCCGCGCTGTCGCGTTGTCGCGCGCCCCGCCGGTCACAGCGCGGGCCGTCGCGGGCGGGTGCGGGTCCGGCGGACGCGGGCGGCGATGCCCGCGGCCAGGATGGCGAGCAGGGCGCCGAACACGTTCCAGGCCGCGCCGCCGAGGAGGGCCGCGGCGGAGACGGCCGGGACGGAGAGCGGGCCGAGCCAGCCGGGCAGGTGCTGCGCGGGCGCGGCGGCCAGGGTCACGACCGCGGCCGCGGCCAGGCCGAGCAGCGGAGCGTAGGGCTGCGGGACCAGCGACACCAGCAGGGCTGTGAGCAGTACCCCGAGGAGTGGACCCAGCCACGGCAGAACGGTCAGCAGGCCAACCGCGACCGCCGCCGCCTGCGGGTGGGCCACGCCGCCGACGGCCAGGGTGGGCCAGGCGACCGCCGCCGCCAGCGCTCCCCACACGCAGCGCTGGGTGGCGGCGGTCGCGGTCCCGGCCCCGCGGGCGGGCCGGGAGCCGGAGCGCAGGATCAGTACCGGCTCCGGCATCGGCTCCACGACCCGGACGGGCGCGGTGTTCACAGGAGGCGCAGTTCCCGGGCGCGCTCGACGGCCTCGCGCCGGCGGCCGGCGTGCAGCTTGCGGTAGATGTTCTTCACGTGCGTCTTCACCGTGTTGACGGAGACGTACAGGGTGGAGGCGATCTCCAGGTTGGACATGGTGCCCTGCAGGTAGCGCAGGACCGTCAGCTCGCGCTCGGTCAGCGGCTCGACCAGGTTGGCGTCGGCGCCGTTGCGGGCGCCGGCCAGCGGTGAGGAGCCGGCCGCGAGCTCGGCCGCGAGCGGGTGGTAGACCGGCAGCAGCGGCGCGAAGTTGGCCAGCAGGTCGCGGACCTGGTGGCCGCCGACCAGGAACGGGCGGCGGAAGCTCTCCTCCTCGGCGATGTCGAGGGCCACCTCCAGGCCGCGCAGGACCCGGTTGCGGTCGCCGAGCGTGCGCCCGGCCAGGCTGGTGAGGATGGCGGCCTGCACGGTCCAGGTCAGCGCGGTGTCGACGGACGGGGTGGCATACTGCGCGGCGGTCGTCGCCGCGGCCGCGGCCTTGCCCTCGATGAGCGCGGCCGACGCGTCCACGCACGCGGCCCAGCCCGCGAACACCTCGGGGTCGCCGCCGGTGGCGACGAGGCGCCGGGCCGCGCCGAGGTCGCCGCCGCTGATCCGCAGCTCGGCCTCGGTGAGGGCCAGGGCCCGCTCGACCGCCGGGGCCAGCGCCGCCCCGCCGAGCTCGCGCCGGGCCGTGTGCAGCACCTCGAGGGCGGCGGCGAGGCGGCCGGAGCCGTGCCGGAGCTTGGCCCGGACGGTCGCGATCGACACCAGCAGGTCCGGGTCGCCGGCCGCGAGGTCGAGGGCCTCGTCGAGGAGGCGGTCGCCCTCGGCGATGCGGTCCCACTCGCCGTAGACGCCGGCCAGGGCCATCCGCACCCAGCCCAGGTCGTTGGCGTCGGTGATGCCGAAGCGGTCGGCGGTGACGAGGGCCTGCCGGCCGAGCCGGGCCGCGGCCCGCAGCCGGCCCCGCAGCGACTCCAGCACCGCGAGCCGGCTGGCCGCGGCGACCTGGGCCTGGGCCATGCCGGAGCGCTGGGCGAGGACCAGGGCGCCGTGCAGTGGGGCGCCGGCCGCGCCGAGCTCGCCGAGGCGGAGCCGGGCCTCGCCCTCATCGAGGAGTGTCAAAGCCCGTGTTTCATCGTTATTTGCCGATATTTCGGACACCTCGGCCAGCATGCGCCGGGCGTCGCCGCCCAGCCACGCTTCGGCCGCCGCGAACGCGCGGACCATCGGCTCCCGCGGGTTGCCGCCGCTGCGGCGCAGGAAGTCGCGGGTGCCCTCCAGGTCGCCGACCCGCAGCCGCTCGGCCGCGAACGCGAGGGGCAGGCGGGGGTCCGTCGCCTCCTCGGCCGCCGGGGCGTGCGGTGCCGCCTCGTGTGGGCGGTCGTACCGCACCCCGCCCACGATGTCCGGCCACGCCCGCTCCAGGGTGTCGACCGCACCCGCCCAGTCCTCGGCGAGCAGGGCGTGGCGCAGGGCCTCGGCCGGGATGCCGTAGGTGCCGTGCCAGGCGGCCGCCCGCCGGTGCAGCTCCGCGACCCGCTCCGGGCTGCGGCGCAGCAGCTCGGCGTGCAGCGTCCGGGCGAAGAGCGGGTGGAAGCGGTACCAGCCGCCGGGTCCCGCGTTTCTGGTCAGGAACGCGTTGGAGCCTTTGAGCTCCGCGAGGACGCGGGCGCCGTCGTCGCGGCCCGTGATCGCCTCGACCAGGCCGGCGTTGAGCCGCGGCGCGATCGCGGTCTCCAGCAGCAGCCGCCGCGTCTCCACCGGCAGCGGCTCGATCACCTCGCCGGTGAGGAAGTCGCCGACCGCGCTGCTGAACGGGCCGCCGTCGTCGAGGACCCGCTCCGGCTCCGGGTGCCCGCGCATGGCCATCGCGGCCAGGCGTACCCCGGCGGGCCAGCCCTCGGTGATGGAGTGCAGCGCGTACAGCGTCGCGCTCGGCAGCGCCACGTCGTGCGCCGCGAGCAGCTGGGCCGTCTCCGCGATCGTCAGCGACAGGTCACCGGTGCGCATCTCCGTGAGCGAGCCGTCGACGCGCCAGCGGTACAGCGGCAGGCTCGGATCGCGGCGGCACGAGAGCACCAGCCGCAGCCGGCCCGTCCCGTGCCGGACCAGGGACTCGAGCTCCGCCAGGGCGTCCGGGTCGCTGATCTCGCGCACGTCGTCGACGACCACCACGTGCGGGCGCTGCAGCGAGTCGACGACCCGCAGCAGGTTGTCGCCGTCGCTCTTGCCGCCGACGGCGTCCGCGGGCTCCGACAGCGCCCCGAGCAGCTGCCCGGGCACGTCGGCGCCGCCCTCGGCGTGCGAGGTGACCCAGCGCACCACCGGCGGCTCGGCCTCGATGCGGACCGTGCGCGCCCAGGCGACCAGCGCCGCCGTCTTGCCCCAGCCGGCCGGCGCGGTGACCAGCGTCAGCGGGGCCCGCACCGCGGCGTCGAGCTGGGCCACGACCCGCTCCCGCAGCACGTATCCCGGTGGCAGGTCCGGCACCGCGACCAGCGCCTGGTTACCTCTGCGATCCTGCTGTACCAACGCTTGTGACACCCGTGCCCCCCGAAATCGCTTTCCCGGCAAGTGTTCTCGACGCGGATGGCGCGCGGTTTTTCCACTCGTCTTTCATCCGGGTCAGACGTGACGAGCAAACCATCGGCGCACGCTGCGGCGCCTCACCCGGCCCGGGTGGTCCGCCCGCCCGCCGCGGCGCGATTTCCCTTGTGTGGCAACGGTTCCATCGACACCATTGGACCGCCGGGCGGGCCGCCGGAGGCTCACCCGAATCGGATGACGCGCGGTCACCACCCCGGTCGGCAGCGTTTAGCGCGCTCGCCCGTCAACGTGACCGGGCGTTGTCATTTCGGACGATCCCGGGGGTGACCGGCCCCCGGTCGGAAGGGGGATCGCGAGCATGAGCGCGGTAGCCGGCGAGATCGAGCTGAGCTCGAGTTCCAGCAACGGTTTCGAGCTGAGTCTGCGCGGCTATCATCGCGCCCAGGTCGACCGGTACGTCGCCACGCTGCAGATGCGGCTCACCACGGCGGAGACCGAGCTCGCCGCGGCCCGATACCGTGAGCAGCAGCTCACGGGCCGGGCCGAACGCCTCAGCGCCCAGCTCCAGGAGTGCCGCTGCGCCGACGAGTCCTCCAAGGCCGTCGGCGGGCGCATCCAGCGGATCATCGAGCTGGCCGAGGAGGAGGCCGGCGCCCTGCGGGCCGAGGCCCAGCAGGACCTGGCCGGCGCCCAGGTCCAGGCCGAAGCCATGCTGGCCGACGCCCGCCGGCACGCCGAGGACGCGATGCGCGACTTCTCCTCGGCCCTGGCCCAGCGCCGCGCCGAGGAGGCCCGGGTCGAGGCCGGCCGCCGGGCCCAGTGGGACGCCCGCCGCCGGCGCCAGCGCGAGGCGGCCGAGAACCTCCTGGCCACCACCCGCTCGGTCGGCACCGACAGCGTGCAGGTGACCCGCCGGCTCCTGGACGCCCTCATCGCCGAACACACCAAGCTGCTGGCCGAGGTGGAGACGGCCGAGAAGGAGATGGCCAACCTGTCGTCGGCGTGATCGCCTTCCGGCAGGTGCTTCACCCACGGGGGGTGAGGACGGATCACTCGCCGCTTGGCCAGAATCGCTTACGTGACAAGGAGAACGACGGACCGCCGGTCGACGGTGACTGCTGCATCGTCCACTGTGTCCGGTCCGGTCCCGCCAGCCGCGGGCGTCGCGCCGTCGGTGGTCCCCGGCGCGACCAACCCAGCTGGGCCGCTCGGTGAAAACCGTTGAGCAGGGGGTACTCAACGGTCCCAGGAGTCAGCGGTGAACACGGCCCGCGTCCTGAGCACCGGCCGGCCTTCAGCGAGGGCGGCGGGAAATAGATGAGTGGGCGGCTATTCCGGAGGAGGCCGCCCACTCATCTGAATCTGTGCATATCGTGAAGGGGAGCCGTAGCGGCCGCGTAGGGCCGGCCGCACCGACGGCCACGGAGAACAAAGGACGGCGCGCTCCCAGGCCCGCGCCGTCCTTTCCCTTTTCGGCCCCGGTTCCCGGCCCGGCCCGGTTCCCTTCCGGCTCGCCGGACCAGCGCTGACTGACGGCCGGGTGGCGGTGCTAATCAGGGGCGGTGGGCGCGGAACAGCTGGTGGCCGCTGGTGCCTTCGGGCACGAAGCGCTCGGCGTCGATGTGCAGGCCGGCCTCGGTGATCCAGGTGCGGTAGGTGGCCGCGTCGGCGTGGCTCCACCACATCGGGGTGGCGCCGCCGAGCCAGTGCTCGTCGGTGCCGGTCCACGCTTCGGCGCCGGTCGTCGCCAGCAGGACGCCGCCGGGGCGCAGCCAGGCGGCGATGCGGCGCAGCAATCCGGGCTGGGCCGCCAACGGCAGGTGGATGAGGGTGTAGAGGCAGACGACCGCGTCGAAGGTGCCGACGGGGAGCGTCAGCTCGGCCGCGTCGGCCCGCAGGAAGGTCGCCCCGGGCACGAGGCGGCGGGCGCGGGCGAGCTGGACGGCGCTGAGGTCGACGCCGGTCACCCTGTGGCCGTGGCCGGCGAGGGTCCTGGCGACCGGGACGCCGCAGCCGCAGCCGAGGTCGAGGACCTCGGCCGCGGCCGGGAGGAGGCGTTGCAGCTCGGCGAGCCACGGCGTGTATTCGGCCGGGGCGTCGTCGTCACCGCGGTAGCGGCCGGACAGTTCGTCATATCCGCGCCGGACCAGCTCGGTGGGGTCGGGAACGTCCATGCGGACCATCCTGACCCCACCGCCGCGCGGCCGCGCGGTTCGCTCAGCGCTGGCTCATCGGGCCCGGGCCGGACGTCGGTGCCGCCGGTGTCTCGGCCGGGCGGGGCGCGGTGTGCTGCTGGTCGGCCACGTGGGCCGGGGTCGGGCGGGGCTGGTTCATCGGGAAGGCGGCCTCGCGGGACTGCTGGTCGCGGTCGGCCCGGTGGGCCCCGCCGTTCGGGGCCGGCGCCGTGGGCGCGGCCAGGGGCGCGGGCCAGTGGACGGTCAGCGCGAAGAGGACGGTCACCGACAGGGCGATCATCAGCAGGGACCAGACCGGGTACGCGCCGAGCCAACCGACCTGCGCGATCGCGTGCAGCGACACGATGACGATCGCGGCGATGCGGGCGGCGCGGTTGCGTGCGAGCAGGCCGATGCCGGCCAGGACCAGCAGGACGCCGAAGATGGTCATCGCCACGCCCAGACCGGTCACGTCGACCACGACGAGGCTGTCGCCGTCGATGAACGCCACCTGGTTCTCCAGCAGGGCGACCAGGCCTTCGAGGATGTTGAGCACGCCCAGGACGGCGAGCAGGACGCCGGCGAACGTGATCCAGCCGGACCAGACGCGGCTCGTTGCGGTGTCAGCCATGAGCCTCTGACTCCCTCCCACAAGAAGGTTCGACAGGGGAGGCGCTGGCGAGGTTCGCGGATGGCCGCGGCGGACAAGAGAGGAGGCGCCGCGGCCCTGTTCCGGCGAAACTCGTGAGGCGACCTCCCTCCCTCGCACCTGCGATTCGCGGTGCTTTTGCCAGCGATCGTTCGGCCCGGGCGGGGGAGCGGGCATCACCCCCGGCGTGTGAACAGCGGCCGGGGTGGCCCTGGACCCGGGGGCCGCGGGGCCTCACCCGGGGTGGGTGAGGACCAGTCACCCGTGCTCGTTCGCACAATGCGCTCGTGGAGATGGCCTGGATCCCCGGTGGCACCTTTGCCATGGGTGCCGAGGGCTTCTATCCGGAAGAGGCGCCGGTGCGCAAGGTCACCGTCGACGGCTTCTGGATCGACTCGCACCCTGTGACCAATGCGGAGTTCGCGCTGTTCGTGCAGGAGACCGGCTACGAGACGGTCTCCGAGCGCGACGGCACGGAGAGCCCGCCGGGCTCGATGGTGTTCGTGCAGCCGCCGGGGCCGGTGCCGCTGCGCGACTGGCGGGTGTGGTGGGAGCTGCGGCCCGGCGCGTCCTGGCGGCATCCGTTCGGGCCCGGCTCGGACATCCGGAAACGTTCGGCCCACCCGGTGGTGCACGTCGCCTACGAGGACGCCGCCGCGTACGCCCGGTGGGCCGGCAAGGACCTGCCCACCGAGGCCGAGTGGGAGTTCGCGGCGCGCGGCGGGCTGGACGGCTCGCCGTACCCCTGGGGCGACGACCCGGAGCCGGGCCGGGCCAACGTCTGGCACGGGATCTTCCCCTGGCTGGACCGCAGCGAGGACGGGCACGGCACGACCCCGGTGGGTGCGTTCGCGGCCAACGCCTACGGCCTGTTCGACGTGGTCGGGAACGTGTGGGAGTGGACGTCGGACTACTATCGCTCCGGCAACGCGCGGTTCGGCGAGGTCGAGGGCGAGATCCCGCAGAACCCGCGCGTCGACTCGCCCCCGGCGGCTACGGTGTGGAGCAGCCGGGTGGTGAAAGGCGGCTCCTACCTCTGCTCGCAGGGGTATGACCACCGCTTCCGCCCCGCCGCCCGCCAGCCCGAGGCGATCGACAACGGCAGCTGCCACGTCGGTTTCCGGTGCGTGCGAAGGCAGCTCGCGAAGACGGGGTGACAACCGTCCGTATTGTATTCACCCCCTACGGGTGAGGCGACATCACCTTTTGTCGCCTCACAATCCCGTGGTCATCCGCCGTGCTGCGGTGGGTGGGAGGGGGCGAAATACGTTGGGGCAGAAAACGCTCGTTGACACCATCACCCGTCCCGCACTGCACTTCGCAGTGCCTGAGCCGCCCCGCTATCACGTGCCGCGACCGCGTCTGCTCGACGCTCTGGATCGCGCCGTGGCGGGACCTTTGACATTGATTTCCGCTCCGGCGGGGTGGGGCAAGACCACCCTGCTGGCCGAGTGGGTGGCGGCCGGGCGAGCACCCTGGCCGCTGGCGTGGTTGACGGTCGAGGCACACCACGGCCCACGCTTTTGGGAGCACGTGCTCGACGCGGTCACCCAGGCGACCGGGGACCGGCCCGAGACCGAGGAGGGCGAGGCCCTCGAGGCCCTGATCACCGTGCTGCGCCGCGCCGGACCGCCGGTGGTCCTGGTCCTCGACGACCTGCAGGAACTGTCGGTGCCCCGGGTGTGGGGCGAGCTCGAGACGCTGCTTTCCCAGGCCGGTGACCGCCTGCGGCTCGTGATCGCCGGCCGGACCGATCCGGCGCTCACGCTGTACCGATTCCGGATCCGTGGTGCCCTGAGCGAGCTGCGCACCGGGCCCCTCGGGTTCACGCTCGACGAGACGGCGCAGATGCTGGGCGCGCACGGGGTGCGCCTGGCCGAGTCGGCCCTCGTCGAACTGCACGCGGTGATGAAGGGCTGGGCCGCCGGGCTGCGGCTGGCCGCGCTCGCGGTGCAGGGCCACCCCGAGCCCGACAGCCTGGTGCCGCGGTTCGCGCTGCAGGATCGGGCGCTGGGGGAGTACCTCGTGGGCGAGGTCTTCGACACGCTGCCGGAGGACGTCCGCGAAGTCGTCCTCTGCACGTCGGTACTCGACCAGGTCAGCGCCGAGCTCGTGGAGGCGCTCACCGGGCGCGTCGACGGCGCCCGCATCCTCGCGCAGCTCGAGCACTCGAACCTGTTCGTGGTGCAGGGCAGCGGCAACGCCGGCATGTACCGCTGCCACCCGCTCTTCGGCCTGATGCTCTACGACGAGCTGCGACATCGCCGGCCCGAGCAGGTACGGCAGCTGCACCGGCGGGCCGCCGACTGGTTCGCCGCGCACGACCAGGCGGCCGACGCGCTGCGCCACGCCCTGGCCGCGCGCAACTGGGGCCAGGCGTCGGAGCTGCTGGCCGCGAGCTGGCAGGAGCTGGTGCCGGGCGCGCGGATGCGCACCATCAAGGAGCTCGTCCCGCCGCCGCCGCAGGAGGTCCGCAACGACCCGAAGCTGGCCCTCGCGTTTGCGGCCGAGCGGCTCGACGCGAGCGACCCGCAGGGCACGGAGACGTTCCTGCACCTGGTCGACCGGTCCCAGCACACGCTGGTGGACTCGGCCCGGGCCGCCCTGCGCCCGATCGTCGACAGCTTCCGGATGGCCGAGGCCCATCAGAGCCAGAAGCCGGATCTGGTACTGGCGACAGCGCCACTGCTCCTGCGCGACGACACCGGCCTGGACGACCAGGACACCGCTCGGATGCGCGCACTGGCCCTGGTCGCGGTCGGGGGCGCGCGGCTGATCCAGGGCGATCTGGGCGCGGCGGAGGCGGCGCTGCAGGAGTCGCTGCACCTGGCCCGCCGGGGCGGGGCGGTGCAGTCCCAGCTCGCCGCCCTGCGCCAGCTCGCGCAGCTCAACGCGGCCCGGGGCCGGCTCACCGCGGCCCTGCGCTACGGCAAGGAGACCCTGGCGCTGGCCGACCGCGAAGGCCGGACGCAGGGCATCGACGTCGTCTGGGCCCAGCTCACCGTGGCCGAGGTCTGCTACCTGCAGGCCCGGGTCCGCGCGGCCGAGCACTACCTGGACCGCGCCCTCGACGGCGGCGGGGTGGCCGACCCGGCGCTGGTCGCGGTCGCGACCATGACCCGGGCCCACATCCGCGCGGCCGCCGGCGACGCCCGCGCGGCGTGCACGGAACTGTCGGCCATCCGGCGGCAGCTCGCGGACTGGCGGTACACGCCGAGAATGCAGCATTGTGTGACCCTGGCCGAGGCCGAGCTCCGGCTCGCGGCGGGCGACACGGAAGCCGCGAAACGGCTGCTGGTCCTCGAACCCGTCGAGATGCTCGCACCCTGGCTCGGCGTCGTGCGGGCCAAGGCCCACCTGGCCGAACGGCGACCGGCGGCGGCGCTGGGGGCGGTCCAGCCCTACCTGGAGCCGACCACCGGCTCGCTCGTGTGGACCGTCGACGCGAACCTCACCAGCGCCCGCGCCCTGCGCGCCCTGGGCGACCGCTCCAAGGCCGGCCGGGCGCTGGAACAGGCCCTGCGCCACGCCGACGACGAGTCGATCCGCTGGCCCTTCATAGCCGGCGGCCAGCCGGTGAAGGAGCTACTGGTGACGTACCTGCCGGCCGGCAGCGGCTACCGCGGCCTGGCCGAGGACATCGCCCAGGAGCTCACCGGCTTCGGCCGCACTCCGGCCGCGGCGGGCGAACTGGCCGAGCCGCTGACCGAGCGCGAACTGGCGGTGCTGCGGTACCTGCAGGGCACCCTCTCCGCCGGCGAGATCGCCTCGATGCTCTACGTCTCCGTGAACACCGTGAAGACGCACATGAAGAACATCTACCGCAAACTCGGCGTTGGCCGCCGGCGGGAGGTGATCGAGCGCGCTCGTGAACTCAACCTGCTGTAGACGGCCGCATTAGGAGCGCGACCCCAGCCCGGGTCGCGCTCCTTTTGCATGCCCGGTAAGTCGGGCGCTCCGTGTTACGCCGATAAGTCGGGCGCTCCGCGCCGCGCTTCGCTCGACTTATCGGATTTATCCGGCGACAGGGTATAAAGGCGGAATGTCCGATCACGGAGTGTTGGACATTCCGGACTTTCAACGCCGATCAGGACGGACCTCCCGCGCCGAGCGGGGACGCAGTTCGCACATTGAGCGGGACGAAGCTCGAAGAGCCAGCCCGCCGGCGGAAAAGCGAAGCGGCGGCGGTCTCCCTTGTGAGGAGGCCGCCGCCGCTTCCGGCGGGGTCGGGTCGTCTAGCGGTGCAGGTTGACGTACGGCCGGGCGCCGATCGCGGCCAGTTCGCCGGACTCATCGTTGTCGTACACGGCTTCGGCGGCGATTGCGGCCTCCTCGGCCAGGACCAGCGGGAGCGGGTCGATCAGCGGGTCGAGGGACTCCAGGGACGAGCGCTGCACCGGGACGTGGGCGTCGGTCGGGACGGTGGCCTGGCCGACGGCGCGGACCCAGACCGTCGGGGTGTCGCCGACGAGTTCGGCCTCGATCGTCTCCTGGGCCAGGGCGGCGTTCATCGGGGCGCCGACGGAGGCGGTGACGACCACCGTGTCGTCCTGGGAGGCGGCGACGACCTCGGGTGGGAGGAGGTCGATGGTGATGATGTCGTCGCGGGAGACGCTGTGGCGCACGTGCGTGCGGCCGCCGGCCTTGTGGCGGCCGTGGTACGCGTCCGAGCGGCTGTTGCGCCGCAGGGTCAGCTTCGCCGCGCGGGCCGCCGGGCCCATGCGGGCCGGGGGAGCGGGGCGGGCCGGCTGGGGCTCGTCGGCGTCGTCGGCGGCGACGACGCTTCCCCGCGGTACCGTGAGGATGAACAGGAGGATCACGTCCAGCGTGACCATCAGCAGTGACCATGCGGGATAGGCCCGCAGCATGGCCAGCTGCGAGATCGCGTGCAGCGCCACGACGGCCACGGTCGCGGCCTTCGCGCTCGGGCGCCGCGCGCGCAGGGCCAGGCCGGTGGCGACGAGCAGCACGCCCAGCGTCACCGTGGCCACGGCCCAGGTGCCGGCACTCGTGAACGCCACGTCGTTGCGGTTGAACCCGACCGCGTCGCCGGCGTAGGCCACCAGCAGCCCCTGCGCGACGTTCAGCGCGCCCACCAGCGTGAGCAGCGATGTGCCGAACGTCCGAAATTCCTTCACCCGCATGCGCCTGTCTTCTCCCTGATCACAAATGGCGGTAGACGTCGATTGGGCGGTCAACACAGGTGAGGCCGTGCCGGCCCCGGTCGACAAACCGAAGACCGGCACGGCCTATATCCCCCCGTTGTTTCCCTTTGTTCCCCCCGGAACAGGCCCGACATGTGGCGCCCGGCCCCGCCGCCCGCGGGGCCGGACACCGGCGCAGACCCCTCCGCCGGGGGCGGGGTGCCGGCTGATCCCTCCCGCGGACGTGGGTGGACCCTCCGGCCTCCCCGCTCCCGGACCTCGGCGCCTGCCTCAGTCGGCAACGTGTCGTGCCTGAGGACATGATTCGAGCGAGCCGGGTGAATGCGGATCACCCTCGATGGGTGAAGGGGAGGGCCAGCTGCCGGAGGGCCGGGCTCACACCGGCTCGGCGGCGAGGAGGCAGGCGTCGTCGTCGGGGTTGTCGCGGCGGGCGCAGTCCAGGGCCGTGCGCAGGCGTTCGCCCGGTGCCGAGCCGCGCATGGCCACCCGCACGTCGTCGGCCAGCCCCTGCACGCCCTGGTCGATGGCGCGGTCGCGGCGCTCGACGACGCCGTCGGTGTACATCAGCAGCAGGTCACCCGGGTCGACGACGACACGCGCGGTGGCGTAGCGGGCGGCCGGGTCGACGCCGAGGGCCATGCCGGCGGGCTGGTCGAGCGCGGTCACGCCGGCCGCGGTGGCCCGCAGGATCGGCAGGTGACCGGCCCGGGACCAGGTCAGCGAGTGGTCGGCGGGGCGGAACCGGCCGCACACGGCGGTCGCGAGCGTGGTCGCGGAGCGGCGGCACAGCATGCGGTTGAGTGCGGCCAGGATCGTCCCGGGCTCGTCGCCGGCCAGCGCCAGCCGGGTCATCGCGGCCCGCAGCCGCAGCATCGTGGCGGCGGCGGCGCGGCCGTGGCCCATCACGTCGCCGACGGCCAGCATCACGTCGCCGCCGGGCAGGGGCGTGCTGAGGTACCAGTCCCCGCCGACGGGTCCGGCGTGCTCCGCGACGGCGTACCGCACGCCCACCCGCACGCCGTTGACCTGGTCCCGCAAACCGATAGCCATGCCGGTTATCCTGTCCCCGCCCCCGGGGCGGGCGACTCGCCTGCACCGGGTGAGGGGTCATATGAGACTGAGTTCGCGGCCTCGTCGCACGGCGTCGCGGCGGCGGCTCACGCCCAGTTTGCGGTACACGTGCCGCACGTGGGTCTTCACCGTGTTGGCCGAGACGCTCAGGACGGCGGCGATCTCGGCGATGGACAACATGCTGCGGAGGTACTGCAACACGAGGGTCTCCCGCTCGGTGAGCGGGTCGGCCATCTGCTCGGCGGCCACCGCGAACATGTCGGGGACCGGTGGCTCGGCCTCGGCCGTCGCCGGCTCGGGGCTGGACCGGGCGGGCCGGGGGCCCTCCAGCAGCTGCGCGATCCACCGGCCGTTGCCGAGGAACGGCAGGCGGATGCCCTCGGGTGCGGCCAGTCGCAGGGCCAGGTCGAGCTGCTCGGTGGCGCCGGCGATGTCGCTGAGGCGGTGCCGGGCGTTCGCGAGCAGTACCCCCGCCGCCACCCCCACCACCAGCGAGGGCGGCGGTGTGGTGAGCATCGTCTCCAGCACGGAGGCCGCCACTTCCGGGCGGTCCTTGGCCAGGGCGATCCGGGCCCGGGACAACACCACCGCCGGGTGGCCGGGGCGCAGCGGGTCGAGCTCGTCGAGGATCGCCCACGCCCGCTCGGGCCGCCCCTCGGCCAGGCACAGGTCGGCGTGCAGGACCCGGGCGGAGATCTCGGCCAGCGGCGGCATGGTGCCGAGCCGGTCGTACAGCAGCGGCTCCAGCGCCTCGGCCGCCCCGGCCCGGTCGCCCGCGGCGAACAGCAGCTGGGCGAGGCTGAGGACGCCGCTGATCCAGCCGTGCGGCTCGGGTGGCGCCTCCGCGGTGATGCTCTCGTCCAGGTGGAAGCGGGCCTCGTCGAGCTGCCCGCGTATCCGGCAGACCGCGGCGAGCACGAGCCGGGCGTAGCTGATGTTGCGCGACTCGCCGATCCCGGCGTCCCGGCTGCTGTCGAGCACCCGGCGCGCGCACGCGGCCGCGGCCGTGAGCCGGCCCCGCTGCAGGTGGACCAGCGCCTGCTGCCGGTTGGCCTGGATGACGAGCAGGGTGAAGCCGGACTTGCGGGCCAGTGCCGTGCCCAGGTCGAGGGCCGCGTCGGTGGCGTCGATCGCGTCGTCGGCGATCGCCGCGCCGGCGAGGGAGAGGTGCGCGGCGGCCCGGGCGGCGTCGGCGGCGTCGGCGTAGAGGTGCTCGTCGGCCGCCTCGTCGATGCGCAGCAGGAGCCGTGTGGCCGTGTCCGCGCAGCGGTCCGGGTCCTCGGCCGTGATCGCCTCGGCCAGGCGCATGCCGGCCAGGATCTCGGCCGGCAGCGGGGCCGGGGCCTCGCCCAGCGCGCGCTCGCCGAGGCGGATGAAGGCCGACATGCCGGCCGCGTCGCCGGTGTCGCGGCAGCAGATCGCCAGCGCGAAGGCGAGCATCGGGCGCTCGGCGATGTCCTCCGGCGGCTGCGGGCCGGTCCGCGTGGCCATCGCGCGCGGCCCCGACCCGCAGAGCTCCGGCCAGTACTGCAGAAATAATCGCTCGGCGCTGATCCAGTCGGCGCCGAGGACCGCGTGGACGACGGCGTCGCCCGGCAGCCCGTTGGCGGCGTACCAGCCGGCGGCCGCGCGGTGCAGCCCGCGCTCCTCGGCGGCGAGCGTGGTGCGGACCTCGGCGCGCAGGACCGAGCGCAGCAGGCGGCGGTAGCGGTACCACGAGTGGGAGCCGCCGTAGAACGTCGCGAGGGCGTTGGCCCGGCTCGCCTGGGCCAGTTGCCGGGCCCCGTTGCGGCTGCCGGAGAGTGCCTCGACCAGGCCCGGGCAGACCGTCTCCACGATCGACGAGCGCAGCATGACGTCGTACACGTCCGGGTCCAGGTGCGCCAGGATCTCCCGCTGCACGTACTCGGTGAGCCCGGCCTGTTCGCTGAGCCCGGCCTCCCCGGCGGCCAGGTCGGTGACGACCCGCTCGGGCTCGTGTCGGCCGACCATCGCGGAGATCGCCACGGCGACCGCGGCCGGCCAGCCCTCGGTCACGTGCCACAGCGAGTGCCGGAAGTGCCGGGCCAGGCGCACCTCGAAGCGCTCGGCCAGCCCGGCGATCTCGGCCTGTGCGAACGCGAGGTGGTCGGCCCGCAGCTCGGTGAGCTGGCCGCGGACCCGCCAGCGGTAGAGCGACAGGGGCGGCTCGCTGCGGGCCAGCAGCAGGAAGCCGACCCGATCGCCGAGCCGGGTCATCAGCCGTTCGACGCGGCGCAGCACGGTGCGGTTGGTGACGTTGTGCAGGTCGTCGAGGACCACCACGGCGCGCTCCGGCGGCCGGGCGGTCCACGCGTAGGTGGCCGGGTCCAGCGCGATGCCGGCGGTGTTCAGCGCGGCGGTGAGCTGGCGCCAGGCGGCGGCGCCGCAGTTGGGCTCGAAGCGCACGTAGGCGGTGCGCCCGGGCGCGCGTCCGGCCCGCAGCCACGAGGCGGCGAGGACGGTCTTGCCCCAGCCGGTCGGCGCGCACACGAGGGTGACCGGGTGTTCCACGGCCGCGTCCAGGTGCTCGAGGAGCCGTTGCCGCTCCAGGTGTACCGCGGGCAGGTCGGGCCGGTCCCCACCGCCCACGACGGCGACCGCGACCGGCCGCGCCTCCAGGGGCCGCGGTGCGGCGGCCCAGCCGGGCGAGCCGAGGAACCGCTCGGCGGCGTCGTTGTGCGCCAATCTGTCAAGCGTGGTCTCGCCGTGGTGGCTGGTATGCACCGTCACTCCCGAAGACGCGGGTCTACGACGTGCTGGGACCGGCACCTTTCCCGTGCGTGATCGATCGTGCTCCGACCTCGAACACCTTAGGACGCAGAGCGCGTTTCGTGGAGTACCCCATTCAGTTGCATCGATGCGTTGAGGCGTGGAGAAGCCCCCGTTTTCCGAATTCGAGCGCTGTTCTAATAGACGCTTATCAATTACTTGCACGTCTACAGTGAACGCCGAGTATGCGGGCGCGGAATCGATTCAAGCCTTTTGCCCGGTTTTGCTGTTCGTGTGACTGGCACCGGGCCGAGTTCGGCTACGCAGCGTGAGCTGGTACCCAGAACGCACGGATACCACCCCGGTAACGAAGGGGTCGGCCACCGTTCGGAGGGCCGGCTGCATGACCGGCATTGGTGGTTCTACGGATGCCGGCGGCGTGTCGCGGCCGGATCTACCGAAGATCCGCGCCTGTGTAACGGGCCGTGGCGCCGGACGGTCACGGATCTTTCTCATAATTACAACGCTGTCATCAGTGAAATTCCTCGTAGATTAAGATCCATTTGCTCAAACCCGTGCCAATCTGCAATTTGCATCTGCGGAGAAGGGGCGGATCCGGATGAATCGGTCAGTCGGGCAGGGTGGTGACGAACGATCCGGCGACGACGGGCGCGGGGCTTTATCGCTTTAATACCCTATGGGGGTATTGATCGGGAAAGGCCCGGTTGGCTGGCCGGAATCTCGCCGATGAGCCTTGGTTATTCGTCGGCGTGGATTGCGCTTGGCCGCACGTGCAATTGCAAGACGCTCTGGAATTCGCCGGAGATACCGGGCGGTGCGCGATTCGATAACTCGGGCGCGGTGTGGCGGTGCGCGGCTGGCGGCCCGGCCGTTCGTGCGCTGGCGGGCGCGGCGCGGTTGCCCGCCCGCCCGCTCGCGCGCTGGTCGGCGTGGTGCGGTCGCCGGTCCGGCCGCGCGTGATGACCGGCGCGGCGCGGTTGCCCGCTCGTCTGCTCGCGCGCTGGTCGGCGTGGTGCGGTCGCCCGTCCGCCCCGTCCGCCCCGTCCGCCCGCGAGCCGGCGCGATCGCGTCGTGGGCTGCCCTGAATCCGGCGGATCCCCCGTCGGGGTATAAGTCCGAAAAGTCCGATCACGGAGTGTCGGACTTTTCGCCCACCGGCCCCGGCGACGACGAGCGGCGGCGTGGCCGCCGGCCGAGGCTCGCCCGCCCCCGAAGGGATCGGGACTGGGGCGGGCGGGCGGGTTCAGCTCGCCTGGGCGGCGGCGGTGTCGTCCTCGGCTATGGGGATGCCCGATGCGCGGGCGAACGCCGACAGGCCCTGCAGCAGGGCCGCCCGGTCGTCCGGGGGCATCCGGCGCAGGACCGCCGCGATCGTCTCCTGGCGCTGGCGGCCCAGGCCGTCGAGGAGGCGGCGGGCGGTCGGGGTGAGGACCAGCCACACCTCGCGCCGGTCGCGCTCGTCGGCGGTGCGGCGCAGGAGGTCGGCGGCCTCCAGGCGGTCGCACAGGCGGCTGGCCGACGAGGGGGCCGTGTGCAGGGCGACGGCGAGCTGGGTCAGGTTGACGGACCCGGCCTGGTCGACGACGCCGAGCACGCGCAGCTGGGCGGCGGAGACGCCGGAATTGTCGTTGGCCACGCTCGTGGCCAGGACCAGCGCCTGGCTCGCGGCGTCTGCCAGGGCGGCCGCCCTGGTGAGGTCATCAGGGCCCGCCAGGTGCGGTGAGGGTCGGCTCCGCACGTTGTCCTCCGGGTCTCGCGGCGGTCACGGGTCGGCTCGGGGCGACCAGTCCAAGCAGATGATCAGGGCGTCGTCCGCGAACTCCGATCCCGCGTGATACTCACGAAGGTGGCGCATGACGCTGCTGATCGCCTCGGCTGGAGGCTGCAACCGGGTCGATCGTATGGCACGGCTCAACTCCCGCTCACCGAACGTCGCCTCGTTCGGCCTGGCGGCGGCATGCACCCCGTCACTCACTACGAACAGCCGATCGCCCGGGTTCAACGTGGTGTGTTCCTCCACGTAGCGGGTGTCGCCGAACATCCCCAGCGGGAGCTGGGCGTCCAGGGCCATCTCGGAGACCTGGCCGTTGCGGACCAGCAGCATGCGCGGGGAGCCGGCGTCGATCATGCGCAGCTCACCGGTGGCCGTGTTGAGCGAGAGCAGCAGGGTGGCGACGTGCCGCGCCCCGCCGTACTGCGAGAAGATCGCGTCCGCGGCGAGGACCGCCTGGTCGGTGAGGTCGCCGGGGCGGCGCTGCCCGGCCGGGATCGAGCGGCGGGCGTTGCGCATCGCGTTGACCGCGAGCGTGGTGAGCAGGGCCGCGTCCAGGCCGGTGCCCATGCCGTTGAGGGCGGTCATGGTGAGCCAGTCGCCGTTGACCGACCAGTCGAAGTGGTCCCCGCAGACCGCGTAGGCGGGCTCGAGCTGGCCGGCGAACTTCACGCCCGGCTGTTCGTAGGCCCGGGCCGGCAGCAGGTCCCACTGCAGCTCCGCGGCCATGGTCAGGCGGCCGGTGCGGCGCCGGTCCAGGTGGAAGCGGTCGGTGCGGCGATACGCGGCGGTCAGGGTGATCGCGAACTGCTCCGCCAGCTCTTCCAGGCGCGGGCGTTCGAACGGCACCCGGTCGGCGTCCAGCCCGACCGTCAGCACGCCGATGCGCTCGCCCCAGGCGGTCACCGGCAGGTGCAGCCGGGCCAGGACCTGCCCGTCGCGGGCCTCCAGGACCGGCGTCTGGCTGGCGAACGCCCGCATCGCCGCGCCCAGCTGGTCGCCGAGGCCGCCGCCGGGGTCCTCGCCGGCCTCCGCGCCCGTGGGCGACAGGGTGGTGGTGCGATAATCGGCCAGCCACACCGTGCTGTGCTTGGTGCCGTGGGTCGAGCTGAGATACGCGTCGAGCGTCTCCACCAGGCGATCCGGTGGAGACGTGCGCAGTGCTTTGTCGAGGGAGCCAACGCCGGACATGCGAGCCTTTCACCAGCCATTGTTTGCCGTGCGGCAAATAATATAAGGCAGGTTTCTCGGCTCTTCAGATACCCACTAGGGCGATGGATCTACACCCAACGGGACCCCAGCCACATTCGGGCGAACCAGCTCGTGTAGGGAATGTCCACGCCTGCGTAGATTGGGTAGAAATACGCGAAGCAGGCGGCCACCAGGATGACGTAGGCCCCGACGATGATCGACCCGATGAGCCGCTGGTCGCTGTTGGGCCGCAGCCGCCGGGCCGGGCCGAGGATCGCGCCGAGCACGTAGACCACGGCCAGGACCAGGAACGGCTCGGCCGGCAGGCAGTAGAAGTAGAACATCGTGCGGTGCTCGGGCATCTCGTTGAACCACGGCACGATGCCGGTCAGGGCCCCCGCCATGATCAGCCAGGCCCGGCCGTCGCGGCGGGCGATCGCCAGCCAGCCCAGGGCGACCAGGGCCGGCAGGAACGACCACCACAGCAGCGGCGTGCCCAGCAGCAGGATCTCGGCGGCGCAGCTGGGAGCGCCGCAGGTGCCGGACTGCTCCCAGTAGAACGCCACCGGCCGGCCCAGCAGCAGCCACTGCCAGGGCCAGGACTGGTACTGGTGCTTCGTCTCCAGCGACACGTGGAAGTTGTAGGCCTCGTGGTGGTAGTGCCACAGGTTCACCAGCGGGTCGAACCAGCGGTCGTGCGGCAGGCCGTTGCTCTCGGCGTACCAGTGGCGGAAGTAGCCGCCGTCCGAGAGGAACCAGCCCCACCAGGTGTTGATGTAGACGATCACGGCGATCGCGAACGTCGCCACGAACCAGCCGAGGGCGTCGGTGAGGATGCCCTCGCGCACCCAGTGCTTGTAGCCGGCGCTGCGGCGGGCGCTCATGTCGAACAGCACCAGGGCCAGGGCGAAGATGCCGACGTAGTAGATGCCGCTCCACTTGACGCCGCAGGCGAGCCCCAGAGAAATGGCACAGAGCAGGCGGTACCAGGGGAAACCCAGCCGTGGCCGGGGACCGGGTCTGGTCGGGTCGAGTCCGTTGTCGAGCAGCCGCAGCCAGCGGGCCCGGCGCTGCTCCCGATCCAGGACCAGGAAGAAGAACGCGACCACGATCCAGAACATCAGGAAGATGTCGAGCAGGGCCACGCGGGAGAGCACGAAGTGCATGCCGTCCAGCGACATCAGCAGCCCGGCCAGGCCGGCCAGGATCGTGGAGCGGAACAGGCGGTAGGCCGCGATGATGATCAGCAGGATCGAGATGGCGCCGACGGTGACGGCGGAGATGCGCCAGCCGAAGGAGTTGTACCCGAAGAGCTGCTCGCCGATCCCGATCATCCACTTGCCCACCGGCGGGTGGACCACGTACTGCGGGGTGTTGTCCTCGGGGTTCCACTCCACGCCCCGCTGGAGCAGGTCCTGCGCCTCGTTGGCGTAGTAGACCTCGTCGAAGATGACGTCCTTCGGGTGCGCGAGGTTGACCAGGCGCAGAAGCAGGCCGACCCCCGTGATCAGGGCCGCGACGAGCCAGAAGCTCAGGCCGCCCCGCGGTGCCGGGGCCAGGCGGCGGCGGACGATGTCGGCCACCGCGCGCACCGGCGCGACCGCGGCGGGGGCGGGGGTCTCCGGCTCGCTTGCTTGGGTCAGCACACCCGAGGTCATTGGGCGATCGTAGGGGTCGGGGTGCCACCATCGCACATGTGCCATTGATTCTGCTCGGGGCTTCGCCGGGAAATCCCGGGGATGCGAGCCCCCGCCTGCGTGAAACACTCGCGACCGCCGAGGTGGTGGCCCCGGCCGAGCTCGCGGGGCGGCTGACCGAGGGCCGGACGGTGGCGATGTGGATCGCCGACGTTCCCGATCCGGTGCGCACGGCCGTCGATCTCGGAGTGGACGTGACCGCGGTGCCCGGACCGAGCGCCGCGATCACCGCCCTCGCCCTGTCCGGCCTGCCGAGCGACCGGTTCTGCGTGGAGGACGGGGCCCCGGACCCCGCGCTGCTGGCCGCCGAGCCGCGCACGCTCGTCTTCACCGGGGTGCCGGACCTGGCCGGTCTGGCCCGGGCCTTCGGCGGGGACCGGCCGGCCGCCCTGGTCGCGGCCGACCGGACCGCGGTGCGCGGGACCCTCGCCACGCTGAGCGCACCGGCTCCGACGGCCGGGGCCGTCCTCGTGGTCGGCGGGGCGCCGCCGGTCCAGGCCGGCCGGCCGGCCGACGAGCAGCTGGCGGCCGAGGTGGCCGACCTGGTGGCCGGGGGCGCCGACCGCAAGCGGGCGACCCAGGAGGTGGCCAGGCGGCACGATCTGGCCAAGCGCGAGGTCTACGCGGCGGTCATCGCACACAAGCAGCCCGATCAGTAGGCGGTGACCACGACGGCGGCGGCGAGGACGAGGGGCGCGGCCACGGTCAGCAGCCACGCGGTGAGGCGGTCACGGAGCCGGTTGAACCGCCAGGCCCCGGTCAGCCAGGCCAGCACGATCCCGCTCAGCACGACCAGGCCGAACCCGGCCGCCCAGCGCACCCGCAGGCCGGTCGGGTTCCCGGCGTACGCGATCCGCCCGCCCGGCACCATCTCCGCGGCCACGCTCGTGCCCGTCGGCTCGTCCAGCCCCATCAGGCGGGTGCCGGCGACCGGTTCGTGCCCCGGACGGGTGAACTCGGCCAGGCAGCGGCGCAGCACGCCGGAGCCGTGACACGAGGTGATCTCGGCGGTGCCCCGCACCCGGTGGCCCACGTCCAGCCAGAACGGCTCCGCACTGGTCCAGGCGAAGAACAGGGTCAGCAGCGCGACGCCCAGCATGGCGCTCAGCCCGGCCGCCGCGCTCCTCGCCGGCTTGACCCGGCGCTGGCGGCGGCGCCGCTCGGGCGCGGTGCGGCGATCGTCGCGGGCCTGGCGCATGACCCGCATCGCCGGTGGCGGCCACTGCTCGGGCCGCCCGGCCAGGTGGTCCTCGACCGCGGCCCGCCCGGCCTCGTGGGCCGCCGCGGCCTCCCCGTCGCCGTCCTCGGCCGCCCCGGACTCCGCGTGGGCCTCCGCAGGCGGCGGTGACTCGTGCAGCGCGAGCGTGGTCGTCGTCGCCGGCCACAGCGGAAAGTCCGTGCCGGTCGCCCCCGGGTCGGCCCGCACCTCCATGACCGGCGGGGGCGGCGGCGAGACCGGGGCAATGGCGGCGGTCCGGGCGGCGGCCGGCACCAGGACGCGCACGGGCGGAATCCCCGCGGCCTCGCCCCGCCAGCCTCGACGATTTCGCTCTTCGCTCACGTTTTCATTGGACAACGGGTGATAGCCGACGTTTCGGACGTCAGGCGCGTGTCGGCGGAATCTAGCAATTCGCTGCCCCTGGCGCGCTACGTGCGATGCGCGGCGGGGGGGATCCCACCCGCACCCCCAGGCCCGCAAAGCGGGCACTCCTATCTCATTCGCCGAAGTCCCGGACGGGTCACTACGCTTGCAGGTCATGAGTCGTGTTCTCGCCGCGGTCGCCTGGCCTTACGCCAACGGGCCGCGCCACATCGGTCACGTGTCCGGATTCGGGGTGCCGTCCGACGTCTTCAGCCGCTACATGCGGATGGCCGGCCACGACGTGCTGATGGTCTCGGGCACCGACGAGCACGGCACGCCGATCCAGGTGCAGGCCGACGCCGAGGGCACGAAGCCCCGGGACCTGGTCGACCGCTACAACCGGATCATCGTCGAGGACCTGCATGGCCTCGGGCTGTCCTACGACCTGTTCACCCGCACCACCACCGGCAACCACTACCAGGTCGTCCAGGAGCTCTTCTCGGGGCTCTACGACAACGGCTACATCATCGCCAAGACGACCCTGGGCGCGATCTCGCCGTCGACCGGGCGGACCCTGCCCGACCGGTACATCGAGGGCACGTGCCCGATCTGCGGCTATGACAGCGCCCGCGGCGACCAGTGCGACAACTGCGGCAACCAGCTCGACCCCGAGCAGCTGATCAACCCGCGCTCGAAGATCAACGGGGAGACGCCGCAATTCGTCGAGACCGAGCACTTCTTCCTCGACCTGCCCGCGTTCGCCGACCAGCTCAACGCCTGGCTCGACACGCGCGAGGACTGGCGGCCCAACGTGCTCAAGTTCTCCCGCAACCTCATCGACGACCTCCAGCCGCGGGCGATCACCCGCGACCTGGAGTGGGGCGTGCCGATCCCGCTCGAGGCCTGGAAGCACCGCGACGACAAGCGGATCTACGTGTGGTTCGACGCGGTGATCGGCTACCTGTCGGCCTCGATCGAGTGGGCCCGCCGCACCGGCGACCCCGAGGCCTGGCGGCAGTGGTGGCAGGACCCGGACGCCCAGGGCTACTACTTCATGGGCAAGGACAACATCGTCTTCCACTCGGTGATCTGGCCGTCGATCCTGCTCGGCTACAGCGGCCCGAAGCCGCAGGCCCTCGGCGCGCTCAACCTGCCGACCGAGGTGGTCTCCTCGGAGTACCTCACGATGGAGGGCAAGAAGTTCTCCTCCTCCCGCCGCGTGGTCATCTACGTGCGCGACTTCCTGGAGCGCTACGACGCCGACGCGCTGCGCTACTTCATCGCCGTGGCCGGCCCCGAGTCCAACGACACGGACTTCACCTGGTCGGAGTTCCGCCGCCGCAACAACGACGAGCTCGTCGCCGGCTGGGGCAACCTGGTCAACCGCTCGATCTCGATGGCGGCCAAGAACTTCGGCGAGATCCCGCCGGTGTCCTCACCGGGCGGGCTCACCGACGAGGACACGGCGCTGCTGGCGTCGGTGCGGGCCGGGTTCGACTCGGTCGGGCAGCTGATCGGCAAGCACCGGCAGAAGGCCGCCATCACCGAGGCCATGCGAATCGTCGGCGAGGTCAACAAGTACTTCTCCGACCAGGCGCCGTGGAAGCTCAAGGAGGACAAGGCCCGGATGGGCACCGTCCTGCACGTGGCGCTGCAGGCCGTACGGGACTGCAACACGCTGCTGACGCCGTTCCTGCCGCACGCCGCCCAGCGCATCCACGAGCTGCTCGGCGGCACCGGCGTGCACGCCCCGATGCCCGAGATCCGCGAAGTGGAGGATCTCGATAACGGCGGGACGTACCCGGTGCTGATGGGCGACTACACCGTCGGCACCAAATGGGAGCACGTCGAGATCGAGTCCGGCACCGAGCTCGAGGCGCCGACCCCGGTGTTCAAGAAGCTGGACGAGTCGATCGTCGAAGAGGAGCTGGCCCGACTGCAGAGCTGAAGACGCTCTGCGCGAAGCGCGGAAATGGTGCCCGCTCGCGGGCATGGGGGTGTGGGTGGGAACCCCCACCGCGCTTCGCGCGAAGCGCGCGCCAGGGCAGCTAACTGATCTGATACCAGTGGTCGCTCTCGTGGGCGTCGGTCACCTCGTTGGCCGGCGCCCACGCCTCGTAGAGGCCGCGCTCGACGCAGTGGGCGCCGAGCTTGGCCACCGCGTCGCCGTCGGGCCGGGACAGGCGCAGCCGCAGCCAGTCGCCCTCCTGGCGGATCACCGTGCAGCGGGCCTCCCGCCAGGTGGCCCGGGGCACGCGGCGGGCGAGGGAGTCCAGGGGGTATCGCGCGGCCCGGGTCTTCGCCGCGACCCGGAACTCGCCGGGCGGGTCGACGATCGCCTCGAACATGTTGTCGCGGTAGGTCCCGATGTAGCGGGTCAGGCCCGGGTCGATCGGGAAGTACTCCTGGTCGGACTGGTCCGGCAGCAGGTGGCGCCACTGCGGGCCGTGCATCCGGCTCCAGGCGCGCTGCTCCGGCAGGTAGGTGTAGAGCGTGACCTCGGTGCCGTCGCGGGTGTAGGCGACCAGCGAGGTGTTCGCCGGCAGCGGCAGCTCGGCGAGGTCGGCGGTGATGAACTCGGGCACGATGTGCTTGCCGCTGGGGGCGAAGCCGGTGCCGATCACGGGCGGGCCGAGGCGGTCGTGCGGCGGCATGGAGATCAGCCCGGCGTAGTCGGCCGCGAGCGGTACCTCGTAGTCGTGGGCGTCGACGGCCCGCCAGCGCACTGCGAAGACGACATCGCCGGTACTGTGCTCGCCCGTCAGAATGGCCAGATCCTCGGGCGTGCGCAGGTGGGCCACGTCGAAGGCGCGATAGCAGAAGCCGCTGATCGGCCAGCCCTTGAGGTAGCCCTGCAGCTGGCGGCCGGAGAGGAACTTGACCATGCGGGTGCCGCGCCGGACGACCGCGGTGCGCCGGATCGGGGCGAGCGTGCCGGCCGCGGCCGGGGTCTGGCTCAGCCGGTGGATGGTGGCCCAGTCCAGGGCCCGGGTGACCGGCATCAGCAGCGGCTCGTCCTCCAGGCCGTCGAGGGCGGAGGTGACCTCGGTGGCGTGGATGAAACGACGGTAGGGCCACTTCGCGCCCGGCCGCGGATTGGGCAGGAAGCCCGGGGCCGCGTGGGTGGCATACACCTCGTACGCCGCGCCCTGCGCGATCTCCTCCGCCGGGTACGCCACGCCTTCGATGGTCACGCTGTGCGTCGCGGACCCTTCCGCGTGTCCGATTACCGTCACTTCGCCGACGCTAAGGTGAGGGGATTGTGACGAGATGAACGCTGAGTTAACTGCAAACTGGGCATGGCATCCTGGACCCCGATGAGTGCGAGAAAACACAGTCGCCAGGGCGCTTTCCCGCCCGCCACCGAGCCGTTGCCGGTCCCGGTGCTCGACAGTCATACCCATATCGACATCACCCTCGAGGGTGACGGCAGCGACGGACCGGCGACCGTCGAGGACGCCATCGCGCGGGCGACGGCGGCCGGGGTGGACCGGCTGGTGCAGGTCGGCGTCGACGTGGAGTCGTCGCGGTGGGGCGCCGAGGTGGCCGAGCGGCACCCGGCCGTGCTCGCCACCGTCGCGCTGCACCCCAACGACGCGCCCCGCCAGGCCGACCTCGACGCCGCGCTGCGCGAGATCGAGCGGCTGGCCGCCCACCCGCGGGTCCGGGGCATCGGCGAGACCGGGCTCGACTACTTCCGCACCGGCGAGGACGGCCGCCGGGCCCAGCACGAGAGCTTCCGGGCGCACATCGCCATCGCCAAGCGGCACGGCAAGGCGCTGGTCATCCACGATCGCGACGCCCACGACGACATCCTCAAGGTCATCGACGAGGAGGGCGCGCCCGACCAGGTCGTCATGCACTGCTACTCCGGCGACGAGGAGTTCGCCCGGGAGTGCCTCGACCGGGGCTTCCTGCTGAGCTTCGCCGGCACCGTGACCTTCGGCAACGCCGAGCACCTGCGCCGGGCCGCGGCGATCACCCCGCTGGACGCGATCCTGGTCGAGACCGACGCGCCGTTCCTCACCCCGATGCCATACCGCGGCCGCCCCAACGCCTCCTACCTGATCCCGCTGACCGTGCGGGCCCTGGCCGAGGTCACCGGGCACGACCTGGCCGCGCTGTGCGCCGCCATCTCGGCCAACGGCGAACGCGCCTTCGGACGCTGGACGTGACCCTCCTCGGCCCCGCCGACGTGCGGCAGCTGGCGGCCCGGCTCGGCATCCGCCCCACCAAGCAGCTCGGGCAGAACTTCGTCCACGACCCCAACACGGTGCGCAAGATCGTGCGGGCCGCCGAGCTCGCCGCGGACGACGTGGTGCTCGAGGTCGGGCCGGGCCTCGGCTCCCTGACCCTGGCCCTGCTGGAGCACGGCAACGCCGTGTGCGCGGTGGAGATCGACCCGCCCCTCGCGGCCGCGCTGCCGGAGACCGTCGCGCAGCACACGCCTGAGCACGCCGACCGGCTGACCGTCATCACCGGGGACGCGCTGCGGGTCGACCTCGGGGCCGTCAAACCCACGGCCCTCGTCGCCAATTTGCCGTACAACGTCGCCGTCCCTGTGGTTCTGCATCTCCTGGCGACCGTGCCGTCACTGCGGCGCGGGCTGGTCATGGTGCAGAAGGAGGTCGCCGACCGGCTCACCGCCGGGCCCGGGTCGCGGGTCTACGGGGTGCCCAGCGTCAAGCTTGCCTGGTACGCGACCGCGCGGCAGGCCGGCAAGGTCCCGGCGGCCGTGTTCTGGCCGGTGCCGAACGTCGAATCCGGACTCGTCGGATTTTCCGTACACGCCGGGTTCGAGGGCGATCGGAAGGCCACCTTCGCGGTGATCGACGCGGCCTTCGCGCAGCGGCGCAAGACACTGCGGGCCGCCCTCGCCGGCTGGGCCGGTGGTCCTCCGGCGGCCGAGCGTGTTCTGCGGGCCGCCGGCGTCGACCCTGGACTGCGGGGTGAGCAGCTCACGGTGGAGGACTTCACCCGGATCGCCCGCCAGCGCAGCGCGGGGGAGGAGCCCGGGTAGGGTGCAGCAGTGACCGAGCCGCTCTTCTCCGAGGACGACGAGGAGTTCGACCGGCCGCGCCTGGCCGCCCACGGACCGGTCCGGGTCCGCGTGCCCGCGAAGATCAACCTCCACCTGCACGTCGGGCCGACCCGCCCGGACGGCTTCCACGAGCTGACCACCGTCTACCACGCGATCGGCCTCTACGACGAGCTCACCGCCCGCCGCGGCGACACGCTGACGCTCACGATGGAAGGCGAGGGCGCCGGCGCGCTCTCCCTGGGCGAGGACAACCTGATCCTGCGCGCGGTGCGGGCCCTGGCCGCCGAGACCGGGCACGACGCGTTCGCGCGGCTCCACCTGAAAAAGCAGATCCCCATCGCGGCCGGACTGGCGGGTGGCAGCGCCGACGCCGCCGCCGCGCTCGTGGCCTGCGATCATTTGTGGGGTACTGGCATGTCGCGCGACGACCTCGCCGCGATCGCCGCCACCCTGGGCTCCGACATCCCCTTCCTGGTGCTCGGCGGCACCGCCCTCGGCACCGGCCGGGGCGAACTGGTCAGCCCGGTGCTCACCGGCGGCCACGCCTGGCACTGGGTGCTCGCCGTCGCCGACGAGGGGCTGTCCACGCCGCTGGTCTACAAGACGTTCGACGAGCTCGGCGGGGTCGGCGTGGCCGGCGCCCCCGACGACCTGCTCGGCGCGCTGCGCCAGCGCGACCCCGAGGTCCTCGCCACCCGGCTCGCCAACGACCTGCAGGCCGCCGCGCTGCACCTGCGGCCCGAGCTGCGGCAGGTCCTCGACGCCGGCCTGGACGCCGGTGCCCTCGCCGGCCTCATCTCCGGCTCCGGCCCGACCTGTGTCTTCCTGGCCGAGGACGCCCGGCACGCGGCCCTGCTCGCCGCCGAGCTGGAGGCCCGCGAATGCTGCCGGGCCGTGCGGACCGCGGCCGGTCCCGTTCCCGGTGCGAGGGTGTTGTAGTGGCCAATATCGTCAGCCTGGACAAGGTCTCCAAGACCTACCCGGCCGGGCAGATCTTCGACGAGATCTCCCTCGGCATCGACGACAGCGACCGGATCGGCATCGTCGGGCTCAACGGCGCCGGCAAGACGACCCTGCTGCGGATGCTCACCAAGGCCGAGGAGCCCGACGAGGGCCGCGTCACCCACCGCCGCGACCTGCGGGTGGCCGCGCTGCCCCAGACCCTGGACCTGCCGCCCGCGGCCACCGTCCGCGACGTCATCGTCGGCACCGCCTGGCTGCCCGCCGGGTTCGCCGCCGAGCACGAGTGGGCCGGCGACTCCGGGGTCCGCACCGTCCTGAACGGTCTCGGCATGCCGCACCTCGGCCTGGACGCGCCGGTCGGCCCGATGTCCGGTGGCGAGCGCCGCCGCGTGGCCCTCGCCGCGCTCCTCGTCCGCCCGGCCGACCTGCTCATCCTCGACGAGCCCACCAACCACCTCGACGTCGCCGGCATCGCCTGGCTGGCCCGGCACCTGCTGCAGCGGCGCGGCGCGCTCATCGTCGTCACCCACGACCGCTGGTTCCTCGACGCCGTCTGCACCGACACGTGGGAGGTCGCCGACGCGACCGTGCGCGCCTACGAGGGCGGCTACGCGGCCTGGACCCTGGCCCGGGCCGAACGGGTGCGGGTCGCCGCCGAGACCGAGTCCCGCCGCCAGAACCTGCTGCGCAAGGAGATCGCCTGGCTGCGCCGCGGCCCGCCGGCCCGCACCAGCAAACCCAAGTTCCGCATCGACGCGGCCAACGCGCTCATCGCCGACGTCCCGCCGGCCCGCGACAACGTGTCCCTGCAGCGCCTCGCCGTCACCCGGCTCGGCAAGCAGGTGTACGAACTCGAACGCCTCTCGCTGCGGGCCGGGGAGCGGACATTGCTCGACCCGACCGACTGGATCGTCGGCCCCGGCGACCGGATCGCCATCCTGGGAGCCAACGGCGCCGGCAAGACCACGCTCCTGCGGGTCCTCGCCGGCGTCCGGGAACCGGATGGTGGAAGGCTGCTTCGTGGCAGTACCGTCAAAGCCGCATTTTTGTCTCAGGAACTGCGGGAACTGCCCAACGACCTGCGCCTGCTCGAAGCGGTCGAGGAGGTCGCGAAGCGGGTCAAGCTCGGCGACCGCGAACTGACCGCGGGCCAGTTGGCCGAAGTCTTCGGCTTCACCGGCGCCCGGGTCTGGACACCCGTCGGCGACCTCTCCGGCGGCGAACGGCGCCGGCTGCAGCTGCTGCGCCTGCTCGCCACCGAGCCCAACGTGCTGCTCCTCGACGAGCCGACCAACGACCTGGACATCGACACCCTGGCCGCGCTGGAAGACCTGCTCGACTCGTGGCCGGGGACGCTCGTCGTGGCCAGTCACGACCGGTACCTGGTCGAACGGGTCGCGGACACCGTCTTCGGCATGCACGGCGACGGCCGCCTGCGCCACCTGCCCGGCGGGGTCGACGAGTACCTCGCGCACGTCTCCGACTCGGCCGGGTTCGCGGCGAGCACGTCGTCGGCGGGCTCGGCGGCCGCTTCCGCCGCGCGCTCGCCGGACCTGCGCGCCTCGGAGAAGGACCAGCGGGCCGCGAAGAAGGAGCTGGCGAAGCTCGAACGCAGCATGGACCGGCTGACCCAGAAGGAAGAGCAGCTGCACGCCAAGCTGGCCGAACACGCCACCGACTACACGAAGATCACCGAGCTGGACGCGCAGCTGCGCGCGGTACAGCAGGAGAAAGCCGAAATCGAGGAGCAATGGCTCGCCCTGGCCGAGATAGCCGGGTGACCTGACCTTAGGATTACCGCTATGGCCGCTCATTTTCCAGTCAACCACCACCTGAGGCCGCTGTACCGGCTGCTGTCCGCCGCGTCGGGCCTCTACATGCTGGTCTTCGGCGTGGCCGGCTTCATCGCGACCTCCGGCTCCGACTTCTTCACCCGCGACGACGCCGAATGGGTCCTGGGCCTGCGCACCAACCCGGCGTTCTCCCTCCTGTCGATCGTGGCCGGCGCGGTGGTCCTGGGCGCCAACATCATCGGCCGCAACCTGGCCCACACGATCAACACCGTCGCCGGCATCGTCCTGATCGTCGTCGGCATGGCGTCCCTGGCCCTGATGCAGACCGAGGCGAACGTGTTCGCGTTCTCCATGGTCAATGTCATCGTCACCTTCATCCTGGGCTTCATCATCGGCACCGCGAGCCTCTACGACCGCGTAGGCCCCCGGACCGCCGCGACCGCCGAGGACACCCACCGCCGCAGCCCCGCCGCCGCCCGCTCCTGACCCGCCCCGCCCTGGTCCGCCCCGGCCCGGCCCGGTCCTTTCGCCGGATCGGGCCATATGGGTGGTGACATGATTACGCTCCGAAGTGAACCTTGGGAGTGATTTGTGGGCGTGGGCTAGGATGAGTTTTGGAAGACGGAGCGCGAACGGCCGATCTCTCGCCGCGAATGCCGCACTGCTCGGACTGCTCGCACTGCACAGGTTTCAGGCGGCGGGAATGTGGTGCTGTTCGATGCCGAGGACAGCGGGTGTCTGTGGGTTTTGCCTGGTTGGGGTGGACTGCCGCGGGTCCGTTCGGTGAGTTCCCCGCTCGGACCGTGACGGTTCCGCTTCGTGAACCTCGGTCCCGGAAGTCTGCTCGTTCGGTTTGCTCATCTCAGTCTGCTCGTTTGGTTGCTCATCTCCTGGAAAGCTTCCGCGTTTCCCAGAAGTTCAGGACCAGCACATGCCGGCGTACGGCAGTGGTGATGGTCTGAAGGCATGACGGACGCGTTGCTGGTCGCCGGCGGCGGGGAAGCGGTCGCCGGGGATGGGCAAGCGTGGCCCGGCGGCGGTGCAGCGGTCGCCGGGGGAGCGGGTGCCGGCGGCGAGCTGCTGTTGCACGCTGACCTGCACAACCACACGCGGCTGTCGGACGGTGACGGGTGGGCCGAGGAGGCGTTCGCCTCGATGCGGGCCGCGGGCCTGGACGTCGCGGCGATCACCGATCACGCGTACGGGATCAGTGAGCCGGCCAAGACCATCGACGACGAGGGCTGGCGGCGGATCGGGAAGCTCGCCGACGCGGCCGATGAGCCCGGCGCGTTCGTGGCCGTTCGCGGGTTCGAGTGGTCCAGCACGTCGCTCGGGCACATGAACGTCTGGGGCGGGGAGCGGTGGGTGGAGCCGCTGCCGCTGGTCTCGGACGGGGTGCCTTCGGGCTCCGCCATCGCCGACGAAGGGCCGGCCGACGGGCCCGCCGCGGTGCTGGCGTTCCACGATTGGCTGGCGGCCGGGGACGAGCTGGTCGGGTTCAACCATCCGGGGCGGGAGCCGGGGCGGTTCGGGATGTTCCGGTACGACCCTCGGCTGGCCGAGCGGCTGGTGGCGTTGGAGATGTTCAACCGGGACGAGGACTACCTGTTCGAAGGGGTCGACGCCGGGGTTTCGCCGCTGGTCGCCTGCCTCGACGCGGGGTGGCGGGTCGGGCTGGCCGGGGTCACCGATGAGCATCGCGGCGGGTGGGGGTTTCACGACGGGCTGGGGCGGACCGGGCTTTGGGCGCCGGAGCGGAGCCGGGGCGGGGTGCGGGCGGCGATGTTGCGGCGGCGGATGTTCGCCACCCGAGAGCGGGGGCTTCGCGTCGATGCCCGGCTCGGCGGGGTGGCCATGGGAGCTACCCAGCGACTCGACCGGATAAATGCCGATAAATCCGGGTATGTGCGGATTGAGGTGGATTTCTTCGCGCCGGACGACTGGGTGGGGCATCCGCTGCGGTTGCAGGTGTTGCAGCGAGGGGAGCCGGTGCCCGCGATCGTTGCCGAGTTCGAGTTTCGGGTCGTCAACCGGACGTTGAGCTTTCCGGTGCGGATCGATGACGACGCCGGGGACTGGGTGGTGCTGCGGATCACCGACCCGGGCCGGGCGGCCGATGCCCGGGCCGCGCGGCTGGAGGGGTACCGATCGGCCGGGCTCGCGGTGGCCTACCTGAGTCCGTTCTTCGTCTCGCGGTGACGGGTGGGTTCGGCGAGCAGGGGGGTCACGCCTTGGGACCCGCCGCTGCCGGCGAAGATTGTGAGGGGGCGTGGGTGGAGCGTGCTCCCCCTTGATTCGGGGATACAGCTCTACTTCGCGGGGCGGCCGGTCATCAGTGTGGGCTTGCCCTCCATGTTGGACAGGCCGTTCCAGGCCAGGTTGACCAGGTGGGCCGCTACCACTTCCTTCTTCGGCTTGCGGACCTCAAGCCACCAGCGGCCGGTCAGGGCGACCATGCCGACCAGCGCCTGGGAGTAGAGCTCGGCCAGTTTCGGGTCGAAGCCGCGGCGTTTGAACTCCGCGCCCAGGATGTGTTCGGCCTGGTGGGCGACGTCGTTGAGGACGCTCATGAAGTTGCCGGTGGTGGACATGATCGGGGACTCGCGGACCAGGACCCGGAAGCCGTCGGTCTCCGACTCGATGTAGTCCAGCAGGGCCAGGGCGGCCTGTTCCAGGAGCTCGTGGGGGTGCCCGGCGGTCAGGGCGTTGGTGATCCGGTCGAGCAGGGAGCGGACCTCGCGGTCGACGACGACCGCGTAGAGGCCCTCCTTGCCGCCGAAGTGCTCGTAGACCACCGGCTTGGAGACCTTGGCCCGCGACGCCACCTCCTCGATGGAGGTGGCGTCGAAGCCTCGCTCGGCGAAGAGCGCGCGGCCGGTCGCTATCAGCTGCTCACGGCGCTGCGCGGCGGACATTCGCACCCGTGACTTGGGTGAGACCGGCGGCGGCGGGGCGGGCGGCCGTGGCTGGTCGATGTCCTCCGGGCGCTCGGTCACCCGTTCATCGTGCCAGCCGCGACGCGCTTGGCGTCCAGCCGGTCCGGCTTGGGCCAGCGGACGTTGGTCGCCCAGCCCAGCTTCTCGAAGATCCAGATGAGGCGCGCGTTGATGTCGATCTGGCCCTTGTCGACGCCGTGGCGGGCGCAGGTCGGGTCGGCGTGGTGCAGGTTGTGCCAGCTCTCACCGAAGGACAGGATCGCCAGCGGCCAGAAGTTGCTGGCCTTGTCGCCGTCGCGGGTTTCGAACGGGCGCTCGCCGTACACGTGGCAGATTGAATTGATCGACCAGGTGACGTGGTGCAGCAGGCCGATGCGGATCAGGCCGGCCCAGAAGAAGGCGGCCAGAGCGCCCTGCCACGACCAGGTGACCAGGCCCGCGATGATCGCCGGGAGCGTCGCCGAAAGGGTGACGATGAGCGGGAACGCCTTGTCGATGCGCTGGATGTCCTTGTCGGCCATCAGGTCGGGCGCGAAGCGCTCGCGGTTGGACAGCTCGCGGAAGAACAGCCAGCCGACGTGGGCGTAGAAGAGGCCTTTGACCAGGCCGCCGAAGCTTTCACCGAAGCGCCACGGCGAGTGCGGGTCGCCCTCCCGGTCGGAGAACGCGTGGTGGCGGCGGTGGTCGGCGACCCACTGGGTGGGCTGGCCCTCGATCGCCGTGCTGCCGGCGAGGGTCAGTGCGATGCGCAGTCCGCGGTTGGCCTTGAACGCTCCATGGGTCAGGTACCGGTGGAAGCCGGTCCCGATTCCCAGTCCCCCGATGACATAGAAGATCACGCCGAGGACCACGTCGAGCCAGCTCAGACCCCAGCCCCAGGCGACCGGCACGGCGGCCACCAGCGCGATGAAGGGCAGGATCACGAAGGCCCACAGCGCGACGACGATGCCGGCGGGCTGCTTGCCTTCGGTGAGCGGCTTCGGCCCGTTGGCGGGGCCGTCGGTGGACGTGGGGTCAAGGACCGATACGGACATGGCACCTCTCAAGGGACTCAGTGACTACGGACTGTCAGGCGGCACAGGCCTCGTCGGGCGAGACCTGGTCGGCCGGCGGCGGCGGCGCCTACGCTTACGTCACCGTAACTTACGGGAGCGTAGGTTGGCCAGACGAAGCTCGTGTCAAGGCGCTGACCCGGTGCTCCATTGTGATCTTCGTCCGACCCCGATCGGCTGAACTCCGGAAAAAATCGCGCGGGAACCCCTGGGGCAAAAGGGATCGACCGGCCGGTTAGGCTTCCGGGGGCGTGGTTGATGGGGTGTGGGGTAACGGCAGCCCGCAGGCCTTTGGAGCCTTGCAGTCCTGGTTCGAATCCAGGCACCCCAGCCACCTGACTACGATGAGGCGCACCGACACCGTCGAGGAGCGCTCCGTGAGAAACGTGATCATCCTGGCCGCCGGCGAAGGCAAGCGGATGAAGTCCGCGATCCCCAAGGTCCTGCATCCCCTGCTCGGGCGCACCCTGCTCGGGCACGTGCTGGCCGCGGCCGAGCCCTTCCTGGAGAACGGGACCGTCACCGTGGTCGTCGGCCACGGTGGCGACCTCGTGCGGGATCACCTCGCCCAGGTGGCCCCGGAGGCCCGCCCCGTCGTGCAGGAGGAGCGGCGCGGCACGGGGCACGCGGTGCGCATCGCGCTCGACGCCAACCCGGAGCTCAACGGCACGGTGGTGGTGCTCAACGGCGACATCCCGCTGCTGCGCGCCGACACGCTCGCCGCGCTCGTGCACACCCACGAGAACACCAAGGCCTCGGCCACCGTGCTCACCGCCGAGGTGGCCGACCCCACCGGCCTCGGGCGCATCGTGCGCAACCGGGGCGGGGAGTTCGCCGCGATCGTCGAGGAGCGCGACGCGACGGCGGAGCAGCGGGCCATCCGGGAGATCAACTCGGGGGCGTACGTCTTCGAGGCGGCCGCGCTGCGGGAGATGCTCGGCAAGCTCTCCACGGACAACGACCAGGGTGAGGAGTACCTCACCGACGTGATCGGCATGCTGGCCGCGGCCGGTGCCCCGATCGTCGCCCACCGCGCCCCGGACGCCACCGAGACCCTCGGGGCCAACGACCGGGCCGAGCTGGCCGGGCTGCGCGCCCTCATGCGGGACCGGATCAACGGCGACTGGATGCGGGCCGGTGTCGCCATCGTCGACCCGGCCACCACCTGGATCGACGTCACCGTGACGCTGGAGCGCGACGCGGTGATCGAGCCCAACACCCACCTGCGCGGCGCGACCAGCATCGGTGAGGGGGCCGTGGTCGGCCCGGACACCTCGCTGATCGACGTGGTCGTCGGCCCGGGCGCGGCCGTCGTGCGCACCCACGCCGTCTCCTCGCACATCGGGCCGCAGGCCTCGGTCGGACCCTTCGCCTACCTGCGGCCCGGCTCCGCGCTCGGACGCAAGGCGAAGGTCGGCACGTTCGTGGAGACGAAGGCGGCGACGCTGGGCGAGGGCGCGAAAGTTCCACACCTGTCCTACGTCGGCGACGCCACCATCGGCGAGCACACCAACATCGGTGCGGCCTCGGTCTTCGTCAACTACGACGGGGTGCGCAAGCAGCGCTCGGTCATCGGTGCCCACGCCCGCACCGGGGCCGACAACATGTTCGTCGCGCCGGTGACCGTCGGTGATGGTGCTTACACGGCCGCCGGCAGCGTCATCATCAAGGACGTCCCGCCCGGTGCCCTGGGTGTTTCCCGAGCTCAGCAGCGCAACATCGAGGGCTGGGTGGAGCGCAAGCGGGCGGGCACGGCGGCCGCCGACGCGGCCCGGGCGGCCCTGGCACGTGAAGAAAACCACGCCGGGGCTGGTGAAGTGGCTGAAACGGGGCCAGCCGACGAACAATGAGCGCAACCACCAGATGATCGGGAGCGGGCGGACCCAATGGCCAGCATCAGTTCGGAGAACCGCAAGAACCTCATGCTCTTCTCCGGCCGGGGATTCCCCGCGCTGGCCGAGGAGATCGGCGCGGTGCTCGGGGTCGACCCGACGCCGATGGACGCCTACGACTTCGCCAGCGGCGAGATCTTCATCCGGTATCGCGAGTCGGTCCGCGGCTCCGACGCGTTCGTCGTGCAGTCGATGGTCGCGCCGATCAACGACTGGCTGATGGAGACGCTCATCATGGTCGACGCCCTCAAGCGGGGCTCGGCCAAGCGCACCACCGTGGTGCTGCCGTTCTACCCGTATGCCCGGCAGGACAAGAAGCACCGCGGCCGCGAGCCGATCTCCGCCCGGCTCATCGCCGACCTGCTCAAGACCGCCGGGGCCAACCGCATCCTCACCGTCGACCTGCACACCGCGCAGATCCAGGGCTTCTTCGACGGCCCCGTCGACCACCTGTTCGCGATGGCCACCCTCGCGGACCATATCGAGGCCAAGTACGCCGGCCGCCCGATGACGGTCGTGGCACCCGACTCCGGCCGGGTGCGGGTCGCCGAGCGCTGGACCGACCGGCTGGGTGGCTGCCCGCTCGCCTTCATCCACAAGACCCGCGACCCCAGCAAGCCCAACCAGGTCGTGGCCAACCGCGTGGTCGGCGAGGTCGAGGGCCGGGTCTGCCTGATCGTCGACGACATGATCGACACCGGCGGCACGATCGTCAGCGCGGCCGACATCCTGTTCAACGAGGGCGCGGCCGAGGTCGTGGTCGCGGCCACCCACCCGGTCCTGTCCGACCCGGCCTGCTCCCGCCTCGACGCCAGCAAGATCAGTGAGGTCGTGGTCACCAACACGCTGCCGCTGCCGCCGGACCGCAAGGTGGAGAAGATCACCCAGCTGTCCATCGCACCGCTGCTGGCCCGCGCGATCCGCGAAGTTTTCGACGACGGCTCCGTAACGACCCTCTTCGGCGGTCTGTCCTGACGTCGGGGAAGGCGGCCAAGGGTTTGTGAAGGCCGCCTCCACGGCGCTTCCGGCCCCCGGCACGCGTACCGCGACCAAAGTGTGTCAGGGGGTGTGGGTGGGCGGAGCCCTCCACCGGGGAGGGAGCGGGGCGATCGCGAGGCACTGGTAAGCTATTCAGGTTGCCACGGCGAGGGTGTTCCCCACGGGCCGGGCGTGCGGTTCATTTGTGATTGCCGGGTGTGACACATCCCCGACCGCCACACATGAACCGTCATGCCGGCCGAAGCGGGCGCTCCGTGATCGACGCGGTGCTCCGGGCCTGTGCCCCGTGTGCGCCCCCTCGCCCGAGCACCGCACCACCACAGACAACTGTTAACCGGTCGCGCCCGGCCGGTGCCCGCCGCACAACCGCATCAGGAGTTTTGTCGTGTCCGAGGTAAAGATCAGCGCCGAGCCCCGCACGGAGTTCGGCAAGGGTGGTGCCCGCCGCACGCGCCGGGCCGGCAAGGTGCCAGCCGTGCTGTACGGCCACGGCGAGAAGCCCCGCCACATCGCCCTGCCCGCCCGTGAGTTCGCCGCGGCGATCCGCCACGGCGGCAACAACCAGATCTTCAACATCGAGATCTCCGACGGCAGCGCCGCCCTGGCCCTGCCCAAGGCCATCCAGCGTGACCCGATCAAGGACACCTACGAGCATGTGGACCTGCTCGTGGTCCGCCGCGGCGAGAAGGTCACCGTGGAGATCCCCGTCCGGCTCACCGGCGAGGCGGCCCGCGACACCATGGTCATGACCGAGAGCAACACGGTCTCGATCCTGGCCGACGCGACCAAGCTGCCCGAGCACCTGGAGGCCTCGCTCGACGGCCTCGAGGCCGGCAGCCAGATCAAGGCGTCCGATGTCAAGCTGCCGGAAGGCACCGAGCTGGCGGCGGACCCCGACTTCGTCATCGCGATCGTCCAGGCCAACCAGGACCAGTCGATCGAGTCGGACAGCACCGAGGAGGCGCCGGCCGAGACGCCGGAGCCCGCTGCCGCCGAGGCCTGAGCAACAACCCCCGGTACAACCCAGCGCTGAAAAAGGTCGCGACCGCCAACTCCGGCGGCCGCGGCCTTTCGCTATGCCGAAGCGAAGCACCATGAGGAGGCAACGGTGACCGACGACGCGCCCTGGCTGGTCGTGGGCCTGGGCAACCCCGGGGCCGAGTACGCGCGGCACCGCCACAACGTCGGGTTCATGGTCGCCGACCTGCTGGCGGGCCGGGCCGGGCTGCGCTTCGGCAAGCACCGCCGGGTCGTCGCCGACGTCGCCGAGGGCCGGCTGCGGGTCGGCGGGCCGCGGCTGGTGCTGGTGAAGCCGCTGACCTTCATGAACCTCGCCGGGGGGCCGGTGGCCGGCCTGGCCCAGTTCTACAAGGTGCCGCGGGAGCAGGTGATCGCGGTACACGACGAGCTCGACATTCCTTGGACGCAACTGCGGCTCAAGCAGGGCGGTGGCGAGGGCGGCCACAACGGTCTGCGCTCGATGTCCAGCTCGCTGGGCGGCAAGGACTACCTGCGGGTGCGCTTCGGGATCGGCCGGCCGCCGGGGCGGCAACAGCCGGCGGATTTCGTACTGTCCGACTTCTCCACGGTGGAGCGCAAGGAGCTCGACTTCTTCGTCGACCGGGCCGCGGACGCCGTCGAGATGATAATCGACCAGGGCCTGGAGCCAGCCCAGAACCGCTATCACGCGGAGTAAACGACCCTTTCGTCTATGTAATACCGCTCGTCCCGATTACCCGTCTGCGTGACGAATGTCCGACTTGCACGTTGTACCCGAGGTTGCACCGTTTGATAGAGACGGTCCTTCTGAGGAGGCGACGTGGCGATCGACAGCGGAAGAACGCGGGACGGGTATGACCGCCCGGCCCCCATCCGCACGTCCAACGCCCGCCGCCGCCCGAGCCCGGTGCGCGCCAACGTCCGCCGCGCCCCCGTCTCCCCGGCGCCCGCCCCCGTCTCCCCAGCCCCCGCTCCCGGCGCCGTGCGCGCCCCCGAGCTGGTCGACCCGGTCCTGGCCGCGCAGGTCGAGGACGCCGTGCGCGGCACGACACCGTTCACGCGCACCGCCGCGACCCCGGTGCGCATCGCCGCGCCGGACATGCGGGCCGGCGCCGGCCGCACCGCCCGCCACCGGGCCCGCTGGGCCTGGGAGGGCCGCTACCTGCGCACCCTGCTGGTCCTCGACTTCGTCATCGGCCTGGCGGCCGGTGCGGTGGCGTTCGAGGCCCGGTTCTCGAACGACGTCACGCTGTACAACAGCCGCTATGTCCTGATGTCGTTGCTGTTGCCCATCGCGTTCACGGCCAGCCTCGCGGCCAACCGGGCCTACGAGAAGCGGCATCTGTTCGTCGGCACGGACGAGTACCAGCGGGTCCTGCGGGCCGGTCTGGCCCTCACGGCGGCGACCGTCTTCGTCGCCTACGCCTCCGAGATCCGCATCGCCCGCGCCTGGTTCTTCGTCGCGCTGCCGCTGATCACGTTCGGCTGCCTGCTCGCCCGCTTCCTGCTGCGCAAGCTCCTGCACCGGGCCCGCAAGCGGCGCGGGGCGTGCATGCGCCGGGTCGTCGTGGTCGGCCACGAACTCGCCGTGGAGGCGATGGCCCGGCAGCTGCGGCGCGAGCGGTACCACGGCCTGAAGGTCGTCGGGGCCTGCCTGCCCGCCCCCGGCGCGGTCGCCGACGTGCCGGTCCTCGGCGCGTTCGACGAGATCGCGGCCGCGGTGCGCAAGGCCCGGGCCGACACCGTGCTCGTGCTGTCGTGCCCGGAGCTGGACGGCCACGCGCTGCGCCGGCTGGCCTGGCACCTCGAGCGCGACGACATCGACCTCATCGTGGCCAGCACCCTGATCGACGTGGCCGGCAGCCGCACGACGATCCGCCCGGTCGACGGGCTGCCGATGCTGCACGTCGAACACCCGACCCTGACCGGGGCCCGCCGACTGGTCAAAGCCCTCGTCGACCGGGCCGGCGCGGTCGCCCTGCTGGTGCTGGCCAGCCCTCTTTTGGCTGTACTCGCGCTGGCGGTTCGCGCGGAATCGGCCGGGCCGGTACTGTTCCGACAGGTACGTGTAGGCAAAGACGGCCACGAGTTCGTGATCTACAAGTTCCGCACCATGCACATCGATGCCGAGGCCCGCCTGGCGGAGCTGCGGCACCTCAACGAAGTCGACGGCGCGCTGTTCAAACTGCGCAACGACCCGCGGGTCACCCGCGTCGGGCGGCTTCTGCGCAAGTTTTCGCTCGACGAGCTGCCGCAGCTGCTCAATGTGATCGGCGGCAGCATGTCGCTGGTCGGGCCGCGCCCGCCGCTGCCGGAGGAGGTCGCCGTGTATCCGGACGACGCCCGGCGCCGGCTGGCCGTGCGGCCCGGGATGACCGGCCTGTGGCAGGTGTCCGGCCGGTCGGACCTATCGTGGGACGAAGCGGTCCGCCTCGACCTGCAGTACGTGGAAAACTGGTCGCTCTCGCTCGACCTGGTCATCCTGCTGCGGACGTTGAGCGCTGTGACCCGAGGGGCTGGAGCGTACTGAGATGACCGACCTACCACCCGCGACCGACGGCGGCTTCGCCCGCTGGCTGGCCCAGCGCGCCGGCGACATGCTGCTGAAGCTGCGCGAGGAGATGGGCTACGCCGACCCGGACAAGCTGCGCAAGGCCGGTGACCGGCGGTCGCACGAGCTGCTCGTGGAGCAGCTGGAGCGCTGGCGCCCGGCCGACGCGATCCTGTCCGAGGAGGGCGCCGACAGCGCGGCCCGGCTCTCCGCCGAGCGCGTCTGGATCGTCGACCCGCTGGACGGCACCCGCGAGTTCGGCGAGGAGGGGCGGGCCGACTGGGCCGTCCACGTCGCGCTGTACTGCCGGACCACCGAGTCCTCGGCGTCCGGCCGGCTGACCGCCGGGGCCGTGGCCCTGCCGGCGCAGCACTGCGTGCTCGGCACCGACGCGCCGCCGCCGTTCCCGCCGATGCCCGGCGTGCAGGGCGAGCCGATCCGGATGGCCGCCAGCCGGACCCGGCCGCCGGCCCTGCTGAGCGCCCTCGCCGAGAAACTTCCAATCGAACTGGTGCCGATGGGGTCGGCGGGAGCGAAGATCGCCGCGGTGATCGACGGGGCCGTTGATGCCTACGTACACGCCGGAGGCCAGTACGAATGGGACTCCGCCGCCCCGGTCGCTGTGGCTCTCGCCACGGGCCTGCACGCTTCCCGTATCGACGGGACTACGTTGGAATACAACCAGCCCGACCCTCGCCTGCCTGACCTGGTGGTGTGTCGGAAGGCATTGGCGCCGTCACTGCTGGCCGCGATCAACAGCTGAAAGGTTCCGCCCGAACATGAGCCGGCCGCCCTACCGGGTCTCTCATCTGGATGCTCTCGAGGCCGAGAGCCTGTTCGTCATGCGCGAGGTGGTCGCCGAGTTCGAGCGGCCGGTGCTGCTCTTCTCGGGCGGCAAGGACTCGATCGTGATGCTCCGGCTGGCCGAGAAGGCGTTCGCGCCCGCCCGGATCCCGTTCCCCGTGATGCATGTGGACACGGGGCACAACTTCCCTGAGGTCCTCGAATACCGGGATCGGCGGGTGGCGGAGCTCAACGTGCAGTTGATCGTGGCCTCGGTGCAGGAGGCGATCGACGCCGGGACGGTGCGGGAGGCGGCCGACGGGACGCGGAACCGGATTCAGACGCCGGTGCTGCTGGAGGCGGTGGAGAAGTACCGGTTCGACTCGCTGTTCGGTGGTGCGCGCCGCGATGAGGAGAAGGCCCGGGCCAAGGAGCGGGTGTTCTCGTTCCGGGATGATTTCGGGCAGTGGGACCCGCGCAACCAGCGGCCGGAGTTGTGGGCGTTGTACAACGCGCGGATCGCGCCGGGGGAGTCGATCCGGGTGTTCCCGCTGTCCAACTGGACCGAGCTGGACGTGTGGCATTACATCGCGCGGGAGGGCATCGACCTGCCCGGCATCTACTACGCGCACGACCGGGAGGTCGTCGACCGCGGCGGGATGCTGTACGCGATCAACGAGCACCTGCCGCTGCGGGCGGGGGAGACGCCGTTCGTGGAGCAGGTCCGCTACCGCACCGTCGGTGACGCGTCCTGCACGGCCGCGGTGCGCAGCGACGCGGACACGATCGGCAAGGTCATCGACGAGGTCGCGGCCACCCGGATCACCGAGCGCGGGGCGACCCGCGGCGATGACAAGGTGAGCGAGGCCGCCATGGAGGACCGCAAGCGCGAGGGGTACTTCTGATGACCGCGGTGCTGGAGCGCCAGATGGACCTGCTGCGGTTCGCGACCGCCGGCTCGGTCGACGACGGCAAGTCGACGCTGATCGGGCGGCTGCTGTACGACTCGAAGGCGATCTTCGAGGATCAGCTGGAGGCGGTCGAGGCGACGTCGCGGTCGCGCGGCGATGAGTACACGAACCTGGCGCTGCTCACCGATGGTCTTCGGGCCGAGCGGGAGCAGGGGATCACGATCGATGTGGCGTATCGGTACTTCGCGACGCCGCGGCGGAAGTTCATCATCGCGGATACGCCCGGGCACATTCAGTACACCCGGAATATGGTCACTGGGGCCTCGACCGCGGACCTTGCGCTGATCCTGGTCGATGCCCGCAAGGGCCTGGTCGAGCAGTCGCGGCGGCATGCGTTCCTGTGTTCGCTGCTGCGGGTGCCGCACCTGGTGCTGTGTGTGAACAAGATGGACCTGGTCGACTACTCGCAGGAGGTGTTCGACCGGATCGCCGACGAGTTCACGTCGTTCGCGGCGAAGCTCGAGGCGCCGGACCTGACGGTGATCCCGATCTCGGCGCTGCACGGTGACAACCTGGTGTCGCGCAGTGAGCACATGCCGTGGTACGAGGGGCCCTCGCTGCTGCACCACCTGGAGCACGTGCACATCGCCTCCGACCGCAACCTCGTCGACGTGCGGTTCCCCGTGCAGTACGTGATCCGGCCGCAGTCCACGACCGTGTCGGACTACCGCGGGTACGCCGGGCAGATCGCCTCCGGGGTCATGAAGCCCGGCGACGAGGTCATGGTGCTCCCGTCCGGGTTCACCACGCGGATCACGCACATCGAGACCGCCGACGGTGAGCTGGCCGAGGCCTACCCGCCGATGTCGGTCACGATCCGGCTGGCCGACGAGATCGACATCGCCCGCGGCGACCTGATCTGCCGGCCCAACAACGCGCCCGCCGTCGCCCAGGACATCGAGGCGATGGTCTGCTGGATGGACGAGACGCGGCCGCTGACGGTCGGCGGGAAGTACTCCATCAAGCACACCACCCGCGCGGCCCGGACCGTGGTGCGGGGCCTGCAGTATCGCCTCGACGTCAACACGCTGCACCGCGACGAGACCGCCACCCAGCTCGGGCTCAACGAGATCGGCCGGGTGAAGCTGCGCACCACGGTGCCGCTGCTGGCCGACGAGTATCGCCGCAACCGCACCACCGGCGGGTTCATCATCATCGACGAGCAGACCAACCGCACCGTCGGCGCCGGCATGATCATCGAGGCCGGCTGACGGTGATCAGGGCCACGCGTCGGCCCTCCACGGTGCTCACCTGGAGGCGCCAGCCGTCGTGGCCGACCTGGTCGCCGGCCTCCGGCACCTTGCCCAGCCGGGCCATGACGAAGCCGGCCACGGTCTCGTAAGGCCCGGCCGGCAGCGTCAGCCCCGTGCGCTCGGCGAGATCGGCCAGGTTGAGCCGGCCGTCCACCTCGTCCACCCGCGGTGGGGCGGGCGGCGCGTCGTACTCGTCGTGGATCTCCCCGACCAGCTCCTCGATCAGGTCCTCGAGAGTGACGATCCCGGCCGTCCCGCCGTACTCGTCCACGACCACCGCCAGATGCTGCCCCTCCCGCCGCATCTCCGACAGCGCCGCCAGGACCCGCTTGCTGGCCGGCAGCCGCTTCACCTCCCGGGTCAGGCCGCGCAGCGGGGCCTGCGGGTCCTCGGCGATCAGGGTCAGGTCGCGCAGGTGGACGAATCCGAGCACGTCGTCCGGGTCGCCGTCGATCACCGGGAACCGGGAGTGCCGGGCCCGGCGCACCGAGCGCAGCGCGTCGTCTACGGTGAGCGCGGCATCGAGGAACACGACGTCGGTGCGCGGCACCATGACCTCGCGCACGTGCCCCGTGCCCGAATTCACCGTGATGAGGGTTCGCAGCTCGGCCTCGGATATGCGGGCCGTGTGCGGGGTAGCGTGCAGGCGCCGGGCCCAGCGGATCAGCAGGGCGGCCGCGGCCTGCCGCAGGTTTCCGGGGCCAGGCTCCGGCATGGGGTCAGTGTATTCTCCCGCCGCCAAGTGTATTTTTGTTGGAACGCGTCGACTTTTGGGAGGTTGTTGTGAAGCTCCTCGTCACCGGGGGTGCCGGGTACATCGGCAGCTGCGTCACCGCGCTGCTGCTCGACGCCGGTCACGAGGTGGTCGTCCTGGACGACCTCTCGACCGGACACTCCGAAGCGGTGCCGGCGGGCGCGACCTTCGTGCGCGGCCGGGTCCACGACGCGATCGGTCAAGTGCTGGATGCTTCCTTCGATGGGGTACTGCACTTCGCCGCCTTCATCGCCGCCGGTGAGTCGGTGCAGAAGCCGAAGAAGTACTGGGACAACAACACGATCGGCACCCTGCGCCTGCTCGACGCCATGCTCGCGGCGGGCGTGAAGCGCCTGGTCTTCTCCTCGACCGCCAACGTCTACGGCGACCCCGACACCGTCCCGATCCCGGAGACGGCCGCGGTCCGCCCCCCCAACCCCTACGCGACCTCGAAACTCGCCGCCGACCACGCCCTGACCGGATTCGCCGTGGCCCACGGCTTCTCCGCCGTCAGCCTCCGCTACTTCAACGTCGCCGGCGCCCTCCACCGCCCCGACGGCAGCATGATCGGCGAGCGCCACGACCCCGAAACCCACCTCATCCCGATCGCCCTGCAGGTAGCCGCGGGCAAGCGCGAAAAACTCCAACTCTTCGGCGACGACTACGACACGTTCGACGGCACCAACATCCGCGACTACATCCACGTAGCGGACCTGGGCGCCGCCCACCTCCTGGCCCTGGGCACCATGGAAGGCCCCGGCCACCGCATCTTCAACCTGGGCAACGGCACCGGCTTCTCCAACCGCCAGGTCGTCGAGGTGGTCCGCACGGTCACCGGCCACCCGATCCCGGTCGAGATGGCCCCCCGCCGCCCCGGAGACCCGGCCCAGCTGGTCGCCTCCTCGGACAAGGCGAAGCGCGACCTGTCGTGGACGCCGCAGTACGCCGACCTGGCCGTGATGGTCGGCGACGCGTGGTCCTTCATGAACCGCTGAACGCCCTCCACGCACCGAAACGCTCAGCCACTCCGCCGCGAGGCAGAGCGCGGACGCCGCGACCCGAAATGTCCGACACTGCGTGATCGGACATTTCGCTTTTATACCCTGACACCGGATAAATCCGATAAGTCGAGCGAAGCGTGGCGCAAAGCGCCCGACTTATCGACCGGCGTCGCGGTGGGCGGTTGGGAAGTCGGCGGGCTGTTACTGGGCGTCCAGCTTCTGCCAGGTTGAGCCGTCGACCGAGAAGGCTGTGTAGATCGTGGACATCTTGTAGGCCACGTAGCCGGCTGCGGTGCGGGCCAGGCGCATCGTCGGGTGGAGGCCCTCCAGGCGGGTCCAGGAGACGCCGGCGTCTTCGGAGACCAGCCAGTGGCCGTAGCCGTCGACCATGAGCAGGCGGCCGTCCAGGAGGGGTACCAGGTCGCCGCCGATCGTGGCCTGGCCGGCGGTCGGGTGGGGTGGGGTGAAGGTCAGGCCCGCGTCCGTCGACGTGGCCACGGCCAGGAGGCGTTCCGGGGTGGTGGTGGCCTCGTTGGGGCCGACGATGGTGACGTACACCTGGCGGCCGAGCATCGCGGCGCGGGCGGTGGCGGTCGGGGCGAAGCCGGGGAAGGTGGTCAGGGTCCAGGTGGTGCCGCCGTCGCGGGTCGCGGCTACCGCGGGGCCGTCGGCGGTGCGGCCGCCGACCCAGAAGGAGCCGTCGCCGGAGCGGACGGGGGAGCGCCAGCAGACGGTCAGAGGTGGCTGCTGCGGTAGCGGGGACAGGGTGCCGGCCGCGACGCCGCCCGTTTCGGCGCCGCAGTCGGCGGTGGAGAGCGGGACCAGGGCGGCGGTGCCGGTCAGGGGGGTGGCGGGGGCCAGTTCGGTGCCGCCGGCGACCCAGGTTGTGCCGTCCGTGCTGGTGGAGCGGGTGCGTTGGTCGGCGCCGAGGAGGGTGACGCCGGCGGCGGTGACGATCATGGCGGGTGGGGTCTTGTCCTTCAGGCGGACCGGGGACTCGACGGTGTGCCAGGTGCGGCCGCCGTCGTCGGTGGTGCTGACGTATGCGCGGCAGCACTCGGCGCTGAGCAGGTAGCCGTGGTCGGCGTCGGCGAACTCGACGTCGCGGAGGGTGCCGGGCAGGTCGGTCGGCAGGTGGGGCAGGCCGTAGATCGTGATGCCGCCGTCGCTCCAGGTGGCGGCCGGGTCGGAGGCGGCCACGACCGGGGGCGGAGACGGGCCGCGGTCGACGACCGCCGCGGCGACGCCGGCGATCGTGAGGGCGGTCACCGCGGCCGCTCCGGCCTGGATCAGCAGCCGGCGGCGGCGCAGGGCGGCGGCCCGGGCGGCGATGACCTCCAGCGGGGGCTGTTCGATCTCCAGGCCGCCGCCCTCGGCGCGCAGCCGCGACTCCAGCTGGTCAGGCACGGGCCACCTCGTATCCGCGCAGCCGCGCGGCCAGGGCGGCGCGGCCGCGGGACAGGCGCGACTTGACGGTGCCGGTGGGGACGTCCAGCGCGGCGGAGATCTCGTCCACGCTGAGGTCGGCGTAGTAGTGCAGCACGATGACCTCCCGGTAGCTGCGTGGGATGGCGTCGAGGGCCTCGGTCAGGTCGGTCCGGACGTCGAGATCGGGGGTGTCGGCGTGCTCCTGCAGCGGGCGTTCCCGCAGCAGGAGCCGGTCGAGGACGCGGCGGCGGCGCCAGCGGCGGCGTACGACGTTGAGCGCCACCGTGCGCAGCCAGGCCTCCGGGTTGTCGATGCCGGTGAAGCCGCGCGGTCGGGCGAGGGCCCGCGCGAACGCCTCCTGCACCGCGTCGTGTGCCTCGTTCAGGTCCGTGGTGAACGCGTAGAGCTGCACCACCAGCCTGCGATAACAGGCGTGGTACACCTCGCCGACGTCGCCCACGCACACAACGATCCCCCGGGGGTCCGCCCGGTTCCAGGAAAACTTCGCCAACCAGAACTAGTTCGGCAGCACGGTGGCCGAGACGGCCGCGTCCTGCCAGGTCTTCGCATCCTTCGAAACCCGCGCCGGGTCGCCCAGGGCCGCGTAGCCGCCGTCGACGGGCGCGATCACGCCGCCTGGGCCCGGTACCACCGAGAAATGCTCTCCGTCGTTGCTGTCGAAAAAGATCGTCTGCGTGTCGGAGTGCACCCACAGCAGCAGCGAGCGGTCGTCCCGCACCAGCGCGCCCAGCTGCCGGTTGTCGAGGTTCTTGAGCTCGGCCGGGAGCGTCACCGCGCCGCTGACCTCGCGCCAGTTGAGTCCGCTGTCGCCCGTGCGGAAGAGCCGGATCGCGCTCTTGTACGGCACGAAAGCCCACGCGTCCTTGCCGTTCGCGGTCGCCACGGTCGGCACGTCGTTGCCCGCGGGGGCGTTGAGGGTGCGCGCGAGCCAGTGCGCGCCCTGGTCGGTCGAGACGCTCACGGCCGGCGCCCCGGTCTCCAGGTCGCGGCCCGTCACCCACCAGCCGGCCGCGGCCGGGACGGCGGGGGCCACCACCCGCTGGGCCATCGGCGGCTGCCCGACGAGGCTCAGCGAGCCGTCGGTCGCGCGGACGCCGAACAGGTCGCCGTACTGCACCAGCTGCACCGGGCGGTCGCCGGAGCCGAGGGTCAGGCGGTCGCTCGGCCCCATCACCGGCGTGCTCTCCTGCGGGTTGAGCTGCGTCTGCGTGTCGGGGGTGAGCTCGAAACGGACGCTGGAGCGCGAGCCGCCGCCGACCTCGGCGCTGAGCATGAACACAGCCGGCGCGATCCGCATCAGCTGCACACTGTTGATCTTGTCCAGGGGGCTGCTGCGCAGGGCGTCGACGACGTAGGGGGTCCGCCGCTGGGTCTTGCCGCCCAGGGTCGTGACCTGCAGGCTGCAGCGGCGGGCCTGCGGGATCTCCACGCACACGTCAACCGCGGCCACCAGGTCGTCCAGCCCGCCGGCGGCGGCCAGCACGGCGACCGTGGACGGGTAGCGGCCGGTCGGTGCCGGGCTGGCCGAGGGGGTCACCCAGGCCTCGCCGATGTCCGGGTTGGGGCCGAGCACGGCCGGGCCCGGGCGGCCGAAGATCCCGGCCAGCGCGACCGGGGCGAGCACGCCCAGGGTGCCGACCAGCGCCCCGGCGACGGCCATCCGGTCCCGCATCCGGACGCGGCCGGCCCGGCGGTAGAGGCTGGCGAAGTCCGGCATCCAGGTGGCCGCCTCGATCTGCTGGCGCAGCGTGCGGAAGTCCAGGTCAGGGCGCATCCCGTACCTCCTGCGAGGGGGCCGGAGGGGACACTGCCGGGGGCGCGGCCGGTGGTGCGGGGCGGCGGCGGGCGGACTCCGCCGCGCCGGCCTCGCCGTCGCTGAGTAAGGAGGCCAGCATCGCGCGACCGCGGGACAGGCGCGCCTTGACCGTGCCCACGGGCACGCCGAGGGCCTCGGCGACCTCGTGGACCGACATGTCGGCCAGGTGGTGCAGCACGATCGTCTCCCGCGTGGCCTGCGACAGCTGTTGCAGGGCTGCGACCAGGGCGACCCGGTTGGGGTCGACGCCGGGCACACTCTCCACCGGCCGGGCGACCCGGCCGCTGCGCACCAGTGTGTCGAACAGACGCCGCCGCCGCCAGCGCGTCCGCGCCAGGTTCATCGCGACGGTCCGCAGCCAGGCCTCGGGGTCGGCGACATCGAGGAACTGGCGGGGCCGGGCCAGGGCGCGGGCGTAGGCCTCCTGGACGAGGTCCTGGGCCTCGGCGTGGTCGCCGGTCAGCGCGTACAGCGCGGCCACCAGGCGGCGGTAGTGCGCCTGGTACGCATCGCGGACCGCCTCACGGGCCTCCAGCTCGTCGCCCACCGTCCCACCTCCCTCGCTGTCACGCTATCCAGACAGACTCCTCTGCGGCCCCCACGGTTGCCGCCCTTCCCGGGCAGATAACCAAACGGTCAAGGCGCCTGTCAGAATGACGAACATGTCGTCTCCCGCCCGCCCGCGGGTCCTCTCCGGGATCCAGCCCACCGCCGACTCGTTCCACCTGGGCAACTACCTCGGGGCCCTGCGCAACTGGGTGCCGATGCAGGAGACGCACGACACCTTCTACTGCGTGGTCGACCTGCACGCGATCACGATGGGGCACGACCCGGCGCTGCTGCGCAAGCGCACCCGGGTCGGCGCCGCCCAGCTGCTGGCCATCGGGCTCGACCCGGAGCGCTGCACGCTGTTCGTGCAGAGCCACGTGCCCGAGCACGCGCAGCTCGCCTGGGTGATGAACTGCATCACCGGGATGGGTGAGGCCGGCCGGATGACCCAGTTCAAGGACAAGTCGGCCAAGCAGGGCGCGGACCGCACGACGGTCGGGCTGTTCACCTACCCGATCCTGCAGGCGGCCGACATCCTGCTCTACCACGCCGACGCCGTGCCGGTCGGCGAGGACCAGCGCCAGCACCTGGAGCTGACCCGGGACCTGGCCCAGCGGTTCAACACGACGTTCGGCAAGACGTTCACCGTCCCGCAGCCGTTCATCGTCAAGGACACCGCCAAGATCACCGATCTGCAGGACCCGACGGCGAAGATGTCCAAGTCCGCGTCCACGCCCAACGGCCTGATCGAGCTCCTCGAGGACCCGGCCCGCTCGGCGAAGAAGATCCGCTCGGCGGTCACCGACACCGGCCGCGAGATCATCTTCGACCCGGAGCACAAGCCCGGCGTGTCGAACCTGCTCACGATCTACTCGGCGCTGTCCGGCCGGACGATCGAGGACCTGGTCGCGGCCTACGACGGCAAGGGCTACGGCGACCTGAAGAAGGACCTCGGCGAGGTGGTGGCCGAGTTCGTCAAGCCGATCCAGGCGCGCACCAACGCCTACCTCGACGACCCGGGCCAGCTGGACAAGATGCTCGCGATCGGTGCGGAAAAGGCGCGGGCGGTGGCGGTACCGACGCTGCAGTCGGTCTATGACCGGATCGGCTTCCTGGCTCCCGGCGCGGCCGCCAACTGAGGTGGGCCGGACCACCATCGGCGTCGCGATCGACATCCCGGAGCCATGGGGCGGCGAGCTCACCGCCGCCCGCCTGGCCGCCGGCGACCCGGTCGCGCAGTACGTGCCCGCCCACGTCACCCTGCTCGGCCCCACCGAGGTCGACGCGGCCGCCCTGCCGGCGATCGACCGGCACCTGGCCGCCGTCGCCGGCGCGCACCGGAGGTTCACCGTGCGGCTGCGCGGCACCGGGACGTTCCGGCCGATCACCCAGGTGGTGTTCGTGGCGGTCGCGGCCGGGATCAGCGAGTGCGAGCAGCTGCACTCGGCGGTCCTGGCCGCGGACGCGATCGTCCCGGCCGCCAAGTTCCCCTACCACCCGCACGTGACCATCGCCCAGAACGTGCCCGCCGCGCAGCTCGACGCCGCGTTCGCCGACCTGGCCGGCTACGAGGCCGCCTTCGCCGTCGGCGGGTTCACCCTGTTCGAGCACGAGGACGGCGGCCGGTGGCGTCCCCATGCGGAGTACCGCCTGACAGCGGACCATTGACGTGAGCGGCACGGAGCGGAGCGGAGGGGGTGGCGTGAACACCTTGGACCGGCTCGAGGCCGGGTTCGACCGCATGATCGGCGCCGCGCGTCGTCGGTCGCGGGTGTTCGACCACGTCTGGCGGGCCCAGGAGCGCTACTTCGACGTGGACGCCGTCCGCCTGGCCGCCGCGACCGCCTACTACGGCTTCTTCGCGGTGTTCGCGATGGTGGTCGTCCTGTTCTTCGTCCTCGGCCGGGTGCTCGGCGGCAACAAGCTGGTGGTCGAGCGGGTCCAGGTCTATCTGCAGGCCAACCTGCCGCAGCTGCAGAGCGACCAGATCTTCGCGGGCAGCCAGCAGATCGGCATCATCGCGATGGTCGGGCTGATCATCGCCGGGGTCGGCTGGGTGGAGAACCTGCGCTCGTCGCAGCGGGCGCTGTGGCAGTTGCAGGAGCACCCCGGCAACGCGGTCGTGCGCTGGCTGCTCGACCTGGCCGTGCTCGTCGCCCTCGGCCTGGCGCTGCTCATCTCGATCGGCATCTTCGCCGGCGTCCAGGAGCTGATCTACTGGCTGGCCGGGGACGTGGACCAGGACCCGGTGCGGGTCGCCCTGCGCGGCTTCTCCACCCTGCTCTCCGGTGTGGTCGACGTCTTCCTGGGGGCGGCGCTGCTGGTGGGGGTACCACGGCTGCGTATGTCGCTGCGGCGGCTGTGGCCTTCGGCGCTGCTGTTCGCGATCGGGCTCGGCCTGCTCAAGACGGCCGGGAAGTGGTACATCACCCGCACCGAACACAACCCGGCCTATCAGCTCGTCGCGGGCACGATCGGCCTGCTGCTGTACATGTACCTGCTGCACCAGCTGCTGCTGTTCGCGGCCGCGCTGTCGGCCACCAGCCCGCACGGCCGGGTCGTCGACCTGGCCGGGGGTGAGCCGCGGGCCGACGTGATGGCCGCCCGGCGGGCCGCGGAGCTGGTCGAGAAGGCCGCCGCCGAGGTCGAGCACGCGGCCGAGGTCGCGGCCAGCGTCGTCCCACCCGTTGTATCGTCCGGCGGTTCGACGGGTGCCGAGCGTCCGAACCCGTCATGATGGGCGCCGTGGGTGCACTCGTGACTTTGGACCTGCCGGCCGACGCGCCGGCGCTGACCCTGCCGTGGATCATCACCTTCGGCCCGATGAACGACGAGGAGGAGTGGGAGCCGGTCGTCTGCGGCCCCTACGAGCGCGCGCATGCGCTGGCCCTGGCCGAGGCCGTGGTGGCCGACGAGGACCTGATGGCCGTCGTCGAGCCGCTGCAGCCGCACGTGACGGTCGCCCAGATCCAGGGTGACATCGCCGCGTCCCGGCTGGCCGCCGAGAACGAGGACGTGGAGACCGCGGCCCTGGACGCGGAGCTCGCCGGCTACGGCGAGGAGTTCCACGACCACGATCATGACCACGGCGACCACGACCACGAGCCGCCGTCGGTCGACGAGATCCGCGCCGGCTTCTCGCGGATCGCGGCCAAGCTCAGCAGCTGATGCTCGAAAGCGCTTAGTCCTTCTCCATCCAGACCGTCGTGTCGGGCGGCAGTGTGCCGCCCACCGGCGAGCTGGCCAGCACCGGCTCCCTCGGCAGCGTGAACGCCGAGCCGCCGAGGTTGGCCGCCACCAGCAACCGGTCGGTTTCGAAGCACAGCACGCCGTCCGGGGCCGAGCGCCAGGTCAGCGTCGCGGCCGGTCGGCGCAGGCGCAGCGCGTTGCGATACAGGTTCAGCGTCGAGTCGGCATCGGCCCGCTGCGCTTCGACCGTGAACGCCGCCCAGTCCGCCGGCTGCGGCAGCCAGGAGCCGGCGCCGAAGCCGAACGGCGGGGTGTCGCCCTCCCACGGCAGGGGCACTCGGCAGCCGTCGCGGCCCAGGGCGGTACCCCCGGAGCGGATGAACTGCGGGTCCACGCGGACCTCGGCGGGGAGGTCCAGCACCTCGGGCAGGCCCAGTTCTTCGCCTTGATAGATGTAGGCCGAGCCGGGCAGGCCGAGCATGAGCAGGGCCGCGGCCCGGGCCCGGCGCCGGCCGGGGATGCCGTCGCCGAACCGGGTGACCGGCCGGTGGCGGTCGTGGTTGGAGATGACCCAGGTGGGCGGCGCGCCCACGCCGGCCGCGGCGGCCAGGGAGGCGTCGATGATCCGACGCAGCTCGTCCGGGTCCCACGGGGCCTCGAGAAAGTCGAAGTTGAAGGCCTGGTGGAGCTCGTCCGCGGCGACATAGCGGGCGACGCGGTCGGGCGCGGTGTCGAAGACCTCGGCGACGGCCATGCGCTCGCCCGGGTACGAATCCAGGATCTTGCGCCAGCCGCGGTAGATCTCGTGCACCCCGTCCTGGTCAAACACCGAAAGTTCAGCAATGTCGGGTTTGACCAGCCCGTGCGCCACGTCCACGCGGAAGCCGTCGACCCCGCGATCCAGCCAGAACCGCAGAATGTCGTCGAACTCGGCGCGGACGTCCGGATTGCCCCAATTCAAGTCAGGCTGCGCCGGGTCGAACAGGTGCAGGTACCAGGAACCGTCGGGCAGTTGTGTCCATGCCGGCCCGCCGAAGAGGGACTGCCACTGGTTCGGCGTGTCGGACACGACATATCGGTCATGGAGCCCCGACGCGAACCACGGGTGGGCCGACGAGGTGTGGTTGGGCACGATGTCGACGATCACCCGCAGCCCGAGCCCGTGGGCCCGGGCCAGCAGCGCGTCGAAGTCGGCCAGGGTGCCGAAGACCGGGTCGACGTCGCGATAGTCGGCCACGTCGTAGCCGCCGTCGACCATGGGGGAGCGGTAGAACGGCGAGAGCCACAGCGCGTCGACGCCGAGGTCGGCGAGGTGGTCGAGGCGGGCCGTGATGCCGGGCAGGTCGCCGACGCCGTCACCGTTCGCGTCGGCGAAGCTGCGCGGGTAGATCTGATAGATGATCGCCGTCCGCCACCACTCCACGTGACCAACGCTACCGAGCCAGGGTCGCCTTCAGGGCCGAAAGAAACCAGCTCCACCGGTGCATCGTGGACGGGATCGGGGGCCAGCCGTTGATGATCGCCATCAGCTGCCAGTAGCGCTCGGCCCGCGGCTCGTCGGCCAGCTCGAGCGCGTCGACGACCTCCTGGCGCAGCTCCGGCCCGTCCGTGCGGCCGGCGCCGGCGGCCCACCGGGCCATCACCTCGTCCACGACGGCGGCCGGCGCGCGCTGACCGCGGTCCTGCGCATCGGCGATAACGTCGATGAACCACTTTATATCCGACATATCCGTCGGGACGACCCGCTCGGCATCCGGTGCGAAGCTCCGTCGCCCCATCTCCCGCAGCCGCGCCCGGAAGTCCTCCGCCCGCAGCATCTCGGCGAGCTCGATCCAGGCATCGACCTGCGCGTCGGTGGGCTCGTCGGGCAGGTCGGCGGAGACGCTGCGCATGCCGGTCATGAAGGCTCGCGAATCTGACGAATCCGAAATGTCGGAAAAAATGGCATGAAAGAACTCGTCGACGATCCGCTGCCGCTCGTCGGCGCCGGCCTGCGCGATCCGGGCCAGCCGCTCCAGGTCGGCCGGCGTGGTGTCGCGCCCGGCCACGGCCCGCATGGCGGCGCGCCGCAGCTTCAGCACCCGGATCTGCGTGCCCAGAGCCTCGGCATGGGCGGCGGCCACCTCGCGCAGCGATGCCCCGCGGTCCAGCACCTGGCGGATGGTGGCCAGGTCGAGGCCGAGCTCGCGGAGGGTCTTCACGAACTCGAGGCGGACCAGGGAGCCGTGGTCGTAGCGGCGGTACCCCGCACCTGAACGCGAGGACTCGGGGACCAGGCCGACGTCGGAGTAGTACCGGATCGTCTTGACCGGCAGTCCCGTGAGGCGCGACAGCTCGCCGATGTTCATACCTCGAATCGTCGACCCTCCAGCTGCGGGAGAGTCAAGGGGCCGCTACGTTGCGCGGGTGGAACCTTTGCGGCTCATCCTCCTGTTTCTGCACCTGATCGGCTTTGCGCTGCTGCTGGGCGGTTCGATCGCGCAGTACCTGACCGGGAAGCTGCGGATCAGCCCGGCCATGCTCTGGGGCTCCGTCGTCATGCTGCTGACCGGCTTCGGGCTGGCCGCTCCACTGCGCGGTGGCGGGGACGCGGAGCCGCCGACGGCCAAGCTCGCCGTGAAGCTCGTCATCGGCTGCATGATCTTCGCGATGGTCTTCTTCGCGCGGAAGCGGACCGAGGTCAACCGGGGTCATTTCCTCGCTTTGGTCGGGTTAACGCTCGTTAACGCCGCGGTTGCCGTGTTTTGGCGGTAACTATGGTGTTACAAGATCGATCCCACGAGGCGGACGGCGCCGGGCGCACGTCACGGGCCTATAACGCACTCCTCCCAACCCGGCTGCAAACGCTGGAACAGCACCGTCGAGGGCGTACGCTCCCGCCGTTGGGTTCACCGCGTTCAGGCGGTGCTTTGGGAAGGGAGATCGTCTTGCGCCGAGTGCGTGGGATGAAGGTTCTCGCGACCGCCGCGGTGGCGTTTGTCGCGTTGGGCAGCATGACCGCTTGCGGTGATGACTCGGATAACGGCACGAGCGACAACGGCAGCGCGCCCGCCGGTAAGAAGAACGTCAAGGTCGGCCTCGCCTTCGACATCGGCGGCCGGGGCGACAAGTCGTTCAACGACTCCGCCGCCGCGGGCCTCGACAAGGTCAAGAGCGACCTCAACATCGAGGTCAAGGACCTGGCCGCGGTCGCCGGCGAGAGCGAGAACGACAAGTACTCGCGGCTGAAGCTGCTGTGCGACAGCGGCTACAACCCGGTCATCGCGGTCGGCTTCGTCTACGACGGCGCGGACGCAGCCAACGGCCCGCTCGCCAAGGCGGCCAAGGACTGCCCCAACACGAAGTTCGCGATCGTGGACGGCGCGACCAAGGCGGACAACGTCGCTGACCTGACGTTCGCCGAGGAGCAGGGCTCCTACCTGGTCGGCGTCGCCGCCGCCCTCAAGTCCACGAAGGGCACGGTCGGCTTCATCGGCGGCTGCCAGGTGGACCTGATCAAGAAGTTCGAGGCGGGCTTCACGGCCGGCGCCAAGTCGGTCAAGGCCGACATCAAGGTGCTGCCCAACTACCTGTCGACCCCGGCCGAGGCCTGCAAGGGCTTCAACGACCCGGCCGGCGGCAAGACGGCCGCCACGGGCATGTACGACCAGGGTGCGGACATCGTCTACGCGGCCGCCGGCGGCTCCGGCACCGGCGTCTTCGAGGCCGCCAAGGCCAAGAACGCCCTCGCCATCGGCGTCGACTCGGACCAGTACAACACCGTCACCGACGCGTCGCTGAAGCCGGTCATCATGACCTCCATGCTCAAGCGGGTCGACACCGCGGTGTTCAACTTCGTCAAGGACTTCGCGGCCGGCAACTTCAAGGGCGGCGCCACCGTCTTCGACCTCAAGGTCGACGGCGTGGGCTACGCGACCTCCGGCGGCAAGGTCGACGACATCAAGGACAAGCTGGACGCGGCCAAGGCCGACATCGTGTCGGGCAAGGTCACCGTCCCCACCAAGTAGTAACAACATCGTTGTAGACATCGGGTGCACGGCGGGGGACTATCCAGTCCCCCGCCACATCTGTTAGGAGCCTGGATGACCGCGGATCCACCCGCCGTCGAGCTGAAGGGGATCACGAAGCGGTTCCCCGGCGTTGTGGCCAACTCCGACGTCAACCTCACCGTGCGCAAGGGCACGATCCACGCGATCGTCGGTGAGAACGGGGCCGGCAAGTCGACCCTCATGAAGATCCTCTACGGCATGCAGCCGCCGGACGAGGGCGAGATCATCGTCGACGGCCAGCCGGTCAGGTTCTCGTCGCCGCAGGGCGCGATCGAGGCCGGCATCGGCATGGTGCACCAGCACTTCATGCTGGCCGACAACTTCACGGTGACCGAGAACGTCGTGCTCGGGGCCGAGAAGCGCCACGGCATCGGGGGACGGGCCAAAAACACGATCAAAGAGATTTCGCAGCGGTACGGCCTGGGCGTGCGACCGGACGAGCTGGTGGAGAATCTCGGGGTCGGTGACCGGCAGCGGGTCGAAATCCTGAAGGTCCTCTACCGCGGTGCCCGCATCCTGATCCTCGACGAGCCGACCGCCGTGCTGGTCCCGCAGGAGGTCGACGAGCTCTTCGGCAACCTCCGCGAGCTCATCCGCGAGGGCCTCACCGTCCTGTTCATCTCGCACAAGCTCGACGAGGTGCGGTCGGTCGCCGACGACATCACCGTCATCCGCCGCGGCACGACCGTCGCCTCGGTCAAGCCGGCCGACGTCTCCGCCCGCCAGCTGGCCACCCTGATGGTCGGCAGTGAGCTACCGAGCCCGGAGGCCCGCGAGTCGACCGTGACCGACGAGCCGGCCCTGGTCATCGAGGGGCTCACGGTCCCCGGCGCGGCCGGCGGGCGCCCCCTGGTCGACAACGCGTCGTTCACCATCCACCGCGGCGAGGTCGTCGGCATCGCCGGCGTCGAGGGCAACGGCCAGGCCGAGCTGGCCGAGGCCATCCTCGGCATGCGGGCGTCGACCGGCACCATCCGGCTCGGCGCCGACGACGTGTCGGCCTGGAGCACCCGCCGCCGCCGCGAGGCCGGCATCGGCTACATCCCGGAGGACCGGCACCGCCAGGGCCTGCTGCTGGACGCCTCGCTCTGGGAGAACCGGATCCTGGGCCACCAGACCGAGCGCCCCAACGCCCGCGGGTTCCTGATCGACGTCGGCGGCGCCCGCCGCGACACCCAGCGCATCGTCGAGCAGTACGACGTGCGCACCCCCAGCATCGACGTGGCCGCCGTGGCGCTGTCCGGCGGCAACCAGCAGAAGCTCATCGTCGGCCGCGAGATGAGCCACGAGCCCAAGGTCCTCATCGCCGCCCACCCGACCCGTGGCGTCGACGTCGGCGCCCAGGCCGCGATCTGGGACCACATCCGCAACGCCCGGATCGCCGGCATGGGTGTCCTGCTGATCTCGGCCGACCTGGACGAGCTGATCGGACTGTCGGACTCTCTCAAGGTCATCTACGGTGGACGGCTGGTGGCCGACGCCGACCCCGCGACCGTCACCCCCGAACAGCTGGGCGTCGCCATGACCGGCGCTGCGAATGAGGACGAGACCGAGGAGGCCTCCGAGTGAGCGCGGCCACGACACCCGTCGCCTCCCCGCCGCCGTTCTGGCGGCGCATCGACCCGGCCAAGCTGCTGCCGCAGATCCTCGCCCCGGTCGCGGCGCTGCTGCTGTCGGCGGCGATCTCCTGGATCGTGCTGGAGCTGACCGACAAGGACGCCGCCCAGGCCTTCAGCGACATGCTCGAGTTCGGCCAGAAGCCCGACTCGATCGTGGAGATCCTGAACAAGGCCAGCGAGTACTACATCGCCGCCATCGCGGTCGCCATCGGCTTCAAGATGGGCCTGTTCAACATCGGCGTCGAGGGCCAGTCGAAGATCGGCGCGTTCATGGCCGGCGCGCTGGCCAGCGCCTCGTTCATGAGCTGGATGCCCGGCGCGCTGCGGATCGCGATGATCATCGTGGTGGCGGCGCTGGTCGGCGCGGCCTGGGCCTCGATCGCCGCGCTGCTCAAGACCCAGCGCGGGGTCAGCGAGGTCATCTCGACGCTGATGCTCAACGCGATCGGCGCGCAGGTGGTGACCTGGCTGCTCAACGACCACTGGGGCACGCAGCAGCCGGGCGCGCAGATCAAGACCACCGGCGTGCTGCCCAAGGACTCCTGGATGCCCGGCCTGCCGATCGTCTCCGGCACCCAGCAGGAGGTGCTGGGCTTCCTGGTCATCGCCGTGGTCCTCGGCATCGCCTACTGGTTCACGATCAACCGCACCCGCTTCGGCTTCGACCTGCGGGCCACCGGCTGGAACCCGTTCGCGGCCACGGCCAGCGGCGTCAGCGCCAAGAAGATGGTCATCACCGCGATGGTGATCTCGGGCGCCGTCGGCGGCCTGGTCAACCTGCCCCGCATGCTCGGCGAGACGCACACCTACACCGAGGGCTTCGGCGGCATCGGCTTCACCGGCATCGCCGTCGCGCTGCTGGGCCGCAACCACCCGGTCGGCATGGCCCTGGGTGCGCTCCTGTGGGGCTTCCTGGCCCGCTCGCAGCTCATCCTCGACCTCGACGGCATCCCGAAAGAGATCGTGGTGATCATGCAGGGCGTCGCCGTCCTGTCCGTGGTCGTCGCCTACGAGCTGGCCAACCGCATCGGCCGGCGGGCACAGCAGCAGAGGGTCGGGGCCGCCACCGCGGCGCCGGTCGGCTCGGCCCCGTTGGCCGCGAGCGCGGAGGAGTCGAAGTGAGCACCGACGCCATGCTCTCCGAGGTCACGGCCGGGCCGGTGGCGCCGCGCAAGCGCCGCCTGAGCACCGCCCGCATCCTGCTCATCGTCGCCGGTGTGCTGCTCGGGCTGTCCCTGGTCCACCTGTTCACCGGGGCCGACGACGTCACCTCGCAGGGCGCGATCCAGGCCGCGCTGCAGGCGGCCGTCCCGATCGGCCTGGCCGGCCTCGGCGGGCTCTGGGCCGAGCGGGCCGGCGTGGTCAACATCGGCCTCGAGGGCCAGATGATCCTCGGCACCTGGTTCGGCGCCTGGGGCAGCCTGCACTTCGGCCCCTGGCTCGGCCTGCTCATCGGCATCGCCGGCGGTGCCATCGGCGGCCTGCTGCACGCCCTCGCCACGGTCACGTTCGGCGTGGACCACATCATCTCCGGTGTGGCGATCACGCTGCTGGCGCCGGGTGTCACGCGCTACCTCTCGTTCATCGCGTGGGGCAGTGCGGGCGCGACCCAGTCGCCCGCGCTGCAGCCGGACCAGACCGTCCCGCGCGTGTCGGTCCCGGGCGTCGACAACCTGGACGGGCTGGAGAAGCACCACTGGTTCCTGATCAGCGACCTGGCCGGCGTCCTGCGCGGCCTGCTCGTCGACGTGTCCCTGGTGACGGTGCTCGCGGTGCTGCTGGTCGTCGGCACCTGGTGGGTGCTCTGGCGCAGCGCGTTCGGCCTGCGCATCCGCAGCGTCGGCGAGGACCCGCGGGCGGCCGAGAGCCTCGGGATCAACGTGTACAAGTACAAGTACTACGGCGTCGTGATCTCGGGCGCGATGGCCGGCCTCGGCGGCGTCTACCTGGCCACCGTGAGCTCGGTGATCTTCCGTGAGGGCCAGACCGGCGGCCGCGGCTACATCGGCCTGGCCGCGATGATCTTCGGCAACTGGCGGCCGGGCGGCCTGGCGCTCGGCGCCTCGCTGTTCGGCTACACCGACGCGCTGCAGCTGCGGCGCGGGTCGGAGTCGCTGCACGCACTGCTGATCCTGGTCGGGCTGCTGCTGCTGGCCCTGGCCGCGTGGGAGACCCTGCGGCGGCGCAACTACATCGTCGGCGGTGCCGCCGGGGTCCTCGGCATCGGCGCCTACGTGCTGTTCTTCACCGTCGACACGATCCCGACGGCGCTGGTCCAGGCCGCGCCCTACATCACCGTGCTGGTCGTGCTCGCCCTCGCGGCCCAGCGGCTGCGGATGCCCGCGGCCGACGGCAAGCCCTATCGCCGCGGCGGCTGAGCTTCGGAAGGCAAGATGGGTTTGTGAACTCTCAAGTGGTTGATTGGGCCGCGCTGCGCAGCGCGGCGGTGGCCGCCATGGAGCGGGCCTACGCGCCCTACTCCAAGTTCCCGGTCGGTGCCGCCGCGCTGGTCGACGACGGCCGGGTCGTGGTCGGCTGCAACGTCGAGAACGCCTCCTACGGCCTCGGCCTGTGCGCCGAGTGCGGCCTGGTCTCCAGCCTGCAGGCAACGGGCGGCGGCCGGCTGGTCGCACTGGCCTGCGTGGACGCCGACGGCGCGCCGCTCATGCCGTGCGGCCGCTGCCGGCAGCTGCTCTGGGAGCACGGCGGGGCGGCGCTGCTCATCGACCACGCCCGGGGCCCCCTGCCGATGTCGGCGCTGCTGCCCTACGCGTTCGACGACAGCGACCTGGCCCGCGTCACCGATCGGGAGCTCGACCTCGGCCCGACCGTCCCGGCCGCGCTGGCCCTGAAGGTCGGCAGCGGCACGGTCTTCGTCCACCCGGACGTCGCCGAGGGCCGCCAGGTCTGGACGTCCTACTGGGAACGCTCGTCCGGCACCGGCGACGACGAGCCGACCGGCATCCTGGAGGAGGGCCCGATCTTCGCCACCGCCGCCGCGGCCGTCGACTGGGGCCGCATCCGCACCCCGCGGGTCGTGGTCGTCGACGCGCAGGGCACCACCAGCTGGGCCGGCGACACCCCGCGCCCGGCCGGCATCGAACAGGACTGGAGCACTCGATGAGCTTCGCGGCCGTGGATGTCATTCGCGCCAAGCGTGACAAGGGCGTGCTGAGCGACGCGCAGATCGACTGGGTCGTCGCCGCCTACACCCGCGGCGAGGTCGCCGACGAGCAGATGTCCGCTCTGGCCATGGCCATCCTGCTCAACGGTATGACAGCGGGGGAGATCGCCCGCTGGACGGCGGCCATGATCGCTTCGGGGGAGCGGCTGGATCTGTCCAAGGTCGGCCGCCCGACCGTCGACAAGCACTCCACCGGCGGGGTCGGCGACAAGATCACGCTGCCGCTCACGCCGCTCGTGGCCGCCTGCGGGGCCGCGGTGCCGCAGCTGTCCGGCCGGGGTCTCGGCCACACCGGCGGGACCTTGGACAAGTTGGAGGCCATTCCCGGATTCGGCACCCGGCTGTCGAACGACGAGTTCGTGGAGCAGCTGCGCGGCGTGGGCGCCGCCATCTGCGCGGCCGGCGACGGGTTGGCCCCGGCCGACCGCAAGCTCTACGCGCTGCGCGACGTCACCGGCACGGTCGAGGCGATCCCGCTCATCGCCAGCTCGATCATGAGCAAGAAGATCGCCGAGGGCACGTCCGCGCTGATCCTGGACGTCAAGTTCGGCTCCGGCGCGTTCATGCGCGATGTCGCCGACGCCCGTGAGCTGGCCCGGACCATGGTCGAGCTGGGCAAGGCCCACGGCGTCACCACGGTCGCGCTGCTCACCGACATGGAGTCGCCGCTCGGCCGCGCGGTCGGGCACTCCGTGGAGGTCGAGGAGTCCCTGGAGGTGCTGGCCGGCGGCGGGCCGCCGGATGTCGCCGGGCTGACCCTGGCCCTGGCCCGGGAGATGCTCGACGCCGTCGGGCTCGGTGACGCCGACCCGCAGGACGCGATCGCGAGCGGGCGGGCCATGGACTCGTGGCGGGCCCTGGTGCGGGCGCAGGGCGGCGACCCGGACGCGCCGCTGCCGGTCGCCAACGAGGTGGAGACCATCACCGCGGGGGCCGACGGGTTCGTGTCGGAGCTCGACGCCTATGCCATCGGGGTGGCCGCCTGGCGCCTCGGAGCCGGTCGGGCCCGCAAGGAGGACCCGGTCAGCGCCTCGGCCGGGATCATCCTGCACCGCAAACCGGGCGACCCGGTCCACGCCGGCGAGGTGCTCATGGAACTGCGGGCCGAGGACGCGGCCAAGCTGCCCGCGGCCCTCGAAGTCGCTCGTGGCGCTGTCGCTTTGGCGGAGGTACCCCCGGCTAAAAGGCCTTTGATCCTCGACCGGATCTCCTGATGCGCACCCCGGCCGAACGTCCAGTTATTGTGCGCGGGTGATCACCACAGCGCCGGATCCGCAGCGCGTGCGGGAGGCCAGTCTCGAGGAGCTGCACCGCCTGCGGCTCCCGCTCCCGCCGCCTGACTTCCCGCTGGCCTGGGAGCCGGGGGACCAGGTCGGCCTGCGCCCCGGGCCGGAGCTCGAGGCCCGGGCCGCGTGCCTCAACGTGGTGCTCGCCCGGGCCTACGGCCTGCCCCCGGAGCTGGGCGTGCAGTGGCTGAGCGAGGCCCGCCTGGTCAGCCGGCTGACCCACTCGGAGTGGCAGTTCGTGGCCGAGGCGACCGGGGACGAGCACGGGTTCGCCCGGCACGCCGAGGCGCTCTTCGCCCTGTCGTGGCTGCTCGGCATCGCGATGGACCTCGACCCGCTGCGCCCGGCGGACCTGGAGGGGCTTCGGGCGCGCCTGCCCGACCTCAGGCAGGGCGAGACGTTCGAGACCTGGCGCCGGCGCACGCTGGTCGCCCTGCGCTCGGCCTCCGCCGCGGCCCAGCAGCTGGATCTGTACTACTGCCTCGGCTGGTCGCTGCGGGAGTGCGAGCGGCGGCAGCTGCCCTTGCCGGTCGACGCCACCGTGGCCGTGCAGCGGCGCTGGGCCCTGGAGTGGGCGGTGGTGTTCAGCGGCCGCTACCACGGCGAGGCCCCCGGCTGGGAGCAGGTCGACCTCTCTACATAAGCGATCTATATATAAGGACGCCAGACGCTGAGATCCACGTCGAGCGTGGCGGTGATCGGCTCCGGCATCGCCGCGATGGTGGCGCGGATCGTGTCCGGATCGGTGTGCCAGGCGCTGGGGCCCATCCCGACCAGGGCCTCGGCCTCGGCCCGGGTGAGGCCGAGCGGGTCGCGGACCCGGTGCCGGCCGGTGCGCACGAACCACTGATCGAGGCTCTTGTGCAGCCGCTCCTCCTTGGCCGGGTCGACCGTGATCAGGCCGAGGGCGGTGACCAGCTCGGCCAGGTGGCCGGCGGCCGGTGTGGCCACGACCAGGGCGCCGCCGGGGGCGAGGACGCGGGCGAACTCGGCGCCCGACCGGGGCGCGAAGATGTCCAGGACCACCGCGGCGGTGTCATCGGCCAGCGGCAGGCCCTGCCAGATGTCGGCGCGGACGGCCCCGATGCGCCCATGGGCCTGGGCCGCCCGCTTGAGGGCGGCCTTGGAGGTGTCGACCGCCAGGCCGTCCCGGTCCGGCCCGAGTGCGGCGGCCAGGTAGTGGGCGGTGCCGGCGCCGACCTCCACCACCAGGCCCGGCGGCTCGCCGGCGACGAGCGCGGCGACGGCGGTGCTCAGCGCGGCGAAGTGGCCGGCCGTGAGCAGGGCCTCCCGGGCCACCACCATCTCCGCGGTGTCGCCGGTGTGGACCGGGCGCCCGGCGGTCAGGTCGGCGTACCCCTGCCGGGCGATGTCGAACGAGTGACCCCGAGGGCAGCGCAGGGCGTGCTCGGCCGGGGCGAGCGGCTCGCGGCACACGGGACACCGCAGATGTGTGATGACGGCGGTTTGCACACCACTAGTGTCAGGGCATGGTTGCTCCCAGTTTCGACGAGATCCGTCGTGCGCCGAAGGCCCTCCTTCACGACCACCTTGACGGCGGTCTGCGCCCCGCCACGATCCTGGACCTGGCGGCCGGGATCGGTCACGAGCTGCCGGCGGCCACGCCCGAGGGGCTCGGCGAGTGGTTCGTCGCCGCCGCGGACTCGGGGTCGCTGGAGCGATACCTGGAGACGTTCGCCCACACCGTCGCGGTGATGCAGACCGCGGACGCGCTGCACCGGGTGGCCCGGGAGTGCGCGCTCGACCTGGCCGCCGACGGCGTGGTCTACGCCGAGGTCCGCTTCGCGCCCGAGCAGCACCTGGCCGCCGGGCTGACGCTGCCCCAGGTCGTGGAGGCGGTGCTGGACGGGTTCCGGGCCGGCGCGGCCGAGGCCGCCGGGCTGGGGAGCCCGATCCGGGTCGGCACCCTGCTCACGGCGATGCGCCACGCGGCCCGGTCGATGGAGATCGCGGAGCTGTCGATCCGCTACCGTGACGCCGGGGTCGTCGGCTTCGACATCGCCGGCGCCGAGGCCGGTTTCCCCCCTACGCGGCATCTGGACGCGTTCGAGTACCTCCAGCGCGAGAACTCACATTTCACCATCCACGCCGGTGAGGCCTTCGGGCTGCCGTCGATCTGGCAGGCGCTGCAGTGGTGCGGCGCGGACCGGCTCGGACACGGTGTCCGCATCGTCGACGACATCGTGGCCGACGCTGAGGGTGCCAACTCGCTCGGCCGGCTCGCCGCCTATGTGCGCGACAAGCGCATCCCGCTGGAGCTGTGCCCGTCGTCCAACGTGCAGACCGGTGCCGCCCCGTCGATCCGTGAGCACCCCATCGGTCTGCTGCGTGACCTGCGCTTCCGCGTGACGGTGAACACCGACAACCGGCTCATGAGCGGCACCAGCATGTCCCGGGAAATGGCCCTGCTGGTCGAGGCTTTCGGCTACGGATGGGGGGAATTGCAGTGGTTCACGGTGAATGCGATGAAGAGTGCGTTCATTCCGTTCGATGAGCGCCTGGCCCTGATCAACGACGTGATCAAGCCCGCCTACGCGAAGCTGGCGTGATGTCCGGATTTGTCGGCGACGATCATCCGGTTTATCCGGATGGTCTTCGTGGATACCGCTTATTCGGACATTTGCCTCATCAATGTTCATAAGACGCAGCCACAGACCTGGGCTTTCTTCTTGGCACGGGACATGGTGGAATCTCGGAGGTCTGGCCCAGTAGGGTCGGCCGGTCGCGGGTGCCTGCTGTTTCATAAGGCGCCGGTTCGGAGGGCGGTGAAGTGAGCAAACGGCCATCGACGCGGGAGCCTGTCTCGTCGCGTCTGCGTTTCCCGATCGGCCGGCTCCGAGACCTGCCAATTTGGTCCAAGCTCGGTCTGATCATGATCGTTCCGATCATCGCGACGATCGTCGTCGGCACCAACGGTCTCGTCGGCAATATCGGTGACGCCAACGACGCCGACCGGGCCCGCACCCTCTCCGGGCTTTCCCAGCAGGCCGCCGCCCTCGTGCACGAGCTGCAGAACGAGCGGGCCAACGCGGCCATGGTCCTCGGCCAGCTCAACACCGACGGCGCCGTCGAGGCCCGCAGCGTGTTCGAGCGGCAGACCCAGAAGACCGACGACGCGAGCAAGGACTACCGGCTCACCCGGTCCGGCCTGGCCGACCCGCCCGAGGACTTCCGCCAGCAGCTCGCCTCGATCGACACTTCCCTGCAGGACCTGCCGGGCATGCGCAAGCAGATCTCCGACGGCGGCAAGGACATCCTGGCCAGCACCGTCGTGGCCCGCTACCGCTCGCTGATCGACGACCTGCTCGGCATCCGCGAGAGCTCGGCCGAGCTGTCCAACAACCCGTCGCTCGGCTCCGACATGCGCGCCTCGGCCGCCATCTCGCAGATGAAGGAGCAGGTCGCCCTCGAGCGGGTGGTCGGCCTCCGGGCGCTGACGACGAAGGCCTTCACGCCGCAGCTGCGCAAGGAGTTCCAGTCCGCGCTGACCGGCCAGGAGCAGGCGGAGGAGCAGTTCCGCACCAACTCCCAGCCCTGGCACCGCGACCTGTTCGACAAGAAGCGCTCCGGCTCCGATCTGCGCGAGGCCGCCACCTTCGAAGGTGTGCTCGGCCCGTTGACCACCGAGGCGCTGCCGGGTGACATCTTCACGGCCACCGCGTGGGACAACGCCATGATCAACAAGGCGAACCTGCTGCGTGGCATCGAGATCGAGTTCGACGACCACAACGTCGACAGCGCCACCGCGGCCCGCAACGACCTGCAGCGCCGGGTGCTCGTCACCGCCGGCGCCCTGCTCGGCATGCTGCTCCTGGCGATCCTCTTCGCCTGGATCGTGGCCCGCTCGATGGCCCGGTCGCTGCGCGAGCTGCGCCACGGCGCGCTCACGGTCGCCCAGTTCGGCCTGCCCCAGGCGGTGCAGCGGCTGCGCGACCCGGCCCTGGCCACGCAGATGTCGCCGCACCAGCTGGCCCTGCAGATCGCCGAGCCGCTGCCGATCCGCAGCCGCGACGAGTTCGGCCAGGTGGCCGAGGCGTTCAACGCCGTGCACCTCGAGGCCGTCCGCACCGCGGCCGAGCAGGCCGCCCTGCGGGCCAGCGTCGCGACCATGTTCGTCAACCTCGCCCGCCGCTCGCAGATCCTGGTCGACCGGCTCATCGGCCACCTCGACCGGCTGGAGCGCGGCGAGGAGGACCCGGACCGCCTGGCCGAGCTCTTCCAGCTCGACCACCTGGCCACCCGGATGCGCCGTAACGACGAGAACCTCCTGGTCCTCGCGGGCGCGGACTCGACACGCATCCAGCGCGAGCCGGCCCCGTTCATGGACGTGCTGCGCGCCGCCCAGTCCGAGGTCGAGCACTACACGCGCATCGAGTTCGGCATGATCGACCGGGACATCGAGATCGCGGCGCACGCCGTCAACGACATGGTCCACCTGGTCGCCGAGCTGCTCGACAACGCCACGGCGTTCTCGCCGCCGGACTCGGCCGTCATCGTCGAGGCCCGCCGCGTGGGCGACCGCGCCGCGCTGCTGGTCGAGGACCACGGCATCGGCATCTCGCCCGAGCAGCTGGCCGAGCTCAACGACCGGCTCGCCAACCCGCCGATGGTCGACGTGGCCGTCTCCCGAATGATGGGCCTCGTCGTGGTCGCCCGCTTGGCCGCCCGCCACGGCGTCAAGGTCGAGCTGCGCGCGGCCCGCGAGCGCGGCACCATCGCCGACATGACGCTGCCGGCCGGCGTGCTCGTGCCGCGGGCGCTGTCCGGGCGTAACGCCGCCGGGATGCCCATCGCCGGCATGCCCGCCGTCGGCCCCAACGACGTGGTCCAGGCCCGCCCGATCCCGTCGACCCCGGCCCCCCGATCGCCGCTCGCCTCGCCCCTGGCGCTGGAGGGCCCGCCGACCGGTGGCTTCGCGGGCGCCGGCACCGGCGGCTTCGGCGGCCCGGGCAACGGCGGCGGCTTCGGCGGCCCCGGCCCCGGCGGCTTCGGCGGTCCGGGCAACGGTGGCGGTGGCGGACCTCGCTTCGGCACCCTGACCAGCAGCGGCCTCTTCAGCGGCGACCGGCCCACGCCGGGCGGCAACGCCAACACCGGCGAGCGCCCGACCGTCAACGGCTTCGCCAACGGCGCGCCGCCGCGGCCCGCGCCGCCCGCTCCGCCGGCCCGCCCGACGCTCCCGCCCGCGGGTGGCGACGGTGGCTGGGAGCAGGACAGCGGTGGCTTCCGGCGTGGCGACACGGGCGGTTTCCGGCGCGACCCGGGCCGGGACACCGGCGGGTTCAGCACCGGCGGCCGCGACCCCGAGCGCGACACCGGCGGCTTCAGCCGCAACGGCTTCGGCGACGACCGCGCTCCCGAGCGCAACGGCGGGCGCAGCCTGCCGGCCTGGTCCGACCTCACCGGCGCCGGTGACCTCGGCGGCGACGACACGCCGGCGCGCAACCGGGGCGGCGAGCCCGGCGGGCTCAACCCGCTGCCGCAGCGCCGCGCCAACGAGGCTTGGCCGTCCGACGAGGAAGCGGCCCAGGCCGAGGCGGCCGCCCCCGAGGAGACGGGCGGCCCGATCCCGCGGCAGCGCCCCGGCTTCAACGGCTTCGACGAGGCTCCCGCCGGTCCGAGCGCCCTGGCCAACCCGCCGGCCCAGTGGCCGCCGGCCGAGCCCGCGGCGCCGCCGCGGCCCGCGGCCCAGCCGGAGCCCTACGCGCCCGTCGACATGACGGCGGAGATTCCACGGGTCCGGCTCGACTGGGACCCGGCGCCGAACGAGAGCGAAGCATCAGACCCGCGGCAGCGCTTCGTCGACGAGACGATGGAGCTGCCGATCTTCCGGGAGCTGGAGTCCGCCTGGTTCACGACCAAGCGCCAGCCGCTGGAAGACCTGACGCCCCCGGCTCCTCCCGCGGCCAACCCGGCGGCTCCGGCCCCGGCGCAGCCCGCCACGCCCGGCTCCCGGCCGGTCGAGGTGACCTATAGCGAGGCGCCGTCCCCATACGTCCCGCCGCAGCGATTTGAAACCCGCACTCCGGGTGAACCTTCGCGAGGTTCGGGGGACCGGGCGTCGAGCGGTTCGGCAGTAAACTGGCGCACTGCGGCCGACGAAGGATGGCAAGCCGCAGCGGCAATCGCCGAGGTTCAGGAATTTGCGACGACCGACATGGGTTTGCCAAAGCGCGTGCCGCAGGCGCAGCTCGTTCCTGGCGGGGTTGAGCCCAACCCGGCCGCTGCGCACAAGCGGACGCCTGAGTCCGTGCGCGGTCTGTTGTCGGCGTATCACCGAGGCGTTCAGCGTGGCCGGACCCGGTCCGACGACTCGAAAACCCCGGAGCCGACTTCGGCCGGGCCTCAAAACTCGCAGGCTGGCAAGGAGCAAGAGGCATGACATCTACGCAGGATCTCGGTTGGCTGCTCGCCAACTTCGCGGACCGAGTGCCGGGGGTCGCCCACGCGGTCGCCGTCTCGGCGGACGGTCTGCTGTTGGCTGCTTCTCGTGACCTGCCGCGTGACCGTGGTGACCAGCTTGCCGCGATCGCGTCGGGTCTGGTGAGCCTGACCCAGGGCGCATCCCGCTGCTTCGAAGGCGGGGCCGTGCTGCAGACTGTGGTCGAAATGGACAATGGCTTCCTGTTCCTCATGTCGATCTCCGACGGTTCGTCGTTCGCGGTCCTCGCGGCCCGCGCCTGCGACGTCGGCCAGGTCGGTTACGAAATGGCATTGCTGGTCGACCGGGTCGGTGACGCTCTCACGCCGCCGCCCCGCCCCACGGCCTCGATGCTCGGCTGAAGCTGAACCAGGTGACGAAGCACTACCTTTTAGCTGCACAAACATACTCAATGGCTGCTTACGAGGCCCGACGAGTGAGGAGGTGAACGGCGAACATGGCCGAACGCGATGAGCCAACGGGCGCGCTGGTAAGGCCGTACGCCGTCACCCGAGGTCGCACCCGGCCCAAGCTGGAAATTGCGATCGAGGCTCTAATAGAGACCACCGTTCGGGGCCGGGCGGCCAACACCCGGCCGGGTGGTAATCACGGCCAGGAGCAGCAATACATTTCAACGCTCTGCGACGGCCGACTGCAGTCCCTCGCCGAGATCGCGGCGCGCATGCAGCTTCCGCTGGGTGTCGCTCGCGTCATTGTGGCGGACATGGCTGCTGACGGACTGGTCGCGGTGTACGAGCCGACCTCGCTCGACGAAAACGAGTCGGTGGGCACAGAACTGCTTGAGAGGGTGCTGAGTGGACTTCGGAGGCTCTGACGTGGCACACCGCCCAGGGCGGGTCACGTCAGCGAAGATCGTCATCGCCGGCGGTTTCGGCGTGGGCAAGACCACACTGGTCGGCTCGGTCTCGGAGATCACGCCGCTGACCACTGAGGCCATCATGACCTCCGCCGGTGTCGGTGTGGATGACACCCGCAATGTGCCCGGCAAGACGACGACCACGGTCGCAATGGACTTCGGTCGTATCTCGATCGACCGGGACCTGATCCTGTACCTGTTCGGCACCCCGGGCCAGACCCGTTTCTGGTTCATGTGGGACGAGCTGGTGCGGGGTGCGATCGGCGCGGTCGTGATGGTGGACACCCGGCGGCTCGCCGACTGCTTCGCCGCGATCGACTTCTTCGAGCACCGGCGGCTGCCATACCTGGTGGCCATCAACTGCTTCGACGGCGTGCAGTATCACAACGCCGACGACGTGCGGGAGGCGCTCGCGGTGTCCAGCGACGTGCCCGTCGTGTCGTGCGACGCGCGCTCGCGGGAGTCGACGAAGAACGTGCTCATCTCCTTGGTGGAGTACGTCCTGTCGATGCGCCGCACCCGCGCCACCGCGCCGGCGTAACCGCCACAACTCAACAGCACCACCCACTCAGCCGCACCCGCGCACCGAGCTCCCGAGAGGGACGCCCGGTGCGCGTTTGCGTTGCCGGGGTTAACGCTGCGTACGGAGCCGGATGCGGAACGCCGAAGTTCCCGTCCAGCGTCTCTCTGCGCGCCCGACCTCGCCCCGGTGCAACTCGGGTGCCCCCGGAACCTCCCGGGCGACACACGGCTCGCACAGGCCGCCGTACACGCATCGGCGCGCGTCTCCGCCCCGGGCTGTACACCGATCTGTCCGGCGGAGGGAGGGGCGGGGAGACGGCGAAGGCCGCCCCCGTCGTGGGAGCGGCCTTCGAGCGTTGCCGTTGGTGCCGCGGAACTAGCGGCGGGCGGAGCGGTACTCGTACTCGCGCTCCTGGTAGTCGCGGCTCGCCTCGCGGCTGAAGTCCCAGCCACCGGCGGACTCGCGACCCGGGCGGCCGCCGACCGAGAAGCCCCCGACCTCCTGGCCGCGCCGCCAGCCCCGGAAGTAGCCGGTGGTGTGGGCGGCGATCTGGGCGGCGTCGCGGACGATCCGCAGCGGACGCTCCGGGTTTTCGTTGACCGGGGCACCGGGGACCAGGTTCTGCTGCGGGACGCGGCGCGGGAGGCCCGTGCTGGTCTCGTCGCCGATCTGCGGTGCGGCCGCGCGCTGGGCCGCCTGCCAGGCCGAGTCGTTGGAGTTTTCCCAGTTGACCTCCGGGCGGGCGACTTCGCCCTCGCCGGTCGAGTCGGCGTCCCAGTCGGTGAACCAGGCCGAGCGGGCCGCCGCGAAGATCAGCAGGTCGCCGTCGCCCTCGTCGGCGGGCTTGGCGGCGTCGCGGTCGGCGGCCGGAGCGCGGCGGCTGCGGCCGGCGCCGGTGCTGCGGGCGGTGGCGCGTTCGGCCGGGCGCTCGGAGTCGACCAGGCGCAGGGCCGGGGGCTCGAAGGGGAACTCGCCGCTGAAGTCGCCGGAGAGCTCGTCCGAGTAGCCGGGCTTGAGCGCCGGGTCGGCGACCGGGGCCGGCTCGACCAGGCGCAGGCCGGCCGACTCGAGCGGCAGCTCGCCGGTCTGCCACGGCGGGGGCACGCGGCCCTCGCGCTGGCGGGGCAGCTCGACCGGGCGCTCGGCCGACGCGGAGCGGGCCCGCTCGCTGCGGGGGATCTCGGTGCGGCCGCGGTCGGAGCGCGGGATCTCGGTCCGGGCGCGTTCGCTGCGGGGGATCTCGGTGCGGGCCCGGTCGGAGCGCGGGATCTCGGTCCGGGCGCGTTCGCTGCGGGCCGGCTCCTCGTCCTGGGTGCGCTCGGCGTGCCGGGAGCCGGCGCGGGTCTGGTGCGCCTCGGCCTCGTCGGCGCGGTCGCGCTCGGCTCGCCGCTCGGCCCGGGACAGGCCGGCGGCCGCAGCGGCGGCCGCGGAGTCGGCCCGGGAACGGGTCGGGCGCTCGCTGTTGAGCGGCGGGAACTCCCCGGACGGGGCGGACGGGCCGAACGAGCTCAGCGCGGACGAGCCCCGGGCGTTGGCGCCGGTGCCGAGCGGGTCGGCGCGCAGCGAGCCCGACGTGGACTCGATCGTCGCGTCCAGCGCCGAGAAGTCCGGTGGCTGGGGGATGTCGCTCAGCTTCGGCAGGCTGCTCAGCTCCGAGGCGGAGGCGAGCGGGTCGGCGCCGAACTTGTAGGCCGCGGCCGAGGTCTCGGTCGTCGGCCCGTTGTCCGAGTCGAGCGACCAGTTGGGGCGGGTCGGGGCCGCCTTGCCCAGCGTCGGGGGCTCACCCAGGGCGCTGAGGTCGCTCAGCCGGCCACCGCCGGAGGTCGGCGCGGCCGGAGTGATCGGCGGCGCCGCGGGCATGCCGTTGAGCGGGTCGTAGCCGTAAGTGTCGAAGCGCGGCATCTCGTGCGGCTCGTGCGTGCCGATCAGCGGGGCGATGCCCGGCGGCGGCGACGGCATGAGCGACGCGAACGACGCCTCGGTGAACTGCGGCTCCGCCGACGACGAGGTCGGCTGGGGCGGGATCACCGGGATCGGCGCGATCGGCGGCGGCGCGATCGGGGCCGGAGCGACCGGCAGCGGCGCCACGGGCGTCGGCTGCGGAGGAGCGGCCTGCAGCGGTACTGGAATCGACTGCATCGAAGCCGGCGTCGGTGACTGCCCCTGGTAGGTGGGCGGCACCGGCGGCGCGGGGGCGTACATCGGCGTCGGCGGCTGGTAGGCGGCCGGCTGATACGGCGGCGTGTGCGACGACGGCGCGTATCCGGGCGGCGTGGACGTCACCGGCGGGGCCGAGGGCACACCGTAGGCGGGCGGGGCCGAGGACACCGAGCCGTATGGCGGGGCGGACGACACCGAGCCGTAGGGCGGAGCCGACGGGACCGACCCGTATGCGGGCGGCGCCGAGGGCACGTAGCCGGGCGGGGTGGAGACGACCGGCGGCGCGGAGATCACGGCGGGCGGGCCGGAGACGACGGCCGGCGCGGAGCCGACGACGCTCGGCAGGCCCGCGGCCGGGGGCGCCGACACGACGGGCGGCTGGGCCTGCGTGGGCATGGCCGGTCCGGTCTGGGCGCGGCGGCGGCCACCGGTGTTGCGGGTGGCCACTTCGGCGGTGCGGGCGACGTCGGCGGTCCGGGCCGCTTCGGCCGCGGCCACCTCGGCGGCGCGGGCGGCCTCGGCGGCGGCCCGGCTCGCGGCGCGGGTGCGGTTCGGCATGGGCTCGACCGCGGCGGCGGCCGGCCGGGCGTTGGCGGCGACGGCGCGGGAGCGCGACGGCATGCTGTCCGCGGCGGCGGCCGGACGCAGCGGCGTGGCCGGGGTCAGCGGCGTGGCCTGGTTGAGCGGCGACACGTGGGGCGTCAGCGGCGTGGCCGCGGCCAGACCCGCACCCGGGCTGAGCGCGGTGGCCGGCCGCTGCCGGTTGGGCAGCGTGCGGTGCGTGGCCGGGCTCATCTTGTCGGCGAGCACCGCGACGAGCGCGGCGGCCGCGGCGTCGCCGGCCCGCACGGCCGCGACGGACTGCCGGATGGTCTCGGCGACGGCGATGGTCATGGTCCGGTTGACGCCGGTGCGGCGGGGGGTCTCGGCGATCGCGACCCGCAGGGCGGTGATGGCCTCACCCAGCGTGGTGGCGTCGGCGACCCCGGCCTTGGCGAGCTCGGTGACGACCGCCTGGTCGGCCTTGCGGCCGGTGGCGCCGCCGCCGAGGATGCCGGGCTCGGGCAGGGCGTCGAGAATCGCGAGGGGGATCGACTCGGCCGGGTCCGGGTAGGCCCGCAGCGCGGCCGGGTAGAGCTCGCGGAGCACCTCGCGGAGCGTGGCCGCGGCGCTCTGGCGGCCGGAGACGACGGCCGCGTGCGCGGCGAGGACCGGCTTGAGCGGCAGCATGTCCCGGGGCGGGCTCTGGCCGACGGCGGAGAGCACGCCGGCCTGCAGCGCCCGGGCCAGCCCGACGGCGCGGCGCTCGGCCGCGTTGGACTGGATCTCCTCGGGGGACTCATCGTCGGCGAAGCGCTCGGCGTAGTCGTCCGCCGAGTCGTCGTCGGTGAAGGCGAGGTTGCGTCCGGCCGCGGTGAGCAGCTGGGTGACGACGTGGTCGTCGCTCTCGGCCGCGACCGCTACGGCGGAGGTGCCGCCGGAGCGCTGCGCCAGCAGAGCGCTGAGCTCGGCGTAGCCGCCGGCGTCGTCGCTCACCTCGCAGATGTCGATGAGTCGGCCGGCGTCATCGACGACCGCGACGGTCAACCAGATGTCGGAACCCGACTGCGGATCGGCGGGTTCAGCCGACGCCAGACCGCAGTACACCCGAACGAGCGCCACCGCGTCGTCCTCCTCTCGGGACATCGGTTGAGCTTCGTCACGTCGGCGAGGACTGTCCCGGAGCCCCGCCGTCGTGTTGGTGCTGGTAAACGCACAACGAAAACTGAACGACCTCTAGTGAACAGGTTGACGGCCGGTGACGCGATCAGCCGTTTCGGCTGAATACCCCGCTGGCTGATCGTCGTCCACCGTCTTGTCCGTCCGGCCAGGGCCACGCCGTGCCGAAATACCCACGGCTTAGATCCTGTCGGTCACAAATCAATCACGCCAGTCCACGGCGGCAGAAATTTTGCCGATGATGGTCCGCCAGCCGAGGGCTGCCTGTTGTGCCCCGATTTTCTTCAGCCGGCGCTTGGCGAAGAACCCGCTCACACCGCCCGATGCCGCAGCTCGCAGGCCCTCGTCGAGGTCGTCGAGGGGGGAGCCCGGGGAGAGGGCGGTGCGGACCGCCTCGAGGCGCAGGGCGTAAGCAAGGTCACGTGCCGCCTCGCCCGCGGCGAGCAGCAGGTCGGTGTCCCAGGCGTCCTGGCCGCCGCGGAGGTTCTCCACGACGAGGTCGAGCTCGTAGCGGTTCTCGTCGGTGGGCACGACCGACGAGACGGTGATCCGCTTCTTGAGGCTGTCCCAGGTGCTGACCTGGGTGAGGTCGTGCTCGACGCCGTCGGACTTCACGAAGTCGACCAGGCCCTCGACCGAGCGGAAGAGCAGCAGCTTGCCGCGGTGGGAGAGGAACGCCGGAACCTCCTCGGGCTCCTCCTCCTCTTCCTCCTCTTCGTCTTCCTCGTCGTCCTCGGCCTCGTCGTCGAGCTCGTCGTCCTCGTCCGAGATCTCGTCGTCGTCGTCCTCGTCGTCCGCCTTGGCGGACTTCTTGGCCGCGACGGCGTCGTCATCGTCGAGGTCGTCGTCCTCGTCAGCCGAGTCCGATTTGTCGGAAGCGGCAGAACGCTGCTTCGACGAACGCTTGGATGAAGCTTCCACGACCGGCTCGGGCTCGTCCTCGAACAGCTCCGCGTTCTCGAGGATCACGACCCGCTCGTCGTCCTCGTCCGCGTCGGCCCGGCGGTGGAGGATCGCGAAGTCGTCGTCCTCCTCCTCGTCGATCTCGGTCGGCGTGAGCTCGTTGGAGAGCCGGTAGGCCCGCAGCGTGTAGCCGACGCCCTTGGGCAGCGCGATCTCGACCGGCTCCATCTGCACGTCGTTCCACATGGCGTCGGCCTGGGCCGAACGCTCCTTGCCGCCGGTCTCCTCGTCGAGGTCGGCGTCGTCGTCCTCGATGTCCTCGTCGTCGTCCACGGCATCGACGTCCTCGACGGTGTCGACCTCGTCGTCGACGTCCGCGCCGGAGCCGGCCGCGGTGTCGTCGACCGTGGAGCCGGCCGCGGTGTCGTCGACCGTGGAGCCGGCCGCGGTGTCGTCGACCGTGGAGCCGATGGTGGTGTCGTCCACCGTGGAGTCGACCGCGGTGTCGTCGACCGCGGCGTCCACTTGCTCCTCGACCGGCTCGGTCTTGCGGGACGCGGCGGCGCGGTTAGCGGCGGCGCGCGACGACGCGGACCGGGAAGAGGGAGACTGGCGGGCCACTGTGACCTCCGTAGTGGGGCTCGGCGGGCGGCGCACATCATGGCGTGTGGCCTCGCGCACAAAACACCCTAGTGTGCACCGTCGGCGGCGGTCAGACCCCCTTGGGGTGCCAGACCGTCTTGACCTCCAGCAGCGACAGCATGCGGGTGACGCCGGGGTCGGCGCCCCAGTCGGGATCGCTCGGTCTGATCACCCGCTTCAGGTTCTCCGCCGCGGCCGCCTCCAACGCCTTCGCGAGTGTGGGGTCGGTCACACCGGTCAGGTCGATGGCGTTGACGTCCATGTGGGCGGCGAGCCAGGGTGCCATCTCCGCGACCGCGCCGGTGAGGATGTTCACCACGCCGCCGGGCAGGTCGGAGGTGGCCAGGACCTCGCTCAGCGTCACCGCCGGCAGCGGGCGCTCGGTGGACGCGAGCACGACGACGGTGTTGCCGGTGACGATCGCCGGTGCGATGACGCTCACCAGGCCGAGCAGCGAGGACCGGGCCGGAGCGACGACGCCGACGACACCGGTCGGCTCCGGGGCGGAGAGGTTGAAGTAGGGCCCGGCGACCGGGTTGGCCCCGCCGTGGACCTGGGCGATCTTGTCGGCCCAGCCCGCGTACCAGACCCAGCGGTCGATGGCCGCATCGACAAGGTCAAAAGCCGGATCGACGCCCTCGGCGTCGGCGACCTCCGCGGCGAACTGGGCGCGGCGGCCCTCGAGCATCTCGGCGACCCGGTAGAGGATCTGGCCGCGGTTGTACGCGGTCGCCCCGGACCACTTGCCGGTCGCCGCGCGGGCCGCCTTCACGGCGTCGCGGACGTCCTTGCGGGAGCCGAGGGCGGCGTTGGCGAGGAAGTCGCCGGAGGCCGACTGCACCTGGTAGGACCTCCCCGACTCGCTGCGGGGGAACGCGCCCCCGATGAACAGCTTGTATGTCTTGCGGACGGCCAGCCGGCCTTCAGTGCTCAAGGTAGGCCTCCAGCCCGTGCCGGCCGCCCTCGCGGCCGTAGCCCGACTCCTTGTATCCGCCGAACGGCGACGTCGGGTCGAACTTGTTGAACGTGTTGGCCCACACCACGCCGGCCCGCAGCCGGTCGGCGATCCGCAGGATGCGGGAGCCCTTCTCGCTCCACACCCCGGCCGACAGCCCGTAGGGCGTGTTGTTGGCCTTCTCGACCGCCTCGTCCGGCGTGCGGAACGTCAGCACGGACAGCACCGGGCCGAAGATCTCCTCGCGGGCGATCCGGTGGGCCTGTGTCACCCCGGTGAAGATCGTCGGGGCGAACCAGAACCCGCGGTCGGGCAGCTCGCACGGCGCCGACCAGCGCTCGGCCCCCTCCTGCCCGCCGATGTCGGACAGCTCCCGGATGCGGGCCAGCTGTGCGGCCGAGTTGATCGCGCCGACGTCGGTGTTCTTGTCCAGCGGGTCGCCGACGCGCAGCTGCGCCATCCGGCGCTTGAGCGCGGCCAGGAAGTCCTCGGCGATCGACTCCTGCAGCAGCAGCCGCGAGCCCGCGCAGCACACGTGGCCCTGGTTGAAGAAGATCCCGTTCACGACGCCCTCGACCGCCTGGTCGACGGCGGCGTCGTCGAAGACGATATTGGCGGCCTTGCCGCCGAGTTCCAAGGTCAATTTTTTGGGGGTACCGGCGACCGCCCGCGCGATCGCCCGACCGACCTCCGTCGAGCCGGTGAACGCGACCTTGTCCACGCCGGGGTGCTCGACCAGCAGGCGGCCGGTCTCGCCGGCCCCGGTGATGATGTTGACGACCCCGGGCGGCAGGTCGGCCTGGCGGCAGATCTCGGCGAACAGCAGCGCCGTCAGCGGCGTGGTCTCGGCCGGCTTGAGCACCACCGTGTTGCCCGCGGCCAGCGCCGGCGCGATCTTCCAGGCGAGCATCAGCAGCGGGAAGTTCCAGGGGATGACCTGGCCGGCCACGCCGAGCGGGCGCGGGTCGGGCCCGAAGCCGGCGTAGGGCAGCTTGTCGGCCCACCCCGCGTAGTAGAAGAAGTGCGCGGCCACGAGCGGGATGTCGACGTCCCGCGACTCGCGGATGGGCTTGCCGTTGTCCAGCGACTCCAGCACCGCCAGCTCGCGGGCCCGCTCCTGGATGATCCGGGCGATGCGGAAGAGGTACTTCGCCCGCTCCCGCCCCGGCATGGGTCCCCAGACCCGGTCGTAGGCGTGCCGGGCGGCGGTCACGGCGGCGTCGACGTCAGCGGCGTCGGCGCACGCGATCTCGGCCAGGGTCTCCTCGCTGGCCGGGTTGATCGACTTGAACGGCTCGCCCTTGCCCTCGACGAACTCGCCGTCGATGAACAGGCCGTAGGACGACTGGATGTCGGCGATCGAGCGCGACTCGGGCGCGGGGGCGTAGGAGAAGTCCATGTCGGCTCTCAGTCCAGGGTGAAGTAGTCGGGGCCGCTGTAGCGGCCGGTGGCCATCTTCGTGCGCTGCATCAGCAGGTCGTTGAGCAGCGTCGAGGCGCCGAAGCGGAACCGGTCGGGGTCGAGCCAGTCCGGCCCGGCGGTCTCGTTGACCAGCACGAGGTACTTGATGGCGTCCTTGGCGGTCCGGATGCCCCCGGCCGGCTTGACGCCGATGACCCGCCCGGTCTCGGCCCGGAAGTCGCGCACCGCCTCCAGCATCACCAGCGTCACCGGCAGCGTGGCGGCCGGCTGCACCTTGCCGGTGGAGGTCTTGATGAAGTCGGCGCCGGCCAGCATCGCCAGCCAGGAGGCGCGGCGCACGTTGTCGAGGGTGGCCAGCTCGCCGGTCTCCAGGATGACCTTGAGGTGGGCCGGCCCGCAGGCCTCCTTCACCGCCGCGATCTCGTCGTGCACCTCGGCGTAGCGGCCGGCCAGGAACGCGCCCCGGGAGATCACCATGTCGATCTCGTCGGCGCCGTCGGCGACCGCGGCCCGGGTGTCGGCCAGCTTGACCGCGAGCGGGGCCTGGCCGGACGGGAACGCGGTGGCGACGCTGGCCAGGTGGACCTTCGACCCGCGCAGGGCCTCCGCGGCGACCGCGATCATCGCCGGGTAGACGCAGATGGCGGCGGCGCTCGGGCAGCTCGGGTCGGCCGGGTCGGGCCGCACCGCCTTCGCGCACAGGGCGCGCACCTTGCCGGGGGTGTCGGAGCCCTCGAGGGTCGTCAGGTCGACCATCCGGATCGCGAGATCGAGGGCCTGCGCCTTGGCCGTCGTCTTGATCGACCGGGTGCCCAGCATCGCGGCGCGCTGCTCGGCGCCGACCTGGTCGACACCCGGCAGGCCGTGCAGAAAGGTCCGCAGCGCGCCTTGTGAGCGTGCGACCTCGGCGGTGAGGGTCATGCCCTGAATACTATTCTGTTTGCTCGTGGACGTACTTGTGGTGGATCACCCCCTGGCCAAGTCGCGGTTGACCGCGATGCGTGACGAACGCACCGACAACGGGGCGTTTCGCGCCGCGTTGCACGAGCTCACGACGATGCTCGTCTACGAGGCGGCCCGGTCGTTCGCCACCGAGCAGTTCCCGGTGAAGACCCCGGTCGCCACGACCGAGGGGACCCGGCTGGCCAACCCGCCGCTGCTGGTGCCGGTGCTGCGGGCCGGCCTGGGCATGTCCGAGGCGGCCCTGGCCCTGTTGCCGGAGTCGACCATGGGGTTCGTGGGGCTCGCCCGGGACGAGGTGACGTTCGAGCCGCGGGCCTACATGGAGTCGCTGCCGCGCGACCTGTCCGGCATCCCGGTGCTGGTCCTGGACCCGATGCTGGCCACCGGCGGCTCGCTGGAGCACTGCGTGCGGCTGCTGGTCGACCGGGGCGCCACCGACATCACCGTGCTGTGCGTGCTCGCGGCCCCGGCCGGGGTCGAGCGGCTGGCAAATTCCGGGCTGCCGATGCGCCTGGTCACGGCCGCGATCGACGAGCGGCTCAACGAGCACATGTTCATCGTCCCGGGGCTGGGCGACGCCGGTGACCGGCAGTTCGGCGGCATGCCCCGCTTCGGCGACTCGTGAGCGGCGAATCTTAAAACTTGGCTTAAGCACGGTCGCCACAACGAGGGACAACCGGCCCTGTGACCTTGCCAGGGTGAACGGGGTCGGCCTTACGTTGGGTCGCGATGAAACGCCCGAAGATGACCCTCGTGGCCGCATTGGTCCTGGCCCTGGCCGGCTCCGGGGCGATCGCCTCGGCGACGCTGCGTGAACCCGTGGCGGGCCTGAGCGAGGCCGACGCCAGCCAGGGATTGCACAAGCGAACCGAGCCGACGACAACCGCGACGAGCGAGTCGCGACCGAAACGCTGCGCCGTCGACCCGAAGCTCGTGCCGAGCTGCGGGCTGTTGTGGGGCGTGGCACCGGGGGCGTTCACGGACCTTTCCTCAGGCTCGGCGCTGGCCAACTTCGAGCGCACGACGGGCCGGCCGGCCGACATCCTGCACTCCTATCACCGCGGCGACGAGGTCTTTCCCACCAAGGACGAGATCGCGGTGGTACAGCAGCCACGCAAACGCGTGCTCTTCGCGAACTGGAAGGTCGCCTGGGACACCACGTGGGCCGATGTCGCGGCCGGCGGCGAGGACGCCCGGATCGACCGGGCGGCGGCCCGGTTCAAAGCGTTTCCGGGCACGATGCTGCTGGCCCTGCACCACGAGCCGGAGAACGACGTGCGCTCCGGCGGCGGCATGACCGCCCGGGACTACGCGGCGATGTTCCGCCACACCGTGCAGCGGCTGCGCGCCGACGGCGTCAGGAATGTCGTGTTCGTGCTCGTGTACATGGCGTATCAGCCCTGGTGCGAGCAGAGCTGGTTCGAGGACCTGTATCCGGGCGACGACGTCGTGGACTGGATCGGCATGGACCCGTACCTGTTCGCCAAGCCCGGCGGCTACGGCTTCGGTGACTTCGCGTATCTGGTGAATCACACGTCGAACCCCGCGAAATGGCCGGGCTTCTATTCGTGGGTGACCAAGACGCACGGCGGCAAGCCGCTCATGGTCGCCGAGTGGGGCGTGTACGAGCACGCCGCCGACCCGGCCCAGAAGGCGTGGATCTTCTCGACGGTGGCCCAGCAGATCGGCCGATTCCCGGCGATCCGGGCGCTGGTGTACTTCGACTCCCCGAACGCGCCGAAGGGCGACACCCGGCCCGATTCGTCGCCGCCGGCCCTCAGCGAGTTCAAGAAGCTGGCCGAGTCGCAGCTCTTCGACGTGGCGCTATAGCCCGAGGGCGGCCGCCGTCTCCGTGCGCAGGGCGGCGAGGGCGGCGGCGGCCCGCTCCCGGGCGGCCGGGATGTCACCGCCGGCGACCGGCTCCACCACTTCCAGGTAGGCCTTGAGCTTCGGCTCCGTCCCCGACGGCCGGACCACCACGCGGGTGGTGCCGGCCCGCAGGATGACCACGTCGGCGTCCGGGTGCAGGTCCTCGACCGGGCCGACCGCGACGTCGAGCAGCGCGGCCGGCGGGCGGGCCCGGACCGTGGCCATCATCGCCGCGATCTCCGCCAGGTCGGAGACCCGGACCGAGAGCTGGTCGGTGGCGTGCACCCCGTAGTGCAGGGCGAGCTCGTCGAGCCGGTCGCCCAGCGTGCGGCCCTCGGCCTTGAGCCCGGCGGCCAGCTCGCAGACCAGCAGCGCGGCGGTGATGCCGTCCTTGTCCCGGACCAGCTCCGGCGCGACGCAGTAGCCGAGGGCCTCCTCGTAGCCGTACACCAGGTCGGCACCGGCCCGCACGATCCACTTGAAGCCGGTGAGGGTCTCGCCGTAGGGCCGGTCGCGGTCCGCGCACAGCCGGGACAGCAGGCTGGAGGAGACGATCGTGGTCGCATACCGGCCCCGCACGCCGCGGCGCATCAGGTGGTCGGCCAGCAGCACGCCGACCTCGTCGCCGCGCAGCTGCCGCCAGACGCCGCCGAGCGGCGGGCCGGTCCGGTAGGCGACCGCGCACCGGTCCGCGTCGGGGTCGTTGGCGATGGCGAGGTCGGCGCCCTCCCGGGCGGCCAGGGCCAGCAGCAGGTCGGTGGCGCCGGGCTCCTCCGGGTTGGGGAAGGCCACGGTCGGGAAGTCGGGGTCCGGCTCGGCCTGCTCGGCGACGACGAACGGGGCCGGGTAGCCGGCCGCGGCGAGCGCCGCTTCGAAGACCTCCCGGCCGACGCCGTGCATGGGGGTGTACGCGACCGCGAGGTCTCGGGGAATCCCGGGGTCGATCACCCCGGCGGCGGCGTCGATGTAGGCGCGGACGATCTCCTCGCCGAGGACCTCGCCGGGCGGGCCGAGCGGCACGTCGGCGAGCGGCCCGACGGCGCGGATCGCGGTCTCGATCTCGGCGTCGGCCGGCGGCACCAGCTGGGCGCCGTCGTCGAGGTACACCTTGTAGCCGTTGTCCTGGGGCGGGTTGTGGCTGGCGGTGACCATGACACCGGCGGCGGCGCCGTGGCGGCGGACGGCGAAGGCGAGCAGCGGTGTCGGCAGCGGCCGGGGCATGAGCAGGGCCCGCCGCCCGGCGCCGGTGGCGACCCGGGCCGTCTCCACCGCGAACGCGTGGGAGCCGTGGCGGGCGTCGTAGCCGATGACCAGCGGCCGGTCGTCGGAGGCGGCGGGCTGGGCGGCGAGCCAGCGGACGAGGCCGGCGGCGGCCCCGCGGACCACGGCGAGGTTCATGCCGTTCGGCCCCGCTCGCAGCGGTCCGCGCAAGCCGGCGGTACCGAAGCGAAGGGGTCCGGAAAAACGGTCCTCGAGCTCCGCTTCGTCGTCGAGCACCGATCGGAGCTCGGCCTGGCTGGCGGGGTCAGGATCATCCGCGAGCCAGGCCTCGGCCACAGTACGAAGCCGGCGCCGGCCGGTCTCGTCTCCACCGACGAGGCCTGTGTCGCCTGACTGCGTCGAGGTCATCTGCCCTTCATAACATGGATCATCCGCCGGTCGGCGGCGACAGCTTGAAGCTCCGGACCATCTCGTCGAAGATCGCCTTGCTCTCGGCGAACTTCGTGTCGGGGACGGTCACGAAGAAGTGGTAGGCCTTGCCGTTGACCACGACCGCGTCCCAGAGCGCGTGCCGCAGGTGGTCGCCGGAGCCGCACTGATACTCCAGGACTGCCGACGGCTGCCCGTCGAGCTTGCCCTCTTGCAGGTCGACGTGGTTGTACGGCGCCTCGCAGCTGGCCGGGGTCGACTTGAGCCGGTTTTCGGCCGACTCCAGGAACGACTTGGGCGTCGAGGAGGCCTTCTCGATGTTGATCCGGATGCGGCGGTTGGCGTCGCTGGGATCGGTGAGGTCGAAGTAGGGCGCGGCCGCGCTGCCCTGCTGCTTCTTCGTCCAGCCCTTGGGCACGTTGACCGTGATGCCGCCCGGGTGCGTGAACGCCTCGACCTCGAACTTCGGGGCGGCCGGCGCGCTGGAGCCCTTGGCGCTGGGCGTCTGGCCCTTGCTGTCGTCGCCGCCCGAGAACAGGCCGGTGGCGGCGCCGATGCCGAGGAACAGCACCAGCACCACGGCCGCCGCGACGGCCGCCTTGGCCCAGCTCGGGGCCGCTTTGGCCCGGTCGATCAGCGATCCGCCGGCCGCGTTGTGGCCGTAGCCGCCGGCGCTGTGCCCGCCGTAGGAGCCGGGCGGGGTGGCCGTCGTCGGGCCCTTGGCCCAGTCGTCCTGTGCGTATTCGGGCCCGTACGCGTTGTAGGTGTCGGCGCCCGTGCGCTCGAGCTCGATCTCGTGCGGGCCGGCCTGGGCGGGCGCGCCGGACTGCATCCGCCGCATCGCGCCGCTGACCGTCTCGCCGGGCGCCATCATGGCCCGGCCGCCGATCTGCCCGGTGGGCTGCGGCGGGTGGACCACCGGCGGCTGGTGGGCCGGGCGGACCACCGCGTAGGGGTCGGTCATGTGCGCCGGTGCGTTGCTGGCGAGGGGCCCGGCGAGCAGGTCGCGCAGGACCGCGCGGCCGGTCTCGACGTTCCAGCGGCGGGCCGGGTCCTTCTCCAGCAGCCCGTAGAGCACCCCGGCGAGAGGGCCGGCGCGCATCGACTGGGCCGGCGGCTCCTCGACGACGGCCCGCATCGTCTCGAACGGGTCGCGCTTGTCGAACGGCGGGCGGCCCTCGACGGCCGTGTAGAGCGTCACGCCCAGCGAGAACAGGTCGCTGGGCGGGCCGAACTTGGCGCCGATGGCCCGCTCGGGGGAGATGAAGTGCGGGGAGCCCAGCACCATGCCGGGCGTGGTGAGCTCACTGTCGGTGGGCATCCGGGCCACGCCGAAGTCGGTGAGCACGCACCGGCCGTCACCGCAGATGAGCACGTTGGCCGGCTTGACGTCGCGGTGGAGCACCCCGGCGGCGTGGGCCACCTCGAGCGCGCCGAGTAGCGCGATGCCGATCTTGGCAACGGCCCGGGCCGCGAGGGGGCCGTCCTCGACGATCATCTCGGCCAGGCTGCGCGCCTGCAGCAGCTCCATGACGATCCACGGGCGGCCGGCCTCGGTGACGACGTCGTAGACCTGCACGACCGACGGGTGGGACAGCGCGGCGGCGGCGCGGGCCTCGCGCAGGGTCCGCTGATACATCGAGTCGCGGTCGCTGGGGGCGAGGCCGGGCGGGAGGATCACCTCCTTGACCGCCACGTCGCGGCGCAGGAGCGTGTCGCTCGCGCGCCAGACCGTGCCCATGCCGCCGTGCCCGATCGCGGTGCGCAGGGCGTAGCGCCCCCCGATCACCACGCCGGGTGCGGCGCGCTGCCCGGGGACCGGGGGAGCGGTCGACCCGGGTTCGCGAGGTTCGCGAACTGGTCCGTTGGAGTGGGAGTCGGGGCCGCGCGCAGGTTCGCGCCCGGCTCCGGCCGAGGCCAGAGCACCGGTGGGTGGCAGGGGCTCGCCATGCCACGTCGGAAGCTGAGTCACAGGCAGTTAACCGTCATGGGAGGGGGAAGGTTGACTTCTCGCCCCACTATCTTGCTTGGTCTTGGCCGCCGAAGAAAGGTGGGGTTCGCTCCTTCACCGTACCGTGACCCGGGGACAACCGACCGTGGCGGCCATGTCGCACAGCGGACGCCTCAAGGATTGAATTCCCGCATTCAGGGAACCTCAACCTCGGGATGGGGCGTCTAGCAGGTGACGGAAACCATTCGGGAACATCGGCGACTCGACTTTCCTGGATTCTCCGGCACGCGGGCCGATAGTCGGACGAGGGGTGCGTCGCCGGGTTTCGGGAACATGCCACCCTGCGACGTCTCCCATCACTGTGCGTTGAACCTTGGCGACGCTCTTCGCACCGGCGGTGTGAAAAGTTATCGCGACACCACGTGACCGTGGCGCCGGTCACGCGTTGTACGCAGTGAGGGGGGCGCCTGCGATTTTGCGCCTTTATCAGGGGTTAAGTGACGCTCAGCTATATCAACATCACGAGAATGATGTTGCGCTCCGTCACCTTGACCCGGTTAGTCTGTCCATGGCACGCATGGGGCGGGCCGCTCCATTAGACCGAAATAGAGAACTCACCGTGACGAGAGCGCTGACTCTGACCGAAACCGCCGCTGCGCCGGCGCGCCCGGTCGGCACGTTGACTTCGTCGAGGGCCGAGCGTGTGTCCGAAGGCTGGCCCGAGACACCACCCGGAGCCGATCCGCTGCCCGGACAGCTCGACCGCTGGCTCGCCTCCCGCGGTGCCGAGCTGGTGGCGATCCGTCGTCACATCCACGCCCACCCCGAGCTGTCCGGCCAGGAGTTCGAGACGGCCGCGCTCATCGCCCGCGAGCTCACCCGGGCCGGGCTCTCGCCCCGCATGCTGCCCAAGGGCAACGGCCTCATGTGCGACATCGGCCGCGGTGACCGGGTGATCGCGCTGCGCGCGGACCTCGACGCCCTGCCGCTGCCCGACACCAAGGACGTGCCCTACCGCTCCACCGTCGACAACGTCTGCCACGCCTGCGGCCACGACGTCCACACGACGATCCTGCTCGGCGTCGGCCTGGCCCTGGCCCAGCTGGCCGAGCGCGGCGAGCTGCCCGGCCGGGTCCGGCTGCTGTTCCAGCCGGCCGAGGAGACCATGCCGGGCGGCGCGCCCGAGGTCATCGCGGCCGGGGCCATGGAGGACGTCGCCGCCATCTTCGCCCTGCACTGCGCGCCGCAGCTGCCCGTAGGCCTGGTCGGCGTGCGCTCCGGGCCGTTCACCGCGGCCGCCGACAAGATCGAGGTCCGGCTCACCGGCCGCGGCGGGCACACCGCCCGCCCGCACCTGACCGCCGACCTCGTCCACGCCCTCGGCCGGATCCTGGTCGACGTGCCGTCGCTGCTGGACCGCAAGCTCGACGCCCGGGCCGGCGTGTCGATGGTGTGGGGCGCGGTGCGGGCCGGCGAGGCCGCCAACGCCATCCCGATCGAGGGCATGGCCCGCGGCACCATCCGCGTGCTCAGCCGCGAGGCCTGGCAGGAGGTGCCGGAGCTGGTGACCAAGCTCGTCCACGACGTCATCGCGCCGACCGGGGCCGACGTCGAGGTGACCTACACCCGCGGCGTGCCGCCGGTGGTCAACGACCGCCTCGCCACCGCCATCATCGCGGGCGCGGCCGCGGCCGCCCTGGGCCCGGACAGCGTCACCGAGGCCGAGATCAGCATGGGCGGCGAGGACTTCGCGTTCTACCTGGAGAACACGCCCGGCTCGATGATCCGGCTCGGCACCGGCATCCCCGGCGCGGAGACGAAGTTCGACATCCACCAGTCGGCCTTCGACGTCGACGAGCGCGCGATCGGCCACGGTGTGCGGATCATGGTCCACACCGCGCTGGCCGCACTGAGCGCCGGAGCGTTCTAGGCACTTCCAGAACACTTCCAGACAGCGAAGATCGTCGCGCTCTGGTAAGCCTGACCGCGTGGTCACCGAGCTTCGTGTGCACGGCGTCACCGGCTCACCCGCCGAGGATGTGCTGGACCGGCCGTTGCTGCGCCGCGTCGCCGGCGACGGCGACGCGGGCTTCTTCCGCCCGCGCGCCGAATACGGGGCCGTCACCGGGCCCGGCGGCGCGACCCTGGAGGCCTACCGCTGGGGCAACCTCACCGCCGGGGCCGCGGCCCGGGCGCTGTGGCTGTTGCTGCTGCCGTTCATGTTCGCCAACGTGGCGCTCTGGCTGCGCCCGGCCACCCGGCCCGGTCCGCGCGCCGCGATCCGGGCCCTGGTCCGGATCTACGCGCTGAGCATGACCGCGTCGTTCGTGCTGTCGTTCACCGAGGTCGCCGTCGACCTCGTCGGCTGGCAGTGCGCGGCCCTGCCCCGCTGCCTGGAGGGCCGCGGCTACCTGGCGCTGCTCGCGGACGGGTTCTTCGCCACCACCAGCCGGCGGCTGGCCCTGGGCGCGCTCGGGCCGATCGCCGCCATCGCGTTCCTGTGGTTCCTGGGGCGGCGGACGTGGGCCCGCTACGAGGCGTTCCCGGCCCAGACCGAGGGCGACGGCGACGGCCTGGCCCACCCGTGCTTCTGGAACGGCAAGCCCCTGGTCGGCCGGCTCCGCTCGCTGCACATCGCCTTCGCGTTCGCGACCCTGGACGCGGTACTGCTGGCGAATCTGGCTCCGCACGACCGGCACTGGGCCGGCTATGCGCTGGCCGCGTTGACGGCGCTCGTGCTGGTGTCGTGTGTCGTCGCGGTGTCGCTGCGCTCCGTCGTGGACCGGGACCGGCCGGCCCGCTGGGCCCGGGCGGGCACGCGGCTGCTCAGCCACTCCTCCGTCGGCCTCACCGCGCTCGTCCTCGGCTACGCACTGCTGCCCCGCGCCGACTGGGCCGCCCACGGCCGGCTGCCGCAGCTCGGCGGCACCATCACGGGCCTGTTCGCGACCCAGGTCCTGCTCATGCTGATCCTCGGCGCCGTCGTCCTGGCCAGCCGCCCCCCGGGCACGTTCCTGCAGGGCCTGGCCGGCCCGCTGATCGCCAGCGCCGGCCTGGGCGTGGCGGCCGCGTTCGCGGCCGGCCTGGCCTACCGCGTGGCCGACTTCCTCGACCGCCGCGCCACCCCGTCGACGGCCGACTACGCCGGCTGGCACGCGCTGCAGCCCCCGGCCGCCTACGAGTGGGCGGCCGCCGGGTTCGTCCTGCTGCTCCTGCTCACCGTCGCCGTGGCGCTGGCCGGCGGGCTGCCGCTGGTGCGCCGGCTGCGGCGATACTCCACAGTGGTCACCGACGCCGACTTCCGCGGCGGCCGGCAGCGGGACAAGGCCCGGGCCGAGCACATCGACCACGCGGTCGCCGACGCCCTCGTCACCGACCACATCGGACGGCTGCTGATCTGGGTGTTCATCCCGGCCGCCCTGGCCGCCGTGGTCGCGACCGGCTTCGCGCTGGCCGGCCGGCGCCCGATCGCGCTGGCCCCGTCGGGCTCGGTGCCGGCCCAGGCGCTCTCGTTCGCGGTCAACCTCGGCACCTACCTCATCGGGTTCGCCGCCCTGGCGCTCGTCCTGATCGGCGTCCTGGCCTACCGCTACCAGCGCTTCCGGCGGATAGTCGGCGTCCTGTGGGACCTGGGCACGTTCTGGCCCCGTGCCGCCCACCCCCTCGCGCCGCCCTGCTACGCCGAGCGCGTGGTGCCGGAGCTGGCCCAGCGGGCCGCCTGGCTCGCCGCCGAGCAGGGCGGCGTGATCCTGTCCGGGCACAGCCAGGGCACCGTGCTCGCGGCCGCGACGGTCCTGCAGCTGCCGCCCGAGGCGCAGGCGCGCACGGCCCTGCTGACCTACGGCTCACCGCTGCGCCGGCTGTACGCCCGCTTCTTCCCCGCATACCTGAGTGACGCGGTGCTGGAGCAGGTGGGTGCGGTGCTGACCCGGCCCGCGGACGAGCCGGGCCAGCACGGCCCCCGTTGGGTCAACCTGTGGCGGGACACCGACCCCATCGGCGGCCCCGTGCAGTCGGCGACGGCCGTTGACAAGCGCCTCGTCGACCCGCCCGGGTTCGCCGTCCCGCCCGGGGACACGGTGTTCCCCCAGGTCGACGGCCATTCCGGCTATCAGCTGCGGCCGGAGTTCGGTGCGGCGGTCAGCTCTCTGATGAACGCGCTTCGCCGTCCTCAGTCTTCGTCGCCGCCGGTGGCTGGGCCGGTGCCTGGTTCGGTGGCTGGACCGGGGCCGGAGCCGGCCTCGGGGCGGGGGCCGGAGCCGGCGGCGCCGGGAACGGCCGGGCCGCCGGCGGCTGCGGATACGCCGGAGCGCTGATCGGCGGGGCCACGAGCGCGGGCCGGGCCGGGAGCGGGTGGTTGCGCCGGTAGCGGCGGTAGAGCCGGACGGCCAGCCAGATCGGCAGGCCCACGAAGACCAGCCACGGCAGCAGCCAGCCGAGGATCGTCAGCGCCACCCGCAGCGAGGCGACGAACGCATCCCAGCCGTGCCGCAGCCCGACCAGGATGCCGGTGTCCTCTTCGGACACGGCGGGCGCGTCCGGCGCGTGCAGCAGCAGGGTGATCGTCGACAGCGCGGTCAGCCCGTCCAGCTTGCGCTTGCGGGCCTGCAGCGACTCGAGGTCGGACTCGCGCCGGGACAGCTCCGACTCCAGCGACGTGATCTCGCCGATGGTCTGGGCCTTGGCCAGCAGGGCCCGGATCCGGTCGACGCTGGCCTGGGCGGTGGCGATCCGCGACGCCACGTCGACGACCTGGTCGGTGACGTCCTGCGCGGACAGCTGCCGGCCGTCCTCCTCGCCGATGCCCTTGAGCTGGTCCAGCGTGGACTGGAACTTGGCCGCCGGGACCCGCAGGATCAGCGTCGCGGTCGAGCGCGCCCCGTTGATCTGCCGGTTGTCCCCGCCGACGAACCCACCGGCCCCGGTGGCGAACGCGACCGCCTGGGCCGCGGCCGCGTCGACGTCCTTCACGGTGACCGTCATCGTGCCGGAGTAGATGATGGAGCGGTTGGCGGCGTCCAGGTTGTCGGGGATCTTCTGCTCGGTGCCGCTCTGGTCCTTGGCGGAGTCACCGGGCGCGAGGGCCGGCCCGGCACCGCCGTTCGCCGGGGCCGCGGCCTCGGGCGCGCCCTTGTTGGCGCTGGAGCTGGGCGAGTCGCTGCTGTCCGCGCCGCAACCGCTCAGCGCGAGGACCACGGCGGTGGCGGCGGCCGCGAGGTACGCGGTGGTGCGCCGGACTGACATGACGCCTCCTGGGTAGGGTCCGTTTGGGGGAACGCCAGTCGGACGCGCGGTTTCGCGGCTCCGTTCCACCGGTCATGGTCACGGTTGTGCCACAGGAGGTTCCCCGAATGCGCATCACGAAGTACACCCACGCCTGTCTTCGCCTGGAGCACGACGGCGGGGTCCTGGTGATCGACCCCGGGGTGTTCACCGAGGCGGAGGCCCTGGAAGGCGCCGACGCCGTGCTCATCACCCACGAGCACCCGGACCACGTCGACCTGGACAAGCTGCGGGCCGCCGCGGCCCGCCAGCCGACGCTGACCGTCCACACCCACCCGGACGTCGAAGCCCAGCTGACCGACCTGGACGCCGACATCTTCGCGGTCAGCCCGGGCGACACGTTCGTGGCCGCCGGGATGACGGTCCGGGCCCACGGCGGCCGGCACGCGGTGATCCACGCCGACATCCCGCGGATCGTGAACGTCGCGTTCGCCATCGACACGCCCGCCGGCGCCGTCTACCACCCGGGCGACTCGTTCCACGTCCCGGACGAGGAGATCGCCACGCTCTTCGTGCCCATCTCGGCCCCGTGGCTGAAGCTGGCCGAGGCCGTCGACTTCGCCCGCGCGGTCAAGCCGGAGCGTGCCTTCAACCTGCACGACAGCCTGTATGTCGAGGCGGGCCAGCAGATGGTCACCGGGCACATGACCCGCCTGTCGGGCACGCACTACACCCGCCTGGCGCCGGGGAGCTCGATCTAGTATTCCCCTTATGCCCGATGCCCTGGCCCCGGTGGCGGCCCGGCTCTACTCGGCCCCGCCGGAGGACTTCATCGCCCTGCGCGGCGCGGAGGTCGCCAAGGCCCGGGCGGCCCGGGACACGGCCCTGGCCGCGGCGATCGGCAAGCTGCGCAAGCCGACGGTCGCGGCCTGGCTGGTCAACCGCCTCGCGCACGAGCGGCCGGAGCTGATCGCCGAGCTGATGACCCTCGCCGACGAGCTGCGCACGGCCCAGCGCGAGCTGCGCGGCGCCGAGCTGCGCGAGCTGTCGGTGCGGCGCCGGGCCACGGTCGCGGCCCTGGCCCGCGAGGCGATCCGGCTGGCCGGGGCCGGCCGGGCGGCGACGACCAACCTGCCGGCGGCCGAGGTGGAGGCCACCCTGGCCGCCGCGCTGGCCGACGAGGAGGTGGCCACGCTGGTCCGGGAGGGGCGGCTGACCAAGGCCCTGGAGTACACCGGCTTCGGCGAGACCCCGCGCCCCAACCTCCGCCTGGTCCAGGGCACCGGCCCGGCCGACACGGACGAGGACGACGCCGAGCCGCCCGCCGGTGTTTCGAACGTCACGGCGATCCGTTCGGCCCCGGACGACACCGAGCGCGAGCGCCGGGCCGAGGCGCGGCGGCGCGAGGAGGAGCGCCGGCGGGCCGAGGAGGAGCACGCCCGGCTGGTCCGGCAGGCCCGCAAGGAGCTCATGACCGCGTTGCAGCAGGTCGCGGACGCGGAGAACGCCAAGGCCGAGGCCGAGCGGGCGGTCGCCGCGGCCGACAAGGCGATCCGGCTGGCCGAGAAGCGGGTGAAGGTCGCCCAGGACGCTTTGGCCGACCTGGGCTGACGATCGGCCGATCGCATCGGCGGAAGTGGCTGTCTCGTCGCGCGCATGGTTAGTCCTCGAACGAGTGCCTTCACCGTGATCCATCGGGGAGGGCAGAATGACCCGGGTGACTCCCGAGCAGGCGGCGGCCGCGGCGAAGCAGGCGGTGCTGGTCCTGGGCGGCGCGTTCAGCGACGACCCGAAGACCATGCGCCGGGCCCGGCAGATCGGGCTGACCGGCTGGGCCTTCTACGTGGCCGGGCGCGGCGGCGCGCTCGGCGACGTCCGCGCCGACACCGTGGCCGCGGCGCTGGGGTTCATCGCGCCCGAGGCCGTGCAGGACGGCTGGGACGCGGCCCGCAAGGTCGCCCCGCCCGAGCAGATCGCCGCCGACAACCTCGACGAGTGCTGCCGGTGGGGCCGGGAGCACCTCGAAAGTTTCTACGCCCTGCCCAAGCTCGTCGAGCTGGCCGAGCGGGTGGTCGTCGCGGCCGAGACGGCCGGCATGCCGCTCTTCGCGGCCTGGCGGGCCATGCCGCTGCCGGACGACTCACCCGGGGCCCGGGCCGCGGTGCTGGCCCACCTGCTGCGGGAGCACCGCGGCGCGGCCCACCTGCTCGCCATCCGGGCCAGCGGGCTCACCCCGCTGGAGGCGATCATCTCCGGCCGGGACGGCGAGGCCGAGGCGACCGCGTTCGGCTGGCAGCCGCCGTTCCCGCCGTTCGAGCCGCTGGTCCGGCGGCGCAGCTGGGCCGAGGCGCTCACCGACCGGATCGCGGGCGAGGCGTTCCGGTCGCTGTCCCCGGCCGAGCGGACCGAGCTCGTCAACCTGCTGGACGCGGCCGTGCAGTCGGTCAAGGAGGTGCTGCCGGGCTGATGGACATTCGGGAGTGCACGCTGCGGGACGTGGCCACCGTCCTGGAAATCGTGACGGCCAGCGACATCGCCGCGCTCGGCGAGCCGGAGTGGACCGAGGAGGAGATCGTCGCGACCCTCACGGCCCCGCACAACGAATCCTGGCTCGCGTTCGACTCCGGGGGTACCGCCCTCGCCTGGGCCTACCTCGACAACCCGGGCCGGGCCGCCAGGGACAACGTCGAGGTCTACGCGGTGCCGGAGACCGGCCGGGCGGCGTTCGGCCCCCTGCTCGACCTCGCCCTCGACCGGATCGCGCGGCGGGCCCGCGACAACGGCCACGCCGAGGTCACGGCCCGGGCCGGGGCGGTGGCGACCGAGGCGCACTACATCGCGGCCCTGACCGAGCGCGGCTTCGCCTTCAAGCGGCGCTACGCCCGGATGACCCGCGCACTCGCCCCGGATGAACGTTGCACCGACCCCCGCGTCCGGCCGGTGCGCCAGGACGAGCTGGAGACGTTCCACCGGGTGCTGCAGACCGCGTTCGCCGACACCGCCGACTTCGTACCGATCAGCTACGCGGACTGGCGGGAGTCCCTCGCGGCGCTGCCGTCGATCGCCTGGGACGAGTGGCTGGTGGCCGCGGTCGACGGGCAGATCGTCGGCGTGCTGCAGTCCTCGGAGCAGGGGGTCGAGCGCGGCGAGGGCTGGGTGCCCAACCTGGCCGTGCTGCGCGAGCACCGCGGCCGGGGCATCGGCGCCGCGCTGCTGCGGGCCGCGTTCGCGATCTATGCCGCCAAGGGGCGCACGGCGGCCGGGCTGGGTGTCGACCTCACCAACCCGACCGGGGCGTATCACCTCTACATGAACGTCGGCATGACCGTGGCCTTCGCCGCTGACATGTACGAACGTGCTGTACCAGCGAGGGATTAAGGTGTTGAGGTTTTTGTCGGTCGGCCTTTGAGGTCCTCGAGGTAGTCGCCCGGGGCGCCGGCCTTGGTGGCGGCGTTGACGATCTCGGCCAGATACCACGCGGTGGGCAGGCCGCCCTCGTAGCCGCTGAAGACGTAGACCCACGCGGTCTCTTCGCCGTCGAGGGTGGCCACCCGCAGGTGCAGCTTGCGGTAGGTGCCGGCCAGCGCGCCCTCGACCTCGTCGAGCTGCTTCTCGTCGTTGGGGTGCACGTCGTACAGCGCGACGAAGACCCGATCGCCGGGCGACTCGACGATCGTGGTGACGGAGCCCTCCCAGCCGAGGACGTCCTCACCGGCGAAGGTCAGCCGCCAGCCCTCGAGCCAGCCGGTTCCGATCATCGGCGAATACGGACAGTAGGCCCGCATGCGGGCAGGGTCCAGGTTCGAGCCATACGCGGCGTAATGACGCACGGCGATGACGATAAACCCGACCGGGTACGCGAGAGAATACTGCCGAGCGTGTCGGATTCGGATCCACTCGTCGGCGCGGCATGGGCCGAGTGGGTGGGCCGCCGCGCCGCGGTTGCCTGGACGAGGGAGAATGGGGGCTTCAGGAGCCGAGGAGGGGTGGCTGGCGTGGGCCGGATCGTGATCATCGGAGGTGGCCCGGCGGGCTACGAGGCGGCTCTGGTCGCCGCGCAGCTCGATGCCCAGGTGACCGTGATCGAGGCCGAGGGCGCCGGTGGCGCCTGCGTGCTGCACGACTGCGTGCCCAGCAAGACCTTCATCGCGAGCTCGTCCGTGGTCACCGCGCACCTCGACACCGAGGAGTTCGGGGTGATCGGGCCCGCGGGCCCGGACGTGCGGGTGGACGGTCCGGCCGTCCACGAGCGGGTCAAGCGCCTCGCACACGCCCAGTCCGGCGACATTCACGCCAAACTGATCAAGGCCGGTGTGGAGTTCGTCACGGGTACTGCGCGCCTCGGAGACGACACGCTCGGTCACACGCACGCCATCCAGGTGACGCCGACCGACGGTGACGCTCCGTATGTGATCGCCGCCTCCACCGTGTTGATCGCCACCGGCGCCACCCCGCGGATCTTGAACACAGCCGTGCCCGATGGCGAGCGCATCCTGGACTGGCGTCAGGTCTATGACCTGCCCAAACTCCCCGAGAAGCTGATCGTGGTCGGCTCCGGTGTGACGGGTGCCGAGTTCGCCTCGGCCTATCTGGCGATGGGCGTCGACGTCACGCTGGTGTCCAGCCGTGACCGGGTCATGCCCCACGAGGACCCCGACGCCGCCATGGCGATCGAGCGGGTCTTCCGCACCCGCGGCATGACGATCCTCAACAACTCCCGGGCCACCGCCGCCCGCCGCACCGCCGACGGGGTCGAGGTCGAGCTGGCCGACGGGCGGGTCGTCGAAGGCTCGCACGTGCTGATGTGCGTCGGCTCGGTGCCGCAGACGTCCGCGCTCGGCCTCGCGGAATACGGGGTGGAGGTCGCGAAGGGCGGCTACGTCACCGTCGACCGGGTCTCGCGCACCAACGTCCCCGGCATCTACGCGGCCGGCGACTGCACCGGCCTGCTGCCCCTGGCCAGCGTCGCGGCGATGCAGGGCCGGATCGCGATGTGGCACGCGCTGGGCGAGGCGGTGGCACCGCTGAAGCTGCGCACCGTCGCCGCGAACGTCTTCACCGACCCGGAGCTCGCGTCCGTCGGCATCACCCAGTCCGACATCGACAGCGGCCGCGTCCCGGCCCGCGCGGTGATGCTGCCTCTGGCCGGCAACGCCCGGGCCAAGATGGACGGCCTCGACGACGGCTTCGTGAAGATCTTCTGCCGCCCCGCCTCCGGCCTCGTGGTCGGCGGCGTCGTGGTGGCCCCGAAGGCCAGCGAGCTCATCATGCCGATCGCGATGGCGGTGGAGAACCACCTGAGCGTCGACCAGCTGGCCCACACGATCACGATCTACCCGTCGATCTCCGGCTCCATCGCCGAGGCCGCCCGCCAGCTCATGCAGCACGACGAGGACTGAGGGCCGTTCACGGGATCTCCCGGAAGATGTCCCGGGCGTAGTCGGCGACGGCGGCGCGCACGACCGTCGCCTCGATCGGCAGCGACTCCAGGCACTTGCGCAGCGCCTCGGTGAGCAGGGGTCGCGGCACTCGCATGGAGACGGTGGAGTGCGGCACCCACTCGCCCGGCCGATACAGCGGGAGCGAGTCCATCCCGGCCGCCGCGAGCAGCCCGTGAATGCGGGCCTGGTGCTCGATCAGCGCCGGGGTCGGCGCCGGGCCGAGGAACACGACGCGGCCGACGAAGACGCCGCTGTACTGGAAGTTGAGCCGCAGCGGCTCCGCCACCCGGGTGCCGGCCAGAGCCGCGGCCACCGCCTCCGGGTCGAGCTGCCGGGCGACGGCCAGGGCCACGTGCGGGCGGTGCCGGCCGTTGTGCGGGGTCCGCAGCGACTGCACGCCGAGCTCCTCGAGCTGGTCCCAGAGCACGCGGATGCGGCGGGCGGCGCGCTCGTCGAGGTACAGCTCGACCGACGCGACCATCAGCGGGCCCGCTGGCAGCGCGGGCACCAGTAGGCGTTGCGGGCGTTGAGGACCGCGGTGCGCACCGGCGTGCCGCAGACGAGACACGGCTGGCCGGTACGGCGATACACGTACACCTCGCCGCCGTGCCGGTCGACGCGCGGGGGGCGGCCCATCGCCTCCGGTGTGTGTGCACTGTGGACGGTGTCGATCCGGCCCTCGGCCACGCCGGCTCGCATCAGGACGCGCAGGTCGGTCCAGATCGTCTGCCATTTGCGGCGGGTCAGCTTCGTGCCCGGGGCGGTCGGCGGCAGGCCGGCGCGGAACAGGGACTCGGTCACGTAGATGAGGCCGGCGCCGGCGACGATCGACTGGTCCATCAGCAGCGCCATGAGGGGGCGGCTGGAGCCGTGGATCCGGGTGTACGCCTCGGTGTCGTCGCTGCGATCGTGGAGCGGGTCCGCGCCGAGCCGGGCCCGCAGCGCGTCGACCTGAGCCGGGTCGAGCCGTTCGCAGGCGGCCGGGCCGCGCAGGTCCAGCCAGTGGGCGCCACTGAACATCCGCATCCGGACCTCGCCGACGGGTGGCGGTGGATCGCCGTCGCCGTCCGTGAACTTGCCGTAGAGGCCGAGGTGGACGTGTACCGTCGCCGCGCCCTCATAGTGGTGGAAGAGGTGCTTGCCGTGCGCCGATGTGTCCACCATCACCCGGCCGTCGACCGCCAGGGCGTCGGCGGCGAACCGGCCCTGCGGGCTGGCGACGGCGACCGGGCGGCCCGCGAACAGTTTGCGGTGCCGCTCGGCGAGGCGGTGGATCGTATGACCTTCAGGCACCGGCCATTTATACCCGGCCCGTTTCCGCGCCCGCGCGCTAGAATTCGGGCCATGAGTCGCAGCGCCCAGTCCACGACGACGCCGGGATCACCCCGGCGGCGCTGATCGACGGTCAGCTGTTTTCGCTCCGGGGCGTTGCGCTCCGGAGCTTTTTCGTGCCCCGAGGCGTGTGCCCCTCGCCTTGAGGAGACCACCGTGCAGGACCACCGCAAGCTCGGCCGCGAGCTCGAGCTCTTCCACTCCGACCCGCTCGTCGGCGCCGGGCTGCCACTGTGGCTGCCCAAGGGCGCCGCGGCCCGCCGCGCCGTCGAGGACTACCTGCTCGACCTGGAACGCCGGCACGGCTATCAGCACGTGTACTCCCCGCCCCTGGCCAAGGAGGAGATGTACCTTCGATCGGGCCACCTGCCGCACTACGCCGACGACATGTTCCCGCCGATGGCGCTGAGCGACTCCGACCGGTTCGTGCTGCGCCCGAGCCTGTGCCCGCACCACGCCGCCGTGTTCGCCGCCCGCGGCCGCTCCTACCGCGAGCTGCCGCTGCGCATCGGCGAGATCGGCGGGCAGTACCGGGCCGAGCGCTCCGGCGTGCTCGGCGGCCTGTCCCGGGTCCGCGCGATCTCCCTGAACGACGGGCACGTCTTCTGCGCCGAGGACCAGGTCGAGGCCGAGGTCATCGCCGCGCTGGAGGTGATGCGGGAGGCGCACGCGGCGCTGGGCTTCGAGCCGGCGTCGTGGCGGCTGTCGCTGCGCGGGGACGGCCCGAAGTACGTCGACGACCCGGACCTGTGGGAGCGCGGGACCGCGGTGCTGCGCCGGGCCCTGGAAGCCGTCGGCGTGGACTACGTCGACGGGCCGGGGGAGGCCGCCTTCTACGGGCCGAAGATCGACATCCAGCTGCTGGACCACGCCGGCCGGGAGAGCACCCTGGCCACCGTCCAGGTCGACTACTACATGCCGGCCCGCTTCGAGCTGTCCTATGTGGACGCCGACGGGGCGCGGAAGCGGCCGGTGATGGTGCACCGCAGCGCGGCCGGCAGCATGGAGCGGCTCTTCGCGCAGCTCATCGAGGTGCACGACGGTGCCTTTCCGGCCTGGTACGCGCCGGTGCAGCTGGAGGTGCTGCCCATCGGCGACGTGGACGGGCGCGGATTCGCGGGACGGTGCCGGGCCCTGGGGTTGCGGGTCGAGGAGTCGTACGCCGGGAGCCTGGCCGCCCGCATCCGCGCGGCCTCGGTCGGGCGGGTGCCGTTCGTGGCCGTCATCGGGGCCAGTGAGGCGGCGGCGGGCACCGTCTCGCTCCGCTCCCGCGGCGGCGCGGTCGAGGTGCTGCCCGTCGCCGACGCGCTGGCCCGGCTCGAATCCGAGTGCGCGGTACCTAAACGGATCGCGGGCTGAACTCCGTCTGTCTCCATGTGAACGTCCTTCGCATCATGGGTGCGGGGCTCGCGGTCCTCGCTCTGGCCGCGTGCTCCGCACCGTTGGAAGAGAGTCCGGCCCCGGCTTCGGCGATCTCCGCGGCTCCCACGCCCGTAGTCGAGAAGTCCAGCCGGGGACCCGTCAACGTGGTGGTGCCCGAGATCGGCTACCCGAAGCGGGGCGGCGGACAGTACGAGATCGCGGCGGCCGGCGGGCCCGTCATCGGTACCGCGGGCCCATTGCTCACATACCGCATCGCCGTCGAGCGCGACATCACGGGCCTGTCCGCGGCCGGGTTCGCCGAGGCGGTCGAAGCGGTCTACGCCGACCCGCGCAGCTGGCCCGGGACCGGCAAGTGGCGGCTGCGGCGGGCCGGCGGCGGCGAACGTTTCGACTTCACGATCTACCTGGCCACCCCGGCGACCCGGGACAAACTGTGCGCGAGCTCGTATGACCAGTACACCAGCTGCCGTAATGGCAACAGCGTGGTCATCAACGTCGCGCGCTGGGTGCACAGCGTGCCGGACTACGGGGCCGACCTCGCCACCTACCGGCAGTACGTGATCAACCACGAGACCGGGCACCGGCTCTTCCACGGCCACGAGCTGTGCCCCGGGCCCGGCCGGCCCGCGCCCGTCATGGAGCAGCAGACGCTCGGCCTGCACGGCTGCGTCGCCAACCCCTGGCCGATCGTGGACGGCAAGGCATACTCCGGGCCTTCCGGGCAGTACAACGACCCGGCGCGCACCGACCCGTAAACGCAGCGGCCCTCAGCCCTCGTCTACGTCGGTGGAGGTCGTTGTGCAGGTCGAGTTCACCGAGTTCGTGGTCGGGCGGTCGCATGCCCTGCTGCGCTTCGCCTACCTGCTCACCGGGGACCGGCAACTCGCCGAGGACCTGGTGCAGGAGGCGCTGGTGCGGGTGCACCGGCGCTGGTCGGGGATCGTGGGGGCGGAGGGCCCGGAGCCTTACGTGCGAAAGACGATGCTGCGGGTGTACTTGTCGTGGCGGCGCCGTCGCTCCTTCGCCGAACGACCCGTAGCCGAAATCCCCGAGCGCGCCACCGCCGACATGACCTCGCGCGTTGCCGAGGCCGACGCGATGTGGAGCCTCCTGCGCACGCTCAACCGGGCGCCGCGGGCCGTCATCGTCCTGCGCTACTACGAGGACCTGCCGGACGCGGAGATCGCCCGCCTGCTCGGGTGCGCCGAGTCCACCGTTCGCGTGCACGCGTTCCACGCCCTGAAGAAGCTTCGGGCCGTCCTGGCCAACGACCGGGCGGCCGCACCAGCGCCGGGAGGCAGACCATGAACGACGAAGAGGTCGAGGACCGCCTTCGCGACGCGCTGCGCCAGTTCGCGGGCGACGCCCCGCCCGGCGCGACGATGCTGACCACCGTCACCACCGAGTCGGCCCGCCGCGGCCGCCGGGCCCGGCTGGCCACGTTCGCCTCGGGCGCGGCCGCGCTGGTCGCGATCGGCGGCGCGCTGCCGTTCGCGCTGCCCGGCGGCCTCGCCGTCGACCAGCAGCGGCCGGCCGCCGCTCCCACGCCCTCGGTGTCCCGGTCCACTCCGGCCGCGGTGCCCTGGTCCGCCGGAACCGAGCCGACCCTCGTGCGCTCGACGGTGCCGCCGACGGTGGTGTTCCCGTTCAGCGTCCCGACCGGCGACGGCTACGGCGAGCCGCTGGTCATGCTGAGCGCCGCCCGGCCGACGGCGATGCAGACCCTGCCGGGCGGCACCACGGTCTACCTGACGCTCTACGACCAGGACCCGGGCCGACCGGCCGCGCAGGCCCAGGGCAGCCCGGCGAAGGTGCACGGGCAGGCGGCCACCCTGTACCGGTGGAGCTGGGCCGACGGGAGCCCGGACGTCGAGCAGCGCCAGTCGCTCATCTGGCACCCCGCCGACCGGACCTGGCTGCGCGTCGACACCAACCCGGACCTGGACCCGAAGCAGCTGACCGCCTACGCCGAGGCGGTGCGGCCGGGCGGCCTGAAGGGCCAGGCCCCGTTCACGTTCGACCTGATGCCGGCCGGCTGGACCGTCGACAACATCCAGCCCGCCGTGGTGACCTTCGCACCCCCCGGCGTGCAGCCCGACGAGAGCTACGTCGACAAGATCGCGGTGATGCTCGACGAGTCACCCGGCGTGGAGCCGAAACTGGCCGGCCCGGAGACCGTCGAGGTACGTCTGGGCGAGCTCAAGGCGTGGCTGACGGTGACCGACGAGGGCCAGTTCCTGCAGGTCCCGGTGGCCGGCGACCGTTCGCTGCTGCTGCAGATCGGCCCCAAGGCGGTGCTGCCGCAGGACGTGCTGCTGCGCTTCGCGGCCGGCATCGGCGTGACCGAGGCGGCGAGGGTGAGCCACGGCTGAGAACTCGGATGATTTGCCCGGTTCGCCCCGAAAGGGATATACAGCTGCCTACCATCGATCTTGTGCTGGTAGTAACGACCGAAGGCCTACCCGGTTACGAGATCACCGCCGTCCTGGGCGAGGTCCTGGGCGTGGTGGCGACGTCCCGCAACCCGTTCGCGGCCGGCCTGCGCTCGACGGAGGGCGGCCCGGGCCAGGACATGTCCCAGTTCCTGGTCCAGACCCGCTCGAGGGCCGTCCACCAGATGGTCGCCGCCGCCGAAACCCGAGGCGCCAACGCCATTGTGGGGATGCGCTTCGACCACCGCGACGTGACCAACACCTGGGTGGAGCTCTGCGCCTACGGCACAGCGGTGGTAGCCGTCCCCGTAAACGCCAAGACCGGCGCCCACGCCGCCTGACACCGCCGCCCCACCCAAACCACCCGCCCTCCACCCCTGTTCTCCGCGCCCGTTCGCGCCACCCGCACCGCGATGCCCTCGGCGCCGCCCGCACATCCAGCCCGTCCGCTCGGCCGCGATGCTCGTCCGCACCGCACATTTGCTCGCACCGCTGGTCCGCGATGTCCGCCGGCCCCCCCGTTCGCGCCGCGCTGCCCGTTCGCGCTGCCCGCCCGGACGCGCCGCTCGCAGCGCACGGATGGGGCGCCCGGACGCGCCGGCCGTTCGCGCCGATCGGAGACGCTGCTGGGACGCGCCGCTCGGACGCGCCGCTCGGACGCGGTGCCCGGACGCGGCGCTCGCAAGTCGGGCAATGCCGCGCTGCGGCGTCCGTGCAGTGTGCTGGTAGCGCGAAGCGGCGTACGCCCGTGGTGGGCGTACGCCGCCTGGAGTCCGATAAGTCGGGCGCTGCGCACCGCGACTTATCGGATTTATCCCCCGTCAGGGTATAAATGTGATATGTCCGGATGCGAAGCGTTCGGACATATCGTCACAGCGCCAGCCGTGTCGGCACCTGGGTCGTGAACCGAACCTGGGCCGTGAAGGGCCTACCGGACGCCCTTGGCGAAGGCCCGCGACGCCCAAGTGACCGTGATCAGGGTCAAGGCACCGATGACGACCGCCGCCTGCCAGACCGAGTCGGCGCCCGGGTTGCCGTCGAAGAGGGCGCGGACGCCGTCGACGGCCCAGGAGAACGGGTTCCAGTCGGCGACGGTTTTGAGCCACTTCGGGGCGAAGGTCAGGGGGAGCAGGATGCCGGCTGTGAGCAGGAGGGGCTGGGTGATGGTGTTGAGCAGCGGGGCCAGGGCGTCTTCGCTGCGCAGCTTCAGGGAGATGGCGTAGGAGAACGCCGAGAGCATCAGTGAGATCACGGCCATCAGCGCGAACGCCGCGACGACGTCCAGAGCGTTGGCGCGCAGGCCGAAGGCTACGGCGATGAGGACGATCAGCAGGCCCTGGAACAGCAGGGAGACGACGTCGCGCAGGGAGCGGCCGATGAGCAGCGCGAACCGGCTGACCGGGGTGACCCGGCTGCGTTCGATGACGCCGGCCCGCAGCTCCGCGATCAGGCCGAAGCCGGTGAACAGGGAGCCGAACATGGCCAGCAGGACCAGAAGACCCGGGACGAAGAGTTTGTACGCCTCCGCGTTGGTCTGCACGCCGAGCGCCGGTTTGAGCAGCGGCGCGAAGAGCAGCAGGTAGAAGAGGGGCTGGATGATGCCGACGATCAGCCAGACCGGGTTGCGCAGCATGAGCTGCATCTGGCGTTGGAAGACCAGCCAGGTGTCGCGCAGGAACTTCATCGGTCAGCTCTCCCTCAGGGAACGGCCGGTCTTGGTGAGGAACACGTCGTCGAGGCTCGGGCGGTGCAGCTCCATCTCGCCGAGGGTGACCCCGGCGTGGTCGAGCAGGCGCAGGATGTGCGGGATGGCGGTGGCGCCTTCGGTGACGTACAGCCGCAGCCGGCCCTCGGCCCGGTCGATGTTGCGCACGTAGTCCTGGTTCTGCAGCAGGCCGGCCGCGGTCTCGATGCTGCCGTTGACGCCGACCGTGACCACGTCGCCGGCGACCTCGCGCTTGAGCGCGTCGACGGTGCCCTCGGCGACGATCTCGCCGTGGTCCATGATCGCGATGCGGTCGCAGAGCGCGTCGGCCTCGTCCAGATAGTGCGTGGTGATGAAGACCGTCATGCCTTCGTCGCGCAGCCGGCGGACCTCGTCCCACATGTGGGCCCGGCTCTGCGGGTCCAGGCCGGTGGTCGGCTCGTCCAGGAAGACGATCTTCGGCTCGTGGATGATGCCGAGCGCGATGTCGACCCGGCGCCGCTGGCCGCCGGAGTAGGTCTTGGTCTTGCGGTCCGCGTATTCGGTCAGCTGGAACGCGTCCAGCGCCTTCGCGACCCGCCGGTGGGCGTCGGCCTTGTGGATGCCGTAGAAGCGGGCCTGCAGCACCAGCTCCTCGCGCGCGGTGCTCTCGTCCCAGGTGCTGCCGCCCTGTGCGACGTAGCCGATCCGCTTGCGCACCTCGCCCGGGTCCTTCAGCAGGTCGACCCCGGCGATTGTGGCCTCGCCACCGTCGGGCTCGATCAGCGTGGCCAGCATGCGCAGCGTCGTGGTCTTGCCCGCGCCGTTGGGCCCGAGAAACCCGAAGATCTCCCCGTCCTTGACGGAGAGGTCGACGCCCCGTACGGCCTCGACGACCTTCTTCTCGCGACCGGCGCGGGAGCGGAACGACTTCCGCAGACCCCTCGTCTCGATCATGTCCGTCTCCCCTGTCTCGTGTCAGCAGGGAGACCATAACGCGATATAGTTCGGACGGTCAAGCTTGAGTATGTCGCGTACTACTCGTCCTCGTCGTCGACCGGCTCGCCGTACTCGGCCCGGATCGCCGCCCGCCACTCCTCGGCGTCGCCCGCGCCCGGGTCCTCACCGGTGTGTATGCCCTCGCCGGCCTCGATCCGCGCGGCGATGTCGTGGCACCAGCGGGCCTCGGCCTCGCAGCGCACCATCGTCAGCTCGAACTGCCAGCCCACGTGGGCCGGCTTGTGCTCGGTCCACTCCTCGTTGTTGTCGCGATAGGTCTTGACCCAGCCCTCGAGGAGCCGGGCCCGGGCCCGCAGCGCGCCGACCGCCTCCGCGCGCGGCAGGTGCGGCAGGAACGCGAACGCGGCCAGGAACGGGTCGCTCGGCTCCTCGTAGTCCCACCAGTACTTGCGCAGCATCGCCTGGTACTCCGCGGTGCCGGCCGGCGTCAGCTGGTAGCGGGTGCGGGCCGGGCGGTTGCCGGCCTTCTCCGTGCCGAGCTCCTCCAGCAGCCCTTCCTCGGTCATCTTCCGCAGGGCGTGGTAGATCGAGCCCGGCTGGACGTTGGCCCAGCGGTCGACCTGCCAGCTCATGAGCTCCTTGCGGATGTCGTACCCGTGGACGGGCTGGAGGTATGAGACCAGCCCCAGGATCAGCAGACGCGTAGTGGACACGACATAAGCGTAATAGCAAAGTTTGACTAAAGGCTTGCTTGCGCTCCCGACCTGGTCCAAGTGATTTTTTGGGCAGCTCCGCGGCGCCTGAAGATCGCCTAAGGCGGGCATAGACTGCGCTGGTGCGCAAGGTACTGATCGCCAACCGGGGCGAGATCGCTGTTCGGGTCATTCGCGCCTGTCGGGATGCCGGCCTGGCCAGCGTGGCCGTCTACGCCGACTCCGACCGCGACGTGGTGCACGCCCGGCTGGCCGACGAGGCCTATGCGCTCGGCGGCGACTCCGCGGCCGAGACCTATCTGCGCATCGACAAGCTGGTGGACGTCGCGGCGAAGTCCGGCGCTGATGCAGTACACCCGGGATATGGCTTTTTGTCGGAAAACGCGGACTTCGCACAGGCCGTCATCGACGCCGGACTGACCTGGATCGGGCCCAGCCCGCAGTCCATCCGCGACCTCGGCGACAAGGTCACGGCCCGGCACATCGCGCAGCGGGCCGGCGCGCCGCTCGTCCCCGGCACGGCCGAGCCGGTCGCCGACGCCGCCGAGATCGTCGCGTTCGCCGACGAGCACGGGCTGCCGGTGGCCATCAAGGCCGCGTTCGGCGGCGGCGGGCGCGGCCTTAAGGTGGCCCGCACGATCGAGGAGATCCCGGCGCTGTTCGAGTCGGCCGTGCGCGAAGCGGTGGCCGCGTTCGGGCGGGGGGAGTGCTTCGTCGAGCGCTACCTCGACCACCCGCGCCACGTCGAGGCCCAGGTGCTCGCCGACCAGCACGGCAATGTCATCGTGGTCGGCACCCGCGACTGTTCGCTGCAGCGGCGCCACCAGAAGCTGGTCGAGGAGGCCCCGGCGCCGTTCCTGACCGATGCGCAGCGCGCGCAGATCCACGAGTCGGCGAAGGCGATCTGCCGCGAGGCCGGATATTACGGCGCGGGGACGGTGGAGTACCTCGTCGGCAACGACGGCACCATCTCGTTCCTCGAGGTCAACACCCGCCTGCAGGTCGAGCACCCGGTCAGCGAGGAGACCGCCGGCATCGACCTGGTGCGCGAGCAGTTCCGGGTGGCCGACGGCGAGAAGCTGCGCTTCGACACCGACCCGGCCCCGCGCGGCCACGCGATCGAGTTCCGCATCAACGGCGAGGACCCGGGCCGCGGCTTCCTGCCCGCGCCCGGCACCGTCACCCGGCTGACCCTGCCGACCGGCCCGGGCGTGCGGGTCGACACCGGCATCGAGTCCGGCAGCGTCATCGGCGGCAACTTCGACTCCCTGCTGGCCAAGGTCATCATCGTCGGCGAGACCCGGAAGCAGGCCCTCGAGCGCGCGCGCCGGGCCCTGGACGAGATGGTGGTCGACGGCATGGCGACCGCGCTCACCTTCCACCGCAAGGTGATCCGCGACGAGGCCTTCACGTCGGAGCCGTTCAGCGTCCACACGCGCTGGATCGAGACGGAGTGGGAGAACGACGTCCCGCCGTTTGCTGCCGATGTTTCGGATATTCCCGATATCTCCAGCCGTGAGACCGTCGTCGTCGAGGTCGGCGGCAAGCGGCTCGAAGTGACGCTCCCGTCCGGGTTCGGCGCCGCCAAAGCCCCCGCGTCGGCGGCCGCCCCGCGCAAGCGCGCGGCCGGCAAGAAGACCGGCGCCGCGGCCGGCGGCGATGCGCTGACCAGCCCGATGCAGGGCACCATCGTGAAGATCGCCGTGGCCGAGGGGGACACGGTGGCCGAGGGTGACCTCATCGTGGTGCTCGAGGCCATGAAGATGGAGCAGCCGCTCAACGCGCACAAGGCCGGCGTGGTGACCGGGCTGCGGGCCGAGGTGGGCGAGGTCGTGTCGGCCGGGGCGGTCATCGCCGAGCTCAGGTAGCGCCGGGTGCCGCTCTTCGTGGCGCTGCCGGCAGTGGCAGTCGTGCGGCTGGACCGCATCAGCCGGCCACTGCCGGCGGCGTAGGACGCTACAGCTTGCGGGCGATGGTGAGCCCGTCGGCGATCGGGACGAGGACCGACTCGACCCGCGGGTCGTCCAGCACGTGCCGGTTGAACTCGACCATCGCGATGGTGCCCTCGTCACCCGGGTGCGGGTCGATGATGTGGCCGTGGCGCAGGACGTTGTCGAGCAGCAGCAGGCCGCCCGGGCGGACCCGCGGCACCAACTGCTCCCAGTAGTTCAGGTAGCCGGTCTTGTCGGCGTCGATGAAGACCAGATCGATGTGCGGCTCCTCGGGCAGGGCCTTCAGGGACTCCGCGGCGGGACCGATGATCAGCTCGATGCGGTCGGTCAGGCCGGCCCGGTCCCAGTACTTCCGGGCGATGCTCGTGAACTCGTCGGACACGTCGAAGCAGGTGAGCTTGCCGCCCTCGGCCAGGCCGCGGGCGATGGCGATCGACGACAGCCCGGTGAAGGTGCCGATCTCGACCGCCTGCCGGGCGCCGCTGATGCGCGTCAGCAGGGTCATGAAGCCGGCCTGCTCCGCGGAGATCTGCATGCCCTGGTCGCCGGGCAGCACGCGCGCGGTCTCGTCGATGAGGTCGCGCAGGACCGCATCGGGCGTGCTGCCGTTGGCGACCACGTACTCCTGCAGCTCGGCCGTCAGCGCGAGGGGAATCTTCGTCATGGAGTCGACCATAGCGACACGAGTGGGACATTCAGCCGGGCCAGCATCAGCCGCAGCGTCGGCACGGACAGGCCGACGACGTTGGTGTGGTCGCCCTCCAGGCCGGTCACGAACGCGCCACCCAGGCCATCGATGGTGAACGAGCCGGCCACCTCGAGGGGCTCGCCCGTCGCCACGTAGGCCGCGATCTCCTCGTCCGACGGGTCCGCGAAGTGGATGGTGGTGGCGACGACCTCCTCGACGGCCTCCCCGGTCGGGCCGTCGATCAGGCAGTGTCCGGTGTACAGCACCGCCGACTGGCCCCGCATCGCCTTCCAGCGGGCCGTGGCGTCGGCCGGCGACTCGGGCTTGCCCAGGATCTCGCCGCCGAAGCCCAGGACCGAGTCGCAGCCCAGCACCAGGGCGTCGGTGGCGCCCAGCCCGGCCAGCACGGCCCGGGCCTTCATCCCCGCGAGGGTGCCGGCCAGCGAACCGGCGTCACCGGCCTGGACGACCGACTCGTCGACGCCGCTGACGATGGTCCGGGCCGTGATGCCGGCCTGCGCCAGCAGCTTGCGACGGGCGGGGCTGGCCGAGGCGAGGATGAAGGTTCGCACAACCGCAGACGTTAGCGAACTACGATCTATGACCGTGCGCAGGCTCTGGTCGGAGTTCAAAGCCATCGCCATCGGGGGCACCGTCCTCGACCTGGCGCTGGGCTTCATCATCGGCACGGCGTTCGCGACGCTGATCCAGTCGTTCGTGACGAACCTGTTCCTGCAGGCGGTCGCGGCCGTGGTCGGCGAGCCGGACTTCAAGAATCTCGCCATCACGATCCATCACACGCCGCTGCGGTACGGCGTGTTCCTGAACGATCTGCTGCAGTTCGCGCTGCTCGCGGTCGGCCTGTTCATGGTCATCAAGCTGATGACGCTGATCGGCGTGGAGCGCGGGCGATCGCTGGAGCTGCGCAACTGCCCCTATTGCCTGGACCGCATCCCGTCGGCCGCGCTGACCTGCCGCTCCTGCGGTCAGCAGCTCGTAGCCGAGCTGCCGGACCCCCAGGAGGCGGAGCGGCTGCAGCTGGAGCGGGAGGCCCGCAAGTGGCCCACCCTGCCGGCGCTGCCGCCGATCACGATCCCGCGACGGCGCGCCAATGGCGGGACGAGCCCGGACGAGCGCTCCGCGCCCACCGGGACCGCGGACGAGCCGGGGCCGGCGCCACCGGGGCAAGACTGAACAAGGCGCCGACGATCGCGGCCACCTCTTCGGCGGTCGGCGTGCCGCGCACCACCCTGAACAGCGGCTCCTCGGACACGTAAGCCTCCCGCACATTTCCCGAAACGTTGCCGTCCTGCGAGCATACGCACACTCCAGCGGCGCATACTCAAGTGGAACGGGAGTCGATGGCGAATTGGGGGGCGCATTGACAAACGCCCGATTCCGCCGAATATGTGCGGCTATATCGATCATCTTCGCTGCCATGCTGGTCGGCGCGGCCGGTCCGGCGTCGGCCTACGAGGGCGAGACGCCGGCCTCGGTGTCCGCCTCGCTGCATTACCAGGTCACGTTCGTGGCCCGGGCCTGCGACTCCTACCAGAGCGTGATGGGCAACCGGGTCCGCGACGACAGTGCCGAGAACGCCGCGCCGCTCGGGCACGACAGCGGGTACAACGACGGCAATGAAGTTGATCCTCAAGTGGAGGCGGCCAACTCGTCGAACTGCGCGCCGCTCAACGGATGGCAGTTCTCGCTCGGCCCGAATCGCGAGAAGAAGGGCCCGCTGTCGACCGTCACGACGCCGGCCGTCGGCTCCGGGCCGACCGCCGCCGCGACGCCGCTGCTGGACCGCACGGGGCAGAAGACCGGCCAGGTGCTGGACGGGGCCATCACGGTCACCCTCACCGACGAGCAGGCCAAGGCGGCCGGACATCACCAGCTGTGGGCCCAGGGCGGCCGTCCGGGCGCGCCGCTCGCCGACGGCTACGGCTTCGGGGCGCTGCGGTGCGGGATCGACGGACATGCCAGTACCAATGTGCAATGGATCGGCTTCCCGGCCGGCTCCCGGCACATCTTCTGCTACGCCTATTACGTCAAGGCGGCCCAGCCGACGGGCACCCTCATCGTGCGGGCCCGCACCACCGCCAACCCCGGCTACCCCCAGCGTTTCACGTTCGACGCCAGCGCCAGCTACGCCGCCGACAAGCGGGTCGTCGCCGACGCCAAGACCGACGCCACCCTGGTGCGGGGCGCGGGCGGGGCGGCGGGCACGGTCACGGCGCGGACCCCGGCCGGCTGGACCCTCGCCGACGTCGGCTGCACCAAGAGCGGCGCCGGGCGGAGCCTGACCGCGACCGACGTCCCGACCGGCACGGCCACCGTGACGCTGGCCGCCGGCGAGGTCGTCACGTGCACGTTCACCTTCACACCGCCGCCTTCGCTGCCGGGGCTGACGCTGCGGGTCTACTCGGACACCCCCGGCGGCACCTTCGACGTGGCCGTCGCCGACCCGGCCGGCGGCGCGCCCCGGCACCTGACCGCGAGCGCCACGGGCGACGGCTCCGCCGCCGTCGCGACCGGCGCCGACCTCAGCGCGCTGCTGCCGGGGGCCTACCCGGTGACCGTCACCGCGCCCGCCGGTGACGCCGCCGCGTGGAGCCTGACCGGCGTGGGCTGCGGCGACCAGGAGCTCAAGCCCGAGGGCTGGACCGTGACCGTCAACGTCACCACGACGGCCCCGGCCGACTGCACCCTGCGCGTGTCCCGCAAGGGCGGGTCGCTGGAGCTGCGCGGGGTCACCATCGGCGGCATGGCCTCGGCGTCGTTCGCGGTCACGCCGCGCGGCTCCAGCGGGCCGGCCTGGTCCGGGGTGGCCACCACGACCGGGCTCGGCGTCGCCGCGATCGCCCAGGGCGACGTGCCCGGGTCGCTGCCGTTCGGGGAGTACCTGGTCACGCCGATCGCGCCGATCTCGACCGCGGAGGGCAGCTGGCGGCTCAGCTCGTTCGCGTGCGACCCCGGCGAGACGCCGGAGACGCCCGACGTCGGCGCCGCGATGGTCCCGCTGGTCGCGTCGGCCGCGGCCGCGAAGTGCACTGCCACCTACATCTTCGACAACGCCCGCACGCTGCAGCTCACGGTGCGCTTCGCGGGCAGCCCCGACGGCCGCGCCGGCGCCCTCGTCGTCGACATCGACTGCGAGGACGGCTCCAGCGGCCGGGCCGTGCTCGGCGGCACCGACAACGGCGAGGCCTCCCTGCCGGCCCCGATCGGCTTCCTGAGCCCGACGAAGTGCACGGTCCAGCGGCCGCAGGCCCCGGCCGCGAAGGACGCCAAGGTCGCGGTGACCGGCTCGGTCGACCCCAACCCCGGCAGTGCCCAGCTGGCGATCCCCGGCGTGGTCGAGATCGGGGCCGACAACGCCAAGGACGCCGAGCAATACACGGTCGTCGTCACGGTCACCTTCGACACCGACCAGGTCGCCCCGACCCAGCAGAAGGTCCTCGACACCTTCCGGGTGCTGCCGGTCGCCCTGATCGGTGCCGGTTTGGTGGGAATCGGCCTGCTCATCCTGTTGGTCATGGTCCTGCGTTCACGGACCGACTGACCACGATCTTCACCAGAACCGGGGTTTTTCGCGAGTGCGCGAGTTGGGTAGCTTTCTTGGTGATGACGCAGCCCAGAGCCCTGGTCGCCGAGCGCTACCGCCTGATGGAGCAGCTCGGTGCCGGTGGCATGGGCCGGGTCTGGCTCGCCCGTGACGAGATGCTGCGCCGGGACGTGGCCATCAAGGAGGTCGTCCCGCCCGCGGGCCTGACCCCGCAGGAGCGCGAGGAGCTGCAGCTGCGCACCCTGCGGGAGGCCCGCGCGGCGGCCCGGCTCAACGACGCCAACGTGGTCCGGATCTACGACGTCGTGCACACCGAGCAGGCGCCGTGGATCGTCATGGAGTACGTTCCGTCGCGCTCGCTGCACCAGGTAATCACCGAGGACGGGCCGCTGCCGCCCGAGCGGGTGGCCCGGATCGGCCTCGCGGTCCTGAGCGCCCTGCGGGCCGCGCACGCCGCCGGTGTCCTGCACCGCGACGTCAAGCCCGGCAACGTGCTGCTGGCCGACACCGGCCGGGTGGTGCTCACCGACTTCGGCCTGGCCGTGTTCGAGGGCGGCGACGGTGCCGTGACCCGGCCCGGGCTGATCCTCGGCTCGCCGCAGTACATCTCGCCGGAGCGGGCCCGGGAAGGCACCTCCGGCCCCGAGTCCGACATGTGGTCGCTGGGCGCCACCCTCTACGCCGCGGTCGAGGGCCGCTCGCCCTATGCGCGCTCGACGACGTACGCCACCCTGACCGCCCTGGCCACCGAGGAGCCCGACGTGCCGGCCCGGGCCGGCGTGATGAAGCCGGTGCTGGCCGCCCTGCTGCGCAAGGAGCCGCGGGCCCGGGCCGGGGTGGCCGAGACCGAGCGGCTGCTGCAGCGGGCCGCGGCCGGCGAGGGCCGCCCCTGGTGGAGCATGCCCGCCCTGCCGCGCCCGCGCCGCTCCCGCGAGGGCCACTCGGCCGCGCTGATCGGGGCGACCGTCGCACCGGTCAGCGCCGAGCCGGGCGCCGCCGGCGAGGTCTCACCGGTGCCGATCTCCGCCCTGCGCACGGCCGAGCGCTCGGGCGGCAGCTCCAGCGACGGGCTGCTGCCGATGGGCTCGATCGACGACGACCTGGACCGCACCATTCCCCGGGACCGGCGGTGGGGCTGGGTCGCCGCGGGCGCCGCCGTCCTGGCCCTCGCCGTGATCGCGGTGCTGCTGCTGGCCGACAACGGCTCGGACAGCGGCCCGGGCCCCGGTCCCGGCCCGGTCTGGTCCGGCGGCCCGTCGACCGGCGGCAACGCGGCCCCGGTCCGGCCGTCGGCCACGCCGTCGCCGGCCGTCCTGGCCAGCGTCGGCGCCGACACCATCACGGTGCCGGAGGGCTTCGAGGTGCGGACCGACCCGCAGTTCGGCTTCCAGATCGGCCTGCCGGTCGGCTGGAAGCGGGTGCCCGACCCGGTGTCGCCCACGTTGGTCTACTACGAGTCCAACACCGTCCCCGGCATGCGGGTCGGCATCGACATCACCGACAAGCCGCCGGCCGGTGACCTGAAGAAGGCCACGCAGGCGCTGGAGGCCAGCCGGCTGCAGCTGGGCACCTACACGAACTACCACCAGGTCTCGATGCAGCCGCAGACCGTCTGGGGCGACTGCATCGACTGGCAGTTCACCTACGACAGCTCCTACGGCCCGATGAAGGCGTCCAACCTGGGCTGCCGGGTCCGGCCCGACCTCGGCGTGACCATTTCCTGGGAGTGCACGACGGCCATGTGGGTCCAGGACTCGACCCACAACATCTACAACATCATCAAGGGCACGTTCCGGCCGAAGGCCTGAAGCGGCCGGCACCAGGTGCGGATCACCATCGACGGCGCGGCTGGGCGGTGCCGGTCCGGGTGGAGCGGCCGGGTGCCGGTCGCCGCTACAGCGGGATGTTGCCGTGCTTCTTGGGCGGCAAGGTCTCGCGCTTGGTGCGCAGCAGGCGGAGCGCGCGCACGATCTCGACCCGGGTCGTCGAGGGCGGGATGACGCCGTCGACGTAGCCGCGCTCGGCCGCGATGTAGGGGTTGGCCAGGGTGTCCTCGTACTGCTGGATCAGCTCGGCCCGTAGCGCCGCCGGGTCCTCGGCGTCGCGCAGCTCCTGGCGGTAGAGAATGTTGACCGCCCCCTGCGCCCCCATCACCGCGATCTGCGCCGTCGGCCAGGCGAAGTTGAGGTCGGCGCCCAGGTGCTTGGAGCCCATGACGTCGTAGGCGCCGCCGTAGGCCTTGCGGGTGATGACGGTGACCTTCGGGACCGTGGCCTCCGCGTAGGCGTAGATCAGCTTCGCGCCGCGCCGGATGATGCCGTCCCACTCCTGGCCGGCGCCGGGCAGGAAGCCGGGGACGTCGACGAACGTCAGGATCGGGATGTTGAAGGCGTCGCAGGTCCGCACGAACCGGGCCGCCTTCTCCGACGCGTCGATGTCGAGGCAGCCGGCGAAGTGCATCGGCTGGTTGGCGACCACGCCCACCGGGTGGCCCTCGACCCGGCCGAAGCCGACGACGATGTTCTGCGCGAACAGCGGCTGTACTTCCAGAAAGTCCTCGACCACCGACTCGATGACCGTCTTGATGTCGTACGGCTGGTTGGCCGAGTCCGGGATCAGCGTGTCCAGGGCCAGGTCCTCGTCCGTGACCTCGAGGGTTTCCGCAGAATTTTCGAGCACCGGAGCGTCGTCCATGTTGTTCGACGGGAGGTACGACAGCAGCGCCCGCACGTAGTCGATCGCGTCGTCCTCGTCCGCGGCCAGGTAGTGCGCGTTGCCGGACTTGGTGTTGTGCGTCCGCGCCCCGCCGAGGTCCTCCATGCCGATGTCCTCGCCGGTGACCGTCTTGATGACGTCCGGGCCGGTGATGAACATGTGCGAGGTCTGGTCGACCATGACGGTGAAGTCCGTGACCGCGGGGGAGTACACCGCGCCGCCCGCGCACGGGCCCATGATCAGCGAGATCTGCGGGATGACGCCCGAGGCCCGCACGTTGCGGAAGAAGATCTCGCCGTAGAGGCCCAGGGAGACGACGCCCTCCTGGATGCGGGCGCCGCCGGAGTCGTTGATGCCCACGACCGGGCAGCCGATCTTCATCGCCAGGTCCATGACCTTGACGATCTTCTCGCCGAAGACCTCGCCGAGGCTGCCGCCGAAGACGGTGAAGTCCTGGGCGAACACGCAGATCTGGCGGCCGTCGACGGTGCCGTAGCCGCTGACCACGCCGTCGCCGTAGGGCCGGGTCGCCGCCAGCCCGAACGCGGTCGACCGGTGCCGGGCCAGCTCGTCGAGCTCGACGAACGAGCCGGGGTCGAGCAGCAGGTCGATGCGCTCCCGCGCGGTCTTCTTGCCCCGCGCGTGCTGCTTCTCCACCGCGCGGTCCGAGCCGGCGTGGACCGCCTCGTCGGTGCGCCGCCGCAGCTCGGTCAACTTGCCCGACGTGGAGTGGACGTCCACCTGCTCTTGCTTCGTGGTCACCCTCGGCAGCCTAATCCCGCCGACATAGGGTCGAGCTGTGAACATTTCCACCGGTGGCGCCTTCTCCGACCTGGACCGGCCGCCGCTGCGGCCCCTGGCGCTGCGCAAGGCGCTGCTGGTGCCGGGTGGGCTCTGGACCGAGCTGCGGATCGTCGAGGAGACCGGCTCGACCAACGCCGATGCCGTCGCGGCCGCCCGGGACGGCGCCGCCGAGGGCCTCGTGATCGTCGCGGAGCGCCAGACCGCCGGGCGGGGCCGCCTGGCCCGGCAGTGGCAGTCGCCGCCGCGGGCCGGGCTGGCCGTGAGCGTGCTGCTGCGCCCGTCGGTGCCGCCGGCCCGGCTGGGCTGGCTGCCGCTGCTCGCCGGGGTCGCCCTGGCCGAGTCGGTGCGGCGGGTGGCCCGCATCGACGCCTATCTGAAGTGGCCCAACGACCTGCTACTGCAGGGCGACCGCAAGACGGCCGGCATCCTGGCCGAGGCGGCCGACGGCGCGGTCGTCGTGGGCATCGGGCTCAATACGACCCTGCGCGAGGACGAGCTGCCGCGGCCCGACGCGACCTCGCTGGCGCTGGGCGGCGCGGCGAGCACCGACCGCGCCCCGCTGCTGCTGGCGCTGCTGCGCTCGTTCGCCGAGTGGTACACCCGCTTCGCCGAGCACGGCGGCGACCCCGAGGCCTCCGGGCTGCGCGAGGCGTACATCTTCCACTGCGGGACCATCGGCCGCCGGGTGAGCGTGGACCTGCCCAGCGGCGAGGTCCTCGAAGGGCTCGCGTCCGGCGTCGACGGCGACGGAAGGCTGCAGGTCACCGACCGTTTTCAGGCCGTGCGGGCGGTGGCGGCCGGAGACGTCGTGCACGCGCGCCTGGATCCGACTGTGTAGGCAGTGCCGCCGAGTGGCGGTCAGGGTCTAGCCTCACCTCCGACATTGATGTTCGAGGAGGGGTTTGGCCGTGGGGTTCCCGGAAAGCGTCCTGACGAAGGACGAGCAGGTGGTGCTGCACCTGCACCCCCATTGGAAGGCGTTGTTCCTGCCGGTGGTCTGGTTCGTGCTGGCCGTGGCGGCGTTCGTCACGCTGGCGATCCTCACGAGCTGGGGAATGATCCCCCTGCTCATCGTGGCCGGCGTATTGGTGGTGATCCTGTTCGTCATCACCGTCTGGCCGTGGGTCAAGTGGCGGACCACGCACTACGTGTTCACCAACGAGCGGGTGATCATGCGCAGCGGCGTCTTCTCGCGCAGCGGCCGGGACATCCCGATGGGCCGGATCAACGACGTGTCGTTCTCGCACTCGCTCTTCGAGCGGATGCTGGGCTGCGGCACGCTCACGATCGAGTCGGCCGGTGAGCGCGGTCAGGTCCAGCTGACCAACCTGCCGCAGGTCGAGAAGACGCAGAGCGTGCTTTACGAGCTGGTCGACGCCGACCGGCAGAAGCACACGTTCGGCGACGACGACCGCGACGCACTGGTCCGTGAGATCAAGAACGACCCGGAGCCGGCCAGCTGAGCTTGCTGTTCGCTCTTCGGCTTGTTGTTCTGGCTTCGGCTTGTGTTCTGGCTTCGGCTTGTTGTTCTGGCTTCGGCTTGTTGTTCTGGTTCGGCAGACCCCCGTCAGCGCTTCGCGGCGGGGGTCTCCAGCTCCTCGGCCGGCTGGCGCGGGGCCGGCGGGGTCGCGGCCGGGTCGGAGAAGGCGGCCTCCAGGGCCTCCATCTGCTGCTCGTCCGGGGTGATGACGGCGGTGTCGGAGAAGGCCACCTCGAGCGCGGCGATCTCGCGCTCCTCGGCGCTGCCGTCCGGCTCGTTGGTGGTGAAGACCCAGGTCCGGTACGCCCAGAAGCGGAACGCCGTCGCCAGCAGGATGCCCGCGGCGTTGGCGATGTTGAACGCCAGCCGGTCGTCCGGGTTGGACTCGTTGAAGTGCAGACCGTACTTGGCCACCGCCAGGGCCGCTTCCTGGATGAGCAGGCCGACGCCGTTGAGCGCGAAGAACAGGACGTACTCACGGCGCATGCTGCCGCTGCTGCGGTCCTTGTAGGTCCACTGGCGGTTGAGGAAGTAGGAGATCACGGTCCCGACGACCACCGCGACGATCTTGGCCTTCAGCGGTCCGATGAACAGCAGGGCATTGACCAGGATGAAGTCGACGGCGGTGTTGATGCAGCCGACCGATCCGAACTTGAACAGCTCGGTCGCGAGCGAGTGGAACCGCTCGGGGATGAAGCGGTCGCGGAGTCTGCTGGCGAGGCGCACCGGCCAACCTTACGGTAAGCGACCAAACTCCGCGCGAACCCGAGGCTGAGTGCGGGACAGGTCACGCCGTGCGATCACGCTGGGCTACCGGGGCGGAGCTGGGGGTGTCTTCGGGCTTCTTGCGGAACACGATCTGCCGGTACGACCAGAAGCGGAACAGCGTGCCGAGGACGAGCCCGACACCGTTCTTCGCGATGTTGTCGGCCAGCTGGCTGGTGAACCCGAGCGCGTAGTGACTGACCGCCAGGCAGGTCAGCGCGATGAGCAGGCCGACCAGGTTGAACAGGAAGTAGAGCGCGTATTCGCGGCGCAGGTCCGTGCGGGCCCGGTCGCGCCAGGTCCAGAAGCGGTTGCCGATGAACGCGCAGGTGGCCGCGACGGTCATCGAGATCGCGCCGGCGACCAGCGTGTTGAGCGGCCCCCACAGCAGGTTGAACACGACGGTGTCGATGACGAACGTGATGAGGCCGATCGTGCCGAACTTGATCCCCTCGCGGACCAGGCCCTCGAAACGCACATAGAGGCGGCGGAACAGCGAGGGCGTCGACGGCTCGGTCACGGTCACGCAGCACAGGGTAAGGCACGGCCGCGTTTGCGCAGTAATGCGCACTGCACGAAAAATTCGCGCGAATTTCTGCGTCCGGGGTGGAAAGTCTCCCGTTCTTGTGCAGGTTTTCACAAGGTCTCACGCTGCTGGCCTTCGCGGACGGGCCTAGGCTGAGTGAAACCCCCGCTGAAATGCACGACGCGCTCGCACCATCGCGCGTCGCGGTCGAAGCCGCCGCCGGCCGATTACGTCTCGACCGACAAGGCATGTGTCGCCTGAAATGCCGACCAAAAGGAGTGTTCATGGTTGCCCCCGTCACCGTTCAGGGCCTTGATCAGGCGCCGACCGCGCACACCCGGCTGCTCGCCTGGGTCCGCGAGGTCGCCGAGCTCACCCGACCGGAGCGCGTGGTCTGGTGTGACGGCTCCGAGCGGGAGTGGCGGGCCATGACCGACGAACTGGTCGAGAGCGGGGCGCTGGTCCGCCTGACCGCCCGCCCGAACTCCTTCTGGGCCCGCACCGACCCGTCGGATGTGGCCCGGGTCGAGGAGCGCACCTTCATCTGCTCGGCCGACGAGGCCGACGCCGGGCCGACGAACAACTGGATGGCGCCGGAGGAGATGAAACGGCGCATGACGGACCTGTACGACGGGTGCATGCGGGGGCGGACGATGTACGTCATCCCGTTCTGCATGGGTCCGCTCACCGCCGACGAGCCGATGTTCGGGGTCGAGCTGACCGACTCGCCGTACGTCGTCGCGTCGATGCGGATCATGACCCGGATGGGCACGGCGGTGCTGGAGAAGATGGGCGCCGACGCACCGTACGTGCCCTGTCTGCACTCCGTCGGGGCGCCACTGGATGGCGAGCCTGGGGCCACGGCTCAGGACACAGCCTGGCCGTGCAGTGAGACGAAGTACATCTCGCACTTCCCGGAGACTCGTGAGATCTGGAGCTACGGCTCGGGGTACGGCGGAAACTCGCTCCTGGGCAAAAAATGCTATTCGCTGCGCATCGCCAGCGTCATCGGCCGGGACGAGGGCTGGCTCGCCGAGCACATGCTGATCCTGAAGCTGACCAGCCCGGAAGGTGTGGTCAAGTACGTCGCCGCGGCGTTCCCGAGCGCGTGCGGCAAGACCAACCTGGCGATGCTGGAGCCCACGATCCCGGGCTGGAAGGTCGAGACGCTCGGCGACGACATCGCCTGGATGCGCTTCGGCGAGGACGGCCGCCTCTACGCCGTCAACCCGGAGTTCGGCCTGTTCGGCGTCGCCCCCGGCACCGACTGGAAGACCAACCCGAACGCGATGCGCACCCTGGCCCGCGGCAACTCGGTCTTCACCAACGTGGCGCTCACCGACGACGGCGACATCTGGTGGGAGGGCATGGGTGAGCCGCCCGCGCACCTGACCGACTGGCGCGGCCGGGACTGGACCCCGGAGTCCGACGAGCTCTCCTCACACCCCAATTCCCGATTTTGTACTCCTATCAGCCAGTGCCCCATCCTGGCGCCCGAATACGACGACCCGCGCGGGGTGCCGATCGACGCCATCCTCTTCGGCGGCCGCCGCAAGACGACGGTGCCGCTGGTCACCGAGGCGCGCGACTGGGCGCACGGCGTCTACCTCGGGGCCACGCTGTCCAGCGAGACCACGGCCGCGGCGGTGGGCAAGGTCGGCGTGGTGCGCCGCGACCCCATGGCGATGCTGCCCTTCATCGGGTACCACGCCGGGGACTACTTCGCGCACTGGATCGACATGGGCAAGAAGGCCGACGTGTCCAAGCTGCCCCGGATCTTCTACGTGAACTGGTTCCGCCGCGGGGATGACGGCCGCTTCCTGTGGCCCGGGTTCGGCGAGAACTCGCGGGTCCTCAAGTGGGTCGTCGAGCGCATCGAGGGCACCACCGCCGCGGTGGACACCCCGATCGGCTCCGTGCCCGCCCCCGGCGCCCTCGACGTCGCCGGCCTGGACCTGACCGCCGACGACCTGGCCGCCGCCCTGCGCGTCGACCCGGAGGAGTGGCGCGCGGAACTGCCACAGATCCAGGCCTGGTTCGAACAGTTCGGCGAGAAGTTGCCGGGAGTTCTCTGGGCCGAGCTGGACACCTTGCGAGCCCGCCTCGGCGTCGCATAATCCCTGGTGAGCGGCCGGTCTGTCAGTCGACCGGCCGCTTGCTTGTTTACTGAACCGGTACTGTCCGGTGGCTGGCTGACGGTGTTGCTTCGCGGCTCGGGGCGCTAGCCTTTGCTGCCGTGGGTCTGCGTGACGTCGTTTATTCGCTGTACGAGAAGCGTCTCGCCCGCCGGATGCTCGGCAAGCCAAAGCCGCACCACGTCGGGGTCATCGTCGACGGCAACCGCCGCTGGGCGCGCGAGATGGGATACGTCGATCCCAACGACGGCCACCGGGTCGGCGCCGAGCGGATCAAGGAGCTCCTGCGCTGGTGCGACGGCGCCGGGGTGAAGCACGTCACCCTGTGGCTGCTGTCCACCGACAACCTCTCCCGCCCGGCCCAGGAGCTCGACCCGCTCCTGCAGATCATCGAGAGCCTGGCCGCCGACCTGGCCGACGAACGCAACCCCTGGCAACTTCGCATCGTGGGCGCGCTCGACCTGCTGCCCAGCAACTCCGCCCAGGCCCTCAAGGCGGCCCAGGAGAAGACCATCGACCGCAGCGGCGGCGCCCAGGTCTCCCTGGCCGTCGGCTACGGCGGCCGCCGCGAAATCGCCGACGCCGTGCGCTCGCTGCTGCACGAGCACGCCAAGGCCGGCACCACGATCGAGGAACTGGCCGAGATCCTGGACGTCGACCACATCTCCGACCACCTCTACACGCGCGGCCTGCCCGACCCTGACCTGGTCATCCGCACGTCGGGGGAGCAGCGGCTGTCGGGCTTCCTGCTGTGGCAGAGCGCCCACTCGGAGTTCTACTTCTGCGACGTCCACTGGCCCAGCTTCCGCCGCACCGACTTCCTGCGCGCCCTACGCTCCTACGCCAACCGCCAACGCCGCTACGGGACCTGATCTGCAATTCCGAAAAGCGCGAAGGGGAGGCTGAATTTCCTAGAAGCGCGAAGGGGAGACAAGTCTCCACCTACCACCCCTCCTGATCTCCGCCGCCGGCTGCGGGCCGTGCGGAGTGCCCTGAGCGACAAATCCGACAGATCTCGACACATCGCGCCCGATTTGTCGTTTCGTGCGGCCATCATCCCGCTGCGGCCGATCGCTGCGCGCCGCCACCCGTCGACGTGCGGTCCGCGCGGACCGCACAGGCGCTGAGCGGCTCCCAAAAAGGTGGCCACGCGGGGGCCGGAAGGGCGAGTTGACCTCCTGTTTGTCGTGTGTTCGGGTGTCTTCGGCCGGGAATCACCGCTTCGATCTAGTGGATTTTGCTGGCACCCGTTAGCGTCATTGCTGTGGCGGGGGTTTTCCCCGGCATCCGAGGCCCGGACCGAGCGAACGCATGTGAAGCCACGGGGCCAAGCACCCGACCCCGTGCGGGCGTCGGAGGACGCGAGTGCGGGCGGCGAGGTGCCCGCCCCCGGAGATAACGTGGCCGTTCGCCGTAGTCCCTCAGCCTCCTCTTCCACCTCCGCGGAGCCGGCGCCAGCAGCGTCGAGTCAGGCGCCGTCGCAAGAGGTGGCCCAGCCCGTCAAGGCCGTCCGGCGCACCCGGAAGAAGGCCGAGGAGAGTCCGCTCCCCGCCCGGCGCACCTTCGTGCTGGACACGTCCGTGCTGATCTCCGATCCGGGCGCGTTTCTCCGGTTCGGCGAGCATGACGTGGTCCTGCCGCTGGTCGTCATCTCCGAGTTGGAGGGCAAGCGGCACCATCCCGAGCTGGGTTACTTCGCGCGGCGTTCGCTGCGCTTCCTGGACGATCTGCGGGCCAAGCACGGGCGGCTGGACGAGCCGATCCCGCTGACCGACGCCGGTGGCACGCTGCGGGTCGAGCTCAACCACGCCAACCAGCAGGTGCTGCCGGCCGGGTTCCGGGCCGACACCGACGACGCGCGGATTCTGGCGGTCGCGCTCGCGTTGCAGGCGGAGGGCCGGGACGTCCTGCTGGTCACGAAGGACATGCCGCTGCGGGTCAAGGCGGCCGCGGTGGGTCTGGCCGCGGACGAGTATCAGCCCGGGCCGGCCGCGGATCACACCTGGACCGGCATGGTCGAGCTGGGGATCTCGGAGGCGGAGGTCAAGCAGCTGTACGCCGGGGAGGCCGTCGACCTCGACGGGGCCGGGGATCTGCCGGTGCACACCGGGCTGGTGCTCACGTCGCAGAACGGGTCGGCGCTGGGCCGGGTCGGCACCGACAAGTCGGTGCGGCTGGTGCGCGGGGATCGGGAGGCGTTCGGGCTGCGGGGCCGTTCGGCGGAGCAGCGGGTGGCGCTGGACCTGCTGATGGACGACTCGGTCGGGATCATCTCGCTGGGCGGGCGGGCCGGCACGGGCAAGTCGGCGCTGGCGCTGTGCGCGGGGCTCGACGCGGTCATGGAGCGGCGCAAGCACAAGAAGGTCATCGTCTTCCGGCCGCTGTACGCGGTCGGCGGGCAGGAGCTCGGCTATCTGCCCGGCAGCGAGTCGGAGAAGATGTCGCCGTGGGCGCAGGCGGTCTTCGACACGCTGGGCTCGCTGGTGCACGACAACGTGATGGAGGAGGTCGCGGCCCGGGGCATGCTCGAGGTGCTTCCGCTGACCCACATCCGCGGCCGCAGCCTGCACGACGCCTTCGTGATCGTGGATGAGGCGCAGTCCCTCGAACGGGGGGTTCTGCTGACCGTCCTGTCCCGCATCGGCAGCAACTCGCGGGTGGTGCTCACCCATGACGTCGCGCAGCGTGACAACCTGCGGGTGGGCCGCCACGACGGTATCGCCGCCGTCATCGAGGCACTGAAGGGCCATCCCCTCTTCGCCCACGTGACCCTCACCCGTTCGGAGCGTTCTCCGATCGCCGAAATGGTCACCGATCTGCTGGAAGACCTGCCGTTCGAGCGGTGATCATCGGCCGTCAGGGGCCGGACTTGAGGGTAACAGTCCGAATTGCCGCGTGATTAAGGTCACAAGTGGTGGCGTTCGGGTTCTCACCTGCGAACGGACTAGGCGATGGTGGGTTCCGAGCGCGTGACGCCACGCAAGTGGGCATCAGGCGCTCACGGTGCGTAAGGGCCCGGACGGTGGGTAACCCCCGCCCGGGCCCGCCTCCCGCCACAGCGTGGGAGACGGGCACCGCACCCTGTCCCCGACGAATGGATGACCCTGTGATCCGCCTGTGGCACCGGGTCGGCACCATCCGAGCCGTCTTCGCCCTCGTGATCCTCGCGGGTCTCGTCGGCGGGCTCGCGATCGCCGCCCTGCAGAGCCAGGACGACTCACCGTCGCCCGACACGGTCAAGGCCGCCGACGCCGCCGCGTTCCCCGTCTCGTCGTCCTCCGCGACGCCGACCGTCTCGCGCTCGCCGAACAGCCTGGCCGAGGCCGACGCCCTGGCCAAGGCCCAGGCCGCCGCCGAGGAGGCCTCCGCGCAGGCCAAGGCCGCCGACGACGAGGCCCGCAAGAAGGCGGAAGAGGAGGCGAGCCGCAGCAAGACCCGCTCGCCATCGGCCACGCCGCCCTCCAACTCGCCGCCGAAGTACCCGGTGCCGGCCTCGTGCGACGTCTACTCGGGCAACAAGAAGACCGGCTGCGCCGTCCTCATCGGCATGGGCTTCGGCCTCGACCAGATGCCGTGCCTGGCGAACCTGTGGGACAAGGAGAGCGGCTGGAACCCCAAGGCCGCCAACCCGAGTGGGGCCTACGGCATCCCGCAGGCGCTCCCCGGCAGCAAGATGGCCTCGGCCGGAGCCGACTGGAAGACCAACCCCGAGACGCAGATCCGCTGGGGCCTCGGCTACATCAAGGGCAAGTACAAGAACCCGTGTGGCGCCTGGAGCTACTGGCAGAGCCACCACTCCTACTGAGCCTGATAAATACGCCACCCCCGCCGCGAAATTCTCGTGTGGCGGGGGTGGCGTGTCTCTGTTACCACTTTGGGCGTGGCATTCGACGGCGACCGGCAGGCCGACCCGACGCGGTTCGGCACCGAGGCGTTCTACGCGTCCATCGGGCGGGCTTTCGTGGCGATGTGCGCGATCGTGCCGGTGTTGTTCCTCATCGAGCTGCTGGACCGGCTCAGCGGCAACCGCCTCGACCAGGCGGGCGGGATCCGGCCGCACCACATCGACGGGCTGGACGGCATCGTCTTCGCCCCGTTCCTGCACGCGAGCTTCGACCACGTGCTGGCCAACAGCGTGCCGCTGATCCTGCTGGGCACGTTCGTGCTCGCCGACGGCGGCGCCCGGTTCTGGTTCACGACCGCCTTCATCGCGATCGTCGCCGGGGTCGGCGTCTGGTTCCTCGGCGACGGCAACACGATCGTGGTCGGCGCGAGCGGCGTCATCTTCGGATACCTCGGCGTCATCCTGATGCGTGGGGTGGTGGGACGGCGCCTGTGGTACATCGGTGTCGGTCTTCTGGTCGGCCTGCTCTACGGCTGGCAGCTCTTCGGCGTGCTGCCCGGCGACCCCGACGTGTCGTGGCAGGGCCACCTGTGCGGGTTCCTGGCCGGTCTGGTCGCGGCGGTCATCTTCCGCCGCCGCCGTCCGCGCGCGGTCGCGCCGGACGAGCCCCTATCCCTCGGACCGGAGCTGTCGTAGCGTCTGGCCCATGCGGAAAGAAGTCGACCTCGCCATCGTCGGCGCGGGTCCGGCCGGGCTCTTCGCCGCCTACTATGCGGGGTTCCGCGGGTTGTCGACCGCGGTCATCGACGCGCTGCCCGAGCCCGGTGGGCAGGTCACCGCGATGTACCCGGAGAAGATGATCTTCGACGTGGCCGGCTTTCCGGGCATCCGCGGGCGTGACCTGGTGGCCAACCTGGTCGAGCAGGCGGCGCAGTTCAACCCCGAATACCTTTTGGGGGTACGCGCTGAGGGCTTGTCCTATCACGATGAGCGCCCGGTCCTCACCCTCTCCGACGGGCGGACCCTGCACTGCGGGGCGGTCCTGATCACGGGCGGCCTCGGCAGTTTCACCGCCCGCCCGCTGCCGGCCGCGGAGAGCTTCACCGGCGAGGGTCTCGTCTTCTTCGTGCCGCACCTCGCCGACCTCGCCGGCCACGACGTCGTCATCGTGGGCGGCGGCGACTCGGCCTTCGACTGGGCCCTCGCCCTGCAGCCGATCGCCCGCTCCGTGACCCTGATCCACCGGCGCGACAAGTTCCGGGCGCACGCCTCGACCGTGGCCCGGGTCCAGGCGCTCCCCGTCGACATCATCGTCAACGCCGAGGTCACCAAGCTGCACGGCGACGGCCGGGTCAGCGGCGTCGACGTCGCGCCGCGCGGCGGTACCGTGCGCACGGTCCCGGCCGACACGGTGGTCGCCGCGCTCGGGTTCACGGCCGATCTCGGCCCGCTCGCGGACTGGGGGCTGGAGCTCGACAAGCGGCACATCCGCGTCGACAGCACGACAGCGACGAACCGGCCGCGGGTGTTCGCGGCCGGGGACATCAGCGAATACAGCGGGAAGGTCCGGCTGATCGCGGTCGGCTTCGGCGAGGCCGCGACCGCCGTCAACAACGCCGCCGTCATCATCGACCCGGCCGCGCACCTGTTCCCGGGCCACTCGTCCGACAACGGCTGACCCGCCGCGGCGCCTCTCCGGACGCTCGGCAATCGCCCGCAACGGCTCGACCTCCGCAGCGTTCCCGCGAACATTCGGCAATCGCCCGCAACGGCTGACCCCCGCGACCTCTCCGCGGACATTCGGCGATCGCCCGCGGCGGCCTCGGCATGGGCGGCGGCCACCTCGCGCAGCGATGCCCCGCGGTCCAGGACCTCGCGGATGGTGGCCAGGTCGAGGCCGAGCTCGCGGAGGGTCTGCACGAACTCGAGGACCCGCCGCAGCGCTTCCCCGAACACGCGGCGATGCGCTGTGACGGTTGACCCGCCGCAGCGCCTCCCCGAACATGCGGCAATCGCCCGGTAAGCTCCTTCTACTGTCATGTAACGGACTTATCCCGCGTCAGGCGATAAATCCGATATGTCGAGCGGAGCGTGGCGCGCAGCGCCCGACATATCGTGCGAGCCACGACGCGTAGCGCCCGACATATCGTGCGGCCACTCCCTCAACCACCGATGCGCGCCGCCGATGGGACAAGGTGTGGTGGGCGTCCGTCTGCAGGTCATCGGCGTGGTGCTCCTCGGCCTGCTGGTGTCCGGCGGTGCGGGGCTGCTCATGCACCGGGTCGAGCGGGACCGGGCCGATCAGGCGCTGGATCGGCGCACGGCGGCGGCGCAGGACGCGGTGGCGGCCGGGACGCAGCGGTACGTCGATGCCCTCCAGCTTGCCGCCGGCGGGCTCGAGGCGCTGCCCGCGCTGGACGCCGACGCCTTCACCACCGCCACGCAGCCGCTCGGGCAGCTGTGGCTGGCCGGGGTCACCGGCGTCGACTACGTGGTGCCGGTGCCGGACGCCGACGTCGCCGTCGCGCAGGCCGCCTGGCGGGGCCGCGGGGTGGCCGACCTGACCCTCGCCCCGACGCCGGGGGCGACCGAGCACTACTTCGCGATGCTGGTGCGGTCGCTCGACGTGCGGCAGCCGGGCGGGGACCGGGCCGGGCGGGACCTGGCGGGCATCCCGCAGGCGGCCGACGCGGTCGCGCGGGCCGAGCGGAGCGGGCTGCCGGCGGCCTCGGAGCCCTACGTCGCGCTGCGGGACGCGGCCAGCTCCGCCTCGCCCCAGCCGCAGACCGTCGCGCTTGTGCAGCGGGTGGTGGAGCACAAGACCGGAGCTTTGCGGGGGTACCTCCAGCTGACCGTCCGCGTGCAGGACTTCTTCGGCGACACGATGCTGCAGCCGGCGCGCGAGCTGCCGGACGTGACCCTGGCCGCCTACGCGGGCACGGAGCTGCGGACCATCGCCGCCCTCGCCCGCCGGGCGCCCCGCGGGTCGGACCTGCGCCGGACCGCCGACGTGCAGGTCGCGGACAAGCAGTGGCAGCTGCGGGTGGCGACGGGCAGTGGGGTGCTGGTCGGCGCGGACGGGCACCTCGACGACGGCATGTTCTTCGGTGGCGCGGCGCTCACCCTGGTGACGGGGCTGCTGGTGTACACCCTGGCGACCTCCCGCCGCCGGGCCGAGGAGCGCGTCGAGGAGGCCACCGCCGAGCTGCGGGTCGCCGGTGTCACCGCCCGCTCGCAGGCGACGCTGCTCAGCGCGGTCATGGACACGATCGCCGACGGCGTGGCGGTCATCGACGGGGACGGCAACGCGGCCTGGCTGAATCCGACGGCCCGGGCCATCCTCGGGCCGGAGGCGTCGCAGCGGCCGGCGTCGCAGTGGGCGGAGCTGCTGGACATGCGGGCGGCCGACGGGGTCACGCCGTACCGGACCCACGGCGGCTGGCCGGCCGGGACGGAGTCGCTCGTCGAGTGCGTGATGGCCGGGCGCCGGATCGAGATCCGCCTGCGCACGCTGCTCCACGAGCGGGAGCAGCCGGGATTCGTGGCGGTCATGCGCGACATCACCGACCGGCACGCCGCCGAGGAGCAGCTGCGCGGGTCCGAGGAGCTGCTGCAGGTGCTGCTGGACGGGGCCCGGGACTACGCGATCTACATGCTCGACCCGGCGGGGACGATCGTCAGCTGGTCGGTCAATGCCGAGCGGCTGAACGGGTACCCCAGCGAAGAGACGATCGGCACCAGCTATGCCTGCCTGTTCACCGCCGACGACCAGGCCGGCGGGCGGCCCGAGCGGGTCCTCGAGCGGGCCGCCGAGCGGGGCCGGGCCGAGCTCGACGGGCCGCAGGTGCGCAAGGACGGCACCCGGTTCTGGGCGCACGGGCTCGTCTCCGCGGTGCGTCACCCGGACGGCTCGGTGCGCGGGTTCGTCACCGTCAGCCAGGACGTGACCGAGCGCAAGCAGGCCGAGCAGGTCATCGAGCGGCTCAACGCCGACCTGGAGCAGCGCATCGACGAGCGCACGGCCGACCTGCGCGAGGCCAACGCCGAGCTGGAGTCGTTCTCCTACAGCGTGTCGCACGACCTGCGGGCGCCGCTGCGGGCCGTCGACGGGTTCGCGAAGATGCTCGCGCTCGACTACGACGCGGCGCTGGACGAGCCGGGCCGGCGCTACGTCGAGCGGATCCGGGCCGGGGCGCAGCAGATGGGTGAGCTCATCGACGGGCTGCTGGCCTTCTCCCGCCTGCAGCGCCAGGAGCTGGCCAGTGGCCGGGTCGGCCTGGCCGAACTGGTGGCCGAGGTCTGGGACGAGCTCGCCGTCGAGCGCGGCGACCGGCCGATCGAGCTGGTCGTCGGGGAGCTGCCGGACGCCGTCGGTGACCCGCGGCTGGTCCGGCACGTGATCGCGAATCTGCTCGGCAACGCGGTGAAGTACACCCGGGAACAAACCTCGGCCCGCATCGAGGTGGGGCACAACGTCACCGTCGCGGGGGAGGCCACCTACTTCGTGCGCGACAACGGTGCCGGGTTCGACATGCGGTACGCCGGGAAGCTCTTCAAGGTTTTTCAGCGGCTGCACCGGGCCGAGGAGTACGAGGGCACGGGCATCGGCCTGGCCCTCACCCACCGGATCGTGCACCGCCACGGCGGGCAGATCTGGGCCGAGGCGGCACCGGGCGAGGGCGCGACGTTCCTCTTCACGCTGCCCGTCTTCGTGCGCGAGCTGGAGGCGGTGCGATGAACCGCGTGCTGCTCGTCGAGGACAACCCCGACGACCTGGAGCTGGCCCGGCTGGCCTTCGAACGCGGCGAGTGCGCGGCCGCGGTCGACGTGGCCCGCGACGGCGCCGAGGCCCTCGAGTACCTGTTCACCGCCCGGCCCGACCCGCCGCGGGTGGTGCTGCTCGACATCAAACTGCCCCGCGTCGACGGCATCGACGTGCTGCGGCAGGTCAAGGCCGACCCACGGACCCGGCACATCCCGGTCGTCATGCTCACCTCGTCCGCTCAGGACCGCGACCTGCGGGCCTGCTACGAGCTCGGCGTCAACAGCTACATCGTCAAACCAGTCGACATGGAGCAGTTCATGACCGCGATCAACAACATCGGGGTGTACTGGCTCGGCCTCAACGTGACCGAGACGCCCTCATGAAGCTGCTCCTGCTCGAGGACAGCGCGGCCGACGCCGAACTGCTCGTCCTGGAGCTACGCCGGGCCGGCTTCACGCCGCAGTGGAGCCGGGTGGACACCCGCGACGGCTTCCGGGCCGCCCTGTGCGCCGACCCGCCCGACGTCATCCTGGCCGACTACTCGCTGCCGCAGTGCAACGCGCTGGAGGCGCTCGAGCTGATGGCCGCGGCCGGCCTCGACATCCCCGTCATCGTCGTCAGCGGCGCGCTGAGCGAGGAGGCGTGCGTCGAGGCGCTGCGCCACGGGGCCGTCGACTACCTGCTCAAGGACCGGCTGAGCCGGCTGGCCTCGGCGGTCGGGCACGCGCTGTCGCAGCGGCGCCTGCTGGCCGACCGGCACCGGGCCGAGCTCACGTTCCGGGCCGCGTTCGACCACGCCCCGGTCGGCATGGCCGTCACCGACCTCACCGGCCGGGTCGTGCAGGTCAACCAGGAGCTGGCCCGGATGACCGGGCTGGAGCCGGCCGGATTCCTGCCCGACGTGATCTGCGACGACGACCGGCCGCTGGTCGAGGAGCGGCTCAAACGCCTGGTCGCCGGCGAGGCCGACAAGGTGACCACGGAGCTGCGGCTGTGCCGGACCGACGGGACGGTGCTGTGGGGGCAGTACTCGGCCTCGCTCGTCGGCGGCGACGCACCCGGCGTGGTCCACCAGTTCGCCGACGTCAGCGACCGGCGCCGGGCCGAGGAGGCGCTGCAGCGCCAGGCCGAGAAGCTCGCCCGCAGCAACAGCGACCTGCAGGAGCTCGACCGGCTCAAGAGCGAGTTCGTGGCGACCGTCTCGCACGAGCTGCGCACGCCGCTGACCTCGATCCGCGGCTACACGGAGATCCTGGCCGACAGCGACGCCACCGCCCTCGGCCCGACCGAACGCAAGATCGTCGGGATCATCGACCGCAACGGCCGCCGCCTGCTCGACCTGATCGAGGACCTGCTCACGTTCTCCCGCATCGAGTCCGGCACCCTGACCCTGGACCTGGGCCCGGTCCGCCTGCGCCGGCTGATCGACGCCGCCTGCGAGGCGATCCGGCCCGCGATGGAGACCGCCGGGCTGCGCCTGACCATCGACGTCGACGACCACATCCCCACCGTCCAGGGCGACGCCGAGCAGCTGGAGCGGGTGGTGCTCAACCTGCTCGACAACGCCGTGAAATTCTCGGACCCGGCCGGCGCGGTGACCGTCACCGGCCGCGAACGCGACGGCGAGGTCGTCCTGTGGGTCCGCGACACCGGCAACGGCATTCCCGACGCCGAGCAAGGAATGATCTTCCAGCGCTTCTTCCGTACCGCCGACGCCCAGAAACGCGCCATCAAGGGCAGCGGGCTGGGGCTGGCCATCGCCAAGGCCATCGTGGAGGCGCACGGCGGCTGGATCGCCCTGGAGTCGACGGAGGGCTCCGGGACGACGGTCGGCTTCGGGCTGCCGCTGCCTACGCTGTGAGGCTGGCGGCCAGCTCGCCCAACTGGGCTTCCTTGGCCTGGCCCACGATGATGACCGTGCGGTTGCCGGTGGTCTGCACGATCGCGCGCTCACCCGGGCGGCCCTGGGAGTAGCGGTGCCAGGTCGTCCCGGCGATGGTCGTCTCCCCGTCGTCGTGGGGCGTCTTGCCGACGATGGCGGGTACGAGTACCGATGCCGGATTCGCGCTTTCGACCAGTTGCAACGCGCCGTCGTCCGGTGCGGTGACGCCGATGCGCAGGATGCCGTCGGTGAACGTGGCGGAGGCGATCCGCCAGCCGTCGGGCAGGCCCTCGGGCTTCAACGGCTGAAACTGGCCCGCGCGCTGCACCGAGCCGTAGACCTCGGTGGTGTCGACGGTCGGCGGCGTTTCATGGCCGAGGTACCGGTAGAACGCCACGATCAGGAACACCGGGATGATCAGGACCAGCATGGACAGCGCCATGTCACGGGGCCGGCGCGCCTTCGGAGCCTTGGGTTGTTCGGTGGTACTCGCCACGTGACCATCTTGACAGGTCATGGAAGCCCGATCGCTGCCAGGATGAATGGTGGTGAACACACCCACGCGAAGAGGCGCGAAGCCGCAGCCGGCCGAATGCGTCGTGACCGACGAGGCCTGTGTCGTCTGACAGGAGTGCACGAATGAGCCGTGAGATGGACCGGAACCTGGCCCTTGACCTCGTCCGTGTGACGGAGGCGGCGGCGATGGCCGCAGGCCGCTGGGTCGGCCGGGGAGACAAGAACGGCGGCGACGGCGCGGCCGTCGACGCGATGCGCCTGCTGATCAACTCGCTGCCCATGCGCGGCACGGTGGTGATCGGCGAGGGTGAGAAGGACAACGCGCCGATGCTCTACAACGGCGAAAGTGTGGGCGACGGCACCGGCCCCGAGGTCGACGTGGCGGTCGACCCGGTCGACGGGACGACGCTGATGAGCAAGGGCATGCCGAACGCCCTGGCCGTGCTGGCCGTGGCCGAGCGCGGCGCCATGTTCGACCCGTCCGCGGTGTTCTACATGGAGAAGCTGGCCGTCGGCCCCGAGTGCGCCGACGTCGTCGACATCGACGCCGGCGTGGAGGAGAACCTGCGCCGGATCGCCAAGGTGAAACGCTCGAGCGTGTCCGAACTGACCGTCTGCATCCTGGACCGCCCCCGCCACGCGGAGCTCGTCCAGCAGGTCCGCCAGACCGGCGCCCGGATCCGCTTCATCTCCGACGGCGACATCGCGGGCGCCATCAGCGCGGCTCGGGACAACAGCGAGACGGACGTGCTCATGGGCATCGGCGGCACCCCGGAAGGCATCGTGGCCGCGGTGGCACTGAAATGCATGGGCGGCGCCATCCAGGCGAAACTGTGGCCGAGAGACGACGCGGAACGCGAGAAGGCCCTCGCCGCCGGCCACGACCTGTCCCGGGTCCTGAAGACGGACGACTTGGTGAGCGGCGACAACATGTTCTTCTGCGCGACCGGCGTGACCAGCGGCGACCTGCTGAAGGGCGTCCGCTACCGCTCCGGCGGCGCCTACACCCAGTCCATCGTCATGCGATCCCGCTCCGGCACGATCCGCTGGATCGACTCGTTCCACCGCCTCGAGAAGCTGCGCGCCTACTCCCTGGTCGACTTCAGCTAGCTGTATCTCCCTTACCCCGCACGATCCCCGCCGGCGCCTCGGTGCCGAAAGGGGTCACCCGGTACCACCCCGCCCCGCCGCCCGCCGGCCGGCGGGGCGGCCGGTTCCGTTCGCGAGCAGTGCTCTCGCCGTTGGTGCGCTGTCTTCCCTCCAGCGGTCAGGCGTGCCGCAGGGCCGCGCGGATCGCGTCGTCGAGCGGGGTCGCGGTCAGGCCGAACTCGCTGGTCACGCGCGAGGAGTCGACGACGAACGGGCGATCGTGCTGGTAGCGGACCTCGACGAACTCCTTCGCGAACTTGTCCCACACGCCGGCCGCCCGCAGGAGCGGCTTCGGGTACACCCGGAACGACGGTGCCGGCAGGCCGCCCAGTTCGGCGACCCGGGTGAGCAGCTGCCGCGCGGTCGACGCCGGCGGTGACGGCGTGTGCCAGGCCCGGCCCCAGGCGCGCGGCTCCCGGGCCAGCGCGACCAGGGTGTGCGCGGCGTCGCCGGTGTACGTGTACGAATGCGGCACGTCCACCGGCGCCGGCATCCACACCGTCTTCCCGGCGCGCATGGCCGGCAGCGCCATGGAGATCAGCGAGTAGCTGGGGCCGATCCAGTCCGACGAGCGCACCTCGACCGCGCGCACGCCCGCGGCCAGCGTGTCGAGCCACATCTGCGCGCGGACCCGCCCCTTCACGGTCTTCGCGGCCAGGGGCAGGTCCTCGGTCATCGGCCGGTCCACGTGCCCGTACCCATAGAGCGGGGCCGTGATCGCGAGCACCGCTCCGTGTTCCTTGGCCGCCCGGAGCATGGCGTTGTGCATGGGCGGCCAGGCGGTCGGCCACTCGAAGTACTGCGGGTTCGCGCAGTTGTAGATCACCTCGGCGCCCTGCGCGATCCGGACCAGGGCGTCGGCGTCCCCGGCGTTGGCCGCCACCCGCGTGACCAGGGGATGCTCCGGCCCGCCGCCGCTGCGCGTGACGACCGTGACCGGCTCCCCGGCCGCGGCCAGCTCCATCGCCACAGCCCCGCCGACCGACCCCGCTCCCACGATGACGTGCATGTCTCCGCCTTCCTTGGCGTGTCGTGTGCTCTGTTGCGAGAGCACTGCTCTCATATTGGAGCATGTGTCCGCCAGCGAATGCAAGAGCAGTGCTCTCGGTTCGGAGCGTGTGTGATGATGGGCGGATGAAGGCGAACTCGATCCGGGCCCGCGTCCGTGCCGAGATGACGGACGAGATCAAGGAGATCGCCCGCCGCCACCTGGCCACGGACGGCGCCAACCTGTCCCTGCGCGCCGTGGCCCGCGACCTGGGCATGGTGAGCTCGGCCATCTACCGCTACTTCCCGAGCCGCGACGACCTGCTGACCGCCCTGATCCTGGACGCTTACAACGCGTTAGGCGCCAAAGCCGAAGAAGCCGTTTCGGGGGTACCGCCTGAGGCCCCGACCGCCCGCTGGCTGGCCCTGGCGCACGCCGTCCGCGACTGGGCCGTGACCCACCCGCACGAGTACGCGCTCATCTACGGCAGCCCCGTCCCCGGCTACCAGGCCCCGGAGGACACCGTGGCGCCGGGCATCCGCGCGGTCACAGTGCTGGGCGGCATCCTGGAGGCGGCCGCGAAGACCGACACCGTGACCCGCTTCGACGACACCCTCCCGCCGCCGGAGTCGGTAGCGAACCTCCAGCGGGTCCGCTCGGTCATCGCCCCGTCCGTCCACCTGACCACCGTCATCCGCGCCCTCTCGGCCTGGGTGGCCCTCTTCGGCCAGGTGAGCTTCGAGATCTTCGGCCAGATGCGCAACACGATCAACCACCCGGCCGAGTTCTTCGACCACCAGATGCGCGCCCAGGCCCGCTACATCGGCCTGCAATAACCACCACCCCCGCCGCCCCGGTGCCAGCGAGCGCAGGGACATGCGCCGAGTGCGTCGTCATGCACGCACCGGCGATTTGCGGCCGCCGGGTCAGGACTCCGCGGGTGTGAGGCGGGCGCGGGCGGCGTCGAGCCAGCGCTGGCAGATCGCGGCCAGCTCCTCGCCCCGCTCCCACAGCGCGAGCGACTCCTCCAGCGTCGACCCGCCGGACTCCAGCCGTTCGACGACGGAGGCCAGTTCGGCGCGGGCCTGCTCATACGTCAGCGTCTCCGCCGTGGTCTTCGCCTTCGCCTCGCTCACGGGCTCCACTCAACCACACGCCACCCACCCGAGTCGCGACGGGAACAGCGCACCCGTCACCCGGCGAAGCGCGCGCCGCTCAGCGGAGCGCGTCCGTCACCCGGCGGAGCGTCCCGTCCCGCGGAGCGTCCGTCAGCCGCGGAGCGCTCCCGCCGCTGAGCCGGGCGCGCCCAACACCGCGCGGAGCGTCCGTCAGCCGCGAAGCGCGCCGGCCGCTCAGCGGAGCGCGTCCGTCACCGGCGGAGCGTCCGTCGCCTGCGAAGCGCGCCCGCCGCTCAGCGGAGCGCGTCCGTCGCCTGCGAAGCGCGCCCGCCGCTCAGCGGAGCGCGTCCGTCGCCTGCGAAGCGCGCCCGCCGCTCAGCGGAGCGCGTCCGTCACCGGCGGAGCGTCCGTCGCCTGCGAAGCGCGTCGTCAGTGTTGGAGAGCGTCCGTCACCCGGCGGAGTACGACAGGAACAGGACCGAGTCGGCGCGCTGGTAGCCGACCCGGGCGTACACGCGCTCCTGGGCGTCGCCGGCCGGGGTGAGGAACGTCAGCGTCGCGCCGGCCTTGAAGGCGGCTCGGGTCAGGTGGAGGGTGATGCTGCCCCCGAGGCCGCGGCGCTCGTACTTGGGGCGGACCGCTATGCCCGCCACCTCGCTGATGCCGTCGCGCACGGCGACCGCGACCCCACCGCCCGCGGCGGCACCGGTGGCGGTCTCGCGGGCCAGGAGGTAGATGTGGCCGGCGGCGGCCTTGGCCCGCGTGGACGCCACGTGCTCCGGGGTCGGAGGCGCCTCGCCGAACGCCTCGTGCTGCGCGGCCAGCATCGCCTCCGTCTCCTCGTCCGTGGTCGGGGTGACGAGCTCGAAGCCCTCGGGGTCGGGCTGGTCGACGAGGGACTCCGGCCGGCACTCCATGAGCGGCAGCCGGTCGGCCACGGTGAAGCCGGCGTCGACCAGGGCCGGTTCGACCCGCGGGGCGAGGCCGGGCAGGTACTCGAGGCGAGGCGTGCGGCCGCGGCTGGTGAACGCCGCGATCAGGGCGTCGATGTCGGCCGGGGAGGGTTCCGCGTCCGCGTCGGGGACGGCGTAGTTGACGTACACGTTCGGGTCATGCCCGGTAATGGTCACCGTGAACGGCCCCGCCCGGACGACCTCGCGGCCGCTCTTGGCACTGGCCAGCATGTAATCCTGCAGACGTCGAGACACGCGCGTCCTTCCGGCCGAAACTGCCCGGAACCGGGCCGGAACGACATCCTCTCCTATAGACCCCTGGAAGTCACCCCAAAATTTGCACGGTGGCACATAAGGCGCCTTAGTGTGATCCGGCCCTTGGAAGCCGCCCGGCTCCGCGGTCGCACCCCCGGCCGTTCATTGGTTGAGCTCGGTCCTGGACGACCGCGTAAAGGCGCACGAACCCCTCCTCCATCACCCCGGCGACGCCGGTCCGCGGCCGCAGCACCCCGGCGCTCATCGGCTCAGCTCGACGGACGTGTTCGCTCGGCTCGACGTGTTCACTCGGCTCAGTTCGACGTGCGTGTTCGCCCGGCTCGACGCGCGTGTTCGCTCAGTTCGACGTGTTCACTCGGCGCGGCTCGGCTCGGGCGCGGCCGCTCAGCTCGGTACGAGAGTCGCGGCCGCTCAGCTCGCTACGGGGGTCGCGGTCGCTCAGTCGGCGGTGGCAGTCGCGGTGGTGGCGGCGGTGAGCTCGCCCTCGGCCAGGCGGATGCGGAGCTGCTCGTCCGCCTTCACCTCGGCGGGGGCGCGGACCACGGCGCCGTCCTCGCGCTGGACGATCGCGTAGCCGCGCTGCAGCGTGGCGGACGGAGACAGGGTGCGCAGGCGGGCCAGGGTGTGCTCGAGCTCGGTGCCGGCCCGGTCCAGGCGGTGGACCAGGTTGCGGGTGGCGCGGGCCTGTAGGGCGGTGACGTCCGTGGCCCGGTTGTCGACCATGGTGAGCGGGCGGGCGATCGACGGGCGGGACCGCAGCGCGTCGAGGCGGTGCTGTTCGCGGTCCAGCAGGCCGCGCAGGGAGCGGTCCAGGCGCTGCTTGGCCTGGGCGATCAGGCGGACCTCGTCGGCCAGGTCGGGCACGATGCGCTTCGCGGCGTCGGTCGGGGTCGAAGCGCGCAGGTCAGCTACGAAATCCAGCAGTGGTACGTCCGTCTCGTGCCCGATCGCCGACACGACCGGGGTGCGGCAGGCGAACACCGCCCGGCACAGGGCCTCGTCGGAGAACGGGAGCAGGTCCTCGATCGAGCCACCGCCGCGCGCGATGACGATGACGTCGATCGTCTCGTCCCGGTCCAGGACGTTGAGGGCGTCGACGATCTGCGGTACCGCTGAAGGCCCTTGCACGGCGACGTTGATGACTCGGAAGTCGACCGTCGGCCACCGGCGCCGGGCGTTTGTCAGCACGTCCCGCTCGGCGGCGCTGGCCCGCCCCGTGACCAGGCCGATGCGGCGGGGCAGGAACGGCAGGCGGCGCTTGCGCTCCCGCGCGAACAGGCCCTCGGCGGCCAGGAGCTTCTTCAGCTGTTCGAGGCGGGCCAGGAGCTCGCCCACGCCGACCTGGCGGATCTCGTCGGCGCGCAGACTCAACGAACCGCGGGCGGCGTAGAACTCGGGGCGGGCGTGCACGACGATGCGGGCGCCGTCGGTCAGGTTGGGGGCGCCGAGGTCCATGACGTCGCGGTTGGTGGTCACGGTCAGGCTGAGGTCGGCCGACGGGTCGCGCAGCGTGAGGAACACGGTGTTGGTGCCGGGGCGGCGGGTGACCTGCGCGACCTGGCCGTCGACCCAGATCCAGCCGAGGCGGCCGATCCACTGGCTGATCTTCTGGCTGACGACGCGGACCGGCCAGGGCTTCTCGCTGCTCGACGCCTCATCGGTCATCCGGACACAGTATCGGCGCGGCCACGTCGGCTGCCCGCGGAGGTCGGCGTCGGTTGTGTGGGGCTAGCCGCGGAGGTAGGCGAGGACGGCGCGGACGCGGCGGTGGACGTCGTCGTCGGGGGGTAGGTCGAGCTTCGCCAGCAGGCCGTTGATGTGCTTGGCGATGGCGGCCTCGGAGACGACCAGGGTGCGGGCGATCGCGGCGTTCGAGCGGCCCTCGGCCATCAGGGCCAGGACCTCCCGTTCGCGCGGGGTGAGGCGGGTCAGCGGGTCGCGGCGGCGGCCGAGGAGCTGGCCGACGACCTCCGGGTCGACGACCGTGTGGCCGGCGGCGACCCGGTCGACGGCGTCGGCGAACTCGGTCACGTCGCCGATGCGGTCCTTGAGCAGGTAACCTACGCCGGCGCGGCGGCCGGACTCGAGCAGCTCCGCGGCGTAGGTCTGCTCGATGTACTGGCTCAGCACCAGCACCGGCAGGCCCGGGTCGTCGGCCCGCAGCCGGATCGCGGCCTGCAGGCCCTCGTCGCTGAACCCGGGCGGCATCCGCACGTCGGTGACGACCAGGTCCGGGCGGTGCGTGCGCACCGCCTCGATCAGCGCGTCCGGGTCGCCGACGGCCGCGACGACCTCGTGCCCGAACCGGCGCAGCAGCCCCGCGATCCCCTCGCGGATCAGCACGCCGTCTTCCGCGATGACTACGCGCACGGGAGCTCCACGTGCAATACCGTAGGCCCTCCCACGGGACTGGCGAGGGCCACGGTCCCGCCCCCGGCCGCGACCCGGTCGGCCAGCCCGGACAGGCCGCTGCCGCGGGCCGGGTCGGCCCCGCCCCGCCCGTCGTCGCGGACCTGCACCGTCAGGCGGCCGCGGGAGACCGACGCGACCACGCGGGCCCGGGTCGCGGCGCTGTGCTTGGCCACGTTGGCGAGGGCCTCGACGACGACGAAGTACGCGCACGCCTCAACCGCCCCGGGCAGCCGCTCCGGCAGCGCCGCGTCGACGTCGACGGTCAGCGGCGCCCGGTCGGCGACCTCGAGGAGCGCGGCGTGCAAGCCTCGGTCCGAGAGAATTTTCGGGTGTACTCCGCGGATGAGCTCCCGTAGCTCAGACAGTGCCTCCTTGGCGAGGTCGTGGGCGCGGGCCACCGGCTCCGCGCCCGGTGCGCCGTCCGGCAGCTCCAGCCGCGCCAGCCCCAGCTGCATCGACAGCGCCAGGAGCCGCTGCTGGGCGCCGTCGTGCAGGTCGCGTTCGATGCGGCGGCGCTCGACCTCGAACGCGTCGACGAGCCGGGCCCGCGACCGCGCGACCTCGGTCAGCTCGGCGTCCATCTCCATCCGCGGGCCGAGGACGGCCTGGGTGATCGCGGCCCGGGCGGCGGCCCAGGCGCTCATCGGGTACAGCAGGACGAAGCCCAGCACGACGCCGAACACGGCCCCGGTGAGGGTGAGCTCGATCGGGGCCTCGTCGCTGTGGATGTACAGGGGGCCGCCGACGAGCGCGGTCACGATCCAGAACCACAGCGCCACGACCATGCCATCGAGCCAGCACAGGGCCGTGACCATGAGCATCGTGTAGCCGAGCTCCCGCCAGGTCGCGGGCTCGCGCAGGCGGGTGCGCAGCCACGCGCGCAGCCCGGGGCGGGCCGGGCGGCGGTGCGGGTCGGTGAGCCGCACGTCGTCGACCATGCGCAGGCGGCGGCGCTCGATGCGGGCGACCACGATCCCGGACAGGGCGGCGGCGAGGAAGCCGGCCAGCCCGACCACGAGGAGGCTGAGCACCGCCCCGCCGAGCAGCAGGCCCAGCAGGACGAAGCCGGTGGCCAGGCCGAGGGCGCCGCCGCTGGTGAGGTACAGCAGCGACCGCCACGGCCACCACGACCGCAGGAACCGCATCGGGGGCAGCCGCAGCGCGTCCATGACCGATCGGGGCTGCATGCTGCCGACCGTACCGGTGGTGCACCCGGGCCGCGGTAGTGCTGGCGTTACCCGCAGGTCTCACCGCCGTGCGACTGTGCCGGGGCCGGTGAGCGGCTTCGATCTACGGTGTGATGACGACGCTGCAGACACATCAGGCGGTCGAGCTGTGGTCGGTGACCCGCCGCTACGGCACCGGCGAGCACTCGGTCACCGCCCTCGACGACGTTTCCGTCCAGTTCGCCCCGGCCAGCTTCACCGCGGTCATGGGCCCGTCCGGCTCCGGCAAGTCGACACTGCTGCACTGCGCGGCCGGGCTCGACCGGGCCACGTCCGGCCAGGTGCGCATCGACGGCGTCGACCTGACCCCGCTGTCCGAGAAGGCCCTCACCCGCCTGCGCCGGGACCGCGTCGGCTTCGTCTTCCAGGCGTTCAACCTGGTGGCCGCGCTCAGCGCCGCGCAGAACGTCGAGCTGCCGCTGCGCCTGGCCGGCCGGCGGGCCGCACCCGGGCAGGTCGCGGCCGTGCTGGCCGAGGTCGGCCTGGCCGAGCGGGCCCGGCACCGCCCGAGCGAGCTCTCCGGTGGCCAGCAGCAGCGAGTCGCGATCGCCCGGGCCCTGGTCACCGGGCCCGCGGTGCTGTTCGCCGACGAGCCGACGGGCGCACTGGACAACGCGTCCTCGCGGGAGGTGCTGCGGCTGCTGCGGACCGCGGTCGACCGGCACGCCCAGACCGTCGTGATGGTCACCCACGACCCGCTCGCGGCCGCACACGCGGACCGGGTGCTGTTCCTGGCCGACGGGCGCATCGTCGACGAACTGCGCGAGCCGCGCGGCGCGGAGCAGATCGCGGCGCGGATGGCCCACCTCGAGACGGGGTCGGCGGCATGCTGAGCGGTCTGGAGCGAAGCGACAGGGCCGCTCACCAGAAGCACAGTTGCCGGCTCGCGCCGGCGCCGGAGCTTGCGGAGGTGACGGCGTGAGCCTGAGCATGATCCGGTACCGCTGGAGCCTCTTTCTCGGCACTTTTGTGGCGCTGCTGCTGGGTGTCGCGGTGCTGTCGGGCTGCCTGTCGGTCTGGGCGGCCGCGCAGCCGCGGGTGCCCGACGCCCTCGCCGACGCGCCGGTGATCGTGGCCGCGCCGCGCTTCGACCCGCCCGACGGCGGGTTCGCGACGTATCGCCCGTGGTCGGCGGCGGAGCTCGACCGGCTCACCACCGAGCTGGCCGCGGTGCCGGGGGTCGCCGCGGTCGTGCCCGACCGCCCGTTCTATGTCCAGCGGCTCGTCGACGGACAGCCGGTGGGGGACCGGCGCGAAGCGCTCCACAGTGGACGATCGTGGTCGGCGCCGCAGCGGCCGGTCTCCGGCGCCGCGCCGGCGAACCCGGGCGAGGTCGTGGTCGACCGGGCGCTCGGCCTGCCGGTCGGGGCGGCCATGGACGTCGTCACCGCGGCCGGGCCGGCGACCTGGACCGTGACCGGCACGATCGACCGGCCCGGCTTCTACGTGTCCGAGGCGACCGCGGCCGCGCTGGCCCCGGGCGCCCGGTTCATCGCCCTGCGGCTCGCCCCGGGCGCGGACGCCGGCGCGGTCGCGGGCCGGCTCCCGGCCGTGCTCGGCGGCCTCGGCACCGCGCTGGCCGGTGACGCCCGGGGCGCGGCCGAGTCCGAGGAGGACCTGCGCACCCGCTGGATCGGCGCCCAGCTGATCATCGCCGTGGTCTTCGTCGGCTTCTTCGTGGCGGTCTTCGTCGTCGCCTCGACGTGCGCCTTCTCCGCCTCGCAGCGTCGGCAGGAGCTGGGCCTGCTGCGGGCCGTGGGGGCCACGCCGGGCCAGGTCCGGCGGATGCTGCTGGCCGAGGCGCTGCTGGTCGGCCTCGCGGCGGGAGTGCCGGGGGCGCTGCTCGGGGCCGCGCTCGCCCCGCTGCTGGCCGGGCCGTTCGTGGCGACCGGGCTGGAGCCGACCGGCTTCGAGGTCGGGTTCACGTGGTGGGCGCCGATGTGCGCGGTGGCCGTCGGCCTGGTGGTGGCCGCGGCCGGGGTGTGGCTGTCGGCGCGCCGGGCCGCGCGGGTGCCGGCCCTGGAGGCGCTGCGGGTGGCGGCGGCCGAGCCGCGGCCGATGACCCTGGCCCGGTGGCTGACCGGCGGCGGCGCGGTACTGCTCGGAGGCGGGCTGGCGCTGCTGCTGCCCGGCTCCACCGCCGAGCAGAAGCCCACGATCGTGCTGGGTTCGGCGATGGTACTGCTGGTGGGCGCGGCCCTGCTCGCCCCCGTCTTCGTGGTGCCGCTGGTCCGCCTGGTCACCTGGCCTGCCCGGCGCGGCGCGACCGGCCTGCTGGTGCGCGAGGGGGCGCGGGTCTCGGCCCGGCGGGTCGGCTCGACGGCGGCGCCGGTGCTGGCCGCGGTCGGGTTCGCGGTACTGCTCGTCGGCACGTTCCAGACCGCGGACGAGGCCGTCGGCATCGAGGACACGGCCAAGATCCCGGAGTCGGCGGTGGCGACCCGGGCCGACAACGCACCGGGCCTGTCCGAGGCCGCCGTGCGGGCCCAGGGCGGGCGCTCCGAGCTGGCCAGCACGGTGTACCTGGAGTCGGGGGAGCCCCTCGACGCCGTCGGCACCGCGGCCGCGGACGTGGTCGCCCCGGCCGGGCGGGGCTGGAAGGTCGGCCAGCCGGTGCCGCTGCGGTTCGCCGACGGTGCGGTACTGCCGGTCACGGTGACCGCCCTCGCCGCGCAGGACGGGTTCTCGCTGCCCCGGGACCTGGTGCGCGTGCACGACCCTGCAGCCCTCACCCAGGTGGTCTACCTGCAGCATGGATTCGTGCCGGCCCCGGGCGCGGTCGCTTTGACGGCCCGGTCGTACGTCGAGCGGGAGGCGGCCGAGGAGGGCGACCTCATCGACCTGTTCCTCGCGATCCTCCTCGGGATCTCGGTCGGGTTCACCGGCCTGGCCGTGGCGAACACGCTGCTCATGGCCACGAACGCGCGGCGGCCCGAGTTCGTCACCCTGCACCGTGCGGGCGCGACCACCGGGCAGGCGGTACGGGTCGTCGTGAGCGAGGCGTTGCTCTCCGTCCTCATGGGGTCACTGCTCGGGCTGGCGGTGGCGGTGCCGGCGCTGTTCGAGGCCCGGGCCGGCCTGCAGGACGAGATCGGCGCCGCTGTGACGCTGGTCATGCCGTGGGGGACCCTGGTCGTCGTGGTGAGCGTGTGCGGGGTCCTGGCCGCGCTGGCGTCGTCGCTGCCGCTGCTTCGGCGAAGGGCGGGTGGGCCGTCGGCACGTACCATGGCGGGGTGACTGCTTCGAAGCGTGTCCTGCTCGCCAAGCCCCGCGGCTACTGCGCCGGTGTGGACCGCGCGGTCCAGACGGTCGAGGAGGCGCTGAAGCTGTACGGCGCGCCGATCTACGTCCGCAAGGAGATCGTGCACAACAAGCATGTGGTCAGCACGCTGCAGGGCCAGGGCGCGATCTTCGTCGAGGAGAACGAGGAGGTCCCCGAGGGCGCGATCGTGGTCTTCTCGGCCCACGGCGTGGCACCTGAGGTCCACGACCAGGCCAAGGCCCGTGCCCTGCGCGCCATCGACGCCACGTGCCCGCTGGTCACGAAGGTCCACCAGGAGGCCCGCCGGTTCGCCGCCGACGACTACGACATCCTGCTCATCGGCCACGAGGGCCACGAAGAGGTCATCGGCACGACCGGTGAGGCGCCCGCGCACATCCAGCTGGTCGACGGCCCGGACGGAGCCGACAAGGTGACCGTCCGGGACCCGTCGAAGGTGGTGTGGCTGTCGCAGACCACGCTGTCGGTCGACGAGACCCTCGAGACGGTCGCGCGGCTCAAGACCCGCCTGCCCCTGCTGATGTCCCCGCCGAGCGACGACATCTGCTACGCCACCTCCAACCGCCAGGACGCGGTCAAGGCGATGGCTCCCGACTGCGACATCGTCCTGGTCGTCGGCTCGCAGAACTCGTCCAACTCGCAGCGGCTGCGCGAGGTGGCGGTCGACGCGGGGGCCCGGGCCGGCTACCTGATCGACTACGCCTCGGAGATCCAGGACTCGTGGCTGACCGACGCCTCGACCGTCGGGGTCACGTCGGGGGCCTCGGTCCCGGAGGAGCTGGTGATGGAGGTCCTCGACTTCCTCGCGCAGCGCGGCTACAACGACGTGGCCGAGATCACCACGGCGCAGGAGAAGCTGGTGTTCTCGCTGCCGCAGGAGCTCAAGCGCGACATGAAGGCGGCCGCGGCGGCGAAGGCGGCGGAGGTCGCCAAGACACTGTCGTAGCGCTTGGCGGCTTTCGCTTCTCCGGCCTTTGTCGGGCTGACAGGCGGGCCGCAGGCCGAGGTGGATCTGGCAGTGAGGGCCCCCCGGGCCCGAGCGGTGTCTGGTGGGAACAACGGTCGCGCCCACCGCGGACCCGAGTCATGCCTTTTACCTTCTTGCTGAGAAAGGCCCTGGGGAATCTCCCAGGGCCTTTCTGTTTTCGGCGCTTGCAGCGCTTCTAAAAGCGCTTCTGCAGCGCTTCTGCAGCGATTCTGAAAGCGCTTTTAGAAATCGCCGCCGAAGTCGCCGCCGAAGTCGCCGCCGTCGCCGAAGCCCGCGTCGCCGTAGTCGCCGCCGTCTCCGTCGTAGTCGCCGCCGTCGTCCCCGGCGTCGAAGCCCTGGTCGTAGCCCTGATCGAAGCCGGCGTCCTGGCCCTGGTCGAAGCCGGCGTTGTAGGCGGCGTCGTAGCCGTGGTCACCGAACGAATTGTCGAACAGCGCGTCGAACACGAGGACCGAGCCGATGCCCCAGGCGCCGGCGACCAGGGCCGTCTTCCACCAGGGCTCGGAGTACCAGCCGCCGGGGACGCCACGGCCGGCCACGCCGCCGCCCGGGTAGTAGTAGGGGGTGGCGTTGCTCGGCTGCGGGCTGGCCCGGTACGAGTGGCCCTGGACCGAGACCTCGCGCTCCTTGGTGATCTGGCCCGCCCGCGAACCGGCCAGCGGCGGCAGGTCGGGCCCGGGGTCGAGGCCCATCGCGGTGCGGGCCGCCCGGATGTACGCGAGGCCTTCGAGGGCCGTCTCCCGGGCCAGATCGTACTGCTTGAGGCTGGTCGCCCGCTCCAGCTGCCCGCCGGCCGCGTTGTACCGCTCGCTGGCGTCGACCAGGGCCTGCTTGACCGCCTTCTCGTCACCCGAGAGGTTCATGAGCTGTCCGCCGAGGCGCTCGTACCAGCGCAGGGCCTCCTCCCGCGCATCGGCCAGCTGCTGCGCCTCCCGCTTCCTGCGCCCGAAGCCGAACACCGTCACCACTCCAACCAGGACGAAAAACTCATGCCTTCGACGGTACCGGTTTCTGTCATACCCCTACGGCATGCTGAATACCGTGGATCTGGTGCTCCTGATCGTCGGCCTCGCGCTCGGTGCCGCCCTGGGCTGGTATGTCGCCCGGTCGCGCTCCGCCGTCGACCTGGCGAAACTCGAGGCGACGCTGCAGGCGACCCGGGACGGGGAGGCGCGGCTGGAGGCCTCGCTGCGCAGCCTGACGCTCGAGGCCCGCGGCCAGACCCAGGACGCCGTGGCCGACGCGGTGACGCCGCTGCAGGAGGCGCTGCTGCGCTACGAGCGCCGGGTCAACGAGCTCGAGCGCGACCGCGTGGGTGCCTACGAGTCGTTACGCGAGCAGGTCCGCGCCATGCACGAGGTCTCCGGCGAGCTCCGCACGGAGACGAAACGCCTGGTCTCGGCCCTGCGCGCGCCCACCGTCCGGGGCCGCTGGGGCGAGCAGCAGCTGCGCCGCGTCGTCGAGGCCGCCGGCATGCTGGAGCACTGCGACTTCGACGAACAGGTGAGCGCGGCCACGGAGGACGGCGTGGTCCGCCCCGACCTGATCGTCCGGCTGCACGGCGGCCGCCAGGTCGTGGTCGACGCGAAAGCGCCGCTGGAGGCATACCTCACCGCGCTGGAGTCCCCCGACGAGCAGACCCGCACCGCCCGCCTGACCCAGCACGCCAAGCACGTCCGCGCCCACGTCGAAGCCCTGTCCGCGAAGACCTACTGGTCAGCGTTCGAGCCGGCCCCCGAGTTCGTCGTCCTCTTCGTCCCCGCCGACACGTTCCTCGACGCCGCCCTCCAACACGACCCGGCCCTGCTGGAGCACGCCTTCGCCCGCAACGTGATCCTGGCCACCCCGGCCACCTTGGTCGCTCTGCTGCGCACCATCGCCTACGCCTGGCGCCAGGACTCCCTGACCACCAACGCCCTCGCGGTCCACCAGACGGGCCGCGAGCTGTACGCCCGCCTGAGCACGATGGGCGACCACCTGGCGAAGGTCGGCACGTCGCTGTCGACGGCCGTGACGTCGTACAACCGTGCCGTGGGCTCCCTCGAGGCCCGCGTCCTGGTGAGCGCCCGCAAACTGGCCGAGCTGGGCGTGAGCGGCGACGACCTCCCACCCCCGCCCCAGGTCGAGGCGACGCCGCGGCAGCTGCAGGCCCCGGAGCTGGTCGACGACGAGTACGAGGCGCTCTTGGCCGCCTTACGCGAAGACCCCCCGCCGTAGCCAGCGCGACCCCCTCCGCCGCCGCTTGCCTCAGTTGTGCGACAGGTAGAGCTCGGCGCTGCTTTTCGGAGCGTCGGAGCGTCGGAGCGTCGGAGCGTCGGAGCGTCGGAGCGTCGGAGCGTCGGAGCGTCGGAGCGGGACGCGGGACGAGGGCACGGCGGTGCGGGCGGTCGGCGTAGCGCGGCAGTGCGGCGTGGGCGTGGGGCGTGGCGCAGCGGTGCAGAGTGTCGGCGTCAGCGTGGGACTACGGCGTGCGGCGTGCGGCGTGGGTGTGGGACGTGGCCTGTGGACGTTGGCGACGTAAGGCGCTGGAGCGTTTGCCGGGGCGTTGCGGTCAGCGTGGGACTACGGCGTGCGGCGTGGGCGTGGAATGCGGCCTGTGGACGTTGCCGACGTAAGGCGCTGGAGCGTTTGCCGGGCGTCGACGTCAGCACGGGCGGCGTGGTCTGGGGTGCGGCGGTGCGGGGCGTGGCGTCAGCGTGGGATGTGCGGTGTGGTGCGGCGGTGCGGGGCGTTGACGTCGGCGCGTTACTGCGGCGTGGGGGCGTGCGGCGGCGGCAGGGAGGGCGAAAGGCGCGGACTCGGGTCCGCGGTGGGCGCGACCGTTGTTCCCACCAGACACCGCTCGGGCCCTTGCGGGCCCTCACTGCCAGATCCGCCTCGGCCTGCGGCCCGCCTGTCAGCCCTCCGATCGTCAATCCTCCGCCACCTTCTCCGACTGCCCGGCGGCCGAGAGTCCCCCTGCGCGATGACTTGTCGGCTGCCGTCAGTGCCGGTAGACGCCGGCACTCCGGTGGGCGCCTCCCGGGCCGCGGTCCGTCGACGGCTCGCCGGATGCCGTTGCGCTAAGGGTCCGATCCGGCGCTGGGCATGCTGCTTGCGCCAAGCCTTCAAGCCCTCAAGCCTCCACGGTGCTGGCCTGCATGCTGCTGCCTGACGCTGCTCGTTCGTCGTAGAACAAAACTCCGCGACCAGGTCGATCGCACCTGGCAACGATTGTTGCAAGGTCCGCATAAGGCCGGCGTAAGCGAACTTGGAGACCTGGTCGGCGGGGGAGGGGGTGTCGGGGTTGTCAGTCGGGCAGGAGGCGGGAGTGGGGGGTGAACGGGAGGTCTCGTAGGGGGGTGATGGCTTTCGGGGGGAAGTCGGGCCAGGTGTCGCGGCTGGTGTCGTGGCGGCGGTTCAGGTGGTGGTCCAGGAAACGCTGGGTTCGGCGGAGGCCGTCCACGCCGACTGCCGGGTCGAGTTCGCCGGTGGCTATCGCGTCGGCGTACTCGTCAAGGTCCAGGACCCGGTACGGGTGGTCCGGCGGGCCAACGATTACGTCGATCCAGTGGTCGGTGACCCGGACTACGTCGCCTTCGTCGGCTACGTGGATCAGGTCGCAGTACCACCAACCTTGTTGTTGCTCCGGGAAGATGACCGGCTGGTTGATCTGGAAGCCGGTGTCGAGCAGGACGAAGGTGCGCTGCTGGCGGGTCTCGCCCTGCCAGGGGAACGTCCAGTCGTAGACGAGTGCCTGGCTCTCGCGGTGGCCGGGGGCTTGGATCTTGCCGTCGCGGATCACGGTTACCGGGGTTGGCATCCGTCAACGGTCTCAGGTGGCCGGTGGACCCGCGGCGGCCCCCTGTGACTGGGCGGGGTCAAGTCACGGTGCTGCGGTGAGCCTTAACGCCGCGGTGAGCCTCAGTGCCGCGGCGAAGCAACGGTGCCGCGAGGCTGTGGCGGGTCCGTCGAGTGCGCCTGCGGGTAAAAAATGTCTGACCAAAGCGGGCATCTCCGGCGAGGTGTCGGGCGGCGTACGTCGGGGTGTCGGGGAGCCGACGGAACCTGTCCGGCCGGGGCTCTAGCGTCGCGCGCATGTTTGGACTCGGCCGGAAGCCCGGCGCCAACGCGGTCGTCGCCCGGGGCGAGATCCTGCACGTGGATTACGGCCGGCAGAGTGGCGATGCTGAGGGGCATGCTCGGACCGCGCAGTACACCGTGCGCGTCCTCGTGCTGCCCGACGATGGTGCTTCGTTCGAGGCCTCGATCAAGGTCAAGCTGCGGGGTACCGCGGCGCCGATGATCGGGGAGGAGACGTGGGTGCGGTATGAGTCCGGGGCGCGCGGGCGGATCGACTTCGACCGGGATCGGATCAAGGATCGCAGCTATGACCGGGTCCGGGTCAATCCTGGGCTGCGGATCGTGGTCGACACGCTGTATCGGCACGGAGACCCGCCCGTCAGCGTGATCGCGACCGCCCGATAGAGCCACGCGCCCGATAGAGCCACGCGCCCGATAGAGCCACGCGCCCGATAGAGCCGGGCGTGCGATAGAGCCACGCGCGGGGTGGAGCTACGCGCGCGACAGCAACTGGCTACTCGTCAGGATCCCACTCGATGAGCACGTCGAACTGGTGGGCGTCGCCTTCGAGGGTCAGGGCGGTCATCGGGATGCGGCAGTACAGGGCCAGGACCAGGTCGCTCGCGGTACCCCGGGCGGTCGCGGTGGCCGGGCCGGCGGGAGAGCGGTCCAGGGTCACCCCGCCGGCGGTCAGGGACAGGCGCCAGGCGCGGCCCTCGACGGCCCGGTAGTCGAGGGTGACCGGGCCGTGCGGCCAGCCGTGGGCGCCGGTGCAGCACGTGGCCAGGAACTCGTCCACACCGTCCAGCGCCACCGCGTCCGGCAGCGGCTGTGGGGTGCCGGCCGTCATCTGCGCGTCGTAGGTGTGTACCGCGACCTCCTGGAGCTGGTGGCGGGCGACGGCGCCGCTGGTCGGCGGTGACTCCGACGTCTCCCACCAGGTCCAGCAGCCGCCGTCGGGGCCGGCGGCCAGCAGCGCGTCTTGGAGCAGCCGATGGGACTCGGCCAGCCAGGCGGCCGGGTCGGCGGGGGCGGTCCAGACGGGCTCGGGCGGGGGTGTGGCGGCCGGGCCGGCGGCCACGATCGCGGCCCACTCGCGCCGGCCCAGGCCCAGGTGCCGGATCAGGTCCGAGAGGGTCCACCCGGGGCAGGTCGGCACCGGGGCGGCGAGGCTCGGCGCGGCGGCGACGGCGGTCTGGAACGCGGCCAGGCGGTCGTCGGTCAGGCGCAGTACCTCCGGGAAGTCCACCATCGCTGTCTATCACCGGGGCCCGGCGGCGGACACCGATTTTCAGTAGCGGTGGCTGCCCTGCGCACCCCGGAGTGCCCGCTCGGCCAGGGCCAGGTCGGACGCGGCGGCCCGGGCGAACGGGCTGGACGCGCCGAGCAGCTCGGCGTAGACGGCCTGGGCGGCGCGGTATTCGGTGATCGCCTCGTCGAGGCGGCCCAGGTCGTGCAGGACGCTGGCCAGCCGGTGGCGGGAGACGGCGGTGTCGAGGTGGACCGGGCCGAGCAGGCGCAGGCGGCTGCCGAGGACGGCGCGGTGCTCGGACTCGGCGTCGTTGAGGCGGCCGGCGTGGTGCAGGGCCGAGGCGAGGAGGCTGCGGCTCATCAGGGTGTCGCGGTGCTCGGGGCCGAGGAGGCGGGCGCGGGCCCGCATGACGGTCTGGTGCTCGTCGATGGCCCGGTCGAGCTCGCCCATGTCCTGGTAGACCTTGGCCAGGTTGCTGCGGCTGATCAGCGTCTCCTGGTGGTTGGCGCCCAGGACCCGGGTCCGCGCCTCCAGGACCCGCTGGTGCTCGGCCTCGGCCTTGTTGAGGTCGCCCAGCTGGTGGTAGATCGTGGCCAGGTGGCTGCGGCTGGTCAGGGTGTCGGGGTGGTCCTCGCCGAGGATGCGCACCCGGGCGGTGAGGGCCTCGTCGCACTCGACCAGGGCCTCGGCCAGGCGGTCGAGGTCGCGCAGGACGGTGGCGTGCTGGTCGCGGGCGGTCAGCGTGTCCGGGTGGTCCCAGCTGAGGGCGTGTTCGCGGGCGCCGACGATCTCCCGGTAGGCCTCCTCGGCCTCCTGCAGCTGGCCCCGCCAGTGCAGGTCGGTGGCCCGCTGCCAGGTCGCGGAGTCGTCGTAGACCCGTGGCGCGGGGGAGGGGCGGCGCGGCTCGGGCGCGGGCCACTCGACCGGGTCGGGCTCGTCGTCGCCGTGGTCGGCGGCCTGGGAGCCGTAGACGGTGGAGGAGGTCATGTGGGGGTAGACGTCGTCGTCCATCCGCTGCGGCTGCTGGTGCGGGATGGCGGGCGCCGGCGGCGGTGGTGGCGGCTGCGGGGGTGGCGCCGGCTGGTGGATGACGGGCTGGTGGATGACGGGGCGGCTCGGGATGCGGACCGGCTCGTAGGTCTGCGGCTCGTCGTAGCGCGGCTCGAGGTCGTCGAGGATCTCCGACGGCACGTCGATCGGCGACTCGTGTGCGCGCCGGCGCAGCTCGCGGCGCAGGGAGACGATCGCGTCGGAGATGCCGTCGGAGCGGTCGCCGAGGCGCCAGGCCACGGCCGCGACCGGGCGGTCCAGGGCGGTGCTCAGCTGGCGGACCGAGCTCAGGATCGAGTCGTCCGGTGCGGCGTTGACGATGACCAGCGCGGCCTGGAACGAGGCGGTCGGGCCGACCAGCAGGGCCTGGAGGGTGGCCTGCATCCGGGCCATCGAGAAGCCGGTGCCGGCGCGGACGTCCACGATGATGTGGGCCTCGGACATGGCGATGGGGCCCAGGAAGTACCCGAAAACGGGTTGGAGCTTCTGTCCTTCACGGCCGGCGGCCTCGTAGAGGGCGGCGTTGGCACCCTCGTGGTAGGCGATGGCCTGGGGCGCGTGGCCGCGGATGTGCTGGACGAAGCGGTCGTAGGCGCCCTCGGCGTCACCCTCCTGCTGGGCCCGGCCGGCCGAGGCCAGGCGCTCTTCGCGCTCGGCCGAGCGGACGTTGATCGTCCCGCCCGAGAGCCCCGCCAGCCCGACCAGGACGCCCGCGCCGACCAGCATGGCGGCGCCGGCGGTGCTGCGGAACTGCACCGTCGTCAGCACGCCCAGGGCGACCAGGCACAGCCCGACGAATACGACGAGAAATCGGGTCTGGCCACTCCAGCGTCCGCCAGTCATCGGTCCTCTTCATCCGCACTGCACAAAGACGTGTCAACCGCAACCGCCGCGAAAACCCGAGACGACCCTCCGAAGATCACTACCGGCGACAGGGTGAGATCCCCAGCGTGACGAGAATCCTCCCACGAACCGATGTATCCACGGTAGATCGACGGCGTGAACCCCGCCATTCACGCGAACCGGCGAGAACCACTGTCGGGTTCCCGACACAAATTTAGAGCAGCGAATCGCGCCACTGCGCGTGCAGGTCCGCGTAGCGGCCGCCGCGGTCGATCAGGGCCGACGGCGGGCCGTCCTCGACGATCCGACCACCGGACATGACCAGCACCCGGTCGGCGATCTCCACTGTGGACAGGCGGTGGGCGATGACCAGGGCGGTACGGTCGGCCAGGATCGTGCGCAGCGCCTGCTGGACCAGCCGCTCGCTCGGGATGTCCAGCGAGGACGTCGCCTCGTCGAGGATCAGCACCGCGGGGTCGGCCAGGAAGGCCCGCGCGAACGCCACAAGTTGCCGCTGTCCGGCCGAAAGGCGTCCCCCGCGCTTGCGTACGTCGGTGTCGTAGCCCTCGGGCAGGCCGCGGATGAACGCGTCCGCCCCGATCGCGGCCGCCGCCGCCCGCACCTCGGCCCGGGTCGCGCCCGGCCGGCCGAAGCCGATGTTGTCGGCGACGGTACCGCTGAACAGGTAGTTCTCCTGCGTGACCATCACGATCGCGCGGCGCAGGTCGTCCTCGGCCAGGCACCGCAGGTCCACATTGTCCAGGCTGAGCGTGCCCGCGGTCGGGTCGTAGAACCGGGCGACGAGCTTGGCCATCGTCGACTTGCCGGCCCCGGTCGCGCCGACCAGGGCGATCGTCTGCCCGGCCGGGATGAACAGGTCCAGCGGTGGCAGCACGGGCCGGTCGGCCGTGTAGGCGAACTCGACCGCGTCGAAGGCCAGCTCGCCGCGCGCCGCGGCCAGGTGGGTGGGGATCGGGGGCTCGGGCACGGCGGGGGGCTCAGCCAGTACCGCCGCCAGCTTCTCCAATGCCGCGGTCGCCGACTGCAGGGTGTTGTAGAACTGCGAGAGCTCTTGCATCGGTTCGTAGAACCGCCGCAGGTAGAGCAGGAACGCGGCGAGCACGCCGACCTCGGTCTCGCCGTGCAGCACGCGCCACCCGCCGTAGGTGAGCACGACCGCGATCGACACGTTGCCGATCAGCTTGATCGACGGGGAGTAGGTCGCGACCAGTCGCTGCGCGTGCAGGCTGGCCCGGCGGAAGTCGTCGTTGACGGCGGCGAAGATCTCGTCGTTGCGGCGCTCGCGACGGAAGGCCTGCACGGCCCGGATGCCGCCGAGCGACTCCACGAAGTGGATGATGACCAGCGCGATCGTCTCGCGGGTGCGGCGGTAGGCCTTCGCGCTGGCCCGCTGGAACCAGCGCGACAGCCACACCAGGAACGGGAACGACGCCAGCGTGACCAGGGCCAGCGGCAGGTCCAGCCACAGCAGGACGCCGGCCACGGAGAGCACCGAGAGCGCGGCCAGCACCAGGTCGTCCAGCGCCCCGTCGACCAGTTCGGAGATGTTGTCGACGTCGCTGGTGAGCCTGGCTATCACCCGGCCGGAGGTGAAGCGCTCGTGAAAGCCGATCGACAGCCGCTGCAGGTGGTTGTACACGCGGGTGCGCAGGTCGAACAGGACCGCGTTGCCGACCCGCCCGGACATGGCCAGGAACGCCCGCCGGGTGCCGAACTCGGCCAGGGTGGCCACCGCGAACAGGACGGTGACCAGGACCAGCGTCGGCGGGTGGCCAACACCATCGTCGATGCCGAGCTTGACCAGGTAGGGCCCGGCCATCCCGGCCAGGTTCTGGGTCAGCAGCAGCGCGACGAGGCCGCTGATGGCCAGCCGGTGCGGGCGCAGCAGTGAGCGCAGCAGCCGCCGGCTGGCGATGCGCTGGGTGGGGTCGGGCTCGTCCGTCGCGGTACCCCGCCACCGTTGCACGTCAAGCGCCACGCAGCACCTCTCGATAGCCCGGACACGTGGCCAGCAGCTGCGAGTGCGTCCCGATCGCGGCCAGCCGCCCGCCGTCGAGGAACGCGACCCGGTCGGCGAGCGCGATCGTCGACGGCCGGTGCACCACCAGCAGCGCCGTCGTCCCCGCGAGCACCGTCGACAGGGCCGACTCGACGAGCGCCTCCGTGTGCACGTCCAGCGCCGACAGCGGGTCGTCGAGCACGAGGACGCGCGGCCGGCCGACGACGGCGCGGGCGAGCGCGAGCCGCTGGCGCTGGCCGCCGGAGAGGGAGAGGCCCTGCTCGCCGATGCGCGTGTCGAGCCCCCACGGCAGCTCGTAGGCGAAGCCGGCCTGCGCGATGTCGAGCGCTTCGGCGATTTCGTCGTCGGTCGCATCGGTACGCCCGAGCGTCAGATTCTCCCGAACGCTCATCGAGAACAGGGTCGGGTCCTCGAACGCGGTCCCGACGATGCGCCGCAGCGCGTCCAGCTTCAGGTCGCGGACGTCGTGCCCGTCGATGGTGATCGCGCCCGCGTCGACGTCGTAGAGCCGCGGCACCAGTGAGACAAGCGTCGTCTTGCCGCTGCCGGTGAGCCCGACGATCGCCACCGTCTCGCCCGGCTCGACCTCCAGGTCGACGCCGCGCAGGATCGGCCGGCCGGGCTCGTAGCCGAAGCGCACGCCGGAGAAGCGCAGCCGACCCTCCACTGTGGAGGGTGCGACGGACCCGGGTCGGTCCACGATGGACGGTGGCGTGTCGAGGACCTCGTAGATGCGCACGGACGCGCTCATCGCCTCCTGCGCGTTGGCGATGATCCAGCCCAGGATGTCGATCGGCCAGACCAGCATCACCTGCAGCGCCACGAACGCGACGAGCGTGCCGACGGTGAGGTGGCCGCGGGAGACCTGCACGGCCCCGGCGACCAGCACGACCGCGAGCGTCACGTTGGGCACCAGGTCGAACTGGGAGAGCGTGCGGGCCACCATCCGGCTCTTGCCGACGCCGAGGTCGTGCACGTGCCGCGCGCCGCCCGCGAACTGCTCGCTCATGTGGTCGCGCCGGCCGAACGCGCGGATCACCCGGATGCCCTGCGCGGACTCCTCGACCCGGGTGGTCAGGTCGCCGATGGCGTCCTGGAGCTCGCGGGAGGCGGCGAAGTAGCGGGCGGTGAACCGCCGCACGATCAGGAACAGCGGGAGGGCGCTGAGCGCCACGAACACGCCGAGCGGCCAGTAGAGGTGGATCAGCAGCACCGAGACGGCCAGGTAGGTGGCCAGGTTGAGGACGAAGAAGAACAGCCCGAAGGACAGGAACCGCCGGATCGAGGAGAGATCGGCGGTCGCCCGCGAGAGCAGCTGTCCCGACTGCCAGCGGTCGTGGAACTCGATCGGCAGGCGCTGCAGGTGGGCGTAGAGGTCCTCGCGCAGCCGCGCCTCCATGCCGACCGAGGACGCCGACTGGGCCCAGCGGCGCACGAAGCTCAGCGCGCTCTCGAACCCGCCGAGCAGGACCGCGAGCCCGCCGAGCAGGAACAGCCCGCGGGTGTCGCCGTGGCGCACCGGGCCGTCGACGACGCGCTGGATGAGCAGCGGAATGGCGAGGCTGGCCGCGGTGGAGAGCACCGCGGCGACCATCGACCAGGCGGTGACGCCGTAGTAGGGCCGCAGGTAGACCCGCATGCGCCAGAGGGCGTGCACCTTGGACGGCCGCCGCGCCTCCCGGGGCGGCGCGGCGGTCGTGGTCATGTACTTAACGTACGTGGGCCGTTACATCGGCGCCAAGCGATATTTATGCCGCCTCGTGGTCGAGCAGCCAGCGCTTGACCGGCAGGCCCCACCGAAACCCGCCGAGCGTCCCGTCCAGGCGCAGCACCCGGTGGCACGGGACGAACAGCGCCGCGGCGTTGGTCGCGCACGCCATCGCGGCCGCCCGCACCGCCGCCGGCCGCCCGGCCCGGTCCGCGAACTGGGTGTAGGTGACCGGTCCGCCCGCCGGGACCAGCCGCAGCACGTCCCACGCGTGCGCGATGAACTGCCCGCCGCGCTGGCGCACCGCGACCCCGTCGATCGCGGTCAGGTCACCGTCCAGATAGGACCGCAGAGCCTTCAGCGGTACTCCCGGATCGTCCTTGTGCTCGATCGTCCCCGTGAGCTTGCCCAGTGTCATGAGCCCGGGCACGTCCGTCGTCCAGCCGCTGGCCAGCACCGCCTCGTCGGCGTCGGTGAGCATCGTGAACGGGCCGGCCGGGGTGTCGGTGGTGGTGCAGTAGGTGGTCATGGCATCCTCCAGAGTCGGATGGCGGCGTAGGACCGCCAGGGCCGCCAGCGCTCGGCGTGCGCGGCCAGTGCTTTCGGGGTGTCGGGGAGCCCGGCTGCCTTGGCGCCGCGCAGGACGCCCAGGTCGGTCGGCAGGAACGCGTCGGGGTCGCCGAGGGCGCGCATCGCGGTGTACTGCGCGGTCCAGTCGCCGATCCCGGGCAGCGCCTTGAGTCTGGCCACGGTCTCGTCGCGGTCGCCGCCCCCGTCGAGGTCGAGCTCGCCGGCCGCCACCGCCGCGGCCAGCCCGCGCAGCGTCCGCCGCCGCGCCTCCGGCATCGAGAACGCCTCGTCCGGCAGCGCGAGGAGTTCCTCCGCGGTGGGGAAGAGCCCGGCGTCGGCCGCGATGAGTTTGCGGAGCACCGTTCTCGCCGCGGCGACCGAGATCTGCTGGCCCACGACGGCCCGCACGGCGATCTCGAACCCGTCGGTGGCCCGTGGCACCCGCACGCCCTCCTCCTTGCGCACCATCGGCGCGAGGGCCGGGTCGGCGCCCAGCACCGCGTCGACCGCGGCCGGGTCGGCGTCCAGATCGAACAGCCGCCGACAGCGGGCCACCGCCGGCGCCAGGTCGCGCAGGTCGGTCAGCCGCATCGTCGCCGCCACGTGGCCCTCACGGATATCCATGGTGACCCGGCCCGGTCCGTGTGGAAGGCGCAGATTCCGGTGGTACCCGTCCGCGGCCACCCCGTCGATGCCGTCCACGGCCCGGGAGCCGAGAAACGTGAGCAGTGCTTCCGCGTGCAGCGGTGCCCGATACGGCAGCCGGACCGTGACCACGCCCTCGTCGGTGTCGGCCAGGGTCCGCCGCTCCCGCAGCTGCGACGGGGTCCGCCCGTAGATCTCCCGGATCGTGTCGTTGAACTGCCGGACGCTGCCGAAGCCGGCCGCGAACGCGATGTCGGCCAGCCCCAGCCCGGTCGTCTCGATCAGGACCCGGGCCGTCTGGGCCCGCTGGGCCCGGGCCAGCGCGAGCGGGCCGGCTCCGACCTCGGCGCTGAGCATGCGGTGCAGGTGGCGTTCGGTGTAGCCGAGCCGCCCGGCCAGCCCCGGCACGCCGCCGCGGTCGACGACCCCGTCGGCGATCAGGCGCATCGCCCGCCCGACGACGTCGCCGCGCACGTCCCAGTCCGGCGAGCCGGGGGCCGCGTCGGGCCGGCAGCGCAGGCACGCCCGGAACCCCTCGCGCTGCGCGGCCGCCGCCGTCGGCAGGAACCGCACGTTCTCCCGCTTCGGCACGATCGCCGGGCAGGACGGTCGACAATAGATCTTGGTCGACTTGACCGCGGTGACGAACACGCCGTCGAAGCGCGAGTCACGGCTGGTGGCCGCCTTGCGGCAGGTTTCGAAGTCGAGTTCCACGCCTTCATCCTGCCTCGCTCCCGGGCCGGCGACTGGCGGTTTTCGGACGCCTTAGTGTTATGCGCACCGACGACGTTTCTTGGGAGTGGCGATGACTGAGCACGCGGGTTTCGGGCCGGCCGACGAGGACACCGGCGTTCACGAGGGGCTCAATGCGGCCGCGGACGACGAGCCGCGGATCGTGCGGATCGAGGGCGAGGACGGCTCGACCGCCTACGCGATGGACATCGACGACGACAACGTGGCCCACGCGGTCGCCTACGACGACGACAGCGACGGCGTGATCGACCGGATCGCCGTCGACACCGACCGCGACGGCACCCTCGAGACGGAGCTGCGCGACCTGGACGGCGACGGGCGGATCGACTCGGTGTTCGTCGACACCGACAACGACGGCGACAAGGACGTGGCCGCGCTGGACTCCAACGGCGACGGCCGGTTCGACCGGGTGGTGGCCGACACCGACGACGACGGCGTCATCGACACCGACGTGCGCGACACCAACCACGACGGGCGCGCGGACTACGTGGGCCGGGACGAGGACGGCGACGGGCGGCGCGACTACGTGGCTACCGACAGTGACCACGACGGGACGTTCGACACGGTGCACTACGACGACCCGAAGAACAACCCCCTGGCCCAGGCTTGATCCACCGCGCGCCAAGACATCGTTTCACGTAGAACAGGAAGATCGACTTACTTTGAGTGGCCGCCGCCTCTCGTCTTCGGCGGCGGCCGTTCGTAGGCTGCGATCATGGCCGACGACACGGAGCTGCTGGACCCGGCCGAGCAGAGGGTCTACCGGCTGCTGGTGCGGCTGGTGGCCGCCGGCGCCGAAGACCTGGCCGGCCGGGCCGACCTCCCGCCCGCCGAGGCCGCGCGCCTGCTGGAGTCGCTGCGGGCCAAGGGCCTGGCGCGGGGCGGGCCGCTGTTCGAGGCGCTGCCGCCGGACGTCGCGCTCGGCGATGCCCTGCTGCGCCGCCAGCGGTCGCTGGACTCGGCCCGGCGGGTGGTGGCCGGGCTCACGGAGGAGTACCGCGCGACGACCCGCCGCCGGGTCGCCGATCACCTGGTCGAGATCGTGGTCGGCGCGGCCGCCATCCGCGAGCGGGTGCGGGACATGCAGAACTCGGCGCAGGAGGAGATCCTGTGGTTCTGCCGGGTCAACCCGATCGCGATGAGCGGCCCGGAGAACACCGAGGAGGGCGCGGCCCTGGCGCGGGGGGTGCGCTACCGCGCGATCTACGAGCGGGCCCTGATCGAGATGCCCGGCGAGCTGGACGGCATCACCGCCTCCATCCGCCGCGGCGAGCACGCGCGGGTCGTCGACGCCCTGCCGGTCCGCCTCGCCCTGGCCGACCGCGGCATGGCCATCTGCCCCCTGGTCCCGGACCACGACCGCGACCTCGGCGAGCCGACCGCCGCCCTGATCCGCCGCGGCGAGCTGCTGGACGCGCTGGTCGCCCTGTTCGAAGGCATCTGGGAGCGGGCGACACCGCTGCTGGACGGCGACGCGGCCGGCGACCCGCTGGGCCCGGACCGGCTGCTGCTGTCGCTGTTCGTGGCCGGCTTCCCGGACAAGTCGATCGCCTCGCAGCTCGGCGTCAGCAAACGCACCGTCCAGCGCCGCCTGGAGCGGCTGATGGCGATCGCCGCCGTCGACACCCGGGCCGGCCTGGCCTACGAGGCCGGCCGCCGGGGCTGGTTGTAGCTGTCCACATCGCGCCATGTCCGCATTGCGGCAACGGCCGGACATGTCGCGAGAAAGCTTCGGGATTCAGACTTCTCGGGCGGGTGGCCCGGACGAGATCCCCCCTCGACTGTCCGAGCGCCGCCCCAACCCGGGCCGCGTGGACGTCGTTCAGCCCTCCACCTCAACGACGTCGCGCGGCCCACCCATCGGGGCTTCAGGCCCGGTTGGCGGCCCGCTGGGTCAGCCACCTGGCGGCGAAGTCGACCAGGGCGCGCTGGCGCATCAGGCGGGCCGCCCCCGCGCCCACGGTGCCGGTCACCTCCCCGCCGGTGATCTCGGCGAAGTCGCGCGCGAGGGGGTCGAACAGCGAGGTGTCGTCGTCCAGTTCGCGGTACGTCACCCACTCCCGGCGCCCGTCGACGAGGACCGGGGAGCCCTGGCGGTGGTAGGTCTTCGGGGCGTCGGCGCGGTATTCGGCGAGGTGCAGGGACGTGTTGTTGTCGTGGCCGACGCCGAGCAGGAGGACCCAGGCGTCCGCGTCGTACAGGCGGGCCAGCGGCGAACCCTCGCCCAGGCCGTCGGCGAGCTCGTGGCCCTGCGTGATGCGGGCCGCGAGCGGGCCGAGGGCGGCGAACGAGACGGTCGGGTGGTTGCTGCGCAGTACCCCCGGAAATGCTCGGAAGCACTCGACCGTCGCACCCATGTGGCCCGTCGGGGTCGTGCGCGGGTCGAACGGCGGCGTCTCGGCGCGGATGATCTCCCACCACGCCTGCGGGACCGGCGGGTCGCCCCAGTCGGAGGGCTCGGTCAGGTTGCGTGAGTGCGCCGGCATGACCAGGGTCCCCTCCGGGCCGACCGCCGCCAGCAGGGCCAGCACGAGCGCCTGCGCGCCGCCGGCGACCCAGCCCAGCCGCGACAGCGACGAGTGCACGATGACGGTCGCGCCCGCCGGCAGGCCCAGCTCGCGCAGCTGCGCGGTGAGCGACCCGGTGGTGCCGGGGCGGGACGCGCGTGCGACGGCATCGGCTTCCATCCCTCCATAATGTCCGTCATGGTCACGTGGGAGCTGTCCGGGTTCGGTGATGAGATAGACGCCGATCCGGTGGTACAGGTGCAGGTCCTGCTGGCTCTTGGCGCTCGGCACATCGAGGTCCGCAGCGCGTGGGGCGTCAATGTGGTGGACCTCGGGGACGAGGACCTGGCGCGGCTGGCCGCACTGCTGGAGCGGCACGGGGTCGGGGTGTCGGCGGTCGCGTCGCCGATCGGCAAGAGTGGGGTCCACGACGATCCGGCGGTCGAGCAGGCGCGCCTGGAGCGGGTGGTGGCGGTCGCGCGGCGGCTGTCCGCGCGATACGTGCGGGTGTTCTCGTTCTACCTGGAAGGACAAGAGCCACAAGCAGTGCGCGATGTGGTACTGCGGCGCATGCGCGCGTTCGCGGACGTCGCCGAGCGCGAGTCGGTGGTGCTGGTCCACGAGAACGAGAAGGCGATCTACGGCGACACTCCGGCGCGCGTCCTGGACATCGTGGAGTCCGTGGGGTCGCCGGCGCTCCGGGTGGCGTGGGACAACGCGAACTTCGTGCAGGTGGGCGTCCGTCCGTTCACGGAGGGCTACGCGGGGTTGCATCCGTATTTATCGTATTTTCAGGTGAAAGATGCGCGCTGCTCGGACGGTGTGGAGGTGCCGGCCGGGCAGGGTGACGGGGAGCTGCGGGCGACGATGGCGGCTTTACGGCATGACGGATTTTCCGGATTCGCGTCGTTGGAGCCGCACCTGCGGGACCCGCTGTACCCCGACGTGCTCACCGGGCCGCGGCGGTTCGGGGAGGCCGCCCGCGCGTTCACCGGGCTGGCGGCGGAGCTGGGGATCGAGCTGGCCTGAGCGGAGCGTTGCGTAAGCTGACGTGTCGTGGCACTCAGCATCGGCATCGTCGGCCTGCCCAACGTCGGCAAGAGCACCCTGTTCAACGCCCTCACCAAGGGAGACGCGCTCGCCGCGAACTATCCGTTCGCGACCATCGAGCCCAACGTCGGCGTCGTCGGCCTGCCCGACACGCGGCTGGGCCGGTTGGCCGAGCTGTACGACTCCCAGAAGATCATCCCGGCCCCGGTGTCGTTTGTCGACATCGCCGGCCTGGTGCGGGGCGCCTCGAAGGGCCAGGGCCGGGGCAACGCGTTCCTCGCCAACATCCGCGACGCGTCGGCGATCTGCCAGGTGGTGCGGGCCTTCTCCGACCCCAACGTGGTCCACGTCGACGGCAAGGTCTCCCCGCGCGACGACATCGAGACCATCAACACCGAGCTGATCCTGGCCGACCTGCAGACCATCGAGAAGGCCCTGCCGCGCCTCGAGAAGGAGGCGAAGGTCCGCAAGGACCGGGCCGGCATCGCCGCCGCCGCCAAGGCCGCCGGCGAGGTCCTCAACGAGGGCAACACGCTCTACGCGTCCCGCTTCGACGTCTCCGAGCTGGGCGAGCTGCACCTGCTGACGGCCAAGCCGTTCCTGTACGTCTTCAACGTCGACGAGGCCGGCCTGTCCGACGAGTCCTTCCTCGACGAGCTGCGCGCCCTGGTCGCCCCGGCCGAGGCCATCTTCCTCGACGCCAAGATCGAGTCGGAGCTGACCGACCTGGACGAGGAGGAGGCCCTGGAGCTGCTCGCCTCCATCGGCCAGCCCGAGCCGGGCCTGCACCAGCTGATCCGGGTGGGCTTCCGGACGCTGGGCCTGCAGACCTACCTCACGGCCGGCCCCAAGGAGGCCCGGGCCTGGACGGTCCCGATCGGCGCCACCGCCCCCGAGGCCGCCGGCGTCATCCACTCCGACTTCCAGCGCGGCTTCATCAAGGCCGAGGTCGTCTCGTTCGACGACCTGATGACGGCCGGCGCGATGAACGCGGCCAAGGCCGCGGGCAAGGTCCGCATCGAGGGCAAGGACTACGTCATGCAGGACGGTGACGTGGTGGAGTTCCGCTTCAACGTCTAGCACGGGGGGACACATCGTGTCGTACGTCGTCGATTTCGAGAACGTCTCGACCACCGGCCTGGAGTCGTCGCCGGTGGCCGAGGCCCTCGCCGGCCTGCGCGCCAACGAGGCCCGCTACTTCAAGAACAAGTACGACCACGTGTTCACGACCGACCCGGCCGCCCCGGAGGTCGTCGCCTACGTGCACCGCATCCTGGAGGAGGAGCGGCAGTTCACCATCGCCTCCCCGCCCCTGGAGACGACGTCGTTCGAGGTCGAGGGCGTCCGCTGGACCTACGTGTTCTACGAGTCGGGCCTGGCGGTCAACGTCCTCTACACCCTGGAGGACGGCGGCAAGCGCGCCGTGGGCTTCAAACTCTCCGACGGCATGGACGTCCCGGACGAGCTGGCCGACCGCTTCAAGTTCGCCCGCCAGCGCTCCAAACTGGCCGGCACGATCCGCGGCTCGTTCTTCGTCATCAAGCGCGAGTACTGACGCGCGTCCTCAGCTACCGGGGGATCAGCGTGTCCAGGTCGATCTTGATAGCGAACGGCGCGTCGACTCGCAGCTCGTGGCGGTGGGTCACGGTCGCGACATACTCACGACTGGATTCGGCGAGTTCGTAGACGTGCACCACCGGCAAATCGTCCTCTTGCTCGATGCGCCAGTAGATCGGGATTCCGGCCTCCGCGTACTTGCGCACCTTGACCGTCCGATCGCGATGCGCTGACTCCGGAGAAACCACCTCGACGACCAGCAGGACCTCGTCCGGCGTGAAGTAGGTGCGGTTCGGATCGTAGGGCGCTGTTGCGACTACAACGTCCGGTTCGGGGCGATTCCGGCTGTCGAGCCGGACGGTCATTTCCCGAAAGACAGTGGTCCCAGCCGGTTTCTGATCAGAAAGCGCGAGCTTCAGCGCATCGACCAGCCAACTGTGCCAGGCACGTTGGGGGGACATCATGAAGACGAGCGCTCCGTCGATCAGCTCGGTGTGGCGCGGCGCCTCAGGAAGGTGGTCGAGATCATCGGCGAACCACCCCTCTTCGCGGGGCGGGTACATCCAGTCGGGCACCGCGGTCATGGCCACAACCCTAGCAAGCGCTAAGCCGCGCCCGCGATGATGGTTTTGTACAGGTCCTCGATGCGGGCCGCCAGGGTGACCTCGCCGGGGGAGAGGTCGGAATCGGACGATCCGGGCACCCGTAAGCGGATCTGGGTGCGGCCGTCGAGGCGGCGGACGTCCGGGCGGACACCGACGGCGTCCGCGACCACTTTCATTCGCTCCGTGAGTGCCGCATGCTGGGAATCGTCGAGATGCAGCGTCCGGCGGATCTCGCCGCCGTCATGTGTCCAGCCTTGTAATAAGGCCAGCGCATCGCTGAGATAGTCACGGTGATCGTCGCTCCACCGGGCCCGCATGTCGACCTACCCTCCATCGGCATCGTTGCCGGCTTGTGGCCGATTCGAAGCCTGCCCGTCATCAACGGTGTACGCAAGTCTGCTCGGCGAGCGGTGGATCTGTCCACGGCCACTTTTCCCTCGTCTGGTGAACAACAGGGCATAGCCAGCCACCGGAACTTCATGTGGATCTGGCACCCTGGTTGCCCGTGCAGACCGAACGGTTGATGCCACGGATCATCGTCGGCGCGGCGATCATCTCCGAGGGCCGAGTTTTGGCGTGCGAACGTGCCTTACCGCCCGAAATGGCCGGAAAGTGGGAGTTCCCCGGAGGGAAGGTCGACCCGGGCGAGACCGAGGTGCAGGCGCTGGTGCGGGAGTGCCAGGAGGAGCTCGGCGTCAAAGTCGCGGTCGGCGCCCGCGTGGGCGACGATATCTCCATGCTCAATGGGACCGCGGTGCTGAAGGTGTATGTCGCCACCCTCCTCAACGGCGACCAGCCGATGCCGCTGGAGCACAGTGACCTGCGCTGGCTGGGCTCGGCGGAGCTCTACTCGGTGCCCTGGCTGCCGGCCGACGCGCCGATCGTGACGGCGCTGGAGCCGTTGCTGCCGTGAGCGTGACCTATCCCGAGGTCGGCGCGACCCGTGAGGGGCCGCTCCCGGCCGGTTATCAGCACGTGACGAGGCGGGTCCGGCTCACGGCCGGGTTCGCGGAGGCGGCCGAGGCGCTCGCGCACTGGCGGCCGCAGCATGGGGCCGGGCTCCAGGTGCGCACCGACGCGGAGCGGGTCGGCCTCGGGGTCGAGTTCGCCTCCGGCATCGGGGTGGGGCGACTGCGGCTCTGGGTGCCGTGCAAGATCGTGTGGATCGTCGACCGGCCGAGCGCGTTCGGCTTCGGGTTCGGGACGATGCCCGGCCACGTGGAGATGGGCGAGGAGGCGTTCGTGGTCTCCGTCGACGAGGTCGGCGATGTGTGGTTCGACATACGCGCGTTCAGCCGGCCGGCCAAGTGGTGGGTGCGGCTCGGCGGGCCGGCCGCGAAGCTGGTCCAGGCCCGGGTCACGGACCGATACGCGGCGGCGATGCGGAGCCTCTGAGGCCCCGCATCGCACAAGCGTCAGTGCGGGTGGTTGTACCGCACCTGGTCCGGCGGCAGCGGGAACTCCTGGTCGTCACCGAAGGGCGACGACGCGGCCGGGCGGTCGAGGTAGAGCTCGGCCACCGGCAGCTTGCCGTCGGCGCCGACGGCCGGGTCCTGCGGCTGCGGGCCCTGCTGGTGCCAGTGGGCACTCGTGTCGGCGGCCATGGTCGACGGGCTCGACGAGTGGGCCATGGCCGGCTCGTCCAGCTGGTCACGGCGGAAGATCTTGCGCCCAAGCCAGGTCACCGGGTCGTACCTCCGATCGACAACGCGTTCCTTCATGGGAATGATCGCATTATCCGTGATCTTGATGTGCTCCGGGCAGACTTCGGTGCAGCACTTCGTGATGTTGCAGTAGCCGAGGCCCTGCTCCGCCTGGGCCAGCTCCTTGCGGTCGGTGCGCGCGTCGAGCGGGTGCATGTCCAGCTCCGCGGCCCGGATGAAGAAGCGGGGGCCGGAGAAGGCCCGCTTGTTCTCCTCGTGGTCACGCACCACGTGACACACGTTCTGGCACAGGTAGCACTCGATGCACTTGCGGAACTCCTGGGACCGCTCGACATCGATCTGCTGCATCCGGTATTCGCCCGGCTCCACGCCCTTCGGCGGCGCGAACGCGGGCAGCTCCCGGGCCTTCTGGTAGTTGAAGTTGACGTTCGTGACCAGGTCCCGGATCACCGGGAAGGTCCGCAGCGGGGTGACCGTCACCGTCTCGGTGTCGGTGAACGTCGACATCCGGGTCATGCAGCCCAGCCGCGGCTTGCCGTTGATCTCCATCGAGCAGGAGCCGCACTTGCCGGCCTTGCAGTTCCAGCGGACCGCGAGGTCGGGCGTCTGGGTCGCCTGCAGGCGGTGGATGACGTCGAGCACGACCTCACCCTCGTTGACCTCCACCTGGAAGTCCTCGAGCGAACCGCCCGTGTCGTCACCGCGCCAGACGCGGAAATGGCGCTTGGTACCCATTACAGCTCCTCGTCGGTCATGTACTTGGAGAGCTCACTGCGGTCGAACAGGTCCTGCAGCTCCCGGCGCATCACCGGCAGGGGCTTGTGCTCCAGGTGGACGTCCTCGCCGTCCAGCGAGCAGACCAGGTTGACCTTGCGCCAGACCGGGTCCATCTTCGGGTGGTCCTCACGGGTGTGGCCACCGCGCGACTCGGTGCGCTCCAGCGCCGCCTTCGCGGTGCACTCGGAGACGATCAGCATGTTGCGCAGGTCCAGCGCCAGGTGCCAGCCCGGGTTGTAGCGCCGCCCGCCGGTCGCGCCGACCTTCTTGACCCGCTCCTTGAGCTCGGCCAGGCGCACCAGGGAGTCGCGCAGCTCGCCCTCGCGGCGGATGATGCCGACCAGCGTGCCCATGATGTCCTGCAGCTCGGCGTGCAGCGTGTAGGGGTTTTCGCCGCCGTCCGCGCGGTGCAGCGGCGCCAGAGCGGTCTCCACGGCGGCGTCGACCGCGGCCGGCGTCGGCTTGCGCCGCCCGGCCTCGGTGGCGTGCCGGGCCGCGTGCTCGCCCGCCCGCTTGCCGAAGACCAGCAGGTCGGACAGCGAGTTGCCGCCGAGCCGGTTGGAGCCGTGCATGCCGCCGGAGACCTCACCGGCCGCGAACAGCCCGGGGACGGCCGCGGCCGCGGTGTCGGCGTCGACCTCCACGCCACCCATCACGTAGTGGCAGGTCGGGCCGACCTCCATGGGCTGCTTGGTGATGTCGACGTCGGCCAGCTCCTTGAACTGGTGATACATCGACGGGAGGCGTTTGGTGATCTGCTCGGCGGGCAGCCGGCTGGCGATGTCCAGCAGCACACCGCCGGCCTGGGAGCCGCGCCCGGCCTTGACCTCGCTGTTGATCGCACGGGCGACCTCGTCGCGGGGGAGCAGCTCCGGGGGGCGCCGGTTGTTGTCCGGGTCGGAGTACCAGCGGTCGGCCTCCTCCTCGGTCTCCGCGTATTGCTTGCGGAAGACGTCGGGGACGTAGTCGAACATGAACCGCTTGCCGTCGGTGTTGCGCAGCACGCCACCGTCACCGCGGACCGACTCGGTGACCAGGATGCCCTTGACGGACGGCGGCCAGACCATGCCGGTCGGGTGGAACTGCAGGAACTCCATGTTGATCAGCGTCGCGCCGCTGCGAAGAGCAAGAGCGTGACCGTCTCCGGTGTACTCCCACGAGTTGGACGTCACCTTGTAGGACTTGCCCACACCGCCCGTCGCCAGCACGATCGCGGCCGTCTCGAACAGCACGAAGTCGCCGGACTCGCGGTAGTAGCCGAACGCCCCCGCGACCGCGCCGTTCTCGATGAACAGCTCGGTGATCGTGCACTCCTGGAAGACCCGGATGCGCGCCTCGTAGTCGCCGTGCGCCGCGAAGTCCTCCTGCTGCAGCGAGACGATCTTCTGCTGCAGGGTGCGGATCAGCTCCAGGCCGGTCCGGTCGCCGACGTGGGCGAGCCGCGGATACTCGTGCCCGCCGAAGTTGCGCTGGCTGATCTTGCCGTCTTTCGTGCGGTCGAACAGCGCGCCGTAGGTCTCGAGCTCCCAGATGCGGTCCGGGGCCTCCTTGGCGTGCAGTTCGGCCATCCTGAAGTTGTTCAGGAACTTGCCGCCGCGCATCGTGTCGCGGAAGTGCACCTGCCAGTTGTCGTTGGCGTTGACGTTGCCCATCGCCGCGGCGGCGCCGCCCTCGGCCATGACCGTGTGCGCCTTGCCGAACAGCGACTTCGAGATGATGGCGGTCTTCTTGCCCGCGAGCCGGGCCTCGATGGCGGCCCGCAGCCCGGCGCCGCCCGCACCGATCACCACGACGTCGTAGGTGTGTCGCTCGATGTTCGTCATCGGGGGGTTCCTAATTCCAGATTCGAAGGTCGGTGATCCAGTTCGCGGACACGGCCATGATGTAGGCGTCCGTGAGGATGACCGTGACCAGTGACGTCATGGCGAAGGTGCCGTGCCGCGTGTTGAGCTTGGAGATCAGCGTCCAGAGCCGGTAGCGGACCGGGTGCTTGGAGAAGTGCTTGAGCCGCCCGCCCATGACGTGCCGGCAGGCGTGGCAGCTGGCGGTGTAGCCGGCCAGCGCCAGCACGTTGACCACGATGATCAGCGAGCCGAGCCCGATGCCGAACCCGCCGTCGTCGCCCTTGAACGCGTGGAACGCGTCCCAGACGTTGATGAGCAGGATGATCGACGCGGCGTAGAAGAAGTAGCGGTGCGAGTTCATGAAGACCAGCGGGAAGCGCGTCTCGCCGCTGTACTTCTTGTGCGGCTCCTGCACCGCGCACGCCTGCGGCGACAGCCACAGCGAGCGGTATCCGGCCTTGCGGTAGTAGTAGCACGTCACCCGGAACCCGGCGACGAACGGGAACGCCGCGAGCCCGAGTGGAAGCCAGCGCGGGAATTCGCCGAACGGCGTGCCGAAGTGCGACGAGCCTTTGACGCAGGAGTCGCTCAGACACGGCGAGTAGAGCGGCGTGAGGTAGCCGTGCGCCTCGACGAAGTAGTACTTCGCCATGAAGATTCGAATCGTCGAATAGACGATGAAGAACAGCAGAATCGCCGCGACCGACAGCGGGTAAGACCGCCACCCGTCCGTCCGCAATGTCTTGGCGCCGATCGCGGCGCGGGCCCCCGCGCCGCCGGCAGACCGAGGCCGTGTAGGCGTGGTCGTCATGGTGAGTACTCCCTGGACGGGCTGGTGAAGAGTTCTCTGATGTACCGATCTATGGTCGGTGCACACGTTACGCCCGATCCCGCAGCGACGTGCGTTGGGAGTCTTGCGCGTGCCGACGAGATACGGAAAGACCTTCGGCGAAACCCGCAGGCCCGTTGTGGAGAACTTCACTCAGCCCGCAGCAGTAACGCCATTCACCAGGGCCCGGCTTTGGTAAGCATTACCTAAGTTGATCTTCGTTGGCGCGCTCCGATCAGCCCGAAGCCCCGCCGGTGTAGTTCCAAGAAGCCAGCCGCACCGCGGGCGCGACAAATCCCGTCTCCGTCCACGGCCCGGGCATTTCCACCGCCCGCGACCCGATTCCAAGAACCGCACCGGGCCCGAACGCCTGCGGATAGGACTGCGTGAATCGGAAGTTGCGCACCGGCGTCGTGATCGCACCGTTCTCAATCAGCCACACCCCGTTACGCGTCAGTCCGGTAACGACGAGCGTCCGCGGGTCGAGCACCCGCGTGTAGTAGTTGTCGGTGACGAGCAGCCCCCGCTCGACTCCCCCCACGAGCGCCGCGACCGCCGAGTCGGAGGCGGGCCCGTCGACCTCGGTGACCGGACCTCCGTCGCCTCCGTCGCCGGGCAGCAACCGCAGACTGGACGGAACGGCGCCGAAGCTGGCCCCACCGGGAATCGCATGCCCGGTGGAGACGGCCCCGCCCCCGGCCCGGGCCGCGGTCCGCCGGTCATGCACAACGCCGGCCGAAACCCCCCGATCGACAAGCACCACCCGCTGCCGGGGCGTCCCTTCAGCATCGAACGGCATGGCCGACGCGTCAGGCTGCCCGGCATCCTCGACCAGCGTCACCGACGGATCGAACTGAGCCGCCCCGACCTGCAAGAACGACTGCCGATCGAGCACCATCTTGGCGTTGAACCCATACATGGCCAGCATCAGCAGCACATCAGCGACAGCCGGCGACTCGAGCACCACCTCATACCGCCCCGGCGGCAACTCAACAGGGTCCGCCCCCGCGAGCGCCTTGGCCACCGCCCGAGCCCCGAGCACCGCCCCGTCGATGTCCCCGAGCCGAACCCCGGCCAGCCGGGCCAACCCGTCGGAACTGGAGGTCCGGGCGATCCCGTCCATGGCCGCCGCGGTCCGAGCCGCGGCCAGATGCTGCCCGGCCGAGTTGGCGTAGACCGCCCGCGAGACCGACGTCCGGCAATACCCAGCGGTGTCAAGCCCTTCAGCCTGCGCGACGAACGCCCGAACCCGAGCCGCCCGATCATCGGGCGAAGCAGCGACCGTCTCCTCGTCGGCTTCCCCAGCAAACTGCAGCCCCGATGCCGGCGCCAGCCCAGGCCAGGTCGGATCGGCCGGCGCGAGCCGCAACGATGCGACAGTCCGCCGAACGAACTCCTCGACCCCGTCGACCACGGTGGTGGAACTCGAAGCAGTCCGCCCACCCCCATGCACCCGCAGCCGCACCGAGGTGATCTCGTCCGCGACATTCTGGTGGATGTAGGACCCGGCAAACCGCGTGAGCGCCAACTCCTGCCGCTCAACGCTGACCTCAGCCTCAACCCCGGCCGGCACCAACGAAAGCACCCGCTGGGCCAGATCAGTCTCAGTAACAGCCAAGCTCATCCTCAACCCCCGAAAGTCCCACGGCCCGCGCTTTTGCTTTCACCGGCCCAACCAAGACGGCCCGGCCCAAACCTTCATGTCTCACAGCCTCAACCACGACGCGCCTCAGCTCCGAATGTGGCTCTGTGGACACATTCCCCCCGGCCCCCCGGCCCCCGGCTTTGGCTCTTCGCTTCTGACCCGAGCGCGTCACCCCCGAACCCCCACCCGAACCCCCTGGAAGCGAGCCGCCGCCGCCGGATGCCCCGTGTGCCCGATCTGCCCCGGCTGCCCCTTCCCGCAGTTGGGCGTCCCCCAGGCCACAACCTCGGAACTGAGCATGTCCATAGACCCCCAGAACCGCGGCCCGATCCCCGTATACGTCGGATTGCGCAGCATCCGCCCCCGCCTGCCGTTCTTGATCTCCCACCCGACCTCGCACCCGAACTGGAAGTTGAGCCGCTTGTCGTCGATCGACCAGGACCGGTTGAGGTCCATCAGGACCCCGTCGTCGGTGGCCGCGATCATCTCGTCCAGCGTGTGCGGCCCCGGCTGCAGCCCGACGTTGGTCATCCGCACCATCGGCAGCCGCGCCCACCCGTCGGCACGCACGCTGCCCGCGTAGTCCAGGCCCGCCACCGCCGCCGAGTCCCGCCCGGCGAGCGTGCCGACCCAGATCCCGTCCCGGACGGCGTGGCGCGGGGCGGCCGGCGTGCCCTCGTCGTCGTAGCCGAACGAGCCCAGCGCCCCCGGGATCGTCGGATCGATCGTGATGTTCATCAGCTCGGAGCCGTATCGCAGGTGGTTGAGCTTCGACAGGTCCAGCCACGACGTCCCGGCGAACGCCGCCTCCCAGCCGAGGATCCGGTCGAGCTCGATCGCGTGGCCGACCGACTCGTGGATCTGCAGGGCCATCTGCTCGCTGCCGAGGATGAGCGTCGTCTCCTCGGCCGGGCACAGCGGCGCCGTGAGCAGGGCCCGGGCCTCGTCGGCGATGCGGGCCGCGTGGGCGGTGAGGTCGAGCTCGTCGACGAGCTCCCAGCCGCGGGTGCCGTATTGCCCGCGATAGGACGGGTAGGAGCGCCGCTGCGTCTCGCCGTCGCCGATCACGGTGGCCGAGATCCCGGCGCCGGACTCGCGGATGTGCTGGTCGATGCGGTGGCCCTGCGAGGAGACGAACCACTTGCGGGTGTCCCAGATCTGGTAGAGACCCTCGGCGATGTCCGCGCCGGCCTTGTGCGCCTCCGCGGTCGCGGCGGTGAGCAGGTCACCCTTCACCGACAGGGCCACCCCGAGCGGGTCCACGGCGCAGGCGCTCGCCCACGAGTCCACCCGGGCCTCGACGTCGACCAGGTCGACCGCCGGCCCGGGCACCGTCGCCGACGCCCGCGCGATCGCCGTGGCCCGCTCGCCCGCGAGCCGGGCCGCCGCCGGACTCAGGTCCGGCACCGCGAAGAACCCCCAGCTCGACCCGACCAGCGCCCGCACGCCGACGCCGGCGTCCTCGTCCTGGCTGAGGTCCTCGACCTCGCCGTTGCGGGCGCTCATCGACTCGGAGCGGCGGTGCATCACGCGCGCGTCGGCATATCGCGCGCCGGCCGCCAGAGCCGCCTCGACCGCTGCGGTCGCCACGTCGAACTGGTTCATGTCAGGGACACTACCGACGGGGTACGACAATTTTCGCGGACTCGACCCTACGTCGATGTCCGGGCCACCCGATCAATGCGCTGGGCTGCGGCGCCGCCCGAATCTCACCCGATCAGCTCGTTGATCTGGCGGGCCAGCGCGAGATCCTTCCCCGTCACCCCGCCGGCCGAGTGCGTCGAGAGCCGGAACGTCACCGTGCGCCAGCGGATGTCGATGTCCGGGTGGTGATCGGCCTGCTCGGCCACGTGCGCGACCTCCGCGACCAGCCGAATCCCGTCCAGGAACGAGGACGCGGTCACCGACCGTTCGATGCCCTCCGCGTCGCCGGACCACCCCGAGAGCTCCGTGAGGGCGGCCGTGATGGTGTCATTGCCGAGTACGTCAGCCATGCCCCCGAACCTACCGCCGCCCCCGCCGACCGCGAATCAGCATCTGCAATACGGCGATGGCGACCATCACGAGGACGGCGGCCGCGATCGCGGCGACGACCGCGATGCCCTGCTCCATGAGGCTCAAAGGTAGTACAAAGATGGGTATGTCGATCCGTGCGGTGACCCGTGAACTGCTCGTGCGCTGCATCGACACCTGGGCGCCGGGAAACCTGCACGCACCGCACGGCGCCGCATTCCTCTACGCCTCCGCGCGCGGCCTCGACCACGATGCCGCCGAGGCGGCGGTGCGCGCGTTCGGCGAGTTCGGCGACCGCTTGCGCCGACCACTCACCTTGCTCTTCGTGGCGCCCGGCATCGCCTCGCTGTCGAGTCGTCTGGCGGATGTGCAACGCGAGATCGGTACCCCCGCGGAAATGGCCGTTCATGTAGTGCCCGGAGGCAATGTCCCCGCCGTTGTGAAGGCGGCCGGAGCCGGCGGCGGGACCCTGCTGGCAATGGTCGACGACAGCATTGCCAAAACCTTCAAGGCGGCGGTGGTACTCCTTGTCGGCGCGTCCGGCACCTGGCCCACCCAACGCCAGGAACTGCGGGCCGCGGGCTTGGACCTGACCGCCGGAGTAGAACTCGTCGACGGCGCCGACGAGCAGCTGATCGGTTTCGGGACGCGCTCGGCCAAGAGCCTGGAATCGTTCAAGGGCGAGCTGTGGGCCCTCGACGAATACGCCGGCGTCCGTTACCGCGACCCCCGCGACCCCGAGGGCCACCTCATGGACATCTCCCTCGACCCCAACCCGGGCGCCCTCCGCCGCGAACTCCTGCAACACCTGACCGCGGGCCCTTTGACGGTGACCGACCTGAAGCGCTACGCCCTCACCGACACCGTGTACCGAGCGGCCGACGCCCAAAAGGTCATCGCCGCCCTCCTGCACGCCGGCGCCGTCCACCGCACCCCGGAAACCGGCCGCCTCGGCGGCGACGTGCTGATCAGCCTCGCGTCCACCTGACGCCACCGACCTCGGCGCCGACATGTCGGGCGTTGCGCGCCACCAGCGCCCACCCGGCCCGGCCCTCCAGTGGCGGCGGCCCACCGGCTGGCGGTCACGGCCCTCGCTCACTGGCCACGGCTACCGCCCACCGTCCACGGCATCGTCCACGGCCGCCGCTCACCGTCCGCAGTCCACGGCCGCCGCCCGCAGTCCACGGCCGCCGCCCACAGTCCACGGCCGCCGCCCGCCGTGCATGGCCGCCGCCCACAGTCCACGGCCACCGCTCAACGGCCGGCGTCCACTGTCCACGGCCGCCGTCCACCATTCACCGCCACCGTTCAACGGCCGGCGGCTGGTGGTACTGCTGGGCGCGGCGACCGTAATATCCGACATAAGCGGCGTCGGGGTATAAATCTGATAAGTCGTGGTGCGGAGCGCCCGACTTATCGTGCTGCCAGGGCCCCAGGTCGAGGGCGACCGATGAGCCGCCACTGTTGGGTCGGGGTGCGGGCGATCTTCCGGCTCACAGCGATTGGCGAGGAGCAGCCGCTCGCAGATGGGCAGGTCCGGGTCGCATAGCGGTATGACCGGGTTGATCGGTTGGTGGACGTGGCAGGGGTGCAGGGGGCGCAGAGCCCCCTGCCCGGGGCGGGAGCGAAGCGGCCTCGGAATCCTCTGCGTCTTTTGGGTTTTGGTTTTGGTTTCGAAGGTGGGTGGTCAGCCGGCGGGCGGGAGGGAGCGGCGGATGAAGTCGAGTTCGATGCGGAGGAGTTTTTCGGAGAGGCCGCCGGCGGCCATGTGGGTGGCGCCGGTCAGGGGGATCATCGAGTGGGTGCGGCCGGCGGCGAGCAGGGCGGCCGAGAGGCGCAGGGTGTGTGCGGCTACCACGTTGTCGTCGACGAGGCCGTGGACCAGGAGCATGGGGCGTACGTCGTCGGGGCGGACGGGGGGCTCGGCGGCCAGTTCGATCAGCGAGTTGTGCGCGTAGACGTCCGGGGCGTCGGCGGGCAGGCCCAGGTAGCGCTCGGTGTACGCGGTGTCGTACAACGTCCAGTCGGTGACCGGGGCGCCCACGACGGCGCAGTGGTAGACGTCGGGGCGGCGCAGCACCCCCAGCGCGGACAGCCAGCCGCCGAAGGACCAGCCACGGATCGCCACCCGGCCCAGGTCCAGGTCCGGGTGCTTGCCGGCCAGGGTTTCCAGGGCGTCGACCTGGTCGGCCAGGATGACGTCGGAGAACCGGCGGTGGATCGCCTTGTCGTAGCTCGGCGCCACCCCGGGCGTGCCCCGGTTGTCGATCGACACGACGGCGAAGCCCTGGTCGGCCCACCACTGCTTCTCCAGCCAGCGGGCCCGGGCGGCGACGACCTCCTGATGGCCGGGGCCGCCGTAGATCGCGACCAGGACCGGCAGCCGGCGGCCGGCCACGTGGCTGCGCGGATACAGCACGCCCGTCGGCACGCGGCGGTCGGTGACCCGCTGCAGGGCCGGGCGGGGGGCGAAGGGCGGCGTGGCGGCATGCGAGGGGATCGAGCCGACCGTCTCGTTGTTGTGGATGACGGTGTACTCCACCCCGCCCCGCTCCAGCGACTGTGCCCCGACGACGATGGTGCGGCCGGCGGCCTGGGCCGTGTGCCAGCCGGGCTCGGTCGTCAGGCGGGTCGCCCGCGGGCTGGACTGGGTGACCGGGATGTGGAAGATGTGCTGCTCGCTCGGCTCGCCCTCGCTGGCCTCCACGATCAGGTCGCCGTCGAGGCGGCCGGCCACCCGGCGGACGTAGAGGTTGGGCGGGGTGATCAGGCTGCCGTCGGCGAACAGGCAGCGCGCGTCGTAGCCGTCGTGGGCGAGCTCGCCGCCGACGAGCACCCGGCCGTCGGCCAGGTGGGCCGGGGTGCCCGGGACCGGCTCGACCCAGCGCGGGTCGGCCAGCTCGGCGTGGACCTGCGTCTCGCCGGTGCGTGGATCGACGGCGATCACCAGGCCGTGCTGCTGCAGCCGGCGCAGGACCGCGAGCAGCGGACCGCCCTGCTCGGACCAGCCGGCCGCGACCAGATACGGGTAGGTCTCGCGGTCCCAGTGGACGTCGACCCAGCCGCCGTCGAGGTCCAGCACGTGCAGGGTGACCTTGGCGTTGGTCGCGCCGGCGTGCGGGTAGGCGATCGTGGTGGGCGGCTGCTCCGGCTGCGACGGGTCGTGCAGGTGCCAGCGGGGGACGCGCGACTCGTCCACGCGGGAGGTGAGGATGCTGCGGCCGTCGGGCGACCACCAGTACCCCCGGAAGCGGTGGAACTCCTCGGCTCCGATGAACTCGGCGAGGCCCCAGGTCACGCCCTCCTCGCCGGCCAGGACGGCGTCCGTCCCGTCGACGTCGATGACGCGCAGGACGCCGCCGGTGACGTAGGCGATCCGGCGCCCCGTCGGGTCGAGCCGCGGGTCGACGACCGGGCCCGGAGTGTCGATCTCGGTGACGTCGCCGGTGAGCAGGTCGACGCGGAACAGCCGGCCGCCGAGCGGGAAGACGGCCAGCACACCGGCCCCGTCGAGCGCGAACGAGCCGATGCCGCCCGCGGACAGCCGCAGCCGCTCGCGCAGTGCCCGCTCGGCCGGTGGCAGGTCCGGCTGGTCGCCGAGCAGTGTCGCCGGGTCGGCCAGGCAGCGCTCGGTGCGGCTGGCGACGTCGAAGACCCACAGCGCGTCACTGGGGTCCTCGGGCCCGGCGGAGCGCAGGAAGATCACTCGAGCCCCGTCCGGGCTCACCGTCACGGCGCGGGGTGCGCCGTAGGAGAAACGTCGGGTTCGTGCGGCCAACTCCGGATAGTCCACCCCGGAATGTTGACCCCTGCCCGCCGGATTGTCATGTGATTGGGCCGGAACTAGGTACCTCCGTCACTCTGGGTGCCTTCACGCTCACGGGACTCGCGGCGGTGGGGGGAAGTGTCGGACCCAGGCCGTATTGTTGCCGTCGTGAGCGCTCGGAGCATCCTGTTCGTCCATGCACACCCAGACGACGAGTCCATGGGGACCGGCGCGACGATGGCCCGCTACGCGGCCGACGGCGCCCGCGTCACCCTGGTCACCTGCACGCTCGGTGAGGAAGGTGAGATCCACGTGCCCGCGCTGGCCGGGATCGCCGCCGCCGAGGGCGACCAGCTCGGCGGCTACCGCATCGCCGAGCTCGAGGCCGCCTGTCGCCACCTCGGCGTGACCGACCACCGCTTCCTCGGCGGCGCCGGCCGCTACCGCGACTCCGGGATGATGGACACGCCGGCCAACGAGCACCCGCGCGCCTTCTGGGCCGCCGACCTCGACGCCGCCGCCACCCAGCTGCTCGACGTGATCCGCGAGACCCGCCCGCAGGTCGCCGTGACCTACGACCCCAACGGCTTCTACGGCCACCCCGACCACATCCAGGCCCACCGCGTGCTGACCCGGGCCGTGGAGCTGGCCGAGGCCGAGGGGATAGCCCCCCGGAAGGTGTACTGGACCGCCGTGCCCCGCTCCGTGCTGGAAGCCGGCATGGAGCAGTTCCGCGGCTCCTCCGACAACCCGTTCGCCGACGTGGAGCGAGCCGAGGACCTGCCGTTCGGCACCGCGGACGCGGACATCGCGGCCCGCGTCGACGCCCACGAGTGGGCCGAGGAGAAGACCGCCGCCCTCAAGGCCCACGCCACCCAGATCCCGGCGAGCTCCTGGCTGTTCTCGATCGCCGGCAACTTCGGGGCCGAGTTCATGGGCGTCGAGTATTACCAGCTGGCCCGGGGCGAGAAGGGGCCGGGCGTCGGGCCGCACGGGTGGGAGGAGGACCTGTTCGCGGGCCTCGACGTCGACGCGCCCCGCCACCCTCGGCTCGGCGGTGTCGTGATGGCGGCCGGGGCCGTGGAGACGGGTTCGTGATGGCCAAGCGTTCGAAGTCCGCGGTCGAGCCGGCGCCGGTGGAGGCCACGCCGGTCGAACGGGAGCCGGTGGCGGCCGAGGTCGCGCCGGTCGATGCGGCTCCCGCGGTGTTGTGGCCCGAGGGGGCGGAGCCGCCGGCGCGGTCGCGGTTCGCGTTGTCGCCGCAGCTGTCCTCGACCCTCGACATCGTTCTCACGGTGGTCGGGTTGATCGTGGCCACGCTGCTCGGGGCCGCCCTCGCCGTGATCGAGGCGGTGTGGTCGCCGCTGCGGGTCGGTGGCTTCCGGGTGCCGGCGTCGCTGGTCGTGGCGCTGGTGACCAACCCGCTGCTGGGCTGGTTCGCCTACACGGTGACCAAGCGCCGGCTGGCCACCCTCCTCCCGGCGGCCGCCTGGTGCGTCGTCTGGATCATGGCCGCCGGCCGCACCTCCGAGGGTGACATGATCATCACCGAGGACAACTGGGTCGGCCTGTTGACGCTGTTCGCCGGCCCGCTCGCCTTCGCCGTCGGCATCTACATCTCCAACATGCGCCAGCGGGTGGCCCCGACCCGGGCCGACGCCGGCAACCCGGCCCCCGAGCCGCCACCGCTCACCCGCGCCGGATAGGGCCGCGGGCGTGGGTTCAGGGAACTCATAGGCGGCGGGGCTTGCGCGCGCGCAGTGTAGACGGGTAGACACGTTCCCGCGCCGGGATTGCTGACGTTCGGCGAATCGGGGAACTCGCGTGGTCGGAGGCTGCGATGCAAGAGCGGTGGATGCCCGTCGGCCTCGTCGCGGCGGGCCTCTTCTTGGTCAACGTGATTGCCCGGCTCGTGGTTCGGTTCGCGGCCGGTGACAACGACGATCGGCAGGTCACGATCGGGCTGTGGGCGTTGTTCGCGGTCGGGGCGGTGCTGATCCCCGTCGCCTTCTGGTACGGGCGGCGCGTGCCCATGATCCGCGTCATCGGCGAACTCGGGCTGGCCGTTGTCGTCGCCTGCCTGCTGTCGGTGCTCGTCGGGCCGTTCGTGTCCGGGGTGGGGCCGTTCAGCAATGGGGTCGGGCTCGTCTTCCGGCAGTTCTTCTACTTCGTGGGGTTGTCCGCGATCGGGGCCGTCGTCGGGCTGCTGATCCTGATGACGACCGGGCTCGACTACAAGTCGCAGTCGTGGAAGCGGTACATCGAGCGGAGCGGCACCAAGCCCCGCAAAGTCGTCCGCCGCTGAAGTCGCTCGGGGGCGCCCGGCAATTGGCGTTTGCCGGCTCGCACCGCGGTGATCGGCTTCAGCGGCTCTAAGGCCGCGCAGCCCGTTTTCCACGGCGTCCGTGCCGACGGTGAGCCGGGGGTCAGTCGCCCAGGAGGCGGCGGGACGAGTACGCGTGGTCGACCACGAAGCCCAACCGCTCATACAACGCCACGGCCGCCGCATTGCGCTGCTCCACCTGCAGGTAGACGTCCCGTGCGCCCAGCTCACCGGCCCACCGGGCCAGGGCCGCGATCAAGCGCTGGGCCAGGCCGCGGCGGCGGAGGCGTTCGTCGACGCCGATCAGGGACAGGCCGAGCCAGCGGGACTCGGGGTCGGCCACGCAGCCGCGGGCGGTGGCCAGGAGGGTGCCCTCATCGTCGTACCACGCCGCGAACCGCACCTCCGGCACCCCGGTCAGCACCTGCCGGGCCGACTCCGGCAGCGGGCCCTTGCGGCCGGCGACGGCGGTCAGCCACTCGTCCGACGGGGACGCGGCCAGCTCGATCCGGCCGAAGTCAGGGGCGGGCGACGGCAGCGTGGCCAGCAAGGACGGCAGGGCGGTGGTCATCACGACGGTGACCGGCATGGCCGTCCAGCCGCGCCGCTCCAGCTCGTCGTCGAGGCGCTTGAACAGCGGGACCGGGATGGAGAACGCGGGGACGAGGGAGCGGCTGCGGTACCACTGCCGCACGAGATCGATGGCGTCCGGCGTCGGCCGGTCGGGGGAGCCGATCACGAGCGTGGAGTTGGCCCGCTGGGTCCAGCCGTCGGTCGCGCGCAGGAGCCAGTCGCCCAGCTGCTCCTGCTCCCGGGCCGGCCAGCCCAGGGCCGCGGCCGCCTCCAGGGACTCGGTCGGGGTGAGGCGGCGGCGGGGCGGGACCGGCTTGGCCCGGGCGATCTCAGCAATCGGTACGCGGACCGCTCCCGTGCGGGCACGCACTGTGAGATGCGTCTCGGTCGCTTCGAGCAGGTGGCCCAGAATGTCCGAAAACACGGGTCGTGCGTCGCGCATCCCCATCATTCGGCGTATCACAACGCGCTGTCCCACGTGTTGTGGCCCGAGCACGATCGACCTCCCGTGAACCTGGATACTAGGCTCGTACCGCCGCGGTAGGGATGCGGCGGGGCTTGCCATCCCCAGGCTGGCAGCCTCAGGCGCGAAAGAGGGCGACCCGTGACATACATCATCGCCGAACCTTGCGTGGATCTGCTCGACAAGGCCTGCATCGAGGAGTGCCCTGTCGACTGCATCTACGAGGGCAACCGCATGCTCTACATCCACCCGGATGAGTGCGTGGACTGCGGCGCCTGCGAGCCGGTGTGCCCGGTCGAGGCGATCTTCTACGAGGACGACGTCCCCGAGAAGTGGAAGGACTTCACCGGCGCCAACTACGCGTTCTTCGATGAGCTGGGCTCGCCCGGCGGCGCGTCGAAGGTAGGCAAGATCGAGAAGGACGCGCCGTTCGTCGCGTCGCTCCCGCCGCAGGAGCGCGAACACTGACCGGCACGAAATCCGGGGCCCGGCGCGCACTCGCGGCCGGGCTGCCCGACTTCCCCTGGGACCGGCTGGAGCCCGCGAAGGCCGCCGCGTCCCGCCACCCCGACGGCCTCGTCGACCTGTCGATCGGCACGCCGGTCGACCCCGTGCCCGCGCTCGTCCGCGCGGCGCTGGCCGAGGCGTCGGACGCGCCCGGCTACCCGCTGACCGCCGGCACCCCGCGACTGCGTGCCGCGATCCGCGGGTGGGTCACGCGCTGGTGCGGCCCCGCCTCCGACGGGTTCGGCGTGCTGCCCACGATCGGCTCCAAGGAGCTCGTGGCCTGGCTGCCGACGCTGCTCGGCCTCGGCCCCGGCGACACCGTCGTGATCCCGCAGGTGTGCTACCCGACCTACGAGGTGGGTGTCCTGCTCGCCGGGGCCGAGGTGCTGCGGGCCGACTCGCTGACCGCCGTCGGGCCGCGGCGGGTGAGCATGGTCTGGGTCAACTCCCCGTCCAACCCGACGGGCAAGGTCCTGCCCGAGGCGCACCTGCGCAAGGTCGTCGCCTGGGCCCGCGAGCGCGGCGCCGTCGTCGTCAGCGACGAGTGCTACCTGCCGCTGCCGTGGGAGGCCGAGCCGGTGTCCATCCTGTCCGTGTGCGACGGGGTGTTCGACGGGGTGCTGGCCGTACACTCCCTGTCGAAACGCTCGAATCTCGCGGGCTATCGGGCCGGTTTCGTCGCCGGCGACCCCGCCCTGATCGACGAGGTGCTGGCGGCCCGCAAGCACGCCGGCATGATCGTGCCCGCCCCCGTGCAGGCGGCCATGGTCGCCGCGCTGGGCGACGAGACGCACGTGGCCGAGCAGCGCGAACGCTACGCCCGCCGCCGCACCGTGCTGCGCGCCGCCCTCGAACGGGCCGGCTTCACGATCGAACACTCCGAGGCCGGCCTGTACCTGTGGGCCACCCGCGGCGAGGACTCCTGGAAAACCGTCGACTGGCTGGCCGAACGCGGCATTTTGGCCGCACCGGGCGCGTTCTACGGCCCGGCGGGCGCCGAATTCGTCCGGCTCGCCCTGACCGCCACCGACGAACGCGTCACCGCCGCCGCCGCCCGCCTCTGAACAACCAAACCAAGCAACAAACCAAGCAACGAACAAAGCAACAAACCAAGAAGCAGCAGAGGATTCCGGAGCCGCTTCGCTCCCGCCCCGGGCAGGGGGCTCTGCGCCCCCTGCACCCCTGCGACGTCGACCGGCGCCAATCCGCCCCACCCGCCGCCACAAGCCGCGACCCCTCACCGCCACCGCGACGATCCGGCCGTCGAGTCACTCGCGCGGGGGCGAAACGAAACGCGACGACCCGCGCCAATCCACCCCACACGCCATCAAGCCGCGGTCTCTCACCGTCATCGCAGCGATCCAGCTCACTTGTGCGGGGCGAAACGAAAGCCGCGCGACTGCCAAATGGAAGGCAGTCGCGCGGCTGACGAGCCGAACACGCGGTGGAAAGCCGAAGCCGGCCAGGCGGAGCAGGGGTCAGTTGGCGTGCAGGGCGGCGTTGAGTTCGATGCCCCGGCCCTGGCGTTCGCGGACTTCCAGGCGGCCGTTGACCGAGTTGCGGATGAACAGGAGGTTGCTCAAGCCGGACAGTTCGCGGGCCTTCACCACGCGGCCGTCGGGGAGGGTCAGCTTGGCGCCGGCCGTGATGTAGCAGCCGGCCTCGACCACGCAGTCGTCGCCGAGGGAGATGCCGATGCCCGCGTTCGCGCCGAGCAGGCAGCGCTCGCCCAGGCTGATGGTCTCCTTGCCGCCGCCGGACAGGGTGCCCATGATCGAGGCGCCGCCGCCGACGTCGGTGCCGTCGCCGACCACGACGCCGGCCGAGATGCGGCCCTCGACCATCGAGTTGCCGAGGGTGCCGGCGTTGAAGTTGACGAAGCCCTCGTGCATGACGGTGGTGCCGGGCGCGAGGTGGGCACCGAGCCGGACCCGGTCGGCGTCGGCGATGCGCACACCCGACGGCGTCACGTAGTCGACCATGCGCGGGAACTTGTCGACCCCGAACACGTTCAGCCGCCGGCCCGCCCGCCGCTCCGCCGCCCGCAGCTCGTCGACCTGCTCGGGCAGGCACGGCCCGGCCGACGTCCAGGCGACGTTCGCGAGCAGCCCGAACTGCCCGTCGAGGTTGACCTGATGCGGCCGGACGATCCGGTGCGAGAGCAGGTGCAGCCGCAGGTACACGTCGGCGGTGCCGGCCGGCGCGTCCCCGAGCGACTGCACCTCGACGCGAACAACCTCCGCCCGCAGCCCAAGCCGCGCACCCGACGAGCCCGACAAGTCGGAAATGTCGGAAAAGTCAGTAGCAACATCGCTCCCCGCGCCGACCTCGATCCCGCCGACCGCTCCGGAATCCGCCCCGTGAGCAGCGAGGGAATCCGAGCCGTGGGCAGGGACAGAATCCGTCCCGTGGGCAGCGACGGAATCCGCCCCGTGAGCAGCGGGGGAATCCGCCTTGTGAGCAGCGAGGGAATCCGGCCCGTGAGCGGCGACGGCCGCAGCGACCGCAGCCGCCGTCGTGCCCGGGTCAAGCGTCGCGCCGGCCGCAGCCGCCGCAGCAGCGGTCGCCGGGTCGAGCCCGGGCGCCGCATTTGCCGAATCAAGACCGGCAGCCGCGCCGCCCGAATCAAGACCGGCAGCCGCGCCGCCCGAGTCGAGACCGGCAGCCGCGCCGCCCGAGTCGAGACTGGCAGCCGCGCCGCCCGAGTCAGCAGCCGCGCCGCCCGAGTCAGCGGAAGCGCCGGCCGAGCCAACAGCCGCGCCGGCCGAGTCAGCGGAAGCGCCGCCCGAGTCAGCAGCCGCGCCGGCCGAGTCAGCGGAGGCGCCGGCCGAGGCGAACGGGGCGGCACCGAGCCCCAGATTGCCGGCCGGGAACCAAACGTCCAGAACCTGCCCCGAAGCGGTCACGGTGGCCAGGCCCAGCCCCCAGGCCGGGGAGTCGATGTAGGCGGTCGTCACGCAACCGAACGCTACCGCACGCCCCGAACACCCGACCTGGCAAGCGCCCGCCGATCCCTGCTCCGCCGCGTTACGCTGATGCGTGGTTGCGTCCGCCGCGCTCGCCGCGGTCCCGTCGGAGCTGGGCGTCGGGCGCTGGTCCGCGCCCCGTCGAATCGGCCGCGCGACTAAGGTCGAGGCATGCTCACGCGCGATGTGCTCGCTGACCCAGTTGCTCTGACCCGGGCGCTCGTCGATATCGAGTCGGTCTCCAAGCACGAGGCCGAGATCGCCGACCAGGTCGAGCAGGCGCTCGCCGGCACGGCGCTGAAAGTCGAGCGGTTCGGGCACACCATCGTCGCGCGGACGGAGCTCGATCGGGCGCAGCGGGTTGTGCTGGCGGGGCATCTGGACACGGTGCCGTTGCACGGGAATTTTCCGTCTCGGACCGAGGGCAACATCATGTGGGGGTGCGGGACGGCCGACATGAAGTCGGGCACGGCGATCGCGCTGCACCTGGCGGTGACCGAGGCGGAGCCGCGGCATGACGTGACGTACGTGTTCTACGAGGCCGAGGAGATCGAGTCCGAGTTCAACGGGCTCAAGATTTTGGCTGATCGGCGGCCGGAGCTGCTCACCGACGCCTCGTTCGCCGTGTTGCTGGAGCCCACGCACGGGCTGATCGAAGGTGGCTGTCAAGGGACCCAGCGCGTCCTCGTGCGCACCGGAGGGAAGCGGGCGCACTCGGCCCGGTCGTGGCTGGGGGACAACGCCATTCACAAAGCGGCACCGATATTGCAAAGGCTGCGGGAGTACCGTGACCGAACGGTCGACATCGACGGCTGCGAGTTCCATGAAGGGTTGAACGCGGTCCGGATCTCGGGCGGGGTCGCCGGCAACGTCATCCCGGACGAGTGCGTGGTCGAGGTCAACTTCCGGTTCGCGCCGGACCGGGACGAGGCCGCAGCCGAGGCGCATGTCCGTGAGGTGTTCGAGGGCTTCGAGCTCGAGTTCGTCGACTCGGCGCCCGGGGCCAGGCCGGGGCTGGACGCGCCCGCGGCGCAGGAGCTGCTGCGCGCGATCGGCAAGCCGCCGCGGGCCAAGCTCGGCTGGACCGACGTGGCCCGGTTCGCGGTGCTGGGCATCCCGGGCCTCAACTTCGGGCCCGGCGACCCGAACTTCGCGCACAAGCAGGACGAGCACGTCGAGATCGACAAGATCGTCGAGGGCGCCGACGTCATGCGCCGCTGGCTGCGCGAGCGGGAATAGCCGCCTTGGAGCGAGACCGGCCCGGAGCGAAACCCGACGCGGAGCGGCACGCCCCGGAGCGAGACCCGACGCGGAGCGGCATGCCCCGGACGGGACCGCCCGGAGCGAGACTCGACGTGGAGGCAGGCCCGGCGTGAAGGAAGGCCGGCGCGGGGCGAAAGACGAAGGCCGGCGCAGAGCGAAAAGACGAAGGCCGGCGCAGAGCGAAAAGACGAAGGCCGGCGCGGAGCGAAAACGGTCGGCGGCGCCCCGGCCGCCGGTCCTCGCTCCCGGCGCCAGCCCCGCAGCCGGGAGCTGGGTCAGGTGTCGTTGGTCGCGGCCAGCGGTTCGTCGGCGATCGGGTCCAGTGTTCGCTCCAGGCGCCGGACCGCGAGAGCCTCGCGGATCCGCCGGTTCATCTGGCGGCGCTGTCGTTCGCTGCGTGTCATATCGGTCACACCCCCACACCCGTGACCACCGGTATATCGGGTAGGACGCGACGGTAGGCGGAAACGTTGCGCTCTGCACCCGATTTCCTACCGGAAATAGCCGATCATCGCGGCGGGGGTGGCTGGTGGGTCCCGCCACCGGTGATCGTCGTACCGTGACAGGCATGACCGAGCCCAAGCGCAGCCGCCCGCGGGAGCGGCACCGCGGGATGGTGACGCTGCGACGCGACGCGATCCCGCCGAGCACGGCCGACCAGCGTCTGCTGGACTCCCGGCTGCGGCACGAGTGGAAGACCAAGGACGCCTGGCGGGCACTGCGCATCCTCAGTGAGTTCGTCGAGGGCTTCGACACCCTGGCCGACCTGCCGCCCGCGGTGAGCGTCTTCGGCTCGGCCCGCAGCAAGCCCGACAGCCCCGAGTATCGCCTCGGCGAGGAGCTCGGCGGCGCCCTCGCGCGGGCCGGTTACGCGGTCATCACCGGCGGCGGGCCCGGGGTCATGGAGGCCGCGAACAAGGGCGTCGCCGACGCCGGCGGGCTGTCCATCGGGCTCGGCATCGAGCTGCCGTTCGAGCAGGGGCTCAACGACTGGGTCGACATCGGGATCGACTTTCGCTACTTCTTCGCCCGCAAGACGATGTTCGTGAAGTATGCCCAGGCCTTCGTCGTGCTCCCGGGCGGCTTCGGCACCCTCGACGAGCTGTTCGAGGCGGTGACGCTGGTCCAGACCCGCAAGGTCACCCGCTTCCCGGTGATCCTGATGGGCACCGCCTACTGGCAGGGCCTGCTCGACTGGATCAACAACACGATGCTCCCGGACGGCAAGATCGGGCCCGAGGACCTCAACCTGCTGTACCTCACCGACGACGTCGACGCCGCGGTGCAGCACATCCGCGAGGCGGCCGAGCACCTCGACGAGGACAAGCTCGGCGGCGGCAGCTGATGGCGCGGATCTGCGTGTTCTGCGCCTCCTCGCAGCGGCTCGAGTCGCGCTGGCTCGACCTGGCCCACGACCTCGGCGTCGAGATCGGCCGGCGCGGGCACGAGCTGGTCTCCGGGGGCGGCTGCGTCGGCATGATGGGCGCGGTCGCGGACGGGGCCCGGGAGGGCGGGGCGCGGACCTACGGCGTGATCCCGCAGACCCTCGTCGACCTCGAGGTGGCCGACACCAAGTCGGACGAGCTGGTGGTGACCGACGGCATGGCCTCGCGCAAGACGCTGCTCATCGAGCGCGCGGACGCTTTCATCACGCTCCCGGGCGGGCTCGGTACCCTCGACGAGCTTTTCGAGGTGTGGACGACGGCCACGCTCGACCTGCACCGCAAGCCGATCCTGCTGCTGGACGCGGACGGCTTCTACGGCGGGCTGCTGGAGTGGCTGCGCGGCCTGACCCGGCAGGAGTTCGTCCGCACGTCGGCCCTGCAGATGCTGCTGACGTCCGGCGAGGTCGGCGAGTCGCTCGACCTCATCGAAGCCTCCCTTCTGGCCGCGTGATTCGATTGGGGGCATGACCGCGACCGCTTCCCCGCCCGCGAATCGTCGAGCCTATCGGCTCGTGCGGCGGGGTGCGGCCAAGGCGGTCCCGGTCTTCGCCGATCCGTGGCAGCGCATCGTCGTCGAGCACACCCGCGGCCCGCTGCTCGTCGTGGGCGGGCCCGGCACCGGCAAGACCAGCGCCCTGGTCGAGGCGGTCGCGCAGCGGGTGGCCGAGGGAGCCGACCCGGAGAAGATCCTCGTCCTCACGTTCGGCCGGCGCGGGGCCGTGCGCCTCCGGGACCGGATCGAGGGCCGGCTCGGACGGTCGAGCGGCCTGCGCACGACGGCCGAGCCGATGGTCCGGACCTTTCATGGGTACTCCTTCGGCCTGCTCCGACGGGCCGCGGTGGACCGGGGCGAGTCCTCGCCGCGCCTCCTCACCGGCCCCGAGCAGGACCTGGTGATCCGGGAGCTCCTCGCGGAGTCGACGGTGGCCTGGCCGGAGGCTTTGCGCAGCGCCCTGCACACCCGGGCGTTCGCGACCGAGCTGCGCGACCTGCTCCTGCGGGCCGTCGAGCGGGGCGTGACGCCGGAGGGGCTGCTGCACCTGGCGAAGGTCCACAACCGGGCCGACTGGACCGCCGCGGCCGCCTTCTTCCGCGAATACCTCCAGGTCCTCGCCCTGCGCGACGCCACCGGCCGGGGTTCCGTGGCCTATGACTACGCCGAGCTGGTCCGGGTCGCGGCCGGGATGCTGGCCGACGATCAGGACCTGTTACGCGCGGAGCGGCAGCGCCTCGAGTACGTCTACGTCGACGAGCTCCCCGACACCGACCCGGCCCAGGTCGAGCTGCTGGAGCTGGTGGCCGGGAACGGCAAGCACCTCGTGGCGTTCGCGGACCCCGACTCCTCGACGTTCGCCTTCCGCGGCGCCGACCCGGCCGTCGTCAACGACTTCGACCTGCACTTCCCACAGGCAGTACATCTGACGCTGCCTTTGTCTCGAAGGCTCGGTGAAGGACTCCTGGCGCCGATCGGGCGGGTCGCGGCGCGGTTGCGCGGACCGGCCCGGCATCGGCAGCTGCAGGCCCAGCGGGGCGGCGGCAACGTCGAGACGCGCACGTTCGCGTCCGAGACGTCCGAGGCCGCCTTCATCGCGCACCGGCTGCGCGAGGCCCACCTGCTGCGCGGCGTCCCGTGGGCGCGGATGGCGGTCGTCGTGCGCTCGACCGCGCGGCAGCTCGCACCGCTGCAGCGGGCCCTGCACACGGCCGGCGTGCCGACCGTGACCGAGGCCGAGGACCTGCCGCTGCACCTGCAGCCGGCGGTCGCGCCGCTGCTGCTGCTCCTGCGGTGCGCGCTGGACCCGGCCCGGCTCGACGAGGACGCGGCGGTCGCGCTGCTGCACTCACCGCTCGGCGGGGCCGACCCCCTCGCGGAGCGGCGGCTGCGGCAGGGGCTGCGGGCGCTCGCCCTCGCGGCGGGGGACCGGCGGCCCTCCGGCGTGCTGCTCCTCGCGGCGCTGCGCGACCCGGCCGAGCTGGCGATGGTCGAGCGGCGCTGGGCCGCACCCGCGCGGGCCGTGGCCGGACTGCTGCAGCAGGCCCGTGACGCCGCGGCCCGGCCCGGTGCCACCGCCGAGGAGGTGCTGTGGGCGGTCTGGCAGGCCAGCGGGCTGGCCGAGCGCTGGTCGGCGCTGAGCGCCCGCGGCGGGCATCGCGGCGCGGCCGCCGACCGGGACCTCGACGCGGTCGTGACGCTGTTCGACGCGGCCGCGCGCTTCACGGACCGGCTGCCGGGCGCCGGCACCGACGTGTTCCTGGACCACGTCGAGGGCCAGGACCTGCCGGCCGACAACCTGGCCCCGATGGCCGACCGCGGCGACGCCGTGCGCGTCCTCACCGCCCACGCGGCCAAGGGCCTGGAGTGGGACGTCGTCGCGGTGGCCGGGGTCCAGGAGGGCGTCTGGCCCGACCTGCGGCTGCGCGGCAGCGTGCTCGGCTCGGAGCTGCTGGTCGAGGTGCTGTCCGGGCGGACCATGGAGACCATCGGGCGGCTCTCGGCACTGCTGGACGAGGAGCGGCGGCTGTTCTACGTGGCCGTCTCCCGGGCCCGCGAGCAGGTGCTGGTCACCGCGGTCGCGTCCGGCGACGGCGAGGAGCAGCCCAGCCGGTTCCTGACCGAGCTGTCCATCGACGACGAGCAGCCCGCGTTCGAGGCGCCGCGCGCGCTCACCCTGCCGACGCTGGTGGCCGAGCTGCGGGTGGCCCTGGTCGACCCGGACGCGCCCGAGGAGCGCCGGGCCGCGGCCGCCGCGCTGCTGGCCCGGCTGGCCCGCGAGGAGGTGCCCGGGGCCGACCCCGACGGCTGGTGGGGGCTGCCGGTGCTGTCCGACGAGCGGCCGCTCGTCGACCCGGGCGAGCCGGTGCAGGTGACGCCCTCGACGGTGGAGAGCGTGGACCGGTGCAGCCTGCGCTGGCTGCTCGAACGGCACGGCGGGGCGCTGACCCCGTCACCGGAGCAGTCCATCGGCAACCTCGTGCACGCCGCGGCGATGCTGGCCGCCGACGCCAGCGCGGACCGGGCCCAGCTGGTCGCCTACGTCGCCGACCGGTTCGACGCGATCGAGCTCTCGGCCCGCTGGCTCGCCGGGCGCGAACGGGACCGGGCCGAGACGATGCTCGACAAGCTCATCGGCTGGCTGGCCGGCAACCCCCGCCGGCTCGTCGCCATCGAGCAGGACTTCCTGGTCGAGCTGGCCGACCCCGAGGCCCCGGTGGAGATCAAGGGCCGGGTCGACCGCCTGGAGCTCGACGAGCAGGGCCGGCTCGTCGTCATCGACCTCAAGACCGGCAAGTCGATCCCAGCCAACGCCAACCTGGCCGAGCACCCGCAGCTGGCCGCCTACCAGGCCGCGATCGAGCTCGGCGCGTTCGATGAGTCGGCGGTGGCCGGCGGGGCGGCCCTGGTCCAGCTGGGCGGCGAGACCAACTCGGCCCGCGAGCAGGTCCAGCCGCCGCTGAGCGAGGCCGACGACCCCAACTGGGCCCAGGCCCTGGTGAAGCGCACGGCCCGGACGATGGCCGCGTCCACGTTCAGTGCCGTGGTCAACAACAAGTGCCGGGTCTGCCCGGTGAAGACCTCGTGCCCGGTCTCGGGTAAAGGCCGCCACGTCCAATGACACCCCTCGAGCTGGCGAAACTGCTGAAGCTGCCGGCGCCGACGGCCCAGCAGGCCCGGGTCATCGCCGCGCCGGTCGGGCCCCTGCTGGTGGTGGCCGGCGCCGGGTCGGGCAAGACGGAGACGATGGCCTCGCGGGTCGTCTGGCTCGTCGCCAACGGCCACGTCCGCCCGGAGCAGATCCTCGGCCTGACCTTCACCCGCAAGGCCGCGGGGGAGCTGGCCCACCGCATCCGCCAGCGCCTCGCCCAGCTGGTGCGCCGGCTGGGCCGCGACGACCTCATCGCCGGCGAGCCCACCGTCGCCACCTACCACTCCTACGCGGCCCGGGTGGTGCGCGAGCACGGCGTGCGGGCCGGGTTCGAGCCGTCGACCCGGCTGCTCACCGAGGCCGCCTGCTGGCAGCTCGCCGACGCCGTGGTACGGGCCTACGACGGGGACATGACCGCCGTCTCGGCCGCCCCGTCCACCGTCGTCGACGCCGTCCTGCATCTGGCCGGCGACCTCGCCGAGCACCTCCGCCAGCCGGCCGACGTCGCCGCCTGGACCGGCCGCTTCTTCGCCGAGGTCGGCTCGAAGACCGGCAAGATGGCCAAGCCGGTGCGTGACGTGCTGTCCCGGCAGCAGGCGCGGCTGCAGCTGCTGCCCCTGATCCGGCAGTACTCCGAGAAGAAGGCGCTGCTGGAGGCGATGGACTTCGGCGACCAGCTGTCCCGGGCGGCCGCGGTCGCGACCGCGCACGCCGAGGTCGGGCTGGTCGAGCGGGACCGGTTCCGGGTCGTGCTGCTGGACGAGTACCAGGACACCTCGCACGCCCAGGTCGTGCTCCTGCGCGCGCTGTTCGGCGCCGGCCACCCGGTCACCGCCGTCGGCGACCCGTGCCAGTCGATCTACGGCTGGCGGGGGGCCTCGGCCGGCACCCTGGATCGGTTCCCGGTCGAGTTTCCCCTGGCCAACGCGGAGCCGGCGCCGTTGCGGGAGCTCACCACCAGCTGGCGCAACCGGCCCGAGATCCTCGATGTCGCCAACACGCTGTCGGCCCCGCTGCGCTCCTACGGCGCCCGGGTCCAGGAGCTCGCCCCGGCCGACGTGCTCGCCGAGCCGGCCTCGACCGCGACCGTGCACTGCGCGCTGCTCGACACCTACACCGAGGAGGCGGCCTGGCTGGCCGACCGGGTGCTCGCCTCGTGGCGGCGCGCGGCCAAGGTCGAGCCGGACACGTTCCCCTACGACATCCCGGTCGAGGACCGCCCGTCGACAGCGGTCCTGGTCCGGACCCGGGCCCAGATCCCGGCCCTCGAGAACGCGCTGCGCTCCCGCGGCCTGCCGGTCGAGGTGGTCGGCCTGGGCGGGCTGCTGGACACGCCCGAGGTCCGCGACGTCGTGAGCATCATGCGGGTCCTCGCCGACCCGGCCGAGGGCGCCGCCCTGCTGCGCATCCTGACCGGCCCGCGCTGGCGGATCGGCCCCCGCGACCTGGTCGCGCTCTACCGGCGGGCCCGCTCCCTCGCCGCCGCCCGCCGCAACGGGGACGCCGGGGCCGAGCCCGAGCTCGCCGACCGGCTCGACGAGGCCGTGCTGGTCGAGGCCCTCGACGACCTCGGCGACCCCGAGCGCTACTCCGCGGAGGGCCACCGCCGGTTCGTCCGCCTCGGCGGCGAGCTGCGGGCCCTGCGCCGCCGCCTCGACCAGCCCCTGCCCGACCTGATCGCCGACCTGGAGCGGGTCACCGGCCTGGACGTCGAGGTCGCGGCCCGCCCCGGCGACGCCGGCCTGGCCCGCGGCCACCTCGACGCGTTCGCCAACATCGCGGCCCGCTTCGCCGGCGAGTCCGAGGGGGCCACGATGAGCGCGTTCCTGGCGTTCCTGGCCGCGGCCGAGAACGAGGAGCGCGGCCTGGCCCCGGGCGAGGTCGAGGTCGTCGACGGGGCCGTGCAGATCCTCACCGCGCACGCGGCCAAGGGCCTCGAGTGGGACGTCGTCGCCGTCGCCGGCCTGTGCGCGGACGTGTTCCCGGGGCCGAGCAACGCCGGCGACCACTGGCTGCGCGGCCTCGGGGTGCTGCCGTTCCCGCTGCGCGGCGACCGGGCCGGGCTGCCCGCGCTGGACCTGGCCGCCGCCGAGGACGTCAAGGGCGTGGTCGCGGCCCTCGAAGCGTTCACCCGGGACTGGCGCGACCATGACGTGCGGGAGGAGCGGCGGCTCGCGTACGTCGCCGTGACCCGGCCCCGGCGGCTGCTGCTGGCCAGCGGGTACTGGTGGGGCGAGGGCGTCAAGCGGGCCCGCGGGCCGTCGGTGTTCCTGGACGAGATCCGCGAGCGCTGCCAGGCCGGGGCCGGGGTCGTCGACGTGTGGGCGGCCAAGCCGGACGCCGACGCGCAGAACCCGACCGCCGCCGACGTGCCCAGCGCGAGCTGGCCGGCCGACCCGCTCGGCCACCGCCGGCCCCTGCTGGAGGCGGCGGCCGCGCTGGTCCGGGACGCTGCCGCGGACACCGCCGTGACCTCGGCCGATCCGCTGGTCCAGCGCTGGCTCTCCGAGACCGAGCTGCTGCTGGCCGAGAAGGCCCGGCTGGTGCCGCAGGCCGAGGTCGAGGTCGCGCTGCCCGGGCACCTCTCCGTGTCGCAGCTGGTGTCGCTGCGCCGCGACCCGCAGCGGCTGGCCCGCTCGCTGCGCCGCCCGCTGCCGGCCCGCCCCGACCCCTACGCCCGCCGCGGCACCGCCTTCCACCACTGGCTGGAGCAGCGGTTCCGGGCCGAGCGGCTGATCGACCTGGACGAGCTGCCGGGCGCCGCCGACGAGGACGCCGCACCCGACTCGGCCCTGGCCGACCTGCAGGCGCGGTTCCTGGCCAGCGAGTGGGCCGACCTGGTGCCGCTCGACGTGGAGGTCCCGTTCGCGTCGGTGATCGCCGGGGTCGTGGTCCGCGGGCGGATGGACGCCGTCTACCGGTACTCCGACGGGCGCTACGACGTCGTGGACTGGAAGACCGGCGGGCGGCCCGGCGGGGCCGACGCGAGCGCGGCGGCGGTGCAGCTGGCCGCCTACCGCCTCGCCTGGGCCGAGCTGCGCGGGGTACCCCTCGACCAGGTCGGTGCCGCGTTCTTCTACGTGCGCGGCGGCGAGACGGTCCGTCCGGCCGACCTCCTCGACGAAGCGGGCCTGCTCGCCTTGATCACGGCGCTGCCGTCGCCGGCCGAGATCACGACTGAGTCTCAATGAATTGGCAAGGTTCCGACACGGCGCTGTCGGTGGAACCGGTACCTCCTCGAAGCTGTCTGAAAGGGCATGCGAGGGGGAGTGCTCAGAATGCAGGCACCGCACGTACGCGAGGTAGCGCTGGTGGTGGGGGTGGCCACGGCCGGCGTCGTCACGGTCGCGCTGATCGTCATCGGGCCGGTCGCGGCCGCCGACACGCACCGATATCCGCAGGTCACACAGCTGCATCCGCCGCCGCAGCCGCAACCGTAAGCCAATTCCCAGGGGTGGCTGGTGGGCGTTCGTGCCTCCGGCTGCGACACTGGTCTTGACATGGCCGAGCAGTCCAACCCGTGGGCGACGCCGGACACACAGACCGTGATCGAGCCGGTCACGGTGCCCGCGTCGCCATCAGCCATACCCGCGGCCGCGCGGCCGGCGCGGGTCGCGACGGGCTACGCGTCCGGGCGCGTCGGGCGGTCGGGGACGCCACCGGTGGTACCCCCGCCGGATCTTCCCGATTTTGACCGTGGCGACGACGGCGACGACCCCGTCAAGCGCAACCAGCGGATCATGAAGTGGCTCGGCGGCGGCGCGATCCTGGTCGTGGCGATCGGGCTGATCGTGATCCTGGTCTCCGTCATCACCAACAACGCCACCACCCCCGGCGGCCTGTTCAACCGGCAGGCCGAGGGGCCCAGCGACACCCGCCCGGAGCTGGCCCGGCGCTGCCCGCCGCCGAGCATCCCGCCGGACAACCCCAACCCGGGCGGCGAGGAGGTCCCGCCGGGGCCGCGGACCAGCGACGCCGAGTCCGGGATCAGCTACAAGCAGTTCGGCGACCCGTGGCACTCGCTCACCTCACCCTGGCGCGACCAGGGCGAGCTCAAGATCACGTACAACATCGGCCAGGACTTCGTCACCGAGCCCGACTACGACGGCTTCGGCTCCGACTACCACGCCACGATCCTCTCCGGCCACGTGCCGGCCGCGGTGAACGACGGCATGGTGCTCGACCTGCACTGCGTCGGCGACCAGATCGCCGCCGACGTGCGGGTCAGCTTCTACCCCAAGGGCAACCAGCTCGAGCAGCTCGAGGCCAAGGACCTGACGCTCGGCGGGCGCCCGGCCCGGCTGCTGAAGTTCCGGCTGCACTTCAACCAGTCGGGGCTGCGGGCCAAGAGCGAGCTGGTCTCGATCGCGCTGGTCGACCTGGGCAAGCCGGAGGCCGCGATCCTGTACGTGTCCATTCCCGACACGCACACCCAGTTCGACAGCGTCGCCGACGAGGCTCCGGCGAGCATTCGGCCGCTGTAGGTCTTCTTGACGCTCGCTTGACCGGCCGGTTGGCGTCGCTTGCGTCGATCAGGCACGCTGTCGCGCATGAAGCAGCGGCTGGCGGCGACGGTGGCCCTCGGACTCGTCGCGGCCCTGGCGCCGGGTGGCGTCGCCCGGGCTGATGTCATTCGCGACAATGAGTGGCATTTGCGGTACCTCGGGGTCGCCGAGGCCAACCGGGAGAGCCGCGGCGCCGGTGTCACGGTCGCGGTCATCGACCGGGGTGTCGAGCGCGCCCACGCCGACCTGACCGGCGCCGTCCTGGACCCCGCCGGTGTGCTGGACGACGCGGGGCCGGCCGATCCGGACGGGCACGGCACCGCGCTCGCCGGCCTCATCGCCGGCCAGGGCCACGGCACCGACCGCGCCGACGGCATGATCGGCATCGCGCCCGCGGCCAAGGTGCTCCCGGTCGTGATCAACGAGATCACCCCGGACGAGATCGCCGTCGGTATCGAGGAGGCGGTCGAGCAGCGGGCCCGGGTGATCGTGGTCGGCTACTCCGTCGCCGGCAGCGAGCACCTGCTCAAGGCCGTCCGCGCGGCCCAGGAGGCCGACGTGATCATCGTGGCGGCCGACGGGGACCAGCCGGGCCGCGCGTTCGAGCCCTTCCCGGCCGGCTACGACGGGGTGCTGGCCGCGATCCCGCTCACCCGGGAGGGTGACGTGCGGGTGCCGTCCTCCAGCGGCCGCCGGCTCGGCCTCGGCGTGCCGGGGTTCCAGATCATGACCACGAACAGCGGCAACGGCTACCGCATCGACGACGGCAACGCCTCTCCCGGGATTCTCGGCGGGGCGGTGGCGTTGCTGCGGGCGAAGTACCCGGAGGCCGACCGGGACGAGATCATCCGCCGGCTCACGCTCACCGCGGTCGACACGGGCCCGGCCGGCGTCGACCCGGAGAACGGCCTCGGCCGCCTCGACCTGGTCCCGGCGCTGACCCGGCGGCTGCCGGCCCCCTCGCCATCACCCTCGGCGAGCGTGCCGTCATCGGGCGTGTTGCCCTCCGCCACGCCGGTGGCGGCCCCGGCCGACCCGCGCTCCCGGGGGCCCTACGGCTGGCTGCTGGGCCTGCCGCTGCTCGCGGTGCTCGCCGGTCTGGTCGCCTACGCGGGGCTGGCGGAACGCCGAATCAGGTCGCTGACGCGGGGCGGGCGGGACGCCGTCGGGCTTTCCGCCCGGGACGAAGTAGATTCGGTGGGTGTCCAGTCGTAGTCCCGCCGTGCGGATCCCGGCTTCCAAGTACCCCGTCGAGCGCTTCACCCTGCCCAACGGCCTGCGGGTGGTGCTGACCCCAGACCGCGCCGCGCCGGTCGTCGGCGTTGCGGTGGTGTACGACGTCGGCATCAGATCCGAGCCGCAGGGCCGGACCGGCTTCGCCCACCTGTTCGAGCACCTGATGTTCCAGGGCTCGGAGAACCTCGAGAAGCTCGCCCACTTCCGCCACGTGCAGGGCTCGGGCGGAACTTTCAACGGCTCGACGCATTTCGACTACACCGACTACTTCGAGACGCTGCCCTCCAACGCGCTGGAGCGGGCGCTGTTCCTCGAGGCGGACCGGATGCGCAAGCCCCGGCTCACCGAGGAGAACCTCCGTAACCAGATCGACGTGGTCAAGGAGGAGATCCGGGTCAACGTGCTCAACCGGCCCTACGGCGGCTTCCCCTGGCTGCGGCTGCCCCCGGTCATGTTCGACACGTTCGCCAACGCCCACGACGGCTACGGCTCGTTCGAGGACCTCGAGTCCGCGACCGTCGCCGACGCGGCCGACTTCTTCGACCGCTACTACGCCTGCGGCAACGCCGTGCTCGCAGTCTCCGGCGACTTCGACGTGGCCACCGCGACCGAGCTGGTCGAGCGGCACTTCGGTGACGTACCGGCCCGGCCCGCGCCGGTCCGCCCCGACTTCACCGAGCCCGACCTGACCGCGGAGCGGCGCGCCTCCTACGAGGACCGGCTGGCCCCGCTGCCCGCGATCGCGGCGGCCTGGCGGGTGCCGGACCCGATCAGCGACCTGCCGGGCTACCTGCCCTACGTCGTGCTGGCCGAGGTGCTCACCGACGGCGACGCCTCGCGGCTGGTCGAGCGGCTCGTGCTGCGCGACCGGTCGGTGACCAGCGTCGGCGGGTACATCGGCTTCATGGGCGAGCCGTTCGCGGTCCGCGACCCCACCGCCCTGGTCCTGCAGGCGCACCTCCCTCCCGGCGGCGACGTGGACAAGGTCCTGCGCACCGTCGAGGAGGAGTGCGCCCGGATCGCCAGCGACGGGCTGGCACCGGACGAGCTGAGCCGGACCCAGGCCCGCATGGCCACCCACCTGCTGCGCGACACCGACGCGGTGCTCGGCCGGGCCCTGCAGATGGCCGTGCTGGAGCAGCAGCGCGGCGAGCCGGAGCTGCTCAACACGCTGCACACGCTGATCGGTGAGGTCACCGAGGAGCAGATCGTCGCGGCCGCGGGGCAGCTCGTGCCGTCCCGCCGGGCCGCGGTCGAGGTCATCGCCGGAGGAGCCAAGTGACTGTGACCACCCCCGCTCGTGCCCTGCCGGTCCTCGGCCCCAACCGGGCCTTGAAAGTGCCGTCGACGGTCGAGCACAAGCTGGACAACGGCCTGACCGTGATCGCGCTGCGCCGCTCGTCGGTGCCGCTGGTGGAGATCCGGCTGCGGGTCCCGTTCGCGCAGGCCGACCTGGCCCGGGCCGCCCTGCTCACGCAGACGGTGCTCTCCGGCACGTCGACGATGTCGACCGTGGACATCGCGGCCGAGCTGCAGAAGGTCGGCGGCGGCCTGTCCGCCGGTGCCGACCCCGACCGCCTGCTGATCTCCGGCAACGCCCTGGCCGACGGCCTCGACCGGCTGCTGGACATCCTGGCCGGCGTCCTCACCGACGCCTCCTACCCGGGCGAGGAGGTCGACACCGAGCGGGCCCGGCTCGTCGACCGCATCCGCGTCGCGCAGAGCCAGCCCAGCCACCTGGCCCGGGTCGCCCTGCTCAAGCGGATGTACGGCAGCCACCCCTACGCGGTCCAGACCCCGGCCCCCGAGCAGGTCGCGGCGGTCGTCCCGGACGAGCTGCGGGCCCTGCACAGCGAGCGGCTGCACCCGGCCGGCGCCACCCTGGTGATCGTCGGCGACCTCGAGCCGGAGCAGGCCATCGCCGCCGCCGAGCGGATGCTCGCCAAGTGGAACGGCGGCGGGAGCCCGGCCGAGCTGCCACCGGTCCCGGCGCTGGAGCCGGGCCCGCTGACGCTCGTCGACCGGCCCGACTCGGTGCAGTCCTCGCTGCGCCTGGCCCTGCCGGCGGTGTCGCGCAAGCACCCCGACCACGCCGCGCTGCAACTGGCCAACCTGGTGTTCGGCGGCTACTTCTCGTCCCGCTGGGTCGAGAACATCCGCGAGGACAAGGGCTACACCTACGGCCCCCACTCCCTCATCGAGCACGCGGTCGCCGGCTCCGCCCTCGTCGTCTCGGCCGAGGTCGCGACCGAGGTCACGGGCCCGGCCCTGCTGGAGACGCTCTACGAGCTCGGCAAGATCGCCAGCCTGCCGCCGAAGGACGAAGAGCTCGAGCAGGCGCGGCAGTACGCCCTGGGCACGCTCCAGCTCGGGATGTCCACCCAGGCCGGGCTGGCCGGGCTGGTCTCCACCTACGCGGGCTTCGGCCTGCGCCTGGACTACCTGGCCGAGCACGCCGCCCGGCTGGCGAAGGCCACGAAGGACGAGGTGGCGGCGGTCGCGGCGCAGCACCTGGCCCCGGCCCGGGCGGCCGCGGTCGTCCTCGGCGACGCTTCCAAGGTCGAGGCCTCGCTGGCCGCGCTCACCGCCGTTCAGCGGTCTTCATGACCGCACTCGTCCCCACCGCACCACCGTTCGCGCGCGGCCCGCTCGACCGGGCCGCGCACCGGCGCACCGACGAGGCCTGGCTGGCTTCGGCGTGGGACCGGGCCCGGGTCGTGGTCGTCGACGACGGCCACGTCCTCGTCCACCCCGGCGACGCGCCCGAACTGGTCCTCATCGACCCGGCCGACGCACCCGCGGGGGAGCGGTTCTTCCTCGGCGAGGAGCCCGACGGCACCGTCTACTTCGCGGTCGCCGCCGACGTCACCGAGTCCGACGGCACCCGCCGGGTCAACCTGCGCCAGGTCGGCGCGGCCCTGACCGACCTGCCCGCCGGCCTGTTCATCACGTCGGTGGCGTTGGCCAACTGGCACGCCAGGCACCCGTACAGCCCGCTGAGCGGCAAACTGACGCACGCCGCGCAGGGCGGGTGGGTGCGCACGACCGACGACGGCGCGGAGACCCTGTGGCCGCGCACCGACCCCGCCGTGATCATGCTCGTCCACGACGGCGTCCCCGGCCCCGACGGGCGATGCCTGCTCGGCTTCAACGCCCAGTGGAAAGCCCTGGGCGCCACCGTCCCGCGGTTCTCGACCTTGGCCGGCTTCGTGGAGCCGGGCGAGTCCGCGGAGATGGCGGTGGCGCGGGAGGTGCTGGAAGAGGTCGGGGTCCAGGTCACCGACGTCACCTACCTGGCCAGCCAGCCTTGGCCGTTCCCGGGGTCGCTGATGCTCGGTTTCCAGGCTCTGGCCCCGTCCGGCGCGGCGATCACCGTGGACGAGGAGGAGATCGCGGAGGCTCGCTGGCTGTCGCGGAAGGAGATCGCGGCGGTGCTGGACGGGTCGTCGGAGGAGTTCGGGCTGCCGTTCGCGGCGTCGATCGCGCACTTCCTGATCACGTCCTGGCTGCACGGCTGACTGTTTCGTTCTCGTTCGTGTCTGTTCTTGGTCGTGTCTGTTCTCGTTCGCCGATCTGTCGGGCGGTGGGGTCCGGTCTTCGCACTGCGCTCTTTGCTGTGCGCGGGCCGCGGCTCTTCGTCCGCCCGGCATATCGGCGTCGAACCGCTGAAAAAGTCAGAGCAGGATTCCGGGGCCGCACGCGTGCCGCGCCGTGCCGTGCCGGGTGCGTCGCGCCGCGGTGCCGTGCGAGCCGAGCCAGCCGCGTGAGCCGAGCCAGGCCGTGCGAGCCGAGCCAAGCCGCGTGAGCCGCGCCGCCGTATCGTGCCGGGCCGAGCCGCGTCAGCCCGGGGCCGAGCCTGCCGCGCTGAGCGAGCCGACCTGAGCAGGCGGAGTCGAGTAAGCCGCGTCGTATCGCGTCGCCGTACTGCGCTGGGCCGAGCCGCACTGCGCCAGCGAGCCCATGCCGACCGCTGCCGGGCGTGCCGGGGCGGAGGGCGTCATACAAGCGGTGCTGCGGTTCCAATGAGTCGCGGCGGCCGGAATGGGCTGGATCTGCGCGGTTTTGCGTCGGCGTTAGTCGGGCCTGGTGTCGCGGGGTGTGGCGGCGGTCGTCCGAGCGGGGCAAGCTGCGCTTAACGGATTTAAGACCTGACGGGGTATAAATCGGATATGTCCGGATGCGAAGCGTTCGGACATATCTGCCGGCGGGTTGACGTCGGGGCGGCGGGGACTGGTGGGTGTTGTGGGGCTTCGGCGGTGCGGGTTGGAGGCGGTTCGGGGTGCAGGGGGCGGAGCCCCTTGCCCGGGGCGGGAGCGAAGCGGCTCCGGAATCCTGATCTGGCTCTTCTGCGGTTGGCTTTTCAGGGGTTGGGTTTTTGGCGGTTCGGGCTTTTCGGCGGTTCGAGGCGGCGGGGGTTAGTCGAGCTCGCGGGCCAGGGCGTCGACGCTGGTGCCGTTGACCAGGGCGATGACGTCGTCGCCGTACAGCATCAGCTTGCGCGGGCCTATGCCGGCGATCGCGGCCAGCTCCTCGCGGCGGGCGGGGCGGCGTTCGGCGATCGCGGACAAGGTCACGTCGGTGAAGATGACGAACGCGGGGACCTTCTGGATCGCGGCCAGCCGGGCCCGCCAGTCCAGCAGGCGGGCCAGCAGGTCCTCGTCCAGGTCGGACGGGCACGTCGCGCAGCGGCCGAGTTTGCGTTCGGCGCCGTTGACCAGGCCCGTGCCGCACACCCGGCAGGAGACGGCCATGACGCGGCGGGCCTTGCCGGCCACGGCGGCCTTGTCCAGGGGGCGTCGTGGGTAACCGGAGCCATGTGCGCCGGCGCCGGAGGAGCGGGCCGCGCCCGATGAGCCCGGCGGTGTCGTCGTCGGTACGAAGCGGCTCGGGCGGCGGGGGCGGCCGCCGGGGGTGCGGGCGGCGGCGTGTGACAGCCAGAGGGTGTGGCGGGCGCGGGTGACGCCGACGTAGAGCAGGCGGCGCTCCTCCTCGACCGCGTCCGGGGTCCGGGCGTGGATCACCGGCAGCGTGCCCTCGGTCAGGCCGACCAGGAACACCGCGTCCCACTCCAGGCCCTTGGCCGAGTGCAGCGACGACAGCGTCACGCCCTCGACGGTCGGCACGTGCTGGACCGCGGCGCGGCGCTGCAGCTCGGTGTTGAACTCGTCCAGCGTGAGCGTCGACATCCCCTCGGCCAGGCTGGCCAGCGCGCTGACCGCCTCCCAGCGCTCCCGCTGGGCGCCGCCGGCGGGTGGTGAGCCGGGCATCCAGCCGGTGCGGGCGAGCGCCGCGTGCACGGTCGCGACCAGGCCGCCCTCGTCCTCGCCGCGGTATGAGCGCAGGGCGATCATCGCCTCCCGCACCTCGGTGCGTTCGAAGAAGCGCTCCGTGCCGTGCACCACGTAGGGCACGCCGGCCTCGGCGAGCGCCTCCTGGTAGACCTCGGACTGGGCGTTGACCCGGAACAGTACGGCGATCTCCCGGGCCGGCGTCCCGGCCGCGATCAGCTCCGCGCAGCGGGCCGCGACCGCCGCCGCCTCCTCCGGCTCGTCGGCGAACGTGCGCACGGTGGGCTCGGGGCCGGCCGGGCGCTGGCCGACGAGCTCCAGCCGCAGCCGGGACAGCTCGCCGCGGGCCCGCGAGATCACGGCGTTGGCCAGGTCGACGACCTGGGGGGTGGAGCGGTAGTCGCGGGTCAGCCGCACGACGGTGGCGTCGGGGTGGCGGCGCTTGAAGTCCACGAGATAGTCGGCGCTCGCCCCGGTGAACGAGTAGATCGTCTGGCTGGCGTCGCCGACGACGGTCAGGTCGTGGCGGTCGCCGAGCCAGGCCTCGAGGAGGCGCTGCTGCATCGGGTTGACGTCCTGGTACTCGTCCACGACGAAGTGCCGGTACTGCGCCCGCACCTGCTCGGCGACGTCCGGGTGCTCCTCGACGGCCCAGATCGCGGCCCGGATCATGTCCTCGAAGTCGATCATGCCCTGGGCTCGCTTGGCCCGCTCGTAGTGCGCGTAGACCTTGGCCACCAGGGCGGCGTCGAACGGGGGCTCGCGCAGCGCCTTGGCCGCGGCGGCCGCGTAGTCGTCCGGCTCGATCAGCGACGCCTTGGCCCACTCGATCTCACTGGCGAGGTCCCGCGAGACCTCCCGGTCGGTCTTCAGCCCGGCCTTGGTCGCGGCCAGGCCGACCAGGCGGGCCTTGCTGTCGAGCAGCTCGGGCATGTCGCGGCCGGAGAACAGCCGGGGCGCGAAATACCGCACCTGGCGCAGTGCCGCCGCGTGGAACGTGCGGGCCTGGACCCCGTCGGCGCCGAGCTTGCCGAGCCGCTCGCGCATCTCGGCGGCGGCCCGGGCGGTGAACGTGACGGCGAGGACGTGCTGGCCCCGGACCTGCCCGGAGCGCACCCGGTGGGCGATCCGGTGCGTGATCGCCCTGGTCTTGCCCGTCCCCGCGCCGGCGAGGATGCACAGCGGCCCGGCCGGAGCGGTCACCGCGATGGACTGGTCCCGGTCCAGTCCCGCGAGAATCTCTGAGGAGTCCGCCACAGCTGGACATCATTCCAGGGGGGTACGACGTTATGCGGTATCGCCTTGTGTGACTCGGCCGATGTTCTGGAGGAAAGACCACGATGCTCACCATGTACTCCACCACCTGGTGCGGTTACTGCCACCGCCTCAAGACCCAGATGGACCGCGAAGGCATCCAGTACCAGGTGGTCGACATCGAGCAGAACCCGGAGGCGGCGAAGTTCGTCGAGACGGTCAACGGCGGCAACCAGACCGTCCCGACCCTGCGTTTCGACGACGGCACCGCGATGACGAACCCCAGCATCGTGCAGGTCAAGAAGCACTTGGAAACCGTCGGTAGCTGAACGGGAGCAAATCCGTTACGGTGAGCGGACGCTGAAGCCGGGATGCCTGGGGAGGCCGGCCGCTATGCGGGTTGCCCGTCTGTACACCGTGCGGAATGCGCCGGAGCGCCCGCGGGTGGCCGATCCCGAGCGACGCCGCCGCATCGCCGAATACCTGACCGGCGGCACGACCATCGGCCGCGACCACGGCCCCGCGGTGCTGCACACCGACGGGCAGTGGCTGTGGCCGGAGCGCTTCGTGAGCGAGGTCCTCGACGAGGGCCTCGCCCCGGAGCCCGACCTCCTGAGCCGGATGCACGCCCACGGGTATCGGCCCCCGGCCCCCGAGGCGGGCGCGGAGCTCAACGACGCCGCGATGCGCGCCTGGCAGGCCGGCCCGCCGGCCGAGCCGCGGCTGCTGATCACCTACTTCGTGCGGGTCGACCCCGAGACCACGGCGGACCGCCCGCTGTCACTGCTGCGCCGCACCGTGACGGCAGCGGGCGGGGTGACGGATGAGGCCGTGTGGCGGGACCTGGCCTGGCACCCGACCAACGCCTTCATGAGCCAGCGCATCGACGACGAGCTGCGCGAGGTCGCTCCGGCCCACGCGGCGGCCGTCCTGGACCGCTGGTGCGAGACCTGGCACCGCGAGGCGTTGAGCCGGACCGCCGCCCGCCGCTGAAGAGCCGAACCCTGAAGAGCCCAACCCCGAAGAGCCGAAACCCGAAGAGCCGAAACCCTAAGAGCCGGATCCGGATTCCGGGGCCGCTTCGCTCCCGCCCCGGGCAGGGGGCTCCGCGCCCCCACACCCCCGGCCGCCTCCGACCCGCACCGCACGACGTCCCACCACACCCCGTCCAGAGCCGCGCACCGCCAGGCCCTCGCGCGCGAGCGCGGGACATCGATGAAGTTGTGTGGTGTCGGGGCACCATGAGCTGCTTCGACGTGGCACACTGAGGTCCGGCGCGATCGGTTGCCCGGGGGCTGGAAACCGACAGAAAACTTTCCCCGATAAATCGTTTGCCCTACCGTTGAGGCACGGCATAGCCTGCGAACACGACGCCGGAAGACCGGCGGCCGCCGCACGACGAGTTGCAGAGAGTAGGTGGGTCCACGTGAAGCTCTATCTGACTTTGGAGCGGCGCGCGTCGCAGCCTGCTGCCCTCTGCCCGTCGGCTGCTCCGGCCCGCAGAGTCTGGCCGATCGTCGCCCTGCAATGGCAGGAGTCTGTCCTGACCGCCGCCGTCGCCGGTTCCCCGGTGCCGGCTGCCGATGTCCCGGCCGTCGATGTTCTGGCTGCCGCTCTGGTTCCGGCCGCGCTGGTCGCGGGCGCTACCGAGTCGGTCCGGGGCGACCTGACAGTTCGCAACCTCGAACTGGCGGGCGGCAAAGCCGAGGTCCGGACCGACGCCTCCAGCAGCACCACCGTTACCACCGATGAGATCCATGTCGCCTCGGCGGCTCTGCTCGACCAGCGCGGAATCCGGGTTCAGGGGACCACTGGGTTCAGCGCGAAGCACAGCATGACGGCTCCGAAGCCCAATGGCGGAGTCCGCGGCATACCACCTCGAGGCAGGCCGGTCTAACCAGACCGACTCTTCCGGCTCACCTCGAGGCCGCGGAACCCGACACCGGGATCCGCGGCCTTTTCATTTGCACAAACGATCACACCAAACGATCGACAAACAGAAAGGGGTGACCGGGATGAGCCTGGCCTTGGCATTGATCGACGTGCGCGTCGACTCGGCCGCGGACGAGCGTCTCCGTGTTGCTGCTCGGGGTGTGAAGTCCGACCTGCCGTGCCGCACCTTCGACCCGGACCTGTGGTTCGCCGACTCGCCGGCGGAGCTCGAGCTCGCGAAGTCCCTCTGCGTGGAGTGCCCGCTCCGCGCCGAGTGCCTGGCGGGGGCCATCGAGCGCGCCGAGCCCTGGGGTGTCTGGGGCGGCGAGATCTTCGAGCGCGGCGCTGTCGTGCCGCGCAAGCGTCCGCGGGGCCGCCCGCGCAAGGAGGACGTCGCCCGCGACGCCGTCCTGCGCGGCGAGGTTGCCGCCCGTACGGCGGCTGTCGTCGCCACCGCGGCGGCCTGAAATGAGCGCACATCGAAAGCCGGCCAGCCGAGGTCTGCGCAACGCGCAGCCGACCCGGCTCAGCACCACCAGCACCACCGAACTCGTCACCACTCGACCCAGGAGCACCGCGATGACCTTGCAACTTCTCCACGAAGCCCTGTCGAGGGCGCGAATGCGTCGGCCTCAGACTGCGAACCACTCTGAGGCTTACCCGTCCGCCCGCCAGGTCGCCATCCGCGCACGCCGTGAGCAGGAGCGCTACCTGACCCGACAGTGAACCCGACACGACAGCGAAACGGGCCCCTCACCCGAGGGGCCCGTTCCCATGTCACGCACCCGGCCGCCGCCGTCACCGTCCTGCGGGGCAGATGAGGCTGTCCAAGTCGCGGCGAACCAAGCGCGCATGCACGTCACGACCACACAACCTCGCCCGCGCCCAAGCTCGCCTCCGCGGGCCGGGCCGGTGCCGCAACCACAGATGGCGCCCTGCCGTGCCGCGACCACAGATGGCGCCCTGCCGTGCCGCGACCACGCGTGGCGCCCTGCCGTGCCGCCCGCCGTGCCCGTGTCCGCGCGCCGTGTCGTGCCCGCGTGGCGACCGTTCGTAGTGCCCGCGACCCCGCGCCTGTGATCGCGTGCGTGCCCCCGCCGAGGCGGCCTGGTCCTGCCGGGCGTTGTGGCCGTGTGGGGACTGGCGGTCGGGGTGGGGCGAGGGGTGGGTCAGGACTTCTTGCGGCGGGGTTTTTTGGTGGTTGGGTCGGCGAAGCCCGGGAGCCAGTCGGTGAGGATCTGGCGGTATGGGGCTTTGGCCTCCAGTTGGCACAGGACGCCGATCGAGCCGAGGGTCACGCGGTGGACCAGCATGTAGGACGGGGGGAGGTTGAGTTGGCGGCTCAGGGTGTAGGCGGGGCTCTTCGGGTTGGCCAGGCGGGTGGCTTCGGAGCGTAGCCAGGCGCGGGTGAACTGGAACTCGTCCTCGGCCAAGGGGTCGAGCATCGGGCGGATGTAGCCCAGCACCGCGGGGGCGTCCACCTTCGCGTCCGGCTTGATGAAGCCTTCCTGCCGCAGGCCTTCCAGCACCGCGTCGGCGTCGCCGGCCAGGGCCAGGCGGGTCAGCTGGCCGATGATCTCGGGGTGGCCGCCGGGGAGGCGGGCTACGGCGCCGAAGTCGAGGACGCCCAGGCGGCCGTCGGCCAGGAGGCGGTAGTTGCCCGGGTGGGGGTCGGCGTGGAGGAGTTCGGCCCGGGCCGGGGCGGAGAAGTGCAGCAGGGCCATGAGGTAGCCGGCTCGGTTGCGGTCCTCCTCGCTGCCGTCGGAGATGATCGCGGACAGGGGCGTGCCCTCGACCCACTCGGTGACGAGGACCCGCGGCGACGATGCCAGCACCGGCGGTACGAAAATGTCCGGGTCGTCGGCGAAGGCCTCGGCGAACGTGGTCTGCGAGCGGGCTTCCAGCTCGTAGTCCAGCTCCTCGGTGACGCGGTCGCGGATCTCGGCGACCAGCGGTTTCACGTCGAGGCCGGGCTGGATGGCCTTGAACAGGCCGGCGAAGCGGGCCAGCTGGTTGAGGTCGGAGCGCAGGGCCTCGCCGGCGCCCGGGTATTGCACCTTGACCGCGACCGCGCGGCCGTCGGACCAGACCGCCCGGTGCACCTGGCCGATGGAGGCGGCGGCGGCCGGCTTGTCGTCGAACTCCTTGAACCTTTCGCGCCAGTCGGCGCCCAGGGACTCGGTGAGGACCTTGTGGACGCTGGCGGCGGGCAGCGGCGGGGCGGCCTCCTGCAGCTTGGTCAGGGCGGCGCGGTAGGGGCCGGCGAGCTCCTCGGGCAGGGCCGCCTCGAACACCGACAGCGCCTGGCCCATTTTCATGGCACCGCCCTTGAGCTGCCCAAGGACGCTGAACAGGTGCTCGGCGGTGCGGCGCTGGACATCGGCGGAGACGACTTCGGCGGCCATCCCCGTGACGCGCTTGCCTAGCCCGAGCGCGGCCCGGCCGGCCAGCCCGAGGGGGAGTGACGCCAGCCTTGCGGTGCGGGCGACTGCGCCCCTGGGGATCTCGGTCACAAACCATTCTTACCCGTTCGAGCCACCCCGACGACGGCGACGGCAGTCACAGCGCGGATGTGTACCCCAAACTCGGCGGCGAAACTCCCCGGGACGGTGTATCTCGACGATCGCGGCTTCGGTGCGCAGCGATGCCCCGTCGAGGTACGCGAGCACCTCGTCGGCGGCGAACGCGGCCCCGGCCATCGCCGTGGTGAGGCCGCACGGCTCGGTCAGGCCGGGCGGGGAGGTGGCCAGCTGGGCGGCGAGTGCGGGCCAGGCCGGGTCGCGGTCCTGGCGATGCAGCTCGAGGCAGCCGCGGCAGGGTGAACGATTCGGCCGTACCAGCGGACCCACCAGCACCGTGCCGAGCCGGACGTGCACCTCGAGCCGGGGCAGGCGGTGCAGCCGCACGCCCCGCCGGGCCAGGGCATCCAGCCGCCGGTCGCCGACCCGGACGAGAAAGTCCACGCCGTCCTCGCGGCCGGTGGTCTGCTGCACCCACGGTGCGGGCCGCGCGACGGCCCGTGTGGTCGCCAGGACCCGTGAGCCCCGCACGTCGCCGCGGCCGAGGCCGCCGATGGCGACGTCGGCGTGGGTGGCAGTACCCTCGACGACCGGCTCCACATGCCCGACCCCGGCCCCGGCCAGCGTGGCCGCCAGGGGAGCCACCAGCGGGCCGTCGCCGGCCACCAGGACGTGGGACCGCCCCCGTTTGTTCAGGATGCCGGCGGCCGTGCGCCGGACGGCCGGCCGCTGGGCCCGCAGCCGGAGGCTGATCGCGGCCGCCTCCCCGGCGAGCCCCGCGCCCACGTCCGGGGTCAGGCCGACCGGCAGCAGCGATGGTGCGGCCACGACGAGGCCGCTGGCCCGCAGCTGCTCCACCAGGTCGGCCACGTCCGCGCCGTCCAGCCCGAGCAGGCGGGCTTCGGCGAGCAGGCCCGGGAGCGTGTGCGAGCCGTCGAGCAGGTCGAGCACCCGGGCCAGCTCCGGCCGGCGCAGTTCGAGCACGACGGCGGTGGCCGGGTCGGTGCCCAGCTGGATGGTCCGCCGGTCGCGCCAGAGGCGCCGCAGCCCCGGCAGCAGCGTCGGTCGTCGCATGGCGACCACGCTGCCACGCGACGGGCGCCGGCCGGCGGCGTTGTCCACAGGACAGTCCACCGCCGGCCGACGTTATCCACAGCCGGCGGGCTGGTTATCCACAGGCAAAGGGGCAAAGGCCATGTTCCGCGCGGGGTTCGCGCGGACTGGACCGGGTCAGGGGCTCCTGGCGTGATCCCGAAACCTACATAACCGAAAAATCGGAAATGTCTGTCTCGTGGAGACGGACGTAGCCAGGCCGAATGCCGGGCGGGGAGGGCATTCGGCGCGGTGTGGCGCCGCAAGCCGGGCTGTGGTTGCAGGAACGAGCGCGAAGACCGGGCAGCGAGCTGCGAGGTCTCAGGCCTTGCCGAGGATCCGGTTGACCGTCGTGCCGCAGACCGGGCAGGCGCCCTTGGCCATCTTCATGCCGGTCTTCGAGATGGCGATCTCGCCCTCGAAGTCCCGCTTCTCCTTGCACTTGACGCAGTAGCCGTTGTAGGTCTCGGCCACAATGCCCTCCTCTTCTCGGTCCGGCACGACCCGCGCACCGGGGCTGACCAGCTAGGCCAACGTGGTGAGTGTGCCTTGTCGGACACTCGGGGAAAGTGCGGTTAGACGGGACACGCCGAGCGTAATCGGAAGATCTTCCTCCAACCGCACCGTACACACTATGCACAGCCTGGGGATAACCGTGTGGGCAACGGTGTGGGTTGCTGTGGATGAAATCGCGCGAGTACCCGGAGCAGGCCGGACTTCCGGTGGAATCTTTCCGGCGAGTCCCCACGAATGGGTGACTTCCGGACCGGCTCCCCAAGATTGGGCCTTGCGAAGGGATGGCTGCCAACGGCTAGCGTTCCCCCGTGAGCGGGACCCAGGGGGGGCCGGCATGACACGCAAGCCGGTTATCGAGGTGCGGCGCAGCAAGCGCCGCCGACGCACGGTGTCGGCCTACCGCGACGGAGAGCGCGTGGTGGTGCTGATACCGGCCCAGTTCTCCCGCGCCGAGGAGCGCGAGTGGGTCGACCGCATGCTCGAGCGCCTGGCGGTGCGGGAGCAGCGGGCGCGGCGCACGGACACCGAGCTGGCCGGCCGCGCCCAACGCCTGGCCGCCCGCTATCTGCCGGACCACCCCGCCGCCGGGCATCCGGCCAGCGTGCGGTGGGTGCAGAACCAGAACGGCCGCTGGGGATCTTGCACGCCGGCAGACGGTACCATCCGGATCTCACACCGCGTGCAGGAGATGCCGGACTGGGTCATCGACTACGTGCTGCTGCACGAGCTGTCACACCTGGTGATCCCCAGCCACAGCAGTGCCTTCTGGGCGCTGGTGGCCCGCTACCCCAAGGCCGAGCGGGCGCGCGGGTATCTTGAGGGGGTGTCAGCGGCGGCCGGTCTCGGGATCACGGAATGACCGACGCTGCCGTCGTCGCGCTGCTGCTCCCGGTCACCTGGGCCCCGCCCGGCACCGACGTGGCCGTGTGGCGGGCCGCGATGGCGGAGGATCTGGTCGACCTGCTGACCCCGCTGCCGCGCATCCAACCGGCCATCGCGGCCGTCGCGGACGACCTCCCGCTGGCGTCCAAGATCGCCTGGCCGTCGACCCGCATCTACGAGATCCCCGAGCCGACGATCCGCGCGGCGCTGGTCGCCGCCGCGGCTGACGGACACGACAAAGCGGCGGTGGTACTGGCTGATGCCCCCGACCTCCCCGCGATGCTGATCGGCAAGCTCCTCCGGCCGCTGTCCACCCGCCACCTGGCGGTCGCACCGGCCCACAACGGCGGCCTGCTCGCCGCCGCCGCCCGCCTCCCGGTCCCGGACTGGCTGCCCGACCTCGACACCGAATCCGGCGACGTCGCCGTGGCCCGCCGCCCCGCCCCGGAACCGACCATGGTCGCCTCCGCACCGGGCTGGCACCGCCTCCGCGCCCCCGAGGACCTGCAGCGCCTCGACCTGGCCCTGGAGGGCTGGGACGCCACCCGCGCGCTCCTGACGTAGCGCCACCGCACCCGCGCGCTCCTGACGTAGCGCCACCCACCCCGAGACCCGACGCGAGCTTCCGGCGGCCCGCGCCCCCGGCGTGACGACGCGGCGTGCGGCGCGACGCGGAGGTGGGGAGGGTGGTTCCCCTCACAGGCCACAGCGCCGCGCGGAAAGGCGCGGCGCTGTGATGGGGCGTTCGGGAGTTGTCGGCGTGTGGGCAGTACCCCCGGAAGCTTTGGAAGTCAGTCCTCGTCCTTGGGCTTTTCCTCGGTGAGTTTGTCGAACTCCTCGCTGAAGCCCAGGTCGCCGAGGTCCAGCTGGGTGCGGGCGAACATCTCCGGGTCGGCGAAGGCCTCCTCGTCGGGCAGCAGGTCCGGGTGGCCCCAGAGGGCGTCGCGGCCGCTGATGCCGCGGTGCTCGGCCAGGGCGTTCCACAGGGCCGTGGCCTCGCGCAGGCGGCGGGGGCGCAGCTCCAGGCCGACCAGGGCGGCGAACGTCTGCTCGGCCGGGCCGCCGGCGGCGCGGCGGCGGCGGAAGGCCTCGGAGAGCTTGATGACGTCGGGGAGGCGGTCGCCGGCGGCGCGGTCCACGACGTGGCAGACCCAGCCTTCGACCAGCGCCAGCACGGTCTCCAGGCGGGCCAGGGCGGCCCGTTGCTGCGGCGTGTCCTCGGGCGTGAAGATGCCCTCGAGGACCAGCTCCTGCGGGTCGTTGCCGAGCGTCGACGGGTCGATGCGGCTCATCGCCTCCTCGATCGCCTCGCGGTCGACGTGGATGCCGGCCGCGTAGGCCTCGACGGCGGCGAAGACGTGCCCGCGCAGCCACGGGACGTGGCCGAAGAGGCGCTGGTGGGCGGCCTCGCGCAGGGCCACGTAGAGGCGGACCTGGTCGTCGGGGATCTCCAGGCCCTTGCCGTACTCCGCGATGTTGGCCGGCACCAGCGAGGCCGCCCCGGCCGGGCCGAGGGGCAGGCCGATGTCGCCGGCCGAGAGGACCTCGGCGGCCAGGGAGCCCAGGGCCGTGCCGAGCTGCCCGCCCAGCAGCGCGCCGCCGAGCGAGGCGACCATCGACGTCATGGGGCCCATCTGGGCCCGCATCTCCTCGGGCACGAGCTCGGTCATCGCCGACACCATGCGCGCGGCCACCGGGTCGCACAGCTTGCGCCAGACCGGCAGGGTCTGGTTGAGCCACTCGCCGCGGCTCCAGGCGGCGGTCGAGCGGACGCCGGAGGGGAGTGACGACTCCGGTTCGAGCCACAGGTCGGCCAGGCGCAGGGCCTCGATCACGGCGGCGCGCTCCACGGCGGTGACCGCCGGGTCGCCGACCGGCTTGGCCGCGTCCGGGTCGCCGCCCTCGACCGCCGGCAGTGGGGAGCCGGGCATCTGGAAGCCGACCGGGAACTGCGCGACGCCGGCCGCCGGGCCCGCGCCGGTGAGGTGGGCCTGGGCGAGCTGCCGGGCCAGATCCCAGTTCACCGGACCGCCCCCGGGCGTGGCGAACAGCTGCTGCAGCTGGCTCAGGAATTGCTGCATTTGGCGCGGATCATTGGGATCCGGCACGTCGCCGCCGGATGGTCCGAATCCGAACGGGATGTCTGCTGGCATTCCACAACCGTACTCGCTTACACGCCCCTTATACCGGGAGCGCTAGGCTCGCCGCCATGAGACGTCGTGGGCTGACCGTGCTGTTCGGCGCGCTGCTGCTGTTGGTGCTGGCCTGGCAGGCGACCGTGGTCAAGGTGCCGTACGTCGAGATGGGGCCCGGCCCGACCTACGACACCCTCGGCACGGACACGGGCAAGCCCGGCGGCAAACCCATCATCAGCGTCGACGGCGCCACGGCGACGAAGTCCAAAGGGCAGCTGCGGATGACGACGGTCTCGGTGCAGCCCAACATGACACTGCTCGACGCGATGATCGGTTGGTGGCAGAACGACCGCGCGGTGGTACCGCGTGAGCTCATCTACCCGCCGGATCGCACCCAGCAGCAGGTCGACGAGGACAACGCCCGCGATTTCCAGCAGTCACAGACTTCGGCCGAGACCGTGGCGCTGCGCAAGCTCGGCTACCCGGTCGCGGTCACGGTCGCCGAGGTCACGGCCGGCTATCCGGCCGAGGGCAAGCTGCAGAAGGACGACGTCATCAAGTCCGTGGACGGCACGGCCGTCGACACCCCGGACAAGCTGACCGAGCTCGTGCGGGCCAAGCCGGCCGGGACGGCCCACCAGTTCGAGATCCTGCGGGCCGGGCAGACGCTGACCGTCGAGGTCGCCACCAAGGCCGGCGACGACGGCAACCCGCGGATCGGCATCACGGCCGGCACCAGCCAGCCGCACCCCTTCAAGCTCACGATCCAGCTGGACCGCATCGGCGGCCCGTCGGCCGGCCTGATGTTCACGCTGGGCATCATCGACACGATCAAGCCCGAGGACCTGACCGGCGGCATGATCATCGCCGGGACCGGCACGATCGACGACTCCGGCAATGTGGGGCCCATCGGTGGTATCCCGCAGAAACTGGTCGCGGCGAAGGCGGCCGGGGCCAAGGTGTTCCTTACGCCCGCAGCGAACTGCGCGGAGGCGATGGACAACCCGCAGCCTGGCCTGCCCTTGATCAAAGTGAACAATGTGGACGACGCGCTGACCGCTCTTGACACGCTGCGGGCCGGTCGGACGCCGACGCTGTGTAGTAGATGACTACGCTGGACGAGTTTCCATACGCGAACGGGCGGAGCCGACCGTGGTAATGCGTAATCCGATGACGAGGGTGAGCCGGCGGGGACGGGTCACGATCGCCGTCCTGGTGGTCGTCTTCCTGCTGTTCACGCTGTTCGACCGCGTGGTCGGGGCGTGGGCCGACTATTTGTGGTTCTCCGAGGTCAAGTACCCCCAGGTATTCACCGGGGTGCTCACGACCCGGATCTGGATGTTCCTGATCTTCGGCGTGGCCGTCGGGCTGATCATCGCCGCCAACCTATACCTCGCCTACCGCACCCGCCCGTTGCTGCGGCCGCACTCGGCCGAGCAGCACGCGCTGGACCGCTACCGGCTGTTCCTCCTGCCGCACATGACGGGCTGGATCATCCTGGTGGCCGGGCTGATCGGGCTGTTCTCCGGGCTCTCGGCCCAGGGACACTGGCAGGAGTGGATGCTGTTCTCCAACAGCACCCCCTTCAACCAGACCGACCCGCAGTTCCACGTCGACCTGTCGTTCTACGTGTTCGAATACCCGTTCTGGCGCTACCTGCTCGGCGTGGCCTTCACCGCCGTCGTCTTCTCGCTGATCGGCGCGCTCGCGCTGCACTACCTCTTCGGCGGGGTCCGGCTGCAGGGCGCCGGCGAGCGGATGACCGCCGCCTCGCGGGCCCACCTGACCACCCTCGTGGCCGTGTTCGTGCTGCTGAAGGCCGCGGCCTACTTCCTCGACCGGCGCGGGCTGCTGCTGGACAAGTTCCCGACCCAGGACCTCTACGGCGCCGGCTACACCAACATCAACGCGCTGCTGCCGGCCAAGGAGATCCTGGCCTGGATCTCGATCGTGGTCGCGATCGCCATCCTGGTCTTCTCCAACGCCTTCATGCGCAACCTGGTCTGGCCCGGCCTGGCGCTGGGCCTGCTGGCGCTGTCCGCGGTGGCGGTCGGCGGCATCTACCCGGCCGCGGTGCAGTCGTTCACCGTCAAGCCGAGCCAGCTGCAGAAGGAAGCGCCCTACTTCAAGTACGCGATCGACGCCACGCGCGAGGCGTACGGGTTGAAGGACGTGCAGACGGTCCAGTACGGGGCGGACAACACCAACCCACCGGCGTCGCTGACCAACGGCAGCGACCCGACCGTCAACAACATCCGGCTGCTCGACCCGGCCGTCGTCGGTGACACCTACACCCAGCAGCAGCAGGTCCGCGGCTTCTACGAGTTCAACCCGAAGCTGGACATCGACCGCTACACGCTCAAGGGCAAGGACGGCAAGGACCGGACCCAGGACTACATCGTCGGCGTCCGGGAGATCCGCTACGACCAGCTCCAGCAGAACAACTGGCAGAACCGGCACAGCGTCTACACGCACGGCTACGGCTTCGTCGCCGCCCCGGCCAGCCAGGTCGTCTGCGGCGGGCAGCCGTTCTACGTGTCCGGCTTCCTGAGCGAGAACACGAAGCCCGACAGCCAGGCCGGCGAGCAGTGCGCCTCGGACAGCGACCAGATCCCGGTCCAGCACCCGCAGATCTACTACGGCGAGCAGACCGGCGACGTCTACGCCGTCGTCGGCAAGTCCAAGGCCGCCGACCGCGACGCCGAGTTCGACCGGCCGACCGGTGGCGGCGGGGGCAGCGAGGACCAGTACTCGACGTACGACGGCAGCGGCGGCGTCGCCGTGAACAACTTCTGGCGCCGGCTGCTGTTCTCGGCCTACTTCCGCGAGACCAACTTCCTGCTCTCCGGGGTGCTCAACGACAAGTCCAAGGTGCTCTACGTGCGTGACCCGGAGACCCGGGTGCGCAACATCGCGCCGTTCCTGACCCTGGACAGCGACCCGTATCCGGCGGTCGTGGACGGCAAGATCCAGTGGATCATCGACGGTTACACGACCTCGGCGACCTACCCGTATTCGCAGAAGCTGGACTGGAACACCGCCATCCAGGACTCCTCCACCGGCGGCCGGGTCTTCCCGGAGCCGCGGCAGGACGTCAACTACCTGCGCAACTCGGTGAAGGCGACCGTGGACGCGTACACCGGCGAAGTGAAGCTCTATGCCTTCGACGAGGCCGACCCGGTGCTCAAGACGTGGAACAAGGCGTTCGGCGGCAAGCTGGTCCAGCCGCGCTCGGCGATCTCCGAGAGCCTGATGGACCACCTGCGCTACCCGGAGGACCAGTTCAAGATCCAGCGTGACCTGCTGAGCCGCTTCCACGTCACCACACCCGAGGGCTTCTTCTCCGGCCAGGACTTCTGGGAGGTCCCGAAGGACCCGGCCAACTCGACGGCCGACCAGCCGCCGTATTACCTCGTCGCCCAGCTGCCCGGCCAGAACGACGCCCGCTTCCAGCTCACCGCGGCCATGGCCCCGCGCAAACGTGGCAACCTGGCCGCGCTGATGTCGGCGTCCTACGTCAACGGCCAGCCGAAGTTCGAGGTGCTGGAGCTGCCGGCCAACACGGCCATCCAGGGCCCCAACCAGACACACAGCTCGATGACGTCGATCGCCGACGCCAGACGCGAGCTGACCCAGTTCAGCTCGCAGAACTCCGACGTGTTCTACGGCAACCTGCTGTCCCTGCCGGTGGCCAACGGCATGTTGTACGTCGAGCCGATCTATCTGAAGGCCAAGAACGAGACCGCGTTCCCACGCCTGCAGAAGGTCCTCGTCGCCTACGGGCCGAAGTACATGGCCTACGCCGACAACCTCCAGGCCGGCCTGGAGCAGCTCGTCAAACAGGTCACCGGCCAGGCGCCGGTGCCACAGACCGAGAACCCCGGCACCGACCAGAACCAGAACAACAACCCCGGGAACACGGGCACCCCACAGGTCCAGGACGCGATCGCCGCCATCAACAAGGCGCTCGCGGACCTCAAGGCGGCCCAGATCTCCGGTGACCCCGAGGCCTACGGCAAGGCGCTCAAGGCCCTGCAGGACGCCGTCGCCCGCTACGAGGACGCGGTCAAGGCGGCCGGCGCCACGCCCAACCCGAGCGGCTCCCCGTCGCCCGGCGCGTCGGGGTCGCCGAGCGTGTCGGGATCGCCGTCGGTCCAGGCTTCGTCGGGCTGACCGGGACCTATGTGATCACCCGGCCGGTGGTACGACTACCGGCCGGGTGACACCGGACACGGTCACCCTGAACCGATTTGGAACTCCGACGCTTGCACGCTAAGCTGGTCATACCGACGCGGGGTGGAGCAGCTCGGTAGCTCGCTGGGCTCATAACCCAGAGGTCGCAGGTTCAAATCCTGTCCCCGCTACGACGAATTGGCGGCCCCTGCTTCGCGGCGGGGGCCGCTTGCGTTTGTCGTCTCCGCATTCTTCGCGCTCGCGCTTCGCGCTTGCTCCCCTCTGGGGGGATTCCACCCCAGACCCCCCATGTCGCCGCTGAAACAGTGATCGCGATTTTGTGATCCCCGCGTCGCTGCTTGGTTGTCGTTTGTGGACTGTTTACTTTGGACGGTTTGCTGTTACCAGGGCGCTGGTCCAGTAGACCTCTCGGCGTAGGGGGCCGTGGGGGTTCAGGAGGTCGGGGAAGTTGGGGAGCATGCCTCGCATCTGGGAGGCGTGGGCGGTCACCATCTCGAGTTTTTGGGCCATTTGCTCATCGGTGAGGTACACCGTGTGCGGGAGCATCGGGCCGTAGGCGATGGACAGGCGGTCCAGGTGGGGCTGCCAGCGGTGGTTTTCCACGCGGTCGGTGTCGCGGGCGTCCCAGCCGAAGGCGCACGCGTCGGGGCAGTCGGCGTAGAAGCGCAGGCGGTCGGCCACTCGCGGCAGGGACAGGACGGCCTCGCGGCTGCCTACGTGGTCGGGGTGGCTGCCGATGCCGACCGGGATCCACAGTGGACCTTCGAGGGGCATGGCTCTCGCCAGGTCCAGGGCCGTCGCCCGGACCGGAAACCTGGTGCGGTAGGCGGCGTCGGTCAGGCCCAGGTGGACCGACGTGGCGCCGCTGATCTGGTTGGCTTTCAGGTCCTCGCCGGCCCGGTCGGCGGCGGCGGCCACGCCCTCGGTGTAGCCGCACTCGGCGTCCCAGTCCGACACCACGCCCGGGGCCGGCGCGCCGGCGCAGACGGTCACGATCGTCGCGCGGGTCCGGAGCAGGACATGCGCCACCGAGAAGACGGCGTCGTCGAAGTGCGGTGCGACGACCGTCTCAGCTTCCACCCGCTAATCTTCGTCGGCCCGCAGTGTGAAAACAACACGGTACGGCCGGTCGTGCGCTCGACCGCCACCCGAGGTTGTGCGGCCGGACCGGATATGCTCGTCGGGTGTCTGAAGATGTGTCCGGTCTGACCTTGCTCGGGTCGTCGGTGCGCGGTCCGGTCGACCATGTCGAGTCGTTTCCGGCACCGGCGCACTGCACGAAGGTGCGGTTCACCACCGACGAGGTCGCCTCGATGTGCCCGGTGACGGGCCAGCCCGACCTGTCCAGCGTCGAGATCGTCTACGTGCCGCGGGAGCGGTGCGTGGAGTCGAAGTCGCTGAAGCTGTACCTGTGGTCGTTCCGCGACCGCAAGGTGTTCGCCGAGGCCCTCGCCGTCGAGATCGCGACCGAGATCAAGCGCGCGGTGGCGCCCGAGTCCGTCCGCGTCGTGGTCACGCAGCACGCCCGCGGTGGCATCGTGCTCGAGACCACGTCCGAGCTGTAGGCGTGGCCCGGCCCCGCAGTGCCCCCGCTCCGGCGCCGGTCGAGGTCGAGCTGCCGGAGGACGCGCCGACCCGCCTGCAGACCCGGCGGGGCGAGCTGACGCTGCCTGTGTTCGTGCCTGACGCGACGCGGGCGGTCGTGCGGGGAGTACCCACGGATCGCCTGTCCGAATCTGGTGTCAGAGCGCTGCTGGTGAGCACCGCGCACCTGGCCCTGCAGCCGGGCGCGTCGGTCATCGGGGCCCTCGGCGGCGCGCACCGGTTCATGGGCTGGGACGGCCCGATGATCTCCGACTCGGGCGGGTTTCAGGCGTTCTCCCTGCTCGCCAGCGGCAACGGGCTGGCCGAGGTCAACGACGCCGGACTCAACTACCGGTTCTCGCCGAAGCAGAAGTTTCGCCAGCTGACCCCGCGCAGCTGCATCGAGACCCAGCTGCGCGTCGGCGCCGACATCGTCTACTGCCTCGACTACTGCACCTCGCCCAGCGCGCCCGCGGCCGAGCAGGAGCGCAGCGTCGAGCTCACCCTGCGCTGGGCGGCCGAGTGCCGGGAGGTGTTCGACCGGCTCGTCGCCGATCGCCCCGCGGATCAGCGGCCGCTGCTGTTCGCGGTCGTCCAGGGCGGCCAGGACGAGGACCGTCGGGCCCGGTGCGCGGACGCCCTGGTCGACATCGGCTTCGACGGCTACGGCTTCGGTGGCTACCCGATCGTCGACGGCAAGCTCGTCGACGAGGTCCGGCTGGTCGCCGAGCTCCTCCCGGCCGGGGTGCCGCTGCACGGGCTCGGCATCGGCACCCCCGAGAACCTCGTCGAGTCGTGGCAGGCCGGCTACGGCATCTTCGACTGCACGCTGCCGACCCGCAACGCGCGCCGCGGCGTGCTCTACACCGCGCTGGACGTGGACGCGATCGGGCGCGGCCGGCCCTACAAGATCGCCCGCTTGACCGACGAGCGCTGGGTCCGCGAGAAGGGCCCGATCGACCCCGGCTGCGACTGCCCGATGTGCACGACCGTGCCGGGCGGGGCGGTGGCCCACATGTTCCGGATCGAGGACACCTTGGCCGGCACCTTGGCCTCGATGCACAACCTGCGCTTCTACACCCGCCTCACAGAAGCCTTACATCGCATGGGTACTGCCGGATGAGCGACCGGACTGAGGTGATGGTCCGGCGGCTCAGTGCCGCACCCAAGTACAGCGGCATCCACCCGGACACGATCGCCCACGTCGTGCGCCAGGAGGCGGTGCACGCGACCAACGACGCCGACCTCGAGCGGCTGGCCCGGCTCCGGCTGCACAAGGTCGTCGCCGACTACCTCCTGACCGCTCGTCCGGGCCGGCTGCTGCGCGGACTCGACGCGGCGGTCGGGGACGGCCCGGACGCGGTGCGGGCCTGGTGCCGCGGCACGCTCGCCGGGCACTTCTCCACCGCCGAGCGGCTGCCCGACCTCGACGAGTTCTACCCGGCCATGTTCGAGCTCACCGGCCCGCCCGCGGACATCGCCGACCTGGCCTGCGCGCTCAACCCGTTCACGCTGCCGTGGCTGCGGGCCGCCACCGCCGCGCCCTACGTCGGCTACGACTTCAACAGCGCGCTCGTCGCCGCCACCGGGGCCTTCGCCGCCCAGGTGGACGCGGCGGCCGAGGTGCGGCAGTGCGACGTGCTCGTGACACCGGTCGTCGCCGACGTGGCCATCCTGCTCAAGACGTACCACTGCATCGAGGACCGGCTCTCCGGCGCCGGCCGGCGGCTGGTCGCCGACGTCGCGGCCCGCCGGGTGGTCGTCTCGTTCCCGCTCAAGGCGATGCACGGCCGGGCCGCGGTCTTCACCCGCCCCCACATCGACGCGCTGCTGCGCCTGGGCGACGAGCGCGGCTGGGCGGTGCGCCGCGGCCGGCTCAGCACCGAGGAGTTCGTGGTGCTGGACAAGTCCGTCGCGGAGGAGCCTTCCGGTGGCCCGCGGCACTGAGTCCGCGGCCGACCGCGCGGCCGCGGTGGCCCGGCAGGTCCTGGCGGCGCCGAAGTACCGCAGCCTCGACGAGGCGTTCGTGGCCCGCCTCGCGCAGGAGGCGGCGCAGCGTTTCAAGGACCGCGGCGAGGCCGTCAAATGGGCCAAGCGCAAGCTGCACCAGGCCTTCGGCGCGTTCGTCAGCGGCACCCCGGCCCAGGCGGTCGGGGCCTACGTCGCGAAGGTCGCCGCCGGCGCCGACCCGAAGGAGGCCGGCCGCGAGGCGATGCGCGCCCACGCCTCCGCGGCCGAGCGGATCGACTGGCTGGACCCGTTCTACGAGCAGATCGCCGCCTGGTGCGGCCCGGCCGCGTCGGTCGTCGACCTGGCCTGCGGCCTCAACCCCCTGGCCCTGCCGTGGCTGGCGCTCGCCCCCGACGCGACCTACGCCTGCTACGACGTGGACCGCAACCTGGCCGCGGCGCTGTCGGCGCTGGACACCGTACTGCCGGTGCGGGTCACCGCGGCCACGGCCGATCTGGTCGGCGACCCGCCCCCGCTCGAGGCCGACGTGGCGCTCGTGCTCAAGACCCTCACCACCGTCGAGCAGCAGAAGACCGGGGCGGCCCAGCGGCTCATCGCGGCCCTGGACTGCCGGCACATCGTGGTGACCCTGCCCCGGCGCAGCCTGTCGGGCAAGCGCGGCTACGCCGACGACGCCGACGCGATCGTGCGCCGGGCGATCGAGGGCACCGGCTACGCGGTCGTGGCCGAGGCCGCGTTCGGCGACGAGGCGATGTACCACCTGATGCGGGTCGCGCCGGCCACCGCCGCGGTCGAGGAGGCGTCCGCTTCGCCGCCGGACACGGGCGGCGCGCTGACCCTGGTCGGCACGCCCATCGGCAACCTGGGCGACCTCTCCGACGGCGCCCTGGCCGCCCTGCGCGACGCCGACGTGGTCGGCGCCGAGGACACCCGCCGCACCCGCAAACTGCTCAGCGCCTACGACCTCCACCCGGCCCAGCTGATCTCGGTCCGCGAGCACAACGAGGAGCGCTCGGCCGGCTGGATCCTCGAGCAGCTCCGCGCCGGCCGGCAGGTGGCTCTGGTCAGCGACGCCGGCATGCCGATGCTCTCCGATCCCGGCCAGCGGGTGGCCCGCCACGTCCTCGACGGCGGCGGCGAACTGCGGGTGGCCCCCGGCCCGGACGCGGCGACGACCGCCCTGCTGCTCTCCGGGCTGCCGGCCGCGCGCTGGTGCTTCGAGGGCTTCCTGCCGGCCAAGGGCTCCGAGCGGGCCCGCCGGCTGGCCGCGGTGGCCGCGGAGCCGCGGACGGCGGTGCTGTACGAGGCCCCGCACCGGCTCCGGCGCACCCTGGACGACCTGGTCGACGCGGCCGGCCCGGACCGCCCGGCGGCCGTCCTCAACGACCTGACGAAACTCTTCGAACGAGCCTGGCGCGGCCCCTTGGCCACCGTGCGCGACGAACTGGCCGCCGGGCCCGACCCGCGCGGCGAGTTCGTGATCGTCCTCGGTGCCGCTTCGCGCGGTGCTCAGTCGCCCCGGTAGATGCAGCCCGACGTGCAGGTCTCGTGCACGTGGACCGCGGCGAGCGGGAGCGTGCCGATCAGGCGCTCCCAGATCCAGCGGGCCAGGACCTCGCTGGTCGGGTTCTCCAGGCCGGGCACGTCGTTGAGGTAGTAGTGGTCGAGCCGGTCATGGAGCGGCTGGAACGCCTTCTTCACATCACCGAAGTCCATCACCCAGCCGGTGACCGGGTCGACGTCGCCCTGGACGTGCACGCTCACCCGGTAGGAGTGGCCGTGGAGGCGGGCGCACTTGTGGCCCTCCGGGACGTTCGGCAGGCGGTGGGCCGACTCGAACGTGAACTCGCGGAAGATCTCCATCACGCGATCCCGAGGTACTTGTGCGTCTGCAGGCTCAGCCGCCACTGCGGATGGCGCAGGCAGAACTCGACGGCGGCCCGCGTGTTGGCCTCGCGGTCCGGTCCGTCCATCGGCTGCACCAGGAAATGCTCGAAGTCCAGCCGCTCGAACCGCTCCGGCGGCGCGTCGGCCTGCGGATAGACCAGCTTCAGCTCGTGGCCCCGCGTCAGCACGACCTCGGCCGTGGCCTTCGGGCTCACGCAGATCCAGTCGATCCCGGGCGGCGCCGGCTGGGTCCCGTTGGTCTCGACGGCGACCTCGAAGCCCTCGGCGTGCAGCGCGTCGACCGCCGCCGCGTCCAGCTGCAGCAGCGGCTCGCCACCGGTGCAGACGACGTAGGGCTTGCCGCGCGGGTCGGCGGCGCCCCGCCAGGCCTTGGCCACCGCCGCCGCCAGCTCGGCCGCGGTGCGGAACCGGCCGCCGCCGGGCCCGTCGGTGCCCACGAAGTCGGTGTCGCAGAACTTACAGATCGCCCGGTGCCGGTCCTGCTCCCGCCCGGTCCACAGGTTGCAGCTGGTGAACCGGCAGAACACGGCGGCCCGGCCGGCCTGCATCCCTTCGCCCTGCAGGGTGTAGAAGATCTCCTTGACGCGGTACACCGTGAGTTAGCCGACCTTCGCCGTCAGGGCCGGATCGGTCATCCCCAGCGCCGCGAAGCCGCGGTTGCGCAGCAGGCACGAGTCGCACGTGCCGCAGGGCCGCCCGTCGACCGGGTCATAGCAGCTGTGGCTGAGCGAATAGTCGACGCCCAGCTCCAGGCCCCGCTGGATGGTCTCGGCCTTGCTCAGCGCGATCAGCGGCGTGTGGATCTTCAGCCGCTGCGTGCCCTCGACCCCGGCCTTGGTCGCGAGGTTGGCCATCTTCTCGAACGCCTCGATGTACTCCGGCCGGCAGTCCGGGTAACCGCTGTAATCGACCGCGCTCACACCGAGGAACACATCCTGCGAGCCGAGCGTCTCCGCCCACGCCAGCGCGAACGACAGGAAAATCGTGTTGCGGGCCGGCACATACGTGACCGGGATCTCGTCACCCAGCTCGGCGCTCGCGTCGTGATGCGGCACACCGATCGCGTCGTCGGTCAACGCCGACCCGCCGAAGATCCGCAGGTCGATGTCGGCCACCACATGCTGCTTCGCCCCGAGCGACCCGGCCACCGCCCGCGCCGCGTCCAGCTCGACACTGTGCCGCTGGCCATACCGGAAGCTCAGCGCGTAGGTCTCAAACCCTTCAGCCGCCGCGATGGCGAGCACCGTGGCGGAGTCCAGACCGCCACTGAGCAGGATGACAGCCTTCGGCTTGGCGTTCTCCGGCGCACTGGGCAAATTCACCGGTCAACCTTACATCCACACCCCGCCCCGGCCGCCGGTCGTGATCAACGCGACCCCGGTAACCCATTTGGGAACTCAGGCCCCCACACGCTAGGCTTCACCCTACCGACGCGGGGTGGAGCAGCTCGGTAGCTCGCTGGGCTCATAACCCAGAGGTCGCAGGTTCAAATCCTGTCCCCGCTACAGCGAATGGACGGCCCTTGCTACTCGGCGGGGGCCGTTTGCCGTTTGTCGCTTCCGCATTCCTCGCGCGAGCTTCGCTCGCTCCCCAGCGAGGGCTTCGCCACCCGCGCCCCTATTGCCGTGGTTGCGGTTCGTCGTCGTTCCGCTTGGCTTCGCCGCTCGTGGTTTCGCCTGCCGGGGTTGCTGTCCGTCGTCGTTTCGCGTGGCCGCTTTGGCGTGGCTTCGCCGCCTGTTGCCGGGGTTGCTGTTCGTTGTTGTTTGGCTTTGGTGCCTGCGGGGGGGTGGCGGGGGGAAATGCGAAGTGGCCCCTGTCCGGAGACGGGGCCACTTTTGCGGGGTTGGGCTATTTGCCGGATTTGCCGCTGAAGAGTAGGCGCCAGGGCATTAGGGCGGATTCGATTTGGACTTTGAGGCTCATTTTCGACGTGCCGGCGCTGCGTTCGTCGAAGCGGATCGGGACTTCGACGATGCGCATGCCGCGGGCTACGGTGCGGTAGTTCATCTCGACCTGGAAGGAGTAGCCGTTGCTGCGGATCGACTCGGCGTCGATCTTGCGGAGGGTGTCGGCGCGCCAGGCTTTGAAGCCCGCGGTGACGTCCTTCACGCGCAGGCGCAGGATCGTGTTCACGTAGAAGTTGGCCCAGGCGGAGAGGGCGCGGCGGTGCCAGGGCCACTCGCCGGCGACCGAGCCGCCCTCCACGTAGCGGGAGCCCAGGACGACGGCGGCGTCGGTGGTGCGCAGGGCCTCCAGCATCGCCGGGATGGCCGAGGCCGGGTGCGACAGGTCGGCGTCCATCTGGATGACGACGTCGGCACCCTCGTCCAGGGCCTGGGTGATGCCCGCGATGTAGGCGCGGCCCAGGCCGTCCTTCGCGGTCCGGTGCAGGACGCCGATCTTGTCCGGGGTCTCCGCGGCCGCCTTGTCGGCCACCTCGCCGGTGCCGTCGGGCGAATTGTCGTCGACGACCAGCACATGGAGATTCGGTAGATGCAGCTCGCTCAGCGAGGCCAGCATCTTCGGCAGATTCTCCCGCTCGTTGTACGTCGGAACGACGACTGTGACCTTCGGCAACTCGCCACTCACTGGGCGATCTCCTAACACGCAGCGTGCATTCGCGATCCGATGGTGCTCTCCCGTTGAGCGACACCCTATCGGTCGATGCGCTCACCGCGTCGACCGGCGGCCACCGCTTCTCCACCCGGCCCGCCGGGCAAACCAGAAAGCGGCCGGCTCGACACAAACTGACAATCAGAGCCTACGCTCGGTGACCGCCGGGGGCATCGCTACTCCGAGGCGATGGCCCGCAGCACGTTCATGCGGGCGGCGCCCCGGGCGGGCCAGATCGCGGCGAGGACACCGATGACGGCGGCGGCGACGACGTACAGCGCGAGCCGCCCCACCGGCACCGACAGCACCTCGATCCCGTCGCCGGCCGCGGCGCGCTGCACGACCAGCGCGAAGCCGACGCCCGTGGCCAGCCCGAGCAGCGCACCGGACACCGAGACGATCACGGCCTCGTAGTGGATCATCCGCCGCAGCTGGCCGCGCCGCAGGCCGATCGCGCGCAGCAGGCCGATCTCACGGGTCCGCTCGATGATCGAGAGCGCGAGGGTGTTGACGATGCCGAGGCCGGCGATGACCACCGACAGCGCGAGCAGCACCAGCACCGCCGTGAACAGCAGGTCGATCTCGCCGGTGTACTGCGCCTTGATCGCCGGCCGGTCCCGCACCTCGACGCTCGGCCACGGCCGCAGGGCCGACCGCAGCGCCGCCAGCGTGGCCGCACCGCCCCCACCCGGCCCGGCGATGACGTCGATCCGGTCGATGTCGGTGCCGTAGTGCCGCAGATAGCCGGGCAGCCCCAGCAGCAGCGTCGGTGCGGTCTCCAGCGCGCCCTCGGCGTCGGCGTAGATGGCGACGACCCGCAGGCCGGCCGGGGCCCCGTCGCCGTACTCGGCCGGCACGACACTGCCGACCGTCCAGCCCTTCGCGTCGGCGACGGCCCGGCTCAGCATGACCTCGTCCGCTCCGAGCGCCGTGCCGCGGCCGGCCGTCACGTCCAGCCGGAACAGCCGGACCAGCGCGGCGCCGTCCCCGGCCGTCGCCGTGAACCGCTCGCCGCCGAGCCGCAGCCGGGCGGTGTGCTGGGGGATCACCTCCTGGACGCCGGTGGTCCGGGCGATCGCGTCGAGCATCGGCCGGCTCAGCCCGGCGGTCGAGGACTTCGACGTCACCCGGAAGTCGGCCACCAGGCCCCGGTCGACCTGCCGGCGCACCGAGGCGGCCATGGAGTCGGCGATGACGGAGCCGCCGCTGATCAGCGCCAGGCCGATCATCAGCGCCGACGCGGTGGCCGCGGTGCGGCGGGGGTCGCGCTGGGCATTGGCCCGGCCCATGCGGGCCACCGGTCCGGCCAGCCTCACCAGGGGCCAGCCGACGAGCCAGGTGAGCGGCCGGACGATGCTCGGTGTCAGCACCGCGATGCCGAGGAAGACGACCGCCGCGCCGCCGCCGGTGAGCGCCATCGCCGAGCCGCTCGGTGCGAACGATCCGCCGATCATGGCCGCGATGCCGGCCCCGGCGAGCGCGAGGCCGCCGATCGCCCGGACGCGCAGCGAGCGGACCGGGATGGAGACGTCGTCGCGCAGGGCCGCGACCGGGGGGATGCGCCCGGCCCGCCGGCCCGGCAGGTAGGCGGCGACCAGCGTGACGAGCACGCCGACGGTGTAGGACCACACGATCGCCGAGCCGGGCACGGTCAGGGTGCCCGCCGGCAGTTCGGTGCCCAGCAGCGCGAAGACCCGGCGCAGGCCGAGCGCGAGCAGCGCACCGGCGCCGATGCCGAGGGTGGAGCCGGCCAGGCCGATGACGATCGCCTCGCCGGCGACCATCGCGGTGATCTGCCGCCGGGACGCGCCGACCGCCCGCAGCAGCGCGAGCTCCCGGGTCCGCTGGGCGACCAGCATCGTGAACGTGTTGAAGATGATGAACGAGCCGACGAAGACGGCGACCCCGGCGAAGGCGAGCACGAACCGGCTGAGCAGTTTGAGGATGTCTTTGATGCTCGCCGTGCGCTCGTCGATGGACTGCTGGCCGGTGATCGCCTCGAAGCCGGGCGGCAGCACGGGTCTGATCGCGTCGCGGAGCTGGGTCTGCGTAGTGCCGGCCTTGGCGTGCACCAGGATCTGCCGGTAGGTACCCGGCGTCTCCATGAGCAGCCGCTGCGCGGTCCCGGCTTCGAAGGCCGTCGTCGCCGGCTCGGGCGTGTGCTCCGCGCCGTAGCGGAAGATGCCGGTCAACGTGAACTCCTGGGAGCCGCCCGCCAGCGCGACGCGTACCCGGTCGCCGACCTTGAAGCCGCCCTTCCTGGCCGTGGTCGAGTCGATGGCGACCTCGTCGGCGCGCTTCGGCGCGTTGCCGCCGCGCAGCCGGGCCGGCGCGAAGTCCTGGTCGTCGGTCCAGTCCAGGCCGGTGTAGGGCCCGTCGCCGATCAGGTCGCCCTGCCGGTCGACGACCGCGGCGAACCCGGCGACCGCGCCGTGCGCCTTGCCCACCGCGCCGACCCGCTCCACGGCCGGCAGCAGACCGGCCGGCACCGGCTGGTCCGCGCCCTCGCCGAGCTGGGCGCCGAACGCCTTCCTGGCCCGCACCAGCACGTCGGTGCCGCCGCCGGTGCCCGCGAACGCGGTGTCGACGGCGGAGTCCATGGTGGCCCGGAACATCATCGTGCCGGCGACGAACGCGACGCCGAGCACGATGGCGAGCATCGTGAGCCCGAGGCGGAGCTTGCGGGCGCGGATGCCGCGCACCGTCAGTGTGAGGATCATGCGGCGCCCCTCGTCGGCTACACGGACAGTTGCTGGTGCACCACCGATTCCAGCCGAGGACGAGCCGCCCTGAGGAGCCCGGAAGGAAGGCATCGGACACCTACGAAGGTCGGTATCCGATATCGACGTTCGCGGGCGGTCCGGGGGCGCTGCGATCCGTACTGTGGTGAGCATGACGCGCGGTCTTCCCGGGTGGCTGCGCACCGCCCTGTTCGACATCGCACCGGTCCTGGTCGCCCTGGCGATCGGGGTCAGCCTGACCAGCGGCCCGGCGCCGGTGCTGCGGCCGTGGCACGGGCTGACGACGGCGGTGCTGGCCGGCTCGGCGGTCCTGCTCTGGTGGCGCCGCCGGGCCCCGGTGGCGACGGTGTGGGTGGCGGCCGGGCTGTCCGTGGCCGTCGCGGTCGTCGACCGGCTCGCGCCGGATGCGCTCGTGCCGGTCGGCGTCGAGGCGAACTGGCTGCCGTGGTGGCCGCCGACCGCGCCGTTCGCGGTATACACGGCGCTGGCCTCGGCCGGTGGCCGCCGCGGCGGCTCGCTCGCGGTCGCGCTGCTGATCGGGGCCGTGCTCGCCGGACCGTGGGCGGGGATGCCCGGCGCCGGTGAGGTGGTCGGGCGCACGTTCGCGTTCGTCGTGGGCGCCGCACTGCTGGGCCTCTACGCGGGCGCCCGGCGCCGGCTCGTCCAGGCCCTCGTCGACCGGGCCGAGCGGGCCGAGCGCGAGCAGCACCTCGTGGCCCAGCGGGCCCGGGTGGAGGAGCGGGTGCGGCTGGCGGCGGAGATGCACGACGTCGTCACCCACCGGGTGAGCCTCATGGTCGTGCAGGCCGGTGGCCTGGTCGTGAGCACCCGCGACGAGGCCGTGCGCGGCGCCGCCGAGGAGCTGCGGGTGACCGGCTGCCAGGCCCTCGCCGAGCTGCGCGACCTGGTCGGCATCCTGCGCGAGACCGCACCGGACGGCGCCGTCGACCACGCCCCGACGGGGGTCGGGCCGGGCGTCGCCGCGCAGCCGCCCGCTCCGCCGATCGCGCCGCTGGTCGCCGAGTCGCGGGTGGCCGGCATCGACGTCGAGCTGACCGAGGAGGGCGACCGCGAGCTGGCCTCGCCGGTGGTCGGGCGCACCCTGCACCGCATCGTGCAGGAGTCGCTCACGAACGCGCGCAAGCACGCGCCGGGCGCGCCGGTCCGCGTCCGGCTGCGATACCGGCCCGACGGTGTCCGCGTGTCGGTCCGCAACGGCGCCCCGACCGGGCCGGTCGACGAGCTGCTCGTCGCGGCGGGCTCGGGCACCGGCCTCTACGGCCTGCGGCAGCGGGTCGAGCTGGTCAACGGCACCCTGACGGCCGGACCCGACACGGACGGCGGGTTCCTGGTCACGGCGCGGCTGCCGGCGTTCGTGCCCACCCACGCCGCGGTGGAGCCGGCGCCGTGACCGCGCGCCCGGCCGGCGTTCGTGCCCGCCCGCGCCGCGGCCCGCGCGTCCGGCCGGCGTTCGGGCCCGCTCGAGGCGCGGTGGAGGCGGCGTCGTGACGGGGCGCGGCCCGCGGGTCCTGCTGGTCGACGACGAGCTGCTGGTCTGCGCGCATCTGCGCGTCATCCTGGAGTCGGCCGCGGACATCACCGTCGTCGACGAGGCCTACGACGGTGCGGCGGCGGTCGAGGCGGTGATCCGGCACCGGCCCGACGTGGTGCTGATGGACCTGCGGATGCCGGGCGTGGACGGGCTGACCGCCACCGCCCGCATCGCCGCGCTCCCGGACCCGCCGGTGGTCGTGGCGCTGACCACCTTCGACGCCGACCAGTACGTCGTGCGGGCGCTGCGGGCCGGTGCGGCCGGGTTCCTGGTGAAGTCGACGCCCCCGAAGGATCTCATCAACCTGGTGCGGGTCGCCGCCGACGGCCATACCGTGCTCTCGCCGGTGGCGACCCGGCGGCTGCTCGCCGAGGCCGGTGAGCGCGGTGGCGGCCGCGACCCGCGGGTGGCCCTGGTGGCCGGCCTGACCGGGCGGGAGACCCAGGTCCTGGCGTGCCTCGGGGCGGGGCTGTCCAACGCCCAGATCGGCCGCCGGCTGCACCTGACCGAGGCGACGGTGAAGGGCTACGTCTCCCGGGTGCTGGTGAAGCTGCGCTGCGCCAACCGCACGCAGGCCGGGCTGCTGGCCGTCGAGGCCGGCGTCGCCGCCTCGTGAGCTCAGGGCCGACGGAGCCGGCGGCCCTGAGCTCGGTGCGGTGCGGGGGTCAGGACAGCGTGCAGGTGACGGCCGGGACGGCGTTGGTGGCGTTGTTCCAGGAGGCCAGGAAGCCGTAGGTCGCGGAGCCGTTCGGGGCCAGGGTGCCGTTGTAGCTCACGTTGCGGGCGGTGACCGTCGCCCCCGACTGGGTCGGTGTGGCGTTCCAGGCCTGCGAGAGCTGCTGGCCGTTGGCGAACGTGAACGTCGTCGTCCAGCCGGTGGAGGCGGTGGCCGAGGTGTTCGTCACCGTCACCTCGCCCTGGAAGTTGCCGCCCCACTGCGAGACGACCTTGTAGGTCGCGGTACACCGGCCGCCGCCCGACGACGCCGACGGCGAGGACGATGCGGAGCGCGACGGCGAGGACGACACCGAGCGCGACGGCGAGGACGACACGGACCGCGACGGCGACACGGAGGCCGAGGCGGAGGCCGAGCGGGACGGTGACGTGGACACGGAGCGGGACGGTGACGCGGACGTCGGTGAGGGGCTGACGCCGCCGAGGACCTTGGTGAGCGCCGGATACCAGGCGTCGGCCATCTTCTGGAAGCCGGCGTCGTTCGGGTGCACGCCGTCGCCCGTGTCGGCCACCGCGTCGAAGCCCGTCCAGAGGTCGGCCAGGGTGATCGGGGACTGTGCCGTGGTCAGACCGGCCGCCCAGGCCGGGAGGGCCTGGTCGAACGCGAGCACGTCGGCCGGGCAGGTGGAGCAGGCGGCCGCGCTCATCGGGATGATCTGGGCAACGATGATCTTGATGTTGGGGTTGTCGGCCCGCATCTGCCCGACCAGCTTCGTGAACGCGGCGAGCTTGGTGGCCAGGGGGATGTAGCCGCCCCACATGTCGTTGGTGCCCAGGTGCATGAGTACCACGTCGGGCTTGGCCGCGGCCAGCCACGGCGGGAGCTGGTTGTTGTCGGCGATCCCGGTCGCCGAGTAGCCGCCGTGGCCCTCGTGGTCGAAGTCGTAGGCGTAGCCGGGGTTGCAGCCACCGCCGTCGGAGACCCCGCCGACGAAGTCGATGTTGGAGTAGCCGCTGGTCACCAGCCGGTGCCAGAGCTTGGCCCGCCAGCAGCCGGGCCCGGCGGTGATGGAGTCGCCGAGCGGCATGATGCGCACGGGCGCGGTCGCCGACCGGGCCGGCGGGGCGAGGACGAAGGAGGCGGCGACCAGCAGCACGGCCGCGAGCGCCGGAACGAGGGACTTGCGAAGCATGGGAGCACTCCAAAGATGCGGACGGAGGTGCGGTCTGCGGCTCCCACGGCATAACGCGCGCCGATGGTATCAGTGCGCGAGCGGGTAATCTTGTATGTAAGGCCGTCGATCAGGGGAGTGCCGTTTGCATCATCTGGTCAAACGTCGGCTGGCCGGAGTCGGGGCCCGGCTCGGCGCGTCGGGCGTCGGTCGGCTGCGACGGATCGCCAGTCATCTCGAACTCGGCCATTGGCTGCGCAGCGTGGGTCATGCCCTGCCGCCAGAGCGCGGACTGGTCAACCGCTGGCCGGTGCTCGACATCGCGCTGGCCGGTATGGGCACCGCCAAGCCGCTGTATCTGGAGTTCGGAGTGTTCACTGGCCAGTCGCTGCGCTATGTCGCCGAGCGATTGCCGAGCCCGCGGGCTCGGTTCATCGGCTTCGACAGCTTCCAGGGGCTCCCGGAGACCTGGCGGCACGACATTCCTCGCGGCGCGTTCTCGTTGCAGGGGCGGGCTCCGGTGTTCGAGGATTCGCGCATCTCGGTCGTGTCGGGCTGGTTCGATGAAACGCTCTCGTCGTTCGAGCCGCCGGAGTTCGACCGGCTCCTGATCAACGTCGATGTCGATGTCTACTCGTCCGCTCGCTCCGTCCTGCTGCACGTCGAACGCTTCCTGCATCCGGGCACGCTGCTCTACCTCGACGAGTTCAACGACTCCGGCAACGAGCTGCGAGCGTTCCGGGAACTGATCGAGCGAACCGGGCTGCGGTTCCGGATCAGGGCGGCCTCCCGCTGCCTGAGTCACTGGCTCTTCGAATTCGTGTAATCCGACGCGGGAGCGCTGTGTCTATGCTTTCGGAGTGGTAGACGCCAATCGGACTCCCCGGACGGCCGACGCCGTCATCGTGGTCCCCGGGATCATGGGTAGTGAACTCGTCGACGCCGCGTCGGGCCGCATGGTCTGGGGACTGCGAGATCCCCGTTGGTACATGGATGCGTGGTGCCGCCGCGGCTCGCTCGACGTTCTGCACCTCTCAGCAGAGGAGCGGGGCGGGCGATACGGCCGGATCCGCGCGACGGGACTCTTGCGGGCACCGGCCTTCGCCCCACATCTGCGGGGCATCGAGCCTTACGGCCGGCTGGTGAACGCGCTGCGCGAGGCCGTACTGCATCCGGATGCCGTGCTGCCCTATCCCTACGATTGGCGGCTGCCCGTCGCTTACAACGCCGCGAGATTGGCCGAGGCCGGCCAGCTCCATCTCGAGGCGTGGAGAGCTCACCCGTCGCATCCGAGCCCTGCTGCGGCCGCGGCAGCGCGCCTGGTGATCGTCGCTCACTCCATGGGCGGCCTGGTGGCCGCCGAAGCGGTGCGTCAATCCATCGGAGCCGAGGTTCGCCGGGTGATCACGCTCGGGACGCCGTTCTTCGGCGCCGTCAAGGTGATGGCGATGCTGGCCGGCGCCAGCGGGGCGCCGTTGCCGCTTCCTCGCCGACAGCTGCGGGCCCTGGCCGCGACCCTGCCGGGTGTCTACAACCTGTTGCCGACGTTTCGCTGTGTCGACATGGGCGACGACGCCCGTAGCCTGACTCCGGCCGACGTCGCCGATATCGGGGGCGACGCCGAACTTGCGGAAGCGGCGCTGCGGGCGCGCGAGCAGCCGCCGTCCGATACGGGCGGTCAGTTTGTGCAGATCGTCGGCACGAGCCAGCAGACCATGCAGTCACTGTCCGTCGAAATGGGCGTCCTCAGCACGCACGAGTACACCTGCCGTCCGGGCGAAGGTGGTATCGAGCGGGTAAACCTCGCCGGCGACGGCACCGTACACCGGCAGTCCGCTCAGCTGCCCGGCGCCCGGGCGCTGCCGCTGCCGCAGTCGCATGGGGCTATCGCCAAGACGCACGAGGCCATCACGATGGTTCGTGACGTGCTGTTCGAGGAGACCACCGCGCCCTGGCTCGGCGATCATGAGATCGGCGTGAGCGTGCCCGACCTCGTCGCATCGGGCGAACCGCTGACCATCGTCATCAGTGGTGTCGAGCACCCGCGGGACGTCCAGTGCCGCGTGATCGACGTGACCACCGAGCGGCCGATCGCCGCCCCCGCAGCAGCGTCGGGCGGCGGCACCGTCACGGCCACTACGCGAGTCGAGGCGCCCGGCCTCTATCGGGTCGAGGCCATCGGTGGTGGCATGTCGGCAGTTTCGGAAGTCGTACTCGTGACTCCGCCCGCCGACGAGAGGTCAGATGGTTGAGTTCTATCCGATCGCGGTCGGACACTATGACCAGCATCCCGCCCTGGACGCGGACAGCGAGGCGGACGCCGTGCACGAGGTGCTCACACCCTTCGGCAGCCGGCTGACGCCCTGGCTCACCCGATCGGATGATCGCGGCGGCGATGCGGTGACGGCGCGTCTGCTGGAATGGGCCTATCGCCCCGACTCGGTGAATACAGTGCTGTACTGGGTCGGCCACGGCTGGTCGGACGGTTTGGAAGCGGCGCTCGCCCATGCGCGCAGTCCTCGCACCGTCCGTGCGTTCGGAGTCGGCCCGGAGCAGTTGGCGGAGGCCGCTCGGACCCGTCAGGCGACGGCGGAGGGACATTGGGCCCTCGTCGTCATCGAGGCCTGCTGGTCGTCCCGGTTCGTCGACCGGCTGAACGCGTTGCTGGCGGAAGGGCCGGTCGGAGCCGATGCAGTCATGCTGGTGGGCGTATCCGCCGACGGTGCGGTGCCGATCGGCCGCTTCCGGTCGGCTCTGCAGGCCTGTCTGCAAGAGAACTTCCGCTCGAACCGCCGCATCGAGCTCTGGCGTCTGGTCGGCGAGCTCGATCGCCGCCTTGCCGGTGGTCTCGTGATCGGTCGCCGGCTGGGCTCGGCGGCGTTGGAGCGCGCGACCACGCCGATCGCGGCCACGGTCTCCGTTCCGCTCGACATGCTCCGGCTGCTGGAGGACGCCGTCAACCAGCTCTCCGCCGACGAGCGACGGCACTTCCTGGCCAAGGCTCAGGCGGCCGAGGAGGGCGAGGTCTCATGGTTCTTCCAAGGCCGCGATGAAGAGACGCGGGTCATCTCGGAGTGGCTGCGCTCGACCCACTCCGGTCTGTTCGTTGTCACCGGCCCGGCCGGCTCCGGAAAGTCGGCCCTGCTCGGGCACGCTCTCGTTCACAGCCTGCCGGAGCTGCGAGACGCGTTGATCCTGGCCGGTCTGATCGAGCCGCTGCGCGGGGCGGACGACCCGCCCGAGAACGCATTTGACCTGGTGATCCACCTAGCCGGGATGTCGGTGGCCGGATGCGTGATCCGCATCGCCAACGGTGCCGGACTCGGCCCGGTGCCAACCGCGGGCCAGGACGGTGGCAGCGCTATCGATGTCGCCGGCGACATCGCATGGCTCCTCGGCGCCCTGCTGTCGCGGACCGGATCGTTCACCGTGCTCGCCGACGCGCTGGACGAGGCGCTCGACCCCGTCGCTATGGCTGGCTCCCTGCTGCGGCCGCTGGCCCGCCTCGACAACGTGCGGGTCGTCGTCGGCACTCGTGCATCGACACGGGAGAGCCCGGACTTTCCGGCCGGCACCGACCGCAACCTGCTCGACGCGCTCGGCGTCCAGGCGGGCGCCGAAACTTTCCTCGCCGTCGAGCGCGACGATAAGGCGATCGCGCGATACGTCGCTCGCCGTCTGACCGTCGCACGGGCTCAGGATGAGCGGCTGGCCGGCGTGTCCGGTGCCATGGTGGCCGATGCGGCCCGCCGGGTGGCCGCCCGGAATCGGCACTTCCTGTTTGCCCGGCTGGCGGTCTATGAGCTCATCGCTCGTCCGGAGTTGTTGGCCGGCGATCGGCACGACGATCTGGACGCGCTGCTCAACGGGGACCACAGTGATCTTTTCGCCGCCGCGGTGGCTCGCCTGGAGAGCTGGTCGGCTCAGTCGTCGGCGTTGCTGTGGGCCTTGGCGCTGGCCCGAGGGCGCGGGGTGCCGATCCGGGACGGCATCTGGGCCACGATGGCGAGCGCACTGCACCAGGGTCCGGCGGCCATCAACGACGGCGACATCAGCGAACTCCTGGCCCGGGCGCAACCGTACATTGCCATCGACACGCAACAGGACAATACGGTCTATCGCCTCGCGCACCGCACATTCCTTGAGTTCTTCCGGTCGGCCTGGTCGACGGCATGAACGACGACCGCCACGCCCGGATGCAGCGCGACGTGAGCCTGGCCCTCATCGCGGCGGCGTCCCGTGAGACTGCCGAGCTCAACCCGTATCTGGTCCGGAACCTGTCCGGCCACGTCGCCGACGGCAACGCCTGGCGCTCACTGGCTGCGGTGCCGACGCTGCTGGACCAACTGGACCCGGCCGCCGTCACCGTTGACGCGCTGCGATCAATCTTCACATCGGACGCGATCCCGCCGGAGATCGCCGGCATCATCGCCGCCCACCACCGACTCCGGACCGGCCGCGCGGCCGACGCGGCCGGAGTGCGGCAGTTCGCCACGGCGCTCACGCAGGGATTCCTGCTGGGCGAGGATCGTCCGTCACCACGCACGCCGTGGGTCATCCGGTGGGCGGTCACATCGAGCCAGCCCCTGCACGTGACGCTGCCGGCCCACGAGGGCTTCGTGAACGAGATCTGTGTCGTCGCCGACGCCGATCGAGTGCTGCTGGCCTCTGGTGGCGACGACTTCCTGGTCCGGGTCTGGGACCCATTCACCGCCGAGCCGCACGGTGAGCCGATGCGGGCGCACACCGACACGGTTGAGGCGGTGTGCGCGTTCCGGCTGCCCAGTGGGCGGACGGGGGTGGCGTCGGGCGGCAGCGACGGCCGGGTCTGCGCATGGGACATCAGCACCGGCCGGCTGCTGGTCCCGCCGATGCTGGGCCATGTCGGGACGGTCCGCGCGGTGGCCGCCGTCGATCAGCCGGTCGGCGGCTCGTGGATCGTGTCGGCCGGCTACGACGGCACGATTCGCGTCTGGGACATGGCCGCCGGCGGTGCACCGACGGCGGTGCTGGCCGGGCACGACGGACCGGTTGTCGCGCTCGCACCGTCGCAGATCCACCGGGAGCCGGCCACGTTCTACTCGGCCAGTGTCGACGGCACCGTGCGCCGGTGGGTCATCGGCCAGGCGGACGGGCAGGTCCTGGTTCGCCGGACCTCCGGGCTGCGGTCACTGTGCGTCGCTCAAGCCGCCGAGGAAGCGGAGGTGATCGCCTTCGCCGGCTACGAGGGCCACATCGAGTGTGTGCTGTCCAACCGGCCGGGCGACGTCGAGGCCGTGCTGTCCGGGCATCGAGGTGCGGTGTGGGGCCTCAGCGCCTGGGGCGCCGGGCCGGACATTCGTGTGCTTTCAGCGGGTGATGACGCCACCGTCCGGCAGTGGCGGCCCCGATCCCCCAACCCGGCCAGGCCGGCGCTGTCGGGCCACATCGGAACGGTCGTGTCGGCGTGTGTGGTGGCGAGACCAAGCGGCGCCTACCTGATCGCATCCGGCGGTTCCGACGGAACCATCCGACTCTGGAGCCCCAGCGGCCGCCCACGGCGCGCGGCCGGGCTGCGTTCGCCGGACCCGTTGCGGGACGTCTGCGTCATGCGTTCATCGGGTGGCCCGGAGACCCTCGTGGCCGTCGCGATGTCCGGCTTCGTGTTCTTCTGGAACCTTCGGACGGCTCAGCTGCGCCGCTCGCCGCTGCCATTGGGCGAGGCGCCGATCTGGTGCGCCTGTCCCCTGGACAACGGCCCCCATCGACTGGCGGTGGGCACCAGCGAGGGCCGAATTCTCCTGCTGGACGAGTCCGGAGCGGTCACGGGTCGGATCGACGCCCATGCCGGGCCGGTGCGTGACCTGGCCGTGGCCGCCGTGTCGGGCGACTCGGCGGTTCTGGCATCGGTCGGTGACGACCGCCGGCTCCGACTGTGGGACATCGAGCAGGTGGCGTCCTTCGGCGATCCGCCGCTCGCGCACTCCGGCGCCGGCACCATCTCGGGCGTAACCGCGGTGCGCGCCGGCACCGTTGACTGGCTGGCCACGAGCGCTGACGACGGGTCGATCCAGCTGTGGGACCCGGCGTCGCGGGCGCCCGTCGGCCCCGCGATGACCGGACACGTCGGCCCCGTGCTGTGCCTGGCGGCAATCAGCGGGACGGCGACTCGCAGTGGATATGTCGTCTCCGCCGGGGTTGACGCCACGGTGCGGATCTGGCATCCCGAACGGCACCAGCACTGCCTGACGGTCGTCAGCGGGCACGCCGGCGGCATCCGTGACGTGGCCGTCGTCGCGGAGCATCAGGACACGGCAGAAGTGGCAACCGTCGGGGCCGACGGCCGCATCAAGCTTCACCGGGTGACTTACACGAGTGAGACGCAGTGGCGGCTCATCGGCACCGAGACCGTCCACGAAGGAAGCGACGGCGGCCTGCGGGCAGTTGTGCCCATGCGGTCCGCCGCGGGCGAGGAGTTCGCCGTGGTCGGCGAGGCCGGTGCCGTGTCGTTGTGGAGCGTGCGTGAGCGTCGGCCGGTCCGGGAGCCGCTGATCGCATCGAGCGCCGTGCAATTCGACGTCGCGCCGTTCACCAGCGATGGCGTGCCGTATTGCGCCGCCATCGGCGGTGACGGCGAGCTGCGGCTGTGGCGGCTCGACGCGGCCGACGTGCTGGGTGCGGCATCGCCGGGCGGCCATGGCGCCTTCACTGCCGTTGCGGCCGGTCCCGACTCCGGCGGCGTACTGCTGGCGGCGGGCGGCAGCGATGGGTCCCTGCACTGGTTCGGCGCTGGACTCGACGCTCGCGGCGAGGTCAACGCCGGTGCGGCGGTCGTCGATGTCTGCTGGTTGGAGGCGCAGAAGGTGGCGATCGCCCTCGAAGACGGCGCGGTGCAGATCTGGGACGTCGTCGGCCGGGAGCCCGTTGCCCGGATCGCCGGCCGCGCGGCGAGGTCCGTCTTCGCGTTGCGCGATGCCGGGCCGATGGAACTGACGGGATACGTGTCCGCGAACGAGGTGGGACTGTTGCGCAGTGCGACCGGTGCGGTGGTCGCGACCTGGGATGTGTTCGACGGCCGCCGGCCGAATGCGGCGGTTGCGATCCCGGGGTCCGGTGATCGGCCGCTGCGGGTCGTTGTGGTGGGTATGGACGGATTGGCCATGATCTGGGAGCCGCAGTCAGGGACGGCCCGGACAATGGAGGCGCCGGCCCAGCACTTGCAGGCGGTCGCTTGGCTCACGCTTGATGGCAGGGAGGTCATGGCGGCCGGCGGCGCCGGCGGCGAACTGCTGCTCTGGGACCTCACACCCGGACTGCCGTTGCCCGCCATCCCGCTTGATGTGCCGATCCTGTCGGTCACCGATGCGTCGACCCCTGATGCCGCTCGTCTGCTGATCGGAACGACGAGAGGGCTGGTGTGTGTGGAGCTCGGCGGCTCGCTGGGGCGCTGATGGTCTCGGCCAGCAGCCGGGCCAGCGCGAGGATCGTCAGGCTGGGATTCGCGGCTCCGGCCCGCGGAAATGCCGCCGGCCCGGCGACGTACAGGCCTTCGACCGTGCGGGACATCCCGGTGTCGTCGAGGTGCTCCCCGAGCGGGATCGTGCCTGACTCATGGTCGGACAGGCCGATCGGATTGCGATAGTGGACCGCCTCGCGGTCGAAGACGGCCTGCGCTGACGCCTTGCCCGGGTGCGGGTCGCGGCCGAGGTCCGCCGGCTGGCAGCCCCACTCGGCCAGCAGGCGATTGGCCAGCTGCGCGCGTTCGGCGGCGAGCTGCCGGTCGACGGCCCCGAACTCGCACGCCACCGTGCCGGCCCAGATCGCGCCCTCCGCGGTGAACGTGACCGTCGCCCGTTCGGTCGCCGACTGCTCGGCGAACCACCACAGATCGACGTACGGCCGGCCCGTCGCATCGTCCCGCAACTCGAGGAAGAGGTTGGCGTTGTCCTGCGGGTGCTCCGCGACCAGGTAGGCCAGGTCGCCAGACCGGTAGCGCTCCAGCATCCAGGGCGCGGGCCGGGTCAGTACGCCCTGTTTGATTTTGCTGGCGAGTCCGGGCCAGGCCGGCGCCCGCACGCCGCCCAGCCGATCCATCGACTGGGCGAAGATCCGGGTGGTCTCCAATGTCCCGGCGGCCAGCACCACCGTGTGGGCCGTGGTGCGCAACGGCTCTCCTGTGACCTCGTCCAGCGAGACGACCTCCAGCCCGTCTCCGCGCGCCGCCTCGACCTCGACGACTCGCCGTCCCTCGATGATCGTCACTTCAGGATGGTCGATCTCGTCGATAGGTGAGAAGGCCCGCCAGACCGGGCCGCTCGGCCCGGCGTGCCAGAACGCCGCGGTCGGGACGATCCGGAACGGTTGTCCGGTCAAGCTGGGCAGGCCGGCCAGCGCCACGTCGGCCGGGCACGTCGGCTCGTCGAGGGCGGCCCCTTTCCAGTCCGCGAGGCGCCTTTCCGTTCGCTCATAGAGGCGTGGAAGCCGAGCTGCGATCGGTGCCGGCCAATCGGCTCGGACCTGTTCGCTGAGGCGAAGGGTGACGCCGTACCAGGCTTTGGAGCGACCTCCGATCCGGGCCTGGGCTCCCGGCATCGGTTGATAGTGCTCATTGCGGCTCACCCATTCGGACCACGGATCCGCAATGCCAACGGCTCCTGTGCGCCCCGCCGACAACACCGCGATGTCGGTGACGCCCGATCGCGCCAGTTCGACGGCGGTCGCTGCGCCGGCCATTCCGGAGCCGACGACAACCACGTTTGCTGCAGCAACCATCGCGACTCCACCCGTCAACGGCCCGACGCCACGACATTACCGGCCTTCAATCGGAAAGGCGGCGCCCTGGAGCGCCGGCGGACTGTTTGAGAGACTGGAGCCATGATCGACACCACGCTCCGCGTCGGGCTGGTTGGGTATGGGCTGGCCGGCTCGGTGTTTCACGCACCGCTGATCAGCACCACCGACGGGCTCAGCCTCACCGCGATCGTCACCGCAGACGTGAGCCGGCGGGCGAGCGCCGCCGAGCGCTATCCGGGCGTCCGCGTGGTCGAGCGGGCCGAGGAACTGTGGTCTGCCGACGACCTCGACGCTGTCGTTGTCGCAACGCCGAACCGGGCGCATGTGCCGGTCGCCCGGGCCGCGCTGGAGGCCGGGCTCGCGGTCGTCGTCGACAAGCCGTTCACGCCGACCGCAGCCGAGGGTGAGGAGCTCGCGGCCCTGGCCGCGCAGCGTGGGCTGCTGCTGACCGTGTATCAGAACCGGCGGTGGGACGGTGACTTCCTGACCGCCCGGCGGCTGGTGGCCGACGGGGCGATCGGGCGGGTGCTGCGGCTGGAGTCGCGGTTCGACCGGTGGCGGCCGGTGCCCAAGGGGGGTTGGAAGGAGAGCGGTGACCCGGCCGACGCCGGTGGGGTGCTGTGGGACCGCGGCAGCCACCTCGTCGACCAGGCGCTGCAATTGCTCGGGCCCGTCACCGAGGTCTACGCCGAGGTGCACACCCGCCGGGCCGGGCTGACCGTCGACGACGACGTGTTCCTCGCCCTGCGCCACGATGGTGACGTGCGGTCGCACCTGTGGATCAGCGACGTCGCGGCCGGGCCGGCGCCGCGGCTGCGGCTGCTGGGTGATCGGGGTGCCTACACCAAGTTCGGCCTCGACGTGCAGGAGGACGCACTGCGCGCGGGTCGCGTGCCGACCGAGCCGGGCTGGGGCGAGGAGCCGGAGAGCGCATACGGCGTGCTCACCGAATACGACGGGCGGTCCCGCCCGGTGGCCACCGAGCCGGGGGCCTACCAGGACTTCTACGCCGGGTTCGCGGCCGCCCTGCGCGACGGCGCCCCGGCCCCGGTCGACGTGCGGGACTCGATCGCCGTGCTCGAGGTGCTCGAGGCGGCCCGCCGGTCGGCCGGGGAACGCCAGGTCGTCAAGCTGTAACCGAAGAACATGTCACAGAGCCGGCGGTGGTGACGTCTTGTCACGCATGGGCCCCGATGACTTCACCCCGCACCGCCGCCGGCTGCTCGACGTCGCCTACCGCATCCTCGGCACCGTCAGCGACGCCGAGGACGTCGTGCAGGAGGCCTGGCTGCGCTGGTCGGCGGCGGACCGGGCCGCGGTCGGCAACCCGCAGGCGTTCCTCGTCACGGTCACCACCCGGCTGGCGATCGACCGGCTGCGCCAGGCCCGGGCCCGCCGCGAGGCCTACCCGGGGCCGTGGCTGCCCGAGCTCATCAGCACCGAGCCCGACCCGTCCGGCCGGGCCGAACTGGCCGAGAGCGTGGAGCTGGCCCTCCTGGTGGTCCTGGAGACGCTGTCGCCGTTGGAGCGGGCGGCATTCGTACTCCACGAAGCGTTCGCGTTCTCACACGCCGACATAGCCGAGGTCATCGGCCGCAGCGAGGACGCGACCCGGCAGCTGGCCCGGCGCGCCCGGGACCACGTCCGCGCGGCCCGCCCGCGCTTCCCGGCCGACGTCGCCCAGCGCCGCCTGCTCACCGAGCGCTTCCTCGCGGCCTGCTTCGGCGGTGACCTGGCCGGCCTGGTCGAGCTGCTCGCCGCCGACGTGAAGCTGGTCAGCGACGGCGGCGGCCGGGCCAAGGCGCCGCTGCGGGTCATCGAGGGCGCGGACCGCGTCGGCCGGTTCCTCACCGCGATCTCCAACGAGGACGGGGCCCAGCGCTTCCTGGAGTCGATCGGGCGGCCGGCGACGGCCGAGTTCGCGATCGCCGTCGAGGACGTCAACGGCGCCCCGGCCATCGTCGTGCGGGTCGGCTCGCGGGTGATCCTGGTCTTCTCGGTGGACCCGGTCGGCGGGCGGATCGGGACCGTGTTCCTGGTGGCCAACCCCGAGAAGCTGGCCGCGATGTCACGCCCGGGGGAGGGCGCCACGTCCACCTCGGCATGACGAACTCCATCACCATCGTCGGCGGCGGGGTGGCCGGGCTGACCGCCGCCATCGCGTGCGCCGAGCGCGGGCTCGCGGTCACGCTGCACGAGGCCCATCGCACGCTCGGGGGCCGGGCCCGCTCCACGCCCGGACCGTACGTCGCGAACGACGGGACGCACGTGCTGTACAGCGACGGGGAGCCCTTCCGCTGGCTGGCCGAGCGCGGCCTGGTCCAGCCGTTCGCCCGGCCGAGCGCGGGCGAGCTCGCGAAGTTCCGGTTCCGCCGCGACGGCCGGGTCCGCGTCGCGCCGCCCCTCGCGCTGCTGCGCGCGGTCGCGCACCGGCGCCTGAGCGCACCCGTCGACGAGCCGTTCGGGGACTGGGCCACCCGCCGGTTCGGCCCGGCGGCGACGCGCGCGGCCGCGGGCCTGGTCGGCGTGATCACGTACACGGCCGACCCCGGCCGGCTCTCGGCCGCGTTCGTGTGGGAGCGGCTGCTGCGGGCGACGGCACCGGGGTGGCCCGCGGTCCGGTACGTCCGCGGCGGCTGGTCGGCCATGGTCGACCGGATGGCCGCCCACGCGCGGTCGCTCGGTGCCCGGATCGCCACCGGCGAGCGGGTGGATGCGCTGCCGGACGGGCCGGTCATCGTCGCCACCGGGCTCGACGCGGCCCGGGCGCTGCTCGGGGACGCGTCGCTGCGGTGGCCGAGCGGGCGGGCGGCGCTGCTGGACCTGGGGCTGCGGGCCGATCGGCGGGACCCGTTCGTGGTGTCGGACCTCGACGAGGGCGGGTTCGTGGAGCGGTACTCGCGGCCCGACCCGTCCCTGGCCCCGGCCGGGCACACGCTGGTGCAGGCCGAGCTGCCGGCCGCCGCCGACGAGCCGGTCCCGGCGGTGACGGCGCGGCTGGAGGCGCTGGTCGACGTGGCGCTGCCGGGCTGGCGGGAGCGGGTCACCTGGCGGCGGGACGCCTTCGCCAACGGGCGCACGGGCGCGGTCGACCTTCCGGGCTTCTCGTGGCGGGACCGGCCGGCGATCGACCGCGGCGAGGGGGTGTGGCTGGTCGGCGACAGTGTGGCCGCGCCGGGGATGCTGGCCGAGGTCGCGATCAACTCGGCGCTGCTGGCGGCGGTGAAACTTTCACCTTCGACGGCTGCTAAGGCATCGACGGCCCGCGATTGAGCCGCGTTTCCAGGAAGTCGGCCGCCCGGGCCGGGGCGGCGGAGGTCGGCTCGGTGAACGCGGCCGTGCGGGTGCCGTAGCCCGTGTCGGTCAGCGCGGCCCACAGCCGGTCGGCCACCGCCTCGGCCGTCCAGGCGTCGGCCGGGAGCCAGCGGGCCAGGTCGTGGCGGGCCAGGCGGGCGGCGACGTCGGGGCGGTCGGCACCGTGCGCCAGCAGGACCTGCGGGGTGCCGGAGAGCAGGGCGCGGGCGGCGGTGCCGATCCCGCCGTGGTGCAGGATCGCGCCGCACTGGGGGAGCGCGGACGGGAACGGCAGGCTGCGGTACCAGTCGAAGCCCTCCGCCGGCTCCGGTGAGACCACGACGACGGGGTGGTCGACCAGGCCCGCGGCGGTCAGGGCGACCTCGTAGTAGCGGGGGTGCAGCATCTGCCCGGTCCCGCCCGTCACCAGGATGGGGCGGCCGGGCAGGGTGACCGCCGCGCCGTCCTCGTCGCCGCAGACGAAGCCGGTCAGGGTGGCCCGCGACCGCACGCCGGCCGCGTCGAACCAGCCCGGCCACAGGCCCAGCACCGGCATCCGCAGGAACCCGGGCCAGTCGGCGACCGGCGGCAGGCCCACGCCGGCCCGCACCGCGTCGATCCCGGAGGCCAGGCCCTTGCGGGCGTGCACCGCGGCGATCGGGGCGACCATGACCTGCACCGGGGCGACCGCGACCCAGACCGCGGGGGCGCACAGCAGGTCGGCGGCGACCGGCACCGACAGCGCCGACGTGTGCCGGCCGACGAGCACCGTCTCGCCGGGGCGGTGGCGCTCGGTCAGCAGGGCGACCTCGCGGGCCATCTCCGCGAAGAGTCCACGCTCGTCGTAGTACCGCCGCAGGTCCTCGGAGCGGCGCACGTTGAGCAGCTCGTGGGTGTGGGCCTGGGCCGCGCGGTAGCGCTCCTCGGTGTCGATGGCAGCGAAGCCGTAGGGCGCGTGCCGGGCGAACGGGGCGTGGCTGATCAGCGTCACGTCGTGGCCGCGGCCGGCCAGCTCGGCGCCGATGCGGGCGAAGGGCAGGACGTCGCCGGCCGTGCCGTGCGCGACGAGCAGGAAGACGGCCATGGCGGTGGAGTATGGCCGCGCCCGTGCGCGCCGATCAAGACTGACTTTTCGAGAGATCGAAATGTGTGCACCTTGACGGTCCGTGGCCGCCGTGGTTAGCGTGCGGTCAACTGGAAGCGCTCCCAAGGCCTCCAAATGTGAGTATTCCGGGACTAATCATTCGCGGGGGAAACGATTGATGGTCACGCCCGCTTTAGCGAGCCTCGATCCGGACCGGCGGGCCGCGCTGGCCCGGCTGGTTGCCGCGAAGCAAGCCGGTCAAAGCCGCCCCGACCCGATCGCCGCCCGGCCGCGGCCCCTGGACGGGCCGGTCCCGTGCTCGCCGGCCCAGCGGCGGATCTGGGTGGCCGACCGGCTCGGCGCCGCCCCGCCGGCCACATTCGGCCTGCGGCTGTGCGGCCGCCTCGACGTGGCCGCCCTGCGCCGCGCGTTCGTCGCCGTCGCGGCCCGCCACGAGGTCATGCGCACGGTCTACGAACTGGTCGGGGACCGGCCCGGGCAGAAGATCCTCGACCGCACCGAGGTCCGCTTCGACGTGCGCGAAGGCGACCCGCACACCATCGCCGCCGAGGCCGTGCGCGAGCGGTTCGACCTGGCCACCGGGCCCATCTTCCGGGTCACGCTGATCGCGACCGGGCCCGACGAGCACGTACTGCTCTTCGTCGGACACCACATCGCGTTCGACGAGCAGTCGGTCGGCACGGTGCGGCGCGAGGTCGCGCGGGCGTACGCGGGGGAGGACCTCGGTGCGCCGCCCGCCCTGCAGTACGCCGACTACGCCGCCTGGTCCGCCGGCCGCGCCGTGCCCGAGGCCCGGAGCCGCTACTGGCGCGACCGCCTGGCCGGGCTCGGCGACACCCGCCTGCCCTTCGCCCGCGAGCACGCCCCGGGCGCGCCGACGCAGGCCCTGCGCCTCGCCCTCGCCCCGGGCACGCTGCGGAAGGGGACCACGCCGTTCGTCGCGCTGCTCTCCGCGCTGTCGTGCGCCGTCTCGCGGTACACCCGGGAAAGCGACGTCTGTATCGGCACCGTCTTCTCCGGCCGTCCGCGGCCCGAGCTGGAGCCGGTCGTCGGCTGCTTCCTCAACCCGGTCGCCCTGCGCACCGACCTCGCCGGGGCCCGTGACCTGGCCGAGGTGGCGCGCCGGGTCCGCCGTACCGTCGCCGGTGCGCTCGCCAACGAGGCGCCGTTCGAGGCCGTCCGCTCCGGGCCGCCGCTGTTCCGGGTGGCGCTGCACCTGCACCAGCCACCCGGCGGGGCCGAGGCGTGGCCGGGGCTGCGGGCCGAGGTCTGGCACCACGACGTGCCCGGGATCGAGCCCGACCTCGTCGTCGAGGCCACCCCGCACCCGGACGGAGGCGCCGACCTGGCGTTCCGGTACTCGGCCCTGGAGCCCGGCGCGCTGGAGCCCTTCGCCGAGCACGTTCGATCCCTGGCCGAGGGCCGTCCCCGCGCGCGGCCGCGCGTCACGTACTGGCGCCCGGACGCGCGCACCGTCCTCGACCTGATCGACGCGCAGGCCGCCCGCACCCCCGACGCCGTCGCGCTGGAGAGCGCCGACGGCCGGACCCGCACCTACGCCGAGCTGATGGCCAATGTGGACCGGCGCGCTTCCGGGCAAGCCGGCGGCCTCGTCCCGATCGCCCTGCGCCGCACGCCGGAGCTGGTCGAGGAGGTGCTGGCGGTCTGGCGGGCCGGCGCGGCCTACGTGCCCGTCGACCCAGACTACCCGCCGGCCCGGCAGGAGTTGATCCGCGCGGACGCGCGCGACGGCGACCCGGGCGCGGGCGTGGCGTACGTGCTGCACACCTCCGGCTCGACCGGCCGGCCCAAGGGCGTCGTCGTCGAACACCACGCGCTCACCAACTTCGTGCTCGACATGGCGGCGCGGCTGGAGTCCCGGCCCGGCCACCGCTGGCTCGCCGTCACCTCGCTGAACTTCGACATCGCCGGCCTCGAGCTGTTCGTGCCGCTGGTCACCGGCGGGCGGATCGTCCTCGCCGACGAGGAGGCCCAGCGCGACGGCCACCGCCTCGACGCGCTCATCGCCCGGGCCGGGGTCACGCACGTGCAGACCACGCCCTCGCGCTGGCGGCTGCTGCTGGCCGCGGGCTTCGACCGGCCCGACGTCACGGCGCTGGTCGGCGGTGAGGCGCTCCCGCTGGATCTCGCGCGGGAGCTGCGGGCGAAGAGCCGATCGACGCTCAACGTGTACGGACCGACCGAGACGACGATCTGGTCCGCGGCCTGGACGGTGCCGCCGGAGCCCGACGAGGTGCCGATCGGCGGGCCCATCGGGTACACCCACATCCGCATCTGCGACGAGGACGGCCACGAGCTCCCGCCCGGTGCCGTCGGCGAGCTGTGCATCGGCGGGCTCGGCGTGGCCCGGGGCTACCTCGGCCGCCCGGCCCTGACCGCCGACCGGTTCCGGCCCGACCCGTGGGGCGCGCCCGGCCGCCGGCTCTACCGCACCGGCGACCTCGCCCGCTGGGGCGGCGACGGCCAGCTGCGCTTCCTGGGCCGGGCCGACAACCAGGTCAAGCTGGCCGGCCACCGCATCGAGCTCGGCGAGATCGAGGCCCACCTGGCCGCGCTCCCGGGCGTGCGCCAGGCCGCGGTCGCGGTGCGCGGCGACCGCCTCGTCGCCTACCTCGTCGGCGCACCCGAGCGCAACGACCTCGCCGAGAAGCTCCCCGGCTACATGATTCCCCGGGTGTACTGCCGGCTCGACGCACTGCCCCTGACGCCGAACGGGAAGCTCGACCGGGCCGCGCTCCCCGACCCCGAGCCGGTCACCGGCACCGGGGTCGCGCCGCGGACCGCGACCGAGCGCCTGGTCGCCGAGGTCTGGTCGGCCGCCCTGCAACGCCGGGACATCGGCGTCGACGACGACTTCTTCGCTCTCGGCGGGCACTCCCTGCCCGCGATGACGGTCGCCGCCCGGCTCTCCGTCGCCTGCGGCTACGAGGTCGCGGTCCGGACGATCTTCGCCAACCCGACCGTGGCCGCGCTCGCCGCCGCCGTCGACGAGCTCGTCAACGCGCCCGACCGGACCCGTGACGTGCCGGTCGTGCCCCGCCCCGACCCGGCCGCGCCGGCCCCGCTGTCCCCGGCCCAGCTGCGGCTGTGGTTCCTGCAGGTCCTGGAGCCCGAGGACGCCGCGTACAACATGACGCTGGTCTACCGGCTCCGCGGCCCCCTCGACCCGCGACGGCTCCAGGCCGCGCTGGAGGTCGTCGTCGAGCGCCACGACACCCTGCGCACCCGCTTCTACGAGGCCGACGGCGAGCCCCGCCAGATCGTCACCGGCAACCGCCCGGTGCTGGAGCGCGGCACCCTCGCCGACGTGCCCCGGTGGACCAACCGCCCGTTCGACCTCACCTCGGGCATGCTCCTGCGGGCCGGACTGGTCGAGACGGGCACCGGCGAGCACGTTCTCGGCCTGGTCATGCACCACATCGCCGGCGACGGCCGCTCCCTCGGCATCTTCACCGAGGAGCTGCACGCGGCCTATGCCGGAAGAGCACTGCCAGAGCTGCTCGTCGGGTACTGCGACTTCGCCGAATGGCAGCGCGCGCGGGGCGACGAGCGGGACCTGGCCTACTGGACCCGGCGCCTGCGGGGGGTGCCCCACCTCGACCTCCCGACCGACCGTCCCCGCCCGGCCGTGCAGACCTCGCGGGGCGCGTTCGCCCGCCGCCGCCTCAGCGCGTCCCTGATGGAAGCCCTGGACCGGGTCGGCAGCGCACACGGCTGCACCCCGTTCATGGTCCTGCTCGCCGGCTACCAGGCGCTGCTGGCCCGGCACACCGGCCAGACCGACATCAGCGTCGGCACCTCCGTCTCCGACCGGGCCCGGCCGGAGCTGAGCGGCCTCATCGGCATGTTCGTCAACACGCTCGTGCTGCGGACCGACCTGTCCGGCGACCCGACGTTCGCGGAGCTGCTCGGGCGGGTCCGCGAGGTCGCCCTCGGCGCCTACGCGCACCCGGAGATCCCGTTCGAGCGGCTGGCGGCCGAGCTCGACCTGCCCCGTGACCCGTCCCGGACCGAGCTGTTCCAGACGATGCTCATCCTGCACACCGAGGAGGGGGCGGGCACCGAGCTGCTGCCGGGGATCGAGGCCGCCTACGCCGAGGACGGGCTGGCGCAGGCCAAGTTCGACCTGATGCTCGACGCCTGGCGGGAGCCGGACGGGGTTCAGCTCTCGCTCAACTACCGCACCGACCTGTTCTCCGCGGCCACCGCCTCGCTGTTGCTGACCCGGTTGGAGCGTCTGCTGGCGGCCGCCGCCGCGCACCCCGCGCGTCGCCTGTCCACTGTGGACCTGCTGGGGGCCGAGGAGCGGAAAACATTGCTGGAGCTCGGTTCTGGCCCTTTGGGCGCGGCGCCGGACGTGGTAACTTTGGTGGCAACTCGGAAGCCGGCCGCAATCGCAATCTCCTGCGGCGACGGACACCTTTCTTACGGCGACCTCAACGATCGGGCCGCGCGCCAAGCCGGTTGGCTGCGCGCGCAGGGTGTGCACCCCGACGATCGCGTCGCCGTGCTCATGCCCCGCTCCATCGACCTCATCGTCACCCTGCTCGCGGTCCTCAAGGCCGGCGCCGCATACGTGCCGATCGACCCGCGCTACCCGCAAGCCCGCCGGGAGCTGCTGGCCGAAGGCTGCGCGCTGACCGTGACCGCCGTCGAGCTGGGCGAACCCTACGAGTCCACCGTGGACCCCAACGAACTCGCCTACGTCATCTACACCTCCGGGTCGACGGGGACGCCGAAAGGTGTCGGCATCACACGGCACGCGTTGAGCTCACGCGTCGCCTGGATGCGGCATCGATACTCCCTGAGCGCCGACGACACCGTCGCCCAATTCGCCACCGTCAGCTTCGACACGCACATCGAGGAGGTATGGCCGACCCTCAGCGCAGGCGCGCGGCTGGTCCTGCTGCCGCCCGACGAAGACCTGCCCGAGCTGCTGGCCCGTGAACCGATCACCGTCCTCGACCTGCCCACGCCCTACTGGCACGAGCTCGTCGGCACCGTGCGCTGGCCCGAGTCGCTGCGCCTGCTCATCCTGGGCGCCGACACGGTGCGGGCCGACAAGCTCGCCGCCTGGCACGCGGACCTGGGGGACCGGGTCGAGCTGCTGAACACCTACGGGCCGACGGAGACGACGGTCATCGCCACCACCGGGGCCCTCGGACCCGACGAGACCTCCATCGGGACGCCCATCGCGGGGACCCGGGTGTACATCGTCGACGAGCGGCTGCGGCTCACCCCGGCGGGCGTGCCCGGGGAGCTGTGCATCGCCGGCGACGGGGTGGCCCGGGGATACCTGGGCGCGGCCGGCCGGACCGCCGAACGGTTCTGCCCCGACCCGTACGGGCCGCCGGGGACGCGGCTCTACCGGAGCGGCGACCGGGCCCGGTGGCGGGGCGACGGGCGGCTCGAGTTCCTCGGGCGGCTCGACGACCAGGTGAAGATCCGGGGCTATCGGGTCGAACCCGGTGAGGTCGAGACCGTGCTCGGGGGGCTGCCCGGGGTGCGGCAGGCGGCGGTCGTGGTCCGCGACGGGACGCTGGCCGGCTACGCGGCCGGCGACGGGCTCGACCCCGGCGCGCTGCGGGCCGGGCTGGCCGAGCGGCTGCCGGCGTTCCTCGTGCCGACGCACCTCATGGTGATCGAGCGCATTCCGCTGACCGGGAACGGGAAGGTCGACCGGGAGGCGCTGCCGGCTCCCGTCGCGGCCGGGGGCGGGTACGTCGCGCCCCGGACGCCCGGCGAGGACCTGGTCGCCCAGATCTGGGCGTCGGTGCTCGGCGTCGAACGGGTCGGGGCCCATGACGACTTCTTCGCCCTCGGGGGACACTCGCTGCTGGCCATCGCGGCGGTCGCCCGGCTCTGTGCCGCGACCGGAAGAGACGTGCCGGTCCGGGCGCTCTTCCTCGCGCCCACCGTTGCCGGGCTGGCGGCGGAGCTGGACAGGTATCGGGCGGAAGAGCCCGTCCGGCGGCTCGGGCAGCGGCGCGGCAACCTGTCCTACGGACAGCAGCGGCTCTGGTTCCTGCACCAGCTCGACCCCTCCGACGCCTCCTACAACATCGCGGTCGCCTACCGGCTGGTCGGGGCGATCGACACCGGCCGGCTCGAGGCGGCCCTCAACACCGTCGTCGCCCGGCACGAGGCCCTGCGGACGCGGTTCCTCGGCGGCGACGACGGGCCCGTCGCCGAAGTCACCGAGCAGCGGGTCGTCCTGCGGCTCGGCGACGACATCGAGCGCTGGACCAACGTGCCCTTCGACCTCGAAGCCGGGCTCCTGCTGCGGGCCGGGATCGTCCCCGACCCCGACCGGTCCGACGAGCACGTCCTCTGCCTGGTCGTGCACCACATCGCGGCCGACGGGCGGTCCCTCGGCGTCCTCGTGCGGGAACTGCGCGCCGCCTACGCCGGCGAGCGCCTCGAACCGCTGCCCGTCCAGTACGGCGACTTCGCCGGCTGGGAGCGCACCCGGCCCGGCAGCGACTCCCTCGAATACTGGCGCGGGCAGCTCACCGGCGTCCCCGTCCTCGACCTGCCCACCGACCACCCCCGCCCCGAGATGGCCGCGTCCACCGGCGACTTCGTCGTCCACGACCTGCCCGCCAGCCTCGCCACCGGCGTCCGCCGGCTCGCCGCCGAAGCCCGGTGCACGCCGTTCATGGTCCTGCTGTCCGTCTACGAGGTGCTCCTCGCCCGGCTCACCGGGCAGGACGACTTCTGCGTCGGCACCCCGATCGAGAACCGGCCCCGCGTCGAGGTCGCCGACCTCATCGGGTTCTTCGTCAACACCCTGGCGCTGCGGGCCGACCTCGCCGGCGACCCCACGTTCCGGGAACTGCTGGGCCGCACCCGGGACACCGCGCTCGCCGCCTACGCGCACCAGGACGTGCCCTTCGACCGGCTCCTCGCCGCCGTCGACGTGCCCCGCCGGCTCGACCGCACCCCGCTGTTCCAGACCATGTTCACCCTGCACACCGAGGAGGCGGCCGGCACCGACGTCCTGCCCGGCGTCGCCGCGACCTTCCACGACCCGCGGGTCCGCCAGGTCAAGTACGAGCTGAGCCTCGACCTGTGGCGGACCGCCGACGGGCTGCGGATCGTCCTGGGCTACCGCACCGACCTCCTCGACCGCGCCACCGCCGAGGCCCTCACCCACCGGTTCGAGGCCCTCGCCACCGCCCTGCTCTCCAACCGGGACAGCCCCCTGTCGGCCGTCGACGCGGGCGGGGACGCGGCCGAGCGGGCGGCGCTGCTCCGGTCCGTCCGGGCGCCCCGAGCGGTGGCGTCGAAAGCGGCCGAGACCGCGTACGTCCCGCCCCGCGACGCCGCCGAGGAGCTCGTCGCCGAGGTCTGGTGCGAGGTGCTCGGCCGCGACCGGGTCGGCGTCCACGACGACTTCTTCAGCATCGGCGGGCACTCACTGCTGGCGATGAAGGTCGTCGGGCGGCTGCGGGCGGCCACCGGCACCGCGGTCCCGCTGCGGACCATGTTCAGCCACCCGGTCCTCGCCGACCTGGCCGTGGCGGTCGAGGAGCTCATCGTGGCCGACCTCGACGCGCTCAGCGACGACGAGGTGGCGGCCCTGCTGGCGACCGACGGGGAGGCCTCATGACCACGGTATCGGCCGACCGCCGGGCGCTGCTCGAACGGCGGCTCAAGGGCCGCGCGGCCACCACGATCCCGGCCCACGACGGGCCGCCGCCGCTGTCGTTCGCCCAGGAGCGCTTCTGGTTCCTGGAGCAGCTCGCACCCGGCAACACCGCGGCCGTCATCCCGATCGTCCTGCGCCTGCGCGGCGAGCTCGACCCGGACCGGCTGGCCGCCGCGATCAGCGGCGTGGTGGCCCGGCACGAGCCGCTGCACAGCCGCTTCGTGGACGCGGGCGACGGGAGGCCGGAGCTCCGCATCGACCCACCCGCTCCGGTGCCACTGCCGGACCTCCCGCGCGAGGACCTCGAAACCTTCCTGGCCCAGCCGTTCGACCTGGCCACCGCCCCGATGCTGCGGGCCGCCCTGGTCCGCGCCGCGGCGGACGAGCACCTGCTCGCCATCGCGGTGCACCACATCGCGGCCGACGGGTGGTCGATGGACCGGTTCGCGGCCGAGCTGGCCACCCTCTACGCCGGTGCGACCCCGCCCGCGCTGCCGGTCCGCTACCGCGACTTCGCCGCCTGGCAGCGGGCCGACACCGGCCTCGCCGGCAGCGTCGAATACTGGCGGGCCACCCTCGCCGGGGTCGAGCCGCTGGACCTGCCCACCGACCACCCGCGCCCGGCCCGGCAGACGTTCAGCGGGGCCGAGCACAGCTTCGCCGTCGGGCTGCGCGACGAGCTGCATGCCCTCGCCCGCGACCACGGCGTCACGCTGCACATGGTGCTGCTGGCCGCGTTCCAGGCGGTGCTGGGCCGGCTGACCGGGCAGACCGACTTCGCCGTCGGCTCGCCGGTGGCCGGCCGGCAGCAGCCCGAGCTGGAGCAGCTCATCGGCATGTTCGTCAACACGGTGCCGGTGCGCGCGCCGCTCGCCGGGGACCCGAGCTTCGCCGAGCTCCTCCAGCGCGTGAAGGACGTCTGCCTGGACGGGTACCACCACCAGGATCTGCCCTTCGAACAGCTGGTCCAGGAACTCAACGTCCCGCGGGACGTGCGGCGCTCGCCGGTGTTCCAGACCCTCTTCGCGCTGCAGAACTACGACCAGCCCGCGGTCCCGCAGTGGGCCGGGCTCACGCTGGAGCAGTGGCCCGCGCCGGTCTCCGCGACCCGGTTCGAGCTGGAGTTGTACTGCCGGGAGGCCCCCGAGGAGCTGTGGGCGACGGTCGTCTACAACACGGACCTGTTCGCGCCCGACACCGCGGTCCGCTTCGCCGGGCACTTCCGCCGCTTCCTCGCCGCCGTCGTCGCCGACCCGCACCGGCGACTGTCCGACGTGGACCTGCTCGACCCGGCCGAGCGGGCCCTGGTCCTGCCGCCACCCGAGCCGGTCGAGCTGCCGGCGGCCACGGTCCCGGCGCTGATCGCGGCCCGGATGGCGGCCCAGCCCGACGCCGTCGCGGTCACCTTCGAGGGCCGGCACCTGACCTACGGGGAGCTCGACGAGCGCTCGGCCCGCCTGGCCGCCCGCATCCCGCGCGGGAGCCTCGTCGCGGTCCGCGCCGAGCGGTCCCTCGACCTCGTCGTGGCCCTGTTCGCGATCCTGCGGGCCGGGGCCGCCTACGTGCCGCTCGACCCCGAGTATCCGGCCGAACGCCTCGAATTCATGCGGGCCGACTGCGGCGCGCGGCCCCTCGAGGACCTGACCGAGGCCGAGGCCGGCGACGGGTTCACGGACCCGGGCCTCGACGACGTCGCCTACGTCATCTACACGTCCGGCTCGACCGGGCGGCCCAAGGGCGTCCCCAACACCCACCGCGCCCTGCTCAACCGGCTCGACTGGATGCGGCGCCGGTTCGCCCTCGGCCCCGGCGACGCCGTGCTGCAGAAGACCCCGGCCGGCTTCGACGTGTCCGTCTGGGAGTTCTTCTGGCCGCTGCTGGCCGGGGCCCGGCTGGTCCTCGCCGCGCCGGGCGGGCACCGCGACGCCGAGTATCTGCGCGACCTCATCCGGGCCGAGCAGATCACCACCCTGCACTTCGTCCCGTCGATGCTGGCCGTGTTCCTGGCCACCGACGACGTGGCCGCGTGCACGTCGGTGCGCACCATCGTCTGCAGCGGCGAGGCGCTCCCGGCCGACCTCGCCCGCCGCTGCCTGGCCACCCTCCCGGCCGAGCTGCACAACCTCTACGGCCCGACCGAGGCCGCGATCGACGTGTCGGCCTGGCACTGCGACGGCGACGCCCTGGCCGGCCTGGCCCGGGTGCCGATCGGCGCCCCGATCCAGAACGTCGCCCTCTACGTCCTCGACGAGCGCCTCCGGCCCGCGCCCGTCGGCGTCCCCGGGCAGCTGTTCATCGCCGGGGTCGCCCTCGCCCGCGGGTACCACGGCCGCCCGGCCCTGACCGCCGACAAGTTCCGCCCCGACCCCTACGGCCCGCCCGGGGCCCGCATGTACGCCACCGGCGACCTCGCCCGCCGCCGCCCCGACGGCACCATCGACTTCCTCGGCCGCCTCGACACCCAGGTCAAGCTGCGCGGCCTGCGCATCGAACTCGGCGAGATCGAGGCCGCCGTCCGGGCCGCGCCGGCGGTCGAGGACGCGGCCGTGGTCGTGCTCGACGACCGCCTGGTCGCCTACGTGGCCGGCCCCGAGCAGGACCTGCGGGCATTGCTGAAGCGGACCCTGCCCGACTACATGGTGCCGTCGGCGTTCGTGCACCTCGACGCGCTGCCGCTCACCCCGAACGGCAAGCTCGACCGCCGGGCCCTGCCCGCACCGACCGTGACCCGCCGCGCCGACGTCGAGTTCGTCGAGCCGGCCACCGACGCCGAGCGGCTGGTCGCGGGCGTGTGGCAGGAGCTGCTGGGCGTCGAGCGGGTCGGGGCCGAGGACGACTTCTTCGACCTCGGCGGCCACTCGCTGGTCGCCACCCAGGTCGTGGCCCGGCTGCGCAAGCACGGGTCAGGGGTGTCGGTGCTGGACGTGTTCCAGTACAAGACCGTCCGGGAGCTGGCCCGGCTGCTGTCGCCGGACGCCGACCGGGGCCCGCGGAAGCTGCTCTACGAGCTGACGTCCACGAAGACCCGCACCGCGTCGATCGTCGCGGTGCCCTACGGCGGCGGCAGCGCGGTCGTCTACCAGCCCCTCGCCGACGCCCTGCCCAAGGACTGGTCGCTGTACGCGGTCGCCATCCCCGGCCAGGACATCGGCGTCCGCGAGGCGGCGCTGCCGTTCGAGGAGCTGGCGAGCAGGCTCACCGCCGAGGTCCTGGAGCGGGTCGAGGGCCCGCTCATCGTCTACGGCCACTGCGGCGTCGGCTCATCCGTCGCCGTCGAGCTGGCCCGGCGCCTGGAAGCGGCCGGCCGGACCGTCGACGCCGTCTACATCGGGGCCGTGTTCCCGTTCGCCCGCCCCACCGGCCGGTTCAGCGGGCTGCTGGCGAAGCTGGCCGGGCGCGAGGCGCTGCTGTCCAACCGGGTCTACGAGAACTGGCTGCGCTCGATGGGCGTGGAGATGGCCGAGTTCGACAAGGACGAGGCCGACCTCATCATCCGCAACATGCGCGAGCACACGCGGCTGGCCGAGGAGTACTTCACCGGCCTGTTCGCCTCGCACGTCACGCCGATCCGGGCGCCGATCGTCTCCGTCGTCGGCAGCCAGGACACCCAGACCGAGTTCTACGGCGAGCGCTATCGGGAATGGCACTTCCTGACGGGCCAAACCGCTTTGGTGGTACTCGACGAGGCCGGGCACTTCTTCCTGAAGTACCGCGCGGACGAGCTGGCCCACATCGTCACCGAGGTCCACCGCTCCGACGAGCGGCAGCGCGACCCCGACGGCGGCTGGGAGGTCGCCGCCCGGTCCTCGACGATCGAGCGGATCGACGGGCCGGAGCCGTCGCTCGGCCGGTTCATGGCGGTCGCGGCCGGGCAGCTGGTGTCCATCATCGGCTCGGCGCTGACCGAGTTCGCCCTCCCGCTCTGGATCTACCTGCAGACCGGCTCCCTGGTGCGCTTCGCCGTGTTCGCGGTCCTCGGCCTCGTCCCCGGCATGCTCGTCGCCCCGTTCGCCGGGGCCGTCGTCGACCGCTTCGACCGCCGCAAAGTGATGCTGGCCGGCGACGTCGGGGCCGGGGCCAGCCAGGCCGTCCTGCTCGCCCTCGCCCTGACCGGCACGCTGCGGGTCGGCCACGTCTACGGCCTGCTCGTCGTGCTGTCCGTGGCGCTCACGTTCCAGCGGCTGGCGTTCTCGTCGGCGGTGCCGCAGCTCGTGCCCAAGCGCTACCTCGGCCACGCCAACGGCATGGTCCAGCTCAGCTTCGGGGCCGGGCAGTTCCTCGTCCCGCTCGTCGCGGCCGGGCTCATGGCCACCGTCGGACTGCGCGGCGTGCTCGCGTTCGACGTCGTCAGCTACGTGGCCGCGGTCGGGGTCACCCTGGCCGTCAAGTTTCCGAAGACCCTGGCCTGGGTCCGCCGGGAGACGTTCTGGCAGGAGGTCGTCGGCGGGTGGCGCTACGCCCTCGGCGCCGGCAGCCTCCGCCCCGTCCTGCTCTTCTTCGCCGTCCTCAACCTGTTCATGACCCCGCTGTTCCTGCTGCTGTCGCCGCTCGTGCTGTCGTTCGCCGACCTCGAGGCGGTGGCCCGGGTCAGCATGGCCGGCGGGCTCGGCGCGATCGCCGGCGGGCTGCTCATGAGCTTCTGGGGCGGGCCGCGCCGGCACCGGGTCCGCGGGATGCTCCTGGTCGTGCTCGGCCTCGCCGTGTCCAGCGCCCTGCCCGGGCTGCGGCCGAGCGAGCTGCTGGTCGGCGCGGGCGCGCTCGGCATGTCGCTCGGGCTGACCCTGGCCAACGGCGTCTACACGACGATCGTCCAGGTGAAGGTGCCGCAGCGCTTCCACGGCCGGGTCTTCGCGGTCAACACCGTCATCGCCTTCTCGACCATCCCGATCGGCTACGCGGTCGTGGCCCCGCTCGGCCGCCACCTCCTCGACCCGCTGCTCGCCCCCGGCGGCGCCCTCGCCGGCAGCGTCGGCGCGCTCATCGGCACCGGCCCCGGCCGCGGCACCGCGCTGCTGTTCCTGCTGCTGGCGGCCGTGATGGTGGTCCAGGTGCTGGTGTCGCTGCGGCTGCCGAGCCTGGCCCGCTTCGACGAGCGGGTCCCCGACGCGGCCCCCGACGACCTGATCGGTGCCCAGGTCCGCCAGCAACGGAAGGAGCAGAGCCATGGATGAATACGTCGTCGTGCTCAACGACGAGGAGCAGTACTCGATCTGGCCCGCCGACGACGAGGTGCCCGCCGGGTGGCGGGCCGAGGGCAAGCGCGGGCCGAAGCAGGAGTGCCTGGACCACATCGACGCGGTCTGGACCGACATGCGACCGGCGAGCTTACGGGGGCGGGGATGACACCGGACGAGACCGCCGTCGCGCGGATCTGGACCGACCTCGGGCTGCGGCCCGCGGCGGCCGGCGACGACTTCTTCGACCTGGGCGGCGAGTCGCTCGTGCTGGTCGGCTTCCTGGCCCGGGTCCAGGCCGAGATGGGCCTGGAGCTGCCCGTCGACGAGCTGTTCGAGGAGGACCTCACGGTCGCCGCCGCGGCCCGGGCGATCGAGCGGACCCGCCTCGCCGCGGCCGTGGCCGAGCTCGACGCGATGACCGACGCCGAGGTGGCCGCGCTGCTGAGCCGGGCTGAGTGACATGCGCGTCCTGCTCGCGCAGAACATGCCGTACCGGCCCGGCCACGGCGGGGCCACCAAGTCCAACCGGCTGCTGCTGGAGGAGCTGGCCGCCCGCGGGCACCGCTGCGTCGCCGTGACCCGCGGCGAGGCCGGCGTGCACACGGTCGCCGGGGTCGAGGTGTTCGCGGCCGCCGGCCCGCGGCTGCCGAAGCTGGTACGGGAGGTCATCGCGGCCGAAGAACCGGACCGGGTGCTCGTGCCGTCGGACGACCCGGGGTTGATGGTGCTCGGGTCGGCGCTGCGGGCGGCGCCGGAGCGGGTGGTGTACCTGGTGCACACCCTCCAGCAGCTGCCGTTCGGGCCGCGCACGTTCTACCCGAGCCAGTCCGGCCGCCGCCTGGTCGCGCGGGCGCGGGGCATCGTGTCGGTGAGCCGGGCCGCGCACGACTACGTTCTGGAGCACGGCGGCCTGGAGTCGACCGTGCTCTACCCGCACGTCTACGGCCCGCCGCCATTTCCGGATCTCTCCGATCCGTCGGGACCGGTGACGATGGTCAACCCGTGCGGCTTCAAGGGACTGCCGATCCTGCTCGGGCTGGCCGACGCCCGCCCGGACCTGCGATTCCGGGCTGTGCCGACATGGGGCGGAATCGATCCCGAACTCGCGACCCGGCCCAACATCGAGATCGTCGCGGCCGCGCCCGACATCGCCGACGTGCTGCGCGGGAGCCGGGCACTGCTGATGCCGTCGCTGTGGGACGAGACGTTCGGGTACACCGCCGTGGAGGCGATGCTGCACGGTATTCCGGTCCTCGCCGCGGATGTCGGCGGGCTGCGGGAGGCCATGCTCGGCGTGCCGCATCTGCTGCCGGTCAACCCGATCACGCACTATGAACCGCAGCGCGCGGGGGAGGCGTATCCGCGACCGGCAGTACCACCGCAGAATCTTGTGCCTTGGCTTGAGGCCCTTGACGGCATTGATGTGGCGCTGTCCGCTCAGAGTCGTGCGGCCGCCAGCGCTTTCGTGGCCGGGCTGGACGCCGGGGCGCTCGAGCAGTACCTGGTGAACCTGTGAGCACGGATCTGCGGACGCTGCTGCTGATCCGGCACTTCGAGCGCGCCCTGCTGGAGCTGTTCGCGCAGGGGCTGCTGCACGGGACGACGCACACCTGCCTCGGGCAGGAGGCGGTGCCGGTCGCGCTGCTGCCGCTGCTCGACCCGGACGACTTCGTGTTCAGCAACCACCGCGGCCACGGGCACTACCTGGCCCGCTTCGACGACCCGGCCGGCCTGCTCGCCGAGATCATGGGGCGGGACGGGGCCGTGTGCAACGGTGTCGGCGGGAGTCAGCACCTGCGGCGGGGCCGCTACCTGTCGACCGGCGTGCAGGGCGAGAGCCTGCCCCTCGCCGCCGGTGCCGCACTGCACCTGACCCGGTCGGAGCCGGGCCGGCTGGCGTGCGCGTTCATCGGCGACGGCACCTGGGGCGAGGGCGCCGTCTACGAGGCGCTGAACCTCGCCGCGCTGTGGCGCCTGCCGCTGCTCGTCGCCGTCGAGCACAACGGCATCGCCCAGAGCACCCCGTCCGCGCGGGCGATGGCCGGCACGATCGCCGCCCGGGCGGCCGCGTTCGGCGTCGCCCACCTGGCCGTCCCCGACCTCGGCGACGACGTGGCCGCGGTGCGGGCGATGCTCGAGGAGCCGCTCAAGCACGTCCGCGACGGCGCCGGCCCGCTGGTCGTCGAGTTCGCCACGCACCGCCTCGGCCCGCACAGCAAGGGCGACGACACCCGTCCCGCGCCCGCGGTCGCCGCGCTGCCGGACTGGTACCCCCGCCACCAGGGCTCTGTTCTCGACATCGAGCAGCGGGACCGGATCGCGGCCGTCGTCGCCGACGTCACCGCCCGCCCACCGTCCACCTGGGACGCCCGATGACCCGGGTGGCCGACGCGCTGAACGCCGCCCTCGGCGCGCTGCTGGCCGACGACCCGGCGCTGTACCTGCTCGGCGAGGACATCACCGACCCCTACGGCGGGGCCTTCAAGGTGACCCGCGGCCTCTCCACCCGCTTCCCGGACCGGGTGCTGGGGACCCCGATCAGCGAGGCCGCGATCGTCGGCGTCGCCAACGGCCTCGCCCTCGCCGGCGACAAGGCGATCGTCGAGATCATGTTCGCCGACTTCGCGCTCCTCGCCTTCGACCAGATCGTCAACGTGGCCGCCAAGTCGACCGCGATGTTCGGCCGCCCGGTGCCGATGCCGCTGATCGTGCGCTGCCCGACCGGCGGCAACCGCGGCTACGGCCCCACGCACAGCCAGAGCCCGCAGAAGCACTTCCTCGGCGTGCCCGGCCTCGACGTCAACGAGCTCAGCCCGTTCCACGAGCCGCTGCCGCTGCTCCGGTCGATCCTGGCCACCGGCCGACCGGCGATCCTGTTCGAGGACAAGGTGTTGTACAGCCGGTCGATGGGCCTCCCCGCGCTGTTCACCTTCGACCAGGACCGCGACGTCGTCCTCATCGACGGTGTCCCGCCCGACGACTACCTCATCGTCGCGCCCGGCGGCCTCGCGCACCGCGCCCTAGACGCCATGCAGACGCTGCTGATGCGGCACGAGCTGGGCGGCGCGCTGCACGTGCCGACCCGCCTCTACCCCTGGGACCCGGAGCCCGTCCGGCGCCACCCGGCCCGGCGGATCCTGGTCGTCGAGGACGGCCCGCCCGGCGCCTCCTGGGCCACCGAGGTCGCCTACCAGCTGCGCGACTGCGGCCGCCCGGTGCGGACCTTGCACGCCGCCGACACGGTGGTCCCGACCGCGGCCCACCTGGAGCGGTCGGTGCTCGTCCAGTCCTCGACGATCGTGGGTGCTCTGACGTGACCGACATTCGCGTGCCGAAGCTGAACAACAACGACGCCGAGTACACGCTGCTCGAGTGGATCGCCGCGCCCGGTGCCTTCGTCGCGGCCGGGGATCCCGTCGCGACGGTGGAGACGTCGAAGGCGGCCGAGGAGCTGCCCAGTGTCGGCGAGGGCTACCTGCGCCAGCTCATCGCCGCCGGCGGCGCCTGCGCTCCCGGCACGGTGATCGGGCGACTCGAGGCGGCCGCGGCCGGGCCCGCCGCGCCCGCGCCCACACAGGCCACGCCCGCCGCGCCCGCGCCCACGCAGGCCGCGCTTGCGGCGCCCACCACCCCGCCCGACATTTCGGAAATGTCGGATATCGTGATCACGGAGCCGGCGCTGCGGGTCATGGCCGAGCGCGGGATCTCCCGCGAGGAGGTGCGGGCGCTGGGGCTCAAGGTGGTCCGGGCGGCCGACCTGGACGGGCCGGCCACCGACGAGCGGCTGCCCGCGGTCCAGCGGGCCGTGGCCGCCGTGGTGACCGAGTCCCTCGCCATACCGCAGGCGTTCGTGGCCGTGCGTGTTGCCGTGGACGTCGGCAAGGCCCGGGCCCTTTCCCGCGAGTACCGCCGGATGATCGGTCTTCCCGAGCTGACCATCGCGGCGATCGGCGCGGTCGCGGCCGAGCACCCGCACTGCTTCGCCGCGTTCGTCCCGCCGGACCGGGTGCGCCGCCACGCCGCGATCGACATCGGCGTCACCGTCGACGTCGGCCGGGGCCTGCACGTGCCGGTCGTCCGCGACGTGCCCGCGCTGTCCGTGGCCGACGTCGCGGCCCGCCTGATGGAGTTGCGCACCACCGCCCTGCGCGGCTCCTTCCGCCCGGCCGACCTCGCCGCCCCGGCCATCCTGCTCGCCCTGCACACCGACCCGGACGTGACCGCGGCCGTGCCCCTGGTCCGGCCCGGCACGACCTGCGCCGTCTCGCTCACCGGGCGGGTCGACGGGCACGTCCGGCTCGGTTTGGCGTACGACCACCGGGTCCTCAACGGCCGCGACGCCACCCTGTTCCTGAAGGCGGTCGCGGCGCGCCTGGCGGCATAGTGTCGGTGCATGACTGCTAAGAACAGGGCGATCGTCTACTCCGAGTTCGGCGCGGCCGGGGTGCTGCACGAGGCCGAGCGGGACATCGTGGAGCCGGGCCCCGGCGAGGTCCGCGTCCGCGTCGTCGTGTCCGGGGTCAACCCGACCGACTGGAAGACCCGCACCGGCGCCACCGCCATGGCCCCGGTGGCCGCCGAGGGCCAGGTGCCCAACCAGGACGGTGCGGGCGTCGTCGACGCCGTCGGCGCCGGGGTGACCGGGCTGGCCGTCGGCGACCGGGTGTGGCTGGTCATGGCCGCCTACCAGCGGCCGGGCAGCGGGACGGCGCAGGAGTACACGGTGGTGCCGGCGGACCGGGCGATTCCGCTGCCGGACGGGGTGGGGTTCGAGGCCGGTGCGAGCCTCGGTGTCCCCGCGATGACCGCGCACCGGGCCCTCACCGTGCACGAGGGCGCGCCCGCGCGGCTGGCCCCGGGCGCCTTGGCCGGCCGCAACGTCCTGGTCGCCGGGGGCGCGGGCGCGGTCGGCAACGCCGCCATCCAGCTCGCGGTCTGGGCCGGTGCGACCGTCGCCGCCACCGTCAGCAGCGCGGAGAAGGCCGAGCTGGCCCGCCGGGCCGGGGCCCACCACGTCGTGCACTACCGCGACGCCGACGCCGCCGACCGGCTCCGGGCGGCGCTGCCGGACGGGGTGGACGTGGTCGTCGAGGTGGCGGCCGCGCACAACGCCGAGCTCAACCTGGCCGTGCTGCGCTCCGGCGGGACGATCGCGGTGTATGCCAACGACAGCTCCGGAGGGCCGCTGGACGTGGACGTCCGCCGCCATATGGTGCTCAACGTGCGATACCAGTTCGTCCTGCTCTATACCGTCCCGCGCCCGGCCCTGGCCGAGGGCGCCGCCGCCGTCAACGCCGCGCTGGCCGCGGGCGCGCTGCGCTTCGGCGCCGAGGCGGGTGTGCCGTTCCACGAGTTCGCGCTCGCCGACGCGGCGGCCGCGCACGCCGCGGTCGAGGGCGGCGCGATCGGCAAGGTCCTTATCCGCATAAGCCCGCGCGATTAGGCGGATCCGCGTATCGCCCGATCGGTCATCCATCTCCACGGCGGCCCACGCTTCGTTCGGCGTTCACTGTCTCTCCCTCGGGCCTTGGCTCGGCCTTGCCAGGTTCAGCACTGCGCACCCGTGCTTCGAACGGGAGTGCGGAACGAGGCTGGAGACTGTAGATGCCGCAGGTACGGATCCAGGTCCTGTGCGGACCGGCGGCGGTGCACCCGCACCGTATGGGTCGCTCGACGCCGGCCGGCCGGGGTGACTGGTACGCCTGGCGACTGATCGGCGCGAACAATCACGAGCTGGGGCGCAGCGCGCTCAGCTACTCCAGCTACCGCCAGGCGCTCGACGCGTTCGCGGAGCTGCGGGCGGGCGCCGACCGGCTCGTCCGGCAGCCGGTGCACGACCGGCCCACCGGCCGCTGGGGCTGGCGGCTGGAGCTCGGCGGCGTGCCCGTCGCGGCCAGCGGCCGGTGGTACCAGCGGGACCAGGACAGCCTGCTCGGCGCGGCCAAGTTCGTCGAGCTGTCGGCGGACGCCGAGCCGGCCGAGAGCGTCGTCGCCCTGCAGAGCCGGCGATGAGCGTCGAACTGGGGCCGGTCGCCCGCCAGCAGCGGCGGAAGCTGGTCGCCAACGCCAGCCCCGGCGACAAGGCGTTCCTCGGCCTGGCCCGCGGTGGCGGCAGCCTGGTGCTGGTGCTGATGGTGCTGGTCGGCACGTTCCTGGCCTACCGGGCCTGGGAGGCGCTCCGCGCGGCCGGGTTCTCGTTCGTCACCACCGAGCAGTGGAACCCGGACGGCGGCGGCTTCGGCATCGCCGCGGTCATCGTCGGCACCATCCTCATCGCGCTGGTCGCGATCGCGGTGGCGGTACCGCTGGCCATGGGCACGGCGCTCTACATCTCCGAATACGCCCCGCGCTGGCTCAAGCGCACGATGGTCGCGATGGTCGACCTGATGGCGGCCGTGCCGAGCGTCGTGTTCGGCCTGTGGGGCGCGTTCTTCCTACAGTGGAAGATCATCGACCTGTCCCGGTGGATCGCCGACTGGTTCGGCTGGATCCCGGTCTTCAAGGTCGGCGGCGTCGAGCGGCACGACCCCCTCGCGACCGCGACCGCCTACACCTCCTCGACGTTCATCGCCGGCGTGGTCGTGGCGCTCATGGTCGCGCCGATCGCCTGTTCGGTGATGCGGGAGGCGTTCGGCCTGGCCCCCATGGGCGAGCGCGAGGGGGCGTACGCGCTCGGGGCGACTCGGTGGGGCATGATCCGCAGCGTCGTGCTGCCCTTCGGCCGCGGCGCCGTCGTCGGCGGCACCATGCTCGGCCTGGGCCGCGCGCTCGGCGAGACGATCGCCGTGGTCATGATCATCTCTCCCCGCTTCGAGATCCAGCCGCGGGTCCTCGAGCACGGGACCAGCTCGGTGTCGTCGCTCATCGCGCTGCGGTACGGCGAGTCGAGCCCGTTCGGCATCTCGGCGCTCATGGCCGCCGGCGTGGCCCTGTTCGTGCTGACCCTCCTCGTCAACTTCGCCGCGGCCTGGGTCGTCTCCCGGTCCCGCTCCGGCGCCATGAGCGAGGTGTGACCATGGCCGGTCTGGAGCGAAGCGGAGGCACCGTGACCGTCCTCGAGAAGTCCCCGGTCGCCGCCACCGTCGTGCCGGGCCGGCCGGGCGGCGGCAACGCGCAGACCCGGCGCCGCACCAGCGGCATCCGGCGCACCGACGGGTTCGCGATCCTCGGCGCGCTGTGCGCGGGCGCGGCCACGACCGGCGTGCTGTGGCTGCAGCTCGGCCCGTTCACCGGCCTGCTCGGCTACGTCGTCGTGACCTGGCTGGTGGTCGTCCTGTGCTACTCGGTGCTGGTCTCGCTCGACGAGAACCGCGCCGCGATGCGGGACCGGATCAGCGCGTTCGTCGTGCACTCGCTGGCCGGTGTGCTGATCGCGGCGCTCGTGTTCGTCATCGTCTACACGTTCAGCCGTGGCTGGCGGGCGGTGATCCACCTCAACTTCTACACCGAGGACGTCCGCTCGACCCTGGCCACCGACCCGCTCACCAAGGGCGGCGTGCTCCACGCGATCGCCGGCACGCTCATCGAGCTCGGGATCGCGCTGGGCATCTCGGTGCCGCTGGGGCTGCTCGCGGCGATCTACCTGCACGAGGTGCCGGGCCGCTTCTCCCGGTTCATCCGCACCGTGGTCGAGGCGATGACCGCCCTGCCGGACATCATCGCCGGCCTGTTCATCTACGCGACCCTGATCCTGATCTTCCACTGGGGTCCGTCGGGGTTCTCGGCCGCCTGCGCCCTCGCGGTGACGATCCTGCCGATCATCATCCGGACCTCCGACGTCGTGTTCCGGCTGGTGCCCGGGTCGCTCAAGGAAGCCTCGCTGGCGCTCGGCGCGAGCCGCTGGCGGACCACCTGGAACGTGCTGCTGCCGACCGCCCGCTCGGGCCTGGCCACGGCCGTCATCCTCGGTGCCGCCCGCGCCATCGGCGAGACCGCGCCCGTGCTGCTGACCGCCGGGGCGACCGGCTACATGAACCTCGACCCGTTCCACGGCTCGATGATGTCGCTGCCGCTGCTGGCCTTCACCCAGGTCCAGTCCCCGGAGCCGAACGAGATCGCGCGCGGCTTCGGCACCGCCTCGGTCCTGCTGATCCTGGTGCTCCTGCTGTTCATCGTCGCCCGCACGATCGGCGGCCGCGCGGCCGGCGACCTCAGTGCCCGCGGCCGGCGCCTCCGCGCGGTCGCCTCCGCGCGGGACGTCCGCCGGATGACCCGTACCGAACCGACCCTTGTTCTGCGTGAGGAAGAGGCCGCACGATGACTACTCGCCGGATTCGATGGCGACGCCGGACGGCGGCGATGATCACGGCGCTGTGCGCGGCGTTCGTGAGCCTCGTCCCCGCGAGCCCGGCGCGCGCCGCGGACTACGTGCCGATCTCGGGCGGCGGCTCGACCTGGTCCTACAACGCCTTCCACGCGTGGATCGGCAACATGTCCCAGTACGGCATGCGGGTCGACTACGAGCGCAGCGGCTCCACGACCGGGCGGTCCAAGTTCCGCGACGGCACGCTCGACTGGGCCGCGTCCGACATCCCGTACGGCGTCCTGGACGGCAACAACAAGGACAATCCGCCGGATCGCGGGTACGTCTACATGCCGGACACCGCCGGTGGCACGACGTTCATGTACAACCTGAAGATCGGCAACAAGCGGGTCACGAACCTGCGGCTGTCCGGCGAGAACGTCGCCAAGATCTTCACCGGGGTCATCACGAAGTGGAACGACCCGGCGATCAAGGCCGACAACCCGAGCCTGGCCCTGCCCGGCATCACGATCGTGCCGGTGGTCCGCTCCGACGGGTCCGGGTCCAGCGCCCAGTTCACCCAGTGGATGGTGGACCAGCAGAGCGGCACCTGGTCGGCGTACTGCCAGAAAGTCGGCCGCACCCCCTGCACCCAGACGTCGTCCTACCCGGTCCTCGGCCGGTCGGCGATGATCGGCCAGCCGGGCGACCTCGGCGTCTCCGGCTACGTGAGCCAGGCGGGCGCGGTCGGCGCCATCGGCTACGTCGAGTACTCCTACGCGATCCAGGCCGGCTTCCCGGTCGCGAAGGTGCTCAACAAGGCCGGCTACTACACCGAGCCCACCGCCGGCCACGTCGCCGTGTCGCTGCTCAAGGCGAAGATCAACAACGACAAGAGCGACAAGGCGAAGTACCTGACGCAGGACCTGTCGGGCGTCTACGCAAACACCGACAAGCGGACCTACGTGCTGTCGTCCTACTCGTACATGATCCTGCCGACGACCACCGAATTCGGCTTCAGCACCCAGAAGGGCTTCACCCTCGGCGCCTTCGGCAAGTATCTGCTGTGCCAGGGGCAGAGTCTGGTCAACGCGCTCGGCTACTCGGCGCTGCCGATCAACCTGGTCCAGGCCGGGTTCGGGCAGCTGGCCCTGGTGCCCGGGGCCGAGGTGCCGCCGCCGTCGGACATGAGCACCTGCAACAACCCGACGTTCTCCCCGGACGGCACCAACGTCCTCGCCGCGAACGACCCGTTCCCGCCCGACTGCGACAAGCAGGGCTCGTCGCAGTGCACCACCGGCACCGGTGGCGCCGGCGGCAACAACGGCGGCAACGGCGGCACGAACACCAACGGCGGGACCGGCGGCACCAACACCAACGGCGGCACCGGCGGGACGAACACGAACGGCGGGACCGGCGGGACGAACACCAACGGCGGCACGGGCGGCACCGGCGACGGCGGTACCGGCGGCACGGGCGACGGCGGCACCGCGGCGACCCCGACGTGCGACCCCGACACCGGTGTGTGCGAGGGCGGCACCGGTGGCGGCAACGGCGGCACCGGCGGCGGCAACGGCGCACCGGGCCAGGTCGACGCGGCGGCCGTCGAGACCTCGCCCGCCCTGGGCAACGGCATGGAGGTCGCGCTCATGGTGGTCGCGGCGGCCCTGCTGCTCGGCCTCGGGCTGATCCCGCCGCTGACGGCGCAGTACGGCGCCAACCGGCGGGCCCGGCGCGACGGGACCGGGGGCCCGCGATGAGCCGCGTCTTCGTGGCGATCGGCCCGGCGGTCCGGCGGCGGGTCGCGAGCGGTGTGGCCGCCGCCCTCGCCGGCCTCGGGCTGGTCGCGCTCGGGCCGGTCGAGCCGGCCCGGGCCGACACCGTCGACCAGATCACCGGCAACGGCATCACCGACTCCGCGGTCACCGTCCGCTGGGACAAGGGCCTGCTCGGCACCGACAACACGACGGTCGTCAAGGCGCGGGACCCCGACAGCCCGTACGCCTTCATGCACGACGACTTCAAGAACCTCGCGGTGACCGTCGGGCAGACCAAGAACCTGGTCCACCAGGCGGTCAAGGTCATGTGGACGGGCGGGAAGCAGACCCGCGGCGGCTTCCAGGCCAACTACCTGCAGCTGATGGAGTGCTGGGGCGACGACGCGGCCGGGCCGGACCCGGAGCACTGCCAGTTCGGCAGCGAGGGCCTGCGCCAGAGCGACCAGGGCGGCCTCTACACCTCGGGCCGCGGCGGTAGCGTCTGCGCGAGCCACACGCCGAGCACCACGAACCCGCCGGCCCTGGCCGACGGCACCACCGCCTCCGTCGGCTGCGACCCGGCTGAGGACCCGGCCGCCCCCGGCTACGCCCACCACGACCCGCGGACCTCCACCAACGTCTACTCGGTGCCGTTCACCCCGGTCGGTACGACGGACAAGATCTACAACCCGGCGCTGTACCCGTTCAAGGCCGGCAACACCAACGAGGTCCAGCTGGCCAACACCCGGGCCGACGGGACCGGCGACCTGTACTTCAACACGTTCACCAAGCGCGAGTCGCCGGTCCTCGGCTGCGGCGCGATCCTGGACAACGGCAAGCCGCGGGACTGCTGGCTGGTCATCGTGCCGCGCGGGGAGTACGAGCCCAACGGCTGGAAGCTGCAGGGCGACGGACCGGCCGTCACGATGCAGGAGTCGCCGCTCGGTGCCGCGACGTGGGCCCAGCGCATCCAGGTCCGCCTCGGCTACAGCCCGGTCGAGCCGAACTGCCCGATCGGGTCCGCCCGGGAGCGCCAGACGCAGGGCACGGAGCTCGTCTCCCACGCGGTGTTCTCGTGGCAGCTGTCGCTGAACGCGGCGGCGAACTGCAAGAAGCTCTACGGCTACGCCACCACGCCGGAGGCCTCCAACAGTGCCGAGCTGTCGAACTCGTTCTCCGAGACGGGCCTGGCCTTCACCAACGTGGTCGTCGGCAGCGAGGCGGTCCGCGCCGGCTCCGACCCGCCCGCCCTGCCGCCGATCGTCTACATGCCGGTCGCCGTGTCGGCGGTGACGTTCGGCTTCAACGTGAACCTCAGCAACGGCTACGTCAGCACGCCGGTCAAGCTGACGCCCCGGCTGCTGGCCAAGGCTCTGACCCAGTCGTACAAGACCGACCTGACCGAGTACACGAACAGCTCCCCGCCGCCCGACTGGGCCAGGCTGAACCCGTCCTTCCTCGTGACCGACCCGGAGTTCACCAAGCTCAATCCCGGTCTCGGCGACCGGTCGGGCAGCAACCTCACGTCGCCCCTGCTGACGGCCGAGCACTCCGGCGTCATCGACCAGATCTGGCGCTGGATCCGGGCCGACCAGTCGGCCCGGGACTGGCTCGGCGGCCGGCCCGACGAGTACGGCATGGTCGTCAACCCCCTGTACAAGGCGCTCGATCTGGGCATCAAGGCGATGGACTCGTTCCCGCGCCCCAACGCCTGCTTCGTCACCGGCCCGGGCGAGCCGGACACCGGCCGCTGCACGCTGGACCTGCTGCCCTACATGGAGAACTACGACGAGGGTGCGGGCCGTACCCGCGCGGCCAACAGCCCGCACGGAGCCGACTGGGACCCCAACGCGAAGTCGCCGTCCGGCGGGGCCGGCTGGTGGGTCGTCGCGCACCCCGTCCAGCTGCCGGGTCAGACGTTCATGTGGGGCGCCATGGACACGGCCAGCGTCGCCAACTACGGCCTCGTCCCGGCCGAGCTGTGCAAGGCCGACGGCACCGGCTGCGTGTCGCCGACGTCGGCGTCGGTCACCACCGCCGTCAACCACGCCAAGCCGGACACGTTCAAGCTGCCGCAGGTCGACGCCACCGACCCCGGGGCCGGCGGCTACCCGTTGAGCACGATCACCTACGCGGCGGTCCGGCTGAACCTGGACAAGGAGGCCCGGGCCGACTACGCCGCGTTCGTCAAGTTCGCGGTCAACGAGGGCCAGCAGCCGGGCGTCGACCCCGGCCGGCTGCCGCACGGATACCTCCCGCTGCCCGACACCTGGCGCCGGATCGCCATGGCCGGCGCCGCACTGCTGCTGCTGGACGACCCCCTCGCGACGCCCACGCCGAGCCGGACGAGCGACGGGACGATCACGGGTGGCGGCACCAACAACGGCGGGTCCGTGAATACCGGCAGCAACGGCAACTCCGGCAACAACGGCGGAGCCGGCTCCAACTCCAGCACCGTGCCCAATACCGGGGCCCGGCCGGTGGCGTCATCGTCGTCGGCTCCGCCGTTCGCCCTCACGTCGGTCAGCCCGGTCCCGGCGGCGCAGACCACGCCACCCCTGGCGATCGGCGTGGTCCGGTGGGCGCTGGTGGTCGTGCTCGTCGCCGGTGCGGGCGGCGCGGTCGGCGGACCGCTGCTCCGGCTCGTCCTCAGCCGCCGCCCCGAGTCGTAACGAGCAGGCCTCGATCAGCGGACAAATCTCTATAAATCGTTAACCGTCCCTTAAGTCCGGCGTACCCGCGAATATCGCGATCCTCCATGCGCGACCGGTATCGGCGCCCGTCCCGATTTCCACAAGATGTTGTCGCTCGCTTCGAGACGGAGCGGGCGTTGCGGCCCCCATCGCAGGAAAGGACGCACATGATCAACACGAAGCGGCTCGTGCGCAAGCTGCTGGTCGGCGGAATCGCCACCGCGGCTGTCGCCACGGGTCTCGTCGCCGGCGTGGCCGGGCCCGCCTCCGCCGACCCGGTCGGCGCGCTGGCGGGTGTCGGCTCCGACACCACCCAGGACGTCATGAACGGCGCCGGCGACAGCATCGGCAACGGCATCGTCGGCTCGTGGGACGCCATCGACCCGATCACCCGGGTGCAGCACCTGGTGATCGCCCCGAAGCGCAACTGCACCTTCAACCGGCCCAACGGCTCCGGCCAGGGCGTCACCGCCATCCGCCAGTCGGGTGGCGTCACGGCGGCCATCAACGCGCCGTTCGCCGACGAGGCCGACCAGCCGGAGGCCGGCTGCGTGGACTTCGCCCGCTCCTCGAGCGACCCGGGCACCAACGGCTCGGCCGCCGGCCGCTGGGTGTACGTCCCGTTCGCGCTGGACGCGGTCGCCGTGGCCAGCTCGCACTTCGGTGACGCCACCGCCACCAACTACAACGCCCTCAGCTACGACGCGTCCAACGCCGCCACCGGCCAGGGCACGCTGCAGAAGCTGTACCGCGACGGCGCCACGGTCACCATCAACGGCGTCACCTACGACCCGCAGTGCAACGTCGCCCCGTGCGCGGGCGGCGCGACGCCGATCCACCTGTACATCCCGCAGAACGGCTCCGGGACGCGCACCTACTGGCTCGGCAAGATGGGCGTCACCACGGTTCCGGCCTGGCTGCACGACAAGGCCTGGGACGGCGCCGGCTACAACGGCGCGATCGTCGAGGAGCACGACGGCACCGTCCTGCAGAACGACGCGCTGGGCCTGGCTCCGTACTCGATCTCGCAGTGGGTCGGCCAGCGCAACGGCCACGGCGACCGCCGCCACGGCGCTCACCTGCACAGCCTGGTGAACACCGCGAACGGCACCGCCGTCAACCCGCTGTCCGGCGCCTTCCCGACGTCGGAGACGGGCAACCTCAACGCCTCCTTCCTCATCCGCCGCGAGGTCTACAACGTGGTCGAGTGGAAGAAGGTCAACGTCGGCAACGCGGCGTTCGACGCGCAGCTCTACGCGGTCTTCGGTCCGGGCCAGGGCCTCTGCGGCAAGTCGGCCGTCATCCTGAACTTCGGCTTCGGCCTGCTCAACGGCTCCCCGCTGGGCCACACCTGCGGCCAGATCGCGGACAACCTCCGCGCCTACGGCTCCGACTGAGCCAGGCAAAACCGGACCGGCACCTGGTCGGCGCCGTGCCGCCAGGTGCCGGACCTCCGCACAGCGACCTGGACTGATCCACCCAAACAGACTCCCTGGGGGGCCATCCCCAGGGTCGTCCAGGGCTGTGCAGCGGGCATTGCCCTCTATCCGAAAGGTCAGTGTAGCCCCTGATGAAGACCACTTCCCTGAAGCGCCAGGCCCTCGCGGCCGGTGTGGTGCTCGGGGCGATGGGTGCGACCCTGCTCGCCCCCGCCGCCGCCCAGGCTCAGGTCCCCAACCCGCTGCCCGCGGGTATCCACCTCGGTGGCCTGCACCTGACCCCGAGCTCCGGCAACGGTTCCGAGACGCCGAGCTTCAAGGCGGACACCGCCTGCGCGCCCGGCACCAACCTGGCCAACGTCAACACGATCGACCTGGCCGGCACCGAGCAGACGATCTCCAACAACGTGCCCGGCGCGGTGGCCGTGTCGCCGAACTTCGGCAGCACGTTCAACACCGACATGTCCACGGTGCAGGTGCTCGCCGGCAACGGCGGCGCCGAGTCGTTCCTGTTCGTCGTCGACTGCCGCACGGGTGCCGGCACCGGCACGTTCACCGACGCGGTCATCGTCGACTACGCGGCGGACGGCAGCTGGCAGGTCCACCAGGACGTGCAGCCGGCCGCGGACACGACCACGACGCTGACCCCGGCCAGCCAGACGGTCGCGCCCGGCACCAACGTGACCCTCACGGCGACGGTCGCCCCGGCCGCCGCGGCGGGCACGGTCGAGTTCAAGGACGGCGGCACCTCGCTGTTCACCACCCCGTCGGGCAGCGGCGCCTTCACCTTCTCCACGACGGCGCTCGGCAACGGCCCGCACAACATCACCGCGACGTTCCACTCGGCCAACACGGCGGCCTACAAGGACTCGACGTCCTCCGCGGCCACCGTCACGGTCGCCAGCGACACGCAGTCGGCCACGGAGAACATCCAGGTCGGCGTGCCGCCGGAGCAGGGCGTGTTCACCCTGACCGTGGACCCGGGCATCGTTGACATGGGCACCGCCCACCTCACCGGCACCGGCGACGCGCGGCACTTCCACGCCGACGGCAACCTGAAGAACGTGAACGTCTCCGACGGTCGCGACCAGACGGTTCCCGGCTGGTCGGTCACCGGCCAGGTCGGCAACTTCACCAACATCGCGGACGCTTCCAAGTCCTTCTCCGGCAACAGCCTCGGCTGGGTGCCGGCCGTGGTCACGCAGAACGCGGCGGCGAACGTCACCGCCGGTCCGGCCGTCAACACCAACGCCGCTCCGGGCCTGACCAGCGCCAGCTCGCTGGGTGGCGCCCAGGCCGGCAAGGGTCTCGGCGACAGCAAGCTCGGTGCGGGCCTGTCCCTCGACTTCCCGAAGGGCACCACGCCGGGCACCTACGCCGCGACCATCACCATCACCGGTCTCGGCGGCACCCCGCTCGCCTAGCTCCGATCAGGGAGGGGCGCGCGACTCGTGCGCTCCTCCCGCGGTACCCCCGGAAAAAAATCTTGAATGGACGTGCTGCGATGAGAACTCTGCGTGCCGTTGCCGGCCTGCTGATCGGCCTGGCCATCCTCGTGCCGGTGCGCCCGGCCGCGGCCGAGCCCACCCCGGGCTCCATCACGTGGGCCGTGCAGCCGTCCAGCGCGAACGGGCCCGACAATCGCAAAGAGTTCTCCTACCTCGGCATCGCGCCCGGCAGCGTCATCCACGACTACGTCGCCGTCACCAACTTCAGTGCGATGCCCGTGACCTTTCAGCTGTACTCCACCGACGCGCAGAACGGGAACAACGGCGTCCTGCAGCTGCAGCCGGCCGCGGAGAAGCCGCAGGACATCGGCTCCTGGGTGACGCTGCAGAAGACCACCGTCACCCTCAAGCCCAATGAGCGGGCCATCGAGCCGTTCACCCTGACCGTCCCGGCGACCGCCACGCCCGGCGACCACACCGGCGGCGTGCTCGCCTCGATCGGTGTCGAGGAGAACAGCGCCACCGGGCCCGTGAAGGTCGACCGCCGCCTCGGCGTCCCGATGTACCTGCGGGTGACCGGCCCGCTGACCGCCGGGATCGCCGTGCAGTCGGTGAGCGCGAGCTACCACGGCACCGCCAACCCGTTGCGCGGCGGCCGCACCGACGTGACCCTGATCGTGCGCAACACCGGGAACGTCCGGCTCAACCTGACCCCCGAGATCGCCGTGAACGGGCTGTACTGGGTGAAGGTCGCGGGCGTCAACCCGGGCGCGCTGCCCAACCTGCTCCCGGGCGCGACGGTCCAGTTCACCGTGCACCTCGACGGCGTCTTCCCGCTGGGCCCGATGACCGCGAAGGTCCGCGTCACCCCGGCCCAGATCACCGCGCTCGGCCTGCCGCCGGCGCCGAACACTCCCCTCGCCGCCGAGGGCGAGGCGTTCCTCTGGGCCACGCCGTGGACGGTCCTGCTGATCCTGGCCCTGCTCGCCGGCGGCTACCTCCTCGTCCGCTGGGTCCGCCGCGCGCGCCGCGGCCGCCAGCAGCGGGTCGTCGCCGACGCGGTGGCGAAGGCGCGCAAGGAGACGGTCGAGGAGCTGAAGAAGAAGGCCCTCGCGGGCAGCGGGAGCGCGGAATGAGCGCACCCGCCGTGGCGCCGCCGCCGATCGACATCACGCCGCCGCTCCGGCCGATCGAGCCGCCGAAGCGGCCGAAGCGCCAAGCCCCGCCGGTGGTGCAGGTGATCACGACCGCCATCACGCTGCTGTCGCTGACATTGCTCGGATTCGGCGGCTACATCGGCTTCCTCTCGCGGCTCCATCATGACCGCGAGCAGCTGACCGCCTACGCGGACTTCCGCAAGGACCTCGCGCTCGGCCTGGCCCCGACCGGACAGACGAAGCCCGAGGACCCGGCGAAGGTACTCGACCTCGGCGCACCGGTCGCGGTCATCGACATCCCGAAGCTGCACCGCAAGGAGGTGGTCTTCGAGGGGACCACCGGGGGCGTGCTGCAGCAGGGGCCCGGCCACCGGCGCGACACGCCGCTGCCGGGCCAGGCCGGTGTCAGCGTGATCATGGGCAAGGCCACCACGTACGGCGGCCCGTTCGGCCGCCTCCAGACACTCCTGCCCGGCGACGAGTTCACCGTCGTCACCGGCCAGGGCGAGCACAAGTTCAAGGTGCTCGGCGTCCGGCACGGCGGCATGCCGGTGCCGCCGCCGCCCGGGGCGGGCCAGGGCCGGCTCGTGCTGACCACCGCCTACGGCGGGATGTTCGCGCCCACCGACGCGCTGCGGGTCGACGCCGAGCTGACCTCCCCGGTGCAGCCGACCCCGCAGCGGCCGCTGCGAGCCGGCCAGCTGTACCCGTCCGAGCAGGTCATGGCCGTCGACACCGGCGTGTGGTTTCCGCTGGTCTTCATCGGCGAGGCCCTGCTGCTCGCGGTCGCGCTGCTCTCCGCCGCGCGGGTGTTCTGGGGCACCTGGCAGGCCTGGATCGTGGCCGTCCCGGTGGTCGGGTTCCTCGGCATCGCGACCGCCGACCACGTCTCCCGGCTCCTGCCGAACCTGATCTGAACGGAGCTGCCCGTGACCATCGACGACACGTGGACGACCACGCCGCAGGCCATCGCCGCCTACGACGACTACCTGGGCATCCACCGCGAGCTGCCCGCACTGGCCGGGCTCGACGCCCGCGACATCAGCGCGTGGTTCGGCGACCACCAGGTCCTGGACCGGGTCTCGCTGAACATGCAGGCGGGCCGGGTCACCGCGCTGATCGGCCCGTCCGGCTGCGGCAAGTCGACGTTCCTGCGGATCCTCAACCGGATGCACGAGCTGATCCCCGGCGCGTCCCTGGCCGGCGAGGTGATGCTCGACGGGCGGGACATCTACGACGCGGCCCGGCGCCTGACCGACGCCCGCCGCCAGATCGGGATGGTGTTCCAGAAGCCGAACCCGTTCCCGGCGATGTCCATCTACGACAACGTGATCGCCGGGCTGAGGCTCACCGGCCGGCGGGCGACCCGGGCCGAGAAGGACTCGCTGGTCGAGGAGTGCCTGACCAAGGCCGGCCTGTGGCGCGAGGTCGCCGACCGGCTGCGCCAGCCCGGCGGGGCCCTCTCCGGCGGCCAGCAGCAGCGTCTGTGCATCGCGCGGTCGCTGGCGGTACGCCCGCGGGTGCTGCTGATGGACGAGCCGTGCTCGGCCCTGGACCCGACGTCGACGCGGGTCATCGAGCAGACGATCCAGGAGCTGGTGGCCGAGGTGACCATCGTGATCGTCACCCACAACATGCAGCAGGCCCAGCGGATCAGCGACCACTGCGCGTTCTTCCTGGCCGAGCAGGGCACGCCCGGCTACATCGTCGAGCACGGCCCGACCGACGCGATGTTCGGCACCCCGCAGGACCCGCGCACCTCCGACTACGTGAACGGGCGGTTCGGCTGATGCGCCGGCTCCTGGCCCTGCTGGTGGCGCTGCTTGTGGGCGCCGTCCCCGGGGTCGCCGCGGCCGCCGTGCCGGACCCGCTGCCCACGGGGGTCCACCTCGGCGGCCTGCGCCTGACGCCGGCCGCCGGCACCGGCGCCGACGTGCCGTCGTTCACGGCCGAGCACTCCTGCCGCCCGGGCACGCACCTGGCCAACGTCAACGCCATCGACCTCGCCGGCGTCGAGCAGACCCTCTCCGCGAACGTCGAGGGCGACGCCGTCGGCGAGCGCGGCTTCGGCGCCAAGTTCCTGGTCGACATGGCCACGGCCCAGGCCGCCGCCGGCACACCGGGGACGGCCGAGCGGTTCCTGTTCCTCGTCGACTGCCGCACCGGCGCCGCGCACGGCACCTACACCGACGCCGTGATCGTCGAGTTCGACGCCGCCGGCGGGTGGCGGGTCCTGGACTCGCCGGCGCCCGCGGCCGCCCCGGGCTTCCCGGCCGGCGGGTGGGCCGGCATCGCGGTCGCGCTGATCCTCGTCGGAGCCGGCATCTGGTACCTCCGACATCGTCGAACCCAGAAAGGGACGCGAACCCCCTCATGAAGACCACGCGCTCGAAGCGGCTGGGCCTCGCGCTGGCCGCGGTGCTCGGAGCCGTCGGGGTGAGCATGCTCATCCCCGCGATCGGTCAGACGGCCGTGCCGGCCCCGCTGCCGGCCGGCATCACCATGGGCACCCTGCACCTGTTCCCCAACCACGGCGACGGCAGCGAGTCGCCGAGCTTCACCGCCGAGACCGCCTGCGCACCGGGCACGACCCTGGCCAACGTCAACACCATCGACGAGGCCGGCACCGAGCAGACGATCTCCCTCAACGTCCCGGGCGCGGTCGCCGTGTCGCCGAACTTCGGCGCCGGCTTCCAGACCACCATGGACACGATTCCGGTGCTGGCCGGCAACGGGACCGGCGGCGTCGACGATTCGTTCCTGTTCGTGGTCGACTGCCGCACGGGCGCCGGGACCGGCACGTTCACCGACGCCCTGATCGTGGACTTCAAGGCCGACGGCACCTGGCAGGTCCGCGGCGAGACCCCGACCTCGCCTTCGCCGTCGGCCTCGGCTTCCGCGTCGCCCTCGGCGTCCCGGTCGCCCTCGGCCTCCGCGTCGCCGTCCACGTCCGCGTCCGCGTCCGCCTCGGCCTCGCCGTCACCCTCCGCGAGCGCCTCGGAGTCCGCGTCGCCGACGCCGTCGGTGTCCATCTCGACGACTCCGGCCGCGAACACCGGGCAGCTGCCGGTGACCGGGACCGACGTGGTCTCGCTGGTCGGCGTCTCGGCCGGGCTGATCGCGCTCGGCGTCACCATGCGATACGGGGCCCGGCGCCGCTCGTAGGCCCGGTCATGCTCATGCACGGTGAAGACGCGCGCAGCTATCGACTGTTCGGTCAGGCAATGCTGCTGAATGGCTTACTTCGCGTTTCTTGATGTTCATCTCGTGCATGTCCGTTGTGCGAGCGGGAACGCGTATGACGTCATCGCCGATATCGAGTGTCAGCACGGTGGCCTACGCGCCGGTCGGGCTACCGTCCGCCCGGCGCGCCGGCAACACAACATTCGGGGAGGAATGTCTGCATGCTGCCGCCGCGGTTCATTTTCCTGGCTATCGTCACACCCGACGATGACGACGTTGTCGCCGACCCGCAACAGCGGACCGCCTGGATGCTGTGCTCGCCCAACAATCGGATCCTGGGCCGGGGCGAGCACCCTTTCACCACCGAGGCCGAGTGCCGCCAGGCCGTGCTCGGTGTCGTGGCCGGGGCCGGCCGGCTCAACGCCGTGTCGACGGCGCTGGGCACCAGCGGCCACTGGGTCTGGCGGGTCGAGCTCGACGGGGTGCCGGTCGCCGTCTCGCACCGCTCCTACCTGCGGGCCCGTGAGTGTCAGTACAACGTCGGGCGGTTTCTGGCGGCGCTGCCGGCGGCCGTGCCGACCGAGGGCCGGCGGCTGCTGCGCGAGGCGCCGCGTGCGGTCGAGCGGCTGACCCGCGGGGTGGTCGAGGACACCCCGGTCCCGCGCCGCACCCGCGGCGAGGCGGCCTGGCGCATCATCTCCACCGCGTGATCGCTCCCGTCCCGGCAATGTGATACTTCGCCGTTCTTGTTCCGGCTTCGAGTATTCGGCAATCGGGGAACTTCGTCAATGCGACAGAACCGGCTCAGTGCTATGTCAATGCTATGCCGGCCAGGCCGGGATGATTCGATGCCCGACGGCAGAACGGACAATTCATGAGGTCACCCCGCACGCACCAATTGTGCCTACGCCTAGCCATGGTGTTGGCGACGGTGTTCGCATTGCTGCTGAACGCCGCCCCGGCGCGGGCCGAGGGCGGTGACGACGGCGGAATGCCGATTCAGGTCGTGGTGAGCAGCAACCCGGAGGCGACGACAGCGCCGCCGAACGGCGGCGGCGGCGGTGGCGGTGGTGGAGGCGGCGGCAACGGCGGCGGACTCGCCCGGACGGGCCTCGACATCGTGCTCATCGCGGGTCTCGGCGTGGGCCTGGTCGCCCTGGGCACGGCCGTCCTGGTCGCCACCCGCCGCCGCAACACCCGCGCCGCCACCGGAAGCTAGGCGGCCGCCACCGCCCGGCCGCGTCATCGCGACCGGGCCAGGACGAGCTGGTGCAGCAGGTGCCAGACCCCGATCAGGACCCCGCAGCCGAGCAGGGCCAGGCCCATGCGCCCGAACACGGTCAGGTCCGGCGCGGGGCTTCCGGTGCCGGGCTTGGTGAGCAGCATGAGCACGACCAGCAGCTCCAGCACGACCGAGGTCAGCGGCAGCCACGGCCCGTCGCCGCGGCGCATCGCCAGGACCACGAGGACGGCGACGAGCCCGCCCAGCAGGATCAGGCCCAGCACCGCCGGCTCGCCCCCGCGCCGCTACGCCCAGTCGAAGATGATGCCGAACTGCCGCGTGAACACCTCGCCGTGCACGGTCTCGAACAGCGGCGCGAACGACAGCGCGGTCAGCAGCAGCGCGAGCGGGGCGTAGAAGCGCGCATATCGATCCGGCACCGCCGCATTCTCACACGGTCGCCGCCGTACCATCGGCCCATGGACGACCTGGAGCTGGTCGCCGCGCGGCTGCGGCGGTGCACCGACGACCTGTCACTGCACGGCGGGCTGCTCCTGGCGACGCTCGAGGCCGCGCTGCCGCCGCACCTGGTCGAGGTCCGCCGGGAGGGCCGGTTCAAGGCCCGCCTCGGCCGCCGCGAGCCGGCCGTGCTCGGGCTGACGGTCTCGGTCGGTGGCCGCCGGTTCGAGCTCGACCGCGATGCCGTCGGGGCCCGGCCGGTGACCGTCATCCGGCACGAGTCCCGCGGCGTGATCCTGGCGTCGGAGACGGTGAGCGCCGACGAGTGGTGCCGGGCGCTCACCGCCGAGCTGATCCGGGCCGCGGGTTCGGACGCCGCGGCGGTGCGCGCGCTGCGGCGGTTCACGTCAACGGCATGACCATCGTCGGGTGCTCCGGCTGCGCGTCGGGGCGGAGCCGGGCGACCGCGGTACCCATGGCGAAGAACTCGATCGCGTGCTGCCCCCACTCCCAGGCCGACTCCTCGACCGTGACCCCGACGATCCCGTCGGCCTGCAGCAGCTGCCCCTCGTACTGCATCCGGTCCATGGCGATCTCGCGCGCGTCGTAGGCCGCCTGCGAGAAGTTCGTGAGCTCGACGTTCTGCCCGACGTTGGACAGCATCTGCCGGAACGTCAGGTGCGCGATGTGATAGACGCACGTGCCGAGCACGAGGCCCCGCGGCAGCCAACCGTGCCGGTGCAGCGTCCAGAAGTCCTGCCCGCTGAGGTGCGACGTGAACGGGCGGCCCTGCGGGGTGCGGTAGGGCTGGCCGCCGGTACCCCGCACGGCGGTGCCGACCGCGACGAACTCGAGCACGTCGGACGCGAACTGGTAGTTCAGCGACCGGATCCGCACCCCGATGACCCCGTCGGCGCCGAGCGCGTCGGCCTCCGACTCCATGCGGGCCATCGCCAGCTCCCGGCACTGGTACATGGCCTGCGACAGCACCTGCAGCTCCTGGCTGACACTCCACTTCGACTGCTGCAGCCCGACGTGGTAGATGCAGGTCCCCATGACGAGCCCGAGCGGCTCGAACCCGGCCTGCGTGGTCAGCACGAACTCGTTGACCGATAAGTCCGATGTGAAGAAGGGCTTGCCCTGCTGTGCGCGGCCGAGCCGGGCCCGGGCGCTCTCGGGGAGCGACTGCGGCTGCTGGGAGACGGGTTCACTCATATCTGGCGACGATAGGGCCGGCGGCGGCGCCGTAACTGTGTCGTTTGTCAGGGGTACTCCTTGCTACGGTGTCGCCCGTGAGCGGCCGTCTGCGTCAGATCGCCCGCGAGACGGTGGCGATCGCCGAGCGGGGCACCTACACCGCCAGGTCCGGCACCACGGTGGACATCGCCGCCGCGGTCGGCGCCGCCGTCGCCGGCACCCGCCTCTACACCCCGGACGACCCGGTCCCGAGCGGCTTCCCGGCCGCGGCCGTGACCGTCGAGGTGACCCGCGAGTCGACGCTGGCCGCCGCCCGCCGCGCCGGTGACGCCGCGACGCTGGTGTTCGCTTCGGCGAAGAACCCGGGCGGTGGCTTCCTGGGCGGCGCGCAGGCCCAGGAGGAGAGCCTGGCCCGGTCCTCGGCCCTCTACGCCTGCCTGCGCACGGCCCCGGACTTCTACGACTTCCACCGGCACCAGCGCGACCTGCGCTACAGCGACCGCGTCATCTACTCACCATCGGTGCCGTGCTTCCGCGACGACCGGGCCGACCTGCTCGACGCCCCGTTCCGCACGACGTTCCTGACGGCCGCGGCCCCGAACCTGGGCGCCATCCTCACCAACCAGCGGGCGGACGCGGCGGACGTGCCGGCCATCCTGCGGCGCCGGGCCGTCCGCGTCCTGTCGATCGCCGCCGCGCACGGCCACCGCCGCCTGGTCCTGGGCGCCTGGGGCTGCGGCGTCTTCCGCAACGTGCCGGCCGAAGTGGCCCGCGCCTTCGCCGAGGCCCTGCAGCGGGTCCCGTGCTTCGACCACGTGGTCTTCGCGATCTACGACCGCCTGCCCCGGACCCCGGTCCACCAGGCGTTCGCCGACGCCTTCCCGGCTGGGGTCAGCGCGACCTAGAGCTGTAGCAGTGCCTTGGTCGGGCAGCAGCCCTGGCGCCCGCCGGCGGCGTCCGGCCCAGCCCTGTGCGTCATCGACCGCAGGGCCGGGCCGTCGCTTCTCAGCGCTGGAACTTCGCGAGGTTGGCCGCCTCGCGGGCCTGCATGATCTCGGCGGCCTTGAGCACGGCCCCCTTGATCCCGTTGAGCAGCTGGTGCAGATCGTCGGCCGCGGCGGTCCACTCGGCCTTGCGCTGGACGAACGCCTCCTGGGCGTCGCTCTCCCAGCTCGAGATCAGCGGCGCGACCTGCTGGTTGACCGTGTCGAGCTCGGACTGCATCGACGACAGCGTGCTGCCGATGTCGGCCGCCGCCTGGTTGAGCGCGGCGAACTTGACGACAATTTCATCACCGGCCATGGTTCTCCTCCCCGTTCCCGATCAGTTGATCATCAGGGCGCGGGTGATCTCACCGGCGCTCGCTCCGGCCTGCTGCATCTCCTGGCGCATCTCGTCATCGCTCAGGGTGTAGTCGCGGCCGGCCGTCGACACCGCCTGCGCGATGCTGCGCAGCGCGACGTTGAGGTTCGCGACGTCGGTGTCGAACCGCTCCTTGATCTGCGTGAACGAGGAACCACCGGCGCCCACCCACGACGACTGCAGCGGGGTGAGCTCGCCCATCAGCTTGTTGAACATGCCGGTGAGCCGGTCCGCGGCCCCGTCGATGTCCGTAGCGGTCTTCGCCATGACCGCGGCATTGGTAGTTACGCCCTTGTCAGCCATCTTGAGACCCACCTCCATTCGGATACCCACGCCCCCGTGGGGCGGCGTTCGTACACATCACCGTATCGAAGTTCTCCCACTTCCTGCAGTGGGTGACCACGCCAGACTGCCAGATCAACCGGTGACCGGGCGCTGGGCGGCCCTCGGGTCGAGCCCGGGACCGGCTGGGATCCGGGCGACGACGAACGACGGCAGCTCGATCGGCTTGACCGAACCGTAGCCGAACCACGCCAGCTGCGCGGGGTTCATCAGCGCGTAGCGGCGGCCCTGGTCGGTGACGAAGAACACCTGGCCGGCCTCGGTGTCGGCGGACTGGGCGGCCCGCACGATCGCCCCGCCGCCGGAGGGGACGACGACCCGGGTCGCGACCTGCTCGGTGCCGCCGGTGCCGCTCGTGGCGATGCCGGCCGTCTCCGGCTGCGGGTCGGCGTTGATCAGGAACTTGGGGGCGGCCTGCCCGTCGGCGAACGTGGTGCACAGCGTGCCCGCGGTGTCCACGGTCGCCATGGACGGCACCGTGGCCGGCGGGTCGAGGTCGGACTTGGCCCGGTTGGCCTTGGGCGTGTTGGCGACCTCGGAGGCCTGGATCTGCTTCGCCTGCGGGGTCGCGCCCGGGTAGGCCGCGGCGGTGCCCGGGTCGGCCAGGATCAGCGCCTGCTCGACCTGGGTGACCTGGATGATGTCCTTGTCCCGCACGAGGTAGCTGGTCGTGGACCCGCCGACGTTGACCGTGAGCACCTGGCCGATCAGGTAGTTCTTCAGCGCGGTGGACGTCTTGCCGCGGTTGTCCACCTGCGGCTGCGTGATCGGCAGCCCCTGCGGAACGGTGCTGAGCCACGCCTCGTCGACGAGCAGGCGCGGCTGGCCGTCGATGCCCATGGCCGCGAAGATCTGGCGGGCGTCGACACGGTAGCGGTGCGCGTTCCAGACCAGGTAGGACTTCTGCCCCACAGCCTCGCGCACCAGGAAGGCCGATTCGCCGAGATCCTGCCCGCCCGCCGGTTTCGTGCCCACCATGATCTGGCTGGCCACGGTCGTGCCGCCGCTGGAGTCGCGCCCCGCGACCGCGCACATCGACCAGGCGTCGCGACTCATCCGGCTCGCCGGGGGCAGCGCGTCCGGCGCCCCGGTGATGCCGATCAGCGGCCCGCGGTTGGCGCCGGTCAGCGACTCCCGCGAAACGGACACCGTGGTCGCCGGCTGACCGATCGCGAGCACCGCCGAGGAGTAGTTGGCCACCGGATACAGCACGCCGTCGCGGTAGACGTAGCGCGTGCCGGTCTCCTTCTCGATGACGATCGCGTTGTTGTCCTGCCAGCTCGTGTTCCCGCCGTGACTGATCAGGCCGATGACCCCGAAGACGGCGACCACCAGCACGGCCACCATGACGCTGGCGAACCCGGCCCCGGCGAGCCGGCGGGTCGGCGACATCGCCGGGTCGGCCTCACCCGAGACGAACGCGTTCACCACGCGCTGCGTCAGGTACTGATACGACTGGATCTGTTCCCGGCGGGACGGCATGTCCGGTAGGTCCCCTCCCCGTGGCCCGGGCACCTGTACGGCGCCCGGCTGCATACGATAGGCCAGCGAACACGGAGGTGCGGCATTGGTGACGCCTGATGAAGCCACACAGATCGCCCGGCCCTGGGCCCTGGCCAGCCTTCCGGTCAGTGCCGGAGAGGTCGGGCTCTACGAGTTCGAGCACGGCTACGTGGCGTGGGCCCGCGTCCCGGCCGGCGACCCCGACCGCCCGCCGGAGATCGTCGGCGCCCCCCTCGCGGTCGTCGACAAGGAATCCGGCGAGCTGACGACCTGGCCTTCGCTCTCGCCGCAGGGGGTCGCCGAGCTCTACGAACTCGAGGTCACCGCCCGCGAACGCTTCCCCGAGGACGTCCGCACGGTCCTCACCGCCGCCGGCTGGCGCTCCGACCGCAGCGTCGCCGCCTGGGTCGAGTCCTGGGCCACCGGCGTCCCGCTCCCGCTCTTCCCCGTCGCCCGGCGCGTGCTGGAGGAGTTCGGCGGCCTGAAGTTCCGCCAGCTCAAACCGGTGGGCCAGGCGACGGGCGGCTTCGACGTCCAGTTCTGGCCGACCGAGGCCCGCGTGCTGGTCGACCTGTTCGCCGAACACGCGGGCGACATCGGCATGCCGGTGTTCCCGATCGCCATCTACGAGGACGGGCCGAGCGACATCTGCGTCTCCGCCGACGGCCGCGTCTTCCTGCTGCACGAGGCGGGCGAGTTCCTGATCGGCGCGACCCCGGACGAGGCGATCGTCCGCCTGGTCCGCGGCGAGCCCTTCACCGAGGTCGACACCGACGGCGAGATCGTCGCCCCGTCCTGATACCGCGCCTTTTCCTTTTTCCTCGCGAATCCGGCCCGACCCCGCGAAGTCGGGCGCTGCGCGTGGCTCGTTGAAGGCGGGCGCTGCGTGTGTGGCTCGATAAGTCGGGCGCTGCGCGCCACGACTTATCGGACTTATACCCCGACGCCGGATAAAGGCGATAAGTCCGATACGAAGTGTCGGACTTATCGGGATTGGGCGGGCGATGAGGGCGGATCAGCCGGCGAGGCCGCGGACCCACTCGTAGAGGCCCAGGACCTGGCAGACGATCGGGATCGTGGCCAGGACCAGCAGCACGTCGAAGATGTCGGCCAGGCGGCCGAGCTGGACCGACGGCGGGTGCACCGAGTAGCGCATCCCGGCCGTCACCGCCAGGACGGCCACGAGCAGCAGGCCAATGCCGACGCCCACCTGCACCGGCAGGTCGGCCGCGGTCAGCCGGGCCATCAGCAGCAACAGTCCGGCCAGGCCGGTCAGCAGGTGCGGCAGCCGGTGCCGGACGGTGCTGAACAGCCGGGCCCGCAGCATGTTGGCCAGGGCCACGACCGCGATCAGAATGCCCGGCACGACCCCGGACTCGCGGCTGATCAGCCAGAACGAGGCCACGTTGAGCACCGCGAAGGCGAACAGCAGGCCGGTGAAGATCTCGTCGGCCCGGGCCACGGTCGCGTACGTCGTCACGGCCGGGGGGACCGGGTCCTGCTGGAGCAGGTCGTCGGAGGTGCGGGGGAGCTGCGGCACGGGTACCTTGCCCATCCGCACCGACGCCAGGGGCAGGGCCGGGGCCAGCAGGATGAGCAGGCCGACCACGGCCGCGGCGCACTCGACGGCGCCGAGCGAGGTCAGGCCGAGCAGGCCGGCCAGGACGCCGACGGCGCCGGTGAAGATGCCGGCGACGAACAGGCGGATGTTGGCGCCGACCGCGAGGTAGCCGATCAGGGCGAAGACCAGCAGCGCGCCCGCGCCCGTGAGCAGGTGCGGGGCGCCGAGGCGGGAGAGCGGTTCGGAGCCGCCGAGGATGAGCAGGCCGCCGGCGAAGGCGTACATCAGGCTGGCCGCGCCCAGGGTCGAGCCGGCCGTCGCGTCCGACATCGCCCGGGACAGCACGAACCCGCCGGTGAGCAGGCCCGCGGCCACCACCAGGGCGACGATGCCGGGCAGGGTCCAGGCCGGGCCGGCGAAGAACAGCAGGGCCAGAGTGCCGAAGAGCAGGAGCAGGCCGGTGGCCAGGCCGGTGACCCGGGTCGCGGCCGGGGTCCAGGCGGCGCCGTAGCGGCGGGCGCCGGCCGCGATCGCGTCGACGACGTCGTCGTACTCCAGCTCCGGCCACTCCTCGTAGCGCGGCGCGAGGTGGAGGATGTCGCCGTCGTGCACGTTCTGGGCGGCGAGCGTGCGACTCATGTCCAGGGTGCTGCCGTCGGTGCGGCGCAGGACCCAACCGCCGTGATCCAGACCGTCGTCGGCCAGGGCCTCGCCGGCTCGTGGCAGTACCCCCGGAAGCAGCATCGCCAAGGGGATCTGCTCCGGAAGGGCCAGGTCGAGCCGGCGCTTCGGCGCGGCCAGCACCACTCTTGCCAGCCCGGCACCAACGTTCTCGGCCATCGCCCCCGTGCTCCCCGCCTGTTCGAGCCCATCGAGAGTGCCCAACCTAGCAGCCCACTGGTTAGCATGTGTGATCGAACGAGTTTGAACGGGGAGGTTGGACTCGCGTGAGCGGTTCGGAGCGGAGCGAAGAGGCCGCTCATCATGGGCAGAGCGCGGGGCTCGCGGCGGCACCGGAGCTTGCGGAGGTGGCGGCGTGAGCGGTTCGGAGCGGAGCGAAGAGGCCGCTCACCATGGGCAGAGCGCGGGGCTCGCGGCGGCGCCGGAGCTTGCGGAGGTGGCGGCGTGAGCACTGTCGTGCGCCGGCGGCCGGCGCGGCGGGCCGAGCCCGAGTACCCCTCGGGCGAGGTGCTGCTGGAGCCGCCACCCGAGGTGCCGCCGCCGACCGGGCGCGGCTGGGCGCAGATGCTCATGATGATCCCGATGCTGGCCGGCTCCGGGTCGATGGCGCTGATGTTCGCCGGGCAACGCGGCGGACCCCTCGCCTATATGACCGGCGCGATGTTCGGCCTGTCCGCGATCGGCATGCTCGCCTCCCAGTTCGGTCAGCACGCGGGGCCGGGGCGCCAGGAGATGCTCCTGGCCCGCCGCAACTACATGCGGCACCTCGCTCAGCGTCGCCGCCAGGTCCGCCGGGCCGGGCAGAAGCAAAGGGCGACGCAGTTGTACCGCTACCCGGACCCGGATGCCCTGTGGTCCATCCCGGCCAGCCAGCGGCTGTGGGAGCGGCGCAGCGGTGACGCCGACTTCGGCATGGTCCGCATCGCGCGGGGCCCGCAGGATCTGGCCACACCGCTCGTGCCGCCGGCGAGCAAGCCGCTCGAGGACCTCGACCCGATGTGCGCGGTCGCGCTGCGGCGGTTCATGACGACCTACGCGTCCGTCGACGACCTGCCGATCGTGATGGCGCTGGACGGCTTCGCCCGGGTCTACATGCAGGGCGAGATCGAGCGGACCCGCGGCCTGGCCCGGGCGATCGTGGCCCAGGCGGCCGCCTTCCACGCACCCGACGACCTGATCGTGGCGGTGTGCGCGGCCCCCGGCAACACCGCGCTGTGGGAGTTTGTGAAGTGGCTGCCGCACGGACTGCATCCGAGCCGGCACGACGCGCTGGGCCAGCTGCGCCTGGTCTCGACGAACGTGCCCGGGCTGGAGGCGATGCTCGACGACGTGCTCGGCGCGCGGCCCCGGTTCAACCCGGTCAGCAGCGCCGAGCGGGTCGGCGGGCCGCACCTGATCGTCGTGCTCGACGGCGGTGACGTGCTCGGCTCCGACCACCTCATGACGGAGGGCGGCGTCGAGGGCGTCACCGTGCTGGACCTGTCGACCCCGCCGCCGCGGCTGCTCGACCCGACGGCGCTGGTGCTGGCGATCGAGCCCGACGGGACGCTGTCCAGCAGCACCTACGAGGGCAAGGCCGAGGTCGGGCAGGCCGACCAGCTCAGCCTGGCCGAGACCGAGGGCCTGGCCTTGCAGCTCTCGCCGCTGCGGCTCTCCGCGGCCTCGCGCACCGAGCAGCGCGCCACCGGCGGCATCGACCCGTCCGACATGCTGGAGATCGGGTCCCCGGACGAGTACGACCCCAACCGCCACTGGGTGCCGCGGCCGCAGCGTGACCGGCTGCGGGTGCCGATCGGCTGGTCGCCGGACGGGCAGCTGGTCGAGCTGGACCTCAAGGAGTCGGCGCAGGACGGCATGGGCCCGCACGGCCTGCTCATCGGGGCCACCGGCTCCGGCAAGTCGGAGCTGCTGCGCACGCTGGTGCTGGCGCTCGCGGTCACGCACAGCTCCGAGGTGCTCAACTTCGTGCTCATCGACTTCAAGGGCGGCGCGACCTTCACCAAGCTCGACGTGCTGCCGCACACCAGCGCGGTGATCACCAACCTCGAGGACGAGCTGCCCCTGGTCGACCGCATGACCGACGCGATCAACGGTGAGCTGCTGCGCCGCCAGGAGCTGCTGCGCAAGGCCGGCATGTTCGCCAACCAGCGCGACTACGAGAAGGCCCGCACGGCCGGCGCCCCGCTCCAGCCGCTGCCCAGCCTCCTGATCATCTGCGACGAGTTCAGCGAGCTGCTGACCGCCAAACCCGACTTCATCGACATGTTCGTGCAGATCGGACGGGTCGGCCGGTCGCTGGGCGTGCACCTGCTGCTCGCATCGCAGCGGCTCGAGGAGGGCCGCCTCAGAGGCCTGGACACGCATCTGTCGTACCGCATCGGCCTGCGGACGTTCTCAGCCGTCGAGAGCCGCATCGTCCTGGGCGACGTCGCCGCGTTCGAACTGCCCCGCGCGGCCGGCCACGGCTATCTGCGCAACGGCACCGAACCGCTGGTCCGGTTCCGGGCCGCATACGTCTCCGGGGTGTACCGCCGCGACGCCGCCATCGCCATGTCCGCCGCCGGTGGCGGTCCGGTCGTGCGCGACTACGTCAGCTCCTACGTCGCCCCGCCGGTCACCGAGGAGCGGGCGGAGGTCAAGGAGGAGGAGAACCTGGTCGGCGACACCTTCCTCGACCTGCTCGTCGACAAGATGCGGGGCAAGGGCATGCCGGCCCACCAGGTGTGGCTGCCGCCGCTGGCCGAGCCGCCGACCCTCGACGCCCTGCTGCCCTCCCGGCTGGTCGATCCCGAGCGCGGCCTGACCGTGCAGGTCGCCGAGCTGCAGGGCAGCCTGCACGGCGTACTCGGCATCGTCGACCGCCCGCTCGACCAGCGCCGCGACCCGGTCTGGTGGGAGCTGGCCGGTTCGGCCGGGCACGCGGTCGTCGTCGGTGGCCCCGGCAGCGGCAAGAGCACCGTGCTGCGCAGCCTGATCCTGAGCCTGGCCCTGTCGCACACGCCGCGCGAGGCCCAGTTCTACTGCCTCGACTTCGGCGGTGGCGCGCTGGGCACGCTGCGTGAGGTCCCGCACGTCGGCGGGGTCGCCACCCGGCTCGACCCGGGCGCGGTGCGCCGCACGGTCGCCGAGCTGTTCGTGCTGCTGGCCGAGCGGGAGCGGCGCTTCACCGCGGCCGCCGTCGACTCGATGGCGACCTACCGCCGGGCCCGCCGCGCCGGGCAGTTCACCGACGACCCGTTCGGCGACGTGTTCCTGGTCATCGACGGCTGGTCGACGATCCGCACCGACTTCGAGGACCTCGAGGGGACGATCAACGAGCTCACCAACCGCGGGCTGACCTACGGCGTGCACGTCATCGCCTCGGCGACCCGCTGGAACGACGTGCGCCCGGCGATCCGCGACCTCTTCGGCAGCCGCCTCGAGCTGCGCCTGGGCGACCCCAGTGACTCGCAGATCGACCGGCGGGCGGCGATGAACGTGCCCGACAAGACCCCGGGCCGCGGCGTCGTCCCCGGTGGCCTGCAGTTCCTGGGCGCCCTGCCCCGCATCGACGGGCAGCAGAGCGTCGACGACCTCGCCGACGGTGTCGAGAAGCTGGTCGCCGAGATCCGCCAGGCCTGGCCCGCCGCCGGTGCTCCGCCGGTGCGGCTGCTGCCCCCGGTTCTGCCGTACGAGAGCCTGCCGGTCACCGACCGTGAGCGCTCCGGCATCCCGATCGGCATCGCCGAGGCCGACCTGCGCCCGGTCTGGGTGGACTTCGACGCCGACCCGCACTTCCTGCTCTTCGGCGACTCGGCCTCGGGCAAGAGCGCGTTCCTGCGGGCGTTCGGCCAGTCGCTCATCGATCGCTATGAGCTCAACGAGGCTCGGATGATCGTCGTGGACTACCGGCGCAGTCTGCTCGGCGCGTTCGACAGCAAACACCTCATCGGCACGGGTACCTCCGCGCAGACCGCCCAGACGATCATGGCCGAGGTCGTGGCGGTGCTCAAGAGCCGGCTCCCGGGCCCGGACGTGACGATCGAGCAGCTGCGCACCCGGAGCTGGTGGAAGGGCCCGGAGCTGTACGTTCTCGTGGACGACTACGACCTCGTGGCCGGCGGCAGCACCAACCCGGTCACGCCGCTGCTGGACTTCCTCAGCCAGGCCCGCGACGTGGGCCTGCACCTGATCCTGACCCGGCGCACCGGCGGCGCCAGCCGGGCGCTCTACGAGCCGGTGCTCATGCGGCTGCGGGAGCTGGGCTCGCCCGGCGTCCTGCTCTCCGGCGAGCGGGACGAGGGGGCGCTGCTTGGCAACGTCCGCTCGGCGCACCAGCCGCCGGGCCGCGGCTACTACGTGACCCGCAAGGAGGGCGGCCGGCTCGTGCAGCTCGCCTGGCGCCCGCCGCCGACCTGATGAACCGATATTTCGTGTGGTGCGTGGCAAGTATGATGATTGAGTCCGATGAATTTTCTTCGACCCACGGGGAGGGCGAATGACACGCGACGGCTATGACTGGAAGCCAGGGCACGACAACTGGACACCGGTCGATCACTCACCGATCCAGGTGAACGTGGGCAGCCTCGGCGACTACGTCAAACTCGTGGGCAAGGAGATCGAGGACTTCAACGCCAACCTCAAGGACGGCGTCCTGCCGATGACGAAGGTCCAGTCGACCTTCGCCGGCTTCGGTGAGGCCAAGCTCTACCGCGGCTACCACGCCAACGCCCTCGCCGCCCAGAACGAGATGCTCAAGGACGTCTCGTTCAGCCTGCAGGCGATCGCGCAGGCGGCGCTCGGGATCTACTACGAGTACCTCGGCGGCGACGACCTCGGCAAGGCCAACGTCGACGACGTCTACGACGTGTTCTGGCCCAGCGGCGGGCAGAAGACGATCCAGGACGAGGTCAAGGCCCAGCAGCCGCAGGGTGCGACCGAAGGTGCCTGGCAGGGCTCCGCGAACGCCGCCGAGCACCGCGCGGAGGTCGAGGGCACCATCCCGCCGAGCCCCGGGTCGACCTACTTCAACACGTGGGACCAGGGCTTCACCGTGGGCGAGGGCGACAACTCGTACTACGTGTGGAACAACGGCAGCAACGCGATGGCGGCCCCTGAGGACCCGCTGAAGAACAAGTGAGACGGGGGAACGCTGTGAGCGGTACGGAGCGAAGCGGAGTGGCCGCGAACCAGACGCGCAGGGCGGAGCTCGGGCCGGCGCCGGAGCTTGCGGAGGTGTCGGCATGAGCGGTACGGAGCGAAGCGGAGTGGCCGCGAACCAGACGCGCAGGGCGGAGCTCGGGCCGGCGCCGGAGCTTGCGGAGGTGTCGGCATGAGCGGTAC
>NZ_JBITDU010000001.1:995291-1034034 GCF_044454505.1 Dactylosporangium sp. NPDC051541
GGTAATGAGGACCAGTACTACGGGTACGTGAAGTACACGCTTCCCCCGAGTGTCTCGCAGTACGACAACTACAGCTCGTCCAATCAGATCGTCGACTACAACCCCACCGAGTGGGACGCGGAGACCACGACCATCGAGCTGATGTGGCCGTGGATCCAGGTCGACTCCGACGCGCGGGCGACGGCCATGGCCGACTCGTGGCGGCGCATCCACACGCTGCTGGACAACACCGGGCGCAATCTCAAGCGCTACACCGACGAGCTGTCCACCAAGTGGAACTCGGACGCGGCCAAGGTGTTCCTGCGTGAGATCGGCGCGTCGCTCTCGTCGATCGACGAGTGGAAGGAGGTCGCCACCACCAACGCGACCGGCCTCGACGTGATCGCGAGCACGATCAAGTACAACCAGGCCAAGGCTTTGAATGTCTGGAACGAGTATGTCCAGGCCATCAACCACCCGGGCAGCGTCTCCGGCTCCGACGTGAAGACGACGTACGTCGGTGGCGGCAAGGCCGGTGCGGTCCCGGTGAAGGAGAAGGAAGACGACCGCAAGAAGCGGCTGATCAAGCATTACACCGAGCAGATCAAGCCGTTCGTGAAGGATCTCGCGGACACCTATCTCAACGTCTACTTCACGTTCCTGACCCACGGCTCGAAGTACAAGGGCCCGACGAACGCGGTCGTGGCCGTCGCGCCGACGATCCACCCCGGCGGCCCCGGCGGCAGCATCCCGCCGCCGCCGATTCTCAACCCGCCGTCGATCCCCAATATCACCCCGCCGAACGCCAACTCCCAGCTGCAGTCCCAGCTGGCCGGCCTCGGCGTGCCCGGCTACGACCCGGACCACCAGCTGACCCTGGCCGGTGGCGCCGTCGCCCCGCCGGTGATGCCGCTGCCCGAGCTGCACCTGCCGCCCGCGCCGGGCCAGGGTGTCGTGCCGTCCGGTATGCCTGGTCTGCCGGGAATGCCGGGCTTCCCCGGCGGCCCCAACTTCCGCTCGACCAGCGGCCTGGCCGGCCTCGACCCGGCCGAGATGGCGCAGCGCCTGGGCCAGAACAACCCCGGCGGCATGCGCCCGCAACTCCCGGGCCGCCCCAACCTCTCCGGCATGCGCCCGCCCGGCGGCGGCGCCCGCCCGCCGATGCCGCCCGGCCGCGGCAACCCCAACCTGCGCGGCGCGAAGGGCCGCCTGCCCGGCGGCGTGCACGGCCCGGACCTGTCCGAGGAGATGCCGCGCTCCGGCTCCCCCCGCAGCCCGATGCCACCCCGCCTCGGCGGCCGCCGAGGCCCGTCCGGCCACGTCGGCCCCGAGAACGAGCGCCTGGGCGGCCGCGGCAACGGCATGCCCCAGGGCCCTCGTGGCACCGGCCGCGGCGGCGCCCCCGGCGAAAACCTCAGCGGCCGCCGCGCACCGGGCCTGCCGATCGAGGAGCAGGAAGCCTTCAACCGCCAGGCGAGCCGCCCCGCGCTGGAAGGCCGCGGCGGCATGAAGAACCCGGCCGGCCACGTCCCCGAGGGCGAGGGCCGCGCCCCGGCCCTACGCGGCCGCGGCGGCCCGGGCGAGTCCCCGTGGGGCCCCAACGCCCGCCCCCCGTCGCAGCGCCGCGACCAGCACTCCGACTACGACCACGACGTCGAGGCGGGGGAGGACGAGCTGTGGGCGGTCGAACGCCACCACCAGAGCAACGGCGTCATCGACACCCCCAACACCCCGGCCCGCCCGTCGGACTCGGGCCCGGCGATCGGCCGCACCGCCTGACCTGAACCCGATCCACCTTTGTGCCCCCGCCGCCCAGGCAGCGGGGGCACAACGCTTTTCACCCGCCGCCGAGCGTGAGCCGATCTTGCTTACGCTGGGCTTATGTTGGGTTTGGGAGAATGTTGTGTGTGGCGGGGCAGTTGAGTTTATTCGGTAGGGCAGAATTGGCGTCGATGCGCGATTGCGCTCGGCGGCGCAACTATTCTCTGCGGAGCGAGCAGTTTCGCTTGGAACACGCGAGGCATCGCGCGTGGGGATTGACGCAGCGGCACGCCGAGAAAGAGCGCCGAATCGCGGCAGCCCGCGAAACGGCCGCGGCGACCACAACAATGGCAACGGCGTCGACGGCCACGGCGGTGACCACGGCGACGGCGGTGACCACGGCGGTGACGGCGACTACGGCGACGACGGCGACGGCGGCGACCACGGCGGCGACCACGGCGGTGGCGACTGCGGTGACCACGACCACGGCGACGGCGGTGACCACGGCAGCGGCGAAGACCACGGCGGCGACCGCGGCGACGGCGACGGCGGCGACGGCGGCGACGGCGGCCGCGAACGATCGCCAGCAACTCGCAACGCCGCTGGCCCGACCGCTGAGCCGAATCGGGCCGGTCTCAGCGCCGCCTATCCAACCGGTGAGCCGCATTGAGCAGGTCCCAGCGTTGCGAGCCCGATCGGTCGACGAAACCGAGCAGATCTCAGCGTCGGCAGCTCAACCGGTCAGCCCGGCCGAGCGGGTCCCAGCGTCAGCAGCTCAACCGGTTGCGAAGCCGAAGCATGCCGGGCAGCCCAAGCGGCCCTCCGAGCCCTCAACCACCGCCGCCCCTGCCCCCGCCGAAACCGCCACCAACGACGCACCGCCCGCGCCGCCGCCGCCGCAGCAGCAGCAACGACACCAAAGAAATGCCGCCGCCAGGCGCGCAAGCCGCAATTATCACGAACCGAAATCTGCTTTTCTCGCCGCAGGCGCCACGAATCGTTACCACCGAATAGTGACCACGACGGACCCGGCAGCAAACGACGGACCCCGGCCACCGATACCGCAACCAAACTACGGTCGCGCCCACACTATCCGGTAGTGGCGCCGCGCGGGCGTCACATTCTGCGGTGCCGCTCGGAGGGGCACCAAAACGGTGCGCTCGGCCGATGGGAACTACCGGAGTGGCGTGGGCGCGACCGTAGTCTGGTCGCGGTTTGTTGGTTGCGGTCCGTGCAGAAGCCGGCGGGTCCGCGGTGGTCATCGATCGGTGGTAACGATTCGTGGGCGCCTGCGGCGAGAAAAGCTGGATTGTGATTCGTTGTTGGTTCAAGCTCGGGCGCCAGCGGCGCCCAGGGATAACGGTCCGAGGGAATCTGCGGCGCCTGCAGCGCCTAACGGCCCTGTGCCGGGAACCTCCGGGGCCGCGCGTGCGTGGGTCAACGGTCATGGCGGTCCTGGCCGGCGTGGCCATGCAGCTCCGAGGCCGCGCGTGCGTGGATCAACGGTCCATCCCGGTCCTGGCCGGCGTGGCCATGCAGCTCCGAGGCCCGTGCGTGCGTGGGTCAACGGTCATACCGGTTCTGACCGGCGTGGCCACGCAGCTTCGAGGTCGCGGGTGCGTGGACCAAGGCACCGCAGCGTTTTGGCAGATAAGTCCAAACACTCCGTGTCCGGACTTATCCGAAATTTCGTATTAAAGCGCGTGCGTGCAGCGGTGCCAAACTGCTTACGGAGCGTGGTCAGTCGGACCGGTTGCGGGTGGGGATGGCGAAGAAGACGTCTTCCGGTTCGATGTCCGGGTCGCGTTGTGGGCGTTGCACCGCTCGGACCTCGCCGGGGCGCCAGTTGCGGGCTCGGCCCCGGCGGACGGCGGTGCGCATCGCGAAGATGATCAGGGCGGCTACCAGGATGGCCGCGCCGGCCAGGGCGGCTATCTGGCCCGCGGTCTGCCAGCGGGCCAGGCGGGCCTCGGCGGCTGGGTCCTTCGCGGCCGCTGGGATTGGGGCGGGGGTGGCTCCCGTGTTTCTCGGGACCGATTCGTAGACCGCGCGGAACGGGTCGATCAGGCCGTAGCCGAACTCGTTGCTGCGGCCCGCGCCGGCCATCCGGTCGGCGGTGACCTGCAGTCGCCAGGCCACGTCGGTGTTTTTCAAGGATGGCTGGGATGTCCACACCAGAGCGGCGGCCGCGCTCACGAGGGGGGCCGCGAAGCTGGTGCCCTTGTAGTACTGGTGGCCGTGGTCGCGGGTCGCGGCCAGGACCAGGTTGCCGGGGGCCGTGATGTCGACGTAGTTGCCGACCTGGGACTCGTCGACCCGGGTGCCGTCCTGGTTGATGCCGGCCACGCCCAGGACGTCCTTGTAGGCCGCCGGGTAGGACGGGGGGTCGCTCGGGATCGCGGGGCGGTTGGCGCCGATCGGGGGTGGGGTCGCCTCGGTGGTCGCGTGGTGGTTGCCGACCGCGGCGACGATGAGGGCGCCCTTGACGTTCGTCGCGTAGTCGACGGCCTGCGCGACCGCGGGGTAGTCGGCGTCGAGGCTGAGCGAGATGTTGATGATGCGGGCGTTCTGGTCGGCCGCGTACCTGATCGCCTTGGCGAACACGTCCGGCGTCACGGCCTCGCCGTTGGTGCCTTCCTCGTGGTCGGAGACGCGGATCGGCAGGATGCGCACGCCCGGCGCGAGGCCCTCGAAGCCGACGCCGTTGGCGTGTTTGGCCGCGATGAGGCTGGCCACCGCGGTGCCGTGGGAAGTGCAGTCGAAGTCGGCGCCGGCGGCGTTGCGCAGGAAGTCGAAGCCGGGCAGCACCTGGCCCGCGAGCTGCGGGTGGGCGCCGTCGACGCCGGAGTCGATGACGGCGACCGTGAGGCCGGCGCCGGTCGTCGTCGGCCAGACCCGGTCGATGGCGAAGGTCTGCTGGGGCCAAGGGGTCTCCTTGACCACTTCGCCCGGTTTCGCGGGGTTGTTGCACACGCCGGCCGGGGGTGGGGCGGCCTGCGACGGGGCGGGCACGGCGAGCGACGAAGCGGCGGCGGCGAGCGCGGCGATGGCGGCGAACCAACGCTTACGCTGCACGTCGGAGCCCCTCTGCCGGATCGATTCGCACTGGTGGCACATTGCCACTGTTGAGTATCGTACGGTTGGACGGCTTGCGACGGGGAGGGCACCATGGACAACCGTGCGCTCCGAGGGCGCGCAGACGAGCTGCTGGGTGAGCTCGATCGGATGCGCGGCGGCATGGCGACGCTGCAGCAGAAGCTCCAGACCATCACGGCCACGGCGAAGTCGGACGACGGCTTCATCACCGCCGTCGTCGGGCCGCGCGGCCAGCTCATCCGCCTCGACATCGACGCGCGCGTCTACCGCCGGCCCGACTCGCGGCAGCTCGCCCAGTCCATCACCAAGGCCATCCAGGCCGCCTCGGCCGACGCGATGCAGCAGGTCACCGACGCCTGCAAGCCGTTCATGGCGGAGTCGGACGTCCAGGCCCACCTCGCGTTCGACCTGCAGGGCATGACCCACAAACTCGACTCCGAGCTGGGCCTGCTGACCGAGGACCAGGACCGGCGCGACGCCGACCGGCCGGGCGGAGAGCGGCGATGAACGGATTCGCCGTGCAGCTGGACCGATGCGACGCCGGACAGCCGGCGGCGAGCGGCGATGAACGGATTCGTCGTGCGACGGGGCCGGTGCGACGCCGGGCGGCTGGGCGGCGAGCGGCGAGCGGCGATGAACGCGTTCGCCGTGCGACGGGACCGGTGCAACGCCGGACGGCTTGGCGGGGAGCGGTGATGAACGGATTCGCCGTAAAATTCGTGGACGTTGATATGGGTACGGCGTGTGCCGGGGAGCAGGAGGAGCGATGACGGAGGCGGAGAGCACCGCGGTCAACCCCACGCAGGCGCTCAGCGGAGCCGGGCAGCTGACCAACATCGGCGACACGATGCTGAAGAAGTGGCACACCCTTCGGGCCCGCATCGAGCACCTCAACGGCTCGCAGCCGTGGGGCAACGACGAGCCCGGCAAGAACTTCAACAAGAGCTACATGGACGGGGCCCACCCGCCCTGCACCAGCGTGCTCGAGGGCGGCGAGAGCATGGTCGTCGCGCTGTCGAAGCTGGGCGAGCAGATCCGCGAGGGCGTGCAGGGTGTCGTCGACGTCGACGACCTCACCGCGCAGTGGTTCAAACGGTGACATGGCACAAGTGCTAGCGCGACCCCTTCGGGGTTGATACGGGGAGTCGTCCAAGTTGGCCATTGAGAAGCCCGACCTTCACCCCTTTGACTGGATCATGGATGCGGTCTGCTTCATCGGGGCGGGTTCCGCGTGGCCGGACGGCAACGAGGACCATCTGCGCGACCTCGCGCACGCCTGGCAGGAGCTGGGCACCGAGCTCAACGGGCTGCTCAACAACGCCGACACGGTCGCGATGCAGGTGTCGCAGGCATGGGGCGGCGACGCCGGTGAGGCGTTCAACACCTACTGGAACGCGCTCGCCGTCGGCCCCAACAACGGCCTGGCCCAGATCACCGACATCGCCCTGAACTACTCCGCGGCGGCCGAGAACGCCGCCATGGAGATCGAGTACGCCAAGCTCGTCCTGGTCATCACCCTGGTCATCACGCTGATCACGGTGATCATCTGCCAGATCCTGGCCGCGTTCACCTTCGGTGGCTCGGAGGCGGCGGCCGGGGCCGCGGTCGCCACCGCCCGCACGATCGCCGGCCGGGTGCTCCAGCGGCTCATCGCGTGGGTGGGCAAGGGCATGATCCGCAAGCTCTTCGTGAAGTTCGTCATTCACGAGGTGCAGAACATCGTGCTGTCGGTCGGCACGGACTGGCTGGCCCAGGAGATCCAGATCGCGGAGGGCCACCGCAAGGAGCTCGACACCGACTCCCTGATGCACAGCCTCGTCGCCGGCGCCATCACCGGCGCGCTGACCTTCCCGCTCAACTTCGTCCACCTGCCGATCAAGAGCCGCTGGCCCCGGGTCGCCGCCAACACCGCGGTGCACGGCGCGGCCAACACCCTGATCATGCCGGCGTCGATGATGCTCACCACCGGCTTCATGAGTGGTGACTGGAGCTGGAGCAACATCACGCACGGCATCACCTGGAAGACGTTCGTCGGCGGCGCCGCGATGGGCGGCACGATGGGCGGCATCGGTGCCATCCGCACCCCGAAGGGCGGCGCCCACGGCGTCGAGACCCCACAGGTCGACGGCAACCCGGCGGCCGGCGCGGGCGAGACCGGCGCGCGTGGCATCGACACGGCCGGCCCCGAGGGACTCTCCGGCGACCCGAGCATCACCGGCCTCGACACCGGCACCGGCGGCGACGGGCTCGTCACGTCCGGTGACCGGTCCGGGTCTGATGTCACCGGGTCCGACTACACTCCGGGCGACGGGCAGTCGCTGGCCCCGACGTCCGACAACGCGGCCGGCGGCTCCGTCGCCGCGCCCGTCGACACCAACACCGGCGCGGGCGCGCACAACACCGGCGAGACCGGCGGCACACAGACCGGCGACACGGGCGTCAACACCGGCAGCGGCGACCCCGTCACCCAGCACTCCGGCGGCGACCCGGTCACTCAGCAGGGCGGCGGCGACCCGGTCGTCCAGCGGGCCGGTGAGACCGGGACCGGATCGAGCGGGTCGGACGGTGGCGTGCACGTCACGACGGAGTCGACCGTGCAGGCCGGGGCCAACACCGGCGTGCACGCGGAGGCCGGACCGGGCGCGCACACCGAGACCGGCACCGGCGCCCACACCGGGACCGAGACCGGCACCGGCGCGCACGGTCAGAACGAGACGACCGGCGCGCACGGGCGCGAGGGCCAGCCCGGGCCGGTGGCCGAACATCCCGCGGCGGTCGTGGGTACCGATCGACCGGCGGGCGGGGCGGAAGGCGCCCGCACCACCGACACGGGACCCCGCACCACCGAGGCCGGAACCCGGGCCACCGACACCGGAGCCCGCACCACGGAAGGCACCGGCCGCGGCACCGAAACAACTGGCCGTGGCACAGAAGGAACCGGGCGCGGCGGCGAAGGCACGGGCCGGGGCAGCGAGAGCACCGGGCGCGGCACGGAAGGGACCGGACGGGGTAACGAAGGCCGGACCGGGGACGGAGCCAGGACGAACGACGGCCCGCGGACCGGTGAAGGGGCCCGTGGCGACCGCGGCAACGACGGGGCGCGCACGACGGACGGCGGTCGCACGCGCGAGCAGAACCAGACCAACGGCTCGTTCCGCGCGCCGGAGCGAACCGGTGAGAGCGGCGCGCGGCCCGCCGACCACGTGCCGACGACAGAAACGGGAGCGCGGCCCGGCGAGCACGTGCAGACCGGCGAGACCGGCGCGCGGCCCGGCGAGAACGGCGCGCGGCCCGGTGACCACAGTGGACAGCCGGTGCACGCCGGTGACCACACCACGCAGCCCGGCGAGCACACCAACGGCCGGCCCGGTGACCACGCCGACGGCCGGACCGGTGACCACAGTGGACAGCCGGGCCGCGACGGCGGGTCCAATGAGCGTGACGGCAGCGGGCGGCACCGGGCGGCCGAGGAGCCGGTCGCCGTGTTCGTGCCCATGCCGCGGCTCGATGACATGCCCGTGCGGATCGGCGGCGGCGAGCCCGGCGGGGTGCAGACCCGGCCCGTCTCGGTGCACGAGGGGGCGGGGCCGGGGGAGCGCGGCGGTCACGGGACCGACACGGCGCCGCCGCGGGACCACGGGCCCGGTGGCGAGCGCGACCACGGGCCCGGCGGGGGCGACGACAACCCGCCACCGCCGCCCGGGGACCGGCCGGGAGGCGGCGGGAGCGAGGAGCCGCCCGCGTCGAAGCCGTCGTCGACCCGGACCGCGGACGGCACGCGCAGCTACGAAGGGCCGCCGCGGCACTTCGAGGGCGAGCCCGGCAGCCCCGAGGCCAAGGCCGCCACCGACCGTTCGGCCCGCGACCTCGCCGACGCCGTGCGCGACCAGCAGCAGACCGACAAGATCGGGGAGAAGAACCGGGTCCGGGTGGCCGGGGCGATGCTGACGCCCGACGAGCCGACGATCCGCAGCCACACCAGCGCGCGGCCGATGAAGCACCCCGACGGGTCGACGACGCATCTGGACGTCCACCCGGAGGCGAAGCGGGTCCTCGACGACATCAAGGCCGCCGCCGCCCGCGACCCCGAGCAGCGCCTCGGCATCAACCACGGCAAGTGCGCCGAGGTGGTGCTGGTCTCCGACAAGCTGTTCGAGCTGGAGGCGCAGTGGCGGGAGGCGGGCGAGCCGGGCGGTGACTTCCCGGCGTGGGCCCGCGAGCAGATGCGCGACGGCGTCGTGGGCACGCACTGGGTCGGCGACGGCAAGTATCAGGAGCACGGCGAGTACGCGCCGCCGTGTGACTCCTGCGGCCCGTTCATCGAGGACTTCGGCCTCCACTCGATCGACCCCAACGAGAGCGCCCACGCCCCGACAACGGGCCCACACGAGCCGACCGGCCCCCGCCCGGGCGAGCACGACACCGGCCCGGCGGGCACCCGCCCGGGCGAGCACGACACCGGCCCGGCGGGCACCCGCCCGGGCGAGCACGAGACGGGCACCGGCGAACACGAGACCGGGACCGGCGAGCATCGTCCGGGGGAGCACGAGACCGGGACCGGTGAGCACCGTCCGGGGGAGCACGAGACCGGGACGGGCGAGCGGCCGCCGGAGACGCTGGGCCGGGTCGACGAGCAGACGGTCGCCGAGACCCGCAGCTCCGAGGTGCGCGGCCCGAGCGACAAGGACGTGCGGGCGCTCAACGACAAGTTCCCCCGCGACGAGCACGGCAACCCGCTCAAGCAGCCCGACGTCCGCAAGGGCGACTTCGCGCAGGAGTACAACGACGGCGGCCACAAGGTGCCCGGCCGCAACAACAACTGCGGCGAAGTGTCCATGGCCACCCTGGCCAACCACCGCGGCGAGCCCACCGTCGCCGGCTCGATGCGCGACCCGAACGCCGGTGGTGAGCACGGCGCGGCCGACCGGATCTCGCGGTGGACCGGCGGCGAGTGGGAGATGCAGGGCCACGACGCCCGCGGCTTCGAGGGTGTCGAGCGGCAGCTGCGCGAGGCCGGCCCCGGCTCCGGCTCGATCGTCGTCATCAAGTGGGGCGACACCGGCGAGGGCCACGCGTTCAACGCGCTGAACATCCACGGCGACATCGTCTGGGTCGACATGCAGCGCGGCATCATCTCCGACCACGGGCCGATGTACCACGACAACGTCGCGGGCGTCTGGTCCATCACCGTCAACGCGCACGGCGACCCGCTGGTGCCGCTCGGGCACGGGCCGGGGGCGCACGCGACGACCGAGGGTGCGGGCGGGCGGCCGCACATCGCCGGCGAGGACACCCGCAACGACTTCTTCAACACCTACGACCTGCACGACGAGGTGGCGCACACCGGCACGACCGTCAAGGTCGAGATGTACCGGGGGATCGAGGACGGCAAGCTCCACCTCCCGGGCGACCCGAAGGGCACGTATCGGATCGAGGCCGGCAACCTCCGCGACAAGCACACGTTCATCGACGACTGGCACACGGCCGAGCGGCAGCAGCTGCTCGCTCAGGCCGAGACCGGGCCGGCCGTCCCGCACGAGGTCCGGCCCACCGAGGCCCTGCCGAAGGACCCGGTCGAGGGGGTACACGACTCCTCGCAGGAGTACCACGACAAGCACGACGCCGCGGACCGGCACGTCGAGGCGCGCAAGGAGCTGCTCAAGAAGGTCAACGACGTCATGGGCCCGGGGCGCAAGGACCTCGCGGACCTGCGGCCGGGTGAGCCCCTCAAGAAGACCATGGCCGAGCTGCGGGCCTACCCGGGCGGCCACGAGGTCATCGGGGAGCTGAAGGCCAACGTCGACGCGTACCACAAGGACATGAACGGCGTCCGCGTGGCCAGCGGTGAGGCCGCCATGCACGCCGGCCTGGGGGTGGCCCACCACGAGGCCATGACTCCGACCGGCCGGCACGAAGGCGTGGTGGTCGAGCCCGAGCACGTGACGGTGAAGGGCGACCCGAAGTCGGCCAAGCCCAACGAGCTGGACATCATCGCGCTGCGCTACGACGAGACCCGGGTCGGGGTCGAGGACCAGAGGGGCTACAACCGGCTCGACATCTGGGAGGCCAAGGGCGGCTCCGGCGATCTCGGCTCGCGATACGTCCGCGAGATCGGCGGCCGCGTCGAACAGGGCACCGGCTGGTACCTCAAATGGATGCTCGAGAACGACCCGAACATGCTGCGGTTGTACGTCGAGCACCCGGGCCTGCTCGACGCGATCAGGAGCGGCGAGGTCGAGGTCGCCTACCACAAGGTCACCACGACGCGCCTGGACCGGGCGCCGCAGATCGACCCGGCCGACCCGCATTCGTTCCCCCGGGACCCGCAGACCGGCAAGCCCGTCGTGCTCGAGGGCACCAGCCGGACCGAGGTCGAGACGTTCGAGATCCAGCGCACGAAGCCCGAAGAGGGCCATAACTACTTCGAACAGGGGAAGCTGAACCCGAACTTCAAGGTGCTCGACCTGATCGCCGAGCGGGAGGCCGCGGCCCGGGGCGAGCTGCCGCCGCGATCGCTGTCCGGGCACTACGACCCCGAGGTCGTGCACGGCGTCCACACCGGCGAGGCCGGCCGGGTCTGGCACGCCGAGCTGCCGCCGCCGATGACCTGGCACGGCGCCGAGCCGCACGCCGTCGAGGCGCACGCGCGCGGCCTGCTGGAGGGCGCGGCCGACCCGCGGACCTGGGTCGACGGGGCGCCGCCGCGGATCGTCATCCACGCCGAGCACGGCATCGACGCGGCCACCGCACGGCTGATCGAGCACACCCGCATCGAGTTCACGCAGCCCGACCCCGAGCACCCGGTGCCGGAGCCGCGGATCACGGTCGAGGGCCCGCGCCAGCACGATCCGGCGCACGCGATCGAGCTGCCGCGGGAGACGATCGAGGGCGACCGGCGGGCCAAGGTGCCGTACTTCACGGAGCCGGAGGACATCGCCCGCATCCGGGTCCGGATCGAGGACGGGCGGCTGTACGACGCCGAGGGCCTGCCGATGCACGGCGAGTACATCTACGCCGTCGACCCACGCACGCAGGAGATCCACGCGTACCCGTTCGGCGCCGACAACACCCGCCACTCCAGCCTGTTCGCCGGCGGCAAGGTCGACGCGGCCGGCACGCTGAACGTCGAGAACGGCCGGATCACCAGCGTCGACAACGCCAGCGGCCACTACCGGCCGATCGCCGACCACGTGGGCGCGGCCCGGGACGCGTTCGCGGCCCGCGGCGCCGACCTGGGCGAGGCCCAGTTCAAGGCGTCGGGCGGGCACGGGCCGACCGAGCACTCGATGGCCCGGGGCGCCGAGGCCTTCGACCGCGCCGTCGCCGAGCTCAACCGGCCGGGTGCGATCGACGGCGTCACCGGCGTCCACCGCATCGAGATGACCGAGGGCTCCGACCCGACCGGCCGGTCGGCGATGGTGGAGGTGCGGCTGAGCAGCGGCGAGGTCGTCCAGGTCGACGGGGCCGCGGTCCGCGACTTCCTGCAGGCCCGCCGGCCCGACGGCCCGGACGCCGGGCTGCCCGAGTTCGCCCGCAACCCGCACACCACCAGCGACGCCGACCTGGCCTTCCAGGGTGCGGACCAGCTGCGCGACCGCATCATGGGCGAGCTCGGCCGGGACGTGCCGGAGCCGGTCACCGCCGCTGAGCCGCGCCCGCCGGCCCGCCCGGACCACGTGCTGACCGAGCTCGACCGGCTGCTCGCCGAGCGGACCGGGGAGCCGCCGCTGCACGACACGAGCGGCGAGCCGATCCCGGGCCCGCGCAACGGCAACGACGCGGTCGGCTCGCTGCGCAACCTCTCCGACGAGCACATCGCCGCGATCGTGGCGGCGGCCGGGCTCACCGGGGAGCCGGCCGCCCGCATGGCCGGTGAGCTCGCGGCCCGCCGGGACGCGGCGATCGAGCGCCACGGCCGGCCGCCGTACCCGCACGACGTCGAGGGGATGGCCCGCACCGTCCGCACCGAGCTCGGCTACTCCCAGCGGGACCCGGCCGGCCGCGAGGTGTACGACACCCTGCGCCGGCGCGCGTATCAGCACACCGGCGGGCTGGCCCACGGCGTGACCGTCCGCGAGGCCGCCCGGGCCGTCGACGCCGCGGTCGTGGAAGCGGGCGGCCAGCCACGCTACGAACGGATCCTCAACGACTTCCTCGACTCGCCGGAGGGGCGCGCCTACCACGAGGGGCTCACCGAGCTCGACCTGGCCACGAACCATCAGCCGCACTTCGAGCTGGAGCACCCGGCGTTCACCGAGGTGACGCCGGAGCACGCGGCCGAGCAGGTCAGTGAGCACGCGGCCGGCCGGTCGCCGGAGGACGAGCGGGCGCTCTCGCGATACACCGCCGGCGTGTCGAGCGACGGTGTCAACCACTATCTGCGCACCGGCGAGGCCCGCGGCCCGCAGGATCGCGCGGATGCCTTCCGCATCCAGCACGCGATGCGCGAGACGGTCACCGACCTGCGCCTGCACGGCCAGGTGGAGCTGCGCCACTTCGGGATCACCGAGCTGCACGAGCTGCCGCGGCTGGTCGACGGGCACCTGCGGCTGGACGCCTTCACGCATCTGGACGGCGAGGTCGGCGCGCACATCTCCGAGGGCCGGGTCCAGGTGGTCGTGGAGGCGCCGAAGGGTACCGCCATCGCCTGGGTCGGCCGCGAGGGCGAGTTCGGCCCCGAGTCCCATGCGCTGCTCGGCGCGGGCGCCCGGGTCCACGTGGTCGAGCTCCGCCACCTCGACTACGGCCAGTACGAGCTCCGGCTGCGCTACGAGGGCTACGAGGACCCGGCGCCGATCGCCGGCAGCCTGCACGACGGCGGCCCGCCGCCGGGTGACGTCCCGCCGCCCCATGAGCCCGCGCTGCCCGCCGGCGACCGCGAACCGGCCGTGCCCGCGGACGCGGAGACGGCGCAGGCGGTCGCCCACGCCGAGGGGATCGACCTGCGCGGTGTGGAGATCCGGGTGGCCGAGGACCCGGCGCTGCTGCGGTACCTGGACGAACAGGGTGTCACCGCGGTCCGGCCGCCGGAGGAGGGTGGCCGCGTCCTGGTGCTCGGCCCGGCCGCGTTCGCCGACCACCAGACGCTGGCCGCGACGCTGCGCGAGCACGAAGGGAGCGCGGGTGATCCGCATCAAGGTGGAGAAGGTCTTCGACTGGACCGGCCGGGGGCTGATGATCTCGGGCTTTCCGCTGGGGGGCGTCATCGAGCCGGGGATGAGGCTGGGCAATGGGACCGGGGCCCGGGCGACGGTGCTGGCGATCGAGGCGGAGAGCCCGCGGGACCGGCGCGAGGGCTGGATCACCCTGGTGCTGGAGCACACGACACCGAGCCCGGCGGCCGAGGGCGCGATGCTGAAGGTGGAGGAGACCCCACCGGTGGCGTACACGTTCCACGCGACACCGGACCACGTGACGATTCTGGAGGCGGCGCCGGGCCCGAGCCGGGCGGTGCTTATCTCGCTGAGGACTTTGCGGCGATCATGGGTCTCGACTCCGCCGCCGGGGTCCCGGGAGATCACCCGGGCGGAGGCGGAGCGCATCCTGGAGGAGGCGCGCACTATGATCCCGTCGGACCCCGAACTGCGCCGGATCCTGCTCAGGCGACTCTAGAGGCGCACCAGCTGGTCCAGGAGCGGATCGCGCCGCACTCGCCGGAGCTGGCGGGCGTGGTGGAGAAGCTGCTCGACGACACGCACGCGCTCAACGTCACCAACTCCCTGCGCAACCCGGAGGTGCGCGACCTCGTGCTGCGGCACATCGAGGAGCTGGCCCGGGGTGACGCCCTGGCCCGCTACGGCGGCGACCTGCACCTGTTCCTGGAGGACAACCCGGGCCGCGGGCCGCTCTACGCCGAAGTCCCGGAGTGGGTCAACAAGGTCACCGTCGAGGGCACCGAGTACAAGCGGATGGACCTCTACGTCGCGGAGATGAAGGCGTCCGACCCGGCCCTGTCCGTGGGCCCGCACCCGACCCCGGAAGAGCGGGTCCTGGTGGAGGAGTACGCGGACCGGCTGCGGGAGAAGCTCAAGCCCGCGGTCGACCAGGCCCTGCAGGAGGTCGCGGCCGAGGTCCGGCGGGCCACCGACGGGCCGGTCGACTACAACAGCCGGGGCAAGGACGCCGAGGGCCTCTTCGACAAGGTCAGCCGGATGCAGCAGGGCCGGGAGAACGCGCCCGGCCGCCCCTGGTATCGCGTCGGCGATATCATCGACGCGGTCGGCGCGCGGATCACCGTGCCCGACACCAGGAGCCTGTGGCACGCGCTGGAGCTGATTCGCGAGCGCTTCGGTGTGGGCGACGGCGGCCGGATCGTGGAGGTGGACAACATGTACGCCTCGCCCAAGTCCAAGAGCCCCGAGTACCGTGTCATCCCGCTCACCATCGGCATCGAGGTCGAGGGCCACAAGTACGCGTTCGAGCTGCAGCTCACCACGCTGCGCGCGTCGATCGCGGCCGACATCGAGCACAACTCGCTCTACAAGCCCTACGTCGCCCTCTCGGCCGCCGACGCCCAGGCCGTCCACCGGGCGTTCCGCGAAGCCGCCGCCCGGGACCAGCTGGAGGACAGCTCGCCATGACCGAGCGCGAGACGCTGTACATCTTCCGGATCGGGGAGGCGTACGACGATGTGAAGCCGGTGTTCGTCGTCGACGGCCGCGACTACGCCGAGGACCGGGGTGTGCGGGCCGACGTCGAGGCCGCCCACCGGGCTCTGCGCGACCTGCGGCTGATCGGTGAGGTCGAGACGACCTCGGCCCCTCCGGACGCCCCGCGGTCGCCGCTGCCGACCTGGCCGCAGTGGCGGGCCCGGCACGTCGACGGCAGCGAGCCGATCGGGGTGCGGCCCCGCCCCGCCGCCCAGCCGGTCCCGGCCGGCCGCGACGCCATGTTCCACTGGCTGGAGCAGTCCAAGACGTGGCTCGACACCCAGCTCGCCACGGCCGCCGCGGCCGTGGCCGGGGGCCGGGTGCGCCGGACCCGGGAGCCGTCGGTCCACCGGATCGGGGCGGCCTCCGTCGACCTGGCCGAGGAGCGGTTCCGGATGGACGTCGAGTACCTCGTCGTCCCGCCCGCCGACACCACGGCCAACCAGGCGCTGGCGGCGATCTCCGGCTGGCTGCGGGCCAACGGGTGGACGGTCGCGGCGCCCGAGGAGTCGACGTCCTACGTCACGTTCTCGGCGACCTTGTCCGGGTACACCTGCGGCATTGCCTGGCACCACAGGGATCACGCGCTCAACCTCACCGGCACGTCGCCGGTGGTGGATGCCACGGCCTTCGACCCGGGGGGAGGGGCCGGCGGTGCTGCGCACGTTTGACGGCTCCGTGGGCTGGCCGGCGCTGCGGACCCGCTACGCCGGCGAACTCCCGGCGGCGACCCTGGCCGCGCTCGACGAGGCGGTCGAGTTCGCCGCCGAGCGCCACGGCGACCAGCGCCGCCCGGCCGGTGAGCCCTACCTGGAGCACCTGCTGGAGGCCCTCGACGTGCTCGTCACCGCGGTCGGTGCGCGCGACCCGGACGTGCTGCGGGCGGCGGTCCTGCACGACGTCGTCGAGGACACCCCGACGACCCTCGACGAGGTGCGCGAGCGCTTCGGCCCGCGGGTCGCCGAGCTCGTCGGGTGGGTCACCAAGGAAGGGGACCGGGCGGCGTACCTGGAGCGGCTGCGCGACGCCCCCGACGCCGCCCTCGCGGTGAAGCTGGCCGACCGGCTCAGCAACGTCCAGCGGCTGCGCACGCACCCGCGCCCGGCCAAGCGGGCCTCCTACTACCGCGAGACGGTCGCCACCATCGTCCCCCTCGCCGCCGGCCGCGGGTGGTTCGAGGAGTGGTACCGCGACTGGCAGACCGCCCACGCCGACCTCGACCGGGAGCCAGCGTGAGCGTCAAGGAGTCCGACGAGCCGTTCCGGTTCGTCGTGCTGGGTGAGGAGACCGGCGGCGAGCTGGTCCCCGGGCAGCTGACGGCCGAGAGCTCCCGGCGCTTCGCCCGGATTCTGCGCTACCTGCGCAGCGGTTCCTGGGTCATCCGCGACCCGCTCACGAAGGGCCGGGACGTCTTCGATCCAACGGCGGATCCGGTGGTACCGCGTGGATACCGTACCGACGGCACGTGGATCTGGCCCCTCGCGCTGGAGTACTACCTGGAGCACCACGGCGTCGCCCCGCCCGCGGAGCTGCTCGACCTCATGGCCCGCAGCGGCCACTACCCGCAGCGCATCTGGGCGGACCGGTGCGGCCAGGCCCACCAGGCGCTGCGGCCGCGCCTGCCGGGCCCGTTCGAGCCGGAGGGGCCGATCCAGTTCCGGCTGCCGCCCGACGTCCACGACTTCCTGCTGACCGTCGGCTGGACGCCCGGCCGCGAGATCGATGTCGACCCCGCGCTGGACAAGCAGCGCCGGGCCGTCCTCACCGAGTTCGGCGACCTGGCCCTGCCGGCCTACGGCTACGTGCGCGACTGGCGGGTGAAGGGCTTCCTGACGCTGCCGAAGGGCGAGCCGAGCGACCCCGCGCGGATCGCGGCCGCGCAGCGCCGGCTGGGCGGGCCGCTGCTGCCGATCGGCTCGGTGCCGCAGTGGGGCGCCGAGATCGTCCTGCACCCGGAGCTCGGCATCGGCACGGCGAGCGACGACCCGGAGTATGAGCGGTTTCTGGGCCGTGACATCGACGAGGCGCTGACCGCGCTGATCCGCGGGGTCGCGCCCGAACCGGCGCTGCGCGCGGCGACGAACTGGACGCAGTAGCTAAGGTGGAGCGCATGGCGACCGACGTGCGGACGCTCAGCGGCGACGAGATCGTCGCGCTGGCCCGCAAGATACTCACCGTGGCGCCGCTGCTGCGCAAGGTGCAGCCCGAGCGCGTGTTGCAGGAGCTCGGCTATCCCCAGCTGGACATCCCGAGCCCGTATTCCCGCTTCGCCGACGCCGGCCTCGGTGTCAGCCCGGCCAGCGTGGCCCTGGCCGACGACGGCTCGGCCGAGACCGTGGCCGTGCCGATCCACGCCGAGCTGTCGCGGCCGCCGAGCGACGACGACCTGGACTTCATGCAGGACGTGTTCGCCATGGCCGGGCGCACCCTCATCGCCCATCTCGGCGAGCCCGGCGGCCTGTCGGGCGGCAGCTCCCCGGCCCTCAAGTGGTATTACGGGGAGTCGGTGCTGACGCTGATGCGCGGCGGCCTCGGCGTCGCCTTCTACCTGTGGCGCACCATCGACCTGGAGGGCGACGAATGACGGCCCCGACCCCGGCCCCGACGTGGGAGGAGTTCGCCGCGGCCCTCAAGACGGCGCTGGGCAAGCTCGGCGACGGCATGGTCCTCGTCATCAGCTCGAAGACCCGGCCGTGGGTGGTGGCGGAGTTCGCGCAGGGCCGCGACCTGCTCTATGCCGAGGTGTCGGGGGAGCTGCTGGGCGACGAGGACGTCACCCGCGTCGACTCGCCGGAGACCCGCCGCATCCTGGAGTCGCACGGCTGGCAGCCGCCCGACGAGGCCAAGGGCTACATGTGGCATCGGCTCGTGCCGTATCCGCCGACCAGCGCCGAGTACCGCGCGATCGCCGAGGGTGCCGTGGCCAACCTGCGCGACGTGAACGGGCTGGCGAGCCCGGCCGAGCTCGGGTATCGGGCCTGGGAGGGCCTCAACAACAACGAGTTCTGGGAGGTCAACCTCCCGGGCGTCGAGGCACAGCCGCTGCGGGGGCGCCGCCCCAGCTGAGCGCGGCCGCCGGCCAGGCCTGGTCACGGCCCCGTCGGCCGAGCCTGAGCCGGGCCCCGCGGCCGAGCCTGAGCCGGCCCCTCGGCCAAGCGTGATCAGGGCAGCAGGTCGGGGCGGTAGCGGCGGAACCAGTCGCCGATCCGCCCGGCCGGCCAGCCGCGGTCGATCATGCTCAGGCTCATGTTCACCGTCTGCGGGTCGGCCAGGGCCACCCAGGCCGGCCCGGCCTGCCGCTGCTTGTCGACCTGGGCCGGGCTCAGGATCTCCCCGACGCCGGTGACGCCCGGTCCGGTGTTGGCGTCGGCGAACATGTCGACGCCGGCCTGCGCGGCGGCCCGGCCCGCGCCCCACGGGGCGATGACCGTGCCCGAGCGGCGGTTGATGACGACCACGCCCTGGATGTCGGGCCAGCGCATCCGCACGACCACGCCGTCGCGGCGGAGGAACTCCACGCCGGTCGGGGACAGCCGCAGCCCGTGGCCGCGGCTCGCGATCCGCTGCAGCCAGGTGATGCCGGCGACCACGAGCACCGGCATCAGGACCATGCCCGGGTAGCCGGCGATGATGTAACCGATCACGAAGCACAGCAGCGCGACCAGCACGTTGGTCACGATGAACGGCTTGGCGTAGTTGTGCCACGTCTGCGCCCAGCTCGCGCGGAACTCCTCGGGCTCGTTCACGACGTCTCCGCCCCCACGACGGCCTCCAGGTCGGCTCGGTGCAGGATGCGCAGCTCGTCGAGGCTGGGCCGGCGGCCGAGCACCCGCAGCCGCTGGGCCTGCGCCTTGCGGATGCTCTCGAAGAGTTTGCGGGCGTCGCGGGCGTTGCCGAAGTTGGCGTCGCGCTCGATGGCCGCGAAGTGGCGCAGCAGCGCCGGCTCGACGTCGTCGGCGAGGACGTAGTCGTCGGCGGCGCACATGCGGCGCACGATCCGCACGAGCTCCTCCGGCGAGTAGTTCTCGAAGACGATCGTCTTGGTGAACCGCGACGCGAGGCCCGGGTTGGCCGAGATGAACTCGTCCATCTCGTGTGTGTAGCCGGCCGCGATCACGGCGATCTCGTGCCGGTGGTCCTCCATGAGCTTCACGAGGGTGTCGATCGACTCCTGGCCGAAGTCGCCGCCGGAGCCCATGGTCCGCGACAGCGTGTAGGCCTCGTCGATGAACAGCACCCCGCCGCGCGCCTCCTCGAACGCGGCCGACGTCTTCTCGGCGGTGTGGCCGAGATACTGCCCGACCAGGTCGCGCCGCGAGACCTCCTTGAACGCGCCCTTCGGCAGCACCCCGAGCGCGGCCAGGAGCTTGCCGTAGATGCGGGCGACGGTCGTCTTGCCGGTGCCGGGCGCGCCCGCGAAGACCAGGTGGTGGCTCATCGCGCCGACCGACAGCCCGGCGCTGCGCCGCCACTCGTTGACCTGGATCTCGTCGATCAGGGCCCGGACCTCGTCCTTGACGCCGGCCAGGCCGACCATCGTCTCCAGGTCGCCCAGCAGCGCCTCCACCGCGGCCGCGTCACCGCCGGCGGCCGGGGCGCCGTCGCCGATCGACAGCGGGGCCGCGTCGGGTTTGGCGCTGACGAGCGTGGTGGTCGCGCCCTCGGCGATGTCGATGGCCGGGACGCCGGTGTTCTCGATCTGGCACTCCTCGATCGCGCCGCCGCAGCCGCGGGCGACCGAGATGCCGACGCCCTGCGTGTCGTGGATCTTGGAGCGGCGGATCGTCGGCGCGCTCTGGTGGGCCACGACGACCCCGGCGTCGCCGGTCTGCGTGACTTCGCAGCCCTCGATCGTCGGCTTGCCGAACTGGTACACATACACGCCCCGCCGCCCGCAGCCGCGCACGATCGTCGCGGTGATCACCGGGTCGGCCCCGATCCGCACGATGATCCCGTCCTCGGCGACCTCGCTGATCTGACAGTCGTCGATGGTGCCGGGCGCGTCCTCGACGACGACGCCGTACTGCGCGCCGGTGACCGTGCACTTGCGCATCTCGATCGAGCCGCCGGCCAGGTCGACGCCGGGCCCGAAGCGCGCGGTCAGGTCGCAGCCGTGCAGCGCGAGCTGCGTCCCGCGGGCCGTGACCACGGGCGCGTCGGCGGACAGCAGCGTGAAGCCCTCGATGGTGAGGGCGGCGTTGCGGGCGCTGACGGCCGGGTAGGGGATCGCGGTCGCGTCGAGGGTGACGGCGCCGCCGGCCGGGTCGGAGCTGACCAGCTTCAGCCGCTTGCCGGTGACGAAGATGGCCTCCGCGTAGGTGCCCGGGGCCACCGCGATCACCGAGTCGTCGGTGGCCGCGGCGAGCGCGTCGCCGATGGTGGCGTACGCACCCCGCTGCTGCGGTGAGACGAGGAGTGTGCGAATCGTGGCCCCCGGTGATGAGGTCTGCAAATAGCCCTCGCATTATCGCAGCCAGCCGCGGCCGACACGATGCCCGCCTATGCCGGTTACCCTGTCCTGCATGACCAGGGCGACATCCGGCCGCAGGCTGCCGCTGACCGCGGGCGCGCTGCTGGTGGGCGACACCGTGTTCCAGCACACGTCGGTCCGCGGCGACACGCCGCCCGAGCTGCACGCGCTGATCCGGCGGTTCCTGCACGAGCTGCCGGTCGAGTCGCGGGAGCGCTACGCCGGCAACTGCGCGGAGATGGTCCTCGTCTCCGACCGTTTACATGCCGCCGAAAGACTTTACGGGGGTACTCCCCTGACGCCCGCGGCCGCACGCGCGGAGCTGTGGGGGGCCCGGCTGTCGCTGGTCCACATCCGCGAACACGGCGACCCGAAGCACGGCACCCCGGCCGCTCCCTGCCGCACCTGCGCCGCGCTCCTGGACTGGCTCGGCATCGAAGTGGGGGAGTCATGACCGAGGCTGCACGCTTTCCGGCCGGGGTCGAGACGGCGCTGCGGGAGGCCGGGTGGGCGCCCGGTCGCGACGAGACGCCCCGGGCCCGCATGTGGGGCCTCGCGCTCGCCTCGCACGCCTCCCCGTCCGGGCATCAGCACACCGTCGGGCCGGCCGCCCTCGCGGCGTTCGCCGAGTTCGGCGGGCTCACCGTTCGGGCCGGCGGCGACGGGGCCGAGGTCGCCGGGGTCGGCATCGTCTTCGACCCGCTGCGCGGCCTGCACGCCGCCTCTACCCTGGCCGAGCTCGGCGAGCTCGTCCGGGCCCGGCTGACCCCGCTCGGCGAGCAGGACGACGGGGCCGGGCTGCTCGCCGTCGACGATCAGGGCCGGGTGTTCGTCGTCGACCACACCGCCGACTGGTACGCCGGGGCCTCCGTCGACGAGGCCATCGCCACGCTCCTCGGCGGCCGCCGGCCGGCCCGGGTCCTCGACGACGGGACGTGGGCGTGACCGTGGGCATGGCAGGGGGTGCAGGGGGCGCGGAGCCCCCTGCCCGGGGCGGGAGCGAAGCGGCCCCGGAATCCGGATCCGGCTCTTCGGCTTCGGCTTTTTCGGTTCCCGCTTTTGCCGACTGGCGGCCGACGAGCGAGGCCGAGACCGCGATGGCCGCCGCCGTCGCCGGGAGGGACCAGCTCGCCTACCTCCAGGCGCTGGCCGAGGAGGCGCTGTACGTGCCGATCAGCCCCGGTGTGGCCACCGGCCGCGAACCGGTGCGGCTGGCCACCTACCCGGCCGGCGGCGTCACCTACGTGCTGGCCTGGACGTCCGGCAGCGTGCTCCCGCCCGAGATCACGCACGTGCGGCGCACGCCGCTGTTCGAGCTCGTGCACACCATCGCGCCGCTCGGCTGGGGCATCACCGTCAACCCGGGGCGGCCGCTGCAGGCCGACCTGTCCCCGGACGCGATCCGGACGCTGGTGCCGTGGGAGCCGGAGTGGTATCCCCTCGACGACCGGCTGCGCCAGGCCGTCCGGGCCGAGAACCGGGAGGCCTACCTGGCCGCCCTGCTGGAGGCCCACCTGCTCCTGCCGCTGCCGACGGAGGAGGAGCTGACCCCGGAGGCGGACCCGGACGCGCACGAACCGGGCGACTACTGGACCGCGGTGCGCACCGACCGGATCGTGCCCAGCGTCTCCCGCGACGTGACCGACCCCGAGTTCCCGTGGTGGCGTACCGAGCGCGTCGACGGCCACCAGGTCATCTTCGCGTTCACGTCGGTGGCGCAGCTGCAGTCCGAGGTCGGCGACCGGGAGTGGATCGCGGTGCCGTTCGTGGACATCGTCGTCTCCTGGCCGGAGGACGGCGGCGCGCTGCGGCTCAACCCGGGCGGGAGCAACGGGATGGAGCTGCCGCCGGAGGCGCTGCGGGAGATGTACGAGATCTTCCTGGCCGCCATGCGCGAGAAGAACCGGCCCCGCGAGGACTGAGCGTCACCGCTGCGGCGGGCCGTGGTACTGCTGCTCGACGGCGGTCGGGGAGAGCCAGACGTAGCGGTTGGCGCCACCGCCCATCAGCGCCAGCATCTCCGGGGTCATCTCCTGCAGCAGCCCGGTGCCGCTGGCCGGGAGGTTGAGGGCCTGGCCCGCGACCACGGCCTCCTGCGCGTTGAGCTTCTGCAGCATCACCAGGTCGCAGCCCTGCAGCGTGTGCGCGTGCTCGGCGCCGAGCTTGCGCACCACCGTCACCTCGGTCCGCCACGGGCCGAGCTCGGGGCGGGCGCCGAAGCCGACCTGGCTGACGTCGGTCACGACTAGCAGCGGCTGGCGGGCGGCGGCCGGCGCGTCGGGCGGGCGCGGGTCGTTCCACAGGACCAGGCGGTCGTTGAGGCCGGTGGCCCACTCGCCGAGGCCCTGCCACGGGCGCGGGTCGCCGGTCAGCACGATCACCCGGGCCCCGAGGGCCAGGGCCCGGAAGACCAGGATCCGCTGCGCCCACAGCCCGCCGACCAGCGTCACCCGGGTCGGCTCGGCCCGGAACAGCCGGATCGGCACCGGCTGGCGCTGGTAGTCCACGCCCAGCATCAGGCCGGTCGCGCCGGTGCCGCCGCGCATCTGCTTGAGTGCCGCCGGGGTCACGTCGTGCCAGTCGATGTGCAGCCGGGACAAACTCGCGGCGAGCGGCTTGCCCTTCGGCGCGGCCGCGGCCCGCGCCGGCGGCCCGGACGGGCCCTCCTGGCGGGTCGCCCGGCTCGGCGTGCGCGGCTGGGCCTGCGGCTGCACCTGCGGCGGTGCCGCCACCGCGGCCGCCGCGGCCTGGGCCTGGGCCTGCTGCCAGGGCAGATTCGGCGCCGCGGTCCGGGACAGGGAGGTCTCGAGGTCGAACTGGGGCGGCGCGGCGGCCGGTCGCACCTCGGTCGTGACATGCGACCGGGCCTGCTGCGCCTGGGCCTGGTGGGCGGCGTGCTGGGCTTGCGCCTGCTGCGCCTGCGCCTGCTGAGCTTGGGCCTGCTGCGCGGCCTGGTGTGCCTGGGCCTGCTGGGCCGCGTGCCACTGGGCGAGCTGGGCCTGGGTGGGCTGCTGCGCGGGCACCTGGGCGCGGCCGGCGGCCTGCTGTTGCGGCGGCGGCTGGTAGTAGCCCAGGTGCTCCGGTGGCGGCTCGGCGCTGTGGCTCACTTCGCACCTCCGCCCGTGGGGGCGCAGGCGTACATGCCCGGGCCGTGCTCGCCGTCGAGGCGGACCAGCTCGGCGTGCGCGGCCGTGGCCGCCTCCTCGAGGGCCCGGGCCGACGGCTCCAGGGCGGCCGGGACGGCGGAGACCCGGATCAGGCCGCGCAGGGCCAGCCCGCCGCCGTCGCGGGTCAGGATCAGCGACGACGCCGAGGACGACGACGGCAGCGAGATCAGGTGCTCCAGCAGCGCGGAGGTGTTGTCCAGGCGCGGCCAGGTCTTGAGCCAGAAGACGGTGTGGGCCAGCTCGCCGGAGCGCCACACGGTCCAGTCCTCGCGCGGGCGCCACGCCTCGCCGCGCACGGCCGGGTCGAGCTCGCAGGCCCGGGCGACGGCGTCGGTGAGCTCGTCGCCGGTGAGGATGCGGTGCTCCAGGCCGGCGTCGCGCAGCAGCCGGCCGACCTTGCGGATCAGGGAGCCGACCAGGGCGGGCGCGTGCTCGGCGTCGTAGCTGCCGGCCATGCCGACCTCGGCCCGGGCGCGGGCCTCGAGGCGGACCGCGACCCAGGTGGTGCGCTCGGCCGGGAGCGGGGAGCCGCTCTGCAGGTGCTGCAGCTCGCGGTAGGAGCGGGCGGCGAACTGGTTGTTGTCGACCGGCTGCCAGGGCGCCGGGACGGTCACGGTGGTCACCTGGACGACCGCGCCGGGGTGCTCGGCCTCGTCCAGGACACGCGCCAGCAGATCCAGCGGTACCCCCGGCTCGGCATCGCCCCGCATGGAGTCGCCGCTGCCGAGGACCGCCGCCGCGTACCACCCGGCGGCGTCGCACCCGACCCCGATCCTGGGCCCCTCGGCGGTGGCACCGGTCACCTCCCGGACCTGCAGGCCCGGTGCGAGCGTGCGCAGCATCACCAGGCGCCGGTCCGGCTCCGGGGCCGGGTCGGGCCCGGCGTCGCGGCGGCGGTTGTGCTCGCGGCTCATCGCCCGCCGCTCCAGCCACCACCGTCCTCGGCTGCGCAGCAGCGCCACCAGCAGCACCAGCAGGCCCGCGAACCCGGCGATCCCGGCCACGATCGGCCCGTGCGGCACCATGGCCGCGATCAGGAGCAGGACGGCCTCGATGAGCACCAGCCGCCCGACGTGGACCCCGCCGACATATCCGCGGCGCCGCCGCGGCCGCGGCCGGTCCGCGGCCGTCTCGGGCCGCGCGGACACTGGCGTTTGTGTCATCAGGCCGGCACCCCCCGTAGCTCTAGCCGCTCAACACGTGGTTCGGGATCGCAGCTTACCTATACCCATCATCCCCTGTGTGGGCCGATCTTGAAAAAATGCGCTCACCGCACAAGGTGAGCCTAAGGCTCGCCGGCGGGGGCACAGGCCCCGTCATGCCAGCGACCAAGAAAAAGGACCCAGGTAAGACCTCCAGCCAGCCGTGGCTGCACCAGCAGGGGCGCGAGATCCAGAAGTTCGGGCAGCTCCGGCAGTTTCCGGTGGCGCTGTCGTACGAGGCCCGGCAGTACTCCTGCGAGCGGCTCAACCAGGTGCTGGCCGACACGCAGATCCTCTTCGCGCTGTACAAGAAGCACCACTGGCTCATGCGCGGCCCGACCTTCTACCAGCTGCACCTGCTCCTCGACAAGCACGCCGGGGAGCAGCTGGAGCTGGTCGACGCCCTGGCCGAGCGGGTGCAGACGCTGGGCGGCATCGCGGTCGGGGACCCCCGGCACGTGGCCGAGCTGACCCGGGTGCCGCGGCCGCCGGACGGGGCCGAGGAGGTCCCGGCCATGCTCTCCCGGCTCCTGGAGGCCCACGAGCTGATCCTGACCGAGGCCCACGACGCCGCCGCCCGGGTCATGGAGCTCGGCGACGACGGCACCAACGACCTGCTGGTATCCGACATTGTCCGCACCGGCGAGCTGCAGGCCTGGTTCCTGGCCGAGCACCTGGTCGACACGCCCCTGGTCAAGACCGTCAGCACCGGCGAGGAGGTGAAGGCGGCCGCCGGCGCCCGACGTTGAGCGGAGGCGATACCGTGTCGGCGTGACGAGGCATATCGAGTCGCAGCTGGGCGTCGACCTGGGCACCACGCACACCGTCGCCGCACTGACCGCCGCCGACGGTCGTAGCCAGCCGCTGCTGTTCGACGCCAGCTTCCTGCTGCCGTCGTCGGTGTACGCCGAGGTCGACGGGCACCTGCTCGTCGGCAGGGATGCCGAGCGCAGTGCCCGGCTCGACCCGTCCCGCTTCGAACCCAACCCGAAGCGCCGGATCGACGACGGCACGGTGCTGCTGGGCCAGCGCGAATACGCCGTCTCGGACCTGCTGGCGGCGTTGCTGCGGCGCACCGCGGACGAGGCGTCGCGGGTCCTGGGGATCATGCCGGTGCGCACCGTGCTGACCTACCCGGCCAACTGGGCCACCCAGCGCCGGGCCGTCCTGGCCGACGCCGCGGCCCGGGCCGGCATGCCGTCGCCGATCCTGGTGCCGGAGCCGATCGCGGCCGCCGCCTACTTCACCACCGTCCTCGGGCGCACCATCGTCCCCGGCGGCGTGCTGGTGGTCTACGACTTCGGCGGCGGCACGTTCGACACCACCGTCCTGCGCCGCCGCCCCGACGGCGGCTGGGACGTGCTGGCCAGCGACGGCCTGCCCGACGTCGGCGGGGTCGACCTGGACGCGGCGATCATCTCGCACCTCGGCCAGACGCTGACGGTGAGCGACCCGGACCGCTGGCGGCAGCTGGTCGAGCCGTCCGACGACGCCGGCCGGCGCCGCAACCACCTGCTCCGCGAGGACGTCCGCTCGGCCAAGGAGCAGCTCTCGCGCGCCTCCACGGCCAGCATCCACCTGCCGCTGATCGAGACCGACATCCACGTCACCAGAACCGAGTTCGAACAGCTTTCCCGGTCGTACCTCCAGCGCACGGTGGACCTCACCGCGAGCACCCTGCAGCGGGCCGGGGTCCGCACGGATCAGATCGGCGGCCTGTTCCTGGTCGGCGGCTCCAGCCGGATCCCGATGGTCAGCACCCTGCTGCACCAGCGGCTCGGGGTCGCACCGACGCTGATCGAGCAGCCGGAGCTGGTCGTGGCCCTGGGCAGCGTGCTGGCCGCGATGCCGTCGCCGGCCCGCCCGGCCCCGTTCCCGCCGGCCGCGCCGCCCGGTCCGCGGCCCCCGATGATGGGCGTGCCCATGCCGCCCATGGCCCCGCCGAACGCCCCGATCTCGGGCCCCGTCGGGATGCCGGTCTCGGGCGCCGCGCCGGTCTCCGCGCCGCCGCCGAGCCCGGTCTCGCCCGCCGCCTTCCAGTCCGCGAGCACGCCGATGTCGCCGCCGACCAGCGCACCGCCGACCAGTGCGCCGCCGCACCCGCACCCGACCGCGGCGTTCGGGGCGCCGCCGCCGATCGCGCCGCCGTTCCGGCCGGTCCAGCCCGTGCGCCCGGTCCGCTCCGGCATGAACGCGGGCGTGCTCGTCGCCATCATCGCCGCGTGCGTGCTGCTGCTCGGCGTGGGCGGGGTGGTCGCGTGGAACGCCGTCAGCGACGACAAGCCCGACACCGGCAACACGGGCGCGGCCGGCAGCGGCAACGGTGTGAACGGCGGCAACCGCAGCACCGCCGGCACCGGCGCGGGCGCGGTCGGCGGGACCAAGGACGCCAAGCCCGGCGCCGACCAGCAGGCGGTCAACGTCAACAAGTCGGTCTGGTTCGCCCAGTTCAAGATCACCGTCGGGAAGCTCACCTACGACGCCAAGGCGAGCTCGCACCAGCTCTCGGCCGAGATGATCGTGGAGAACCTGGGCACCGACAACGACACGCCATATCTGCCCACGGTGTTCAACGTCGGCGGGCAGCAGTACACGGGCTCGTTCCGGGAGAGCACCACGGTCGCGGCCGGGCAGAAGAGCAACTACAACATGGACTTCAGCATCTACGACCCGCTGAAGGCCAGCATCGCCACCGGGGAGTTCATCTTCGGCGAGGGCGACCGCGAGCAGCCGAAGATCTCCCTCGCCACCGGGGACGTCCTCGCCTACGAGCCGGCCAACCTGGTCACGAACAAGAAGGTCACGGTGCACGACGTCACCGCGACGTTCACCACCTGCGACGTGCGGGGCGGCTTCTTCGACTACAACGGGCAGGCGAAGAAGGGCTACCGCGTCGTCATGTGCAAGGTCGACATCCAGTACACGGGGAAGTCGAGCCTGTACGTCGGGCAGGAGCACTTCCGCCTCGGCGCCCCCGACGGCACCGAGATCGGCCCGCTGACCGCCCCCAACGAGGCCCTCTCCAGCGGGCAGAACGCGGTCGGCGACGACCTCGCGTTCCAGGTCAAGAAGGACCTGGCGGGGGTGTACAAGCTGCGGGTGGTCGACCTCGGCGATCACAAGGACCGGCAGGCCGGCGACGTCGTCGAGGTCGACCTGGTGCTGAAGTAGCCGCTAGCTAGCGGGCGCCGCCGTTGACGTACAGGGTCTGGCCGGAGACGTAGGAGGCCTCGTCGCTGGCCAGGAACGCGATGACGGCGGCGACCTCCTCGGGCCGGCCGACCCGGCGCAGCGGCGTGCGCTCGGCCACCTGCGCCTGGTGCTCCTCGGCGGTGCTGCCGACCCGCTCGGCGGTGGCCGCGGTCATCGGGGTGGCGATGTAGCCGGGCGCGACGGCGTTGACGGTGATCCCGTACGGCCCCAGCTCGATCGCCAGCGTCGCGGTCAGCCCCTGCACGCCGGCCTTCGCCGCGGCGTAGTTGGCCTGGCCCCGGTTGCCGAGGGCGGAGCGGCTGCTGAGGTTGACGATCCGGCCGTAGCGCTGCGCCACCATCACCCGCTGCGCCGCCTGCGTGCACAGGAACATGCTGGTCAGGTTGGTGTTGAGCACGGCCGTCCACTCGTCGAACGGCATCTTGAACAGCAGGTTGTCCCGGGTGATCCCGGCGTTGTTGACGAGGATGTCGATCCGGCCGATCCCGGCGAACACCTCGTCGACCTGCGCCTTGTCGGTCACGTCGCAGGCGACGACCCCGTCACCGGCCTTGAGGTCGAGCACCACCACGTCGGCACCCTGCTCGCGCAGGAGGGCGGCGGTCGCGGCCCCGATGCCCTGCGCCCCGCCCGTCACGACGGCCGTCCGGCCCTGAAAACGCATCTCGTCAGACCCTCTCCACCAGTACTGCCGATCCCTGCCCGACACCGACACACATCGTCGCCAGCCCCCGCGCGTCGCCGGTCCGCCGCAGCCGGTGCAGCAGCGTCGTGAGGATCCGCGCGCCCGAGCAGCCGAGCGGGTGCCCGATCGCGATCGCCCCGCCGTCCGGGTTGACCAGTTCGGGGTCGAGGCCGAGCTCGTCGGTGCAGGCCAGCACCTGGGCCGCGAAGGCCTCGTTGAGCTCGGCCTGCTCGATGTCGCCGATCGACCAGCCGGCCCGGGCGAGGACCTTGCGGGTCGCCGGCACCGGCCCGATCCCCATGACGTCCGGGTGCACACCGGCCGACGCTCCGGCCACGTAGCGGCCGAGTGGCTCCAGGTCGAGGTCGTTGAGCGCGTCCTCGCTCACGAGCAGTACCCCCGCCGCACCGTCGTTCAAAGGGGAGGCGTTCCCGGCCGTCACCGTGCCGCCGGCGCGGAACACGGGCTTGAGCTTGGCGAGCTTCTCGAGGCTGGTGTCGGCGCGGATGCCCTCGTCGGCGCTCACCCCCTCGACCGGCAGGATTTCGGCGGCGAAGTGGCCGTTCTTGCTCGCCGCCGCGGCCCGCTGGTGGCTGCGCAGGGCGAAGGCGTCCTGGCGCTCGCGGCCGATGCCGTGGCGGGCGGCGACCTCCTCCGCCGTCTCACCCATGCTCAGCAGGCCGTGCCGGTCGCGCATGCGCGGGTTGACCAGGCGCCAGCCGAGGCGGGTGTCGGCGATGGCCATCGAGTTGGGGAGGCTGTCGTCGGGGCGGGGCAGGACGAACGGCGCCCGGCTCATCGACTCGGACCCGCCGGCCACGACGATGTCGGCCTCACCCGCGGCGATGGTGCGGGCGGCGACGGTCACCGCCTCCATCCCCGACGCGCACAGCCGGTTGACGGTGGCGCCGGGCACGCTGTCGGGGAGGCCGGCGAGCAGGACCGCCATGCGGGCGACGTTGCGGTTGTCCTCGCCGGCCTGGTTGGCCGCGCCCCAGTAGACCTCGTCGACGCGGGCCGGGTCGACGCCCGTGACGAGTTCCTTGACCACGGCCGCCGCGAGGTCGTCGGGCCGGACGTGGCTGAGCGCGCCACGGAGCCGGCCGATCGGCGTGCGCCGGGCGGCGGCGAAGTAGACGGTTCGCATGGCCCAAAACTAACACTGTTAGTCGGAACTTTTGGACGGCCGGCCGCGTCGAATCCGGGCATGAGGTTCTCGCGCCTGCTCGTGGCGGTCGTGCTGGTGACGGCCGGCTGTGGTTCACCCGCGATCGTGGGCTCACCGCCGGCGTCGTACGCCCCGGATGACCTGGTCCTGCAGGTGCACACGTCGGGCGGCCTGGTCACTCCGGCGACGGCGTTCAGCGAGTTGCCGCAGGTGAGTGTGTACGGCGACGGCCGGGTGATCGTCAACGGCCCGGTGTCGGCCGGGTCTACGGCCCCGGCTCTGCCGAACGCGCGGCTGCGGCACGTGCCGCCGGCCGAGGTGCGGCGGTGGGCGGAGCGCGCACTGGAGGCCGGCGTCGGCAACGGCGCCGATCTCGGTGTCCCGCAGGTGATGGACGCCCCGGGCACTCGGATCAGTGTCCTGGCTTCGTCGGGCCGCCTGACGACGGACGTGCCCGCGCTCGGCCTCCACGGCGGCTTGAGCCTGTCGCAGACCCGGGCCCGCCAGCCCCTGGAGGATCTGGTGCACTCGCTGCGGGACCTGGAGCGGGGCGGCACGGAGCCCTACGAGCCGAAGCTGATGGCCGCGGTGGCCGAGCCGTGGCCGCCGAGCCGGGACGCCGCCGCGATCGACCCACCCGCGATGGACTGGCCCGGCCCGACCCCGCTCCCGGGCGAGGTGGCCGACCGCCTCCGCGTCCACTGCGTCACGGTGGACGCCGCCCCGCTGCTGTCCGCCGCGGCAAAAGCCACCCGCCGCACCCCGTGGCTCTCGGGCGACACCCGCTGGCAGGTGTCCTTCCGCCCCCTCCTGCCCCACGAGTCCACCTGCGCCGACCTGGCGCTATGAGGCCGCCTGCTCCGGCGCGGGAACGGTGTCCGCGGCGGCGGTCTCGGCCGGGGCCATCAGCGGAAAGCGGTGGTGCCCCTGCACGGCGACGATCTCCAGCCCGCCGCCGGGCAGCACCGCGGTGACGTAGCGCTCCAGCAGGTCGATGGTGATGTTCGTCGACCGCTCGATGGCGGCCACGCGCGGCTGGGACACGCCGATGCGGGCGGCCAGCTCGGCCTGGCTGAGGCCGGTCCGCTCCCGCAGCGCCGTCAGTCCGATGGCCAGCCGCAGCTGTTCCTCAACCGCGGACACCCGCTCGGCCGCGCCCTCGACGGCCAGAACCCGCTGCTCCCAGTCCCGCAGACTCATCGCCGCCTCCTACGTCGCGTCCCTGAGGTCTCGCCTCGCGCTTGCACCGATTGGTTTCGCCGTGCCCAGAATGCCGCCTGATGTTCGCTGAACCGCGCATCGGCGAGGGGGATGTTGGTCTCATACCAGCGGGACCAGTTGCCGCTCTTGTCGCCGCCGACGAGCAGGATGGCCTGCCGTTGCATGTCGAAGGCGAACAGCAGGCGGATCTCGGTCCGGCCGGTCGAGCCGGGGCGTAGCTCCTTCATGTTGGCGTGCTGACTGCTGGTGATGGTGTCGACCAGCGGCCGGCCCAGGCCTGGACCGAAATCCCGGAGGATCCGGATCGCCGCCAGGAGCGCCTCGGTGTCCGGCTGGTCGAGGCTTTCGGCCCATTTCTCGCACTCGGCATGGAACTCCACCACCCAACCGCCTCGTGCCACGCAATAACAATAGCGTTATTGCCGGAGCCGGACAAGCCGCAGTTATGTCCGGTTCTAGGTGGGTTCTGAGCCTTGGATCGCTCGCCACAGCCAGGCGCCGGAGTTGCGCCGGGACAGCAGGCCGGTGATGCGGTACGGGAAGGGTTCGACCGTGCCGGCGGCGGTGTGTTCGGCGCCGTCGGCCTCGGCGATCACGAAGGCGCCGCCGGGCAGGGTGTGGACCGTGGCCGAGGTGGCCTGCCACGTGTACGCCGCCGGCCGTGCGAAGAGCCCCGCCAGGAGCTCCCGCACGGCCGCGCGGCCGGTGGCGCACTCGCCGGCCTCCGAGCCGACGTACGTGATGTCGTCCTCCGGCACGAAGCAGGCCATGACGCCCTCGAGGTCGCGGGCGAGGAAGGCCTGCCCGAGCCGGTCCACCATGGCAACGACGTCACTCATGATTCCCCCAAGCCGCCTTCGGCGGCGGCGAACACGGCTGCGCCACCGCACGAACGGGCCCGCCGTTTCGCTGCACGCCCGCTCATGCGGCCAACTCCAACTGTTTCGGCGCGCGCATGCCCGGCAGGTACAGGAACGCGAGGGTCACCGCGGCCCCGAGCACGCCGGCGCCGATGAGCGTGTTCTGGATGCCGATGGCGTTGGCGACCGGCGCGGCCATGGCGTAGCTCAGCGGTACCAGGGCGATCGAGATGAACCAGTCGACCGACGAGACCCGTCCCATCAGCTCCTCCGGCACCAGGCGTTGCTTCGCCGTCGCCCAGGCGATGGTCCCGGCCGCCTCCAGGCCGTTGACCAGGGCGCACGCGATCGCGAGGGTCCACGACGACGTGGCCAGGCCGTAGCCCGCGACCGCGAGCGTCGCGAGGGTCCAGCTGCAGTAGATGAACTTCATGTACTCCTTGGGTACCCCGCGCTGGCCGACGATGAGCGCCGCCGCGATGGCGCCGACCCCGCCGCTGGCCAGGATGAGGCCGAGGTCACCCGCCGTGCCGTGCAGTTCGTGCTTGACCACCAGGGGCAGCAGTACCTCGGTGGGGCCGATGAACAGCAGGTAGGTGAAGGTGGCGGCGACGAACGTGCCCCAGAGCCACACGTTGCCGCGCACGTAGCTCATGCCCTCCTTGAGCTCGGTCCACACCGAACCTTCCGATGTTTCGGAGGCGTCGGACGGCGTGGCTCGGGATCGCATCAGCAGCAGGCAGCCCGCGGAGACGGCGAACGTGGCCGCGTCCACGGCGAAGGCCAGGCCGGCGCCGCCGGCGGCGATCAGCACGCCGCCGAGCGACGGCCCGGCCATCTGCAGGGCGGCCGGCCGGACGAACTGGTCCAGCGCGTTGGCCCGGACCAGCTCGTCCCCGTCGACCAGGGTGGGCACGAGCCCGTCGAACGCCGGGCCGAAGAAGCCCGACGCCGCCCCGTACACCGCGACCAGGGCCACGATGTGCCACACCTGGATCGCGCCGCTGAGGCTGAGCGCGGCGAGGACGGCCAGCGCCGCGCCCCGCACCACGTCCGTCGCCAGCATGATCTTCCGCCGGTCGAACCGGTCGCTGACCACGCCGCCGAACAGCAGGGTGACGACCTGGGGCAGGGTGAGGGCGAACCCGACGACCGACATCGCCGCGGGCGCGTCCGACAGCGCGTACACCTGCCAGGCCATGGCGACGAGGAGGACCCCGTCGCCGATCAGCGATCCGCTCATCCCGGTCCACAGCAGCCGGAAGTCCCGGTTGCGCAGGGGGATCAGCAGGCCCGGCAGTTGCCGCCGGGCCCGGTGGCGGGCCTGGAAGGCGTGCTCGCTCAAGCCGCGTTCCCGAGGGTGTTCACGTCCGTCCGCAGGAGACGGCCGGCCCCGGCCAGCTGGGTCAGCACGCCGTTGAGCTGGTCGATCTCCGCGTCGGTGTTGGCCGCGGTGACCTGGACGCGGAACCCGACCTGGTCGCGGGGGACCAGCGGGTAGGCGGCGAGGGTCACGTAGGTCTCGTTGTCCCACAGGTACTGCCCGACGGCGGCGATGTCCTCGCCCGGTGCCAGCGGCAGCTCGATGATCGGCGTGGTGCCGGTGTTCGGGGTGTAGACGCCGAGGTCGCGGACGTGGTTGAGCACGCGCATCGTCTTGCGGTACAGATCGGCCCGGATGTCGTCGCCGCGCTTCTCGTTGACGTCGAGGCCGGCCAGGACCGTGGCCAGGGAGGCCGTGGGGGAGGGGCCGGAGTACAGGTACGGCGGGGCCGCGACCTTGAGGTGGTTCTTGAGCCACGTCGGCAGGGCCAGGAACGCCATCAGCGACGAGTAGGACTTCGAGAAGCCGCCGACGAGCACGATGTTGTCGTAGCTCTCGCCCGCGTACTTCACGATCGCGTTGCCGCGCGAGCCGTAGGGCGACGTCTCGTCCTCGCGCCGCTCGCCGATGACCCCGAAGCCGTGGGCCTCGTCCACGTACAGCAGCGCGTCGTACTGCCGCGCCACCTCGGCGAAGCGGGCCAGGTCGGGCGCGAGGCCGGTCATGCTGTTGACGCCGTCCATCGCGATGAGCTTGGCCTTGCCGGCCGGGGCCTGGGCGAGCAGTTCGGCGAGGTGCTCGGGGTCGCCGGCCCGGAAGCGCTGCACGGTGGCGCCGAGGCCCTTGGCGTACATGCAGCCGTCGTAGATGGTCTTGTGCGACTGCGAGTCGAGGAAGATCGTGCCGTCGCCGGCCAGGATCGGGATCACCGACATGTGGATGTGCGTGATCGTCGGCAGCAGCAGGGTGTCGGGCGCGCCGAGCAGCTCGGTGAGGCGCTCCTCGATGTCGATGTACGGCCGGGAGTTGCCCAGCAGCCGCGACCAGCTCGGGTGCGTGCCCCAGGTGCGGATGTACGGCTCGACGGCGTCCATGATCTCGGGCTCGAGGTCGAAGCCGAGGTAGTTGCACGAGGCCCAGTCGGTCAGCCAGTGACTGCCCACCCGGATCCGGCGGCCGTCGATCTCCTCGATGACGGCGTCGTACATCGGGCTGGTCGTGCGCAGGCGCTCCAGGTCGTCCCAGCGGCCGTCCTTGCGGACGTAGGTGCCCTGGGTGCCCTGGTGGCTGTGCAGCGGGTGGACGGTCATTCGGGTCTACCTTCCATGGTTTTGAGGATTTTCCTGGGGTACTGCCCCCGCCCGGGATCGCCGGAGCGGGTTCTCTACGCCATCGCGGCGAATGGCGCGGTCTTCGGGATGAGCGCGAACGCGTCGGGCTCGCTGAGCGGCCGGGCGAACAGGTAGCCCTGGCCGTAGGGGCAGCCGATCTCGTGCAGCGCCTCGCGCTGGCCCGGCTCCTCGACGCCCTCGGCGACGACCGAGAGGTTGAAGGTCTGGGCCAGCTGGACGATCGCGGTCACGACCGCCCGCTGCTGCGTCGAGGAGAGCATGTCGTCGATGAACGACTTGTCGATCTTCAGCACGTCGATCGGCATGTGCTGCAGGTAGGACAGCGAGGAGTAGCCGGTGCCGAAGTCGTCGATGGCGAGCCGGATGCCCATCGCCCGCAGCGCGTCGAGGTCGGCCCGGACCGTGTCGTCGTTGCGCAGCAGCAGGCTCTCGGTGATCTCCAGCAGCAGCGTGCCGGGTTCGACGCCGGACGCGCGCAGCATCTGGCGCACCTCCTCGACGAAGCCGGGGGTCCGGAACTGCCGGGCCGAGACGTTGACGCTGATGTAGCGCAGCGCGCCGGGCGCCGTGGACCGCTGCCAGCGGCCGGCCGTGTTCAGCGCCTGCTGCAGGACCATCCGCCCCATCGGCACGATGAGCCCGCTCTCCTCGGCCACCTCGATGAAGTGGCCGGGCGCGATCATGCCCCGGGTCGGGTGGTTCCACCGGACGAGCGCCTCGAAGCCCAGCGGCACGCCCGTCGCAAGATCGACGATCGGCTGGTACTGCAGCACGAACTGGCTTTCCTTGACCGCCTGGTCGAGGGCGGCGCGCAGCTCCAGGCGCTCCAGCACCGCGGTGTGCAGGTCCGACTGGTACCGCCGCCACTGCCCCTTGCCGGCGCCCTTGGCCACGTAGAGCGCGAGGTCGGCCTGGCGCAGGAGCTCCTCGGCCGAGTTCGCGTCGATCGTGGTGGACAGGCCGATGCTGCTGATGCCGTTGACCGAGTCGCCGGCCACCGCGAACGGCTCCGCGAGGGCGATGTTGATGCGCTCGGCGGCCAGCTCGAGGTCGGCGATGGAGTCGGCCTCGATGAGCGCGGCGAACTCGTCGCCGCCGAGCCGGGCCACGGTGTCGGTCGGGCGCAGCTCGCCGGTGATCCGCTTGCCGACGGCCTTGAGCAGCTCGTCGCCGATGGCGTGGCCGAGCGTGTCGTTGACGATCTTGAAGTCGTCGAGGTCGATGAACAGGACGCCGACCAGGGTGCCGTCGCGCTGGCCGCGGAAGACGGCCTGCTCGACCCGGTCGCCGAAGAGCACCCGGTTGGCCAGGCCTGTGAGCGAGTCGTGGAACGCCTGGCGGATCAGCTGCTCCTCCATTCGCCGGCGCTCGGTCACGTCCCGCACCGTCAGCACCAGGCCGCCGACGGTGGTGTCGGAGCGCAGGTCCCGGCAGTCGATCTCGACCAGCAGGCCGGAGCCGTCGACCCGCTCGGCCCGCACGTCCATGACGTCGTGGCTGTGCAGGCCGTGGCGGACCTGGCCGAGCAGCTCGGCCAGGCGGGCCCGCTCGTCGCGGGCCAGGAACTCCCACAGCTCGTAGCCGGCGATACGCTCGTCGCCGAAGACCGTGCCGGCCGCCGGGCTCGCATACTGGATGACGTCGTTGTCGTCGATGATCAGGATGACGTCGGACGTGTTGTGGATCAGGGTGCGGAAGTACGCCTCGCTGTTGCGCCGGTTCACCTCGGCCGACAGCGTGATCCGCTCCAGGGCCATGGCGGCCTGCGCGGCGAGCACCTCGAACGTCGGCTGCAGCAGCTGCAGGACCTCGGTCGGGGCGGCGAGATACAGGGTGTCGCTGGTGGCGCCGAGCGGGTGGCGCAGCGTCGAGCTGAACTCGCGCAGCTGGGCCCGCACGTCCGGGGCCAGCCCGGAGACGCGCACCAGGCCCGGCGCCGGCAGCTCCTCCTCGTCGCCGACCCGGATGAGCGCGACGACGTGCGGGGTGTCGGCCGGCAGCAGCCGCTCGAGGGTGGTCTGGACGGCGGCGAGGGCCTCGCCGGTGTCGGCCGCGGCCACGAGCGTGGTGGTGGCCGCGCGCAGCCCCCGCTCGCGGGTCAGGGACTGGCGGTGGTTGCCCATGACCCCGGCCAGGCGGGTCAGCACGAGCGCGAACATCACACCGGAGGCGGCGGCGATGACGGCCGCGTCCCGGACGGTGCCGAGGCTGGCCTCGATCAGCAGCACGGCCGGCGCGATCAGCGAGGCCAGGCCGAGCAGCACGATGCGGCGCCCGCTGAGGTCGGTGGTCGCCGACGAGCGGGTCGGCTCCGTCATCTCCGTCATCGACGGGTGCAGGGCGGCCGCCGCCCACGCCGAGTAGCACAGCACCCAGCCGAGGTCGGTGGGGCCGCCGACGTGCCAGGAGCCGTTGAGCTGGATGAGCCCGTAGACGACGTCGGCGGCGAGCAGCCCGGCGGTGCCGAGGCCGAGGAAGTTGATCGTGCCGTTGCGGCGCATCCCGCCGGTGAGCAGCCGGACGAAGACGGCCAGGGTCAGCACGTCGCCGAGCGGGTACGCGATCGACACCAGCTTCTGCAGCAGCGTCAGCTCGGTGCTGCGGACATACGGGTCGATCAGGAAGATCCAGGACAGCAGGGCCAGGCCGATCGTGAACGTGGCCGCGTCGATCAGGCTGTCGCGGTTGTTGCGCCCGGTACGGGAGCGGATGAAGCCCAGCAGGCCGCCGGCGACGAGCGGATACATCGCCAGGTACAGCACGTCGTTGACCGACGGGAACGGGTTCTCGAGCGCGAAGACATCGGTGAGCAGGTTGTACAGGAAGTCCCCGGCCCCGAAGCAGCCCAGCGCGGCCGCCAGCAGCAGCCACGGCCACCGCCGGCTCGGCTTGTGCACGACGACCCCGACGACGACCCCGGCCACGCTGGACAGGCCGATCGCGCCCCACCACAGCATGTGCTGGTCGGGCCACAGGTAGAACGCAACGGTGAGCAGTCCCATCCAGACCGCGAACCAGGCGCTGAGCCGGCTCTTCAGCACGTGGTGTCGCCTCCTCACTGCTCACAGGGTTTCGACCTTTGCGAAATCCCTGATCGGTCAGGCGGCGGAACTCTGAAGTTGGAATGGGGTGCGTCTAGGGTCCCCCGAGTTGCCGGACGGGTCCTCCGAACGGAGGACGTCGCGTACTCAAGCCATCACACTCCGTGCTGCCCCTTCGCCGGCGCACCTTACGGAGCTGAGCCTCGCCTGTGCCTCCACTCTCGCGGCGCTCAACGTCTGCGGCGCCTCAAGCCCCAAACGCCTGCGGGCTCAACTCCTGGCCGGTGCGGCTCTGCGCGGCGCGAATCTTGGTTGGTGCGACAGTTGGGCACTCCGTGCCACGACTCCTGCGTGGCGCGAAAAGTCGGGCGCTCCGCGTGGCGCGAAAAGTCGGGCGCTCCGCGTGACGCGAAAAGTCGGGCGCTCCGCGTGGCGCGAAAAGTCGGGCGCTCCGCGTGGCGCGAAAAGTCGGGCGCTCCGCGTGACGCGAAAAGTCGGGCGCTCCGCGTGACGCGAAAAGTCGGGCGCTCCGCGTGACGCGAAAAGTCGGGCGCG
>NZ_JBITDU010000001.1:1034133-1271442 GCF_044454505.1 Dactylosporangium sp. NPDC051541
GTCGGGCGCTCCGCGTGACGCGAAAAGTCGGGCGCTCCGCGTGACGCGAAAAGTCGGGCGCTCCGCGTGACGCGAAAAGTCGGGCGCTCCGCGTGACGCGAAAAGTCGGGCGCTCCGCGTGGCGCGAAAAGTCGGGCGCTCCGCGTGACGCGAAAAGTCGGGCGCTCCGCGTGACGCGAAAAGTCGGGCGCTCCGCGTGACGCGAAAAGTCGGGCGCTCCGCGTGACGCGAAAAGTCGGGCGCTCCGCGTGACGCGAAAAGTCGGGCGCTCCGCGTGACGACTTTTCGGACTTATGCCCTGTCAGGGTATAAATGCTGATATGTCGCGGCGCGAAGCGCCCGACATATCACGAATGCGAGGTTTGTCAACACCAAGCGGGTCGACGGCGGCGCTCAGGGCGAGCTCTTGCGGGGCGAGGTTTGTCAGCGACGAACCGGGCGGCGGGCGGCGCTCAGGGCGAGGCCGGGCGCGGCGTGCTTCGGCTCGGGCTCGGTCTCGTGGTGGTGCTGCGGCTCGGCGTAGAAGCTGAGGCCGATGACGCCGGCCAGAGTGATCACGAAGCCGACCGCCACCAGCCACTCCCGGTGCGGCCAGACGCCGTCGCCCAGGAACAGCAGCCCCACCACCGCCGCCGGCACCGCGCCCGCGGCGTCCATGGCGGCCACCGCGGCCGTCGTCGAGCCGCGCTGCATGGCCAGGCCGAGCAGGAGCTGGCCGACGAGGGAGTGGGCGATCAGCAGGTAGGACAGCGGGTCGGTGGCGAACTGGGCGAACGAGTCGGCCGAGGCGAGGGGGCGGGAGGCAACCGCGGCGGCGCCGAAGGCCACACCGGACAGGGAGCCCAGGACGACCGAGCCGGGGGCTCCGCGCAGCCGGCCGGCGAAGAAGCCGAGGATGGCCAGCGCGCCGAGGACCGCGACGAGGCCGATGACGCCGCCGGTGCCGAGCTGGCGGGACGGCGCCGGTTTGGCCGCCATGACCAGCGCCGCGATGCCGACGGTCAGGGCCAGTAACAGGGCGACCTCGGCCCGCGGGAGCTTCCACTTGAGGATGAGCACGCCCAGGATCGTCGTCACGCCCAGGCCGGCCGCCATTGCCGACTGTACGAGAAACAGGGGCAGGTCACGACGGGCGAAGAAGGCCAGCGCGAAGCCGGCGCACTGGCAGGCGACACCGACGAGGTAGGACTTGTGGCGGCCGAGGCGCAGCAGCAGCATCGGCTGGAAGCCGTGGTGCAGGTCGGTGCGGGCGGCGGCTACGGATTGCAGCAGGTTGGCCACGCCATAGGCGGCGATCATCGCGCCGAGGAAGAGCCAACTCCAAGATGCCACCCGGGCAGGATAGACCCCGCGCGGGTGCTGAGCATACGGACCTTTGGGTTCAGCCGGACAATCCGGACAGACGGGTATGGCCCAAACGGGTGAGCACGTCCTCGTGCAGCAGGCCGTTCGTCGCGACCGCGCTGCCGCCACCCGGCCCGGGGGTGCCCTGCAGGTCGGTGAACGTGCCACCGGCCTCGGTCACGATCGGCACCAGGGCGGCCAGGTCCCACAGCGACAGCTCTGGCTCAACCATGATGTCCACGGCGCCCTCGGCCAGCAGCATGTACCCGTAGAAGTCCCCATAAGCCCGCTGCCGCCAGGTCCGGCGGCTGATGTCCAGGATCGCGCCCAGACGCCCGGCCTCCTCCCAGCCGCCGAGCGAGGAGTAGCAGAACGACGCGTCCGCGAGCCGGCCGACGCTCGACACCCGGATCGGGGTCGCGGCGGCGGTGTGCCGGCCGGCGTACGCCCCGTGGCCGAGCGCCCCCCACCAGCGCCGCCCCAGCGCCGGCGCCGACACCAGGCCCACCACCGGCTGGTCGCCTTCCATGAGCGCGATGAGCGTCGCCCAGATCGGGACCCCGCGCACGAAGTTCTTCGTGCCGTCGATCGGGTCGATGACCCACTGGCGGCTGCCGGGGCCCGCGGCGGCCTCGGTCGCGCCGTACTCCTCGCCGAGCACCCCGTCGCGCGGGCGGGCCCGGCCGAGGGTGGCCCGCAGCGCCTTCTCCACCGCGGTGTCCGCATCCGTCACCGGCGTGAGGTCGGGCTTCTCGGAGACGTGGAGGTCCTGCGCGCGGAAGCGCGGCACGGCGATCGCGTCCGCGGTGTCGGCGAGAAGATGAGCGAGGGCCAGATCGTCCGCGTAGCGAGCCATGCGCGGAAACTTAGCCGACGATCGCCACCTTCTGGCAGTACTGTCGCCGTTTGTGACGCCCACAGCCCTCTGCGGCCTGCTCGCCGAGTCCGACCGGCTGCAGGTCTTCGCGGCCGTTGTCCTGGGTGCGCGCACCCCGAGCGCCGTCGAGTCGGCCACCGGCCTGCCCGCCCGGACCATCGAGCCCGCGATCCGGCGGCTGCAGCAGGGCGGGCTGCTCGCCGTCGCCGACGGCGAGCTCGCCGCGTCGGCCGACACGTTCAAGGACGCCGTGCGCGCCGCGGCCACACCGGCCGGGCCGGCGGCGCCGCTGGACCCGGACCGGCAGCGTGACCTCATCCTGCGCACGTTCATCACCGATGGCCGGCTGGCCCAGATCCCGGCCGCGCAGGCGAAGCGCCTCGTCGTGCTGGAACACATCGCCTCGTCGTTCGAGCCCGGCGTGCGCTACCCCGAGCGGGAGGTCGACGCGATCCTGCGGGCCTGGCACGACGACCACGCGGCCCTGCGCCGGTATCTCGTCGACGCCGACCTGCTCTCCCGGGACAGCAACGTGTATTGGCGCTCAGGCGGCCCCGTCGTCATCTGACTCGTCCACCGGCGCGCCCTCCTTGGAGGCCAGCAGCCGCCGGAACGAGGCCAGCCGGCGCGCGTCGGCCCCGCCCTCGGCCACGAGCTTGTCCAGGCCGCAGTCGCCGCCCGCGCCCGTGTGGTCGCAGTTGGACGGGCAGCGGGTGGAGGCCTCCACGAGGTCGGGGAAGCCGTGCAGCAGGCTGTTGGCGGAGACGTGGGCCAGCCCGAAGGAGCGCACGCCGGGCGTGTCGATGATCCAACCCAGATCGTCGGGCAGCTGCAGTGCGAGGGCGCTGGTCGAGGTGTGCCGACCCTTGCCCACCGCGCTGACCACCCCCACGGCCCGATCGGTACCGGGCACAAGCCGGTTGACGAGCGTGGACTTCCCGACCCCGGAGTGGCCGATCATCACCGACACCCGCCCGGTGAGCTCGGCCAGCAGGTCGTCGAGCGGGCGGTCGGGATAGCACAGGACGTAGGGCAGGTCCAGCTCGGCGTAGTAGTCCAGCACGGCGTCCGGCGTGGCGAGGTCGCCCTTGGTCAGGCACAGCAGCGGGTCGATCTCGGCGTCGTACGCGGCCACCAGGCACCGGTCGATGAACCCGGTCCGCGGCGGCGGGTCCTGCAGCGAGTTGACGATGACCAGCTGCTCGGCGTTGGCGACGACCACCCGCTCGAAGCGGCCCTCGGTGCCGCCCTCCTCGTCGTCGGCGGTACGCATGAGCACCGACGTGCGCTCGTCGATGCGCACGATGCGGGCCAGGGTGTCGGGCCGGCCGCTGACGTCGCCGACGATCTGGACGTGGTCACCGACCACCACGCCGCGCCGGCCCAGCTCGCGGGCCCGCATGGCGGTCACGGTGGCCGCGGTTGCGACGACGTGGCAGGTGTACCGCCCCCGGTCGACGGCCACCACGAGTCCCTCGACGGCATCGTCGTGTTTCGGGCGCTGGCGCGTGCGAGGGCGCGAGGACCGGCTCGGGCGCACCCGGACGTCATCCTCGTCGTACTCGCGTTTCCGTGCCAGCCGGCCCTCCCTCGTAGCTCGACACCATCGTCGACCATAGCCGGGGGAAGTCGGGCAGCGTCTTCGCGGTACATGCCACGTCGTCCAACCGCAATCCGGGGACGGCCAGACCCAGGACCGCCCCCGCGTGCGCCAGCCGCCGGTCGCCGTGCGTGCGCAGCGTCCCGCCCCGCAGCACCCGCGGCCGGATGTGCAGCACACTGCCCTCCAGCGTGACGTCGGCGCCCACCTCCGACAGGGCCAGGGCCAGCCGGGCGAGCTGGTCCGGCGGCTCGGGGCCGCGCAGCCGCGAGGGTGCGTCGGCGAGCGCGGCCACGGCGGCCACAACCGCCGTCACGTCGGTCAGGCCGGTGAGGTCCGCGGTGATGCCACGCACCGTCCCGGCCCCGCGCACGACGAGGCCGCGCGGGGTCACGGCCGCCTCCCCGCCCAGCTGGCGCAGCACCTCCAGCAGGCGCCGGGTCGGTTCCCCGGTCGCGACCGGCCACCCCTGCACCGTGACCGTGCCGCCGGCGACGAGGGCCGCGGCCAGGAACGGCGCGGCGGTGGCCAGGTCCGGCTCGATGGCCCAGCCGCGGCCCTTGAGCCGCCCGGGCTCGACCGCCCAGACGTCCGGGCGGGAGTCGTCGACGCCGGCGCCGGCCGCCCGCAGCATCTGTACCGTCAACGCCAGCCGCGGCTTCGGGACCGGCGCGCCGACGTGGCGGACCACCACGCCCCGGTCGTAGCCGGCCGCCGACAGCAGCAGCCCGGAGACGAGCTGGCTGGACGCCGAGGCGTCGATCGTCACCGGCCCGCCGCCGAGGCGCCCGCGGCCGTGGACGGTGAACGGCAGCCCGTCGTCGGTGTCGATCCGCGCGCCGAGGCTGCGCAGCGCTCCGATCATCGGGGCCATCGCCCGGTGCCGCGCCGCCGGCTGCCCGTCGAACGCGACCTCGCCCGTGGCCAGCCCCGCGACCGGCGGCAGGAAGCGCAGCACGGTGCCGGCCAGCCCGACGTTGACCTTGGCCGGCCCGGTCAGCGGCCGCGGCCGCAGCAGCCACAGGTTGTCGTCGGCGGTCGACACGTGGCACCCCATCGCCCGCAGGCCGGCCGCCATCAGTTCGGTGTCCCGGGCCCGCAGCGGCCCGCGCAGCGTGGTGGAGCCGTGCGAGACCGCGCCGAGCACCAGCGCCCTGGCCGTCATCGACTTGGACCCCGGCAGGCGCAGCTGCGCGTCCAGCGGCCCGGCGGCGGTCGGAGCCGGCCACCCTAAGTGCGTTTCCACGCGCTCAGTGTGAGGTGCGCATCGATATGTGGCGACCGCAGGGGGCCTACGCTTGCTGCATGTGTGGCCGGTACGCGACCTCGCGCAGCAACGTCGACCTCAGCACCCTGTTCGAGGCCGCCGACGAGACCGACGGGCTGGAGCCCGACTACAACGTGGCCCCTACCGACACCGTGCCGGTGGTGCGGGTGTCGCAGTCGGCCGGCGGCCGGGTGCTCGCGACCGCGCGCTGGGGGCTCGTGCCGGCGTGGGCGAAGGACCCGAACGCCGGCGCGCGCATGATCAACGCTCGGGCCGAAACCGTCGAGTCCTCGAAGGCGTTCGCTCAATCATTCGCCAAGCGTCGATGCCTCGTGCCCGCCGACGGCTGGTACGAGTGGGTCCGCGGTGAAGACGGAAAAACGAAGCAGCCGTACTTCATGACACTCGGCGACACCGAGCCGTGCGTATTCGCGGGGCTGTGGACCGTGTGGGGCAAAGGCGACGACCGGCTGCTCACGTGCAGCATCATCACCACGCCCGCCGTCGATGACCTGGCGCTCATCCACGACCGCATGCCGTTACTGTTGCCGGCGGACCGATGGGACACCTGGCTTTCCGCACAACCGGATGCCAGCCTCCTGTTACCGGCGCCATCGTCGCACGTCGCACGGCTGGAACTACGCCCCGTAGGCGCCCGGGTCGGCGATGTACGCAACGACGGACCTGAGTTGGTCGCGAAAGTTCCGGCGCCCCCACTGCGTTCCGGCGATGTCGAGCCGATCGATCTGACCCTTTTTTAGGCTTTAAGTCCAGATAAAAGTCGGGAAGGTTTTGCAAATTGGCGGAACGCTCTTGAATTCGCGGGCGTTAGTACGATAGAACACAGCGCCGGTGGGTTTATGTCGGATGGGGGCATCCCGACATCTATCTGCCTTGCGTTCGTTTGACCCACGGGGGAGGTGGGTGTATGACCCGGGCGAGGATGCCACGCCCTCATGAAGTAGCAGCCGCGAAACGAGACCCGCGACTGCTTCGAGCCGTCAAGGAGCAGCAGGGCGACGGAGCCTGGCGAATCCGCGGCGCATGCCAGACAGTGGACCCAGAGACGTTCTTCCCGGCTCCGACCGAGCCGGCCGACGCCGCGGTGGCCTTGTGCCGCACGTGCGACGTACAGGGAGCCTGCCTCGCGTGGGCGCTCGACGTCGGCGACTGCCACGGTGTCTGGGGAGCCACAACACCTCGCGAACGGCGTGCGATGCTCGTCGCATGGCGCAGCGAGGGGCAGGGGCCGGGAAGCCAGCCCGGACACAGTCAGACCGATCCACGCTTCGGAGCGGTCGCATACCTGCCGATCCTGCCGCTGCAGCGGAAGGAACAACCCGACCCGGTCGGGGCCGGAGTCCAGTAGCAGCCGAGGCCGCCGCCCGTCCCCGGACAGGCGGCGGCCGCTCCGTCGCCACACCCTTCGGCCCCGCGCGCTACCAGCTCGAGGTCCCCGAAGACTTCGGCGGGACACTGCTCATGCTCGGCCACGGCGCCGGCGGTGACGTCGACGCCCCCGACCTCCAGGCGGTCCGGGCCGTGGCCCTGGCCCGCGGCGTGGCCGTCGCGCTCGTCACCCAGCCCTACCGGGTCGCCGGCCGCCGCGCACCCGCACCCGCGGCCCAGCTCGACACCGCCTGGCTCGCCGTCGTCGCCCGGCTGCGCAAGAACCTGGCCTTCACCACACTCGTCGTCGGCGGACGCTCCAGCGGCGCCCGGGTCGCCTGCCGGACCGCCGTCGCGGCCGGGGCGGCGCGAATCCTGGCCCTCGCCTTCCCACTGCACCCGCCGGGCAAGCCCGACAAGTCAAGAGCCGAAGAGCTTCTGACGGGGGTACCGACATTGGTGGTGAACGGCGAACGCGACGCCTTCGGGGTGCCGGAGGCGGCACAGGCAGTACAAGTGCGGCGTCTGGCCGGTGAGACGCACGCCCTGTCCAAGAACCCGGCCGGCGTCGCCGCTGCGGCCACCGACTTCGTCACCGGGCTCTAGGCTCGCTCGTTGTTCGCGACGTGACCGAGTGCATCGGGTCACACTGCCACAACTCCCAGGCCCTTCCTGTTCCGGCGGCCGGTCCGGTCCCAAAGTGGACCGGCCGCCGGGGCAGGCCGGAATGCCGGACCACCCGCCGCTGTTACACCACCCGTGCGGCGCTCCCGATGGCGCCGACGGCGGAGGGAACCAAGAGCGTGGCAACACTTGAGCGTGACGACCTGCGGATTCGTGAGCTGCTGTTCAGTCCCGAGTGGCCGGCCAAGAGCGACGCGGAGCCGGACTCGGCGTGGCAGCCGATCGCTCGCGAACGATTGACGGGCGCCACAAACACAGATCTCGCTCAGCAACTCGGCGTATCCTCGACCGGACGTGTCTCGCGCGAAGCGCGGGGACGCTCGAGGGTGGGGGTCGCACGAGTGGTCAGCAGCGAGAGCGCGGAGCAGCAGCGCGTCCGGTTCGAGCACGACGCGCTGCCCTTCATCGACCAGCTGTACGCCGCCGCGCTGCGCATGACGCGCAACCCGTCCGACGCCGAGGACCTCGTCCAGGAGACGTTCCTCAAGGCCTACGCGGCCTTCCACCAGTTCGAGACGGGCACCAACCTCAAGGCCTGGCTGTACCGCATCCTCACCAACACCTACATCAACTCCTACCGGCGCCGGCAGCGCCAGCCCGTCCAGGCGCCCACCGAGGAGATCACCGACTGGCAGCTCGCCGAAGCGGAGTCGCACACCTCCAGCGGCCTGCGCTCAGCCGAGACCGAAGCCCTCGACCGCCTGCCGGACTCCGACGTCAAGGAAGCCCTGCAGTCGCTGCCCGAGGAGTTCCGCCTGGCGGTCTACCTCGCCGACGTCGAAGGCTTCTCCTACAAGGAGATCGCCGACATCATGAACACGCCGATCGGCACCGTGATGTCCCGCCTGCACCGCGGACGGCGCAACCTACGCCGGCAGCTGGAGACTTATGCCGCCGACCGGGGGTTCACCCGCAACCCGTCCGCTGAGCCGAGCGAGGTCTGAGATCCGATGAGCTGTGGAGACCCGCACGAGACCGACTGCAGTGACGTCCTGGCCGAGGTGTACCTCTACCTGGACCTGGAATGCGCCGACGACCGCCGGTCCCTGATCCGCGACCACCTGGACGAATGCTCGCCGTGCCTGCGCGAGTTCGGCATCGAGCAGGAGGTCAAGGCCCTCGTCGCCCGCTGCTGCGGCTCCGAACTGGCCCCGGCCGACCTGAAAATCCGCCTGCGCGAGAAGCTCTCGGAGCTGGTGGTCAACGCGGACTCTCGCGAACTGCGCCCGGACTAGCAGTTCCCACGCTCACGCCGCCCGTGACCGCCCGCACCTTCTCGCTCCACCCCATGTAACCGCAGAGCCCTTCTCCGCACCCAACGGGTAGCCGGAGAGGGGCTCGAAGCCACCCGCCCCGCGGATATGCTGCGAGCGCAACGATGCAGCCACGAGGGAGACGACCGGGATGTCTGACGAGATCCGCGCCGAGATGGTGGCCAACGTCTGGAAGATCACGACCGAGGTCGGCGCCGAGGTCGCCGAGGGTGACACTTTGGTGATCCTGGAGTCGATGAAGATGGAGATCCCGGTGATGGCCGAGTCCGAGGGCACCGTCAGCCGAATCGCCGTCAACGAGGGCGACGTGGTGCAGGAAGGCGACCTCATCGCCGTGATCGGATGAGCACTGGCCCGACCGATCACGCCCGGCCGGGTGATCGATCCTCGTGGTGAGTGATTGATCGGTCTCGGCGATGGCTGATCGCCACCACCGGGTGTTCGCTTCGGGCGTGGGACTGGTGAGGACGTGATTCGGTGAGTCTGCAAGTCCGGCTTGTCACGGCTGCCGACTATGACGACGTCGCTCGGATCACCGTTGCGGCTTATCGGGCGGATGGGCAGTTGGCGGCTTCGCCTGAGTACGCGCTCGTGTTGGGTGACGTCGCTCGGCGGGCATCGGCTGCGGACGTTCTCGTTGCTGAGGACGGCGGGGTGGTGGTCGGTGCGGTGGCGTTCACGCTTGCCGGTGGGGAGTATGCCGAGGTTGCTCGGGATGGTGAGGCTGAGTTTCGGACCCTGGCCGTCGATCCGGCGGCTCAGGGGCGGGGGGTGGGTCGGGCGTTGGTTCAGGCCTGTGTTGATCGAGCGGCCGCGCTTGGGTGCCGGGACCTGGTGATTGGGGTCCGCAATAGCAACTTGGGGGCTTTGGCCCTATACGAGCGGTTTGGATTTGTTCGGGACGAACCGCTCGATTGGTCGCCTGTGCCCGGAGTGAACCTGTTGGGGCTTCGGCTCAAGCTTTGACGGCCTCGCTTCGCGTCCGGAGGCTCAGCAGGGCCGCCGGGGCTTGAGAGGTCGCGGGTGGTCGATCAGTCGGTGGGGTCGGTGGTGGCCTTCGCGTCGGCTGTTGTCAGGAGGTCCATCGCTACCTCCAAAGCGGCGGCTCGGCGTTGTTCTGGGGTGCCGGGGCGTTCGCGGAGCATGAACCAGCTGGCGTGGATCGAGAACAGGGCCATCGTCCGGCGGAGTTGCTGGGCCAGGGGCTCGTCCGGGTCGGCCAGGAACTCGAAGACCCGGGTCATCTGCTCGCGCATGTGTTTGCCGGCCGCGAGGGTGTTGACCAGTGTCTGGTTGCGCTCGAAGAAACGGATCACGTTCTCGTGCGCGAACTCGTTGTGCAGCACCGAGTAGCGCTCCAAGAATTTCATCCTCGTCGCGGTGTCACGGGGTTGGGTCGCGGCCCAGTCCAGGAGTTCGTCGACCGCCTCGATGCGGCGTTCGATGAGGCTGGAGACGATGTCGTCCTTCGTCGGGAAGTGGTAATACAGCGCCGCCTTCGTGACGCCGAGTTTGTCGGCGATCTCGCGCAGCGACGTCTTGTCGTAGCCTTCCTCGATGAACAGGTCCAGCGCGACCCGCTGGATCTCGGCGCGGGCGTCCGTGCCTGCGGACTCGCCGGACCCGATGCGGTTTCGGCCGCGCACAACCTTTGGCTCCATCACGCCCATCCTACTTGACGACCGGCTAGTACCAAGCTTACCGTGCGGCTAGTAAGCAATACTAGCCGGGCGACAGGTAAGTTCGGGGAGCGCAGTCGAATGTCGGAAAAATCCGAGACCATCGAAACCACCGGAACGGATCGCAGCCAGCTCAGGATCGTCCTTCCCGGGCTGCTCATGGCCATGTTGTTGGCCATGCTCGACAACGTGATCGTCGGCACCGCGATGCCCCGCATCGTCGGCGACCTCGGCGGCGTGGATCACCTGTCGTGGGTGGTCACCGCGTACGTGCTCGGCACGACGGTCTCCACCCCGCTCTGGGGCAAGCTCGGCGACCTCTACGGCCGCAAGACCGTCTTCATGACCTCGATCGTGCTGTTCCTCGCCGGCTCCGCGCTCTGCGGGTTCGCGCAGAACATGCCCGAGCTCATCGGCTTCCGCGCGTTCCAGGGCCTCGGCGCCGGCGGGCTCATGGTCGGGGCGATGTCCGTCCTCGGTGACCTCGTGCCGCCCCGGGAGCGGGGGAAGTACCAGGGGCAGTTCGCGGCCGTCATGGCGATCGCGATGGTCGGCGGCCCGCTCGTCGGCGGCTTCATCACCGACCACGCGAACTGGCGCTGGGCCTTCTTCGTCAACCTGCCTCTGGGCGGGCTGGCGCTGATCGTCCTCGCGCTGCGGCTGCACCTGCCCAAGCGGCGCACGGAGCACCGCATCGACTGGCTCGGAGCCGCGCTGCTGTCGGTCGGGGTGACCGCACTCGTCCTCATCACGACGTGGGGCGGCACACAGTACCCGTGGAGCTCCGCCGAGATCAGGGGTCTCGCGATCGTGGCCGTCCTGACCCTCGTCGCCTTCGTGTTCGTCGAGCGGCGCCACCCGGAGCCCATCGTCCCGCTGTCGATCTTCACCAACCGCAACTTCACGCTGGTGGCGCTGGTCGGGTTCCTGGTCGGGTTCGCGATGTTCGGCGCGATCACGTTCCTGCCGCTCTACCAGCAGATCGTGCAGGGCGCCTCGGCCACCAACTCGGGCCTGCTCCTGCTGCCGATGATGGCCGGGCTGCTGCTCACCTCGCTGGTGGTCGGCCGGGCGATCACGAAGACCGGGCGCTACCGGATCTTCCCCGTCATCGGCGGTGTCGTGATGGTCGGCGGGATGCTGCTGCTGGCCCAGCTCGACGCACATACCTCGAAGCTCGCCTCGGGTGCGTACATGGCGGTTCTCGGCCTGGGCATGGGCTTCCTGATGCAGACCACGATGCTCATCGCGCAGAACAGCGTCGAGCTCAAGGACCTCGGGGTGGCCAGCAGCACCGCCACGTTCGCCCGGTCCATCGGCGGCGCGTTCGGTGTGTCGGCCTTCGGTGCGATCTTCAACAACCGGCTGCACGACCTGCTCGGCGAGCGGCTCGGCACGGCGGCGGCGGGGCAGCTCACCAGTGGCAGCGGCGGGGGAGCGCGGATCGACCCGGCGACCCTCGCGCAGCTGCCGGCGCCGGTGCGCACCGCGGTGGTCGACGCGATCGCCGGAGCGACCTCGAGCGTGTTCCTGTGGTCGGTCGCGGCGGCGGCACTGGTACCCGTCCTGGCCTTCTTCATCCGCGAGGTCGCCCTGCGCGGCGGACCGACCGAAGCGAAATCAAATCCGACCGAGACGAAGTCAGCACCGACCGAGGCGAAGTCGGAGCCGACCGAAGCGAAGTCAGCGCCAGCCTAAGCGAAATCGGCACCGGCCGACGTCGAGCGAACCACCGAAAGCACGTTGGCTGCGCAGGAGGGCTAGTTTCGCGCACGAGCTGCGCAAAGTTCCCCCGAAAGTGGCAATCGGTGCGCGAAACTGCCAGACTGAAGGCAGTTACGCGCACCGATTGCGCATTTGAAGGGACAGGGATCATGACCGGCGCTGGGATGAAAGCCGACATCGCCGAACAGCCGGAGGTGTTCGCCCGCCTGCTCGACGAGGGCACCGACCGGATCGCCGAGGTCGCCGCGAAGATCGTCGAGTGGAAGCCGCGCAGCGTCGTGTTCACCGCGCGCGGCACGTCCGACCACGCGGCGCTGTATGCCGCGTACCTCACCGAGATCCGCCTCGGCGTGCCGGCCGGCCTGGCCAGCCCGTCGGCGGTGACCGTCTACGGCGCCCGCCCCGACCTGCGTGACACGCTCGTCGTCGGGGTCAGCCAGAGCGGCGGCTCGCCCGACCTGCACGAGGTGCTGCGGGTCGCGCGCGAGCAGGGCGCGCACACCCTGGCCGTGACCAACAACGCCGAGTCGCCGCTGGCCCGGGCGGCCGAGCTGCACATCGACGTGGCGGCCGGGCACGAGGTGGCGGTGGCGGCGACGAAGACGTACACCGCCGAACTCCTGGCCCTGCTCATGCTCGTCGAGAGCGTCCGCGGCGGGGGCACCCTGCCGGCCGAGGAGCTGGCCGCGCTGCGCGCGCTGCCGGGCCACGCCGAGACCGTGCTGGCCGACGACACCGTGGTCGACCTCGCCGCCCGCTACCGCTTCGCCGGCCGCCTCGTCACCACCGGCCGGGGCTACGCCTACCCGACCGCCCGCGAGACCGCGCTGAAGCTCATGGAGACCTGCTACCTGGCCGGCCTCGCGTTCTCCGGGGCCGACCTGCTGCACGGGCCCCTCGCCATGGCCGACCCCGACGTGCCGGTGCTGGCCGTCGTCGGCAGCGGCCCGGCCGGGCAGTCGATGCGCGACGTCGTCACCCGCCTCGGCGAGCGCCGCGCGGACACCGTCGTGTTCGGCCCGGCCGCGGTCGACGGCGCCTCCGGCTGGGTGCGCACCCCGGACGTCGACGAGCGCTACGCCCCGCTGCTGGACATCCTGCCGCTGCAGCGCCTGGCCCTGTCCCTGGCCCTGTTGCGGGGCGAGAACCCGGACGCGCCGCGCGGCCTCAAGAAGGTGACGTCGACGCTGTAAAGAACGGGCGCCTGGCCCTGTTGCGGGGCGAGAACCCGGGCGCGCCGCGCGGCCTCAAGAAGGTGACGTCGACGCTCTGAGCGCGTCGACCACCGGCACGACCGCGGGCTGGCCCTCGGTCAGCTGCTTCGTCGTGAACGTCAGGGCCGGGCGGCCGCCGACCGAGATCTGGTAGGCCGTCCGGCTCCCCGACAAGTTGCGCAGCTCGAATCCGAAGTTGCAGTCGAACCCGGCGCCGTCGGTGGCCAGCACCCCGCCGGCGAGCGTGGCCGCGGCGATCGTGCGGCCCTGATCGTCCGCGATGCGCACGTTGCCGCCCTCGTGCACATCCGGGACCGAGGACGGGGCCAGGCAGGCGCTGCCGACGACTCCCGCGGCCGCGCCGGCGACCATGACGTACCCATGCAGCAGGAATCCGTCGGGTTTCGAAGTTTCATCATGGCGGCCGGCCCAGCCACAACCGCCGAGCATGAGCACCAACAGGAGGGGAACCGCCAAACGCCGCACCCGGCAACCTTAGTCTTAACGGCGTGTCCACCCTGCGCGACCTCGTCGAGGAACACACCAGCCTCGAACCAGACGACATCGAGCACCTGCACCGCCTGGCCGGCGACTGGCAGATCGTGTCCGACCTCAGCTTCGCCGACCTGCTCATGTGGGTGCCGATCGAGGTCCGCGGCGAGTACATCTGCGTGGCCCAGGTGCGCCCGACCACGGCCGGCACCGCCTACCAGGACGACCAGGTCGGCCGGGTTGCCGGCGGGCCCGAGGTGGCCCACCTGGCGATCGTGCGCCAGCAGGGGCGGATCTGGCGGGAGGGCGACCCGGTCTGGTACGGCGACATGCCCGCCCGGCACGAGGCGATCCCGGTCCGCCGGCCCGGCCAGGCCAAGGTCATCGCCGTGGTCGGCCGGGACACCAACCTGAGCACCGCGCGGACCCCGGCCCAGCTGGAGCTCAACTATCTCACCACGGCCGACGACCTGGCTCAGATGATCGCCGACGGCAGCTGGCCGCCGCCGCGGCACCCGGGGGAGACGACCAGCGCCCCGCGGATCGGCGACGGGCTGGTCCGCCTGGACGCGAGCGGCAAGGTCACCTACGCCAGCCCGAACGCGCAGTCGGCGTATCGCCGGCTGGGGCTCGCCGCCCACCTGGTGGGCGAGAGTCTGGCCGAGACCACCGGGCGGCTGGTCGACGATCCTCTGGAAGGGGCCGACGCAACCGACCGCATCCAGCAGGCGCTGCACGGTGAGGCCCCGGCCCGCAAGGAGCTCGAGGCCCGCGGCGCGACCGTGCTGATGCGGGCGCTGCCGCTGATGCCGGCCGGGGTGCCGATCGGGGCGCTGGTCCTGGTCCGGGACATCACCGAGGTCCGGCGGCGGGACCGGCAGCTGATGACCAAGGACGCCACCATCCGGGAGATCCACCACCGGGTCAAGAACAACCTGCAGACCGTCGCCGCGCTGCTGCGGCTGCAGGCCCGGCGGGTCGGCGTCCCGGCCGCCCGGCACGCGCTGGAGGAGTCGGTCCGGCGGGTCGCGTCGATCGCCCTCGTGCACGAGACGCTGTCGATGTCGTCGGAGGTCTCGGACGAGGCGGTGGAGTTCGACGGGATCGTCGACCGGGTCGCCGCGGCCGCGGTCGAGGTCGGCGCGACCGGGTTCAGCGTCGCCGTGCGCCGCGAGGGTGACTTCGGGGTGCTTCCGGCCGAGATCGCCACCCCGCTCGTCATGGTCCTCAACGAGCTGCTGCAGAACGCCGTCGAGCACGCGTTCGAGCCGGTCGCGCCGGACGCGCCCGAGGTCGTCGTTTCCGTGCACCGGTTCCGCAAGCAGCTGCACGTGACCGTGGCCGACAACGGCTGCGGGCTGCCGGAGGGGTTCGACCTGGAGGCCAGCGAGCGGCTGGGGCTGCAGATCGTGCGGACCCTGGCGTCGGGGGAGCTGCGCGGCACGATCGAGCTGCGCCGGCGGGCCGAGGGCGGCACAGAAGCGGTTCTGGTGGTACCGCTCGCAAAACGATAAATTTCCGGAGTGTGGGAAGCTCAGGAGAATCCCGCCTCCGACCGCCCAATTAGGCCCTGCATTTCCTACCGGCTAAGTGGTATTCCCGCACCGCACGCTGAGAGAACCCTCACGCGGACGTGGCGTAAGGACCGCTCTCCGTGGAAGACTATGGCCTATGCACGCTGCATCTCTGCGGCTCGTCAGCCGCCGGCACGTCGACTACGGTCGCGTGCGCAGCGCCATGTGTCCGGCTTGCTGAACGCCGCCCGAAGCATTTCCCGGGTGCGCGACTTCGCGCCGGAGAATCTCATGACATCGACGTCATTCGTTCCTCAGCCGTCACGGCGGGAATGACCGGGGCGCTGGTTGCGTGCTCTCAATCTTGAGAGGACGCCGACATGTCGGTGAACGCTGTCCGCGGACGTGGGACGGCCGGTGGCCGCCCGCGTGGTGAGGGGCAGTGGGCCCTCGGGCACCGCGAGCCGCTCAACCCGAACGAGCGCAGCAAGAAGGACGACAACCCGCTCAACGTGCGGGCCCGCATCGAGAACATCTACGCGCACGGCGGCTTCGACTCGATCGACCCCGCCGACCTGCGCGGCCGGTTCCGCTGGTACGGGCTCTACACGCAGCGCCGCCCCGGGATCGACGGCGGCCGCACCGCCGTGCTCGAGCCCGAGGAGCTCGACGACCGCTACTTCATGCTGCGCATCCGCAGCGACGGCGGCCAGCTCTCCCTCGAGCAGACGCGCACGATCGCCTCGATCGCGCAGCGCTTCGCCCGCGACACCGCCGACGTCACCGACCGGCAGAACATCCAGCTGCACTGGATCGAGATCGAGAACGTCCCGACGATCTGGCGCGAGCTCGAGGCGGTCGGCCTGTCGACCACCGAGGCCTGCGGCGACACCCCCCGCGTCATCCTCGGCAGCCCCATCGCCGGCGTCGCCGAGAGCGAGGTGCTCGACCCGACCGAGGTGATCACCGAGATCAACCAGCGGTTCGTCGGCGACCCCGAGCTGTCCAACCTGCCCCGCAAGTTCAAGACCTCGATCTCCTGGCTGGCCGACACGCCGTACGAGGCCAACGACATCTCGTTCGTCGGCGTCATCCACCCGGAGCACGGCCCCGGCTTCGACCTGTGGGTCGGCGGCGGCCTGTCGACCAACCCGATGCTGGCCCAGCGCCTCGGCGTGTGGGTCCCGCTGCACGAGGTGGCCGAGGTCTGGCACGGCGTCATCAAGATCTTCCGCGACTACGGGTACCGCCGCCTGCGGGCCCGGGCCCGGCTCAAGTTCCTGGTCGCCGACTGGGGCGTGGACCAGTTCCGGCAGATCCTGCAGAACGAGTACCTCGGCCGCGCCCTCATCGACGGCCCGGCGCCCGAGCTGCCGGAGAAGCCGGTGGACCACATCGGCGTGCACAAGCAGTGGGACGGCAAGTTCTTCGTCGGTGCCGCCCCGATCGCCGGGCGCAGCTCCGGCACGCAGCTCGCGGGCGTGGCCGACCTGGCCGAGGCGCACGGCTCGGCGCGGATCAGGCTCACGCCGTACCAGAAAATCTTGATCCTGGACGTTGAGCAGGACCGGACCGAGTCACTGGTGCAGGGTCTGCAGAAGATCGGGCTGGAGGCCCGGCCGTCGGTCTGGCGGCGCAGCACGATGGCCTGCACCGGCATCGAGTTCTGCAAGCTCGCGATCGTCGAGACCAAGGCCCGGGCGGCCGACCTCATCGCCCACCTCGAGAAGACGGTCGCCGACCTCGACGCCGACATCTCGATCCACCTCAACGGCTGCCCCAACGCCTGCGCCCGCACGCAGGTCGCGGACATCGGCCTCAAGGGCATGCTCGTGCGCGACGAGAGCGGCGACATGGTCGAGGGCTTCCAGATCCACCTCGGTGGCGGGCTCGGGATGGCCGAGGGGCAGACGGCCGGCTTCGGCCGGAAGCTGCGCGGCCTCAAGACGACCGCCGCGGACCTGCCCGAGTACGTCGAGCGGGTCACGAACCACTACCTGGCCGGGCGCGAGTCCGGCGAGTCCTTCGCCCGCTGGGTGATGCGCGCACCGGAGGACCAGCTGCGATGAGCGAACGGATGGCGCCGCTGCACTGCCCGTACTGCGGCGAAGAGGACCTCAGACCACATGAGGACGCGCACGGCGCCTGGGAGTGCCGCAGCTGCGCCCGCGTCTTTTCCCTGAAGTTCCTGGGGCTGGCGGCGAAAGCGTTGGAGGCCAAGCGATGAGCGACACAACCGTTGCCCGGACCACAGTGGAGTCGATCGAGCTGGCGAAGGCCGCGTCCGCGCGGCTGGAGGGCCGGACCGCCGAGAAGATCGTCGAGTGGGCCGCCGGTGAGTTCGGCGAGCGCTTCTGTGTGACCAGCTCCTTCGCCGACGCGGTGCTCGCGCACGTCGTGTCGAAGGTGGTGCCGGGCGTGCCCGTCATCTTCCTCGACACCGGCCTGCACTTCGCCGAGACGCTGCGGGTCCGCGAGGTCGTGCAGCGGACCCTGCCGGTGACCGTCCGCTCGATCCGCCCCCGCCAGACGGTGGCCGAGCAGGACGCCGAGTTCGGTCCGCGCCTGCATGCCCGCGAGCCCGACGAGTGCTGCTTCCTGCGCAAGGTCGAGCCGCTGGAGCGGGCCCTGCAGGACTACGACGCCTGGGCCGCCGGCCTGCGCCGGGACGAGTCGCCGAGCCGGGCCAACACGGCGATCGTCGGCTACGAGCAGGCCCGGGGCAAGTTCAAGGTGTCGCCGCTGGCGCAGTGGACGCAGGCCGACGTCGACCGGTACATCTCCCGCTACAACGTGCCGGTCAACGCGCTCATGCGCCAGGGCTACGCCTCGGTCGGCTGCTGGCCGTGCACGAAGCGGACGCCTCCGGGCGGCGACCCGCGCAGCGGCCGCTGGGCCGCGTTCGACAAGACCGAGTGCGGGCTGCACACCTCCGGATGACGGCGGTCCTTCTGGTCGCCCACGGGTCCTCGGACCCGCGGGCGGCGGCGGCCACCCGCGCGTTGACGCGGGCCGTCGCGGCGCAGCGGCCGGGCCTGGACGTGCGCTGCGCGTTCCTCGACCACGCCGGCCCGCGCCCGGGCGAGCAGCTGTTCGCGTTCGCGGCCCTGGGCCATCGCCGGGCGATGGTGGTGCCGTTGCTGCTGACCAACGCCTTCCACGGACGGTTCGATCTTCCGGGGGTACTGCGGCAGGCCCGCGCCGAGGGCCTGGACCTGGACGTCACCACGACGGCGGTGCTCGGCGCCGGCGCACCCGCCCTGCTGCTCTCCGCGCTGCGCCGGCTGCTGCCACCCGCCGGCTACGACGGGATCGTCCTGGCCGCCGCCGGCACCCGCGACGACCTGGCCCGGCACTCCGTGGACACGGCCGCCGCCGCGCTCGGGGCGGCCCTGGGCGTGCCGTGCACACCCGGCTACGCGTCGGCGTCACCGATCACCGGCGCGGCCGCCGTGGCCACGCTGCGGGCCCGGGGCTGCCGGCGGATCGCGGTGTCGTCGTACTTCCTGGCCCCGGGCAAGCTGCACGACATCGTGATCGACTCGGCCGTGCGGGCCGGTGCGCTGCGACCGGTCGCGGAGCCGCTCTGCGCGCACGTGGACATCGCCCGGCTGGTGATGGCCCGGATCGGCGAGTTCGGCCTTCTACGGGTCGCCTAGACCGCCCAGTGGCACGTTGCGGTTACCGTTGACGGATGATGACATGCCCCAAGTGCCGCGGCGAGATGCGCCAGTTCGAGCGCAGCGGTGTCACCGTCGACCAGTGCCTCGAATGCCGCGGAATCTTTCTCGACCGTGGTGAGCTGGAGCGGCTGATCGACGCCGAGCAGGCCTGGCAGGGCCGGCAAACCCATCAGCCGCCACCCCAGCCGTCATACGGCGGTGGCGGATATCCGCAGCAGCCGTATCAGCAACAGTACCCGCCGGCGCACGGTGGCTATGGGCATTACGGCCATCACAAGAAGCACAAGCGCCACCACCGGGAAAGCTTCTTCGGAGAGTTGTTCGACTGAAATCGACAAACGCCCCGGCCGATCGGCCGGGGCGTTCATCGTCTAGGAACGTATGTGTGATTGAGGCTCAGGCAGAGTGAGCGCGGACCCGGAGGCCACCGCGACGCTTCATCAGGCGACGCTCGTCTTCGCTCATTCCGCCCCAGACGCCTGCGTCCTGACCGGAGTCGAGCGCCCACTGGAGGCACTCGGAGGTCACGGAGCAGCGCTGGCAGACCGCCTTAGCCTGCTCAACCTGCAGCAACGCCGGGCCGGAAGTCCCAATGGGGAAGAACAGCTCCGGGTCCTCGTCGCGGCAGAGGGCATGGTGGCGCCAGTCCGACATGGCGGCAACACTCCTTGTTCTTTTCGCGGATCGTTGTTGGTGATTCCCGATATGTAACTCATGTAACGGTTCGGCTAGGCGGAGCCTGAAGATCCGAGACATGTGTGCGGGCAACGCTCAGTGGTCGTTTCGCTTGTGAATGCTTTCACGAACTACCGCGATGTCAAGGGGTCCAAACCAAAAAAATCCAAGTCGGTGAGCAAGCTCACGCACTTTTTGTCCGATTTTATGGCGACTGGTGACCCTGCATCGCAACAGTCAGTGACCAATGTAGTACGGTTCGGTCAACGACCGGAGGGCTTTCGGAGATGCGGCCGCGGTGTCTCTCTCGCGACTCTCTGCAACTTTCTCCCCCTTCGGTGGTTGATCGCCGGGGGTGACTCAACACACTACGCGTAACGCTCCCGGCACGGACGCGAAATCCAACTTGTCGACCTCGCCGAGGTACTCACCGTCGACCTGATAGGCGATCGGTTTGGCGGCGGTCAGGGTGAAGCCCGGCAGATCATGCAGGCGCACGACCTGCTTTCCTTTGGGCTCCCGGCGCGCGGACAGCAGCTGCGACACCGTGCGGGTGGTCGCGGCGACCTGCAGCTCCCGGAGCCCGAGCACATCCAGGCCCGTGTCGAACGAGGCGCGCGGATTCGGATTGACGGGCCGCTCGCCGATGTATGTCCACGGTGCCGTGTTCTGCACCAGCATCCACGTTAGCCCGGTCGTGGCCGGTTCGCCCGGCAACTGCATCGTGAGCAGCGGCACGCGCCGGTTCGTGACCGCGAACTGGGCCGTGAACGCGCGCAGGTAGAGCAGGGGCGTGGAGGTCGAGCCCTTGTGCCGGAACTGATCCACCCGGCGGACCACCTCGGCGTCCAGGCCCAGCCCCGCGCAGAAGGTGAAGTAGCGGTCGTCCGCGCGGCCGAGGCCGATGAGGCGCTCGCGCCGGTCGCGCAGTGCCTCCAGGATCGCGCCGGTCCCCTCGGCCCAGTCGCTGGGCAGTCCGAGCGCCCGGGCGAACACGTTCGTGGAGCCGCCCGGCACGACGGCGAGGGCCGGTCGATCGTGCGCGCGGTCCGCGGCGGGCCCCTCGTCGAAGGTCATCAGGCCGTTGACGGCCTCGTTGACGGTGCCGTCACCGCCCAGGGTCACCACGAGGTCCAGGCCGTCGCGGGCGGCCTCGCGGGCCAGATCGGCGGCGTGGCCCCGGCGCTGCGTGTAGGCCACGTCCAGGTCGACCTGGCTGCGCAGGGCCCGCACCAGGATGTCCCGGCCGCGTTCGGTGGTCGTCGTCGCGTTGGGGTTGACCACCAGGAGGGCTCGCACGCGCAGCACTGTACCCGCATCCGTGCGCGATAAGGTGGGACCCACAGAACCGGTGACACGGAAGGACGCGCAGGTGAGCGGGTCACAAGCCCCCGAGCAGACCCCGGCGACCCTGCGCTGGGCGGTCCGGCTGCTGCTGGTCGAAGGGGCCGCCCTGGCCGCGGTGACGCTGTGGCTGATCTACCTCGACCTCACCTCCGACGCCGCCTCCGTCCAGGGGGCCGTGTCGGTGACCGTCTACCTGGCGCTGATGACCGTGTGCTTCCTCGGCATCGGCTTCGCGCTGCAGCGCCGGCGCCGGTGGGCCCGCGGCCCCGGGATCGTGGTGTCGATGCTGCAGATGCCGATCGGGCTGACGATGCTGCAGACCGGCTCGGCGTGGCTCGGCGCGCCCCTGTTCGTGCTCGGCCTGACCGGCGCCGTGCTGCTGTTCGCGCCCGCGACCCGCGTCGCTCTCGGTGTTCGTTAGATCGGCCGGGGACCCCGAAACGCTCGTTCGCCGGACATCGGGTTCGCACGTGGTACAGCATTTCGTGTCGCACAGATGGTCCGATATCTCTCTGTGACGGGTCCGTAATCGGTTTCGGTGCTCTACGCTCGGTGGTCGTGACGGTCGCTCCCGCATATCAGGTCCTAGCCGAGCGCATCCGCGACGACATCATGTCGGGCGTGTTGCGCCCTGGGGAGCGTCTGCCCACCGAGCCGCAGCTCTGCGAGCAGTCGGGCCTGAGCCGCTCGACCGTCCGCGAGGCGCTGCGCCTGCTCAGCAGCCAGCACCTGATCGTCACCATGCGCGGCGTCAACGGCGGCAGTTTCGTCGCCGAGCCCGACGCCGGTGCCCTCGGTGCGACGCTCTCCGACGGTGTCGGCCTGCTGCTGGCCAGCGGCGCGGTCACCGGCGACGACTTCCTGGAGGTCCGCCGGATGCTGGAGGTGCCGGCCGCGGGCCTGGCCGCCGCCCGCCGCGGGGCCCAGCACCTGGCCGAGCTCGAACGGGCGATGTTCGACCCGGACCACGACGACCTGGCCCGGCGCATCGAGGCCCACGCGTCGTTCCACCTGACCGTGGCCGCGGCGTCCGGCAACTCGCTGCTCAGCCTGGTCGTGCGGCCGCTCTACAGCCTGGCCAACCGCGACGCCGTCGAGCTGGCCGCGCGGCCGCCGTTCTGGCACGCGGTCGACCGCGACCACCGGGCGCTGCTCGCGGCGATCCGGGCCCAGGACGTGGCCCAGGCGATGGAGCTGGCCCGCCAGCACATCGACAACATCCGCCCGGCCGAGCACATGAACGTCGTGGCCGGCGTCTGACCGCGCCCGCCGAGCGGCACTCCGCCTCGACCGGCGACCCGCGGGGCGAACGCGTTGCGGTCGGCCGCACCGCCGTGGCGCCGGCCCCGCCGGGGTCGTCGCGCGAGATCGCGGCCTACCGGCGGGCGCTCGAAGCCTCAGGACGGGCGGCGTTTCGTCAGGCGGATGCCGGCCTGGTGCGCGTCCACCGTCGCCGACACCTCGTCGGCGAGGGCGCTGAGCACCTGCCAGGCGAACGACTCGCCGCCCGGCAGCCGCTCGTCCGGGGAGCCCAGGGGCACCGTCGTGTAGACCGTCAGGGCGTCGCTGGTCACGGTGAACCGGCAGGACAGCTCCACCGTGTCACCCAGCTGGGGCGTGTCCGCGGCGACCGCGAGCAGCATCGCGCAGGCCTCGTCGACGGCGATGCGCAGGTCCTCGATCTCGTCCAGGGTGAACTGCAGGCGCGCGGCCAGACCGGCCGTGGCCGTGCGCAGCACGCCGAGGTACGCGGGTGACGCCGGGACCGCCAGCAGCACCACGTCGTCGCCGTCGGAACCGGACCTCTTCGGAACGACCTGAGTCACGTAATCGAACCCCCTCGCCCGCGACTCTACGACGTCGGCGCACCCGCCGACGCGGCGAGTGCTTCCAGCGGCGCGCCGGTGAGCCGGTAGGGCAGCCAGTCCTCCTTGTGCGCGGCCCCGAGATGCTCGTAGAACTCGCGGGCCGGGTTCCAGTGCAGCACCGCCCATTCGAGGCGGCGGTAGCCGCGTTCGACGCAGACCGCCGCGAGCGCGCGCAGCAGGGCCCTGCCCGCACCGGTACCCCGCGCCGCCGGCCGCACGTACAGATCCTCCAGGTACACACCGTGGACGCCCTCCCACGTGGAGTACGTCAGGAACCACAGCGCCATGCCGGCGACCTGCCCGTCCACCTCGGCGACGAGACAGAACACGGCGGGGGAGGGGCCGAAGAGCGAGGCCCGCAGCTGCGCCTCGGTCAGGTGGCACTCGTCGCGGGCCCGCTCGAAGTCGGCCAGCTCGTAGACCATGGCGACGATCTCGGGCACGTCGGCGGGTGTGGCGGGGCGGATCATGCGCAAAAGTATTCCCCCACCCCGCACGGCGCGCGGGATGGGGGAAGGGTTCGGCGCTCAGGCCTGCTTGGTCTCCCAGAAGATCTTCGCGATCTCGTCGATCTTGGCCAGGAGCTGCTCGGCGACCGCCGGGTCAGCGGAGCCCTTGGCGCCGGACGCGCCCGCGAGCTTCGTGGCCTCGTTGAACAGCGAGTGCAGCTGCGGGTACTTCTCGAAGTGCGGCGGCTTGAAGTAGTCGGTCCACAGCACCCACAGGTGGTGCTTGACCAGCTCGCTGCGCTGTTCCTTGATGATGAGGGCGCGCGTGCGGAACGCGGGGTCCTCGTTGGCCTGATATTTCTCGGAGATTGCCTTGACGGACTCGGCCTCGATTCGGGCCTGCGCCGGGTCGTAGACACCACACGGCAGGTCGCAGTGGGCGCTCACCACAGTGCGCGGGGTGAAAAGCCGCGACAGTCGCATCGAACCCTCCAGGGTGATTTGCGATGATCCTCAGAAGCTGACCCTACTCCTATCCAAGTTCGGGGATTTCATGCGGCTGCCGTGGTTCGCGGCACTCGTCTCGGGGCCGTCCATGGTGCCCGCGCTGCGCTCCGGAGATCGCATCCTGGTGCGGCGCGCGACGACGGCGAAACCGGGCGACGTGGTGGTCGCCGCCTTCCGCAGCCGGCCCGGGCTGCTGGTGGTCAAACGGGTCGAGCGGGCCGACGGCGATGGGTGGTGGCTGGTCGGCGACAACCCGTTCGGCAGCGACGATTCGGTGCGGTACGGTCGCGCGGACATCATCGGTCGTGTGACATTTCGCTGGTGGCCACAACCGGTGCGCCTGCGCCGGGCCCCACGCTAAGGTGATGCGGATACGGGAGACCCCCGGGCCGCATATCGCACATTCTTTCGCGCTTTCACCCGCGCCGCGCGTCCTCCCTGTATGACAAGCCGTGGCAAAGGAGCCCCCGTGCTTACATCCGTGTCCGATCCTGTTTCCGATCCCGTCTTCGAGCTGCACAGCGGTGGAAAACTCTCGGTGCAGTCGACGGTCCCGCTGTCCACTCGCGAGGACCTCTCCCTGGCCTACACGCCCGGCGTCGCCCGCGTCTGCGAGGCCATCGCCGCGGACGAGTCGCTCATCCACTCCCTCACCTGGGTCGGCAAGGCCGTCGCCGTCGTCACCGACGGCTCCGCGGTGCTGGGCCTGGGCAACATCGGCCCGCGCGCGGCGATGCCGGTGATGGAGGGCAAGGCCGTGCTGTTCAAGCAGTTCGGCGGGGTGGACGCGGTGCCGATCTGCCTCGACACCCAGGACCCCGACGAGATCGTGCGGATCGTGACCGCGCTGGCGCCGTCCTTCGGCGGCATCAACCTCGAGGACATCTCGGCGCCGCGCTGCTTCGACATCGAGCGGCGGCTCGAGGAGTCGCTGCCGATCCCGGTCTTCCACGACGACCAGCACGGCACCGCGATCGTGGTCCTGGCCGCCCTGCGCAACGCCTGCCAGGTCCTCGGCCGCGACCTCGGCGACCTGCGCATCGTGGTCAGCGGCGCGGGCGCGGCGGGTGTCGCGGTGACCCGGATGCTGATCAGCGGCGGCGCCGACGCGGGCGAGATCATCGTGCTGGACTCGCGCGGCTGCCTGCACAACGGCCGGACCGACCTCAACGCGGCCAAGGCCGCGCTGGCCGCGGACACCAACGCCGGCGGCGTCACCGGCGACATCGCCTCCGCCCTGCGCGGGGCCGACGTGCTGATCGGCGTCTCCGGCGGCACGATCGGCGAGGCCGCGCTGGCCGGCATGGCCCCCGAGGGCGCCATCTTCGCCCTGGCCAACCCGACGCCCGAGGTCCACCCGGAGATCGCGGCCCGCTACGCCAGCGTCGTGGCCACCGGCCGCAGCGACTTCCCCAACCAGATCAACAACGTGCTGGCCTTCCCGGGCATCTTCCGCGGCGCCCTGGACTCCGGCGCGACCCGCATCACCGACGGGATGAAGGTCGCCGCGGCCAACGCCATCGCGGGCGTCCTCGGCGCCGGTGAGCTCACCCCCGACACGATCGTGCCGAGCGCCCTCGACCCGCGGGTGGCCCCCGCGGTGGCGGCCGCGGTCGCCGAGGCCGCCCGCCGCGACGGCGTCCTGCGTTAACCAGCGTTAGGGTCACGGACATGCGTGCCGCATTCGCAACCGCGTTCAACGATGCCGATCCGCTGTCCGTGCTCGAGATCGGCGACGCCCCGGAGCCGGCGCCGCAGGACGGCTGGTCCGTGGTCGAGGTGCGCGCGAGCGCCCTCAACCACCACGACCTGTGGTCCCTGCGCGGCGTCGGTCTCCGCGCGGAGCAGCTGCCGATGATCCTCGGCTGCGACGCCGCCGGGATCGGCCCGGACGGCACCGAGGTCGTCGTCTACCCGGTCGTCCACACCGACAAGGGCGCCTTCTCGATCCTGTCCGAGTACTACCCCGGGACGGTGGCCGAGCGGGTCACCGTGCCCGCCTACAACCTGGTCCCCAAGCCGGCCGAGCTCAGCTTCGCCGAGGCCGCCTGCCTGCCCACGGCCTGGCTGACGGCCTACCGCATGCTCACCAGCAAGGGCCGCCTGGAGTCCGGCGGCGCCGTGCTCGTCCAGGGCGCCGGCGGCGGCGTGGCCACGGCCGCGGTCCTGCTCGGCCGGGCCCTGGGTGCCCGGGTCTACGCCACCAGCCGCGACGCCGCCAAGCGGGAGCGGATCACGGTCCTCGGCGCCACCGCGTTCGAGCCCGGCGCCCGCCTGCCCGAGCGCGTCGACGTCGTCGTCGAGACGGTCGGCGAGGCGACCTTCGAGCACTCCATGAAGTCCACCAAGATGGGCGGGCGGATCGTGGTCTCCGGTGCCACCAGCGGCCACCTGCCGAAGGTCGACCTGCGCCGGGTCTTCGCCCTGCAGCTGGAGATCCTCGGCACCAGCATGGGCACCCCGGAGGAGCTGGCCGCCCTCATGGAGCTGCTGGCCCGCACCGGCATCCGCCCGGTCATCGACTCGGTGCTCCCGTTCTCCGAGGCCCGCAAGGCCTTCGAGCTGCTCCACTCGGGTGACGTCTTCGGCAAGGTCGTCCTGGACCACACCGCCTGAACCGCTACAGGTGCGAGTCCAGCCGCGCGGTCGGTTTGAAGGCCGCGCGGGCCGACTGGTCGCCGTAGAGCTCCAGGCGCAGGAACTGCAGCACGGCGGCGGTCGCGGCCGGGCGCTCGAACGGCGCGTTGTGGTCGCCGCCGGGGATGCTCAGCATCGCCTTGGACCACGGCACCAGGTCATAGGTCGTCTTGCCGCTGGCATAGGGCACCAGCTGGTCGGCGTCGCCGTGGACGAAGAACAATGCGGCGGGGGTACCGCTGAAGCCCGTGCCGACGCCGAGACCGCTCCCGGCCAGGATCACCCCCGCGCGCAGCCGGGTGTCACGAGCGGCCGTGAACAGGCCCACCGTCGTGATCGCCCCCGCCGAGTGCCCGGCCGCGGCCAGCCGGCCGGCGTCGATGCGCTTGCCGAGCGGCCCGGCCAGCACCTGGCCCAGCACGTAGCTGGCGTCGGCCGGCTGGTTGAGCACGTCGTACACGTCGAACTCGGCCGCGCCCCGGGTCGTGTTCGGAAAGGCCGGGGCGATGACCACGAACCCCGCGGACGCCCAGCTCTTCAGCAGCGGCGCGAACGCCTCCGGTGTCCCGTTGAGGCCGTGGCTGAACAGGACCGCGGGGTAGCGCCCGGCCCGGTCCGGCGTCCACACGACCGTCCGCAACTTCCTTCCTTCACGCGTGTACGTCACCTGCTGCGACGACACCGGGAGCCCCGACGGCGGCAGCGCCAGCGGGTCCGGCAGCCGCACCGCGGCCAGGTCCGTGACGGCCGACGGCGCGACTGACGGCGCGACCGACGGCACGATCGACGACGCGGCGGGCGCCGGGTGGGCCGGGGCCGGTGCGGAGCAGCCGGCCAGGGCGATCAGGGCGGCGGCGACCGGGAGCAGACGCATGGCATCAACGGTACGAGCTTCCGCGAAGGACGATTTCCGGCTACGTTCCCGCGCATGAGAGTCGTGTTCCGGGCGCTCACCGCGGTGTCGGCGGTGAGCGGGATCGTCGCCCTGATGCTGTGGAACCACGGGGACCTCGTGTCGTTCGTCTACTTCACCGTGCAGAGCGCGCTGATCATCGCCGCCGTCTCCGCGGTCGCCGTGTTTCGCCCGGTCCCGGCCTGGGTGCGGGGCGCGGCGACGCTCTACAGCTGCATCACCGGGATCGTCTACCACGCGCTGCTGGCCAACCCGTCGAGCCCGTTCTACCAGGTCGACGAGGGTGCGCACGCCCTGCACAACCTGCTGCTGCACACGGTGACGCCGATCCTGGCCGCGGTCACCTGGCTGGTCGTCGAGCGCGAGCGGGTGCGCTGGTGGTATGCGGCGGCGTGGCTCGGCTACCCCCTCGCGTACCTGGTGTTCGCCCTGGTCCGCGGGGCGTTCGTGCACGAGTATCCGTACCCCTTCATCGATCTGAACAAGCTCGGCGCGCTCGGCGTGACCGAGACCTCGCTCGGGTTCACGGTCGCGTTCTTCCTGCTCGGGCTGGCCCTGATCGGCCTGGGGGTGCTGCTGCGGCGGCTCCTGACCAGGTCAGACGAGGACGCCCGGGTTGAGGACGCCGCGCGGGTCTAGGGTGCGCTTGGCCGCGCGCAGGGTGGCCTGCAGCAGCGGCGACCGCTCGGCGTCGTACCACGGGCGGTGGTCGCGGCCCACGGCGTGGTGGTGGGTGATGGTGCCGCCGTGCGCGGCGATCGCGTCGCTCACCGCGGCCTTGATCTCGTCCCAGATCGCGACCTCGGCGCCGCGGCGGCCGGGCGTGACGATCGTGAAGTAGGGGGCCGGCCCGTCCGGGTAGACGTGGGTGAACCGGCACGACACGAGCGCGACCCGGTCCGGTGCCGCGGCCCGCGCGGCGGCGAGCACGGCGGCGTGCAGGGCCTCGAACCGGCTCCACGTGCACGCCGTCTCGACGGTCTCCACGATCAGGCCCAGCCTGACCAGGGCATCGCGCGTGTAGGGCGCCCGCAGGAACGTCTGCCGGAAAGACCCGGAAGAGCGTTCGGCTTCGGTACCGCCCTGAGCCCGGCAGATCTCCAGCGCCGACGGCAGCAGGGCCGCGTCGGGGCCCTCGAAGCCGAGCATCAGCCGGGCCTGCCCGTCGGTCGCGCCCGCGTTGAGCATCGCCTCCACCGGATCGAGCAGGCGGCAGTTCGCTGGGCGCAGCCCGGACTGGACCAGCTCCCGGGTGGCGTCGACGCTCTGGGAGTACCCCCGGAACAGGATTGTGGCTTTGGCTCTTCGCTCCGGCTTGGGCCGCACCCGCAGCCACGCCTCGACGATCGCGCCGAGGGCGCCCTCCGAGCCCAGGAACAGGCCGTTGGGGTCGGGGCCGGCACCGCTGGCGGGCACCCGCGGCGACTCGACCGGGCCCTGCGGGGTCAGCACGCGCATCGCCTCGACGAAGTGGTCGATGCGCGTCGGGCCGGTCGCGTAGTGCCCGCCGGAGCGGGTCGCCAGCCAGCCGCCGACGGTGGAGAACTCGAAGCTCTGCGGCAGGTGGCGCAGGGTGAGGCCGTGTGGCTCGAGGGCCCGCTCCAGGGCCGGGCCGAACACGCCGGCCTGCACCCGCACGGCCAGGTTGACGTCGTCGACCTCCTCGACCCGGTCGAGCCGGCTCAGGTCCAGTGAGACCCAGGGGCCTTCGCCGCGGTACTCGACCCCGCCCACCACCGACGAGCCGCCCCCGTAGGGCACGATCGGTGTCCCGGTCGACGCGGCCCAGTCGAGCGCGGCGACCACGTCCGGCTCCGTGCGCGGCCGGCACACCAGGTCGGGCGGGTTGGGCAGCTCACCGTGCAGGGCCCGCACGACGTCGCGGAAGGCCTTGCCGTAGGCGTGCCCGGCCCGGCTCAGCGGATCGCTCAGGAACGCCCCGGCCAAGGTCGGGGGCGGGCTCAGCCGCGGCTTCGGCAGGACCGGGTCGGCCGGCAGCGGGGTGAGCGCGCCGTCGATCGGCAGCCAGGGGCGCAGCGTGCGCTCGGCGAGGCGGTGGCAGGCCGCGTCGTCGAGGGCCGCGTCGGCGTGGCCCCAGCCCCACCAGGACCGTTCGGGGTAGCCCATGCGGGGGAGAGTGCCACAATCCGACACTGTTCGGCCACTGTCGGCAGTAGCGCGCTCGGTAGGGTGGCGCGCATGCCCGATGAGCGAATGGACCCGAGTCAGAACACTCAGGCGTTTCAGGCGTGGGTGGACACCAGCAACAGTCAGCGAGAAGAGCCGGCGAGGTCCAAGACCTTGCTCTGGGCCGGCGTCGGCGTGGCCGTCGTCGTGGTCGTAGCGGTGGTGCTGTTCGTCGCGCTGGGGTAGTCGCCCAGGTCGATGCCCGACGACTCGAAGTGCGTGTAGCCCGGCAATGTGGCGTCGATCGGCAGCCGCACCCGGGCCACGTCGTCGTCGTTGAACGCGTAGTTGAGGAAGTTCAGCAGCGTGGCCAGCACCTGCACGTGGCCGCGCTCCGGGTCGTTGGTCCCGGCGCCGTGCTCGCCGCCCTCGATGGTCAGGAACGCCTTCGGCCACGGGTCCTTGCCGTAGGACTCGCGCCCCTGGCTGTAGTTGACGACCGGGTCCTTGTCCCCGTGCACGAACAGCATCGGCACCGGGCTGCCCTTGTAGGCGCCGGTCGGCCGGCCCGCGAAGATCACCCCGACCTTGAGCCGCGGGTCCCGCTTGCCGGTGAACAGCCAGTCCGTCGTCGTGCCGCCACCGGAGTGCCCGATCGCGCCGAGCCGGTCCGGGTCGATGCTGGCCGCGAGCGGGCCGCCCGCCTTCATCAGCTCACTGATCACGAACGACGCGTCGACGGCCTGGTTGGGCACGTCGGTCTTGTCGAACTTCGGCCCGTCCTTCTTGGTGAACGGATACGCCGGGGCGGCGACGATGTACCCGGACTCGGCCAGGAACTTCGTCATCCCCTCCTGCATCTGCGGGTTGCTGTAGAAGCCGTGGCTCCACAGGATCAGGGGGAACTCGCCGGGCAGGGGCGTCGCGTCGTTCTGCGTCCGGCCCCGGGTCAGCCGGGCCGAGCCGCGCACCGGATACCACACGGTGGTCGGCAGCGACCGGTCCTTGCCGCGGGAGAAGTTGAAGTGCCGCACCCCGACGGCGTGCGGCTTGGGCGCGGCGGTCTGCGCCGCCCCGGCCGGGACGCTGAAGGGCGTGCCGCTGTCATCACTGCCGGACGCGGCGATGGCGCCGCCCAGGATCAGCAGGGCAGCGGTCAGCAGCGTGACGGTTGCAGTTCGGGTGCGGCGAGCGGGCACGACAAGAATGTAAGGGGGTGATGTGCTACGCCCATATCGCCCGACTGGGGACATTAGGCTGACTTGCCGGACTACAGCATTTCGGCAAAGCCCTACGGTGGGCTGGTCGCCGCCGCGCCCGGGGCCTGTCCGGGGGCGGGCCGCGCGCTTCCCGGCACCGCGACGATCTCGTGAACAAGGGCCTTGACCTGCGCAAACTCGCGACGCCGGCGATCGTTGGTGTTGTCAAGGTCACGCCGGCGGCGATTGTGCGATGCCGATGCGCCGCTGTTTCGTTGCGCACATCGGATATGCCGGATTGTTCGGTCCCGCATTTCCGACTTATCGCTTATGTCCAATTTACGAGTAATGGAAAGCCGGGTCGGCGCGGGCCGGCCCGGCGCGGGCCGGCCCGGCTCGGTGTGCGCGGAGCTCAGGCCGGGCCGACCACTGCGGCCGCCGCCTTGGCCAGCACGCGGCGCGGGCCGGCGTGCTGGTCGCACGGGGCGGGGTGGATCTTCGGGTAGGCGCGCAGGCCGATGGACAGGTCGCGGGCGGCCACCACGCGCCGGAGCGACGTGGCCAGGCTCTCGTCGCCGATGAAGGCGGCCACCGTCGACACCACCCCGTTCTGGGCGAAGGTGAGGCGGACGGGCACGACCGGCACCCCCGCGTCCACCGCGGCCTGGAACATCGCCGGCCTGAAGGTGCCGCCCATGCGCCCGCACCACGTCGTGCCCTCCGGGAAGACCGCCACCACGCCACCGGCGGCCAGGTTGCGGCTCACCTCGGCGACCGTGTCGGGCAGGCGCTTGGGCCGGGAGCGGTCGACGAAGACGGTGCCGAGCGTGAAGGCCAGCCGGCCGATCAGGGGCCAGGCGCGGACCTCGCGCTTGGCCAGCAGCCGGGCCGGTGCGTGCGCCAGGATCACGATCACGTCCAGCCAGCTCACGTGGTTGGCCACCACCAGCGCGCCGGACTGCGGGATCCGGCCGGTGGCGGCGTGCCGGATGCCGAGGCCGGCCAGCACGGCGCGGGCCAGGATGCGCTGGGCCTTGATCAGCTGCCGCTGCGGTAGCACGGCCAGCACCGGGACGGCCAGGCCGGCCAGGAGCAGCACGATGCCGGTGACCACGACGCGCTTGGCCATGACCAGGCGGGACACGTGCCGCGACGGGGCGTCGGCCAGGCAGTCGGCGCCGCAGGTCGAGCGGGGCAGCCAGAGGCTGTCCAGGACCGTCATCGGTGTCGCCGTCACAGTCATGGCGGTCACTCCTGTCCGAGGAAGTGGCGCATGTAGCGCGGGTTGATCCGGTCCAGCGACAGCAGGACGTAGAAGTCGGCGCAGTCGAAGTCGGGGTCGTGGGCGGGGGCGCCGGCGATCCAGGCGCCGAGCCGGAGGTAGCCCTTGAGCAGCGGCGGCACGGCGACCTTGGCCGGGGCCGGGACGGGCGGCAGCCACGGGTTGCGGGGGCGGACGGTCCAGGCGCTGGGCACCATGTGCTTGCGCTGGGCCAGGTCCCACACGCCCGCGGCGAGCTCGCCGCCGTCGGCGAGGGGCACCGACGCGCAGCCGCCCAGCCAGCGGTGGTCGTGCAGGTGCATGTAGCGGGCGATGCCGGCCCACATCAGGTTGATCACGGCGCCGCTGCGGTGGTCGGGGTGCACGCAGGAGCGGCCGGTCTCGACCAGGCCGCCGCGCAGCTGGGCCAGGCCCGCGAGGTCGAACTCGGTGTCGGCGTAGAGGCCGCCGGCCCGCACCGCCCGGTCCGGGGGGAGCATCCGGTAGGTCCCGACGACCTGCCCGGTAAGCTCCTCGCGGATGATCAGGTGATCGCAGAACTCGTCGAAGGGGTCGACGTCGATGCCCGCTTCGGTGCTGTGCAGGGTGGCGCCCAGCTCACCGGCGAAGACCTCATGGCGGAGCCGTTGTGCGGCCCGGACCTGGGCGCCGTCGGTGGCCACCAGCAGGGTGTAGCGCTGCAAGTCGCCCAGCTCTTGCGGGCCGGTGGCGACGGCGAGAATCGTCATGCGTTCGGTGTAGGCGTCGAGGTCTGCGGATGGCTGACGCTCACAGGTTTCCCTGATGGCCTCCGGGTGAACTGTCGTTACCGTGGTCAGCCATGGCGGGATATTCAGGCACACCGTTGCCCAAGAAGCTGGGGATCCATGCGGGACATCGCGTTCTGCTGGACGGCGCCCCGGCCGGATTCGACCTGGCCGACCTCCCGGCGGACGTGTCGCTGCACCGGCGCGGCACGCCGGGGCTCTATGACGTCATCGTCATGTTCTGTCCGGACCTCGCCCGATTACGGCGCCGCTGGCCGGTGCTGCACCGGCTGACCCCGCCCGCGGGCGCGCTCTGGGTGGCCTGGCCGAAACGCTCCTCGGGCCTGACCACCGACCTCGACGAGACCGGGGTGCGCGAGTTCGCCCTGGCCAACGGGCGAGTGGACGTTAAGGTGTGCGCGATCGACGGAACCTGGTCGGGCCTCAAACACGTCATCAGAGTGTCGGACAGATAACCCGAGATCACCGGGACTTGTCCGGACATGTCATATTGACGCCTTCACCTGTCTCTAGGAGGGAGCGGCACGTTGTCCAACAACGGGCAGATCGTCGTCTCCGGCCTGACGAAGCAGTACCGCAACGTCAGAGCCGTCGACAATTTGTCGTTCGTGGTCGAGCCGGGCCGCGTCACCGGGTTCCTCGGGCCGAACGGCGCCGGCAAGACCACAACGCTGCGCATGGTGCTCAACCTGGTCTCACCCACGGCCGGCAGCGCGACGATCAGCGGGCACCGCTACGCGGACGTGGCCGAGCCGCTGAAGCTGGTCGGGGCGATCCTCGAGGCCTCGGCCGCGCACAAGGGCCGCACCGCGCGCAACCACCTGCGCTGTGTGGCCGCGGCCGGCGGGTTTCCCACGGCCCGCGTCGACGAGGTGCTGGAGCTGGTCGGGCTCACCACCGCGGCGAAGCGCAAGTTCCGGGGGTACTCCCTCGGCATGAAGCAGCGCCTCGGCATCGCCCAGGCGCTGCTGGGCAACCCGCAGGTGCTGATCCTCGACGAGCCGGCCAACGGCCTGGACCCCGAGGGCATCCGCTGGATGCGCGGGCTCCTGCAGGGCCTGGCCCAGCAGGGCCGCACCGTGCTCGTCTCCAGCCACCTGCTGTCGGAGATGGAGATCCTCGCCGACGACGTGGTCATCATCGCCGCCGGCAAGCTGGTCACCCAGGGCCCGATGGAGTCGATCGTCGGCCAGGGCACGACCCAGGCCACGGTGCGGGTCCGCACGCCCAACATCCAGGAGCTGGTGGCGGCGGTCCGCGAAGCCGGCGGGGCCATCAACCCCGGCAGCAACGGCGCCCACCTGGTCAGCGGCCTGGACGCCCCGGCCGTCGGCAAGCTGGCCCTGCAGGCCGGGGTCGAGCTGCACGAGCTGGTCGCCGAGAAGCCGGACCTGGAGCACGTGTTCCTCGAACTGACCCAGGGAAGGGCGGCCATCCGATGACCCGGCTCATCCGCGCGGAGCTGATCAAGCTGCGCACCACGAACATGTGGTGGATCTTCCTGATCTGCTCGGTGGCGTTCGTCGGGCTGGCCCTGCTGATCAACACCGCGCAGGCCGACTCGGAGCTGTCGACGCCGGACTACCTCAACGAGCCCCCGCCGCCGGGGCTGTCGGACGACGACAAGGCGCAGTACCTGGCCAACCAGCAGCACGAGAAGGACTCGATCGCGCAGGCCCACACCGGCGTCGGCCTGGCCCGGATCGCCGCCAACGTCTACACCTCGGGCCAGTTCTTCGGCCTGATGATGGTCATGCTGATGGCGATCCTGCTGATCACGAACGAGTTCTACCACCAGACCGCGACGGCGACGTTCCTGGCGACGCCGAAGCGGACCAAGGTCATCGTGGCCAAGCTGATCACCGGCGCGGCCATGGCGTTCATGTTCTGGCTGCTCGCCACCGTGATCAACCTGATCGTCGGCGCGATCTTCTTCTCCGCCGAGGGCGTCGGCAACAGCCTGGGGCACTGGGACGCGCAGCAGGCGATCCTGCTCAACCTGCTGGTCTACGCGCTGTGGGCGGTCTTCGGCATCGGCATCGGCGTGCTGCTGCGCAGCCAGATCGGCGCGACGATCACCGCGGCCGTCGTCTACACCATCGGCACCTACGCGGCCCTGATCGTGCTGGCGCTGATCCGCGAGTACCTGATCAAGGAGGACTGGGTGCTGCAGGCGGCGGTGTACATCCCGCCGCTCGCCTCCGAGCACGTGGTCGGCTCGCTGCAGGGCCAGATGGGCGACACCCACCTGCCGGCCCGCTGGGTCGGGGTCGTGGTGCTCGTCGGCTGGGCCGTCGTGCTCGGCGGCATCGGCACCCTGATCACCCGCAAGCGCGACATCGCGTGAGCGGAGCGTCACCGACTCGGTCAAGATAACTGCAAGATCTTGGACAACTGTGGCCGCCGCGAGGCGGCCACAGTTGTAAGGGTCAGGCCACGAACGGCTCATCTACAACGTCAGCCCCGCTCGTCTACATGGTCACTCCGGCGGCGTCGACGACGAACGAGCGTTAGGCAGCGCGTAGCCTAAAGGGCCGGACATCCGTAACCCCTAGCAACTCGCGTTTGGAAGAGGCGATCAACAGCCGTGTCGACCCAAGCGACCAACTCGCAGGAGAATCCGCTGGCGGGATTTGGCCCGAACGAGTGGATCGTCGAGGACATGTATCAGCAGTACCTCGCGGATCCGGCCAGCGTGGACTCCGCGTGGCACGACTTCTTCGCGGACTACAAGCCGGCCCCCGACGCTGAGGCCGCCGCCCCGGCCGCCGCGCCCGCCCCGGCGAAGGCCGCTCCCGCGAAGGCCGCCCCGCCCAAGCCGGTGGAGAAGCCTGCCGCGAAGCCCGTCGAGAAGAAGGCGGTCCCCGCCAGCAAGCCCGCGCCCACGAAGGAGACACCCGCTCCCACCGGTGGCGCCAAGCACGTCCCGCTGCGCGGTGTCGCCGCCCGCATCGTGCAGAACATGGACCTCTCGCTGGAGGTGCCGACCGCCACGAGCGTGCGCGCCGTGCCGGCCAAGCTGCTCTCCGACAACCGGATCGTGATCAACAACCATCTCGCCCGCGGCCGCGGCGGGAAGGTGTCGTTCACCCACCTGATCGGATACGCGCTGGTCCGGGCCCTGGCCGCGCACCCGGAGATGAACAACAGCTTCGCCGAGATCGACGGCAAGCCCAACCTGGTCGAGCCCGAGCACGTCAACCTCGGCATCGCGATCGACCTGGCCAAGCCGGACGGCTCGCGCACGCTGGTGGTGCCCAGCATCAAGGGCGCCGAGGACATGGACTTCCGGCAGTTCTGGTCGGCCTACGAGGACATCGTCCGGCGGGCCCGGCGCAACGAGCTGACCATGGACGACTACGCCGGCACCACCGTCTCGCTGACCAACCCGGGCGGCATCGGCACCGTGCACTCGATGCCGCGGCTGATGGCCGGGCAGGGCGCGATCGTCGGCGTCGGCGCGATGGAATACCCGGCGCCCTACGCCGGCATGTCCGACGAGACCCTGGCCGAGCTCGGCATCAGCAAGATCATCACGCTGACCAGCACCTATGACCACCGGATCATCCAGGGCGCCCAGTCCGGCGAGTTCCTCAAGGTCATGCACGAGCTGCTGCTCGGCGAGCACGGGTTCTACGACCAGATCTTCACCGCGCTGCGCATCCCATACGAGCCGGTGCGCTGGGTCCGCGACGTGGCCCGCACCTCCGAGGGGCAGATCGACAAGGCGGCCCGGGTCGTCGAGCTCATCCACGCCTACCGGGTCCGCGGCCACCTCATGGCCGACACCGACCCGCTGGAGTTCCGCATCCGCCGCCACCCGGACCTCGACGTCCTGGAGCACGGCCTGACGCTGTGGGACCTCGACCGCGTCTTCCCGGTCGGCGGGTTCTCCGGCAAGCAGAAGATGAAGCTGCGCTCCGTCCTGGGCGTGCTGCGCGACTCCTACTGCCGGCGCGTCGGCGTGGAGTACATGCACATCATGGACCCGGAGGAGCGGCGCTGGATCGCCGAGCGGGTCGAGAAGCCCTACGAGAAGCCGTCGACCGAGGAGCAGAAGCACATCCTCAACCGGCTCAACGCGGCCGAGGCGTTCGAGACCTTCCTGCAGACCAAGTACGTCGGGCAGCGCCGCTTCTCGCTGGAGGGCGGCGAGTCGCTGATCCCGCTGCTCGACGAGATCCTGCAGAACTCGGCCGAGGGCGAGCTCGACGAGGTCGTCATCGGCATGGCCCACCGCGGCCGGCTCAATGTGCTGGCCAACATCGTCGGCAAGCCCTACGAGAAGATCTTCTCCGAGTTCGAGGGCCACCTCGACCTGAAGTCGGCGCACGGCTCCGGCGACGTGAAGTACCACCTGGGCATGACCGGCAAGTACACGCACCCCAACGGCGAGCACGCGACCACCGTCTCGGTCGTCGCCAACCCGTCGCACCTGGAGGCCGTCAACCCGGTTCTCGAGGGCATCGTGCGGGCCAAGCAGGACAAGATCGACCTCAAGCTCGAGGGCTACACGGTCCTGCCGCTGCTCATCCACGGTGACGCGGCCTTCGCCGGCCAGGGTGTGGTCGCCGAGACGCTCAACCTGTCGCAGCTGCGCGGCTACCGCACCGGCGGCACGGTCCACGTCGTGGTCAACAACCAGGTCGGGTTCACCACCGCCCCGGAATACTCGCGGTCCTCGCTCTACTCGACCGACGTCGCCCGGATGATCCAGGCGCCGATCTTCCACGTCAACGGCGACGACCCCGAGGCCGTCGTGCGGGTGGCGCGGCTGGCGTTCGAATACCGCCAGGCGTTCAACAAGGACGTCGTGATCGACCTGGTCTGCTACCGCCGGCGCGGCCACAACGAGGGCGACGACCCCTCGATGACCAACCCGCTGATGTACGCGATCATCGACCAGAAGCGCTCGGTGCGAAAGATCTACACCGAGGAGCTGATCGGCCGCGGCGACATCCCGATCACGGAGGCCGAGGCCCTGCTCAAGGACTACCACGAGCAGCTCGAGACCGTGTTCAAGGCGACCCGCGACGCCTCCTCCACGCCCGCCGCCCGGCTCACCCGGCTGCGCGCGCCGGAGCCGGAGCCGGTCGTCGAGACCAAGATCGATGAGTCGGTGCTGCGCGCCATCGGTGAGGCGCACGTCAAGCTCCCCGACGGCTTCACCCCGCACAAGCGCGTCCAGCAGCTGCTCGACCGCCGCGCGAAGATGGCCGCCGAGGGTGACATCGACTGGGGCTTCGGCGAGATCATCGCCTTCGGCGCCCTGCTGCGCGACGGCGTCACCGTCCGCCTCTCCGGCCAGGACTCGCGGCGCGGCACGTTCGTCCAGCGGCACGCCGCGATCGTCGACGCCGAGACCGGCGGCGACTACTTCCCGGTGTCCTCGCTGATCAAGGACAACGCGAAGCTGTTCGTCTACGACTCGCTGCTGTCGGAGTTCGCGGCCATGGGCTTCGAATACGGCTACTCGGTGGAAAACCCGGACGCGCTGGTCATGTGGGAGGCGCAGTTCGGCGACTTCGTCAACGGCGCCCAGTCGATCGTCGACGAGTTCATCTCCTCCGGCGAGGTGAAGTGGGGCCAGCTGGCCTCGGTCACCCTGCTGCTGCCGCACTCGCACGAGGGCCAGGGCCCGGACCACACGTCCGGCCGCCTGGAGCGCTACCTGCAGCTGTGCGCCGAGGACAACCTGCGGGTGGCCGTGCCGACGACCCCGGCCAACCACTTCCACCTGCTGCGCCGCCAGGCCCTGTCGCCGAAGAAGAAGCCGCTCGTCGTCTTCACGCCCAAGTCGCTGCTGCGGCACCGGCTGTGCGTGTCGAGCGTCGAGGACTTCACCACCGGCACGTTCCAGACGGTGATGGCCGACCCGGGCGTGAAGGGCACCGCGCTCGACCCGGCCGGTGTGAAGCGGGTCCTGCTCTGCTCGGGCAAGGTCTTCTACGACCTGCTCCAGGCGCGCACCGACCGCGGCATCACCGACACGGCCATCCTGCGGGTGGAGCAGCTCTATCCGATGCCGATCGAGGAGCTGACGGCGGCGCTGGAGCAATACCCCAACGCCGAGGACTTCGCCTGGGTCCAGGAGGAGCCGGCCAACCAGGGCGCCTGGTCGTTCATCGCCCTCAACCTGCTCGAGCAGCTCCAGGGGGTCGGCCTGCGCCGCATCTCGCGCCCGGCCGCCGCCGCCCCCGCTGTCGGCTCGACGAAGCTGCACGACGCCGAGCAGCAGGCGCTGATCGAGGCGGCCCTGCCCAAGCCCTGACAAGCTGCGGTGGTACTACCTGGGGGCACGGCGAGTCCACGCCGTGCCCCCGTTTTCTCGTCTGGAGGCACGCACTCATGTACTTCACGGATCGCGGGATCGAGGAGCTCGATCAGCGCCGCGGCGAGGAGGAGGTCACGCTCGCGTGGCTGGCCGAGCGCCTGCGCGACTTCGTCGACCTCCACCCGGAGTTCGAGACCCCGATCGAGCGCCTCGCCGTCTACCTGGCCCGCCTGGACGACGAGGACGACGAGTAACGGACGCCGCGCGACACGTATCGTGCACGACACTATCGCGATGTATCGCGTTTCGCGCTACGCTTGCGGCATGACCGCGTGGAAGATCACTGAGCCCGAGCGGCTCGCGCTCGACGAAGAGGTCGTCGACCTCAACGTCTCGCTCGTCGCCGGGCGGCTCAACGTCGTCGGGTCCGACGAGGGGCCGGCGCGGGTCGAGGTGGCCGAGATCGCCGACCGGGCCGTCCGCGTCGAGCTCGGCAACGGGCGGCTGGACGTGTCGCAGGAGTTCCCCAAGGGCTGGCCGGGGTTCCTGTGGTGGCTGTTCAGCGCCCGGTTCAAGGTCGACCTGTCGGTCGTGGTGCCGACCGGGGCCACCGTCCGGCTCCACGTCGCCTCGGGCACGATCATCGCCTCCTCCCTGCACAACGGGGCCCACGTCAACGTCACCAGCGGCCGGATCACCCTGCTCGGCATCGACGGGCCGGTCTCCGGGCGGGTCGTGTCCGGCTCGATCGAGGGGCTGACGCTCGGCGGCGAGGTCGAGCTCGAGACCGTCTCCGGCGAGATCGTCGTGGCCGACTCGACGGCCGGGAAGGTCATCGCCCGGACCATCTCCGGCTCGGTCACCTGCGACCTGGACAACCCGCCGGCCGGCACCGAGGTGCACCTGGACACGGTGTCGGGTGAGATCACGGCCCGGGTCCGGGAGGACAGCGACCTGCGGGTCAGCCTCCACGCCGTCTCCGGGCACGTCGTCAACGCGTTCCCCGAGCTCGACCAGCACGCCCGCAACAGCGTCACCGGGCGGCTCGGCACCGGGACCGGTGGGCATCTGGCCGCCAGCGCGACGTCTGGGAGCATCTCCCTGTTGCGGCGACCGGTGGACGACGAGGAGGACGTGGCGGAATGAGTGCCGTCTTCAGTCATGGCCGGCTGCGGCTGTACCTCCTCAAGCTGCTCAACGAGGGCCCGCGCCACGGCTACGAGCTGATCCGCCTGCTCGAGAACCGCTTCCACGGGCTCTACGCGCCATCCGCCGGCACCATCTACCCCCGCCTGCAGCGCATGGAGGCCGACGGCCTGATCTCGCACACGGCCGAGGGCGGCCGGAAGGTCTACGAGATCACCGGCGCCGGCCGCGAGGAGCTCGACCGGCGGGCCCGGGAGCTGGAGGCCCTCGAGGCCGACATCAACGCCTCCCTGGCCGACCTCTCCACCCTGGCCGACGAGGTCGAGCAGGGTGTCCGCGGCTCCGTGCGCGACCTGAAGCGGGAGCTGAAGGAGGCCAGCCGCCAGGTCCGCAACGCGCCGCCCGGCCCGACGTCGTTCGGCTGGGGCTATCCGCCGCGGCCCGGAGCGGCGAGCACCCGTCCGGCGTCGCCGCCGCCCGCCGACGTGGTCGGGGAGCTGGAGGAGAAGGCCGCTCAGTTGCTGGCCGAGGTGCGCCGCCTGGCCCGGACCGGGCGGGCCAGCCAGGAGACCATGCGGGCCACCCTCGTGGTGTTGGACGGCGCCATCGACCAGGTGAGACGCTTGCTGAGGTAGGGGGTAGCGGGCCCAGGAACTTCCCAGGCAACCACCAGCCCCGTTCAAGCGGAGGGCGGCAGGATATGCGCATGGGGGTACGAGGCGGCGTCGCACAATCCGGGGGTGCATCGTCGCCAGGCGTGGCGCAGGCTGAGGCGAAGCTGCTCGTGGTCGAGGACGACCCGAATATCCGCGAGCTGCTCTCGGCCAGCCTGCGTTTCGCCGGTTTTGCGGTTGACGCGGTGACCACCGGCAGCGAGGCGGTCACCGCGGCCCGCGACAGCAAGCCCGACCTGGTGGTCCTCGACGTGATGCTGCCCGACCTCGACGGGTTCGAGGTGATCCGGCGGCTGCGCGAGGGTGGCGTCCGGCTCCCCGTGGTGTTCCTGACCGCTCGCGACGGCACCGAGGACAAGGTCCGCGGTCTGACGCTCGGCGGCGACGACTACGTCACCAAGCCGTTCAGCCTCGAGGAGCTCACCGCCCGCATCCGCGCCGTCCTGCGCCGCACCGCCGGCGACCCCGGGCCCAACCGGCTGGTCTTCCACGATCTGGAGCTGGACGAGGAGACGCACGAGGTGAGCCGCGCGGGGCAGACGATCGCGCTGTCCCCGACGGAGTTCAAGCTCCTGCGCTACCTCATGCTCAACGCCGGCCGGGTCCTGTCCAAGGCGCAGATCCTGGACTTCGTCTGGAACTACGACTTCCGCGGCGACGACAGCATCGTGGAGTCCTACATCTCCTACCTGCGCCGCAAGGTCGACATCGCCGAGCCGCGGCTGATCCACACGCTGCGGGGCGTGGGGTACGTCCTGCGCCTGCCCGTCTGACCCCGGGGACCCGCGTGCGGTTCATCGCCGACGTGCCGCTGCGAGTCAAGCTCGTCGCGGCCGTCCTGAGCCTGGTCACCATGGCCCTGCTCGTCATCGGCGTCGCGAGCGCCCTGGTGATGCGCAGCTCGATGATCGACAAGGTGGACGGCCAGCTGCGCCAGCTCGCCGGGACCGTCGACATCAACCGGCTGGTGCAGCAGACCACCGCCTCGTCGATCGTGCAGAGCAACTACTTCTACTTCTGGCTGGCCAAGGGCGACGACGGCGGCCTGGAGCTGCGGACCGTCGGCCTGCCCGACGGCGGGGCCCGCCCGCCGCTGCCGACCACTGCCGACGAGCTGCTCGACCACGTCGGCGAGCCCTACACCGTGCGCGCCTCCGGCACCAAGGAGCGCTGGCGGATCTTCATCGTCAACCGGTCCAACACCATCCTCGGCGCCGCCGAAAACCTGTCGATGATCGACAACGCGGTGGACGAGCTGGTCGCGGCCGAGCTGTTCATCGGCGCGGGCGTGCTCGTGGTCATCGCCGCCGTCGGCGTCACCATCGTGCGGACCAGCCTGCAGCCGCTGCGGGAGATCGAGCGCACCGCGGCCGCCATCGCCGCCGGTGACCTGACCAAGCGCGTGCCGGAGAGCCCGCCGGAGACGGAGATGGGCCACCTGGCCGGCGCGCTCAACGTGATGCTCGGCCAGATCGAAGGCGCCTTCCGGATGCGGGAGGCCTCCGAGGACCGGATGCGGCAGTTCATCGCCGACGCCTCCCACGAGCTGCGCACGCCGCTGACGACCATCAGGGGTTTCGCCGAGTTGTACCGCCAGGGCGCCGCCCGAGCTCCCGAGGAGACGGCGGCGTTGCTGCGCCGCATCGAGGACGAGGCCGCCCGGATGGGGCTGCTCGTCGAGGACCTCCTGCTGCTGGCCCGCCTCGACCAGGAGCGCCCGCTCAGCCTCGACGACATGGACCTGCGGGTCATCGCCGGCGACGCGGTCGCGGCCGCCTCCGCGGTGGCACCCGACCGCCAGATCGGCCTCGAACTGGAGCAGGACGAGCCGATCGAGGTCCACGGCGACGAGGCCCGGCTGCGCCAGGTCGTCGGCAACCTCATGACCAACGCGCTCACGCACACCCCCGCCGGGACGCCCGTTGAGCTTCGGCTGCGTCGGGACAGTACCGATGCGCTCATTGAGATCATCGACCACGGCGCCGGTCTCACCGATGAGCAGGCGGCCCGGGTTTTCGAGCGGTTCTACCGCGTCGACAAGGCGCGGACCCGCAAGCAGGCCGGCGGCGCGCACAGCGGCAGCGGCCTGGGTCTCGCGATCGTCGCGGCGCTCGTGGCCGTGCACAGCGGCACCGTCTCCGTCTTCGTCACTCCCGGTGGCGGGGCGACTTTCCAGGTTCGGCTCCCGCTCACAGCCGCTTCCCAGGCCGCTCCCGGTAGCCCGCAAGCTGCCGTCGGCAAGCTCAAAACATGAGCGAACAGCAGGGATGGGCGCAGCCGCCGGCCGCCGAGGTACCGCAGCACATGCCGAGCAACACCGTGCCGCCGCACGTCCCGCACATGCAGCACCCGCCACAGTGGTACCCGCCGTCGTCGCCGTATGTGACACCCGCGCCCGCCGCCTTGAAGTCCCGGCGGCTGAGCAAGGGCGTCGTCGCGGTGGTGGCCGCGGCCGCCCTCTCCATCGCCTCGGCCGTCGGCGGCGGCGTCGCCGCCCTGGAACTGCGCCCGGCCGCCGCGACGAGCACCGTCGTCAGCGCGCAGAACTCGAGCACCTCCACGGGCACCGCCAACCTGGCCGACGTGGCCGCCGCGGTCCTGCCGAGCGTGGTCTCCATCAACACCGGCTCCGCCGTCGGCTCCGGCGTCATCATCACGACCGACGGCTCGATCCTCACCAACAACCACGTGGTCGAGACCGCCCGCGGCAACACGGTCCAGATCACCTTCTCCGACGGCAAGTCCGGCACCGCCGCGATCGTCGGCACCGACCCGGCCACCGACCTGGCCGTCATCAAACTCACCGGCGGCGGCACCTACACCCCCCTGGCGTTCGCCGACAGCTCGTCGGTCAAGGTGGGCGACACGGTCCTGGCCATCGGCAGCCCCCTGGGCCTGGAATCCTCGGTCACCTCCGGCATCGTCAGCGCCCTCAACCGCGAGATCGACGAAAGCTCCGACAGCGGCGGCCAGGGCACCCGCGGCACCCAGTCCTCATCCGGCGCGAAGATCACCGGCGCCATCCAGACCGACGCCGCGATCAACCCCGGCAACTCGGGCGGCGCCCTGGTCAACACCGCCGGCCAACTCATCGGCATCAACACGGCGATCGCCTCGACCAGCGAAACCGCCGGCAACATCGGCGTCGGCTTCGCCATCTCCAGCAACACCGCGAAGACCGTCGCCCAGCAGCTCCTTTCCTAGAGCAGGGGAGACTTCGCCTCCACCCGCACCCCCGCACAAGCACCGCCAGCACGTTCCGGCCGCGCGGGTCGTCCGGCCATCGCTCCTACGAACCGCGGCCAGTCCCACAACACACAGCCTTGATTCCCTCCCTGAAAAGGCAAGCGGCGACGCACTTGGCGGAGTGCGTCGCCGCTTGCTGTGCGGCTGCGGGACGGAACGGACGTCGTGGTGAAGCCTTCCTCACCGATCTGGAAGCACCTCTAGTCGGCCCAGCCGAAGGACCTTTCGACCGCGCGGAGCCACAGGGCGTGGCCGCGGTCGCGTTGGTCGGCGGGCATGGACGGGTCCCAGCGCTGGTCGAGTTGCCACTTGTCGCGGAGGGTTTCCGTGTCGGGCCAGAAGCCTACGGCCAGGCCGGCCGCGTAGGCCGCGCCCAGGGCTGTGGTCTCGGCGACCGTCGGGCGGACCACCGGCACGTCGAGGACGTCGGCCTGGAAGGCCATGAGCAGGTTGCTCGCCGTCATGCCGCCGTCGACCTTGAGGGTTTCCAGGGGGACCGCCGACTCGGCCATCATCGCGTCGACCACGTCCTTGACCTGCCAGGCCGTCGCTTCCAGGGCGGCGCGGGCCAGGTGGCCCTTGGTGACGTAGCCGGTGAGGCCGGTGATGACGCCGCGGGCGTCGGGGCGCCAGTGCGGGGCGAACAGGCCCGCGAAGGCGGGGACGATGTAGCAGCCGCCGTTGTCCTCGACGGTCGCGGCCAGGTCGTTGATCTCGGGGGCGGAGGCGATCAGGCCCAGGTTGTCGCGCAGCCACTGCACGAGGGAGCCGGTGATCGCGATCGAGCCTTCCAGGGCGTACACCGGGTCGGCGTCGCCGATGCGGTAGCCGACCGTGGTCACCAGGCCGCGCTCGCTCGACACCGGTCGGGTGCCGGTGTTGAGCAGCAGGAACGAGCCGGTGCCGTAGGTGCACTTGGCCTCGCCGGGGGAGAAGCAGGCCTGGCCGAAGAGCGCCGCCTGCTGGTCGCCGAGCGCGCTGGCCACCGGCACGCCGTGCAGCATCGTTTTCGCCTCGCCGTACACGTACGACGACGAGCCGATCTCCGGCAGCATGACCCGCGGGATGCCGAACGCCGCCAGCAGTTCGTCGTCCCAGTCCAGCGTGGTCAGGTTCATGAGCATGGTCCGGCTGGCGTTGGTCACGTCGGTGACGTGCCGGCCGGTGAGCTTCTCGATGAGCCAGGTGTCGACGGTGCCGAAGTGGATCTCGCCGGCCTCGGCCCGGGCGCGCAGGCCGGGGACGTTGTCGAGCAGCCAGACCACCTTGGGGGCGGCGAAGTAGGTGGCCAGGGGCAGGCCGCAGCGGTCGCGGAAGCGGTCCGGGCCCGCGTCGCCGGCCAGAGTGCGGATGAGGGCGTCGGTGCGGGTGTCCTGCCAGACGATCGCCGGATGCACCGGTTCGCCGGTGCGGGCGTCCCACAGGATCGTGGTCTCGCGCTGGTTGGTGATGCCGATGGCGGCGACATCGGCGCGGGAGAGTCCGGCCTGGTCCAGGGCCCGGGTCGACACGGCCTGGACGTTGTGCCAGATCTCGACCGGGTCGTGTTCGACCCAGCCGGGGCGGGGGAAGCTCTGGCGGTGTTCGCGCTGGTCAAGCGCCACGATGGCGCCGTCGGCGTCGAACACGATCGCACGGGTGGAGGTCGTGCCCTGGTCGATGGCGAGGATGTACACAGTGCCATCTTCGCCGAAGGTCTGTCACGTTCGGGACGGAACCTTTTCCGGCCTCTCGCAATCGGCTTAGAGTCCGTGGCCGGAACCCTGCCCGAACCCCACGAGCGGCATGACGCTACGCCGCCGGACCAGGAGCTATTAGTGGCCGTCATTGAGACGCGCATCAGTGTCTGGGAGGCACTGGCCGGGCGCGCCCCGGGAGCACCGCTCGGCCCGGCCGACATCGGCCTGTGGCACGCGGTCTCGGACCGGCTCAATCCGGCCCGCGCCCGGCCGGTGCTGCGCGAGGGCGTGGAGGCGGTCACGCTCACGTCGGCCCGCGGCATCGAGTACGTCATGCTGCGCTCGCCCGACCGCGGCGAGTCGAGCTACCTGCGCCTGACGCCGGAGGAGTGGCGGCTCGCCCAGTTCATGGACGGCAGCCGGACCGTGGCCCGCCTGGTCGCCGAGTTCGCCCGGATCTGCGGCCGGCTCGCGCCCGACCAGGTCACCCGGATCGTCGCCGACCTCGCCGGCAACCGGATGCTGGCCGAGCTGCCCGTCGACGCGTTCTCCAAGCTGGAGCGGATGCACCGCCGCCCGTGGCCGCTGCGGCTGGGCAAGGGCATCGTGGCCACCGCCCAGGGCCGCCGGGTCGTGCTGGCCCGGGTCGACCCGATCGTCACGTTCCTGTACAAGGCCGGTGGCCGGCTCTTCTTCACCCGGATCATGGCCGTGCTCTGCGGCCTGATCGCGCTGGCCGGCCTGGGCGTGTTCGTGTGGAACTGGTTCCGCGCCGACCAGTCGGTGTTCCTCACCAACGACTCCTACTTCGCCGGCGCCCTCGTGCTCCTCGGCCTCAATGTGCTGGCGCTGGGCTGTCATGAGCTCGGGCACGCGCTGGGGGCCAAACACGCGGGCCGGCGAGTACCAGTGGCCGGATTTTTGGTGTATTTCGGCATTCCGTCGGTCTTCGTCGACACCACCGACGTGTGGATGGCGGGGCGCCGGGCCCGGTTGGTGACCACCATCGCCGGCCCCGCGACCGGCCTGATCCTGGCCGGTGCCTGCCAGCTCGTCGGTGTGTTCTTCCCCGAGCTGCAACCCTGGACGTTCAAGCTGGCGTTCGCGTGGTACCTCAACGCTCTGTTCAACCTGAACCCGTTCATGGCCCTCGATGGCTACTACCTGCTGATGGACTGGCTGGAAGTACCGAATCTGCGGGCTCGTGGTTTGGCTTGGGTTCTCGCCCGGCTGCGCCGCCGGCCGCCGCGCTTCGGGGAGCTGGACCGGGAGGGGCGGCTCGTCGCGCTCTACGGGATGCTCGCCATCGTCTGGATCGCGATCGCCGTCAACCTCGTCTACCGGGTGTACACCGACCGCGTCGCCGGGGTCGTGACCGGCCTCTGGGGCGCCGGGTGGCTGGCCCGGGGCCTGCTCGCCGTGATCGTCGTGGGGCTGCTGGCGCCGGTGGTGTACCTCTTCTTCGGCTGGCTGCGCCGACGGGGGCGCCGGGTCCGGGACCGCTTGGGTGAGCGCAAACTGGTCCGCGACGAGCCGCGCCGGTTCGCCGCGCTGAGCTCCTCGGCGCTGTCCAACCTGCCCCCGGACGCGCTCGCCCGGCTGGCCGGCGACGCCCGCTGGGTCCACCCGCGCACCGGAGATCAACTGGTCTTCGCCGGGGCCGCGCAGTCCTCGGTGTTCGTCGTCGTCGACGGGGCATTGGAAGCCAGAAGACCAGGCGATCCCAGTGGTACCGTCCGGGAGCGCGTCGGCCGCGGCGGCGTCGTCGGTCTCGCCAACGCGCTGACCGGCGCCCCGGCCGCGCTGGGCTGGATGACCGCCGGCACCACGCTGCTGGCCATCCCGTCCTCGACGGTCTCGGCCGCCATCGGCCCGCTGCCCGGCCCGCCGCCGGTGGAACGGGCCGAGCTGGAGGCCCTCATCACGCAGACCCCGGCCCTGTCCGCCCTCGGCCCCGAGGACCGCCTCGGCCTGCTCACCCGGGCCCGCCCGATGCACCTCGGCCCCGGCCAGCCCGTCGTCCTGCGCACCGGCAACGACGCGCTGGTCGTCGAGTCCGGCTCGCTGCAGCTGCCCGAGGGGATCGAGCTGCACCGCGGCTCCATGATCGGCCCGTACGGCGACGGCTCGCCCGGCCAGGTCGCCACCGCCCGCACCCCGGCCCGGGCCTGGCTGCTGCCCGCCGTCGCCGGCCTGCCGCTGTTGCTGGGCCGCCAGGCCGACGCGGTCGCCGCCGGTGGCCGCCGCCCGATGCACGGCGCCCACCCGATCTCGAACTACCCGCCGCTGGCCTCCCCGCCCGGCCCGCCGCCGCCGGCCGACGAGAGCGTCGACCGCCGCTTCGAGCGCCGGCTGTGGTGGCTGCTGATCCTGCTGCTGCTGTTCGCGGTGCTCCTGACCGGCGCCAACCTGTTCACCGGCCCCGTGTGGGCAGAGATGCCGACCGACAGCGCCCTGGTCACCGTCACCCGCGGTGAGGCGACGGTCCGGATCAACGGCCAGGACCGGACCCTGACCAGGAACGCCAAGGTGTACGTCCAGCAGGGCGACGCGGTCCACATGAACGTCAAGTCCACGGCGTCCCTGACCTTCCGCGGTGGCAGCGCCACGGTCCTCTGCGCCGGGGTCGACGTGCGGATCGGCACCCTGGTCAGCGGCCAGGAGACGCCGATCGAGCCGACCGCCGCGCTGAGCCTGGAGCGCGGCCGGATGCTGGTCGACACGACGAGCACGACCACGGCGTTCAAGCCGCTGCGGCTGACCGTCGGCGACGTGACGAACGAGGGCTCGGCCCGGTTCGCGCTGGCCGCGGGCAGCGACCCGGAGGTCGGCCGCGGCATCGTCAAACAGGCCGGAATCTTCGTGGACCCGACCTCGGCGGCCGACCTGACCTGCGGTGACGGGGTGGCACTGCCCAAGCCGGGGGGTACTCCGACCGTCGTGCCATCGGCCACAGACACTCCTTCGGAGCTGCCGTCGCCGAGCGACTCCCCGTCCGCGTCGGCGTCCGCCTCGAACACGCCGGAGGCCACGCCGACCCGCACCACGGGCCGCCCGACGGCCACACCGACGACGACCCCGACCCCGACGACCGCCGGCCCGCCCACCCCGACCACGGCCGCGCCGACCACCTCGCCGCCGGACACGACCGTCCCGACGGCCCGCATCACGTCGAGCGGCACGTTCTACCGCTCGTTCGTGATCGAAGGTGTCCGGCAGCCGTGCATCGAGGGCTCGCCCGACATCGGCGGCAATCCGACGTCGTCGACCGTCACCGTCACCATGATCGATGCCGGCGGGACCGCGGGGTCGCGCGTGGCGATGACCGTGGACGGCCAGCCGGTCACCGCGTCCGGCGGCAACGGCAAGTGGACCACCGTGATCGGGCCGGTCGAGGGCTACGGCGACGCGGCCACCTATACCGTCTCGGCCTCCGTCACCGACGCCGCCGGCAACAAGTCCGGCGAGGTATCGACCAAGGTCTCCGTTCGTTCGTGCACATACATCGGCTAGGTTTGGAGCTCAGGTGCTTTGTTGGTTCTGCGCCAAAGCGGCGCGGGGGTCGTGCCGGTTCTGCGGCCGGGGGCTGTGTGAGGACCACGCGAAGTTCGGCCCCTACCTGCTGGAGGTGCACCGGTCGCAGCGCCGCGGACGAGCGGAGGGGCTCGTCGTGGAGGACGCGGTGCAGTGCGGGACGTGCCGGCCGCGCCCGCAACCGATACCGATGCCTGAGCTCGACTGAGCTCAGCGGGGTACACAATCTGGGGGGAAAAATCGCGATGTCCGACTTCGATGAGGTGCTCGAGCGCCTGCTCGGCGATCCCGCGTTCAAGCAACAGCTGGCGGTCGATCCGGCCCGGGCCCTGTCCGGGTACCACCTGACCCCCGACGAGCTGGACATCCTGCGGACCCAGCTCGGCGACGCGGGCGGGCAGAGCCACGTGGAGCAGCGCACCAGCAAGGCCAGCATGTTCGGGGTGTTCTCCTCGATCGGCTCCGGCCTCGGCGACGTACTGCACGGGCACGGCGCCGGCGTCGCGCACGACACCGGCGTCGCGCACGGCCTCGGCTCCGGTCCCGGCACGTCGGGGGGCGGCGCCGGGGCCGACCTGGGGCAGCGGATGCATGACGTCGTCGACCAGCAGTACGGCGGCGGTCGCCACGCCGCCGTCGAGCCCGCCGACGCCGCCCAGGGCACCTCGATCAGCCACGCCGTGCAGGACGTCGGCGGTGGCGGCGGGCGGCACGCGGCGGAGGGGATCTCGTCGTCCTCGTACGAGTCTTCGTCGTCCTCGTCTTCTTTTTCGTCTTCTTCGGAGGTGCACTCGTCGGGCACCGTCTACCGGGCCAGCACGTACACCGGTGGCACGGGTGGGCTTCCGCAGGAGCCTTCGGGGGCGGCGGGCGCCGCGGCCGGCCTGGCCGGTTACCAGCCCGGCGATGCGTCAGGCGTCGCCGGTGGCCTCGCCGGGTATCAGCCGGACGCGGGTCAGGGCGGGGGTAGTGGGGTCGCCGCCGGTTTGCACGACTTCGGCGCGCAGTCGCCGGGTCAGGGTGGCAGCGGGCTCGGGGCCGGGCTGAACGACATCGCCGCGCAGCACCCGGGCCAGAGCGCCGGGGGAGTTGGCGGTGGCCTCGCGGGGTTCGCGCAGCACGCCGGCCAGGCGCAGGTGCCGGGGGCGGCGCCGACCGACGGATATCAGACCCGGGTGGACTGGGACGGCGACGGCCGCTGGGACCAGCACACCTACGTCAACCGCCCCGACGGCGGCGTCGACATCGTGGTCGACGCGGACGGCGACGGCCGGGCCGAGTTCATCGGCCACGACACCGACCGCGACGGCCTGATCAACTCCTCCGAGGTCGACACCGATCGCGACGGCGTGATGGACGCTCGCTACGAGGACGTCAACGGCGACGGCTGGCTGGACCGCCGAACCCGCTGACCGGTTGCCGAGCGTGAGTGGCACGTTTCCGGGAGCCGCCCGCGCCGCCTGTTCCCTACCGTTCTAGAAGTACCGCGGGGAAGCGGTACGCCGAAGAATCCGGGAGCAGGTTATGAGCGACTTTGACCTCGACTGGGGCATGGAGCACGAACTCCACGTCGACCACGACGGTGGAGTCGATCATGTCCTGGCCGACAACCACGCCTTCGACGGCCACGACCAGGACAACGGGCAAGACCAACAAAACGGACATGACGAGCACAACGCATACAGCGACGGCCACGAGACCCACGACTTCTCCGACGACGCCGACCCCGACCTGGGCACCGACGCGCACCACGACGACCAGCCGACCCTGGACGAGCCGGACTTGGACCTGCCGGACTGGCAGCTGGACACGGACTTCCTGGACGGCCACTACGACCTGGTCGGCGCCGACCCGCACGAGAACGACATGTGGTCGCAGTTCATGACCGACATGCACGAAGAGGTCAACCCGTACGCCGCCAACTGATCCTGGGCGGTGCGCTCCGGAGCGCACCGCCCTGTGTTGCTGGCTCGCTTCGCTCGCGTCGGGGAGACTTCGCCTCCACCGAACCCCTCGCGATCCTCGCCACCATGTGCGGGCCGGCCGGAGTGGTCAGGGCTTTGCTGTGTTGCTGGCTCGCTTCGCTCGCGTCGGGGAGACTTCGCCTCCACCGAACCCCTCGCGATCCTCGCCACCATGTGCGGGCCGGCCGGAGCGGTCAGGGCCTTGCGCTCATGCCGCTCGTCGGTTCTCGTGCTTCCGTCTATTCCGGATTTATCCGGCGCTGGCGCGCCAGATAAATCTGACTTATACCCTGCCGGGCGGCATATCGCCTGGCTGGCGAAAAATCCGATATGTCGAGCGAAGCGGGGCACGGAGTGTCCGACATGTCGGTCAAGCGCAGCGCGGCACGCGTGCTCGACATGTCGCTCAAGCGAAGCGGGGCACGGCCGGACCGGCATATCGGATCGCTCGAGCGCGGTGAGGGCGGGATGCGGGAAGGTCAGAGCTTGATCGCGCTGGCCGGCCCGGAGCTCGCGTAATACCAGCCCTGCGCGGTGTCGCAGCCGAGCTCGAGCAGCCGCGTGGCCTGTTCCGCGGTCTCGACGCCCTCCGCCGTGACGCTCAGCTTCAGCGTGTGGGCCAGGCCGATCACGGCGGCGATGATTTCCTGGTCGACCGGGTCGGCGCCTTCCGGGGGGCGTAGGCCGGCGACGAACGAGCCGGCCAGTTTGAGGCTGTGGACGGGCAGGTTGCGCAGATACGCGAAGTTTGAGTATCCCGTGCCGAAGTCGTCGATGGCGATGCGGGGACCCAGGGCCGCGAGGGCGTTGAGGTCCTCGATCGGGTCACCGCCAGTACCCATGACGGCACTTTCGGTCAGTTCCAGTTGTAACAGCTCCGGAGGCAGGCCCGTCTGCTCCAGGATCGCGCGGACGTCCCGGACGATCGTACGGTCGCGCATCTGGCGCACGGCCAGGTTGACGCTCATGATCGGGGCCCGGTCGCCCACCGCGCGGCGCCATTCGGCGGCCTGGCGGCAGGCTTCGTGCAGGACCCAGCGGCCCAGGGGGACGATGAGGCCGGTCTCCTCGGCCATGCCGATGAACGCGTCCGGGCCGAGGACGCCGAAGCGCGGGTGGCGCCAGCGGACGAGGGCCTCGACGCCGATGGTCACGCCGTCGCTGAGACGGACCAGCGGCTGGTACTCCACGAAGAACTCCCGCCGCTCCAGCGCCGCGGGCATGGAGGCGGACAGTTCGTAGGCCTTGACCTCGCGGGCGTGCCGCTCGGCGTCGAAGAGCGCGAGGCGGTTACGGCCGTCAGCCTTGGCCCAGTAGAGGGTGGTGTCGGCGGCCTTCATGACCTCCGCGGCGCTGGTCCCGCGCAGCGGCTGCTCGACGACGCCGATGCTGGCCGAGATGCTGATCTCGTGGCCGCCGACGTGGACCGGGGCCCGGACGGTGTCGAGGGCCTTCTCGGCCACCGCGACCACGTCCTCGACGCCGCCGCACCCCTCGATGAGGACCACGAACTCGTCACCGCCCATGCGGGCCACGAGCTGGTGCTCGCCGCTGATCGAGCGGGCCAGGCGCCGGGCCACCGTCTGCAGGAGCTGGTCGCCGACGTCGTGGCCGAGGGTGTCGTTGATGACCTTGAACCCGTCGACGTCGAGGTAGCACACGCCCACGCGCGCGTCGCTGTGCTCGGCGTCCTCGAGCAGGGCGCCCAGCCGGTCGAAGAACATCGTGCGGTTGGGCAGCTGGGTGAGCGGGTCGTGGAGGGCCTGGTGGCGCAGGCGGACCTGGAGGAGGTACCGCTCGGTGATGTCCTCGAACATCGCCACGAGCCACCGGGCGCGGCCGTCCTCGTCGCGGATGATCGAGGCCACCAGGTCGGTCCACACACGATGGCCGTCCTTGTGGACGTAGGGCTTCTCGATGCGGAACTGGTCCCGCCCGCCCGAGAGAACCTCCTCGAACATGGCGCCGGCCGTCGGCGGGTCCTCCGGCAGCACGAAGTCGTCGAAGGACATGCTTCGAAGCTCTTCCGGGGTGTACCCGAGCATGTCGCACAACGCCTGGTTGACCTCGATCACCTGGCCGTCGATCGTGCTCACGCTCATGCCGATCGCGGCCCCGGCGAAGATCGCCTGGAAGCGGGCCTCGCTGACCCGGCGCCCCTCCTCGGCCCGGGCCCGGGCCCACAGCGCCGCGGTGCGGATCTCCTCCTGCTCGTCGAGCACGCGGTCGCGCAGGGCCAGCGCGTAGCCCGAGGCGAGCGCACCCTGGATCTGCGCGCACCGCTTCGTCGGCGCGTTGCCGAACTGCTCGGCCAGCACCGCGAGGGTGCGCTCCAGCGTCGTGGGCTCGGTGAAGTGCGCGGCGACCAGCGTCGAGCCGACCTCCCGCACGTCCGTGGGGTCGAACGTCTCGGCGGTCAGCGCCTGGATGAGCCGGGTCGAGAGGCTGGTCAGGAAGTCCTGCACCTCGAGACCGTTCATCGACACGTAGCTGGTGCCGGCGATGGCCAGCGACCAGGCGCGCGCCATCCGCTCGGCGGCGCGGTGCGGGCGGTCCCGGGAAGTCGGTGTGGGGCTGATGGCGGTCATGGTCGGCGGGACTAGTCCTTACGGGCCACGGCCGCGCAGCCGACCGCGTTGCCTTCGGATGGCGGCTCCTCCTCGCCGCCGTCCGGGCGCCACTCGTGCGGCGCCACGATGCCGGGCGGCAAGGGGGTCAGGTCGCCGAGCAGCGCCGCGACCTGGTCTCGGGTGCGCAGGATGAGCGGGGTGGGTGACCGGCGGTACATCTCCCAGGCCTCTTCCTCGGGCGGCGTGAGGGGCCGGTCGAGGCCGGCGTGCGAGAGGACGACGTGGCTGCCGGGCACTCCGGCGGCGGCGTAGCCCGCGACGATGTCGGCCGGGCGCTGCTCGTCGGGGACGAAGTGCAGCACCGCGGCGAGCAGGAAGGCGACCGGGCGGCTGAAGTCGAGCAGGCCCTGGACCTGCGGCTGGGCCAGCACCTCGGCCGGCGCCCGCAGGTCGGCCGCGACGACGCCGGTGCCCGGCACGTCGGCCAGGATGGCCCGGCTGTGCGCGACCGCGACCGGGTCATGGTCGACGTAGACGACCCGGCCGTCGGTGATCCCGGCGTCGATGAGCAGCTCGTGCACGTTGCCGACGGTCGGGATGCCGGAGCCGAGGTCGACGAACTGGCGCACGCCCGCCGTGGCGAGCTCCCGCACCGCCCGGCGCAGGAACGCCCGGTTGCTGCGGGCCAGCGCGGCGACGGCCGGCATGACCTTGAGGACCTGCTCGGCGAAGGCCCGGTCGGCCGCGAAGTTGTGCGATCCGCCCAGGTAGTAGTCGTAGACCCGGGCGACGCTGGGGCGGTCGAGATCGACGTCGGCCGGAGCCCAGGTGGGGCGGTCCACAGATCAACACCTCTCGACCTTGGTTCGGTACGGGGCTGAGCATACGTGTGGGCGAGCGGCGAGAGAACCCGCCGCCCGCCCAGACGAGTATCGATTAAGCGATCTTCGCGTAGCGGTTGGCCGGGCCGGGAGCAATGGGTCCGGTGGCCAGGTAGGCGGTCAGGGCGTCGATGTCGAAGCCGGGCGCGGTGACCCGGCCCGTCCCCTTCGCCAGGTTGAGGAAGCCGTCACCGCCGTTGGCCAGGAAGTCGTTCGTGGTCACCTGGTAGGTGGCCGCCGGGTCGAGCGCGACGCCGTTGAGCTTGATGTCGCTGACCTTGGACCCGACCGGCGCCGAGGCGCTGTAGGAGTAGGTGAAGCCGGCCGAGACCTGCAGCATGCGCTGGACGGTCTGGCCCTGGAAGCCCACGAACTGCTGCTCGAGGACGTCCTTGATCTGCGCACCCGTGAACGACTGCGTGACCACCAGGTTGTTGAACGGCTGGACGGTGAACGCCTCGCCGTACGTGACCTGGCCCGGAGCCTCGCCACCGGGCGAGTTGGCGTAGGTCAGCGACTGCCGGATGCCGCCCGGGTTCATGAACGCGATCTGGGCCCCCGCACCGGCCTTGGTGTAGGCCAGCTGCGCGTCGGCGATGACGTCGCCGAGCGGCGTCTCACCGGATGCGACCTGGGTCGTGGTGATGTCGGCGGTGATGCTGCCGACCACCTTGTTGGCCAGCGGGGCCACGGCGACGCGGTACTTGTCCGCGATCTTCTTCACCTTCGGGTCGACCAGCGCGGTGTTGCGGATGAAGTTGCCGGCCGCGTCCTTCTGGTACACCCCGTTGGCGTCCTTCACGCCGTTGTCGACGATCACGTTGGTGGCCGACGCGTCGACGAACTTGCGCGTCTTCTTGTCCAGCGTGACCCGGATGTCACTGACCAGCGTGCCGGCCGTGCCCGCGCTCGTCACCAGCGAGTTCTGGCCCGAGGAGTTGGGCAGCTCGCAGCTGTAGAAACGGTGGGTGTGGCCGGAGACGACGACGCCGTAGGCCGGGTTGAGGCCCTTGGTGATGTCGGTGATCGGGCCGGCGAAGTTGGCGCACCCGGACGGGTCCAGCGGCGCCGGCGGGCTGCTCTGCAGGCCACCCTCGTGCACGACCAGCACCATCGACTTGATGCCGAGCCAGTTGAGAATGGTGGCGTACTTGTTCGCGGTCTCGACCTCGTCGTGGAAGTCGACGTTCTTGATCCCCGCCGGGTTCACGATGCCGGGGGTGGCCTCGAGCGTCATGCCGACGAAGGCGACCGGCACGTTGTCGTAGAACCGGATGGTGAACGGCAGCAGGATCGGCAGGCCGTTGGACTTCTGGGTGACGTTGGCGGCGAGGTACGGGAACTTCGCCCCCGCGAACCCGTCGCCGTCCTGGCAGCCGTCGGTCGGGTGGCAGCCGCCGAACTGCATGCGGTAGAGCTCGGTGACGCCCTCGTCGAACTCGTGGTTGCCCACGGACGCGAGGTCGACGCCCATCGCGTTGAGCACCTCGATCGCCGGCTCGTCGTGGAACGCGGCGCTCACCAGCGGCGAGGCACCGATGTTGTCACCGGCGACCACCGTGTCGCTGTACTTGACGCCGGCCTTCTTGGCGTCGTCGCGCAGCTTGGTGAGGTATGTGCTGAGGTACTCCGAACCACCGGCGGGAACGCCGTTGATGAGCCCGCCACTGCCGGTCGGCGGGTCGATGTTGCCGTGGAAATCGTTGAAGCCGAGCAGCTGTGCGGTCGTCGTCGGCCCGGTCTTCTGAGCGAACGAGACCTTGGCCGGTGTCAGTGGCGTCCACTGGTCCGAGGCCTGGGAACCGCCGGTCTTGGCCAGGGGTAACAGTGCGACGACCGCGAGGGCGAGCGCCGGCACCGCGAGGTGCTGCGCGATCCGCCAGCCGCGGGCGCTGGGCTGGGCCATGATCTCTCCTTGGAGAAGGGGCACATGCGTCGATCGCCATCCTTGTCGATCGCACTCGACGTGCGCGAGCAGAAGTCGCCGTCGGGTAAATGTCTTACGGGTGAAGGCGAGGGTTATACGGAATCGGCCGTCCGAACGGGCAGTGCACGGCGGGCGACGCTGCGCTACCCGTAGGTATCGAGTACGTTCGCCGCAACGACACACCGCGGTAACGGAGGCGGTCACCATGCTGAGGCGGTTCGCGGCGCTCCTGGCCGTCATCGCATCGGCCGCCGTCACGCTGTTGATCTTCCCCGAACGGGTGAACGCCGCCGACCCGCCCGGCTGGCGCCCCGTCTTCTCCAACTCCTTCGACGACGCCGGCACCCTGCCGTTCGGCTGCTCCGCCTACGACGGCGCCCCCGAGGGCGCCCAGGCGAGCTACTTCCGCCCCGAGGCGGTCACCGTCTCCGAAGGCCACCTGCGCCTGGCCCTGCACCGCCGCACCTACGCCGGCAAGCCGTTCATCACCGGCGAGCTGCGCTGCGTCGGCGCCGCCCAGCAGTTCGGCCGCTACGAGTTCCGGGCCCGCGTCCCGGTCGGCGCCGGCATCGAGTCCGTCGCCCTGCTCCGCCCGGTCGACGGCGCCGCGGCCCAGCACGGCTCGCAGCTGGAGATCTCCGCCAAGCCGGGCGCCGAGCAGGCCGTCGTCAGCAACTCCGACGGCAGGGCCACCACGACCAACGTCCTGCCGGGCCAGTTCCGCGACTGGCACACGTACGTCATCGAGTGGGCCCCGTCCGGCTTCCGCGTCTTCATGGACGGCACCCAGCGCTCCCTGGACCCCGCGGTGTCGACGGAGCCGAGATGGTTCGGATTCGCGGTGACGACCGGCGACCGCGCCGGCACGCCCGGCTCGTCCACCACCCTGCCCGCCGAGTTCCAGATCGACTACCTGCGCATCTGGTCCTTCGAGCCCACTGACGCCGCCGCCGCACCCGCCCCGGCCGCCCAGCCGTCCACAGTGGACGCCGCCGCCGCGCGGGACTTCCCGCCGTTCAACCGTCACTGGTCCCTGTGGCTCGCCGTCGCCGCCGTCGTGATGGCCGCCGTGGCCCTCTTCTCGTTCGTGATCCACAAGACCCGCCCGCATCGCCCACCGTCGTCGCACCGGGCTTGAGCTGTTCTTTCACGACAAGTAGGGCGCTCCGCACCGTCAGCCGTCGTCGCACCGGGCCTGAGCTGGGCTTTTGCGATAAGTCGGGCGCTCCGCACCACGACTTATCGGATATATACGTCGCCGGGGTATATGTCCGAAAAGTCGAGCGAAGCGCGGCGCGGAGCGCCCGACTTTTCGTCTCACAGCGGATCCGCCAAGGGCGAACGGGCCGGTAGACACGTCGGTGGGCGGCACATCATCGGCGGATGAGAATGCTTGTGCTTGGTGGGACCGTGTTTCTCGGGCGGGCGGTTGCGCGGCAGGCCCTGCAGTTGGGGCATGAGGTCGTCTGTGCGGCGCGGGGTGAGTCCGGCGAACCCGTCGAAGGGGCGCGATTCGTTCGGGTCGATCGGGACGAGCCGGACGGGCTCGGCGCGGTCACGGGGAGCTTCGACGCGGTCGTCGACGTGGCTCGGCATCCCCGGCACGTGCGGCATGCGGTGGGGGCGCTCCACGGGCGGGTCGGGCACTACACGCTCGTCTCCAGTGGGTCCGCCTACGCCGACGCGGCCACGCCCGGGCAGGTGGCCACCACGGCGCCGTTGCTGCCGGCCGACTACGACGCGGACCCCTGGGCCGACGCGGAGGCGTACGGGCGGTGCAAGGTGGCCTGTGAGGAGTTGGCGGCCGAGGGGTTCGGGGCGGAGCGGACGTTCCTGCTGCGGGCCGGGATGATCGTCGGGCCGGAGGACCCCACGTATCGGTTCGAGTACTGGGTGCGGCGGGGGCTGCGCGGGGGCGAGACCCTCGCGCCCGGCGGGCCCGACGAGGCCGTGCAACTGGTGGACGTGCGGGACCTGGCCGACTGGATCATCGCCGCCGGCGCGGATGGGCTGGCGGGGGCGTTCGACGGGATCGGGGCGCCGATGACGCGGGCCGCGTTCCAGGCCGCGTTCTCCAGCGAGCCGGAGCTCACCTGGGTCGACCAGGAGTTTCTGCTGACCAATGACGTGGCGCCGTGGAGCGGGCCGCGGTCGCTGCCGTTCTGGCTGCCCCTGCCGGAATACGCCGGGTTCATGGCCCGGGACGTCACCCGATCGCTGGACGCCGGGCTGCGGACGCGGCCGCTCGCCGACACCGTTCGGGACACCGCGGCGGCAATTGGTGACGGATCCCACATCGAAGCGAAGAACGGTTTGGGCATCGACGAAGAGGCCCAGTTGTTGCGTGATTGGCGTCATCGCTAGGAAAAAGGCTGTCGCTTCGCCGACTGTTGCCGATGAACAACCGTGCCCACGCCGCCGCGGCAGCGTTCCGGGCCACCCGCGCGGTCGTTCCCAGGGAACTCACAGCGAATTCAGGCGTCTGGCGGGCAGGTAGACCACGTATCACTTGTTGCAACCGAAGCGAACCGGAGCAGTCTCCCGAGCGTCTAGGTAAGTGGTGCAGCTCTCAGGGGTCGTCACCGAATCGCCCCCGGGGGCGGAATTCGGAACGCACTTTGACTGTTGTGTAGGTGGCATACCCGGGGGGCACCCGTTTTAGCAGGGTGAAACGGGGAAGCGAAGGATGGAGCGGGGAGGGGCCCGAAGTGGAGAACGTGAAAGTGGAGATGCGAACCGATCCGGGTGACGCGGAGCGTGACCTGGTCGGCGTCTACCTGCATGAGATCTCCCGCACGCCGCTGCTCGACGCCGCTTCTGAGGTCGAGCTGTCCAAGGCGGTCGAGGCGGGGCTCTATGCCGAGCACCTGCTCGACAGCGACGAGATCCCCGACGGTGCGACGGCCGAGGAGCTGCAGAAGCTCGTGGCTGAAGGCGAGCGGGCGAAGGACCGGTTCATCCGGGCCAACCTGCGCCTGGTGGTGTCGATCGCGCGGCGTTACGTGCGCTCCGGCATGCCGATGCTCGACCTGATCCAGGAGGGCAACACCGGCCTGGTGCGCGCCGTGGAGAAGTTCGACTACGTGCGTGGATACAAGTTCTCGACCTACGCGACGTGGTGGATTCGCCAGGCGATCAGCCGGGCGATCGCGCAGCAGGAGCGCACCGTGCGCCTGCCCGTGCACCTCGTCGAGGACGTCAACCGGATGCGCAACGTCGCGCGTCAGCTCACCCGCGAGCTGGGCAACGAGCCGGAGCCGGAGCAGCTGGCGACCGCGCTCGGCGTGCCGGTCGAGCGGGTGCACGAGCTCATGCGCTGGTCGCAGGACACCGTGTCGCTCGACACCCCCGTGGGTGACGACGGCGACACGAGCCTGGGCGACCTGGTCTCGGACTCCGACGCGCCGTCGCCGGAGGACGTGGTCCTGGCCGCACTGGAGCGGCAGCGGATCGAGGGCCTGCTCAACCACCTCGACGACCGGTCGGCCGGCATCATGCGGGCCCGCTACGGCCTCGAGGACGGCCGCGAGCACTCGCTGACCGAGGTCGCGTCCCGGTTCTCGCTGTCCCGCGAGCGCATCCGCCAGCTCGAGATCCAGGCGCTCGGCCGCCTGCGCGAACTGGCCCGCGCCGAGGGCCTGGCCGCCGCATAACCCCCTAGATACGGCAAAGCCCCAGGTCACTGTCGACCTGGGGCTTTTTCACAATCTCAGTACGGGTTGCCGCACTGCTTCCACGAGCCGTTCTCCTTGACCAGCTCGAAGTCGTGCTTGATCTTGCCGCTCTTCGTGGTGATGGTGCCGGAGATGGTGGCCGTCTCGTGGCCGTTGTCGTTGCTGTAGGAGCCGCCCCACGAGAAGTCGTGCGCGGTAGGGGCGTTCTTCTGCACAAAAGCCGCGAAAGCCGCCGAGTCGTACCGCTCCCGCGCGTCCGTGCACAGCATGTCGTAGGCGGCCTTCGTGTTGCCGCCCTCCAGTGCGACCAGGAAGTCGGCGGTCGCGGCCTTGGGCGCGTCCGTGGCCTTGCCGATGACAAAGAAGACCCCGCCGAAGATGCCCGCGAAGCACAGCACGAAGGCACCGATCGCCGAGAAAAGGATGATCTTCCAGGTTCTACTCACGCGCGCCAGCGTAGGGATCTTCAAAACCCGGCGATGTAAGCCACCCGACGCGGCTCATGCCCTATGTGCGACCACGAAGAGGCGCGGGAACGGCAGGATCGTGCCGAAGGGCTCGGGCGGGTACACCCGGCGCAGGTATTGCCGCATCTCCGACGTGAACGCGTCGAGGTCGGCCCCGGACAGCGCGTCGAGGTAGGGCCGCAGCCCGGTCCCCTTGAACCACTCGAAGACGGGGTCCTCGCCCGGCAGCACGTGGTAGTAGGTCGTCTCCCAGGCGTCGACGGTCAGGCCGGCCGTGGACAGTAACCGTACGTAGTCGGTCGCGGGCAGGACCGGGCTGGCCGAGCGGGGCCCGGTGGCGTCCATCGCGCCGGCCAGGGTCGCCGCCCACCGCCCCGAAGCCGCGACCTCCCCGAAGCCCGGATCAAAGGTGGAGACCGGCACCTGGAATGCGAGGGTGCCGCCGTCGTCGAGCGCGGCCGCCCAGAGCGGCAGGAGCATTTCGTGGTCCGGTACCCACTGGAGTGAGGCGTTGGCCACGACAACGTCCACAGAGCCGCGCTGGGGCCGCCACTGCCCGGCGTCGGCGAGCTGGAACCGCAGCTGCGGCGTCGCCAGCGACGAAGCCGCCGCGATCATCGCGGCCGAGGAGTCCAGGCCGAGGACGGCGGCGTCGGGCCAGCGCTCGGCGAGCGTGGCGGTCATCGTGCCGGGGCCGCAGCCGAGGTCCACGACGGCCACCGCCGACGTGGTGGGGATTCGGGCGACGAGCTCACGGAAGGGCCGGGCGCGCTCCTCGGCGAAGCGCTCGTACTGCTGCGGGTCCCAGGAGGCCATGGCCCCAATGATGCAGGGCCGCTCTTCCGGAGAAGAACGGCCCCGCAGCAAATACAGCGTGTTACTTGACCCGGCCGTATCCGTAGATGCTGTCGACGCTCACCGACGCGTATCGCACGACGTCACCCGTGTGCGGTGCGTGGATGATCGTGTCGTTGCCGACGTAGATGCCGACGTGGCCGAGGCCGTTGTAGAAGACGAGGTCGCCCGGGGCCAGCGCGCTGCGCGGGATATGGGCCACCTTGCTCCACTGACTGGCCGCGTTGTGCGGCAGGCTCACTCCCGCGGCTGCCCACGCGGCCATGGTGAGGCCGGAGCAGTCGAACGAGTTGGGGCCGGCGGCACCGTACACGTACGGCTTGCCGAGCTTGCTCTTGGCGTAGTTCACGGCGGCGCCGGCGTTGCCGGAGACGGCCGGCAGGGTGCCCGGGTTGTAGTTCGCCCCGGTGACCTTGGTGCTGCCCGCGTTCTTGGCCTTCTTCTGCAGGTCCTCGAGCTTCTTGACGTCGCCCTCGATCTGCTTGCGCTTGTTCTCGAAGTCGGCCTTCTGCGTGTTCTGGGCCGCGATCGTCTGGTCCAGGTTGGCCTTGGCCGCCTTGTACTCCTCGATGCTCTTCTGCTGCTGATGCGTGATCTGCTGCAGCATCGACATCTGGTCGATCAGCGAGCCCGACGACGTCGCGTTGAGCATGGCGTTGAGGTTGCGCATCTTGCCGTTGCTCTTGAACGCCTCGATCGCGATGGCCTGCACGCCCGCGCTGGTGTCGGACACGTGCTTCTCGAGGTCGGCCGCCTTGGCCTGCGAGTCGGCCATGTCGATGTTGAGCTTGTTCCAGTTCTCGATGGTGAGCTCGAGGTCGTCGTTCTGCTGCTTGAGCTGCGCCTCGATCTCGGCCAGCGAGGGGTCGGCGTGTGCGACCGTGGCGGGTGCGAGCACGGCGAGGGAGATGAACCCGATCGCCAGGGTCCGCAGCACCGACCGGCGGGCACGATGTCCAGTGGACAAGGAAAGACCCTTCATGCACCGACCGCCTACCGGGTTAGCTGACGGGTTCGGGCGAGAAGAGAGCGCCCTACCGCAGCGTCGCGGATTCACCCCAGAAACGTGGGTCCCCGGTTCGATGCGCGCGCCCGGAGGGGTGGGTGCGCACAACTCGATTCGGCGGCGCTTGCCCGGCGCCATCCGGGGTGGATGACGGACTGCCGAGCAGGCCAGCGCCTAACTTAACGTGATCACCGGCCGGGCGAAAGGCGTGCGTCCCGCTCGATAGCTAATGACCGGAAAGTCCAAATTACTGGTGGTTGGTACGCGATACCGCACCGTGACTTTGGTGCCGGACGGTTACTGATTCGGGACTTGATTTTGCACAGAGAGACGGTTAAATACACGTAACTTCATACACCGCCGGTGCAAATAGTTTCGGGGGTCCGCACGTGCTACGGGTCCAGAACCTCGAAGTTGTCTACGACGATGTGATGCTGGTCTTACGGGGTGTGAGCCTCGACGTGCCGGAGGGCCGGATCGTCGCGCTCCTCGGTGCGAACGGCGCCGGCAAGACCACGCTGCTGCGGGCCCTGTCCGGGCTGCTCGGCGTGCACGACGGCGCCGTCACCCGCGGCTCGGTGACGCTCGACGACCGCCCGGTCCACCGGCTGCGCCCGGCCGCGATCGTGCGGCGCGGGGTGAGCCAGGTCATGGAGGGCCGGCGGACGTTCGCCGAGCTCACCGTCGAGGAGAACCTGCGGCTGGGTGCTCACACCCGCCGCCGGGGCGCGGCCGCGGCGATGGAGCGGATGTACGCGCTCTTCCCCGTCCTCAAGTCTCGCCGCGGGTCGATCGCCGGCTACCTCTCCGGTGGCGAGCAGCAGATGCTGGCGATGGGCCGGGCGCTCATGTCCGAGCCGAAGTACCTGCTGCTGGACGAGCCGAGCCTGGGCCTGGCCCCGCGCATGGTCGAGCAGGTGCGCGACCTGATCACCGAGATCAACCGGGCCGGGACGGCCGTGCTGCTGGTCGAGCAGAACGCGACCATGGCGCTGTCCGTCGCCGAGCACGGCTACGTCCTGGAGAACGGCAAGGTCGTGCTGGACAAGCCGGCCGACGAGCTGCTCGCCGATGACGACATCCGCGAGTTCTACCTGGGCGCCCACGCGGAGCACAGCTTCCGCGACGTCAAGCACTACAAGCGCCGGAAGCGGTGGCTGTCATGAGCGATGTCCTGCGGTTCAAGGACGTGAGGCTGAGCTTCGCCGGCGTCAAGGCCATCGACGGGGTCGACTTCAGCGTCGGGGCCGACGAGCTGTTCGCGGTGATCGGGCCCAACGGCGCCGGCAAGACGTCGATCTTCAATGTGATTTCCGGGGTGTACCGCCCGCAGCAGGGACGGGTGCTCCTGGAGGACAACGACATCACCGGGCTGCGCCCGGACCGCGTCGCGCGGCTCGGTGTGGCCCGGACGTTCCAGAACGTGGAGCTCTTCCGCCAGCTCACGGTCGTGGAGAACCTGATGCTGGGCCGGCACCACCACATGCGCTACGGCACCCTCGCCGCGATCGCCTGGCTCGGCCGGGCCCGCCGCGAGGAGCTGGCCAACCGGGCCCGGGTCGAGGAGATCGTCGACTTCCTGGAGCTGGCCCAGTGGCGGCGGATGCCGGTGGGGCTGCTGCCCTACGGCGTGCAGAAGCGCGTCGAGCTCGGCCGGGCCCTGGCGATGGAGCCGAAGCTGCTCCTGCTCGACGAGCCCGTTGCCGGGATGAACCTCGAGGAGACCGAGGACATGGCCCGCTACATCCTCGACATCCGCGAGGAGCTGGGCATCCCGATGATCCTCGTGGAGCACGACATGGGTCTGGTCATGGACCTCGCCGACCGGGTCCTCGTCGTCGACTTCGGCGTGCCGGTCGCGTGCAGTACCCCCAAAGAGGTCCAACAGAACCCGGATGTCATCCGCGCCTATCTGGGGGAGACGCAATGACCATCGCCGACCTCGTCCGCGACCGCGCGGAAGCGAGCCCCGAGACGGTCGCGATGCGGGAGAAGCACCGCGGCATCTGGCGCGAGATCACCTGGCGCGAATACTGGGCCACCGCCCGGCGGGTCGCGCACGCGCTGCGGGGCCTCGGCGTCGGCCCGGGCGACCGGGTCGCGATCCTGGCCGAGAACCGGCCCGAGTGGCTCTTCGCCGACGTCGCCACCGTGGCGCTGCGGGCCGCGACCGTCGGGCTCTACCCGACCAGTCCGGCCGGCGACGTGGGCTACCTGCTCGCCCACTCCGGCGCGAAGGTCCTCATCGCCGAGGACCAGGAGCAGGTCGACAAGGCCCTTGCGGTGCTCGGCGACTGCCCCGACCTCCAGCGGATCGTGTACCTCGATCCGAAGGGGATCCGGCGGCGGTACAAACACGAGGCCCTGCTCTCCTGGGACGACATGCTGGCCGGCTCGCACGAGGACCCGCTCGAGCTCGGCGCCGAGCCCGGCGACCTGGCGGCCCTCGTCTACACGTCCGGCACGACGGGCCGGCCCAAGGGCGCGATGCTCACCGTCGCCAACGTGGACTTCGCGATCGGGGTGCTGCGCGGCGACGGTGGCCTGACCGACCCGCCGCCGGGGCCGCGCGACCTGGCGCTGTCCTACCTGCCGCTGTGCCACGTGGCCGAGCGCGTCTTCACCGTCTGGCTCGGCGCGGCCTCGGGAGTGGTCGTGCACTTCGGCGAGTCGATCGCCACGGTGCAGGCCGACCTGCGCGAGGTGCAGCCGACGATCCTCTTCGGCGTCCCGCGGATCTGGGAGAAGATGCTCGCCGGGGTCACCACCCGGATCGCCGGTGCGTCGCCGATCAAACGGGCCAGCCTCAGGCTCTGGCTGCGGGTCGCCGACGGCATCGGGGCGACATTGGCCCGGACCGGCGGGCGGCACACGTTCGGCAGCCGGCTGCGGTACACCCTCGGCTGGCTCTGCTGTTATCGCGCGCTCCGGGAACGCATCGGCCTGCGTCGAGTGCGGTACGCGGCCAGCGGCGCCGCACCGGTCGCGCCCGAGGTGCTGCGGTTCTTCATGGGCATCGGGGTGGCGATGCACGAGGTGTACGGGATGACGGAGAACTCCGCCATCGCCACCGCCAACCAGCCGGGCCGGGTCCGCCTCGGCACCGTCGGCGAGCCGCAGCCCGGGGTCGAGGTGCGCATCGGCGACGACGGCGAGATACACACCCGGCACGCGGGGACCTTCGCGGGGTACTTCCGCGACGAAGCCGCCACCGGCGCCGCCCTCACCGCCGATGGCTGGCTGCGCACCGGCGACATCGGCACGCTCGACGGCGGCTACCTGCGGATCAACGATCGGGCCAAGGACATCATCATCACCGCGGGCGGCAAGAACATCGCCCCCAGCGAGCTCGAGAACGCGCTCAAGGCCTCCCCGTACATCAAGGAGGCGATCGTCGTGGGCGACCGGCGGGCCTACCTCACCGCGCTGGTCGGCATCGAGCTGGAGACCGTCGGCGAGTGGGCCCAGCGGCGCGGCCTGGCCTACACCACCTACCGCGACCTGTCCGGCAAGCCGGAGGTGCGGGCCCTCGTGCGCGGCGTCGTCGACGGCGTCAACGCCGGCCGCGCGCCGGTGGAGCAGCTCAAGACGTTCCGGATGCTGCCCAAGGAGCTCGACCACGAGACCGGCGAACTGACCGCCACCCAGAAGGTCCGCCGCGCCGCGATCGCGGAGGCGTTCCGGACCGACATCGACGAGATGTACCGGAGTCCCGCGTGAAGGATCTGCTGGAGAGCGTGCTGCGGGGCGTCGGCACCGGGAGCGTCTACGCGCTGCTGGGCCTCGGCTTCGTCATCATCTACAAGGCGACCCGGGTGATCTCCTTCGCCCAGCCGTCGTTCATGTTGGCCGGGGCCGTGCTGGTGACCTACCTGGTCGGCCCGCTCGGCTTCTTCCTGGCCCTCGTCGTGGCGGCCGCGGCCACCGGCGGGCTGGCGCTGGGCGTCGAGCGGCTCGCGGTGCGCCCGATGATCGGCCGCCCGGTGTTCACCGTCGCCATCATCACGCTCGGCATCGACGTCGCCGTCCGGGTCGTCGACAACGCGTTCATCGGCCTGGATGTACGGCACGTCGGTGACCCGTGGGGCCTGAAGGTGCTCACGCTGCCGGGCGGCATCCTCGTCGAGCAGCGGCACATCGCGATGGTCCTCACCACCGCCGTGCTCATCGCGGGGCTGTTCGCGTTCTTCCGTTACACGAAGACCGGGCTGGCGATGCGGGCCGCCGCCTACGACCAGGAGGCCGCACTCGCGCAGGGTGTCAGCGTCGGGTCGGTCTTCGCCGTGTCGTGGGCCCTGGCCGGCGCCCTCGCGGCCGTGGCCGGCACCTTCGCCGCGGTCGGCGGGAGCGTCAGCGAGTCGCTGTGGCTGGTCGCGCTGACCGCGCTGCCGGTCATCATCCTCGGCGGCCTCGACTCGCTGCCGGGCGCCGTCATCGGCGGGGTCGTCGTCGGTGTCGTGCAGGAGGTGACCGCGACCTACCAGGGCCACCTGTCGTGGCTGGGCGGCAACTTCTCCGTCGTCACGCCCTATGTCGTCATGCTGCTCGTCCTGCTGGTCCGCCCCTACGGCCTGTTCGGCACCCGGGAGGTGACGCGGGTATGAGAAAGCGCCCGCTCCTGCACACCGCGTACTCCCAGGATTTCGCACTGTTCGGCAGTACCGTGCAGCGCTCCTTCGTCGTTCTGGGTCTTCTGGTCGCGCTGGCGATGCCGTTCCTGGTCCAGGACGACGTGCTGCAGCTGCTGGGCCTCGCCTGCGTCACCGCCGTCGGCGCGCTGGGGCTCAACATCGTCACCGGCCTGGCCGGGCAGGTGTCGCTCGGCCACGCGTTCTTCCTGGCCATCGGGGCCTACACGGCGGCCGCCCTGGCCGGTGACCCGGACGGGCGCACGATCGGCTTCGGCGTCACCGAGATCCTGGTCTGGCTGCCCGCCGCCGGCCTCGTCGCCGCCCTGGCCGGGATGCTGGTCGCGCCGCTGGCGACCCGGCTGCGCGGGCTCTACCTGGCCGTGGTCACCCTCGGGCTGGTCTTCATCGGCGGGCACATCATCAACGGCTGGTCCGAGCTGACCGGCGGGCCCGGCGTGGGCCGCCAGCCCCCGGCCCCGACGCTGCTCGGCTACGACCTCAACACGTCCGACGCGTTGCTGACCAGGGACCAGAAGTTGTACCTGCTGATGCTGGTCCTGCTCATCATCGGCGCGCTGGCGGCCCGCAACCTGGCCCGCTCGCGCGTCGGCCGGGCGCTCACCGCCATCCGGGACCGCGACATCGCGGCCGGGGTGATCGGGGTGAACCTGGCCCGCTACAAGACGGTGGCCTTCGGGGTGTCGTCGTTCTACGCCGGCTGTGCCGGTGCGCTGCTCTACGTCGGGGCCGGGTACTTCGACCCGACCTCGTTCGACCTGCTGCTGTCGGTGCAGTACATCGCCATGATCCTCATCGGCGGGGCGGGCACGGTCAGCGGCGCGGTCCTGGGTGCCTTCCTGATCACGCTGCTGCCGCGGCTGACCCGGGAGCTGCCGGCGCTGCTGCCCTTCATCAGCTCGTCCCCGGCGGAGTCGCCGAATGCCTATCAGCTCGAAACCGTCCTCTACGGCGTGTTGATCATCTTCTTCCTGATCTTCGAGCCGCGCGGGCTGTTCGGCATCTGGATCCGGCTGCGCAACTACTGGAAAGCCTGGCCCTTCTCGTACTAGCTGTAAGGGAGCTTCAATGAAGAGGTCGATCGCTCTCACCCTGGCCGCGGTCCTCGCCGCGGCCGGGCTCTCGGCCTGCCGCGGCGAAGACAACAGCGACACCCCCGCCAACAACGCCGGTGGCGTGAAGACCGACACCGGCATCACCAAGGAGCCGTGCCCGAAGTCCGAGCACAAGGACCGCGGCTGCATCTACCTCGGCATCATCTCCGACCTCACCGTCGGGCCGTTCCACGCGCTCGCGGTGCCGATCACCGAGGCCCAGAAGGCGTTCTGGAAGCGGGTCAACACGCAGGGCGGCATCGGCGGCTACGACGTCGACGCCGAGACCTACGTGCGCGACAACAAGTACAACCCGCAGACCCACAACGAGGTGTACCAGGAGATCAAGGGCAAGATCCTGGCCCTGGCCCAGTCACTGGGCTCGCCGACAACGGCCGCCATCCTGCCCGACATGAAGCAGAACAACGTCCTGGCCGCTCCGGCCGCCTGGACGTCGGCCTACGCGTTCGAGGACAACATCCTCGAGTCCGGAGCCAACTACTGCTTCGAGTCGATGAACGCCGTCGACTACGCCAAGGACACCTTCAAGCCCAAGACCGTCATGGCGGTACACCTAGCCGGTGACTACGGCGACGACGCGGCCGCCGGGGCCAAGATCGCCGCGGAGCAGAACGGCATGACGTTCATCGACGTGAAGACCGACTCCGGCACCGACAAGCAGGCCGGCGCGGTCAACGCGATCGCCACCCAGAAGCCCGACCTGGTCATCATCACCACCGGGCCGGCCGACACCGCGGCCGTCGTCGGCGGGGCCGCCCAGCGCGGCTACACCGGCAAGTTCATCGGCACCAGCCCGTCGTGGAACCCGGGCCTGCTGCAGAGCCCGGCGGCCCCCGCGCTCAAGGCCCTCTACCTGCAGTCCGGGCCCTGGAAGACCTACACGACCGACACACCCGGCCACAAGGCCATGCGCGAGGCGCTCGGCTCCTCCGTCACGCCGAACGACGGCTACACGTCGGGCTGGGTCTGGTCCTACCCGCTGCTCGCGGCCCTGAAGGCGGCCCAGGCCAGCGGCGACCTGACCCGCGCCGGCCTGGTCAAGGCGGCCAAGACCCTGACCAAGGTCGACTACGAGGGCATGCTGCCCGAGGGCGCCGGCAACTACGCCGGCGGCGTCGACGGGCAGGTCCGCCAGTCGATCATCTCCAGCCCCGCCACCGGCACCGGCGGTGCGGACGTGCCACTGGTGAAGGACTTCTTCGTCGGCCCGACGGCGAAGGCCTACAAGCTCGACAAGCCCTGCTACGAGAAGCTGAAGTAGCCCCTACTTCAGCTCGCCGGCGATCTGTCGCAGGAGGTCGATCGTGGCCTCCTGCGACAGCGCCTTCTCCGTGAGGCGGTCGAGGAGCTCCCGATACGCCTTGATCAGCTCCGGCTCCTCCCACAGCAGGGCCCCGCGCCACAGCACCCCGTCGTCGGCGCCGAACTCCAGCAGGGTGAAGTCGCCGTCCCAGCCCGGGTGGTAGCCGGCGCCGGGCGGGACGACCCGCACGTCGGCGTAGGGCCGCTCGGCCACCTCGATCGTGTGCTCCAGCTGGTCGACCAGCAGCGCGTCGTCACCCGGGACCGGGTTGCGGCGCAGCACCGACTCGTCCAGCAGGACCTGCAGGGACAACGGGTCCTCACGCGCTTCACGGGAGAAGAACTCCTCCTGGCGGCGCAGGTGGAACTCGACCCGCCGCTCCGTGTCGGTCGTGGCGTGGGCGTAGCGCTGCGTCTGCAGCAGCGTCGGGAACATCACCGGCGCCCACTCGCCGACCCGGGCCGCCTCGGCCTCGAAGCCGACGTAGGTCACCAGCGGTGTGGACAGTACCGGCCGGAACTCGTCCCACCACATTCGCCGCTTGGCCGCGCGGGCCAGGGCCAGCAGCTCGTCGACGGTCCGCGGGTCGTGGACCCGGTAGTACGCCAGCAGGCTGCGCAGGTCGCTCACGGAGATGGCGACCGTGCCGTTCTCGATGCGGATCAGCTTGGACAGCGACCACTCCATCTCGGCCGCCACCAGGTCCTGGGTCAGCTCCCGCTCGCGCCGGAGCCGTCGCAGCTCGGCCCGCAGGCGGCGCTTGCCAACGATCGGCCCGCTCATGGCCATCACCCCAATCGCGTACACATGGTCGCCCCGGTCGAGGGCTCCGCATGTCTACCCGGATTGCGGCGAATGCACCTATCTCGGGGCGTGGGCCGCGAGAAAGATTCCGGCCATCGCGCTCGCCAGATCTCCGGGGTCGTTGGAGGCCACCGCCTTGCCTCCGGTGGCCTGGGCCATCTCCCGCAGCACGGTCATGTCCGCGTCCCCGCCGTATCCGATGGCGAAGACCACCACCGGCCGTCCGGGGTCGCGCAGGCCGCCCAGCCGGCTCAGGAACTGGTCCTTGGGCATGGAGAACCGCGAGTCCTGGTCGCGGCCGTCGGTCAGCACGACGACGATGTTGACCGCGCCGGAGGCGAACCGGTTCTTCATGTCGCCGACGCCCTGCAGGACCGTCTCGAACAGCGGCGTCCCGGCCTTGGGCAGCGCCGCGTAGTTCTCGGCCACCTTGCGCATGGCCTCGCGCCGGGGCACGTCCCCGACCTTCTCGTCCATCGGGCCGAACGGCAGCGCCACAGTGAACGGCGGCGCCGTGGCCGCGGGCGACGCGAACATCCAGACGCCGAGACTGGTCTCGTCACCGAACAACTGCGCCGCCTGTACCCCGGCCGAGCGCAGCAGGGCCGCCTTGGTCGTCGTGTTGCCGGAGCGGTCGTGCACCTCGTCGTTCATCGAGGCGGACGCGTCGACGAGCAGGAGCGTGTGGTACTCCTGCCGCTTGTACTGGGCCCAGGTCGCGGCCCACTCGGGCACGTTGTCCGGCAGCCCGATCGCGGCCTGATACTTGGCCGTCAGCCCGTCTCCGCTCGGCGCGCCGTCACCCACGGGCCGCAGGCCGCGGCTGGTCAGCTGGGCCGCGAAGTCCTTGGCGTGCATCCGGTCGGTCAGCCGCTTGACGAGCGCCTTGAGCTCGTCGTCGCCCGCCGCCTTCGGGGTGAGCAGCAGCGGGTAGTCGGCCTCCAGCAGGGCGTCGCTGGGATACAGGCCGGCCATGGCGACCGGGTGCCGGGTCTGCTGGTACTTCCACAGCTCCTGCTCGGTCACCGTGAACAGCCCGACGTCCTTGAGCGCCTTGCTCGAGTCCGTCTGCTGGGCCATCTTCTCGAACAGCTTCGCCGGCACCGCCTCCGGATCGGCCAGCCGGGCCCGCACCGACAGCGCCCGCATCTGGGCGATGCCGGGGTCGGTCGTGGTGCGGGCCATCGCGCTCTGGATCTCCATGGCGGCGAGCAGGCCGGCGGTGTCGTGCAGCGGGTTGCCCATGCTGAGCTTGGGGCCCTGGCCGTTGTTGAGCGCGGCGCCCAGCCCGGCCCAGGCCGGCTGCTTGTCGGGCCAGCCGGAGGACTCGGCGTAGGCGCGGGGCGCGGCGATGACGACCGGGGTGCGGGCCAGGGAGACGGGGTCGGGGGCGTAGTCGAACTTGGCCAGCTGGGCCCAGGCGGCGGTGGCCGGGATCCAGGCCTCGCCGCCGGCGTAGGTGTCGGTGGCGGTGACCGCGATGAGCTGGCAGCCGCCGGCCAGGTTGACGCCGATGTCGGTGGCGGCCTGCTCGACGACGGGGGCGAGCTCGGGGGTGACGGTGACGCGCAGCACCCCGCGCCCGCCGCAGGTCTCGGCGGCGGCCCCGGCCCCGGCCGGCGGCGGACCGCTGTCGCCGCCGCGGGAGGCCAGGTTGAGGCCGACGGCGACCCCGGCCGCGACGGCGAGCGCCACGATGACCACCCCGACGGCGATCCACACCTTGGTGCCGGAGGCGTGGTGCTCGTCCTCGCGGAGCCGGGGCGGTGCCGTCGGCGGCGGTGGTGGCGGGGGCGCCGGGTGTCGCTCCGGCTGGCGGGTGTCGGCCGGCCACTCCTGCGGATACAGCGGCGGGAGCCAGTCCTCCCGGCGCGGTGCGATGGCGGCCGTATGCGCCGGCGGCGGCGGGGGGACGTCCACCGCCGGCGCATACGGCTCTTCCTCCTCGTACTCCGCGGGGTGGCCGTCGGAGTACTCGTCGTCGTCGGCCGGCGCCCAGGGGGAGGGGCGGGCGGCCCACGCCGACGATCGCGCGTGGCTCGGGTCCTGCGGAGGCGTGCCTTCGGTCCGGGCGGGCGGCGGCGGCGCCGGTGGGGGTCCGCCGGCCGCCGAGGGTGCCCACGGGGAGGGGGCATCGGCGGGCGGCGGGGGTGGCGACCAGTCGACCGGCTCGGACGTCCGGGGCGGTGGTGCCGGTGGGCGTGGCATCTCACGCGGGGGCGGGATATAGATCCCGTCGGCCGTGACGTCGTCGTCATCACGACGCCGGTGATGCCGTCCCTCCGTCATGGCATCCCTTTCTCTCTTCTGCCGGCCCGCTACGGTGCGCGAGGGTGAGGAAGCGCGATGCGGTCAACCTAGCACCGGAGACCATCGATGAGTGACCGCCTGACTACTTATTGATCATGACCTTGCCTTGCAGTATCTGGAATTCCAAACATTTCGCTCCTATCTCCCGAAGTGTGTTAATCCCCTCACTTCGGGCGCTTAACTGGGGATGCGATCAGCCGATGCCTTGCTCGGCGACATCGATTGCAAGGGGTTCTCCGGGTGGACGTGCGGCTGCTGCGCTGGACGATGGGTCTGGCGGTGCTCAGCCTGGCCTGGCTGGCCGCACAGTGGCCCGGCCCGCTGGTGCACCCGGCCCTCGGCTGGCTGCCGGCCCCCGCGTGCGCGGTGCTCACGATCGTCGTGCTCCTGCACACCGCCCGCGCGGCCCCGGACCGCCGGGCCGGTCGCTTCTGGCGGCATCTGGCCTTCATCCTCGCCCTGATCCTGGCGGCGATGGTGAGCAGCGCCTACGACTCGCTGGTGGGCCCGGGTGCGCCCACCCAGCACTCGAGCGCGCTGACGATGGTGCTGTACCTGACAGCGGTCGGCGTCGTCGTGTATGCCCTGCTGCGCCTGCCGATGGGGCAGCGCAGCCGGCGCGCACTGCTCACGTTCGGCCTGGACATGGCCGTGGTCATCGCCGCCGCCATGCTGGTCGCCGGGTTCTTCGCGGCCCGCTCGTCGGTCAGCCTGACCAGCGTCACCGGCACCTCCTGGACCCTCTTCGGCATCCTGCTGATGCTGTTCGCGGCGATGCTGGCCCTGGCCAAGGTCGCCCTGGCCGGCGCGGGCGCCCTGGACCGCCGGGCCCTCTGGACCATGGGCGGCACGCTGCTGGTCGCGGCCCTGACCGGCGCCTCGGCCCCGCTGCTGGAGTCGCGGCCGTATCTGAACAACGTCCAGATGTCGATCCCGGTCTGCTGCATCGGCCTCGCCCTGGCCGCGGTCCGCCAGCGCCGCGCGTTCGCCGAGCCCGCGGCCGCGGTGGCCCGCCGCCGCGGCCGCCCGTTCAGCCTGGTCCCGTACGCGGCGATCGTGGTCGCCGACGCGTTCGTCCTGTCCGGCATCGACGACGACCCGAGCGGCACCCGCATCCTGGTCGGCGGCTCGGTCCTGCTGACGCTGCTGGTCGTGGCCCGGCAGCTGCTGTCCCTGTATGACAACTCGCACCTGCTGGCCCAGGTCGACACCAGCATGCTGGAGCTGCGCCGCCACGAACGCCGCTTCCGCTCCCTGGTCCAGCACGCCGCCGACATGATGGCCATCTGCGACGCCGACTTCCACGTCACCTACGCGAGCCCCAGCCTCCTGCGCTTCACCGCCGAACCGGCCGCCGCCGACATCAGCCTCCGCGGCCTGGTCCACCCGGCCGACCTGGACCTCCTGACCGGGTCCCTCGGCGGCATCGCCGTCCCCGGCAGCACCACCACCCTCCAGCTGCGCCTGGGCCACGCCGACGGCACCTGGCGCTGGTTCGAGGTGGTGGCCACGAACCTGCTGCACGACCCGAGCGTCCGCGGCGTCGTCGCGAACGCCAGGGACATCACCGAGTCCCGCCGCTACCAGGACCAGCTGAGCTACCAGGCGAGCCACGACGGCCTGACCGGCCTGGCCAACCGCGCCCTGTTCGCCGCGCGGACGGCGGAGGCGGTGACCGAGTCGAGGGCCGGCCACCTGGAGGCGGGCCTCGCGCTGGCGCTGATCGACCTGGACGACTTCAAGGCCATCAACGACCGGCTGGGCCACGCGGTGGGCGACGCGCTGCTGGTGGAGGTCGCGGAGCGCCTGCGCACGACGGTCCGGGCGGGCGACGTGGTGGCAAGACTGGGCGGAGACGAGTTCGCGGTACTGCTCCCGGCGTCGGACCGCGCGCAGAGCACGGCGATCGCCGAGGCCTTCATCGACGCCCTGGCCGCTCCGGTGCGGGCGGCCGGCTACGAGCTCCTGGTCCAGGCGAGCATCGGCGTGGCCGCCCACACCTCCGACTGCGACGCGAGCGACCTGCTGCGCCGGGCCGACATGGCGATGTACGCCGCGAAGGAACTGGGCAAGAGCCGCTGGGTGGAGTACGGCCCCGAGCTCGACGCCCACGCCGTGGAGCACGCCCAGCTGGCGGCCGAGCTGAGCCAGGCCCTGGACCGCGACGAACTGCGGGTGGTGTACCAACCGATCGTGGGCCTGCCCAACGGCGAGATCCAGGGCGTGGAGGCACTGGTCCGCTGGCACCATCCGACGAGGGGCCTGGTGAGCCCCGCGCAGTTCATTCCGGTGGCGGAGCGAACCGGTTTGATCGTCCCGATCGGCGCCTGGGTACTGCAACAGGCCTGCCGGCAAGCGGCAGCGTGGACGAACATTCTGGGCGAGGCCGCCCCGAGAAAGATCAGCGTCAACGCCTCGGCCCGCCAGCTCCTGGAGCCGACGTTCGCCGACACGGTGAAGTCAACCTTGGCCGAGTCCGCCCTGGCGCCGTCCCGCCTGAACATCGAAATAACGGAGACGGCGGTCTTCGGCGGCGGCCGGGCTTTGGACACGGTAAAAGCACTACACGCCGGCGGCGTAAAGATCGCCCTCGACGACTTCGGAACCGGCCACTCTTCTCTGGGCCTCCTGCGAACCTGCCCAGTAGACGTCCTCAAGGTGGACAAATCGTTCGTAGACGGCGTAACCGGCACGGTGGAACAGGAAGCGATAGCCACCTCGATCAGCGAGATAGCCCAGGCCCTACGCCTGGAGGCGGTAGCCGAGGGCGTCGAGACGGAAGCCCAGGCAAAACGCCTACTGGAGCTGGGCTACCGCTTAGCGCAGGGCTTCTACTTCTCCAAACCAAGACCCCCAGAAGAAATCCCACCCCTGTGCAATGCGGAAGCGAGCGTGACCACCGGGGGGTAGGAAGATCACGCCCGCTCCCGCACTCAGGGGCGGAATAAAGCTTTCACGGGACCACTATTTCGCAGGCCCAACTAGGCAGCACAATGGCCGAAGGCCAAACGAAGAAGACACACATTCCCCCCCGGCCCCCCGGAGAAAGAAAGCGTTCAAGCATCAAGCCGCCCACATGGCCGAAAACGCCGCCGCCTCCCCGGCCAGCCACCGCTCCACTGCAGCCTCCTTGAGACCGGAAGGCCGCAGCACATCCCCCCGCCGAAGATCCACGAGCACCGGCGAAGCATTGGGCAGCACGAGATCCATATGACGTGCCATCAGGAACAGCGCCGCCGTCGAAGCCTCCTCCTGCGGCGGGTCCTCGTCGAAGTGCAGCCGCACGGCCTCGCCGCGCCCGTCCGGATACCGCAGACCGAAGTGGGGGTTGATCTTGACGGGCAGTGTCCCGATCATGCACAGCGCGTCCCGCGTCGGCGTGACCTCGACCGGCGTCTCGAGGGACTCCAGGTAGCGCAACGCGCCGGGCACCACGGACTCGTAGAGCGGCTTCCAGCGCGGGTTGACCTGGTCGACGACGGCGTTGAGATAGGTGCCGCCGGTCCGGAACTGAATGTCCGCCTTCAGGGCCTTGACGAGCTGCCCGTGCGGGTTGAAGCCGTGCCCCGACTCGCGCTGCCGGCGCAGGCCGCCGACGAAGCTCGCCTTGCGCGGGCCGGTGCGTCCGACGTAGCGGGTGAAGCTCAGCAGGGTCGCGTAGGGGACGGAACCGGTGGTGGTTACGGGCGCGGTCACTGGCGCTCTCCTCCCAGGTCAAGAGCGTCTTTCGTACATACATTCTAACGGATCCGCGCAAGGATTCCCACCGTGAAAGCACGGTCGGTGGGGCTGTGATCGACGTAACGTGAGATCGAAATCGATCAGCCGAAGAGGTCCTCGACCGGGCCCAGCATGAGCCGGACGCCGAAGGCCAGGCAGCCGAGGACGACGAGCACGAACAACCCGATGAAGACGATCGCCGGGACCCGGGTCAGGCGGGCGATCTGGTCGGCGTCGGAGTTGGGGGCCTGCCGGCGAAACCGGGACTGCTGCAGCTCGAACACCGCGCGCACACCGCCGGCCAGCATGAACCACGCGAAGGCGTAGGCGAACGCGCCCTGCACCCGGGGGTCGGCGAACCAGGAGACCGCGAAGATGATCGCCCCGGCCACGACGACCGAGATCACGCCGTACAAGTTGCGGATCATGATGAGCATCGCGACGAGCAGGACCAGCAGCAGCCACAGCAGGATCGTGATCCGCCCGGCGCCCAGGATCGCCGCGGCCGCCAGGCCCAGCAGGGACGGCGTGATGTAGCCGGCCAGGCCCGTGATGACCATGCCGGGGCCGTTGGGGCGGCCGCGGGACAGGGTCAGGCCGGAGGTGTCCGAGTGCAGGCGGATGCCGGACAGGCGGCGGCCGCTGAGCACGGCCGCGAGCGCGTGACCGCCCTCGTGCGCGATCGTGATGAAGTTGCGCATGACCTTCCACAGGGGGCGGATCAGCACCGCCAGCAGGGCGGCCACGGCGGTCGCGATGACCACCTCACGCGGCGGTGACGGCTGGCGGCCGAGAGCGTCCTGCAACACGTCGAACACGAATGCAGAGCCTGCCATCTCGCGTGTTGAATGAACAGCGTGGAGATCAGGCGCTTTGCGGACAGTGACTGGCCGGGTGTGTGGGACGTGTGGCACGAGGTGGTCGCGGCCGGCGAGAGCTACGACAACGCACCGGACTCGACCGCGGCCGACGCGCGCGAGCACTGGCTGCCGGCCCCGCCGTGGGAGCAGTGGGTCGCGGCCGAGGACGGGGCCGTGCTCGGGATGTACAAGGTCGGGCCGAACAAGGGCCGGCTCGGTGCGCACGTGGCCAACGCGAGCTTCATGGTGTCGTCCCGGGCCCGCGGCCGCGGCCTCGGCCGCACGCTCGGTGAGCACTGCCTGGACCGGGCGCGGGCGCTCGGGTACACCGCCATGCAGTTCAACGCCGTCGTCTCGACCAACACCGTGGCCGTGCGGCTGTGGCGCTCGCTCGGGTTCATCATCGTCGGCACCATCCCCGACGGTTTCCAGAGCGCCAAACACGGGCTGGTCGACTTTCATATCATGCATCGGTACCTGTGATGGTGTGCAAACGCGCGCCGTTCCCCCGTGGGGGTCGTATATGCGGGTCCAACTTGTGACCATCGGTGTGCGTTATGTACCAATACCCCGATGCGTACTCCGCCCGAAATGCGCTACGACACGGATGATCACCGCAGCGGTGATCTGACCGGCTACCGCATCGGTGACGCGTATGAGCTGGTCGAGCCCATCGGCGGCGGCGGCACCGGCACCGTGTGGCGGGCCCGGGCGCTGGACGGCGGCGAGCAGGTCGCGGTGAAGCTCCTGCGCGAGGACCTGATGTCCGAGCCCAAGGCCGTGAACCGGTTCGTGCAGGAACGCGCGATTCTGCTCATGCTGCGCCACCCCCACATCGTCCGGGTCCGCGACCTGGTCACCGTCGGCACGTCCCTCGGCCTGGTCATGGACCTCGTCGAGGGCGGCAGCCTGCGCGACTACCTGCACGAGCGCGGCACCCTGGCCCCGGCCGAGGCGGCCACCCTGCTGGCCCAGGTCGCCGACGCGCTCTCGGCCGCCCACCGCCGCGGCGTCATCCACCGCGACCTGAAGCCCGACAACATCCTGCTGGACCGCGTCGACGGCGAGCTGCACTGCCGCCTCACCGACTTCGGCATCGCCCGGGTCCTCGACACGCCGAGCATGACGACGCCGGGTGCGCTGGTGGGTACCGCGAACTACGTGGCCCCCGAGGCCGTCTACGGCGGCCGCCCGGCCCCTCCGGCCGACATCTACGCCCTGGGCGTGGTCCTCTTCGAGCTCACGACGGGCCGCCCCACATACGCCGGCGGCCCGGCCTGGGCGATCCTGCGCCGCCACGTCGACGAGTCCCCGCGCCGCGTCCACGGCCTGCCCGACGCCGTCTGGCAGGTCGTCCAGGAGTGCATGGACAAGCGCCCGGGCCGCCGCCCGACCGCCCGCGACCTGGCCGTGACCCTGCGCAACGTGGCCCGCCGGACCGCCGACGACCCCCCGCTGCCGCCGCAGTCGGTCGACGAGCGCCTGACCACCCTGCACCCGCCGCTGCCGCAGCAGCGCCAGGCCCCGACCCGTTCCCGATGGGCGATTTTCGCGGTGGTACTGGCTGTGCTCGGACTGCTCGCCCTGCCCGCCTGGCGCTATCTGCACCGCGACCACCCGGACGGCGTCGCCGAGGGCGCCCCCGCCATCCCGGCCCCGGCCGCACCCCCGTCCGCCGGACTGCACAGCACCGCCCCCGCCGCGGTGTCGACCACCCGCAGCCCCGGCGCGCTGCGAGCCGGCGACCCGAGCCCCGCCCCGTCGCAGCCGCCCGGCGCGCACGCGGAGGGCTCACCGATCTTCGGCCCGTGGATCTGCGGCAAGCAGTACACGTGGGACCTCGGCCACCCGGTCCTGGCCCAGCCCTGCCACGCCCTGGCCGAGGACCGGGTCCGGATCGTCGGCCACATGCAGGGCATCCCCGGCGTGCAGGCCGACGTCGGCATGACCATCGTTGACGCCGACACCGACGAGCCGGCCGACGGCCCGCACGACTGCACCGGCGTGCTGTTCACCGACTTCGCCCCCAACCACGACTGCGGCCCGTTCGAGGCCCGCCTGCCGCACGGGCACCGCTACGTGGTCGTGCAGCGCTGGGTGTACACGAACCGCGCCCTCCTGCCCAGCGGCGAGGTCCGCGGCGAGCCGTTCGACTGGTGACCACGCCCTCGCCATTGGTCCGCCCCGCCGTCCCGGCAGGCGGGAATGGGGGCGAAAAAGTGTCGTACCCCTGTGGTGGGGTGGAGGTATGACGGGTGACGGGGTGCCCTCGGAGTTCGAGGAGCTGCTAGCGGAGCACTGCGCCAGCATCGGCGCGCTGACACGCCACCTCCGCGAGGTGATCCTGGCCGCCCGCCCGGACCTGACCGAACGCGTCTACCGCGGCTGGCCGGCCGTCGGGTTCCACCACCCGTCCCACGGCTGCGTCGCCGCCGTCTACCCGGCCCGGGACCACGTCTCGGTCGGCTTCGAGCACGGTGCCGACCTCCCCGACCCCCACGGCCTGCTGGAGGGCACCGGCCGGCGGCTGCGCTACCTGCGCTTCAAGCCCGACGACAGCGCCCCGACCCACGAGCACCTGATCGAATACCTGTCCTTGGCCGCCGGCTGACCCGGCTCCGCACCTTCGGGTGGTCAGCTGGGTTGGGGCAGGGCGACGGGGAGGCCGTCGGAGCGGAAGGCCTCGCCGGACTCGGTGACGACGGCGGATTCGTGGTTCGGGAGGGTGGCCAGCCAGGCGATGCCGGCGTGGCCCATCGCCAGGGCGGCGGTGGCGTAGGCGTCGGCGGTGCCCAGATCCGGGCCCACCACCGTCACCGAGCGCAGATCCTTCGCCGGGGTGCCGGTGAACGGGTCCAGGACGTGCAGACCGCGCTCGTACGTGCCCGAGGTGGCCACCGCGGTGTCGGTGACCTCCAGGACCCACGCTACGGACATCGCCTCCCACGGATGGCGGATGCCCACGCGCCACGTGTCGCGGCCCTTCGGGGCGCCGCGGACGAAGATGTCGCCGCCGGCGTTCAGGCAGTGGTTGGCCGAGCCGGCCTCCAGGAGCTGGTCGCAGGCCCGCTGGACGGCCCAGCCCTTCACGTAGCCGGACGGGTCCAGCCGGCCGCCGGCGTTGATGTCGAAGTAGCCGTCGGTCTCGGTCCACAGCTCGGCGCAGCGGTCCAGGACCTCGCCGACCAGCGGGGAGCAGTCCTCGCGGCGCAGGGCGCCGCCGCCCAGGCGGCTGACGTCACTGTCCGGCTTGTAGGTGCTGAACACGCCGTCGACCAGCCGCAGCCAGTCGAACACCCCGTCGGCCAGGCGCTCCAGCTCGTGCACCGGGCGGTCGTCGTCCAGGTCGAGGCTGATCGCCATGCCCATGACGTGTTCGACCCGGACCAGGCTGTGCGTCATCAGGCCTGGAAGGCACGGTCGATGGCGGACTGCAGGGAGAGCTTGTAGCCGCTGCTGGTGTACGTGGCGCCGGAGACGGTGTCGATGTCGGCGCTCTGGGCGGCCAGGGCCTCGCTGCGCAGCTTCGGCAGGGCCGTGGTGTTGATCTGCACCGACCGGGAGTGCTCGCTCGGCGAGTCCAGGACCTTGACATCGGTGATCTTGCCACCGGCTACGACGATCGAGAGTTCCACGTTGCCGTACTCGACGTAGATCGGGTTGCCGTTGAAGGTCCCGTTCTTCATCGTCGTGCGGGGCGGCTTGGCGGCGGCGGTCGTCGTGGCTTTGCCCGCGGGCGCGGTGGTCTTGGTGCCGGCGGGCGGTGCCGTCGTCTTCGCCCCCGCCCCGGCCGCGAGGTCGGCCGGGGCCGCGCCGCTGGGTGGCACGGAGCCTCCCGGAGCCGGTGACGTCCCCGGGATCGGGCCCTGGGCCGACTGCGGCTGCAGCGGCTGGTCGCTCGGGCTGCTGAAGCCGGCCTTCGCACCGACCAGCAGTACAGTGCCCGCCGCTGTGCCCATGAGGGCCATGAGGGCGCGTCGCATGCGGTCCAACTCCTCTAGAACTCGAACGGGTCCGGGTGAACCTGGCGGCGGGGGACGCGCAGGCGGCGCAGCACGGCGAGGGACTGCTGGATGAGGCCGTCGGGGCCGCAGAGGTACACGTCGCGCTCGGTGATGTCCGGGACCAGGTCCCGCAGGCCGGCCGGGGTGAACAGGCGGCGCGGGCCGGGGGCGCGGCGGTCGCCGACGACGAACCACAGCTGGGCGTGGCGGAGCTCGGAGAGCTGCTCGAGCTCGTGGCGCAGGTGCAGGTCGTGCACGGCGCTCGCGCGGTAGACCACGATGGCGCCCGGCGGGAGCTCCTCCAGCAGGGCGCGGATCGGGCCGATGCCGCTGCCGGCTGCGATCAGCAGGGCCCGCTGCTTGATCCGGCGGCTGGCGGTGAAGTCGCCCCACGGGCCCTCGACGAAGATCCGGGTGCCGGGGCGCAGGTCGCGCAGCCGCTTGGTGTGGTCGCCGACGGTCTTCACGGTCAGGCGCAGCCAGCGGCCGTTGGGTGCGGCCGAGAGGGAGAACGGGTGGGCCTGCCACCACAGGCCGCGGCCGAGGAAGCGCCAGCGGAAGAACTGGCCGGCCTGGGCGTCGAGGTCGTGCAGCCGGGCGCCGGTGATGTAGATCGACACCATGTCGGGGCCCTCGGCCACCACGTCGGCGACGCGGAGGCGGTGGCGGAGGTTGAGCCACAGCGGGCCCATGATCCGGCCGAGGACGACCGCGGCGATCGTGGCGACGTAGAACCCGATCCAGACCGTGCGCCCGAGGCCGGGCCGGTACAGCTCCTGCCCGTCGGAGAACTGGTGCGCGAAGCCGAGCAGCAGCGCCAGGTAGGAGGTCAGGTGCAGGAAGTACCAGAGCTCGTAGGGCAGGGCCCGGCGCAGCTGCCGGATGCTCAGCAGGCCGATGATCACCAGCATGCCGGCCGCGATGAACGCGGTGACCATGTCGGCGTACTCGGTCAGCAGCGTGCCGAGCTCGCTCGTGAACGGCACATTGTCGGCGTAGGCGTAGCCGACCGTGATCAGCGCCGCGTGCGCCAGGATCATGACCAGGACCGAGCCGCCCAGCTCGCGGTGCCACAGGCCCAGGTGCCGGGCGCCGATCCAGCGCTCCAGGAAGCCCAGCCGGCTCATGAGGATGACCTGGATCAGCAGCAGATAGCCGGCGATCAGGCCGGTGACCCGCCCGGAGGCCTGGAACACGTCGGCCGGCGTGTCGATCGAGCCGGGCTTCGTGGCGAGCCACCAGGGGAGCACGGCGAGCGCGAGGCCGCCCCAGAAGAGGGTACGGAGCAGGAACCGTCCGGCGTTGTTGTGGGCGACGGGGCGCGCGGCGGGGGCCGCGAGCGATCCGGCCTGACGCTGTCTCGGGACGGTCATCGTCGTCTCTGCATACGGTGCATGTGGTTCCACTGCCGTCGTTGCTACCAGGGCCCTGGCCCCGCGGGCCACGGGCTTAATCGAGACTTCAGGTGGAGCACAGCACCGGGGCGGGACCTACACTGCAGCGATGCAGCGGCTCTGGCGAATTGTCCTGATCTCGGCGGCGGTGCTGGCGGCGGTGGCGGCGACCGGGCTGGGCATGGCGTACTCGCTCGGCGCCTTCGCCGAGGCGGGCCGCTTCACCGCGGTCCCCGGCTGCGGGGTCATGGACGCGTCGACGTTCGCGCCGGTGCTCAGCGCGGCCCGGGTCGAGACCGACGGCGACAACTGCACCGCGTCGGACGGGCAAGTGCAGATCAACGTCGGCTACACCCTCGTCACCAAGCACGGCACCGTCGGCGGCCCGGAGCTCGCGTCGCGCTACCTGACCGCGGTCGCGGGCGGGGACACCGAGACCCTCAAGGGCGTCGGGGAGCAGGCGATCCGGCAGCGGACCAAGGCGATCGGGGCGCCCCAGGTCATCAGCATGCGGGTCAGCAACCTCATCGTCGTGCTGTCCGTCGTCAACCTGGGCGGGGGCGAGCTGCCGGCCGGGGCGGAGGACGGTCTGGTGAAGGTCGCGACGGCTCTGGGCACCCGTTTGGGTGGCTGAGCCGGAGATCTTCTTTAGCTCCGCCTGCACAAAGATGCAAATCGGTCGGAACTTCTGCGTATACCCCGTCGGGCGATAAATCCGAAAAGTCGTGGCGCGCAGCGCCCGACTTTTCGTGCCGCCGCTGGTCAGGGCAGGCGGCGCTGGAAGCGGCCGGCGGCGTCGGTGCGGTCCTGGTAGCCCAGGGCCCGGTAGAACGCGTGCGCGCCCTCGCGCGTGCGCAGGCTGGTCGCCTCGACGCTGGAGCAGCCGCGCAGGAGCCCGAACGTCTCGGCCGCCGCGACCAGGCTCGTCCCGATGCCGCGGCCGCGGGCCGACTCGTCCACGGCCAGGGCGACGATGCGCAGCCAGGCCCCGTCGACCTCGAACGAGGGGATCACGTGGGCGGCGATGACGCCGAGCAGCTTGCCCCGCTCGTCCCACACGAACGCGGCCCCGTCCGGGTGCTCGCACCAGCGCTGGAGCCGCTCGGCGACGCTGGTCTCGGCCTGCGGATGACCGTCGCTCTCCAGCAGCCGGGCCACCTGCTCGGTGTCGTCTTGCGCGAGCCTGCGCACCCCACGGGCCACCTGCATGCGGTAGCTGTGCAGAACATCAGCGGTCATGAGTGCACTGTAAAACCGGACGGCGGGAGCGTGCCTGCCGGAAAGTAGTCACTCATGTTCACGGTGATCTATCCACCGCTTGACTGTGCGCCCGCGGGGCCTAGAATTTGCGGCCGTCTCAGATCGCGCAGGAGTCGTCGGCGCACTCGCCGGCGGCGGCGCTCGCGGTGCCCTCGGGTGCCTTCAGCACGGTCAGCGGCGAGGACTGCGCCAGGGCCTGCTCGAACACCTCGAGCGGCTGGGCCCCGGAGACGCCGATGCGCTGGTTGAAGACGAAGAACGGGACGCCGCTGATGCCGTACGCCCGGGCCTGCGCGATGTCCGCCTCGACGTCCTGCGCGTAGGCGCCGTCGGCCAGGGCCTGCTTGGCGGCGACCTCGTCCAGCCCCACCTCGGCCGCGAGGCCCGCGAGCACCGTGTGGTCACCGACGTCGGCGCCCTCGGTGAAGTACCCCCGCATCAGCCGCTCTTTGAGTTCACCCTGCCGCCCGTGGGCCTTGGCGAAGTGCAGCAGCCGGTGCGCGTCGAGGGTGTTGGCGGTGCGCGCCCGGTCGAAGTCGTAGTCGAGGCCCTCCTCGGCCGCGATCGCCGTCACGTTGGCGAACATGCCCTTGACCTGGGCGGCCGTGAAACCCCGGCGCGCGGCCAGGGACTCGCCGACGGTCCGCGGGTCGCCGGTGGGCGTCGACGGGTCGAGCTGGAAGCTGCGCCACTCGACGGACACCTCGCCCGGGAACTTCGCCAGTGCCCCTTCGAGCCGCCGCTTGCCGATGTAGCACCACGGGCAGACGATGTCGGACCAGACCTCGACCTGGATCATGAGCGCTCCTCACCACACTGTTTGACGCATCAACAATAGCTCGGGCAGAAGATCTGACAAATCTCGAAAAATGCCGGGCCGTCCGTCCGTCAGCTGCGGGTGTGAGTTTCGATGCGCGCATAGCTGAGGGCCTACGCCTGATCCGCCGATTCGGTACCGCCGCCGACCCGGACGACCTCGAGGCCGGCGCCGGTGCGCTCGTCGGCGCCCTCGCGGAGATCCCGACCGGCGCCCCGATGGCGGCGGCGATCGCGGTCGTCGAGCGGGAGCTCGCGGGCACGGCCGAGGACGGCTTCGGCGAGACGGTCACGCTGTCCATGGGGCTGGCCCTGGCCTACCAGCGGCAGTGGAGCGACTCCCGGGTCGACGACGGCCTCCGGGAGCGGGCCATCGAGCTGTGGACGGCGGTGCTCGACCGGGTGCCCGGCCACACCCTGGCCCATCTCGGCTGCGGGTCGCTGTACCTCGACCGGGCCGAGCGCACCCACGCGGCCGCGGATGTCGCCGAGGCGCTGCGCCTGGCCCGGCTCGCCGCCGACGGTGCCGGTGCCGGTGACCCGCTCGCCGCCGAGTGCTGGAACCTGCTGGCCAACGTGCACTTCCAGCGGTGGTACCTCCTGGGCGAGGACGGCGGCGTCGCCGAGGCGGTCGCCTGCTTCCGGACCGCCGGGGGGTACGGCCCCGAGCCCGACCTGGCCGCCCGGATCGCCCGCGACAACCTGCGGGCCGTGTCCGAGCTGCACGGGCGCGGGGCGGCGAGCGACGCGCAGCTGCGGACGGCCGTCGACGAGGCGGCCGCGACCCTCGGCTCCGCCCTCGGCGCCGACCTGGTGAACCGGGCCCGGCTGGCCGGCACCCTCGCGCTGACCGAGATCACGGTGGCCGGCCGGGAGCACCGGCCCTTCGACGTGGAGCGGGTGCTGGCCCTCATCACGCCGTACGAGCACGTCGCCATGCCCGACCCGCACTGGCGGGCGGAGCTGGACAGCGCGCGCTCGTTCGTGGGGCTGCAGAGCGGTGACGGGGCCGACCGGCTGCGGGCGATGGAGGTCCTCGGCGAGGTCGCCGCCTCGCCGCGGTTCGCGGAGCACTCCCGGGCGGTCTTCGCCGAGACGATGCCCGGCCTGCGCCTGAACCAGAGCGCGCAGAGCGGTGACCTGCGGGCCTTCGACGCGGCCCGGGCGCTGGTCCGCGAGCACGGCGCGGCCGGCGACGGCTGGCTCGCGGCCGTCGGCGACGCCTGGCGCCACCTCATGCGCGACGACACCGCGGCCGCCCGGACCGCGCTGGCCGAGGCCCGGCGGCTGGCCGCGGAGCAGCCCGGCGACGGTGACGAGGGCCGGCTGGTGGCCGGGTCGCTGGAGGCGATGGCCGCACTGCTCGACGGGGCGCCGGTGGATCTCGGCCCGGCGCCCGCCGCGCCGACGTCGATGGCCGGGGCGGCCGAGCGCGTCGCCCGGCTCGGGGTCGTGGTGTTCACCGCCGCGGCCCGCGACGACCTGGCCACCCTGCGCGGGGCCGCGCGGGAGGCGACCGCCCTGCTGCCGTGGTTCCCGGCCGAGCACCGGCTGCTGCGCACCATGGCCTGCGAGGTCGCCGGGTCGGCCGAGCTGGAGCTCGCCCGCCGGGACCGGGCCGACCGGGCCGCGGCCCGCCGCGCGGCCGACCGCCTCGCCGAGGCGTGCGCACTGGCCGGCGGGCCACACCACCAGCGCTGGGCGGTGCTGGCGAAGTGCCACGCCCTGAGCCTGCGGATGCTGGACCGGCCGGACCTGGCGGGCAGCCGCCGCATCGGGCTGTCGGCGCTGCTGGCGGCCAACTGGCAGGCGCTGCTGCAGTCGGGGGACGACCAGTCCCTCGACGCCGCCCGGTCGGCCGCGGCGACGGTCCGGCTGGTGGCCGGCTGGTGCGTCGCGGACGCGGGCGACGACCCGGCGGCGCTCGACGACCTGGTGGCCGCCCTCGACGCCGGGCGCGGCCTGGTGCTGCACGCCGTGTCCACGTCCCGGGTCGTTCCCGAGCTGCTGGCCGGCGCCGGGCACCCGGAGCTGGCGGCGCGGTGGCGGGGCGGCGCGGACGGGCCGGACGATCTGCGGGAGCGGGCGCTGCACGCGCTGAGCGCGGACGCCGCGGTGTTCGCGCCGGCCGGGCCGGCCCGCATCCGCGCGGCGCTGACCGCCACCGGGTCGGACGCGCTGGTCTACCTCGTGCCGGCCGACGAGTGGCAGGGCGGCCTGGCGGTCGTGGTGCCGGTCGCCGGGCCGGTCGAGATCCTGCCGCTGCCCGGGCTGCGGACGGTCCCGGCGCCGGCCGTGACCGGCGCCGCGCCGCGCGACCTGCGACCCGCCGACGGGCCGGCCGGGCTCGGGTTCGACGAGCTCGGCCGGTGGGCGTGGACCGCCGCGGTCGGGGCGCTGGTGCGGTACACCCGGCAATGGCACTTGCGGCGGCCGCCGCGGCTCGTGCTGGTGCCCGCCGGCGGCCTGGGGCGGGTGCCCTGGCACGCGGCGTTCAGCGGTGACGGGGCGCGGCGCCGCTACGCGGTCGAGGAGCTCGTGCTCTCCTACGGCGTGTCGGCCCGGATGTTCTGCGTCTCCGCCCGGCATTCGCCGCGGACGCCCGAGTCGGCGCTCATCGTCACCGACGAGCAGGCCGGCCTGCAGTACGCGGTGCTGGAGGCGCGGGCGATCCAGAACTTCTACCCGCGGGGCACGCTGCTGTCCCGACCGGCCGTCGCCGACGTGCTGTCCTGGGTGTCGGCGCCCGGGCGCGGGCCGTCGCTGCTGCACCTGGCCTGCCACGGGCACATCGAGCCGGACCGGCCCGTGGACGCGTTCCTGGCGCTGGCCGGTGAGCGGCTGCCGGCCCGGCGGCTGCTGGAGCTGTCCCGCTCGGCCGACCTGGACCTGGAGCGCGTCGTGCTGTCGGCCTGCTCCACCGGGGCCACCGGCTCGGTGCACGACGAGGCGATCAGCATGGCGACCGCGTTCCTGGCCGGCGGGGCGCGCACCGTCTTCGGGTCGCTGTGGCGTGTCCCCGACGACGACACGGCGCTGCTCATGTACGCACTGCACCATCACCTGTCGGCGGAGCGCCGGGCGCCGGTCGACGCGCTGCGCGCGGCTCAGCTGTGGATGCTCGATCCGGGCCGGGAACCGCTGCCGGGGATGCCGCCGGCGCTGGCCGGGCGCTGCGACCGGACCAGCCTCGCGGACCCGCGGTCGTGGGCGGCGTTCGTCCATCTGGGCCGCTGACCACGGCGGTGCGGGGCCACATCGCCACCGCGGCCGCGCCGAAGACCACCAGGATCGCGGCCAGGATGCGGTAGCCGACCGCGATGCCGGCGGTGAACGAGGTGGTGGAGTTGAGCACGGAGCCGATCACGGCGACGCCCAGCGCGGCGCCGACCTCGCGGGCGGCCGAGTTGAGGCCGGAGCCCAGGCCGGCCTGAGCCGGTGGCAGGCCGCGCAGGACGCCCGTGGTCAGCGCGGGGGCGCACAGGCCGATCCCGGCCGCGGTGACGAGCAGGCACAGGGCGTACCACGGATACGGCGTGTCGCCCTGGACGAAGGACAGCAGGACCAGGCCGAGCGCGATCAGCGCCATGCCGGCCGCGATCGTCGCGCGGCCGCCGCCCGTCCGGCTCGCCACCGCCGACATGAACAGCATGCCGGCCGCCAGGGGCAGGACCGCGAAGCCGGTGAGCAGCGGCGAGTAGCCCTTCACGTCCTGCAGGAACTGCGCGTTGACGAAGAACAGGCCGAACAGGGCCAGGAACGTCGCGCCGACGCCGAGCGTGCCGGCGCGGACCGAGGGGATGGCGAACACGCGCGGGTCGAGCAGCGGGCTGCGGCCGCGCAGGCCGCGCCCCACGAAGGCCGCCAGCAGGAGCACGGCCAGGGCGAACGCGCCCAGCACGGAGCGCGACGCCCAGCCGTGCTCGGGGCCCTCGATGATGCCGTACAGGAGGGTGAAGAGGCCGGCGACGAGCAGGACGGTGTCCACTGTGGACGTATGGCTCGGGTAGCGCGGCACGTGCGGTACCAATGCGGCGGTCAGCACCAGGATCACGACCGCGGCGGGCACGAAGGCCCAGAAGAACCACGGCCACCCGGCCGTGCGCAGCACCGCGCCCGCGCCGAGGTTGCCGGCGATGCCGCCGACGCCGAGGGCGACCGTCCACAGGGTCACCACGCGGGCGCGCTGCTCCTTGTAGACGGCGATCAGGACGCCGAGGGTGGCCGGCTGGGCGATGGCCGCGCCGGCGCCGCCGAGGGCCCGGCCGAGCTGGAGGGTCAGGACGTTGGGGGCGAGGGCGCACATCACGCACGACGCGGTGAACAGGGCCAGGCCCCAGGCGACCGCGCGTTTGCGGCCGATCCGGTCGCCGAGCGCGCCGAGGGGGATGAGCAGGGCCGCGAAGACGAGGACGTACCCGTCGACGACCCACACGAGGTCGGTGTGCGACGGGTGCAGGTCGCCGGCGGCGAGCGACGGGATCGCGAGGTTGATCCCGGCGACCATGGCCTGGATCAGGACCACGGTCAGCAACATGAGCAGCAGGGTCACGACTCGATCGTGCGAGCTGTTTGACCTAACTTCAAATGCATAGTTCGTACAGCAATAATGCACCATATGCATCTGGACCTGAACCTGCTCACCGCCCTCGACGCGCTCCTCGAGGAGAACAGCGTCACCGGGGCGGCGGCCCGGCTGCACCTGTCCGAGCCGGCGATGAGCCGCACCCTCGCCCGGATCCGGACCGCGCTGCACGACCCGGTGCTGGTGCGCTCCGGGCGGCGGATGGTGCCGACGCCGCGGGCGGTGGAGATCCGGGCCGAGGTCCGCGAGCTGCTGCACCGCGCCCACGCCGTCTTCGCCGCCCCCGCCGCCCCCGACCCGTCCACCTTGGACCGAACGTTCACCCTGCTCGCCAGCGACCTGGCCGTCTCGGTGGCGGCGCCGCTGATCGGGCGGATCGCGGCCGAGGCGCCCGGGGTGCGGCTGCGGTTCCTCGGCGAGACCCCGCAGACCGACGCCCCGGCCCTGCGCTCGGGGGAGGTCGACCTCGACATCGGCGTGGTCACCGACCCGCCGCCGGAGATCCGCACGGAGGTACTGCTCCGGGAGCGCCTGGTCCCGATCGTGCGGGCCGGGCACCCGCTGACCCGCGGCCGGCTCACACTGCGGCGGTTCGCCGACGCCGTGCACGTCAGCGCGTCGCGGCGGGGCAAGCTCACCGGGCCGATCGACGAACTGCTGGAGCGGCGTGGCCTGCGGCGCCGGGTCGCGCTGGCCACCCCGACCTACGCGGCGGCGATGCTCATGGTGGCGCAGACCGACCTGGTGGGGCTGGGGGCGGAGCGGTTCGGGCGGGCCACGATGGCCGTGCTCAACCTGGTCCCGCTGCCCGTGCCGGGCCTGGACCTGCCCCCGCTGGAGCTGGCCCAAGCCTGGCACGCGCGCTTCGACGCCGACGGCGGGCACCGCTGGCTGCGGGCCCGCGTCAAGGAGGTCGTGCTCACCAGCCTGAGTTGACCCCGCCGGTGCCGAGGATCACCTGGTCATAACCGTTGCCGTCGTTGTCGTCGGTGTAGGCGACCGCGAAGTTGCCCCAGGTGTCGACGGCGACCCCGATCTGCTCCTGGCGGCCGGTGGACACCTGGCTCGCGAGCTGGGCCGGGAAGCCGCTGCCGCGGGCCCAGACGTCCTGGCCGGCCGTCCACGCCACCACGGTGCCGCCCTGCCCGTCGACGCCGATCGCCGGGCTCGTCCCGCCGTCGGCGACCAGGGTCTCGGGGCCGCGGGCCACGGCGCCGGGGGCGAAGGAGCGGGTCCACACGCCGGCGGTACCGGTGTGGTCGGACTCCCACGCGACCGCGAAGCCGCCGGTGAAGTCGGCCGCGATCGCGGCGTGGCGCTGCTGGCCGTCGCCCAGGCTGTTGGCGCTGCGCCGGGACAGGGTGACCGCGCCGTTCGCCTTGGCCAGGCCGACGAGGCCGATGTTGTAGTAGCCGTTGGCGTCGGCGTCCTCGTCCCAGACGACCAGCGCGTCGCCGGAGGCGCTGACGGCGACGTCGGGCCGGTGGTGCTGCCCGGTCTGCGGCGACGCGAAGACCTCGTACGCCTTCGTCGCCGGCCCCGTGTATCCGGCCGCCTTGACGGTGTACACGCTGCCCTGCACGTCCTCCCAGGCGACCGTGAACGCGACCGCGCCGCTCGTCGGGGCGCCGTCCGGGTCGACCGCGACCTTGGGCAGGATCTGGCCGCCGGCCGTGTCGGCGTTGGCCCGCCCGGACGCGGTGACGGTGCCGGTCGGGGAGAGCACCCGGTACTGGATGTTGAACACCCCGTTGCCGTCGCCGTCCTCGGCCCACACCACGACGGCGTTGCCGTTGTCGTCGATGCCAACGTCCGGGGTCAGATGCGTCCAGTTCGCGGAGCCGCCGGCGGACAGATTCTTCTCGTACTTCGCGACGCCGTTGGTGAACAGCCGGACCCACACGTCGTCGTGCGCGCCGTCGCGGTTGTCCTCCCACACCACGGCCGTCTGGCCGTAGCGGTTCGTCGCGATCGCGGCCGTGTCCTGGTCACCGGTGGCGACGGAGTTGGCGGTGGTGAACGTCAGCGCGACGGCGGCGAGTGCCGCCGTGATGATTGTCGGCATTCCCGTGTCCTTTACAGCGCCTGGAGGCCGGGACGGCCATCGAGAATCGCGAACGACTTGAGCGTCGCGGCGGCCGCTCCGTGCTCGGTCACCGTCGGCACGCCGCGGAAGTCGGCGGTCACCTGGGCCTGCGTGATCTTCGTCCGGACATAGCCGCGGCGGTTGGAGTAGAACTTGAGATGCGGGTTGGTCGCCGCGTTGGGAATGGCCGTGTCGGCGGTACCGTTGCCGCCCGAAGTGATGGATGTGCAGACCAGCTCCGTGCCGATCACCGCGCTGCTCGCATTCGCGTAGTCGGCCTTGAGGTTGTTGGCCCACGAGGCGTGCACGTCGCCGGTGAGGATGAGCGGGTTGCGCACGCCGCGGTCGACCCAGCCCTGCTGGATGCGCGCTCTGGACGCGCGGTAGCCGTCCCAGGCGTCCATGTTGCTCGCCCCGGACGCGTCGAACTGCCGGGCGAAGAACACCTGCTGGCCGATGATGTCCCAGTTGGCCAGGTGCTGGCCGAGCCCGTCGAGCAGCCACGCCTCCTGCGCCGTGCCGGGCAGGCTCCGGCCGGCCAGGTCCGCGTCCGCGCAGGCCTTCCACCCGTCACCGCAGGCCTGGTCGTTGCGGAACTGCCGGGTATCGAGCATGTGGAACACGGCCAGCTGCCCCCAGCGGACGCGGCGGTACAGCGGGATGCTGTTGCCGCTGTTCGCGTTGGCCGGCCGCAGCGGCATGTTCTCGTAGTACGCCTGGTAGGCCGCGGTGCGCCGGGCCGTCCACTGCGCGGTCGTCAGGGCCGGGCTGCTGTCCGCGCGCACCATGTTCGCGTAGTTGTTCTCGACCTCATGGTCGTCCGGCACCACCAGCCAGGGCGCGACGGCGTGGGCGGCCTGAAGATCCGGGTCCGACTTGTACTGCGCGTAGCGGCGACGGTAGTCCGCCAGCGAGACGATCTCGGCGCCCGCGTGCTGGCGGAGCGAGCCGGCGGTGGCGGCGTCCTCGTAGATGTAGTCGCCCAGGTGCAGGATGAGGTCCGGGCGGTCGTCGGCGATGCGGCGGTAGGCGGTGTAGTACCCGGACTCGTAGTGCGCGCAGGAGGCGAACGCCATCACGAAATCGCGTCCGAGCGTGTTCACGGCCGGCGCGGTGCGGGTCCGCCCGACCGGCGAGATGTAGCCCTGTGCGCGAAACCGGTAGTAGTACTCCGCGTCCGGACTCAGGTTCTGGGCGACGACGTGCACCGAGTGGGCGGCGGCGTAGCGGGCGGTGAACGTGCCCGACGCGACAAGTGTCGCGAACGTGCTCGTGGCGGACACCTGCCAGTCGACGGTGACGTCGGCGTCGGCCATCCCGCCCTGGCCGTCGGCGTTGAGCGGGGACGGGGCGAGGCGGGTCCACAGCACGACGCTCGTCGCGTCGGGCTCGCCGGAGGCGACGCCGAGCTGGAACGGGTACGGTACGGCGGCGCTCGCCCGCAGCGGGGCGACGGCGGTCCCGGCGGCGGCGAGCCCACCGAGGACGAAGGTGCGGCGGCTGAGCCTGTTCATTGGGCTCACCTTCGGCGCCGTCGATGAACGGGCGATGGCCGTCGGTTGTATAGATATCTACAAATGTGTTCGGACCTGGGTCGGGGTGGTGCCGTAGGCCTGGCGGAACGCGCGGTGGAAGCTGGCCACGTTGAGGAAGCCGGCCTCGGTCGCGATGTCGATGACCCGCAGGTGCGACAGGGTCGGATCGCGCAGGTCCCGGGCCGCCTTCTCCAGCCGCAGCCGCCTGACCGTGCTCGTGTAGGACGCCTGCTCGTTCCCGCCTCCCCCGGCGTTCGCGAACAGCGCGTGCACGAACCGGACCGACACGCCGAGGCGGTGGGCGGTCGCGGCCGGGCTCAGGTCGTCGTCGCCGAGGTGCTCCTCGATGTCGGCCAGGGCCGCGGCGTAGGTCCGGGGCGCCTTCCTGGTCGTGTCCGGCCGCAGCAGCGTCGGGTCGAGGGCCACCGCGAGCATTCCGGCCGCGTGCACCGCCAGCCGCTCGGGCCCCCGCACGCCCGGCACGGACTCGAGCGCCAGTCGCACCGCCGCACCCACCCCGGCGCGGGTCGGCACGGCGGCCGCCGTCGGGACCGGGCCCGGCAGCAGGGTGCCGGGGATGAAGAACGAGAGCTGCTCGAAGTCGGACCCGAACTCGAAGCGGAACGGCCGCGTGGTGTCGACCAGCCCCAGCTCGCCGGGGTGCAGGAGGGTGCTGCGGCCGCCCTGCGCCATGATGCTGGTCCCGCGCACCTGCAAATTGGCGTAGTACCCGTGCACCGGCGTGCGCGCGATGTCGTCTTCGGTCCGCCGCACCGTCTGCCGCTGCGACGCGATCCGGGCCAGCGCCAACTGGCCGAGCGGCCACTGGGTCACGTCCCCGGCGAACCGGCTCCGGAGGTCCGACTCCGGGGTGAGGGCCAGGAACGCGGTGCAGATGAGCTCCCGCCAGTAGGCGAACTGCTCGGTCGGCGCTTCGTCCCTCGTGGACCAGTGCGTTCGGTTGTCCGCCGGCCGGTGCGTCCGGTTGTCCGCCGGCCGGTGCGTTCGGGTTTCCGCGGGCCGGTGCGGCTGGTTGGTTTCGGGCCGGTGCATCGGCCCCCTCCTGTCGGGTACTTGCCTCTGCACGCAATGCAACGCCGCCCTGCACCGGGGGCAACATGGTTGCGACGTCCTTCCGACACGGTGGACGCATGAGGACACGATTCACCGAAGCGTTCGGACTGGCCACGCCGATCGCCCAGGCCGGGATGGCGTTCGTGGGCATGACCCCGGACCTCGCCGTGGCCGTCAGCAACGCGGGCGCCCTGGGCTCCCTGGGTGTCGGCCTGATGCCGGCCCCCGCCCTGACCCAGACGATCGCCGCGGTCCGGGCCGGCACCGACGGCCCGTTCAACGTCAACTTCATCACCATCTTCACCACCGACGACCAGATCGACGCCGCCTGCGCCGCCGGTGTCGCCGTCGCCTCCTTCCACTGGGGCCACCCGCCGCAGCGCTGGATCGACCGCCTGCACGCCGCCGGCGTCAAGGTCTTCGAGCAGGTCGGCTCGGTCGCGGCCGCCGTCGAGGCAGCCGACGCCGGCGTCGACGTCGTCGTCGCGCAGGGCCAGGAGGCCGGCGGCCACAACTTCGCCACCCTGCCCCTCTTCGCCCTGCTCCCGCTGGTCGCCGACGCCGTGGGCGACCGGGCCCTGATCCTGGCCGCCGGTGGCATTGCCGACGGCCGCGGCCTGGCCGCCGCGCTGATGCTGGGCGCCGACGGTGGCTGGGTCGGCACCCGCCTGGTCGCGACCGAGGAGTCGGCGGCCCACCCGGGCTACAAGGACCGCCTGCTGGCCGCCGGGGCGGAGGAGACGGTGCGCACCAGCCTGTTCGGCCCGGAAACCCCACAGTTCAACCCGATGCGCGTGCTGCGCAACCGCGTGGTCCGCGAATGGGCCGGCCGCACCACCGACATCCCGGACTCCCCGCTACCACTGATCGGCGAAACCGTCCTGGGCGGCGAACGGGTCCCGATGCACCGCTTCTCCAACCTGGTCCCGATGCGCGACGCCACCACCGGCGACCTGGAGGAGATGGCACTCCTGTCCGGCCAGGGCGTGGGCCTCGTAACCGAACTCCTCCCGGCCGCGGAGGTCATCGCCCGCATGACGAAGGAGGCCGAGTCCCTCCTGCGCCACCAGCCTTAGGCCATGGCCCGGGCGCCGACCGGCAATGATTGGCCGGACAGGCGCTAGCCATGGCAGATCACGTCGACGCCCGCGCGGCCGCCGGCCGGCACCACGACCGGCGCGTCCGCACGGCAGGGCGCGGTGCTGCCCGGCGCGGAACCCGCGGCCACGGCCGCCGCCACGCCCCACGACGGATCATGCTGAGGATCGGGCGGGCTGCTCGCGCCGAAGGAGTCCGGCCACCCGAGGACGGTGTACTCGCCGGGCGGAACCGTGAGGCTGAACCGCCCGTCGTCGTCCGTCTTCACGACCAGCAGCCGGCCGTCAGCGGCCTGGAGCCGTACCACCCCGGCCGTGCCGAACGGCCGCATCCGCGGCGGGCCGGTCTCGGCGGGCTGGGGTATCCGGGCGAACCACACCATCGATCCGGTGACCACGGCCTCACCGGGCGGCCCGGTCACGACCCGGGCGGTGAACCCGCCCAGGACGACCAGCCCGGCGACCGCGGACACCCGCCAGCCGGTCCGCCACCGCCGCCTCCGGCCGCGGCGCCGGACCAGCTCGGCGAACGGCGGCTGCCGGGTGGGCTGCTGCCGCATCGCCTCGGCCGCCAGCAGTTCGGTGATCTCAGACATGCGGCACCTCCTCCCGCAGCAGCCCGGCCAGCCCGGCCCGCCCCCGGCTCAGCCGCGACTTCACGGTCCCCGGCGCGATATTCAGCGCCACGGCGACCTCGTCGACGCCGAACCCGAGCAGGTGATGCATGACGACGACCTGCCGCTGCCCGACCGGCAGCCGCCGCAGCGCCCGCATCACGTCCATCCGCTCGTCACCGGGCCCCGACGCGCGCGCCGACGCAACCTCGACCTTGAGCCGCAGCAGCGCCCGCACCGCATTGCGAGCCTTCCGCCGCCGATTGGCGGCGAGCCGGACCGCGACCGTACAGACCCAGGCCTCCGGCGACTCCAGCCGCGAAACGTGCCCCCACCGCGAGAGCAGCCGCACGAACGCTTCCTGCACACACTCCTCGGCGTCCGCCCGGCTCCCGGCGACGAGCGCGACAACGCCGACGACCCGCGCGTAACAGACGGCGTAGAGCGCGGCGACAGCGTCCTGCGCGGGCGACGATCGGCTCATACCAACTATCACCCGCGACCCGGGTCCACGGTTCCCGCTACCGGACCTGAACCGCCTGACGCCGAACCCGCCGGTTGTGCCGGAGGTACGGCATCAGCCCGACCGTCAGCACGAAGGCCACCAGCGGCAGGCACCACACGACGGCGAACTCGTCGCCGGGCCGGACCTTCCGCATGGCGTCCCCGAAGAACACCACCCCGAGCACAGCCGCCCCGACCGCCCCGGCCCGCAGCCACGCGGCCCGGACCGGCAAGCTCGGCGCCCGCCCGAACAGCGGCACCCGCACGGACGGATTCGCCCGGACCACCCGCACCCCGGCGAGCAGCATGAACACGATGCTGATGAGGAACAGGGCAGCAACCACGTACCACCATCTATTCACACCGCTCATGATGGCACCGCTATCCCCGGCGGGGTCATGTCCAGGCGGTGTCGAAGGGGACAACGGCGGTCGCCTCCGCGCCGTATGGTCGGTGGCGTCATGTCACCTGACCGGCGACCAGCCCGCAATCGCGCGTCCGGCCGCACCCGCGCCCGGCCCGCCGAGGCGAGGACCGGACCTTCCTCTGATGACGCCCACGATATTGCGTTCTTCCGGCGGCACCGCGGCGATGACGCTGATGAGCTCGCACCGGGGCGCGTGTTCCTGAACGCCTGCCCGCCCAAGGTCAGAGCCACCATGAGGGCCGTCCTCGTGGCGGTCGCCGCCGCGCCTCCGAAGCGGTTCGCCGGCGGCGGGTACTGGGAGGCGATGCACGGGATGATGACCGGATGGTTCGAGGTGCGCGTCAACGGACCCGACCGTCACCATTACCGGCTGTTCTGCCTGCTGGACTACGAGGCGGCCGGGCGGGACAAGCCGCTCCTGGTCGTGGTGGCCGGCCTGAGCAAACCGTTTCGGACCGCACTGTCCGACGCGGACTATGCGGCCGTGCGCGTTCTCGGCGCCGAGTATCGGGCGAGGAATCCGCGCTCGCTGATGTAACCGACCGCCGCCCGCTCAGGCCGCGGTCGTCGAACGGTCGGAGTGCGTGTGCCGCAGCTCCAGCAGGCACGCGGCCGTTGCCTGCGCGTCCACTGCCTCACCCGCCAGCAGGGGTGCGGTCACGCAGTCCACGACGGCGGGCGGCAGCGGTTCGAGCGTGACGCGCATGCCGAGGACGGCGGCGACGGCGGCCAGGGTGCCCAGCGTCGGGTTGCTGTGCCCCTCCGCGAAGAGCCGCCGCACGACCGACGGCTGCGCGGCAATGGCCCGCGCCACCTCGGCCTTGCTGAGCCCCGCGACCATCCGCGCATCATCGAGGGCATTGACCACATGGTCAACGGTGGTGATCCGCATGGTCTCGACGATGTAGTGACGCAGGAACTCGGTATCGGTGAGGTCGTCGGCCAGGTCGTCCCAGAAAGCGCTCGGCGCGGTGCTGTCCATGCGTCCCCCTCCGGCGTCGCCGCAATGAGCGTAACATAAAAGCTACGCTCGCGACCGCGCCGGAGGTGCCGACCGCAGGCAGAACCGCCGAGCGGAACCCTTGGCGGCGCTCGTCTCCCTGACTTTCATGGCCGTGGTTTGCGTGGTGCGACGAAGTGAAGCTCGGCCCGATCTGCTCGGTGGTCAGCGTCGGAGGCTTCGACGACTCGTCCGTCGGAGTCGAGCGAGATGCGGATGGTTACCCGAGGATCGGAAAGTGTCGTACCTCGGTGAGAGACTTTTGGTGGCGGCGATCGGCACCGAGGGAGGGGTGCGGTCCGCTTCCGCGAAGGGTCTCGTGTCGGTGCGGTCCAGCGCCCGCGGCGATGACGCACAGCGGGTCGGAGGCCGGCGGTGAGCTGGCCGCGGAAGCAGGCCAGTGCCGAAGCGAAGCGAGGCATGGGGGTGCGGGTGGGAACCCCCGCCCCGCGCTTGCGCGGAGTGAATCCAGTGCGCCCGGTAGGACTCGAACCTACGACCTTGGGATTAGAAGTCCCCTGCTCTATCCACTGAGCTACGAGCGCATGTCGTCGCACAGGCTACCTGCATCTCGCGCAGCCTTGCTTGAAGACCTGCCTAAGAACAGCATGCTGCCGGTAGCTGGGCAACCGGGTTGGCGGCGGGCGGGGGAGTGGATCGGGGAAATCCTTGTCCCTGGCCCGCCGCCGGTCCGGTCAGACGCTGGCCGGGATTCGGTTGCGGGGGCGGCGTCTGGCTCGTCGGTCGGCCAGTTCGTCGGGCTTGGCCTGGGCGGCTGCGGGCTCCTGTTCCTCGTCGTCGTCGTCCAAGGCCTCGAGCGCCTCCTCGAGGTCGGGGTCGGGGTCGGCTTCCACTGCGACGGCCGTGGCGGAGTCGAAGGCGGTCTTCAGCTCCTCGGTGTCCAGGGCGGCCAGGAGGTCCTCGGCGAAGGGGTCTCCGTCGTCGACCAGCGTGACCACGCCGCCCAGTTCCTGGTCGTAGGACTGGCGGCGGGGGAGGCTGTTGATCTCGTCGGCGGGGACCGTCTCGGCGTCGATGATGTTGATTTCGGCGAGTTCGTCGTCGATGGCGCTGGTCGCGGTGTGCGGGCGGACGCGGGCGAACTTGGCGCGGCCGCGGGACAGGTCGTGGCCCACCGCGTGGGCGTCGAGCTCGTAGCTGACCCGGCGGACGTGGTCGTCGGTCTCCCAGTCGCGGCTGTACAGGCGGCCGGTGACGATGACCGGGTCGCCGACCTGGATGCTGCGGGCGACGTTCTCGGCGAGCGCGCGCCAGCAGTTCACCCGCAGCCGCAGGCTGTCGCCGTCGACCCAGTTGGCGTCGGATCGGTCGTAGCGGCGTGACGTCGACGCCACCTTGAACGATGTCACCAGCGTCTGGGTCTCCACGACGCGCCGGCAGTCCGGGGCGTTGAGCACGTTGCCGATGATCGTGACCTTGGTCTCGAACATGGTCGATCTCCTTCCACGTTTGCACTCGTGCGTTCGGGAGGAAGCGTGCGCCGGATCGAGGCCGGGCCGCGGCCGGGAAGGGCCGAATCTGTGGATAACCCAGTGCTTGTGGACAGGGTCGCGCGACCTCGGATGATCTGCTAAGCGAACCGTCCTGACCTGCGAAGCCGCGCGGCGGCGCAGAGCCGCCCGCAAGGGCGGCCGGTTTGAAAAAAAACCGTTACCGCCCCCGGGCGGTGAGGCCACGGGAGTTACGGTCCGGACCACCGCGGACGCCGCGGTAGCCCGCTTCGGCACACTGTCTTATGACCTTCGACGAGCTCTTCGCTCAGCACGTCGCGACCGGGATGGCCCGGCAGCTGGCCCTGGCCGACGTCCTCGGCGAGCGCGACTGGCAGCTGGACCTGACGGCGGGCCAGGCGACGTTCGGCGGCGATCTGCGCTACGGCGTGCAGCTGCTCGGCAGCGAGAGTCAGGGCGAGCGGAGCTGGCTGTGGGCGTGGGCGAACGAGGCCGGCAACCTGCCGCCGGCGCTGCTCAACCTCGCCACCTGGCTGCGCGACTTCGGCCAGCGCGAGGGCGTCGCCGAGTTCACGACGCCCGGCTTCCCGCTGGCCCGCGCCGACGGCCACCGCCTGGCCCTGGTGGCGTCGAGCCTGACCGGCCGGCCGTATTACCGCGGCCCGTACGACGGCGGCGCGGTCTTCTTCCACCTGGAGGGCACCCCGCCGGAGGTGACGGCCCCGGTCCGCCCCGAGCGCGCGCTGACCGTCCTGCAGCAGATCATTGCGGCGTTCCCGGTCGACCACCGCACGATGACCCGCTCGTTCCTGGGGCAGCAGGGCTGGACGCTCGACGAGACCCCGGCCGCGATCGTCGCGCGGGACCCGTCCGGCGCCACGCTGCGGATCGACTTCGACGATCTGGGCCGGCTCAGCAAGCTGTCGGGGACGCTCGGGCCGCGCTGAAAATATGGAGACCGGCATCCACGGGGGAAGATGCCGGTCTCACGCGACATGGTAGTTGTCCACGCAGCTTTCCGCCAGACCCGCAACTCGAGTGTGAAAGGTTCGTCGCGGCGGGGTTGACAAAACGGGGCGAGACGGGCGGTGGCTTGCTCGGCGGGGTTGATCGGACGAACTTGCCGATCGAAGCGTTTCACACCCTGAACGAGAGGTCCGCCGCCATGCCCCAGGGTTCAGTGCGCCGCGCCGCCGGTGCGCTCGCGCTGTTCGTCGCGGCCGGTGCGCTCGGCAGCCTGCCGCTGTCCAGTGCGTACGCCGATCCCGCCCCCACCAATGTCACCGTCAACACGCGCGCCGGGCTGGCCACCGTCGCCGACACCGCGCTCGGCGTCAACCACGCCATCTGGGACTCGCAGCTCGGCACCAACGCCGTGTCCGACCTGCTCGGCGCGGCCGGCGTCGGGATGCTGCGGTACCCCGGCGGCTCCTACGCCGACATCTATCACTGGCAGACGCACACCGCGCCCGGCGGGTACGTCGCGCCGAACACGGACTTCGACACCTTCATGGCCGGCGCCCAGCGGGTCGGTGCCCAGCCGATGATCATCGCGAACTACGGCACCGGGACCGCGCAGGAGGCGGCGGAGTGGGTGCGGTACGCGAACATCACCAAGGGCTACCACGCGAACTGGTGGACCATCGGCAACGAGAACTACGGCAACGGCCACTACGGCACCGCGTGGGAGGCCGACGACCACGCCGACAAGAGCCCGAAGCAGTACGCGCAGGAGGTCGTCGCGTACGCACAGGCGATGAAGGCGGTCGACCCGAACATCAAGATCGGTGCCGTCCTCACCACGCCGGCGAACTGGCCGGACGGACTGGTCGGGGCGGGCGACGCCGGCACCTGGAACCAGGTCGTGCTCTCCATCGCCGGGCCGTCCATCGACTTCGTCGACCTGCACTGGTACCCGGGCGGCGGCAGTGAGGCCGACTCGCTCACGAAGCCGGCCCAGATCGACGACATCATGTACGTCGTCAAAGATCAGATCGCGAAGTACGCGGGGGCCGGCTCCTCCCGTATCGGCATCAGCCTCACCGAGCTGAATGTGGGAGTCGGGCAGAACACCCAGCCGGGCGCCCTGTTCCTGGCCGAGACCTACAGCAAGATGATCGAGAACGGCGTCTTCACCGTCGACTGGTGGAACGTGCACAACGGCATGGGCAACGTCTCCACGATCGGCGGCCAGACCGATTACAACGACTTCGGCATGCTGTCCAGCGGCAACTGCAACACGGACGGCACCGTCTGCGAGCCGCCGCTGAACACGCCGTTCGCGCCGTACTACGCGCTCAAGCTCATGCACTCCTTCATCCGCCCCGGCGACCAGCTGATCCGGGCCGGCACCGACAACGCGCTGGTCACCGCGCACGCCGCGCGCCGGGCCAACGGCGACCTGACCGTGCTGCTGCTCAACGCGGACCCGGCGGCGAGCCACTCGGTGAAGATCGCCTATGAGGGGTACACCCCCAGCGCCACGGCCCCGGTGGTGGAGACGTTCCTCAACGGCGCCGCGGGCATCACCAGTGCCCAGTCCGGCTCGGCGGCGGCGCAGACCCTCGCTCCCTACTCGTTGACGGTACTGACGCTGCACCCGGCCACGTCCACGTCGGGTGCGCCGAAGGCCCCCGGCCGCCCCTCCGTGTCCGCGGTCACCGACCGCACGGCCACGCTGACCTGGCCGGCGTCACAAAACGGGGTCAAATATGAGGTGTACCGTCAGGTCGGCGCCCGCAGCGAGCAGCTCGGCGAGACCACGTCGACCTCGTTCACGGCCGGCAACCTGACCCCCGGCACGAGGTACACCGTCAACGTCGTGGCCCGCGACGGCTCGGGCCGGGCCAGCTGGTCCTCGCCGCCGCTGACGTTCCTGACCGGTTCACCGGCCACGAGCACGTGCAGTGTCCACTTCACCGACACGAGCGACTGGGGGAGCGGGTACGTCGGCAACATCGACATCACCAACACGGGCACGGCCGCCATCAACAACTGGACGCTGACGTTCACCTGGCCGACGCCCTGGCAGAGCCTCGGCTCCGGCTGGAACGGCACGTGGACCCAGACCGGCGCGACGGTCCGCGTGACCCCGGCCGACTTCAACACCAACCTGGCCCCGGGCGCGACGGCCAGCGTCGGGTTCGTGGGCAACTACAACGGCCCGAACATCTTCCCGGCCGCCTTTACGCTCAACGGCAACGCCTGCACGGTTTCCTAGGTTCCTCCAGCCTTCGGCCCGCGGTGGATCACTCACCGCGGGCCGAACGCGTTGAGCAGGGCCGCGATCAGGGCGGCCGCGCTGAGCAGGCAGCCGGTCGTGCGGATGGCGTCGGCGGTGCGCAGGGTGCGGTACGGGCGGGCGGTCAGGCCCTCGCGGCGCAGGCGCAGGTGGGACGGGATCGCCGCGGTCGCCGTGGCCAGCAGCGCGGCCAGGCCGCCCGCGGCCACCAGGAGCGCCAGCCAGACCGGGACGGCGTCGGGGCGCAGGAACGCGAACCCGGCGCACGCCACGAACGTCGGCAGGCCCGGGGTGACGATCACCGGTCTGATGCGGCGGTTGTACCGCTCGTGGTAGCCGATGAACGCCTCCCGCGGCACGGCTGCGTAGAGGGGGTAGCTGACCTGCGTGGTCATGAGTGCAATGGCGGCCATGTATACGCCTGCGACCGTCAGCACCAGCAGGTACACGTGCGAGAAATCCATCGAAGGTCTCCTCGGTAATTTCGATACAGACTTACTGTATTGAAAGTATCGTAGGATGGGGCCGGTGGAGGACGGGCGTCGGACGTACGACAATGCCGGCCGCCGGGAGCAGGCTCGGCGCCGGCGCGCGGCGATCCTGGAGGCGTGCCGTGCGGTGCTCGAGCGCGACGGCTACGCGGAGCTGACGATCCGGGCCGTGGCCGCGGCCGCCGGGGTCTCCCAGGAGACGATCTACAAGGTATATGGCAACAAGCGGGCGCTGGTGAAGGCGCTCTACGACGTCACGCTGGCCGGCGACGACGAGCCGGTGGCGCTGGGGCAGCGGCCCGAGATGCGGCGGCTGCTGCTGGAGCCCGACCCCGGCCGCAAGATCGCCACCTACGCACACCTCGCGCGGCGGGTGTCGGAGCGGGTCGGGGCCATCGCCGCGCAGCTGGACGCCGAGCTGACGGCCGAGACGGACCGCGAGCGGCTCATCGGCACGACCCGATTCGTGGGACACCTGGCCGAGGGTGGCCATCTGCGGCCCGGGCTGGACGCGGTGCAGGCCGCCGACGCGTGCTGGCTGTTACTTTCGCCGCAGGTGTACCGCCTCGCGACCTCCGGTCGCGGATGGAGCGCGGACGATTACGAAGCGTGGCTGGCCCGGATGCTCACAGCCGCGCTGCTGCCTGCCGGGTCAGCTCCGTCAGGCGGGTCCAGCCCGGCGAGTTGAGGCCGGCCGCCGCGGCGACCAGGCGGGCGATCGCCGGGTCGAGCGCGGTCGGCGGCTCCGGGCGATTGTGCAGCCAGGCCGCCGTGCGCTCGGCCAAGGCGGGCAGCCGCGGGTCGTCGGGTGGCCATACGTAGGCGGCGTCATACTCGACGTAGATGGCCCGGAACTCCGGATCGGCGAACGAGTCCAGCTTGTCGGCCAGCCACTTACGCGCCTCGTCGGGCTCCACGGACTGCAGCAGGATCCAGACGTCCCGCTCCATGTGTACTGTCCGTGCGCTGACGCCCAATTCCAGTAACGACTCCAGGAGCCCGGCGGCCGCTTCGGACACGAACAGGCGGTCACCGGAGCCGAGTCGCCCAATCCGCTCCCGCGCCTGCTGGATCTCCTCCTGCTTGCGCCGCAGGCTATGATCGATCTCGGCGAGGGCGGCGCTGAGCTCGACCGGATCGGCTGCGAGGAGCTCCTGGATGCGGGCGAGCGGTACACCCGCCTCGGCCAGCGTCCGGATCTTCACCAGCTCGATCGCGTGCTCGGCGCCGTAGCGGCGATAGCCGGAGGAGTCGCGCTCGGGCTCCTCCAGCAGGCCGCGCTCGTGATAGTGGCGCACCGCCTTGATCGTGACCCCGGCGTAGGCGGCGAGCTGCCCGATGGTGATCAACTTCTGGCGGCCCGGCCTTCCAGATCGAGGGTGTCCGACTCGTCGCGGTGCGCTCCGCCGGTGCCGACGTGCTTGGCGGAGATCTTCGCACCTTGCTTGATCACATGGACGAGCGCCATCGCGTGCCCCCGCCCGACGCCGTAGTCCTCCTTGAGCCACTCGACGACCGCGCCCGCCTTGACCTGCGGCCCTTCGAACCCGCGGGCGGCCGCCTCGGCGAGCAGCGCCCGGGGGGTCAGGCCGGTCTTGGTCTCGAGCGCGTCGATGTATGCCTGGAACGACATGGCAGTACCCCTTCATCCGTGGTTCGTCTTGGTCCTTCACCCATGCGTCGAGGACGGGTCCGGCGTTTCGACAAACACCCGCGAAGAATTTTCCGACCGTACTGTTGGCAGCATGGACGAGCGCCGCCTGGACGACACCCGCAATGCGATCGGCGTGCTCACGCTGCTGTTCCAGGCCCCGCATGACGGGGCGACGCGCAGCGGGTATCTCCAGCAGATGATCGGCGACGAGGATGCCATCGCGGACGTCGGGCGCGCCTTCACCGGCATGACGAACCTGGCCGCCCTGATCCTGCTCGACCACTCCCGCCGGACGGGCGAGCCGGTGGCCGACATCCTCCGCCGCGTGGCCACGACTCTCGCGTCTTCGTAGGCTCTGGCGCTGTTCTTTGGGGTTCTGGGGCCTCCTGGGTTGTGGGGCCTTTGGGTTCTGGCGCTTCGGTTCTGGCGTTTTGGTTCTGGCGCTTCGGTTCTGGTGTTGTTGGGTTTCTGTCAGGGGATCGTCAGCCCGGCGCGGATCGCCATGACGGCCAGCTGGGCCCGGTCGCGGGCGTTGACCTTGAGCATCGCCCGGCCGACGTGGGTCCGCACCGTGGCCGGGCTGACCGCCAGCTCGGCCGCGATCTCCTCGTTGGAGCGCCCGGTCGCCACCCAGGCCGCGACCTCCCGCTCCCGCTCGGTGAGCTGATCCATCCGCGGCACCGGCTCCCGGCTGCGTCCGAACCGTGCGATCACCCGCCGGGTCACCGACGGCGACAGCAACGCCTCACCCCGCGCCACCACCCGGATCGCCCGGATCAGCTCGGCCGGGTCGGCGTCCTTGAGTAGGAACCCGGCCGCGCCCGCCTGCAGCGCCGCGAACACGTTCTCGTCGCTCTCGAAGGTCGTGACCACCACGACCCGGGTGCCGACGCCCGGATCGAGCCCGCGCAGCACTCCCAGCCCGTCCACCTCGGGCATCCGCAGATCGACGAGCGCGACATCGGGCCGGGCCGCCCGGATCAACTCCAGCGCCGCCGCCCCGTCCGCGGCCTCCCCGACCAGTTCGAGGTCGGCTTCCCGCGCGATGAGCAGCCGCAGCCCGCCGCGAATGAGCGCCTCATCATCGACGACGACCACCCGGATCGGCCCACTCACCGCGGAATCCTCGCGTGCACCGCGAACCCGTCGTCATCCCGCACCTCGAACACCCCGCCGGCGCCCTCGACCCGTTCCCGCATCCCCGCGATCCCCCGCCCGCCGGTGCGTACCTCCCGCGGGGCGGCGCCGTTGCTGACCAGCACCGCGACGTCCGCTCCCGCTTCCCGGACCGACACGATCGCGTCGGCGTCCGGCGAGTGCTTGACCACGTTGGTGAGCGCCTCCCGGACCACCTCGAACGCGACCCGCCGCTGCCGTTCGGTGGCACCGGAAAGCCCGTCGTACTCCAATGTGACCGCCACCCCTGCGGCCTGAGCCTGCTCGACGAGCTTCTCAATGTCCCCGCCGCTGTGCATGGATTTCGCACCGTGTACGGGTTCCGTGCTGTGTATGGGTTTCGCGCTGTGTGTGGGTGCTGTGCCGCGTATGGGTTCTGTGCTGCCTGGGTGCTTCGCGTCGTCTCCTGGCCGTGCGTCGTCTCCTGGCCGTGCGTCGTCTTTGGGCCTTACGCCGTCTCTGGGTTTCGCGTCGGCTCTGGGTTTCGCGCCGTCGATATCCGCTGGTATGTCGATGTTCTCGATGACGGCCCGCAGCTCATCAAGCGCCGCGCGGCTGGTGTCCCGGATGGCGGTGAGCGCCTCCCGGGCCTGCTCCGGCTGCTCATCCAGCAGGACAAGCGCGACTCCGGCCTGCATGGCGACGACGGCGAACCCGTGCCCGGCGACGTCGTGCACTTCCCGCGAGACCCGGACCCGCTCCTCGAGCAGCGCCAGCCGAACAATCTCCCGCCGCTCCCGCTCGAGCGCCAGCCGCCGGACGTAGACCAGCGCCCCGAGCGACCAGGGCACCGCGAGCCACCAGGCACCCCAGAGCACCAGCCCGAAGGCCAGCAGATCGAGGTGCCCGCCGAGCCGCGGCAACACGGCCAGGGAGCTGACGACCGCCCCGATGCCGAGCGCGATGCCGGATTCCCGGAGCGGATTGCGCCGCGCGTACTCGAACATCGCCCACACGACGGTCAACAGCACCGGCCCGAAGGGGTACCCGAGCAGGAGGTACAACGAACTGACGCCAACGGCCACGACCAGCGGCACCAGCGGCCGCGCCCGCCGCCACCCAAGCGAAAGCGCCGCGACCCCCATGAGCCCGTACCCGCCCACGTCCAGGGCCCGCGGAGCCTCCTGCATCAGCCCCGCCCGCCACCCGCCAACGGTGACGCCAACCGCGAACAGCCCTGCCAGCAGCCAATCCCGCCGCACGCCTCGAATCCTAACCGCCATGTCGGACCCCGCCTCACGATCGCCGCAGCCGCAGCCGCAGCCGCAGCCGCAGCCGCAGCCGCAGCCGCGGTGGAGCCGGAGCTGGAGTCGCGGCCGAGCCCGCAGCCGGAGTCGCACTGCACCCGCAGCCGGAGCCGGAGTCGGAGCCCACGATCGTCGGCTTCAGGTGGACGGCGTACACCCCACTCGGCTGGCTCAGGGATGCAAGCCATGTGCGATATGCCATTTTCGTGCGGTGTGCAGCGTTGGCCCCTCGACGCTGTGTCTTTGTGTGTGGGCGGCGTTGTCCTCGTGTGCGGCCGTTTTGTGCGTGGGCGGCGGCGGCTCGTGTGCGGCCATTTCGTGCGGTGTGCAGCGTTGGTCCGTTGGCGCCCGTGCCTTGTGCTTGGGCGGCGGAGGCTTCGTGCGGGGCCACTTTGTGCGGGGTGGAGCGTTGGTCCGTCAGCGCCCGTGTCTTGTGCGCGGGCGGCGGCGGGGCCTGCGCGCGGCGACCGCTTGGGGGCTGGGGTGGGCGGTGGTCAGAACAGGGCGGTGTCGGAGAACGCGGTTTCGGGGGTGCGGGACTGGTTGGGCGCGTATGTCTCCCAGATGCCCCGGCGTCGCACGAGGAGCTTGCGCGACAGGAGGTGCCGGTCGCCGGCGAAGAACACGCGGTCCACGGCCCGGCGGACCTTCGCCAGGCCCGGCGGCGACTGGGAGCCCGTGACGATGACGACGTCGCGGGCCGGTACGCCGACGACGAGCTCGCCGGGGACGGACCGTTCGAGGCTGGCCCACAGGCCTTCGGCGAGCAGGAGGCTGGACGCGATGCCCTCGAAGTTGAGCATGAGCGCCGGTGGCTGACCGTGGACGCCGACGGCACCGAGGCGCGCGTCGAGGTTGTGCGCGGCCTGGCGGCGGAGCATGCGGCGGGGAAGCTCCATGCGTTGCAGGTCGGCCCACGTGACGAGACGCTGGCCGAACGGTGGGCCGTAACTGTAGCCGACTCCCAGGCCGCCCATGAACTCATCGAGCACGGGCGAATGCACATCGTCGCGACGGAACTCGCGAAGCGACGTGAGGACGGGGAGGAGCACGAGCTGCACGAGTGGAAACTAAGACTCTGACTGATGTGAGACAAGCTCTTGTTTTTGCGCCATCTGCTTGCTAGAAGCACATCTCCCGCGCTGCTTCCCAGCCGCAGCCACTTATATGTGTCCATATTCACCTCCGTCCCCGGCTCTCCGTATCCGAATCGTGTCCTTCAGTCGTCGCCTCGGCCGTCGGGCCTGCTCGCTCCGCTTGTGGGTTTTCGGCGACGGCGACGGCGGCGGCGGGCGGTGGCCAGGCGGGTCAGGGTGGCCAGGGCGACTGCGGCGGTGCCCACGGCGACGGTGAGGGTGGCGGCTCGGCGTACGTCGGCCGGGGTCGGCGGTGCGCCGTCGCCCAGGTGGGGGCGTTCCTCGACGCGGGTGCCGTAGACGTTGCGGCCGCCGAGGCGCACGCCCAGGGCGCCGGCTGCCGCTGACTCGCACTGGCCCGAGTTGGGGCTCGGGTGGTGGGAGCCGTCGCGCCACCAGACGCGCAGGGCCTCGGACGGGCGGCCTCCGATCAGTGGCGCGGCCGCTACTGTGAGGACTGCGGTCAGGCGAGCTGGGATCAGGTTGGCCGCGTCGTCGAGGCGGGCACTGGCTGTACCAAAGCGGGCATATCGGTTTGAACGGTGACCCACCATGGCATCGAGTGTGTTCACGGCTCGGTATCCGATAAGGCCGGGGACTCCGGCGACCGCGGCCCAGAAGAGCGGGGCGACGACGGCGTCGGACGTGTTTTCGGCCAGGGACTCGACCGTGGCCCGGGCCAGCTCCGGGGGGTCGAGGGCGGATGGGTCGCGGCCGCACAGGTTGGGTAACTGGGCGCGGGCGGCCGGCAGGTCACCCGCGGACAGACGGGCGGCCATGACGCGGCCCTCGCGGGCCAGGCTGGTGCCGCCCAAGGCCGACCAGGTCGCCGCGGCCATCAGGGCCGTCCTGGCCAGCGGGCGGTCTCGGGTCGCGCGGGTGGCGGCCAGTGCGGCCAGCACCGGTGCGCCGACCGCCACGGCTGTGAAGCGGGCGCCGGCGGGCCGGTTGTCCGCGTAGAGGCGGCGCTCGAGGGTGCCGGCGAAGCGGCCGAAGCCCGCAACCGGATGCCATCGGCGGGGGTCGCCGAAGAGCGCGTCGAGGAGCGCGCCGAGGGCGATGCCGATCGCGTCGGAGCGGGCGCCTGCCAAGAATTTCATGCCGCGAACGTACCGGGGGGCTCTGACAAGTTTTGGGTCGGTCGCGCTGATGTGACGCTTCGAATTTCTTTGACTACCGATTGTGGTCGGGCGGCTTTTTTGTCGGACCGGCGGGCCAGAATGGCGGCGTGGAACGCAAAGGTGGTCTGCTCGTCGCGGGAACGACGTCGGATGCGGGCAAGAGTCTGCTGACGGCGGGGATCTGCCGATGGCTGCATCGGCAGGGGGTCAACGTGGCTCCGTTCAAGGCACAGAACATGTCGAACAACTCGGCGGTGGCGATCGAGCCGGACGGCACCGGCGGTGAGATCGGGCGGGCGCAGGCATTGCAGGCGGTCGCGTGCGGGCTGGCGCCGAGCGTCCGGTTCAATCCCGTGCTGCTCAAGCCCGGCTCGGATCGGCGCAGCCAGGTCATCGTGCTCGGGCAGGCGGTCGGGCACATCGGCGCCGCCAACTACGCGGAGATCAAGGACCGGCTGCGGGGGACGGTGCTGGAGACGCTCGCGGACCTGCGCCGGCGGCACGACGTGGTGATCTGCGAGGGGGCGGGCAGCCCGGCGGAGATCAACCTGCGGGCGATGGACCTGGCCAACATGGGGCTGGCGCGGGCGGCCGACCTGCCCGTGATCGTGGTCGGGGACATCGACCGGGGCGGGGTGTTCGCGGCGCTGTTCGGGACGGTCGCGCTGCTCGACGCCGAGGATCAGGCGCTGGTCAGCGGGTTCGTCATCAACAAGTTCCGCGGCGATGCGGGGCTGCTGCGGCCGGGGGTGGAGCAGTTGACCGAGCTCACGGGGCGGCCGACGTTCGGGGTGGTGCCGTGGTCCTATGACCTGTGGCTCGACGCCGAGGACTCGCTCGCGTATGACGGGCGGGTGCTGGGGCGGCCCGGGCCGGCCCGGGGGAGTCAGTGGCTGCGGGTGGCGGTCGTGCGGCTGCCCCGGCTGTCCAACGCGACGGACGCGGAGGCGCTGGCGTGCGAGCCTGGAGTGCAGGTGCGGCTGACGGTGGAGGCCGCCGACCTGGCCGACGTCGACCTGGTCGTCGTGCCGGGCAGCAAGTCCACTGTGGACGATCTGGCCTGGCTGCGGGAGCGCGGGCTGGCCGACGCGATCGTGCGGCACGCCAAGTCCGGGCGGCCGGTGCTGGGGATCTGCGGCGGGTTCCAGATGCTGGCCGAGCGCATCGACGACGACGTGGAGAGCCGGCGCGGCAGTGTGGCCGGGCTCGGGCTGCTGCCCGTCGACATCGCGTTCGCCGAGCGGAAGACCCTGGCGCTGCCGCGGGGGACGGCGTTCGACGGGGTGCCGGTGCGGGGGTACGAGATCCATCATGGGCAGGTCACCCGGAGTGCGGAGCGGCCGCTGATCCGGCTGCCGGACGGCACCGGCGAGGGGGCGGTCGCCGGGAATGTGTTCGGCACGCACTGGCACGGGGCGTTCGAGTCGGACGAGTTCCGGCGGGTGTTCCTGACCGAGGCGGCGCGGCTGGCCGGGCGGTCCGGGTTCACGGTCGCGCCGGACATATCGTTCGCGGCGCTGCGCGAGCGGACCGTCGACGTGCTGGGCGATCTGGTCGAGGAGCACCTGGACACGGCGGCGCTGCGGCGGTTGATCGAGGACGGGGCACCGGACGGGCTGCCGACGATCACGGTGGGGGTTCGATGAGCAGGGGGACATACCGGGAACTGGCCGCGACGGTGCTGGAGCGGCCGGCCCGGCTGGGAGCGGTACGGCTCGTCGGCGTCGACGGGCGGGCCGGGTCCGGGAAGACCACGTTCGCCGGGCGGCTGGCCCGCGAGCTGGGGCGGACCCGGCGGGTGACCGTCCTGCACACCGATGACCTGCTCGACGGGTGGGCGAAGCTGCTCGCCTGGCAGCCGCGGATGCGTGAGTGGGTCTTCGAGCCGTTGCGCCGGGGCGGCGCGGGGGCTTATCGGCGGTACGACTGGGAGGCGCAGCGGCTCGTCGACGAGTGGACGCCGGTCGAGCCGCCCGACTTTCTCGTGGTCGAGGGGGTCGGGAGCGCGTCGGCGGCGGTGCGGGCTGACCTGACCCTCGGGGTGCTGGTCACGGCGCCGCGGGAGCTGCGGCTGCGGCGAGGGCTGGAGCGCGACGGTGAGGCGTTGCGGGGCGAGTGGGAGCGGTGGATGGCCGGCGAGGACGGGCATTTCGCCGAGGACCGCACTGCCGAATTCGTCGATGTGCTGGTCGACGCGGCGCCGGTGGAGGCACATGACGCGGAGATTGAGTACATCATCGGCCCGGGCGGGTTGTCGGCCCGCGCAACACTGGGGGACGATCCGATGAGTGGGCCGGACGGGGAGGAGCAGAGCGATGAGCACTGACGAGGCACAGAACAGCAATCCTCCGGCACGGCGGCGGGTGGTGCTGACCGGCATCAGCTCGCGGGCCTGGGAGCACCCGGCCGACCGGGGTGCCCTGGTCGCGCTGCGGGAGCTGCGCGGGTTCGACGACGTGCTCAAGTCGCTCCACGCGCTGTGGAACGAGCGGGCGTGGCGGCTGCAGTTCCTGGGCAATGCGATCCGGGTCGACCACCGGCAGTATCCGCGCGTGCACCGGCTGCTCGCCGAGGCGGCCGCCTCGCTGGACGTGGCCGAGCTGCCGGAGCTGTTCGTGCAGCAGGACCGGTCCATCAACGGCATGTGCATCGGCATGTCGAAGCCGTTCATCGTGGTCAACTCCGGTTCGGTGGAGCTGCTCGACGACGACGAGCTGCGCTGCATGCTCGGGCACGAGCTCGGGCATCTGATCAGCGGGCACGCGGTGTATCGGACGATGGTCCTGATCCTCACGGACTGGGCGATCCGGCTGGCCTGGCTGCCCGTCGGCTCGATGGTCCTGCGCGCGATCGTCGCGGCCCTCATGGAGTGGTGGCGCAAGGCCGAGCTGTCCGCCGACCGCGCGGGCCTGCTCGCCTGCCAGGACCCGGCCGCGTCGCTGCGGCTGGCGATGAAGCTGGCCGGCGGCGGCGACCTGTCCGAGGTCGACACGACGGCGTTCCTGGAGCAGGCGGCCGAGTTCGACCGGGCCGGCGACCTCCGCGACAGCCTGATCAAGATCCGCATGGTGACCGCTCGGTCCCACCCGATGCCGGTCGCGCGGGCTGCGGAGGTGCGGGCGTGGATCGACAGCGGGGAGTACGCGCGGATTCTGTCCGGCGAGTACCCGCGGCGGGACGACGACGGCAACGCCTCGGTGACCGACGAGATCAAGGCGGCCGCGGCGTCGTATCGGGAGGCGTTCAGCCGGTCGCAGGACCCGCTGGTGTCGCTGCTGCGGAAGCTGGGCGACGGGGCGGCGGACGTCGGCGGCTGGGTCGGGGCGGGTGCGGGCCGGATGCGGGGCTGGATGCGCGGGGACAGCTCGGACGGGGGGAACGGGCGGGCGGAGGCCTAGACGCTTCGAGGGACGGGCGTAGGCCTCGACGCTTCGACGGGCGGGCGGGCGGAAGCCTGAACGCTTCGGCGGTCGGCGGTCGGCGGTCGGCGTTGGGCGTTGGGCGTTGGTCGTTGGGCGGTCCGCGTTAGGCGTTGGGCGTTCCGGCGGGGAATTGTCGCGCCGGAACGCTCGGATTCTTGGCGGGCGTGTGGCCGGCTGCTTCGGGCTGGGCGGCGGCCGAGTGCTGGGTGCTGAGTGCGGCGCGGTGCGGCGCGGCGGTGGGTCTGCGGGTGGCGGGGTGCTGTGGGCTGGCGGTGGTCGGGTGCTGGGTGGTGAGTGCGGCGCGGCGCGGCGGTTGGTCTGCGGGTGGCGGGGTGCTGTGGGCTGGCGGCGGTCGGGTGCTGGGTGGTGAGTGCTCCGCGGCGTGGCGGTGGGTCTGCGGGAGCGGGTGCCTTGGGCTGGGGCAGCGGCCGGGTGTTGAGTGTTGAGTGCTTTGCGGCGCGGCGGTGGGCGCTGGGGGTGGTTGATGGCGGTGTCCTCGGTGGGAATGGGGCACCGGCGGCGGGGGAGGGCGGTGCGCAGTAAGTTCTGGCTATGACAGTGCGAAGTGAGGAAGAGCTCCGTGCCGCGATCCGGCGGGAGATGCCTGGGGTCCGTGCCGATCTCGAAGCGCTGGTCCGGATTCCCGGGATCGCGTTCGCCGGGTTCGACCACAGCCACGTCGAGCGGTCCGCTGACGCTGTCGCGGAGCTGCTCCGGGGCGCCGGGCTGCCGGACGTGCGGATCGTGCGCAAAGGTGGGCAGCCGGCGGTCATCGGGCGCAAGCCGGCGCCGGCGGGGGCGCCCACCGTGCTGTTGTACGCGCACCACGACGTCCAGCCCGTCGGGGATCTGTCGCAGTGGCGCAGCGACCCGTTCGAGCCCGTCGAGCGGGACGGGCGGCTCTACGCGCGGGGTGTGGCCGACGACAAGGCCGGCGTGATGGCGCACGTCGCCGCGCTGCGCGCCTTCGGGGACGACCTGCCCGTCGGGGTGGTGGTGTTCATCGAGGGTGAAGAGGAGTACGGGTCGGAGTCGCTGGAGGACCTGCTCCGGGAGTACCGCGACGACATCGCCGCCGACGTCATCGTCATCGCCGACTCCGGCAACTGGGACATCGGGCAACCGGCCCTGACCACCGGCCTGCGGGGGATCGTCAACGGGTTCGTCGAGGTGCGGGTGCTCGAGAACGCCGTACACAGCGGGCAGTTCGGCGGGGCCGTGCCCGACGCGTTGATCAGCCTGTCGCGGCTCATCGCCAGCCTCCACGACGACAACGGCGACGTGGCCGTCGAAGGGCTGCTGAGCACGCCCTCCGCGCCGCTCGACTACCCCCTCGAGCGGTTCCGGGAAGAGGCCGGCATGCTCGACGGGGTCGAGTTCATCGGGTCCGGGCGGCTGGTCGAGCGGCTCTGGACCCGGCCCTCGATCTCCATCCTCGGGATCGACGCGCCCGCCACCGCCGGCGCGCCCAACGCACTCATCCCGCGGGCCAAGGCGAAGTTCAGCGTGCGGATCGCGCCCGGGGACTCGGCGCAGCGGGTGTACGAGGCGGTCACCGACCACCTGCAACGGCACGCGCCGTGGGGGGCGCAGGTGACCATTGAGCTCGAGCAGCTGGGTGAGCCGTGCACGATCGACGCCACCGGGCCGGCGTACGACGCGGCGCGGGCCGCGTTCACGGCCGCCTGGGACGGGGCCGAGCCGGTCGACATGGGAATAGGGGGTTCGATCCCCTTCATCGCGACGTTCCAGGAGATGTTCCCGAAGGCCGCCATCCTCGTGACCGGTGTCGAGGACCCGGAAACGATCGCGCACGGGCCGAACGAAAGCCTGCACCTGGCCGAGTTCGAGCGGGTTTGTATTGCCGAGGCGCTGCTGCTGTCGAAGGTCTCGCAAATCGCGGCGTGACGCTCAAGCTGACCTTTTGAAGGTCTGACCCGGCCGGTGCGCATACCGCTCGCCGGCCGGGACAAGTATGCATAAGAAACCGGTAGGAGAGCACGAAATGCGTGTATCCCCCGTCGGGGTATAAATCCGATTTGTCGGGCTAGCGGAGCGCCCGACAAATCGAAGCTGGCTCGCGTGCGCGGCTGGCTCGCGTGCGCGGCTGGCTCGCGTGCGCGGCTGGCTCGCGTGCGCGGCTGGCTCGCGTGCGCGGCTGGCTCGCGTGCGCGGCTGGCCCGCGTGTACGGCTGGCTCGCGTGCGCGGCTGGCCCGCGTGTACGGCTGGCCCGCGTGCGCGGCTGGCCCGCGTGTACGGCTGGCCCGCGTGTACGGCTGGCCCACGTGTACGGCTGGCCCACGTGTCGGCTGGCCCGCGAGCGCGAACACGATCGGCCCGGATCCGCGTGGGAAGCGCCCGACATATCGAAGCTGGCCTAGAGGCACCATCTGGCCGAGGAGCACAAAAACGATTGGCCTGATCGGCGGGCAAGTGTCCGCCGCGCAAGGCGAGCCGATCGCGGGCGAGCAACGGAATCAGCGCAGGTCACCACCTGTGGCCCGGCGCGGTGGGCGGAGATCATGAGGGGGTGTGGGTGGAGACGTGTCTCCCCCTCAGGCTTCTGGAAAGTACAGTTTCAGCTGCGCGGGGGGAGCTTCACGACGGAGACGAAGAATTCGTCGATTTGGCGTACCACGGCGATGAAGCTGTCGAAGTCGACCGGCTTCGTGACGTAGGCGTTGGCGTGCAGGGAGTAGCTGCGCAGGATGTCCTCGTCGGCCTGGGAGGTGGTCAGGACTACGACCGGGATTCGGCGTAGGTCCTGGTCCTCTTTGATCACGCCTAGCACCTCGCGGCCGTCCACGCGGGGGAGGTTGAGGTCCAGCAGGATCAGGTCGGGGCGGGGGGCGTCGGCGTACTTGCCCTCGCGGCGCAGGTAGGCCAGGGCCTCCTCGCCGTCCTGCACGACGTTGAGCTTGTTGCGGACCTTGTGCTCCTCGAACGCCTCCTGCGTCATGAGTACGTCGCCCGGGTCGTCCTCGACCAGCAGTACCTCGATCGGCAGGGACGACTCCATGGGGGCGGTCATGCGGCGGGCTCCTCAGCAAGGGCGGGAACGGGGGCGGGCACAGGCAGCGTGAACCGGAACAGCGTACCTTCGCGATGGTCCGGATCGATCCAGATGCGGCCGCCGTGATACTCGACGATCTTCTTCGCGATCGCCAGGCCAATGCCCGTACCCGGATACGTCTCTTTGGCATGCAGACGCTGGAAGATCACGAAGACCTTGTCGGCGAACTCGGGCTCGATGCCGATGCCGTTGTCCTCCACGGTGATCTCGAACTCGGTGTCGTCCAGTGGCTTGCTGTCGATCACGATCCGGGGCGGGACACCCGGGCGGCGGAACTTGATCGCGTTGCCGATCAGGTTGCTGAACAGGGCGCCGAGCAGGGGCTCCTCGCCGCGTACGGCCGGGAGGTCGGTGAAGATGATCTCGGCCTCGGTGGCCTCGCGCTGGGCGTCGAACTGGCCCGACGCGTCGAGGACGACCTTGTTGAGGTCGACCTCGGTGAAGCCGTTCGTCAGCCGGCCGATGCGGGAGAACGCGAGCAGGTCGTTGATCAGCCGCTGCATCCGCTGGGCGCCGTCGACCGCGAAGCCGATGTACTGGTCGGCGCGCTCGTCGAGCTGGCCCGAGTATCGCCGCTGCAGCAGCTGGCAGAAGCTCGCCACCTTGCGCAGCGGCTCCTGCAGGTCGTGGCTGGCGACGTAGGCGAACTGCTCGAGGTCGCGGTTGGACCGGGTCAGCTCGGCCGCCTGCTGCTCCAGCATCCGGTTGGCCTCCTCGACCAGCCGCCGCGCTTCCTGCACGTCGGTGAGGTCGGCGTTGATCCGCCGGCGCATGGCGTCGACGTCGCCGGCCAGTTCCGCCAGTTCCGGGGGTCCAGAGCTGCGGATTTGGTACTCGTAGTCGCCGCCCGCCACCCGCCTGACCTCTTTGGCCAGGTCCGTGACGGGGCGGGTGATGAGCCGCCGGAGCAGCAACGCCAGCACCACGCCGGCCACCACGACCACGACGGCGGCGAAGATGAGCAGCAGGACCAGCAGGTTGCCGGAGGTGCGGACCTGCCCGGTGACCTCGTCACGGCGCCGCTCGAGCTGCCCCGACAGCGCGTTGATCCGCCCGGCCGCCTCGTTGTAGACGGCCCGCGACTGGTCGGTCGGCGCGGCGGTGTCCTGGTTCACCCCTTCGGTGCGGGTCCGGTTGATCAGCGGTTCGGTGATTTCGCGGCGGTACCGTGCGGTGGCGGCGGCGATGTCGTCGACGGCGGCGAGCAGCCGGGTCTCGCCCGTGAGCTGTCCGCGCGTCGCGGTGAGGATCGCGGCCTCCTGCGCCTGCCCGTCGCGGTAGCTGTCGAGGTCGGAGTCCTTGCCGGTGAGCAGGTAGGTACGGACGCTGGACTGCTGGCGCAGCAGCTGCGAGTAGAGCCGCTCGGCGTTGACCAGGGCCGGCGTCAGGCGGTCCATCACCTGCTCGGTCTCGCTGCGGTTGGCGGCGGCGGTCCCGGTGGCGCCGATCGCGATCACGACGAGCAGGCCGGCGACGACCGCGCACAGCGAGGTGATGCGCCGCCAGAGCGACCAGCCGGACGGGTTCATGCGGTCCTCGATGAGTTCGGCGAAGAGGAGGGGGTCAGGACGAGTACGGCGATGTCGTCGGAGACCGGGCCGCCGTTGTGTGCCTCGGCCTGCAGGGCGAGCCAGCCGGGCAGGTCGCGGGGCTCGGCCCGCAGCGGGGTCTCGAGCACCCGGCACAGGCCCTCGACGCCGAGGCGGTCGCTGGGGTCGGCGTCGGGACCGGCCATGCCCTCGATCAGGCCGTCGGTGTACATGAGCAGGGACCACTGCCCGGGCGGGCCCAGCGGCACCTCGGCGGCCGGGCGCGGCATGCCCAGGATCACGCCCAGGACCAGGCCCGGGTCGACGTTGCACGGTGCCGCCCGGTCGCCCGACAGCAGGATCGGCGGCGGGTGGCCGGCCAGCCGGATGCGGGCCGTGTTGGCGTCGAAGTCGACGGTGGCCACGGCCACGGTCGCGAACAGCTCGTCGGTGCGCCGCTCGGCCACCAGGACCTGCTCCAGCGAGTCGAGGACCTGGTCCTCGGGCACGCCCGCCAGGACCAGGGCCCGCCAGGCGACCCGCAGCGCGACACCGAGCGGGGCCTCGTCGACCCCGTGCCCGCAGACGTCGCCGATGAGCAGGTGCAGCCGCCGGCCGCCGTCGACCCCGATCGCGTCGAAGAAGTCGCCGCCGAGCAGCGCCCGGTCGCGGCCCGGCCGGTAGATGTTGAACAGCTCGGCCGGCACGTCGCGCATCAGCGGCTGGGGGAGCAGCCCGCGCTCGAGGCGGGACGACTCGGCCTGGCGCAGCTCGGACTCGCGCAGGAGCCGGGCCTGCTCGTCGGCCCGCTTGCGCTCGACCGCGTAGCGCACCGCCCGGGTCAGCCCGGCCCCGTCGACCGAGCCCTTGACCAGGTAGTCCTGCGCGCCCTCGGCGACGGCGGCGGTGCCGAGATGCTCGTCCTCGAGCCCGGTGAGCACGCAGACGGCGGCGCCCGACACGTGCTGGAGCACCTGGCGCAGCCCGTCCAGGCCGCTCGCGTCGGGCAGCCCGAGGTCGAGCAGGATGCAGTGCACGTCGCGGAAGCGGGGCCGGGCCTCGCGCATGGTCTGCGCGATCTCCACGTCGAACGGCGCTGCGGCCTCCGCGAGCAGCTCACGGACCAGGAACGCGTCGCCCGGGTCGTCCTCGACCAGCAGCACGCGGATTCGCTCACCGGCGAACGGCCCGATACGCCGGCCCCGGAGATCCACGGTCGTGCTGACGTCGGCCATGCTCACCGCCGCCCGGAAGGGTCAGCTATTTGCCGCGCGGCACACATGAGGCTGATCCTCCCCTACGTCGCGGCTGGCTGCATGTGCGGGTGAAGTCTCTCAGGCCCGCCCGGGTGAACGCACGCACCGGTCGCTCCCGGGTGACCCCGCCCCGGTCAGGAGGGTGACACGCCGGTCGGCCGCGCGGTCGTGTGGTGGGCGTCACTCGTCATGGCGGCGTTCGGCGGCGTGGATAAGCTTTCGCGCGTGCACGGGCTCGAGAACGTCGTTGGTCTCATCGCGGTTGTGGTCGCCACCTCGGTTCTGGCGCGCCGGATCGGGGTGCTGTCGCCGATCCTGCTGGTCGTCGTCGGCATCGGGATCTCCTTCATCCCGGGGCTGCTGGAGATCGAGCTCGACCCCGAGGTGGTGCTGCTGGGCATCCTGCCCCCGATCCTCTACGTGGCGGCGCTGGAGACCTCGGTGCCCGCGTTCAAGTTCAACCTGCGCCCGATCCTGCTGCTGGCCGTCGGGCTGGTGCTGTTCACGACCGCCGCCGTCGGGTTCACGCTGCAGATGCTGCTGCCGCAGGTACCCCTGGCGATGTGTTTCGCCCTTGGCGCCGTCGTCGCACCACCCGACGCGGTCGCGGCCACCGCGGTCGCCCGGCGGATCGGGCTCCCGCGGCGGGTCGTGACCGTGCTCGAGGGTGAGAGCCTCATCAACGACGCGACCGCCCTGGTCACGCTGCGGGTCGCGGTGGCCGCCGCGATCGGCGAGGCGATGGACGCCTGGTCGATCACCAAGACGGCCTCCATCGCGGTCATCGGGGGCGTCGCGATCGGGGTGGCCGGCGGCCTGCTCGTCGGGTTCGTGCACAAGCGGGTCAGCAACCCGCTCATCGACAACGCGGTGTCGCTGCTCACCCCCTGGGTGGTGTTCCTGCCCGCCGAGTCCGTGCACGCCTCCGGCGTCGTCGCGGTCGTCGTCTGCGGCCTCTCCCTGGGCCACCGCATGCCCACGCTGATGTCGGCCGCGTCCCGGCTGCAGATGGACGCCTTCTGGCGGATGGTGAAGTTCCTCCTCGAAGGGGCGGTCTTCCTGCTGGTCGGCCTGCAGCTGCGGGCGCTCGTCGCGGACGTGGAGCGCTCGTTCGCGTTCACGATGGGCGCGCTGGCCGCGGTCGTCGGCGTGGTGATCGTGGCGCGGATCGTGTGGCTGTTCCCCACCACGTACCTCACGCGGCTCTTCCCGCGCGTGCGCCGCCGGGACCCGTCGCCGTCGCTGGCCGGCCCGGCCGTCATCTCCTGGGCCGGGATGCGGGGCGCGGTCACCCTCGCCGCCGCTCTTTCACTCCCCGCGGCGCTGCCGAACGGGCACGAGTACCCCCGCGGGCTCTTCGTGATTTTGGCTTTTGGCGTCATCGTCGCCACCCTCGTGCTCCAGGGGGCCACGCTGCCCACGGTGGCGCGCTGGCTGAAGGTGCCTGGCGACGACCGGACCGAGGACGCCCTGGCGGAGGCGTCGGTCCAGCACGAGGCGTCGCGGGCCGGCAAGGCGCGGCTGGAGGAGGTCGCCGGCGACGCGCCCGACGGCGTGGTCGAGCGGCTGCGCCAGATGGCCCTGTCGCGCTCCAACATGGCGTGGGAGCGGCTGGGGCGGGCGGACCGGGAAACGCCGTCCGCCGCGTACGCCCGGCTGCGCCGCGAGATGCTGGACGCCGAGCGCGAGGTGTTCCGCACCGCCCGCGACAGCGGCCGGATCCCCGAGGAGACCCTGCGCCAGGCGCAGCGCGACATGGACCTGGAAGAGTCATTGCTGGAGCGAGGAGACCTGTGACCTGCGTGCATCTGTCGGCGGCGGAGCAACTCCCGCCGCCGGTCGTGGAGGGCTGCCCGGAGTGCGTGGAGGGCGGGTTCACCGACTGGGTACACCTGCGCCAGTGCCTGGCCTGCGGCCACGTCGCCTGCTGCGACTCCTCGCCGCGCCGCCACGCCACCCAGCACTACCTGGTCGACCACCACCCGGTGATGCAGTCGATCGAGCCGGGTGAGGCGTGGCGGTGGTGCTTCGTCCACGAGACCCTCGGCTGACACCCGACCGTTTCCCACCTGCGGGTATGCGTGTTCACAGCATTCTCAAAGGAGACCCGGGACACAATCGTCTGCAGTTGGGCATGGAGTCGGGTGCGGCCGTGTTGCCATGGTCAACGGGGGAAGCGTTCGTTTCGGGGTAGGGGGCCGGGCCATGGCGTGTCCGAGATGGTGAGCACGGTGCTGGACCTGGTGTCCGCGCCGGGTGTGCTCTACGCGACGGTGCTCGTCCTGCTCACGGTCGACGCCTTCATCCCGGTCGTACCGGCGCAGGCCCTCATGATCGGCGGCGGCATCCTCTCCTCCTCCGGCCACGTCCAGCTGCTCCTGCTGGTCCTCTCCGGCGCCGCCGGCGTCATCGCCGGCGACCTGCTGGCCTTCCTCGTCGGCCGCCGCCTGGCCCGCCGCGGCGAGCGCCGCCCCAGCCGCCTGCCCCGCCGCGCGGCCAAGATCACCGCCCGCCTCAACGACGCCATGCAACGCCACATCTTCCTGGCCGTCCTCTTCTGCCGCTTCGTCCCCGCCGGCCGCATGATCACCGCCGTCTACGCGGGCCGCAACGGCGTCTCGACCCGCCGCTTCGCCTCCTACGACGTGGTCGCGGCGGTCCTCTGGGCCAGCTACGGCGCGCTGCTCGGCCACTTCGGCGGCGAGGCCATCGCCGACTCGTCCTGGCTGCCGCTGCTGCTGATCGCCGCGGCCGCGCTGCTGTTCGTGGCCGGCGCGCCGCTGCTGGGCCTGGCCGCGCGACTCTGGAAGCGCCACGCCGCCTCCGCCGCTGCCGCTCGCGATGCTGCTGACGTCGTGGTTGTCGACGTCGTGGCGGTGGAGGCGCTTGGGGCGGCTGAGCCTCGGCGGGCTCGGATCTGCCGTCGGCGCACGGCCATGGAGACCCTCGCGGCGGTCGAGCCGCTGGCCGCGATCGAGGTCATGGTGGCCGCGGAGGCCGTGGCCGCCGCCGAGTCCGTCGTGGTCGAGGTCAACGGGCTGGAGTCGGCGGCGCAGTAGGACGCGCACAAACCCCGGCGGCCCACGAGTTGAGCGGGTCCCCGACTTGGTCCGGAAGCTTCGCAGCGTGCCGAGCTCCTACTCGCGCGACGAGTTGGCCGGGTGATGCGCCGCCACGTGACGTCGGTGCCCTTCTCTTCACGGTGCGTGTAGGAGCGCGTGAACGTGGCGTCAGGTCGACGTTGTGGGCCGCGACCAGCGCCTTTGAGGTAGACGATGCGGTCAATGCCGTCGCCTGCCAGTGGGCTTGATCGGCTACTACACGCTCGGCTACTGCGCGCAGGTTCGAGCCAGCGCCGGCCGGGCGTTCCGCGATCGCACAAGCCACGCGCGCCGTTATGACTCGCTGAGTTGACGAAATTTCGGGCTTCAGTCCGAAATGTCGGGCGCTTCGCTAGTTTGTCATTTCGGACTTGTCGCCCAGCGCCGGATAAATCCGATAAGTCGCGGCGCGAAGCGCCCGACTTATCGGGGGGCGCGCTGAAGGACGGTGCGGAGCGTGGCCGGGATCAGGCGGAGACGGGGACCGGGAGGGCCATCTTGTGGACCCGCTCCCAGGTTTCGACGACGTCCGGGGTGACGTGGGTGCGGAAGTAGTCGTTCGCGCTGAGGCGGTTGGTCACCGACTCCTCGTTCTCCGCGAGCAGGAGCCCGCAGACCAGGTGGGAGCCGTTCTGCACCGCGGCGCTCAGGCGGCGGTGGCCGTCGATCACGTAGTAGTCCTGGCCGCTGTGGCCGATGGTGAGTGGCTCCAGGTCGGCGGGGGCGGCGCCGGCCAGCTCCTGGGCCAGGGTCTCGTCGGCGAAGTCGATGCGGCGGGTCGGGTAGACCCGCTTCGGGTCCAGCAGGAGCAGCGGCGGGCGCTCGCGGAGGATCTCGGAGCCGAGGCGGCCCTCGAAGGCGGCCTGCACGGCGGAGACGACCTCGTCGGGGGTGGCGCGGGTGCTGTCGGCCACCAGGTCGTAGTTGCGCAGTTTGTACTTGTCCGCGCCGTATCGGGTCAGGAAGCGCATCCGCTCGCTCTCGCTGCGGCTGTGCAGGTTGCGCTTGGCCTCGTCGAGGGAGGCGTAGTTCTCGACGTCGGAGTGGGGGCGGCCCAGGACGCGGCGGGCGGCCTCGGTCGGCTCCGTGATGAGGTGGACCTTGAACGCCTCGTGGAAGAAGAACCAGGCCAGCCGGCTGTCGACGATGAGCTGCTCACCGGACTGCGCGATCTCGGTCTGGAGGTTGTCCACGGCGCTGTCGATGGCGTCGTCGAGCTCGGCGTGGAGGTTGAGCTGCAGGGCGGTCATGCCGCGGCGCTGGGCCATCTCCCGGTACATGTCGCCGACGCTGATGCGGCGCAGCCCGAGCCTGGTCGCGAGCTCGACCGAGACGGTGGACTTGCCGCTGCCGAGGTCCCCGTTGATGACGACCGACCGGTGATTGCTCATGCGCCAACTCTCCAGGTAGTGAGGCGTCGCGAGCCTAACACGCCCTTGTTGCACCGCCTTTTGCCGTTCAACCCCAGGCAGTACGCATCGGATTCACCCGAATGCGCTGCGCGGGGCGGTAATCCGGAGGAAACATCGGACTGGCAGCATCGGCCGCCACCGCCTCGAACGGGAGGGCACGTTGTTCCTGAGCCGCCATGAACAGGAGCGCCTGCTGATCCACGTCGCCGCCGACGTGGCCCAGCGCCGCAAGGACCGCGGGCTCACGCTGAACTACCCGGAGGCCGTCGCGATCATCACCGCGTTCCTGCTCGAGGGCGCGCGGGACGGGCGGACCGTGGTCGACCTGATGGAGGCCGGGCGGCACGTGCTCGGCCGCGCCGACGTCCTCGAGGGCGTCCCCGAGATGCTGGTGGAGGTGCAGGTGGAGGCGACGTTCCCGGACGGCACGAAGCTCGTGACCGTTCACCACCCGATCCCGTGATCCCGGGCGAGGTCATCCCCGGCGACGGGCCGGTGGAGATCAACGCCGGGCGGGAAACCCGGACGCTGACGGTGCGCAACACGGGCGACCGGCCGGTGCAGGTCGGCTCGCACTATCACTTCGCTGAGGCCAACGACGCTCTCGAGTTCGATCGCGAGGCCGCCTGGGGCCACCGCCTCGACGTTCCCGCGGGCACCTCGGTCCGCTTCGAGCCGGGCGTCGCAAAAGCCATCACATTGGTACCGCTGGCCGGCAACCGCATCGTGCCCGGTCTCCGTGGTAGGGCCGGGGGAGCGTTGTGACCCAGATCGAGCGACAGCGGTACAAAAACCTCTACGGCCCCACGACCGGTGACCGGGTGCGGCTGGCCGACACCGATCTGTTCATCCAGGTGGAGCAGGACCACTGCGCCGGCGGGGACGAGGCCGTCTTCGGCGGGGGCAAGGTCATCCGCGAGTCCATGGGACAGGCCCGGGCCACCCGTGCCGACGGTACCCCCGACACGGTCATCACCGGAGCGATCATCCTCGACCACTGGGGCATCGTGAAGGCCGACGTCGGCATCCGGGACGGGCGCATCACCGGGATCGGCCGGGCCGGCAACCCCGACATCATGGACGGCGTCGACCCGGCGCTGGTCATCGGGCCGTCGACGGAGATCATCGCCGGCAACGGGCGGATCCTCACGGCCGGTGCGATCGACTGCCACGTGCACCTCATCGCGCCGCTGATCCTGGAGGAGGCCCTGGCCAGCGGGATCACCACGATCGTCGGCGGCGGCACCGGGCCGGCCGAGGGCAGCAAGGCGACCACGGTCACGCCCGGCTCCTGGCACCTGGCCCGGATGCTCGAGGCCCTCGACCCGTGGCCGATCAACGTGCTGCTGCTGGGCAAGGGCAACACCGTCTCCGAGGAGGCGATGTGGGAGCAGCTGCGCGGCGGGGCCGGCGGGTTCAAGCTGCACGAGGACTGGGGTACCACCCCGGCCGCCATCGACGCCTGCCTGCGCGTCGCCGACGCCTCCGGTGTCCAGGTCAACATCCACACGGACACGCTGAACGAGGCCGGCTTCGTCGAGGAGACCCTGCGCGCGATCGCGGGCCGGAGCATCCACGCCTATCACACCGAGGGCGCCGGCGGCGGGCACGCGCCCGACATCATCACGGTCGCCTCGCACCCGAACGTGCTGCCGTCCTCGACCAACCCGACCCGCCCGTACACGCGCAACACGCTCAGCGAGCACCTCGACATGCTCATCGTCTGCCACCACCTCAACCCGAGCGTCCCCGAGGACCTGGCCTTCGCCGAGAGCCGCATCCGGCCGTCGACGATGGCGGCCGAGGATCTCCTCCACGACCTCGGCGCGATCTCGATCATCGGCTCGGACTCGCAGGCGATGGGCCGCGTCGGCGAGGTCGTGCTGCGGACCTGGCAGACCGCGCACGTCATGAAGCGGCGCCGGGGTGCCCTGGCGGGCGACGGGGCGGCCGACAACGAGCGGGCCAAGCGCTACATCGGGAAGTACACCATCTGCCCGGCCGTCGCTTCCGGCATCGACCACGAGGTCGGCTCGGTCGCCGTCGGCAAGCTCGCCGACCTGGTCCTGTGGGACCCGGCGTTCTTCGGGGTGCGGCCGCACGTGGTCATCAAGGGCGGCGCGATCGCGTGGGGGGCGATGGGCGACGCCAACGCCTCGATCCCCACCCCGCAGCCGATCCTGTCCCGGCCCATGTTCGGCGCCTACGGTGCGGCGGCCCCGGCGACCAGCCTCGCGTTCGTCGCACCGGCGGCGATCGAGGACGGCCTGGCCGAGCGCCTGGGACTGCGAAGGAGACTCGCGCCCGTCGCCGACACGCGCTCCATCGGCAAGGCCGACCTCCCGCGCAACGACGCCACCCCGCGCATCGAGGTCGAGCCGGACACCTTCACCGTGCGCATCGATGGCGAGGTCGTCGACCCGGACCCGGTCGAAGAGCTTCCGATGGCGCAACGGTACTTCCTGTTCTGAGCCATGCACACGAGTTTCCTGCTCCTCGCCGACGGCCGCTTCCCCTCCGGCGGCCACGCGCACTCGGGAGGCCTGGAGGCCGCGGTGGCGCGCGGCCGCGTCGCGGACCTCGACGACCTGCGCGCGTTCCTGCGCGGCCGCCTGCACACGGCGGGCCTGGTCGCGGCCGCCTTCACCGCGGCGGCGTGCGCGCGCCCGGACGCGGTCGAGGTCCTGGAGGAGGAGCTGGCCGCCCGGACACCGTCACCGGCCCTGCGCCTGGCCGCCCGCCGGCAGGGCCGCTCCCTGGGCCGGGCCGCGGCGGTGGTCTGGCCCGATGCGGACGCGCGCAGGGCCGCGCAGCCGATCGCGCTCGGCCTCGCCGCCCACGCGGCCGGACTGACGCCCGAGGAGGCCGCCCTGATCGCCGCGTACCACGCCATCTCCGGCCCGGCGAGCGCCGCGGTGCGCCTGCTGGGCCTCGACCCGTACCAGGTCAACGCGCTCCTGGCCCAGCTCGGCGCCGAATGCGACGAGGTGGCCCGCGAGGCCGCGTCATCCGCCCGTGGCCCCGTCGAAGACCTGCCGGCGGCATCGGCGCCGCTGCTCGACGTCTCCGCCGAGGACCACGCCGCATGGGAGGTAAGGCTCTTTGCCAGCTGAACACGAACACACGCATCCGCACCCCGACGGCGACCCGCACCACCCGCTGCCCCAGACGCGGCGGGCCGTGCGCATCGGGATCGGCGGCCCGGTCGGCTCGGGCAAGACGGCGCTGGTCGCCGCGCTGTGCCGGTCGATGGCCGGGGATCTGCGCCTGGCGGTGGTGACGAACGACATCTACACCACCGAGGACGCCGACTTCCTGCTGCGCAACGGCGTCCTGCCGGCCGAACGCATCCGCGCGGTCGAGACCGGCTGCTGCCCGCACACGGCGATCCGCGACGACATCTCCGCCAACCTCGACGCGATCGAGGAGCTGGAGGAGAGCCTCGGCCCGCTCGACGTGATCCTGGTCGAGAGCGGCGGCGACAACCTCACGGCCACCTTCAGCAAGGGCCTCATCGACCGGCAGATCTTCGTGGTCGACGTGGCCGGCGGCGACAAGGTCCCCCGCAAGGGCGGCCCCGGCGTCACCGCCGCCGACCTGCTGGTCATCAACAAGACCGACCTGGCCCCGCTGGTCGGCGCGGATCTGAGCGTCATGGACCGCGACGCCCGGGCCCGCCGCGGCGATCTGCCGACGGTGTTCCTGTCCCTGGTCGAGGACCGCGCGGCCGAACCGGTGCAGGCGTGGGTCCGGGGACTGGTCGGTCTCGTCGACGACCGGCGATGAAGGCCGCCGCCCGCATCGTCGCCGAACTGTCGGGCGGCCGCACGGTCCTGCGCGTCCTCAAAGGCGAGGCGCCGCTCCTGCCCAGGCTGACCGGCCCCGGCGAGGTCCACCTGGTCGGCGGCGCGGCCGGCCCGCTGGGCGGCGACGACCTGAGTCTGGAGATCGAGGTGGGTCCAGGAGCCAGACTTCGCGTGGGTACTGTCGCCGCGTCGATCGCGCTCCCCGCCCGCTCGGGCGCGGAGTCGACCCTGTCGGTGCACGCGGTCGTGGGGGAGGCGGCCTCCCTCACGTACCTGCCCGAGCCCATCGTGGCCGCCGCCCGCTGCCGGCACCACAACCTGTCCATTGTGGACCTCGCCGCGGACGGCGCTCTGCTCTGGCGCGAGGAGGTGGTGTTCGGCCGGTTCGCCGAAGCATCCGGAAACATCCGGTTGTCCACGACGGCCCGCCGCGCCGGCCGCCCGTGGTACCGCAGCGACGTCACTGTCGGCGCCGATCCGTCCGCGCTGAGCGGCCCCGCCACCCTGGCCGGCGCCCGGGTCCTGGCCTCACTGCTGACCACCGCGCCGGCCGAACCGTTCGCCACCCCCACCGCCGCCGTGATGCCCCTGGCCGCCGGGGGCGCGGTGGCGACGGTACTGGGCTGCGACCTGGAGCCGACGCGGACCGTCACCGACCGGCTGATCGCGGCGGCCGCCTGGTAGGCGGCGGTGCGAGACGCGGCCGGTATCAGGGCACGGGGTCGACCGTCCCGCGCGGGGTCGACGGGTTGCACCGCCTGATCCGGGCCGCGGTCAGCCGGGAGCCCTCGACGAGGCCGTAGCGGCGGACCGCCTCCAGGCCGTAGTTGCTGCACGACGGCGCCTGGCGGCAGCGGATCGGCAGGTGCGGCGAGATCATCCGCTGGTAGCCGCGGATGGCCGCGATGCCGGCCCGGCCGGGCCCGGTGGTCGTGCGTTTCGGTGCGCTGCGCGGCGCGGAGACCGCCATCAGCGACAGCAGCGAGCCGAGCATGAACGGGCTGCAGTCGCAGTCGCAGAAGTCGCAGTCCGGCAGGCAGTCGTTGTCCCGCCGGCGCCGGCGGTTGTGATGCTCCTGCATCCGCCGGTGCCGCCGCCGCGCCCGCCACATACCGACGTACTCGCCGAGACCCATGGCGGTGATTGTGAACCATCACCACCGGGCGTGATCAAGGATTGGTCGAGCTTCCGACGGTCAGACCGTCGACGAGGAGGCTCACGAACCGCTCCGCCCGCGCGTCACCGGCGGCGTCGGGCTCGCACACCATGCCGGCGCCGTGGCCGAGGCGCAGCAGATCCGAGGCGTCGATGTCGGGGCGCACCCGCCCCGCCGCCCGGGCCCGGCCCAGGAGCTCGCCGACCGACCAGCGCAGCAGGTCCCGGCTCTCGATCATCAGCTGGTCCCCGTGGTCGTAGATCGCTTTGAGGGCGTCGGAGAGGCCGCGGTACCGCTGCAGATGCTTGATGAACGCCCGCAGCCAGGTGGCCAGGGCGGCGACCGGGTCGGCCTCCTCGTCCAGGAGCCGGGCGGCCTCGTCGCGCAGCCGGACGATCCGGTCGTGGAAGACCGCGTCGAGCAGGTGCTGGCGGGTCGGGAAGTGCCGGTACAGCGTGCCGGGCCCGACGCCGGCCTTCTTCGCGATGTCGTCGAGGGACGCGTCGGCGCCCTTCTCGGCCACGGCTTCGCTGGCCACGGCCAGGATGCGCTCGTAGTTGCGGCGTGCGTCGGCCCGCTGCGGCGGCGGCATGCGTCCTCCCGGGTGTTGCTAACCGGAGACTGTCTCCGTATGGTTCGTGTTGGAACGGAGACAGTCTCCAGTTTAGGAGCTTCACCATGCCCGGACAATCAGGCGACACAAGCCTCGTCGGCGGCAGTGCAGTCGGCCGGCGGCGGCATCGCCTCGCTCTCGCGCTCATTGTGTCGTGCCAGCTGCTGCTCGGCATCGACAGCACGATCGTCAACGTCGCCCTCCCGCGCATTGCCGGGGACCTGCACTTCGAGGCCGCGGGGCTGGCGTGGGTGCTGAACGCGTACACGATCGCCTTCGCCGGTCTGCTCATGCTCGGCGGCCGCCTCGGCGACGCGCTCGGACGCCGCCGGGTCTTCATCGCCGGCGTCGTCGTCTTCACCGCCGCGTCCCTCGCGGCCGCCCTGGCCCAGAACCCGGGGCAGCTCCTCGCCGCGCGGGCGGTCCAGGGCATCGGGGCCGCGCTCGCGTCGCCGAGCACCCTGGCCCTGATCACTGGCACGTTCGCCGCCGGGCCGGAGCGCAACCGGGCGCTCGGCATCTCCTCGGCGGTGATCAGCGGCGGCGCCTCGCTCGGCCTGGTCCTCGGCGGCGTCGTCACCGCGGCCGTCAGCTGGCGCTGGGTGTTCCTGGTCAACGTGCCGATCGGGGCCGCCATCGTGCTGCTGGCCCGGCGCCGCCTGCCGGAGACGCCCCGGCACGCCGGCCGGTTCGACGTCGCCGGAGCGTTGACGGTCACCGCGGGCATGCTCGGCATCGTGTACGCGCTCATCCGGGCGGCCACCGCCGGCTGGACCGACCCGAAGGTCCTCGCCGGGCTGGCCGCCGGGGTCGTGGCGCTGGCCGGGTTCATCCTGATCGAGCGGCGGGCGGCGGCACCGATCGTGCCGCTCGGGCTCTTCCGGGACAGAAGGCGGGCGTCGGGGTACTCCGCGCTGCTGCTCATCGGCCCCAGCCTGATCGGCCCGTTCTTCTTCCTCACGACCTACCTGCAGCAGGTGCGCGGCCTCGGCCCGGTCGCGACCGGACTCGTGTTCCTGCCGATGACGCTGGGCCTGTTCGCCGCGGCCCGGACCGTCGCCCGGCTGCTGGCCCGATTCGGGCCCCGCCTCGTCATCGGCGGCGCGCTGACCGGCCTGATCGCGGCCGAACTGCTGCTGGCCCGGGTCGGGCCGGCGACCTCATACCTGGCCGTCCTCGGGCCGCTCGCACTCGTCGGGATCGGCGGCGGGCTGTCGTTCGTCCCCATCTACACGCTGATCTTGTCGCGTGTGGACGGTACCGATGCCGGCTCCGCTTCCGGGGTTTTGCAGACGGTGCAGTGGCTCGGCAGCTCACTGGGGCTGGCGGTCCTCGTGGCGACCGGCCGGCCCTATGTCGCGGCCGCGGTCCTGGCCGCCGGCGCGCTGATACTCATGGTCTTCTTCGCGCTGGCCGGACATGCGCAAACGCACCCGGATGTCCGACTTCGCGCGGGCGGCCGGGAACGTCCGGACGGTCCCGGACACCCGGACGAAGTCGAACAACCGAGTGCGTCGCGTGCGAGCTGAGGTTTGCGCGTGTGGGGTGGGGCGCCGGCCCGGCGGGGCTGAACCGCCGAGCCGCGCGAAGCCACACCATGGTTTGAGCGCTTGGACTTACTTGGCCGCGATCTCGGCCTCGCCGCCACCGGCGTGGTACTCGGTGCCGTCGACGAACGCGGCGTCGAAGCGCTGCTGCAGGGCGTCGAGCTCGGAGAACTCGGCCTGGTGCGAGGACTCGCTGCCCTCGGCGGCGAAGACGTGGTCGTCCTCCGACGCGTCGTGGCTGAAGTTCGTGTAGTTGTCCTGCTCGTAGTGCGCGCCGTAGGGCTGGTCGACCTCGACGTGGTTGCCCTGCGCGAAGTCCGTGGACTCCTGCGCGTGGTGGTCGTTCTCGTACACCTTGAACTGGTTGTCGTAGTCGGCCTCGGAGCCGTGGGCCTGGTGGAGCTGGTCCAGGGCGTCGTGCTCCTGGCCGGCCGAGTACTGGCCGTAGTCCACCTCGTGGCCGCCGTCGTAGCCCGTGTCGCCGGTCTCGTAGTCGCTCATCGCTGCTCTCCCCTTGGGATGTGGTGTGGTTGGCCTTGCATTGAGAACGTTACGGAAGCGGCCTTGACATCGAATCCCGGAAACGTGCCACTGCTCGCCGGGCCGTTCTACGGCTCTTGTCCGGCTTTCGCACCGTGGATGTGGCCGCGGTGGGCGTCGGGGTGCAAGACTTCGTGGCCGTGGACAGCGATACTTTCTGGTCGATCATCGACGGAGCCCGGTCCGCCGCCGGGGAGCGCGTCACCCCCGGCTTCGCCGGCCGCTTCACGGCCGCGCTGCGCATGCGGCTGGCCGACCTGGACAAGAGCGAGCTCCTGGACTTCGACGTCCATCGCACGCAGCTCCAGGCCCGGGCCAACTCCTCCGCCATGTGGGCCGCCGGCCGCGTGGTGGCCCGCTACGCCGACGCCTTCGTGGACGGCCTGATCGCCCGCGGCCGTGACCACTACGAGCGGGCTGTGGCCTCCCCCGACTCCCTGGCCGACGACCCGGCGGTGCGAGCGGTGGCGGCGGGCGACCTGCCGGCCCACGAACTGGCCCCGCGCGAGGTCGAGGACCTGGCCGAGGAGCTCTACGGCGAGACCGACGACTACCCGATGCTCCTACGGGCCCGGACCGGCCAGGTAGCGCCCCAGGTGCAAGACGACTGGGACGACGAGAACGACGAGGACGTCCGCAAACACCTCCCGAGGATCGCGGCCCTGTTCCTCCCGCCCCGCTGACATCGCCGAGGGGTGTTGCGGTGCTAGGCCGATGCGCGCACGCAGCGCAGCCCCGAATACACCATCCAGGCCGGTAACGACAGGGTGATCGCCGACGCCGCCAGCGACAGCGGTGACCCGGTGCCGCCGGTGTGCGGGCTGAACAGCGTCAGCAGCGCGCCGCCGGCGATGAAGAACGTGACGACCGCGATCGCGGCGAGCCCGGTCGCGCGGACGAACGCGCGGCCGACGTCGACATAGCGGCTGCCGATCCCGCAGGCGGCCGCGGCGAGGACGGCCGCGAGCACGGCCGCGTAGCTGGCGTAGTCGACGGCCCCGGCCAGCCACAGGTAGGCCCGGCTGGGCTCCCAGTGCCAGCCGGTGGCCGCGCTGCGCCAGGCGACCTCGGAGACGATCGACTGGGTGGCCACCCCGGCCCCGACGAGCAGCGCCGTGCGCCGGCCCTGGGCCAGGGCGAGCTCGCGCTGAAACTCGGGCGCGAGCGCGGCGACGGGCCCGAACTCGGCGACCGCGGCCCGCTCGGCCTCGGCCCGGTCCAGGCCGTCGGACTCGTGGTGCTCGGCCGCGTCGACCAGCCCGTCGCGGGCCTCGGCGAGCAGGTCGGCCTTGGCCCGGCGGGGGCCGCGCAGGGCGCCGCCGAGGGCGTTGACGTAGACGTCGATGGGTCCCACCGGGTCAGTTTTGCGCAGGCGGCGGCCCGGGGCAGTCGGGGGTGACCCTGAGCTTTCCCGGGGTTCGGCCCGCGGGCCTGGCGGCCCGGCCTCGACGCGGTGCAGCCTATGTGTAGCCGTTCTACATGTAGGGAGACTTGACGTGCGCAAGTGGCTGCTGGGGACCGTGGCCCTGGTCCTCGTGCTGTGCGGGGGCGGGGTCGCCGCGCTCGTCTACTACTTCACGCGCCCGCCGCTCGATGTGCGGGCGGACTTCGACCGGCCGCTGGCCGTACCCCCGATAGCGGTTGGGAAAATCGACGCCGAAGGCCGTCGGGTCTTCGATCTGCGGGCCCAGCCCGGGGACTCGGACTTCGGGCACGGTACGACCCGCACGTGGGGCTACAACGGGGCGTACCTGGGGCCGACGCTGCGGGCCGAGCGGGGCGAGGCGGTCGCCGTCAACGTGCGCAACGACCTCGGCGAGACCACGACCGTGCACTGGCACGGCATGCACCTGCCGGCCGCGATGGACGGCGGGCCGCACCGGCCGATCCCGACCGGCGGCTCGTTCCGGGCGGCGTGGACGGTCGACCAGCCGGCGGCGACGCTCTGGTACCACCCGCACCCGAGCGAACGCACCGAGACCCAGGTGTACCGGGGCCTGGCCGGCCTGTTCATCGTCGACGACGACGAACCCGCCCAGCGGGCGCTGCCGCACGACTACGGCGTCGACGACATCCCGGTCCTGGTGCAGGACAAGGAGTTCAGCGGCGGCCAGCTCAGCATGGGCGGGCGGTTCGGCAGCGACATCGGCGTGCTCGGCGACGAGATCCTGGTCAACGGCACCCCGCGCCCGTACCTCGACGTGCGCTCCGGCCTGGTCCGCCTCCGCCTGGTCAACGCCTCGACCGCGCGGATCTACAACTTCCGGCTGGCCGGCGGCCGCCCGTTCGCGCTCGTCGGCACCGACGGGGGGCTGCTCGACCGGCCGTACATGACCGAGCACGTGCGGCTGTCGGTCGGCGAGCGGGCCGAGATCGTGGTCGCGCTGGAGCCGGGCGAACGGCTGACCCTGCGCAGCGAGCGGTCCCTCGGCGGGGACCTGGAGAGCCGGTTCAACGGCGGCCAGGACGCCTTCGACATCCTGCAGCTGCGGGCGGCCGCCACGCTCACCCCGGCCACGCTGCCGAAGACCCTCGTCGCGACGCCCCGGCTCGACCCGGCGCGGGCGGCGCAGACCCGGGACTTCGTGTTCCAGGGCCGCGAGATCAGCGGCCGCGGCATGGACATGAGCCGCGCCGACGCCGTCGTCGTCAAGGACACGACCGAGGTGTGGAACGTCGCCAACGGCCACGACACGCCGCACAGCTTCCACATCCACGACGTGCAGTTCCAGGTGCTGCAGGTGAACGGGCAGCCCCCGCCGCCGGAGCTGTCCGGCTGGAAGGACACCGTGTTCCTGGAGCCGAAGCAGCGGTACCGGATCATCGCGCGGTTCGCCGACTACGCCGACCCGACGACCGCGTACATGTTCCACTGCCACGTCCTCAAGCACGAGGACGAGGGGATGATGGGGCAGTTCGTCGTGGTGGAGCCGGGGCAGCAGCCGCGACTGCACGGATGAGAAGGTGCCGGGCCCCCCGTGGCGGCGCGGGGCCCGGCACGTCTCCCAAGCGTTCTGTTGTCCCCGTGCGCGTCTGCCGTATGGCGAATTGCAGCTCAACGAGAACGGCTCTGTGACGGGCATGACACATCGATCAACGCTCCCATGTCAAGAGTCAGACATATCCAGGTGTCCTGGATCACCGGGAGTCTCCGAGATGGGTGCGCACAGCAACGGCAAGGTCTCCGTGGGTACCGTTCCAGGCCGTGTAACCGTCCGGGCGTACCAGGACGCAGTCGGCGTATGGCACGTGCACGAGGCGGTCGGAGTACCCCCGCGGCGGTTGCGGTGACAGGAGCACGTGACGCCCTTCGCGCAGCAGCTCGTAGAGGCGCTTGTCGCCCAGTGCGATGTCCGCCTGGCGGGGCGCGTGCGGGTAGTCGATGCCGATCCCCGACACCGTCCCGGTCAGGGCGCGCTGGGCCGGCGGCAGGTGCAGGGCCAGGTTGGCCAGGACGTCCCGGCCGAGGCGGGCCGCCCGCGACTGCAGCAGCGCCAGGCGGATCAGGCCGTCGCTGGAGCGCAGCACGAGCTTGCCGACCGCGTGGCGCTCGGTGTGGTAGGTGTCGAGCAGGCCCTCCGGCGCCCAGCCGGCCCCGGCCGCGGCCAGCTTCCAGCTCAGGTTGGCGGCGTCCTGCAGGCCCGTGTTCATGCCCTGCCCGCCGGCCGGGGAGTGCACGTGCGCGGCGTCGCCGGCGAGGAAGACCCGGCCGGTGCGGTACCGCGCGACCTGCCGCTCGTCGCTGTGGAAGCGCGACAGCCAGCGGCACTCGCCCATCCCGAAGTCGGTGCCGAACGCGGCCCGCACCGTGGCCCGCACCTCCGCGAGGTCCAGGGGTGTGTCGTCGGCGACCTGGTGGCCGCGGTCCCAGGCGAACACCCGATACCACCCGTCGCCGAACGGCGCGATGAACGCGAACGCCGAACCGACCGCGTTGACGGTGATCGCGTCGGCCGGCGGGTCGCTCATCCGCACGTCGGCGAGCATCAGCGACCGGACCGCGCTGCGACCCGGGAAGTCCAGTCCGAGGGCCTGGCGGACCCCGCTGCGGGCGCCGTCGGCCCCGACCAGGTAGTCGGCCGCGTAGGAGCCCTGGTCGGTCTCGATGTGCACGCCGTCCTCGTCCTGGCGCAGGCCGGTCACGGCGGTGCCGCGCACGATTCGGGCGCCGGCCTTGAGGGCGCGCTCCTCGAGGACCCGCTCGACGTTGTACTGCGGGGTGATGAGCACGTAGTCGAACCGCGACGGCAGCGCGCCGAGGTCGACCGAGACGTGCCCGAACAGCCGCAGCCGGGTCACCTTCGTGCCGGTGGCGATGACCTCGTCGGCCAGGCCGCGGGCGTCGAACTGCTCGAGGGTGCGGGCGTGGACGGCGAACGCCCGGGTCAGGTTCGACTCCCCGGCCCGGCGCTCCAGCACGGTCACGTCGGCGCCGGCCGCGGCCAGGTCCCCGGCGAGCAGCAGCCCCGTGGGCCCGGCGCCGGCGATGACGGTCTTCATGGCTCCTCCTCGTTTTGCCAACACACGTTGGCAAACAATTGTTGGCATACGCTCCGGACGATGTCAACGGGTGCTGAAATCTGATCACGGCTTGACCTGAACACGTGTTGAGGTGCGACGTTGGGCGGTGTGGAGAACCGACGCACGCTCACGTTCGGCATGGTGACCCTGGTCACGCTGATCGCCTTCGAGGCGGTCGCGGTGACCTCGGCGATGCCGACCGTCGCCCGGGCCCTCGACGGCCTGCCGCTCTACGGGTTCGCCTTCGGCGGCGCCCTCGCCACCAGCGTCGTCGGCACGGTGCTCGGCGGCTCGTGGTGCGACCGCGCCGGGCCGGCCCGGCCGACCGCGGTGGGGGTGGGGCTGTTCTGCCTCGGCCTGCTCGGTGCGGGCCTGGCGCCGCAGATGTGGGTCCTGGTCCTCGGGCGTCTGGTGCAGGGGTTCGGCGGCGGCCTGGTGAACGTGGCCCTCTTCGTGATCATCGGGCGGGCCTATCCGGCGTCGCAGCACGCGCGGGTGATCTCGTTCATCTCCGCGGCCTGGGTGCTGCCGGCGATCCTCGGCCCCGCCGTTGCCGGTCTCGTTGTGGACTGGCTCGGGTGGCGGTGGGTGTTCCTGCTCGTCGTGCTGGCCGCTGTACCCGCTTTTTTTGGTATTTGGCGGCCGATTTCGAATATTTCGGATTTGTCCGGGCGGGCGGCTTTTTCGCAGGCTTGGTGGGCCGCCGGGGCGGCGCTCGGTGCGCTCGTGTTGTTTGTCGGCGGGCACTGGTGGCTGCTGGTGGTGGGCTTCGTGATCGTCGCGGTGTGCGGGGTCCGGCTGCTGCCCCACGGCACGTTCACCCTCGCCCGCGGCCTGCCCAGCGTCGTGCTCCTGCGCGGCCTCGCCGGGGCCGCGTTCATGCAGGCCGACGTGTTCATCCCGCTGCTGCTCACCCGGGAGCGCGGGTTCAGCCCGGCCCTGGCCGGCCTCAGCGTCACCGCCGGCGCGCTGTTCTGGGCGGCCGGGTCGTGGGTGCAGGCGCGGCAGGGGCAGCGGCTGTCCGACACGGTCCGGCTCCGCATCGGCGCCGCCTCGATCGCGGCCGGTGTGCTCTCCGCGATCGTTGTTTCCTTCGCGGGGGTACCGGTCTTCGTCGTCATCGCCGGGTGGTGCTTCGGCGGCCTCGGCATGGGCCTCGTCTCCCCGGTCACCTCGGCGCTCGTGCTGCGCCTGTCCGACCCGGCCGGACAGGGCGCCAACAGCTCCGCCCTGTCCGTGTCCGACGCGCTGCTGACCACCACCGCCCTGGCCGCCGGCGGTGCCCTGTTCGCCGCCCTCCTCGACCGCGGCCCGGTGGCCTACCTGGTCGCGTTCGCCGTCGCCCTCGTCCCCGCGGCCGCCGGGGTCCTCGTCGCCGGTCGTACTTTCGGCGGATCTGAGGACGGGGGCGCGCCCATAGCATTGGCCGGTGAGCGTGCGGGTGCTGGTCGCGGATGACCAGGAGATCGTCCGGACCGGACTGACGATGATCCTCAACGCCCAGCCCGGCATCGAGGTCGTCGCCGAGGCCCCCGACGGCCGCCGCGCCGTCGACCTGGCCCGGCAGCTGCGCCCCGACGTCTGTCTCCTGGACGTGCGCATGCCGGAGATGGACGGCCTGGAAGCGACCCGGCTGCTGGCCGGCCCCGACGTCGCCGACCCGCTCGCCGTCGTCGTCATCACCACGTTCGACCTGGACGAGTACGTCTACGCCGCCCTGCGCGCCGGGGCCCGCGGCTTCCTGCTCAAGGACGCCGGCCCGGCCCTGCTCGCCCAGGCCGTCCACGCCGCCGCGAACGGCGACGCGCTCATCGCCCCCAGCGTCACCACCCGGCTCCTGCGCACGTTCGCCGACACCGGCCCGGCGCGCCCACCCCGCCAGCCGATCGACCCCCTGACCGACCGCGAGGAACAGGTCCTGACCCGCGTCGCGCGCGGCCGCACGAACAATGAGATCGCCGACGAGCTGTACATCACCTTGAGCACCGTCAAAACGCACGTGACCGCACTGATGCTCAAACTCGGCGTCCGCAACCGGGTCGAGATCGCGATGTGGGCCTACGAAACCAACCGCGTCCGCCCTGGTAGTACTTCCTAAAAGCGGCTGTATTTCCTAAAAGCGGCGGGGAGACAAGCCTCCACCGCACCCCTCACAATCCGCGCCGCCCGTTGCGGCCTCAAAGGGTTGAGCCACCGGCCGCGCCCTCCGCTCCGGCCGTGCGGGGCTGAGCTTGAAGCCACGCCTTCCGGGCCAGCCCTCAATGGGGCTACGCCACCCGGCCGCGCTCTTCCTGGCGACCGATATGTCGGGCGCTTCGCGCCACGCTCCGCTCGACATATCGGATTTTTCGCCTGACGGGGTATTCGCGAAGATTGGCGACCGAGTGGATCTGTTGCCGGTGGCCGCAGTCGATCGGGGAGTCGACGATGCAACGCTCTGGTCCGACCGGTGAGTCGTTCTTTCGGCCAGGTTTGGAGCCGGTCCGCAGACGGATGATTCGGGGCGCGCCGAGCACCACCATCGGTAGCCATGACGACCGCGACCGCACCGCCGCAGCGCCGCCGCCGGCGCCGCGACTGGCCCATCATCACCGGCCTGATCCTGCTCGCCTTCGTGCCCTCGATCGCCGGGGCGTTCCGGGTCGCCCAGCTCACCGGGGGCGTCGAGCGCACCGCCGCCAACGCCCGGTTCGTCGACATGCCGGCGCCGGTGATCGTGCACATCTTCGGCGCGATCATCTATGCGATCCTCGGCGCCCTGCAGTTCGCACCGAACTTCCGGGCGCGCCACCGCCGGTTCCACCGGGTCAGCGGCCGGCTGGTCGCGGCGGCCGGGGTCGCCGTCGCCCTGTCCGGCCTGTGGATGACGACGTTCTACGACCTGCCGGCGAGCGACAACATCGTCGTCAACGTGACCCGGTACGGCATCGGCGTCTACATGCTCGCCGCGATCGCGCTCGGGTTCGTGGCCATCCGCCGCCGGGACTTCCACACCCACAAGGCGTGGATGATCCGGGCCTACGCGATCGCGATGGGCGCCGGCACGCAGGCCATCACCAGCATCCCGCTGCTGCCCGTCGACGTGCACAGCCCCGCCTACCCGGGCTGGCGGGCCGTGGCCATGCTCGCCGGCTGGGGCATCAACGCGCTCGTCGCCGAGATCATCATCCGCCGCTCAACCCCACGCCGCCGACCCGGCCGATCGCTCGCGCCCGATCCGCGACCCGCAACTCCGTGAAGGATGGCCCGGTCGGCGCGGTGTCGGTGGCGTATCGCCGCCGTGTCAGCGGGGGCGCGCAGCCTCGGAGCATGAGCACTCCAGTGACCATCATCGGGGCCGGTCTCGGCGGTCTCACCCTCGCGCGTGTCCTGCACGTCCACGGCATCCCGTCCGTCGTCTACGAGGCCGACGCCTCCGCGGCGGAGCGGCCGCAGGGCGGCATGCTCGACATCCACGACTACAACGGCCAGGCCGCCCTGGCCACGGCCGGCCTGACGGACGAGTTCCGGGCCATAGTCCTGCCGGGCCGCGAAGCCATGCGTGTCCTCGGCCGCGACGGCACCGTCCGCTTGGACAAGGCCGACGACGGCACCGGCGGGAGCCCGGAGGCCCAGCGGGGCGCGCTGCGGCAGCTGCTGCTCGACTCCCTCCCGGCCGGTACCGTCCAGTGGGGCCACAAGGTGCGCTCCGTCCGGGCCCTCGGCGACGGGCGCCACGAGGTCGCCTTCGCCGGCGGGACCTCGGTGGTCACGAGCCTGCTGGTCGGCGCGGACGGGGCCTGGTCGCGGGTACGTCCACTGCTGTCCGGCGCCGTCCCGCAGTACACCGGAAACGGGTCCTTCGAAACGTTCCTGTTCGATGCCGATCGGCGGCATCCGGCCACGGCCGCGGCGGTCGGCGGCGGGTCGCTGTTCGTGTTCGACGAGACGGCGGGCAAGGTGTTCCTCGCGCACCGGGAGAGCGACGGGAACCTGCACGCGTACCTGTGGCTGGTCCGGCCCCTCGACTGGTTCGCGACGGCCCGGCCCGCGGCCGAGGTCGACGGGTGGGCGCCGGAGCTGGCCGCCCTGATCACCGCCAGCGACACCGAGCCCGTCCACCGCCCGCACTACACGCTGCCGACGGACCACCGCTGGGACCGCGCCCCCGGCGTCACCCTGCTCGGCGACGCCGCCCACCTGCAGCCCCCCAACGGCGAGGGCGCGAACCTGGCCATGCAGGACGCCGCCGAGCTCGGCACGGCCATCGCCGCCCACCCCGGCGACGTCGAGGCGGCGCTGCACGAGTACGAGCGGGCCATGTTCCCCCGCAGTACCGCCGCCGCCACCGCGGGTCTGGAGATGCTCGACCTGCTCCTCGGCGACAACGGCGCCGACAACCTGATCAACGTGTTCGGCGGTGGCGTCCTGGCGTGAGCGATGATGGGGCGTGCGGATCACGACCCTCGGCCCCCTGGCGGTGGACGGCCGCCCGGTGCGGGGCGACCGGCTCGCCGCGGTGATCCGGGAGCTCGTCGACGCCCGCGGGCGCACCCTGTCCACCTGGGCCCTCGTCGACGCGGTCTGGCGGGGCGCGCCGCCCGACGACGCCCCCGGCGCGGTGCAGGCCCTCGTCTCCCGGGTGCGCCGGCTCGGCGTGCCGGTCCTGGCCGCGCCCGGCGGGTACCGGATCCCGGTCGACGGGGTCGAGATCGACGCGGTCACCGCCCGCGGGCTGGTCGAGCGGGGCCAGGCGGCGCTGCGGGCGGGCGACGCCGGCCGGGCGCGCGGCTCCGGCGACGCCGCGCGGGCCCTGTTCCCCGAGGTGCCGGAGCTGGGCGACACGGGCCGGGCGAGGCTCTTCAGCGACATCGTCGCCCTGCGCGCGGAGGCGGCCCTGGCCGGTGGCGGGCCGCACGACGAGGCCGACCTGCGCCGGCTCGCCACCCGGGTCCCGCCCGACGAGCCCGCCGCCGCGCTGCTCGTGCGGGTGCTGGCCGCCCAGGGCCGCGACGCCGAGGCCCTCGACCTGGTCGAGCGGGTGCGGGCGGAGCTGGCCGACCGGTACGGCGCCGACCCCGCGCCCGTGCTCGCCGCCGCCCACGTCGCGCTCCTGCGCGGCCAGCTGGCGGTGGTCCGCCCACCCCGGGCCGAGGGCCTCCCGGCCGGGTGGCGCCGGCCCGCGACCCCGCTCGTCGGCCGCGAGCCGGACCTGGCCGCCGTCCACCGGGCCCTCGGGGACGCGCCGGTCGTGACCGTCGTCGCGACCGGGGGCGCGGGCAAGACCCGGCTCGCCGCCGAGGTCGCCCGGGCCGTCGACGGCGCCCGCCCGGTCCGCGTCGTCGAACTGGCCGGGCTGCGCGCGCCGGCCGAGGTACGGCCCGCGGTCCTCGCCGCCCTGCCCGGCCTCGAACCCGGCGGGCTCCTGGCGTTCGACGGGCTGCTGGTGCTCGACAACTGCGAGCACGTCCTCGACGCCGCGGCCGCCGTCGTGACCGAGCTGCTGACCCTGGCCCCGCCCGGATTCGGCGCCCTCGCCACCAGCCGGGCGCCGCTGGGCCTGGCCGGCGAGGTCGTCCACCGGCTGCCGGCACTGCCCGACGCCGACGCCGTGGCTCTGCTCGAGGCCCGGGCCCGGGCCGGGGGAGCGGTCGCCGCGGGCCCGCCCGAGCGGACGCTGGAGCTCTGCCACCGGCTCGACAACCTGCCCCTCGCCCTCGAGCTCGCCGCCGCCCGCCTGCGCCACATGCCGATCGACGACGTCCTGGCCGGGCTCGCCGACCGGTTCGCGCTGCTCGACGACGCGCTGCGCGGCCTGCCCGACCGGCACGCGAGCCTGTGGGCGATGGTCGACTGGAGCCGCGAACTGCTCGACCCGGCCGAGCGGCAGGTCCTCGAACGGCTGGCCGTCATCCCGGCCCCGTTCACCGCCGAGCTGGCGGTCGCCACCGCCGGGCCCGCCGTCGCCAACGCCGCCGTCGCTCGCCGGGCCCTGGCCGTCCTGGTCGAGCAGTCGCTGCTGCGGCTCGAAGCGGGCGCGGACGCGCCCCGGTATCGGATGCTGGAGACCGTCCGCGAGTACGGCGAGGCCCGGCTGGCCGCCGCCGGCGACCGCGCGGCCGCCATGACCGGCCTGGTCGGCTGGGCCCGGGAGCGGGCGGTGGCCCTCGCCGCCGACTTCGTCGGCCCGAACCAGATCCCGGCTCTGGAGGCGTGCGCGGCCGACCAGGACAACCTCGCCGCCGCCCAGCACTGGGCCCAGGAGCACGCCGACGAGCCGGCCGTCGTCGATGTCGCTTTGGCGTTGTTCCAGCTGTGGACCGTACGAGGGCAGCATCTGGAAGCGAACGCGGCCGCCCGGACACTGTTGCACGCCGATGAACCGGCGGCCCGGCGCCGCTCTTCGATCCTGCACGGCGCCGCCGCCGGCCGCCCCCTCCCGCACGCCGACCGCCTGGCCCGGCTGTGCATCCTGATCTCCGTCAACGGCGGCAACGGCGGCTCGATGCGCCTCACCGCCCTGGCCCGCCGCGCCCTGCGCACCGTCCTGCGGGAGCGCCCCGCGGAGGTCTCACCCCGCAACACGGCCCTGGCCGCCGTCCTGCCGGGCCTGGAGCAGGCCGACCCCGACCGCAGCCGCGCCGACGCCGCGACCCTGATCGCCCACCCCGACCCGTACGTGCAGGGCATGGGCCACTTCATCCGCGCCGTCCTCGCCGACGACCCGCAGACCCAGCCGGTCGACGCCGAGCTGGCCTACCGCCGCTTCGAGACCGCCGGCGACCACTGGGCGATGGGCATGGCCGCCCACGCCGCCGGCCACACGACGAGCACCGGCGAATGGCTGCGCCGCAGCGAACGGCACCTGGACCTGGTCGGCGCCGCGCGGGACGCCCGCTCGACCCAGGTGCTGCTCGACACCCACCTGGCCCTGACCGGCGACCCGGACGCCGAGCGGCGCCTCCGGGAAACCACCACCACCGACGACGCGAATGTGGCCGCCCAGGCGCACCTGGGCCTGGCGGAACTGGCGTGGCAACGCCACGACCCCACCGAGACGTCGTCCCACGCGGACGCCATCCTCAGAACAACAGCCCTCGCCGGTACTGCCACAACCCCACAATCCCGAGCCGAACTCCGCATCGCGGCCGCCGTCATCCACCTCTGGACCGCCACCACCGACCCGCCCGCCGCCGCGAAAGCCACCAACGCCCTCCGCGACGCCCGCGACGACGTCCTCACCGCCCACGATCGCCCCCTCCTGGGCACCTGGGCCCTGGGCGGCGCCGAACTGGCCGCCTTCCGAGGCGACACCGCAACCGCCCGCGAACTGTGGTCCCTCGGCACCCGGGTCGGCGCCAACACCAGCCGCTTCGCCCCCGCCGGCCGCGGCGAACCCTTGACCGCCGCCCTGACCGACCACCAAACTCGAACCCGCCTCCTGACCCAAGCCGCCGCCACCCCCGGAACCGCCGCCTACACCCGCATCGCCACCCTGATGACCACCCTCCTCGGGTGACCCAGCGCATCCCCCGGCGGCGGAACCGTCGTCGGCCGCGGCGATCGTGGACGGGCCCCGCCACCGTTCGGCCCCGAACACCGCCGACAGCCCCACCGCCGACATCGACGAGCGGCCGGACAGCGCAACCGAGATCCTCGTCGCGCGTGCGCGGGAGCGTCCCAACCGGCCGCCGGTCGAACGTGCGAGATCAGCCGCGGTCAAGCCGGCGCCGACCCACCGACACCGAGCGCCGGCCCGAGCGCGTCGATGGCCGTCTCCACAACGCGCCTCGGTTTCCGCGGCCGAGCCTGTGCACTGCACGCAAGCGCCGTCAGGTCCGACCTGGACGAGTGCGCCACGCCTTTCGTCGCGGGGGTGTCGAGCGGTCCTGGGCCGGAAAGGAGGCGACCGCGGGAGACCTCCGGTGTGGGTGGGGTCGAGTGCGTCCGATCCGGGAACTGGTGCGCGGCGGCGACATCAGCGCCGCCGGTGTCCGGGCCGGCCGGTCGGCGCCGTGACCGTCAGCCGGGCGGTGGGGGCTTCAGTCGCAGGAGTCGGCCCGGGTCAGCAGGAGGGTGCGTTCGCGCTCGTTGCGGGTCATGGCGGCGGCCCGCTCGAACTCGGCCCTGGCTTCGTGGCGGCGGCCCAGGCGGAGGAGGAAGTCGGCGCGGACGGCCGGCAGCAGATGGTACCCCCGCAGCGTCTTGTCCTTGAGCAGTGGTTCCAGGAGGGCCAGGCCGGCCGCCGGGCCGTCGGCCATGGAGACGGCGACCGCGCGGTTCAGTTCGACGATCGGGGACGGCGTCAGCGACGCCAGCTGGGCGTAGCGGGCGGCGATGTCGGACCAGTCGGTTTCGGCGGCGGTGCGGGCGCGGGCGTGGCCGGCGGCGATCGCGGCCTGGAGGGTGTACGGGCCGCCGCCCAGCTCCTCGGCCTTCGCCAGGGCCTTCAGGGCGCGGGTGATCAGCAGGCGGTCCCAGCGGCGGCGGTCCTGGTCCAGGAGCATGATCGGTTCGCCGTCGGGGGCGGTGCGGGCGGCCGCGCGGGAGGCCTGGATCTCCAGCAGCGCGGTCAGGCCGTGGACTTCCGGTTCGGCCGGCATCAGGGCGGTCAGGACGCGGGCCAGGCGCATGGCCTCCTCGCACAGGGCCGGGCGCATCCAGTCGTCGCCGGCCGTCGCGGAGTACCCCTCGTTGAAAATCAGGTAGATGACCTCCAGGACGGAGGCCAGGCGCTCGGTGCGGGCTTCGCCGGTGGGCAGCTCGAAGGGGACCCCGGCGTCGGCCAGGGACTTCTTGGCCCGGCTGATGCGCTGGCCCACGGTGGCGTCGGGGACGAGGAACGCGCGGGCGATCTCGTCCGTGGACAGGCCGCCGAGCATGCGCAGGGTGAGCGCGACCCGGGCCTCCGGTTTCAGGACCGGGTGGCAGGCGGTGAAGATGAGCCGGAGCACGTCGTCCTCGATGGGCTCCGGCTCCAGTACCGAATCGAATTCCGGGTCTTCGAACCGCTCCTCGGTGGCCAGCGCCGGCAGATGCTTGCGCAGCACCTGCTGCCGCCGGATGGTGTCGATGGCCCGCCGCTTCGCGGTGGTCGTCAGCCAGGCCCCGGGGTTGCGCGGGACGCCCTCGGCCGGCCACTGTTCCAGGGCTGCGACCAGGGCGTCCTGCGCCAGTTCCTCGGCCAGTCCGACGTCGCCGACGAGCCGGGCGACGCCCGCGATGACGCGCGCCGCCTCGATCCGCCACACTGCCTCGACCGCGGCGTGCGCATCAGTCACGCATGCAATTTATTCGTACTCGGAGACCCGCCGCACCTCGATCTCGATGTCGTAGTCGAAGAGGTCCGCGAAGCGGGTCGCCCACTCGACGGCCTCGGCCTGGTCGCGCACCTGCACGATGCCGAACCCGCCGATGACCTCCTTGGCCTCGGCGAACGGCCCGTCGACGACCGTCGTCTCGCCGTCCTTCTTCGTGACCGTGGCGGCCCCGGCCGAGCTGGGCAGCAGCCCCTCGGCGGCCAGCAGGACCCCGGCCTTGTTGACCTCGTCCATGTACGCTGCGAACTTCGCGATGAACTCCGGCGTCGGCGTCCAGTGCACGGGGTTCGAGTCGTTCAGCTTGTGCATCATCATGTAGCGCATCGCGGGGTTCCTCCTCGGTGAGTGCCTTCACTATCGCGTCGAGCGAGCCTCGGCGTCTTCGACACACTCGTTGGAGATTTTTTCCATGCGCCTCCTGTTCGCCTTCGCCGGTGGCCGCGGCCACCTCAACCCGCTGCTCCCGCTGGCCGAGGCCGCGACCGCGCGCGGCCACGCGGTGGCGTTCACCGGCCGCCCCGGTGGCCTCCCGCCCGGCTACCCGGGCTTCCCCGCGGGCGCCGACGACCCGGGTGAGCGCCGCCCGCTGCAGCGCCTCGACCGGGCCCGCGAGGAGCACGACTTCCTGCACGGCTTCGGCGGCTGGATCGCCCGCGAACGCGCCGCGACGACGCGCACCGCCGCCGTCGAGTGGCGCCCCGACCTGATCGTGTGCGACGAGGCCGACTTCGGCAGCATGATCGCCGCGGAGTCCTTCGGGATTCCGCACGTCTCGGTTGTGGTGCTGGCCGCCGGTACCTTCGGAAGGCCTTCTGGTCTGTCATCGCTGCTGGACGAGACCCGGGCCCAGCACGGCCTGCCCGCCGACCCCAAGCTGGAGATGCTCGACCGGCACCTGGTCATCTCCCCGGTGCCGCCGACGTTCCGCCCGGCCGCGTCCCACATGCGCCCGATGGAGCTGACGCCGCCCGCGCCGACCGACCCGCCCACGGTGTACTTCACCCTCGGCACCATCTTCAACACGGAATCCGGCGACCTCTTCACCCGCTTCCTGACCGGCTTCAGCCGCCTGCCGATCCAGCTCGTCGTGACCGTCGGCGCCGCGATCGACCCGGCCGAGCTGGGCCCGCAGCCGCCGCACGTCCACGTGGAGCGGTACGTCCCCCAGGCCGCGGTCCTGCCCCGCTGCTCCGCCGTCGTCACCCACGGCGGCTCCGGCACGCTCGTCGGCGCCCTGGCCCACGGCCTGCCCCTGGTGGTGGTGCCGATGGGCGCCGACCAGCCGGCCAACGCCGACCGGGTCGCCGAGCTCGGCCTGGGCCTCGTCCTCGACGCCGTCGACGCCACCCCGGCCGACGCGGCCGCGGCCCTGCACACGGTCCTCACCGACCCGGCGTACACGACGAGGGCCGCGGCGCTGCGCGCGGAGACCGAGTCGATGCCCGCCCCCGACGAGGTCGTCGCCCGCCTCGAAACCCTGGTCCGCGGAGCCTAGGTCCAGCGGCGCAGTTCGTCGGCGCCGTCGGCGATCTCGCGGCGCAGCAGCGGGTCGAGGTCGGTGCGGCGGAGCATCGCGTCGGCCGGGGCGAGGGCGGCCGGGCTGTAGACCGGGAACGCGAACCGCACCACCTTCAGCGCGGCCAGGGGGTAGCGGCGCTCGAGCATCGCGGGGACGTCGGTGAAGTAGCGCTCGGCGTAGCCGGCGGTCAGCGCCTCCTGCCCGGCCTGCCAGAACGTCTCCGCGTTGGCCGTCGCCAGCCGCGGGTTGGGGTCGTGGACGAGGGCCTCCCACGCGACCGCCTTCGCCTCGGCGGTCGGGAGGGCGGCGCGGCAGGCGGCCGCGCGTTCCAGGCCCTTCGCGCTCGGGTCGCGGCGCTCCTCGGCGGCGATCTCGGCCGGGTCGGCGGAGCCGAGGGCGGACAGCCGCAGCAGCAGCGACCAGCGCAGGTCGGCGTCGATCACGAGGCCTTCCGGGGCGTCCCCCGAAAGCCACAGACGCAGCAGTGGTACTCCCGCCACGCCCGCGAGTGCGCGAGCCGTCGCGAGCTGGCGGCCCGAGCCGGGTGCGGCGGCACCGAGGGCGGCCGCGCACACCTCCTCCAAGGGGTCGAACGGGATCAGGCCGCGCCGGGCCAGCGACTCCCGCGCGAACGTCAGGACCTCCTCGAAGATGCCCTCGTGGCGCTCGGCGGGCAGCGCGGCGACGAGCAGCGTGAGGAACTCCGACGGCGGGATCGCGGCCCCGTCACGGACGGCGTCGATGACGGCGGTCCAGATGACGGCCCGGGCGAGCGGGTCGTCGAGGTCGGGCAGGACGGCGGGCAGGGCGGCCCGGCTGAACGGGTCGAAGCGGATCTTCGCGTAGGTGTCGTCGGCGTCGTTGAGCAGCACCACCGTGCCGGTCGGGGCGGCGGCGATGCCGGGGACCGCCGTCGTGCCGGCGTCGATGGTGAACGGCACGCGCAGTACCGAACCGTCGGAATTGAACGCCGAAACCGTCAACCGGTGCGGGCGCAGGGGCCGGCCCGACTGCTCGACCGTGAGCCCCTCGGCGGCCCCGCGCGACGGCAGCGGCCGCAGCGTGTTGGCCCCGGTGCTGCGCAGCCACAGCTCGGCCCAGCCGGTCAGGTCGCGGCCGGCCGCGTCGCCGATGACGGCGAGGAAATCGGCGAGGGCGGCATTGCCGAAGCGATACCGGTGGAAATACTCCCGGAGCCCGTCGAGAAAGACCGGATCCCCCAGGTGTACCGCGAGCTGCCGCAGTGCCGCGGCGCCCTTGGCATAGGAGATGCCGTCGAAGTTCTGGAACGCGACCGCGGTGTCGGCGACGTCCTCCGGCGCGATCGGATGCGTCGACGGCCGCTGGTCGGCGAGGTAGCCCCAGCGTTCCCGCCAGATCGCGAAATCGGCGGCCGCGTCCGGGTGCCGGCCCGTCTCCCCGGCGACCCGCCAGCCCATCAGCTCGGCGAACGCCTCATTGAGCCAGACGTCATCCCACCACCGCAGCGTGACGAGATTGCCGAACCACATGTGCGCCAGCTCGTGCGCCATCACCACGAACCGCCGGTGCCGGTCGCTGTCGGTGGCCCCCGCGCGGAACAGGAACTCCTCGCGGTAGTTCACCAGGGCCGGGTTCTCGACCGCGCCGCCGGAGAACTCTGGGACGAACGCCTGGTCGTACTTGCCGAACGGGTACCGCACCCCGAACAGCTCGTGATACCGGTCGAACGCGGCCGCGGTGGCGGCGAACAGCTCCTCGGCGTCGGCGTCGAGCCCGGCCGCGAGCGTCCGCCGGCACAACAACGCCATCGGAATCCCGTCGTGCTCGCGCTCGACGATGTGCCAGGGCCCGGCGATGAAACTGAACAGATACGTCGACAGCGGCGGCGTAGGGGCGAACTCCCACCGCCCCTCCTCCTGCCGCGCGACCGCCGAGTTCCCCCGCACCGTCCACCCCACCGGCGCGAGCACGGTGAGCGTCATCGGCGCTTTCAGGTCCGGCTGGTCGAAGCAGACGAACATCCGCTGCGCGTCGTCGAGCGGCGCCTGCCCATAGAGGTACGTCTCCCCGTCCTCGGGATCGACGAACCGCAGAATTCCTTCCCCACTAGGCGAGTACCGCGAGGTGAACGACGCCTCGAGCCGATTCGACGCCGCGAGCCCTTCGAGCACAACCCGCCCGTCAACGACGGGGACTTCAACGCCATTGAGCGTCACGTGTACGTCCTGAGCCCCTTTGACCTCAGCAAAGCTAGCCGCACCAGGCTCAGCACACGCGAACTCCACCACGCTCCGCGAACGAAACGACTCAGCCGCGGTGAGATCCAGCTCGATACCGTACGAGCGCACGCTCACCAGCCGCGCACGCTCCACCGCCTCCCGGCGAGTCAGACTCGACATGATCGAAACGCTACCCGCCACCCCCACCCCACCGCCCGCGCCCCCGCGACGATCGGCGGATTCCAGGGTGGCCAGGGCGGGCTCAGCATCTGTGGATGCCGTTGTATTCGCGGCCCGGCGGGGCGGCGGGGCGGCGGGTCGACGATCGCCTCCTCCGCCGCCGTGCCCGCGACCGCGGCGACCCCGGTGCCGGCACTGATCGTGCGGACGTCCGCGGCATCGGAGTCCACCGCGTGGAAGCAGCAGGTCCACGACGCCTGTGCCGCCGTGGTACACGAGCCGCTCGCAGCCGGCCCGGTGGCGCTGCGCGTGCACTGCACGGTCGCGCGGCGGCGGAACTGGGCGGCGTTGTGGAAGCCGGCCATCGACGCGCTCGGACCGGTGCTCGGGGTCCGGGACGCGCGGCGGCCGTTCCAGCCCGACGACGACCGGATCGTGGACCTCGAACCGCACCGGACCGTCGACGACTCGGTCGGTGACGCGGTGGTCATCGAACACTGGTGGTCGACGCCGGCCTGAGCTCCGGCTGCTACCGCCCCTGCTGCACGGCGGCCTCGGTCAGTGTGGGTCGCGTGCGGGCGCGTAGTCGGCGCCGATCACGGTGAGCAGGGCCAGCGCCTGCGCGTCGTGTGAGCCCGGGGGTGCGCTGTACAGCACGAGGTGCTGGTCGCTGTCGTCGAGGGTGAGCCCGTCGCAGTTGACGGTGATCTCGCCGACGACCGGATGGTGGAAGGTCTTGGTGAGCATCGGCGCGGTCTGCACGTCGTGGCGGTCCCACAACCGCGCGAACTCGCGGCTGTCCCGGCGCAGGTCGTCGACCAGTTCGGTCACCGCGGGGTCACGGGGGTAGCGCGCTGCGGTGGCGCGCAGCTTCCGCACGACGTGGTGGCGGAACTCGGTGGCGTCGGAGATCCCGTACAGCGGCATGTCGTCGTGCGGCGATTCGCGGAACGCCCGGCGGGCGAGGTTGCGGTCGCGGACGCTGAGCGGGCCGAAGTCCTCCATCAGCGCGGCCGCCAGATCGTTCCAGGCGAGCACCTCGAACATCGCGGAGGTCACGAAGGCGGCGGTCTGCGGCAGCCGGTCGAGCAGGGCGAGAATGCTCGGGCGCACCTCGCGGCGGTGCCGGCCGCCCCGGGCGGGTGCGGTGCCGGCGAGCACGTGCAGATGGCCGGACTCGGCGTCGGTGAGCCGCAGCGCGCCGGCGACGGCGGCCAGGACCTCGGCCGACGGGCGGGGCGCCCGGCCCTGTTCGAGGCGCAGATAGTACTCGGTGGAGATGTGGGCGAGGACCGCGACCTCCTCGCGGCGCAGGCCCGGTGTCCGCCGCCGCGGCCCGGCGGGCAGGCCCACGTCGAGCGGGTGGAGCCGCTCGCGGCGGCTGCGGAGGAACGCCCCGAGCTCCTGCTTGTCCATGCCTGCCAGTCTGCCCGCTCGTGCCCCGGTCATCCTGGTACCAGCTGTACCTGCATGCGGTGGCGGTACCGAGCCAGGCTGACCGCATGACCAATGACATCGTGTCGACCCCGATCGGCCTGCTGAACGGCAAGGTCGTGCTCATCACCGGCGCGAGCCGCGGCATCGGTGCGGCCGCGGCCCGGCTGTTCGCCCAGGAGGGTGCGGCGGTCGTGCTCGCCGCGCGTGGCCTCGACGCCCTCAACGGCCTTGTCGAGCAGATCCGCGCCGGGGGCGGCGTGGCCGACGCGGTCGCGCTGGACCTCGCCGACCGCGCGAGCATCCGCGCCGGCGTCGAGCGGGTGGCCGAGCTGCACGGCCGGCTCGACGGAGCATTCAACAACGGTGCGGTGGTCCAGCGTCCCGGGCCGCTCGACGCGACAAGCGACGAAGACGTCGACCGGCAGTTCGCGGTGAACTTCCGCGGGCACTGGACGGCGATGAACGCGGAGTTCGCGCTGATGACCCGCCACGGCGGCGGCGCGATCGTGAACACGTCGAGCATCGGCAGCCGCCGCGCGAATCCGCAGCTGCCGGCGTACGGGGCGATGAAGCGCGCCTTGAACAGCCTCACCGAGACCGCCGCCGTGACCTGGGCGCGGCAAGGGGTACGGGTCAACGGCATCACACCGGGTGGCACCGCCACCGCGATGATCGAGGAGTGGGAGGCGGCGTCCCCCGGCGTGAAGGACCGGATCAACGCGTCGGTGCCCCTGGGCCGTATGGCCGAGCCGCGTGAGGTCGCCGAGGTGGCCGCTTGGCTGCTCAGCGACCGGGCCGCGATGGTGACCGGCGCGATCGTGCCGGTCGACGGGGGCGCCGGCGCCTAGCAGGGCGATCGCGGCCGGTCCGGGCCGTATCGTTTGGCGAGCGTGTTGCCGATCGCGGCCAGCTGGTCGCGCACCCCCGCGGGTCCGGCCACCTCGAGGTAGTCGACGAGCCCGGCCAGCTCGCCCGCGAGGATGCGTTCGTCGGTGCCGCGGATCACGACCTCGATGCGGCCGTCGGCCGTGGCCCCTCCCACTTCGAGTCGAGGACCGAACGCCATGCGGAGCACGGCTATCGCGTGGGGCGCGCACATCGCCCGGGCTTCGAGGGGGGTTCGCCGGCGTTCGACCTCGTCGGCGATCTCGCGCCAGCTCTGGGCGAGGTCGAAGTCCGCGGGGCGGTGCACGGGATCGGCGGTCGGGCCGACCGACGACACGCGGTCGATCCGGAAGGTCCGCCGGCCGGTTCCGGTGCCGGCGACGAGGTACCACGACGGGCCTTTGGCGACGATGCCCAGCGGGTGGACGGTTCGCTCGGTTTCGGTGCGTTCGCGGTCGACGTAGCCGAGCCGGACCTGGACGCCGCGGATCACCGCGTCCTGGAGCTCGTCGAGGAAGCGCGGCGGCCGGGGCTCGACCCGGCTCGCCCCCCATCGTTGCGGGTCCGTGACGAGCGACGACGCCGCCGCCTCGGCCTGCACCCGGAACGGCTCCGGCAGGGCGTGGACGAGCTTGCGCAGCGCCGCTCGCACGGCCGGCGTGACCGCCGCAGCCGGCCCGGCGACCAGGAACAGCGCGCGGGCCTCACCCGCGGTCAACCCGGACAGGTCGGTGCGGGCGCCGCCCACGAGGCGCCAGCCGCCGCCCCGGCCCCGCACGGAGTACACCGGCACGCCGGCCATGCCCAGGGCGTCGAGGTCGCGGCGGGCGGTGCGCTCGGAGATCTCCAGCTCCCGGGCGACCTCCGCGGCGGTCACCCGCTCGCGGTGTTGCAGCAGCAGGAGGACGGCCATCAACCGGTCAGCTCGCATCCGGCAACACTGTCACCGAAACCGGTCAGGAGGTGGCCGGTATCGCTCGGCACGATGCCGGCATGACAATCGACTTTCCGGAGCCCACCCGCATTTCGGTCAACGGTGTGGAACTCGAGGTCTTCGAAGCCGGCCGGCGCAACGCGGGCAACCCCATCGTGCTCTGTCACGGCTGGCCGGAGCACGCTTTTTCGTGGCGCTATCAGGTGCCGGCCCTCGCGGCGGCGGGCTACCACGTCATCGTCCCGAACCAGCGGGGGTACGGCAATTCGTCCCGCCCCACCGAAGTGACGGACTACGACATCGAGCACCTGTCGGGTGACCTGGTCGCCCTCCTCGATCACTACGGCTACGAAGACGCCACCTTCGTCGGCCACGACTGGGGCGCGTTCGTCGTCTGGGGCCTGACCCTGCTGCACCCGGACCGGGTCAACGGCGTGGTCGCGCTGAGCCTGCCCTACCAGGAGCGCGGGGAGCGGCCCTGGATCGAGGTCATGGAGGCCGTGCTCGGCGCCGACTTCTACTTCGTGCACTTCAACCGGCGGCCGGGCGTCGCCGACGCGGTGTTCGCGGAGCACACGTCGCGGTTCCTCCGGAACCTGTACCGGAAGAACGTGCCCCTCGCCGAGCCGCGGCCGGGCAATGCGTTGATCAACCTGGCCAGAGCGGAGACCCCGCTCGGTGAGCCCGTCATGAGCGACAGCGAACTGGCGGTCTTCGTCTCCGCCTTCGAGTCGACCGGGTTCACGGGCGGTATCAACTGGTACCGGAACCTGGATCGCAACTGGCGCCGGCTGGCGGACGTCGACCCGATCATCCGGCAACCCGCGCTCATGATCTACGGCGACCGCGACACGGTCGCGAAGGCGGCGAGACTGACGCAGTTCGTGCCGAAGGCGGAGGTGATCAGTCTGGACTGCGGTCACTGGATCCAGCAGGAGCGGCCGGAGGAGACGACCGAGGCGATCCTGCGGTGGCTGTCCGCCCGGCCGGCGGGTCGTGCGGGCGGTCCACGGCCGGACCGCCCGCACGATGAACCGAGGCGCTTCAGGCCCGGCGGCGGCGCGGCCGGCCGAGGGTGATGAGCGCGGAGCCGGCCGGAATCAGCGCCACGCCGGTCGTGACGAGCGCGAGCACGTTTAACCCGGTGACGGCCAGGGTCGCACCCCCGACGACCGCGGTGTAGCTCGCCTCGGCGGCCTGGCCGTAGGCGTCGACGACGACGTACCGCACCGCTGTGGCGCGGCCGGAGAAGCTCGCCTCCGGCACGAAGGTTATCGTGCCGGTGTTCGGTTGCAGGACGTACACACCCTGCCGCGCGATGCTGACCAGGGTGGCGGCGTGGCCGCGGGCGTCGACCAGGTGGATGGAGCCGCCTTCGGGCACCGGCACGCTGGTCGTCTGCGTGCCGTCGACGCCGCCGGTGGTCGTCTTCGACGGCGGGGCGGGCGGGGCGGGGATGGACACGGCGGGGGTGTAGGTGGCGGTGTCGGTCTGGCCGTAGGCGTCGGTCACCGTGTAGTTGATCGGCGGGAGCATGCCGTGGAAGCCGAGGACCGGTGTGAACGTGACGACCGCGGTGCCGGCCTGGTCCGACGGGTTGGGCAGGGCCACCGTTGCCACCGACAGAGCCTGGCTCTGACTGAGGCTGAGCGTGTAGGTGCCTTTCTGCGGGATCAGGAGCGAGGTGGTCGGGTTGCCGTTCTCGTCGAGCAGCGCGATGTTGCCTTTCGGCGGCACCGGCAGGGTCGCCGTCTGCGGTGCCGTGCCGACGCCGCTGGTAGTGCGGTCCGGCGCCGTGGGCGGCGGCGGAACGGTCACGCTCGGCGTGTAGACGGCGCTGCCGGACTGGCCGTACGCGTCGGTGACCCGGTAGTGCACCGGCTGCGCCGTACCGTGGAAGCCCGCGACGGCGGTGAACGTGACGGCGCCCGTCTGCGGGTCGAGGGTGTAGGTGCCCTCCTGGGCGTCCACCGTCACGGTCGTGGCCGGGGAACCGTTGCTGAGCAGGGTGACGGTCCCTCCGTCCGGCACGTCGAGGGTGACGCTCTGCGGGTCGGTGCCGGCGCCGGTGCTGGTCCTGGCCGACGGTGCGGGCGCCGCCACGTAGGTGTGCGCACCGGCGAGCGTTCCGGCCCCGCCGGGCGTCGTCACCTGGACCGCCGCGGCGCCCGCGCTCGACGCGGACGGCAGCACACAGGTGATCTGGGTGGCGCTGTCCACTGTGTACGACGTGCAGGCGGTCCCGCCGACCGTCACGGCCGTCGCGCCGGTGAGGCCGGTGCCGGTGATGACGAGGTTGCCGCCGCCCGCCTGCGGGCCGGACGTGGCCGCGACCGACGTGAGCGTGGGTGCCGACGGGATCAGGTCGAACGTCAGGACCACCTGGCCCGTGCCGCCGTCACCGGCGGGAATGGGCGCGAAGTTCGGAATGCCGGCACCGCCGGCGCCGGCGCTCGTGCTCGACAGGGCCGTGCTCGCGTTGCTGACGAGGGCATTGTTGACGTAGGAGGAGCCGCCGCCGCCACCGCCGTTCACCCACTGGATGCTGCTGACCCACCCGACGGCGCCGCCCGCGCCGCCGCCGTACCCGCCGCCGCCGTTACCGCCGCGGCGGTAGCCACTCATCGACGCCCGGCACCGCCCGCGGCGATCGTGCCCGAACCGGGCACCCGGCTGTCGCCGGCGGTGCTGCTGGCCCCGCCGAGGTTGCCCGAGCCGGTGGCCGCGGCGCCGCCGGCGCCGGACGGATCACCGGGCGGGCCGCCCTGCGCCATGTAGTACCCGGGGTAGCCGGAGTCGGCACCGGCGGCACCGGCGTTGCCGCCGCCGCCGTTGACCGTGCCGTTGATGTCCCGGCCCCCGGCGCCGCCACCGCCGCCGGCGACGATGACGTCGGCGAGGAGCGTGTTGCCGGCGTCGTAGGCGAAGATGCCGGAGCCGTCGCCGCCACCACCGGGGCCGGTCGTGTTGAACGGGGAGGGGACACCGGCGACGCCACCGGCGCCGACGATGACCTTGAGGTAGCCGGTGTTCGCGGGCGGGGTGACGTCGCCGGTGACGACGGCGCCCTTGCCGCCGGCGGACCAGAAGGTGTTCGACTTGCTGCCGCCGCCGCCCGCGCCGGTGACCGCCACGTGCACGGTCGGGAGCACGCCGGCCGGAATCGAGATCTGGTCACTGCCGGCCGCACTGCACACGACCTGGATCGTGGTCGAGCCGGTGGTGGTGACGCAGCCGGCCGCCGCGTATGCGGGCGTCCCGGACACGGCGGCGTGGCCGAGCGACAGCAGGGCCGCGCTCACGGCGGCGCCGGCCAGCCGGCGGGTCTGGTGTCTGGACAGGGGAAACGTGCGCATGGTGCTCCCAATTACGGCGACTGAGGGCGACACACCTCCCCATGGCCGCATCCGGAGTCTTCCACACAGCATCTGACAAATGTGACGCTTTGCCATCGCATGGGCACTGAACGTGATGTACGGGACGGGCGAATTCTCGGGTTCGGGTGGGTGTCAGCGGAGCTTCAACTCGCGCCGGTAGCTTCGCGGCGTGAACCACGTCGATGGGTACTGCGAGCGCGTCGGGCCGGCGCTCTGGGCGGAGCCGCTCAACGCGGTGTCCAACGTGGCGTTCCTCGTCGCCTGCGCGGTGTTGCTCATCCGGTCGCGGCACAGGACGCTGCCCATCCTGCTGGGGGTCGTCGGGCTCTGCAGCCTGTCGTTCCACACCTACGCGGTCGGGGTGACGGCGGCGCTCGACTCGTTGTCGATCCTCGTGTTCGTGCTGGTGGCGGTCGTGGCGTTGACGCGGTACGGGCTTGGGGTGCGGGCCGGGCTCGCCTGGATCGCAGCACCGGCGTTCGTGGTGTTCGCCGTGTTCGTGGACGTTCTGCTGGCGCTCGCCGGGCGGCAGTACACCCTGGGAGGTTATCTTCCGGCGGCGCTCGCACTGGCCGGGTTTGCGGTCGCCCTGCGGTCGCGGGGCCTCGGGGTGGCCACCGGCGTGTTCGCGGTGTCGCTCACGCTTCGCACCCTTGACGGGCCGCTCTGTCATGCCGTGCCGGTGGGGCTGCACTGGGGGTGGCACTGCCTCAACGCTGTGGTGCTGTACCTCGTCGCCCGGGACGTCGACCGGCGGATTCGGTAAAGGTTTTTATCGAGCGGCGTCGCTCGTTCGGCTGGGCGGCACCTGGGCGTCAGGTCCGGGGCCGAGGGTCCGGGCATGACTGCAGTCGATAATTCCGGGCCGGTCGGGCGGCGCTCGCTGCTGCGGGCCGCGGTGGCGGTGCCGGCGGCCGGGGCCGTGCTCGCCGCGACGGCCGAGACCGCTTCCGCCGCCGAGTCGCAGGGGGGCGGCAAGTCCGACGGCTCCGTCCCGCGCTTCGCCCTGGCGGTGCTGCCGGACACGCAGTACCTGTTCGACGAGGACAGTTCGCGGCCGGAGCCGCTCAAGGAGACCTTCAAGTATCTGCTCAGCCGCGAGCGGACCGACTCGAACATCGTGTTCATGGCCCACCTCGGCGACGTGACCGAGCACGGCAGCGAGCACGAGATCGGGCTCGCCTCCGACACGTTCCAGGACCTCGACGGCCGGCTGCCCTACAGCGTCCTGGCCGGCAACCACGACATCAACGGCGGCACCGACGACCAGCGCGGCGACTCCGCCTACCGGCGGGCGTTCGGCGCGGCGTCGCCACGGTTCACGCAGATGCCGACGTTCGGCGGGGCCTCGCCGGACGGGTACAACTCCTTCCACATTCTGACCGCGGCCGACCGGCAGTGGATCGTCCTGGCCCTGGACTGGCGGGTCTCGGCCAAGGGCCTGGCCTGGGCGCAGGGCGTGCTCGACGCGCACCGGACGCTGCCGGTCATCCTCACCACGCACGAGCTGGCCTGGTCCGAGGACAGCGGTCAGGCGCACCTGTCCGACTACGGCCAGCGGCTGTGGGACACCTTCATCAAGCGCAATGACCAGATCTTCCTGACCCTCAACGGCCACTTCTGGCCGCCCGGCCGGACCGTGCTGCGCAACGACGCCGGCCACGACGTGCACGTGCACATCACGAACTACCAGGACCGTTACTACGGCGGTGCCGGGATGATCCGCCTGTACCACTTCGACCTGGCCCGCGACGTCATCGACGTCGAGACGTTCTCGCCGTGGTTCCTCAACCACGACCCGCGCAAGCGCAACCGGCTCGAGGCCGAGACGATCGAGCTGACCGGCGATACCGACCGCTTCAGCCTGTCGATCGACTTCGCGGCCCGCTTCGCCGGCTTCGCCCCCGCCACCCCGCCGGGCCCCCGCCCGGCCTCCGCGGTCATCGGCCGCGACACCGCCGCCTACTGGCGCTTCGACGGCCTCGGCCGGCAGAACGGCGCCGCGGTCACCGACGGCACGGTGGTCAGGGACCTCACCGGCAAGGGCAACGACCTGGTCGTGCAGCGCCTGCACGCCAGCGCGGCCAGCGCCCTGGTCACGTCGGCCGAGCACCACGCCGGCGCCCCGGCCCACGCCAGCCTGCGCTTCGACGGCGGCAAGTCGCCGGACCGCGGCGCCATCCTGGAGGCCGTCCGGTCGGCGCCGATCAACAGCGACCGCTTCGAGCGCGGCTACACCATCGAGGCGTTCGTGAAGTTCCCCGCGCCGTTCGAGGGCGACCACGCCTGGATGGGCATCCTCAGCTGGGAGGGACGCAACGGCGACGCCGGCAAGACCAGCGGCTGGTCCCCGGAGGAGCCGACCTGCAGCCTCAACCTCTCCCCGGAGCGGTTCCTGCAGTTCGTGGTGTACCCGACCGACCGCGACGCCGACCCGACGTCCTGGAGCCACGCGCTGCCGGTGGGCCGCTGGATGCACCTGGCCGTCGTCAACGACGCCCGCAAGACGGTGGTGTACGTCGGCGGCTCGCCGATCGCCCGCAACCCCACCCAGCCGTCGAAGGGCATCACCACGTTCGGCAAGCCGTTCGTGCTCGGGGCGACCCAGTTCGCGGAGCAGTTCGGCCAGGGCTTCTACGGCTTCATCGGCGACGTCCGCATCACCGCGGCGGCCCTGCAGGCGCGGGACTTCCTGACGACCCGGTTCTGATCCCGGCGGATACCCCGTCGGGCGATAAGTCCGACATGTCGCGGCGCGCCAGCGCCCGACATGTCGGCGGCGGTCGTCAGCGAACGAGGCGCGCAGCCAGCCGCGCGGCGCCGAGCGCGGGGTCGGCCGCGGTGCCCACGGTGGTGCCGCGGCCGGCCAGCTGGGCCAGGACGGCGCGGCGGACCGGGGTGTCCGCGGTCAGCAGGCCGCCGCCCAGGACCACCGGGGCCCCGGGGGAGTCCAGCTCGTCGAGGGTCGCCACCAGCCTGGCCCCGGCCTCGGTGACGATGGTGGTCGCGTCGGGGTCCCCGGACTCGGCGAGTGCGCAGACGACCGGGGCCAGGGCGCCGAACGGGGGCAGCGCCTGCGCCCAGCGGACGAGCGCGTCCGGAGTCGCGGCCGCGGCGTGGGCGGCGACCCGGCGGGACAAGGGTGCTTCCCATTTTCGGGCCGCCAGTCGTACCGCCCGCAGGCCGAGCCACAAGCCGGAGCCCTCATCGCCCAGGAGCCAGCCCAGGCCGTCGGCGACGCGAACGACCTCGAGGCCGTCGACCAGGGCCGCGACCGCGCCCGTGCCGCTGATCAGGACGGCGCCGGCCGGCCAGTCGCCGCCCGCGGCGAACGCGGTCACCGCGTCGCCGACGATGCGCGGTTCGGTGGTCAGGCCCAGGTTCGCCCATTCGGCCTTGAACTCGGCGGCGATCGCGGGGTCGGCGAGGGCGCTGGCCCCGGCGACGCCGACCACCCCAGAGGTCACCGCCGCCGGGTCCGGCACCCCGGCCGCCCGTAACGCCGACCGCAGCGCCGACCCGATGGCGCGTACGGCCGCCGCCCCCGTCGCCGAGGGGTTCCCCGGGCCCGCGCGGCCGCGGCCGAGTTCGTGGCCGGCCTGGTCGAGGACCACGGCCTTCGATGCGGTCCCGCCCGCGTCCACTCCAACCACCACAGCCATGGCGTCGATGGAAACATAGAAAGTTCTTATTGACTAGAAGTTGAAGTGGTCGTAATTTTCATCGCCAAGGCAGAACGATGAAAAGGATGACCGGTGACGGGTGAGAGTGGCGGGCTGCTCGGGCGGCTCCGCATCGAGGGGCCGACCATGCCGGAGGCCCTGGCGAAGATCGCGGAGACGATCCTCGAGGATCCCGAGACGGCAGCGCACGCCAGCATCGTCGACCTGGCCGAGCGGTCGGGGACCTCGACGGCGACGGTCACGCGGTTCAGCCGGACGCTTGGCTTCAAAGGGTACGCCAACCTGCGGGTGGCCATCGCCACCGAGACCGGGCGGGCCGAGCAGGCCCGCTGGGAGACCGACATCAGCGGCGACATCGCACCCGGTGACCCGCTCGCCGACGTGCTCGGCGTGATCACCGCGGCCGACACCCGGGCGATCCAGACGACCGCGGCCGGGCTGGACGTCGCCGCGGCCGAGCGGGTCGCGGCGGCGATCGCCGGGGCCGGGCGCGTCGAGATCTTCGGGCTCGGATCCAGCGGTACCGCCGGAAGGGAAATGGCGTTTCGCCTCGAACGGATCCGGGTCCCGGTCTGGTATCGCTCCGACAGCCACACCGCGCTCACCAACGCGGCGCTGCTCGGGCCTGGCGACGTCGCGATCGGGCTGTCGCACTCCGGGCGCACCCGCGAGGTCATCGAGACGATGGCCGAGGCCGCCGACCACGGGGCGATGACGGTGGCGGTGACCTCCTACGGGCGCTCGCCGCTGGCCGAGGTCGCCGACGTCGTGTTCACCACCTCCGTCCACGAGACCACCTTCCGGGTGGCGGCCCTCTCCGCGCTGCACTCGCAGCTGCTGGTCCTGGACCTCATCTACGTCGCGGTGGCGCAGCGCACCTACGAGCGCACCGCCGAGGCCCTCGAGCTCACCGTGCGCGCCGTCGACGCGCACCGGGTGCCCGACACGAACAGCAACCGCAAGCGACCACGGAGGGAAAAGCCGCTGTGACCATCAGAAGTGCCGACTACGTCGAGGTGATCCGGGCCGCCATCGAGCGCGTCGGGACCACGCAGGGCGACCGGGTGGCGCACGCCGCCGACCTGATGACCGCGACGATCCAGGCGGGCGGGGTGATCCAGGCGTTCGGCTGCGGGCACTCCGAGGCGCTCGCCATGGAGATCGCGGGCCGGGCCGGCGGGCTCGTCCCGACCAACCGCATCGCCCTGCGCGACATCGTCCTCTACGGCGGCGAGCCGCAGAGCGCCCTGGCCGACCCGCAGCTGGAGCGCACCCCGGCCGTCGCGCACAAGCTCTACGACCTGGCCCCGGTCAAACCCGACGACACGTTCGTCATCGCCTCCAACTCCGGCGTCAACGGCGCCGTCGTGGAGATGGCGCAGCTGGTCAAGGACCGCGGCCACGCCCTCATCGCGATCACGTCGCTCGAGCACTCCGCGCGGGTCGACTCCCGGCACGCGAGCGGGCTCAAGCTCAGCGACCTCGCCGACGTGGTCCTGGACAACGGGGCCCCGTATGGCGACGCGTCGCTGCCGTTGCCGGGCGGCGGCGCCGTCGGTGCCGTCTCCTCGATCACGGCGGCGCTGCTGGCCCAGCAGATCGTCACCGAGGTGGTGGCCCGCCTGCTGGCCCTCGGCGTCACCCCGCCGATCTACCTGTCCGACAACGTGCCGGGCGGACGGGAGCACAACGCAGCACTTGAAGCGCGGTACGCCGGGCGCATCCGGCGTACCGCATAAAGGGAGAGCGAGCCTTGCCATGAACCCCTCACCTTCCACGCCAACCTATCCCAGCCGCCGCGCGCTGTTAAAGGCAGGCGCCGGTGTCGCCATCGCCGCGCCGCTGCTCAGTGCCTGTGTGACCAGTGGTGACAACAGCAGTGACAAGCCCGCCGCGAACGGCGGTGCGAAGAGCGCCGAGAACCCGCTCGGGGTCAAGGACGACGCCCCGCTCGAGGTCGTGATCTTCAAGGGTGGGTACGGCGACGACTACGCCAAGCACGCCGAGGACCTCTACAAGGGCAAGTACAGCAAGGCCGCCATCGACCACAAGGGCATCCAGAAGGTCGGCGAGGCGCTGCAGCCCCGGTTCGTCGCCAACACGCCCCCGGACGTCGTGGACAACACCGGCGCCGGCCGGCTCGACCTGGCCACCCTCGTCGGCGCGAAGCAGCTGTCGGACCTCACCGCGCTGCTCGACGCCCCGTCGTTCGACGACCCGAACACGAAGGTCCGGGACACGCTGCTGCCCGGGGTCATCGACGACGGTACCTTCGACAAGCAGGTCCTGACCCTGAACTTCACCTACACGGTGTGGGGTCTGTGGTATTCGAAGCCGCTGTTCGCGAGCAAGGGCTGGGCGTATCCGAAGACCTGGGACGAGATGCTGGCCCTGTGCGCGACGATCAAGGCGGCCGGCATCGCACCCTGGACCTACCAGGGCAAATACCCGGAGTACATCAACGACCCGCTGCTGAGCATGGCGGCCAAGGTCGGCGGCGAGGCGCTGCTGAAGAGCGTCGACAACCTCGAGCCCAACGCGTGGAAGGCCGACGGGCTCAAGGCCGCCGCCGAGGCGTTCGCCGAGCTGGCCGGCAAGGGCTACATCATGAGCGGCTCCGAGGCCCTCTCGCACACCGAGTCCCAGGCCGCCTGGTGCCAGGGCAAGGCCGCGTTCATCCCGTGCGGCTCCTGGCTGGAGAGCGAGCAGAAGGGCGTCGCCCCGAGCGGTTTCGACATGGTCATGGGGGCCGTGCCGGCCCGCACCTCGAGCGACAAGTTCGGCGCGGCCGCGGTGCAGGCGGCCAGCTCCGAGTCGTTCATCGTGCCGTCGAAGGCGAAGAACACCGCCGGGGGCATGGAGTACCTGCGGATCCTGTTCTCCAAGCAGTCGGCGAAGGCGTTCGCGCAGACCGCCGGCACGCTGCCCGCGGTGGCCGGTGCGACCGACGGGCTGACGCTGAGCAGCGGCCTCGGCTCCACCCGCGACGCGATCAAGGCGGCCGGCAAGGAGGCCTTCACGTTCCGGTTCCGCACCTGGTACGCGGAGCTGGCGAAGGCCGTCGACGACGCGACCGGCGAGCTGGTGAACAAGCGCGCCACCGCCACCGAATGGGCCGACCGGATCCAGAAGGCCGCCGACGCCATCGCGAAGGACTCCGGCGTCAAGAAGTACACCCGCTGATGAAACACGGTCGGCTCCGGTTCCTGTTCGGTGCGCTGTTCCCCGCACTGGTACTGCACGTGGTCTTCGTGCTGTCCCCGTACGGGCAGGCGTTCTACCTCTCGCTCACCGACTGGACCGGCGTGGCCGGCGAGGCGCATTTCGTCGGGGCGGGCAACTATGCCCGCCTCGGCGGCGACTCCCTTTTCCTCGACGCGGTGCGCAACAACGCGGTCATGCTCGTGGTGATTCCGGTCGCGACGATCGCGCTCGGCTTGTTTCTCGCGAGCATGCTGCACCTGGGTGGCCGGGACGGACGGCGCGGGATCGCGGGCTCCCGGGTGTACCAGATCGTCTATTTCTTTCCGCAGTTGCTGTCCCTGGTCGTCATCGCCGTGCTCTGGCAGTTCATCTACAACCCGAACACCGGCCTGCTCAACGGGGCGCTGCGGGCGGCCCATCTCGGGTCGCTGGCCCGCAGCTGGCTGGCCGAGCCGAATCTGGCCCTGCTGTCGGTGATGGCGGTGCTCGTGTGGTCGTCGGTCGGGTTCTACATGGTGCTGTTCAGCGCGGCCATCGACTCCATTCCGAAGGAGCTCTACGAGGCCGCACTGCTCGACGGGGCCAGCAACTGGGCCACGTTCCGGAAAGTGACACTGCCACTGGTCCGGGACACGGTGCAGGTGGCTTTCGTGTACCTCGGGATCGGTGCTCTGGACGGTTTCGCCGTCGTGCAGGTGATGACCGTGGGTCCCGGCGGCCCCGACGGCGCGACCGAGGTCATCGGCCTTTCCCTGTACCGCAACGCCTTCACGTTCGGCCGGTTCGGCTACGCGTCGGCGATGGGGGTCGCGCTGTTCTTCGCCACGCTGACGCTCGCCGTGCTCGCCCTGCGGGCCGGCCGCAAGGAAAGGGTGGAGCTGGCGTGAGAAGGGTTCTGCCGCATTTCGCGATGCTCGCCTGGGGCGTGGTGACCGCGCTGCCGTTGCTGTGGGCGGTGATGAGCTCGTTCAAGACGGACAACGAGATTCTCAACTCGCCGTGGTCCGTTCCGGCGAAACCGCAGTTCGGCAACTGGTCGCGGGCGTGGAATCAGGCCGACATCGGGCGGTACTTCCTCAACAGCCTCATCGTCGTGGGCGGCGCTTTGATCCTCACGATGCTGCTGGGTGCGCTGGTCTCCTACGCGCTGGCGCGGTATGAGTTCCGGGGCAACCGGCTCATCTACTACACGTTCGTCGCGGCCATGTTCTTCCCGGTGTTCCTGGCCCTCGTCCCGCTGTTCTTCGTCGTGCAGCAGCTGCATCTGCTCGGCACCTATCAGGGACTCATCCTGGTGTATGCGGCGTACGCGGTACCATTCACGGTTTTCTTCCTGCATTCGTTCTTCCGGACCCTACCCGGCGAGGTCGCCGAGGCCGCGTTCATGGACGGGTGCTCGCACGCGGGCGTCTTCTTCCGCGTGATGCTGCCGATGGCCCGCCCGGGCCTGGTCGCCGTCGGCATCTTCAATTTTCTCGGGCTCTGGAACCAGTACCTGCTCCCGCTGGTTCTCAACCCCGACCCGGACCGGTACGTCCTGGCGCAGGGATTGGCCTCCCTGTCGGTCAGCCAGGGGTATCGCAGCGACTGGAGCGGACTGTTCGCCGGCCTCACGATTGCCATGCTGCCGGTGCTCATCGCCTATGTCGCGTTCCAACGGCACATCCGCGCCGGAATGACCGCCGGCGCGGTCAAGTAGCACTTCCTGACCAAAAAGCTGGGGAGGGTTCTATCCATGTCCTTCGGTAAACGTCGATCAGTAGTGATCGCGTCGGCCATCGCGTTGGCCGGCGCGGTCGGCGGCGTCGCACTCACCGTGGCCGGCGCCGGCACCGCCAGTGCCGCCGCCAACACCTGCGGCTACCTGTTCGACGACTTCAACTACAGCTCGTCCGCCGACTCGTCGCTGACCGCACACGGGTGGGTGCCGCGCACCTACGCCGGCGGCCCCGGCGTCCCCGGCGCCACCTGGTCGGCCAACAGCATCACCTTCCCGACCAACGGTGGCCAGAAGGTCATGCAGCTCACCGCGTCGACCGACGGCACCGGCGGCGGCACCAACCAGGCCGAGCTGTACTCGGCGCAGAAGCGCTACCTGGAGGGCACATACGCCTCCCGGGTCCGCTTCACCGACACGCCGACGTCCGGCGCCGACGGCGACCACATCAACGAGACGTTCTTCACCATCAGCCCGCTCAACGGCGACCTGGACCCGACGTACAGCGAGCTCGACGTCTCCGAGTATCTGCCGAACGGCGGCTGGGGCGAGACCGGCCCGATCAACTACCAGACGACCTGGTACACGTACCGCAACGACCCGTGGTATGCCGACAACGTCCACTCGGAGGAGCGCACCAGCTTCGACGGCTGGCACGACCTCGTCGTCACCGTCGCCAACGGCCACGTCATCTACTACATCGACGGCCAGCAGGTCGGCGACCACTCCGGCAAGTTCTACCCGCGCCAGACGATGACCATCAACTGGAACCTGTGGTTCATCGACACCGCGGCCCACTCCGGCGGCCTCTCGACCTACATCCAGCAGGTCGACTGGGTGCTATACGCGAAGAACCAGGTCCTCACCCCCGGCCAGGCCACGTCACAGGCGGCCGCCTACCGCGGCGCGGGCAACGCGTTCACCGACACGGTGGACTCGTCCGGCCCGTGCGTGACGCCCTCCGGCTCGGCCTCGGCTTCGGCCTCCCCGTCGAAGTCACCGTCGTCGTCACCGTCGCCGTCGACCTCCACGCCCCCGGCCACCAGCTGCGCGGCCGCGCCCGAGTGGTCGATCAACGGCATCTACACGACCGGCCAGACCGTGAAGCACGAGAAGAGCGCCAACGGCAACCCGAACGGCCCGGGCTCCGGCCAGGGCAAGCACCTGTGGCGCGCGAAGTGGTGGACGCAGGGCTCCGAGCCCGGCTGGACCGCCAACTGGGAAGACCTCGGCCACTGCTAGTCACGTGATGGACGGCCGGATGCGGACAGAGGTTGACCGCATCCGGCCGTACCGTTCGGTCTGTGCGGATTTCCAGGCGGGTGTTGAACCGGACCTACCTGCGCCGGCAGCTGCTGCTCGAGCGCGCGGACGCGGGTGTGGAAGACGTCGTGCGGCAGGTCGTGGCGGTGCAGGCGCAGGACGTGGACGCGCCCTACGTCGGGATCTGGGCCCGGTCGGAGGCGTTCACGCACGACGCGCTCAGTGCCGCGCTGCGGGAGCGGGTGCTGGTCCGGGGCGGGCTGCTGCGGGGCACGCAGCACATCACCCACGGGGCTGACTACCGCTGGCTGCGGCCGCTGATCCGGGAGCGGATCGGCAACGGGGGGCTGTCGGCGTTCCGGCGGCAGCTCGACGGGGTGGACCTCGACGAGCTGGCCGAGGCCGCCCGCGCCGCCCTCAACGGCACGACCATGACCCGGCCGCAGCTGGCCAAGGCGCTGAGCAAGCGCTTTCCCGGCCGCGAGGCGATCGCGCTGGCCTGGGCCGCGCAGCACCGGCTGGCGCTGATCCATCCGCCGCCGAGCGGGATCTGGCGGCGGCGCGGGCACGTGCACATCGCCCTGGCCGAGGAGTGGCTCGGGGCGCCGCTCGAGGACAAGCCCACAATCCAAGAGCTGTTTCGGCGGTACCTCCTGAGCTGCGGGCCGGCCTCGGTCGCGGACTTGCAGAACTGGTCGGGGCTGCGGCGGCTCACCGGGGACGTCGAGGCGCTCCGGTCGCAGCTGCGCGTCTACACCGACGACAACGGACAGGAGCTGTTCGACCGGCCCGAGGCGGAGCTGGAGAGCGCGGACGCGGTCGCGCCGGTGCGGTTCCTGCCCGCGTTCGACAACCTGGTGCTCAGTCACGCCGACCGGTCCCGGATCATCGTGGCCGCGGCCGACCAGGCGATCATCTGCCCGGGGCTCTCCGCCGTCCGGCCCACGTTCCTCGAGGACGGGTTCGTGGCCGGCACCTGGGAGGTCAAGCCGGGCTTGCTCGAAGTGTCGCCGTTTCGCGAGCTCCTCGACCCGGCGGCGGTGTACGCCGAGGCCGAGCGGCTCCTGGCGTTCCTGCAGCTGCCCGGCGGTACCGAAATCAGGCTCTAGAACAACGTCAGCAAGGGTGGCTCCGGCAGCGGGGGCAGGGCCGGGACCTCGGCGCGGACGGCGGTGTGGAAGTCACGGGCCAGTCGCGGAGCGTCGGCGTTGTCGGGGGTGTGGATGAAGAACGTGGGGCTGCGGCCCTCGCGGAGCCAGGTGACGGCCTGGGCCACCCAGAACTGCCAGCCGGCCACGGTCTCGGCTTCGTCGTCGCGGCCCAGGTAGCGCACGATCGGGTGGGCCGTGAGGGCCTCACCGCGGCGCGGGGTCCTCGGCTTCTTCGTCCACGCGTCGCGCTCGGCGTCGCTCGTCGGGGCGGCGGCGAAGAACGCGGTCGTGTCGAACGGCACCCACTCGGCGCCGGCTGCTCGCAGTACCCCCGCCAAAGCGAGATCGGTGAAGAGGGCCGGGTGGCGGACCTCGACCGCACAGCGGTACTGCGCCGGCATCCGCCGCAGGAACCGTTCGAGGGTGGGGACGTCCTCCGGGCCGAACGAGGCCGGCAGCTGGACCCACAGGGCGTGGATGCGCGGGCCCAGGGGCTCGACCGCGTCGAGGAACGCGCGCATCTCGGGCATGGCGCCCGTGAGCCGGTGCTCGTGCGTCACCGGCTTCGGGAGTTTCAGCACCATGCGGAAGTCCGGCGCGGTCTGCTCGGCCCACGTCTGGACCGTCGAGCGGGCCGGGGTGGCGTAGAACGTGGTGTTGCCCTCGACGGCGTTGCACCAGCCGGCGTAGGCGCGGAGGCGTTCGGTGGCCGGGAGCGGATGCTCCACGTAGCGGCCCTGCCAGGACTTGAGGGTCCACATGGCACAGCCGACGTGCAACGCGGGTGGGGGCACCCCAGAAGGTTACGAGACGGCGGGAAGGCGCCCGCCGGAGCGGACGCCTTCCCGGACAGCTGGGGCCGTTACTCGGCCGTGAACGTCACCCGGCGCCGGCGGCGGAGGGTGAAGACCAGGGCGGCACCGCCCGCGACCAGGGCCGCGCCCGTGCCCACCATCGGCAGGGTGGTGCTGGAGCCGGTGACCGGCAGGCCGGGGGTCGAGGACTGCGACGGCGTCGGCGTCACCGGGCGGGACGCCTCCGGGGTCGGGGGCTTCGAGGCGGACCTCGACGGCGACGGGGACGGCTTCGGCGAGGTGCCGGTCGGCTTGCAGTCGCCCTTGAGCTTGACCGGGTCGCTGTGGAAGGTCTTCGGGTGGCCGTCCTCAGGCCAGGTCTTGCGCGGCCCGTCCTGCCACAGACCGTCGACGCTCAGGATCAGCTCGGTCTTGGCGTCGCCGGCGTAGGTGGTCTTGAACGAGCTTCCGGCGCCGCCGTCCAGCTTGATCTCGCCCGGGACGTTGCCGTTGCCGGCATTCGGCGTGATTTTGATGTTGCTCAGAGTGACCGGTTTGTTGAAGTCGTTTTTAACCGTCCAGGTCACCGTGTACAGACCGTTGTCACCACAATCCGCAGAGCCAGCGGGACCGGCGCTGTGCGCACTGGCCGGGGTAACGAAGAAGGTCGATAGGCCGATGGCGGCAGCGGCGGCGAAAGTGCCGACGGCAGCCCTCCTGAACAGCGGGTTCTTCACGTCGTCTCCTACGGGGCGGAACTTAGCGACGACACAAGATAGTGCGGATTACTTGCCGCCCGACAGTCGTACGGCCATGAAATTTTCCAAAGCAGGGGCATATGTCCAAATCGTCCACGAAAATAATGAAGATCTATGCTTCTCTTAATCACTCCTCGGTGTGACCCGGTTACAACATAAGAGACGCGTGCCCAATCAATGACACACAGTGATAATGGTGTCACGCAATGAACAAAGCGCTGACAGAATAGGATCGCGCCGTGGAAACGGCGCAGATGCTCCAGCTCGCGTCGCTGCTCACGCTCCCGCAGTTACAGGTGGCCGAGGTCCTGTCACTGCGCGCGGCGGGCACGCGGCGAGAGGACCTGGCGCGAGCGCTGGACGTCGGCCCCGACGACCCGGACCTCACAAAAGCACTGCGGGCGCTGTTCGACGCCGGGCTCGCGCGGCCGGACGGCGACTGGATCCGCACGGTCGGACTGCACAAGGCGATCGCCAACACCTACGGGTTCGGCCGGGCCGCCGAGCACGAGCTCGCCTATCTGCCCCTCGAACAGCTGCAGCGCATCGCGATCGAGCTGGGCCGGCCGGCCTACAAGCTCAGCCAGCCGGCGCTGGTGCGGAGCATCAACGCCGCCCTCGCCGACCCCGACCTGGTCCGGGCGGAGTTCCGGGCGGCGCCGCGGCCGGCCCGCGAGGTCATGCTGGAGATGGCGGAGCGGCGGCCGAAGTACGCCGACGCCGACACGGCGTTCGCGCTGCGGACCAACCGCCGGCACCCGCTGCGCTGGGCCACCGACCGGGGCCTGCTCATCTTCAACGCCTACTACGGCGTCGAGATCTCCATGCCCAGCGAGGTCGGCGCCGCCCTGCGCCCCGGCTTCACCGCCCCGTTCGACCCCGTCCCGCCGGCGCCGCTGTCGGTGCCCGCGCCCGCCGAGGCCGTCGACCGCGGGGGCGCGGCCGCGGCCCGGGCCGCGATCGCGTCCGTCGAGACGCTGCTCGACGAGCTCGGCCGCACCCCGGTGCCGATCCTCAAGGCCGGCGGGATCAGCGCGCGGGAGCTGCGCAAACTGGCCCGGCTCACCGGCACCGACGAGGAGGGGGCGCGGTTCTGGCTCACCGTCGCCGGCATGAACGGGCTGATCGGCATCGCCGCCGCCCGGGTGGCCCCGGCGGCCGAGTACGACAACTGGCTCAAGCTGGAGCCGGCCGAGCAGTTCGGGTGGCTGCTCGACGGCTGGTACCAGATGCCGGCCGCGCCGCTGCTGCTCGACGGCCGCCCCGCGCTCGTCGGCTCCGAGCACGACGCCGGCAGCGCGCTGCTGCGCACGACCCTCGCGGCGATCCTGGCGTCGCTGCCGCCCGGGCGCGGCGCGGCCGACCTGGCCGGACTGGCGAGCATGCTGGCCTACCTGCGCCCGCTGATCGCCGGCGACGCCGACGAGGTGGCACCGCTCGCCGCCGCCCTCTGGCGCGAGTTCGAGCTCATGGGCGTCGGTGACCGCTTCGCCCCCACGGCGCTGTGCCGCGCCCTCGCGGCCGGGGACCCGGGCCGGCTCTTCGACACCGTGCACGCCTTCGTGCCGGCGGCCGTGGAGACGGTACTGCTGCAGAGCGATCTGACCGCCGTGGCCACCGGCACCCCGTCGTCGTCGCTCAGCGCCCTGCTCAACCTGGCGGCCGAGCGCGAGTCCCGGGGCGGCGGCTCGACCTGGCGGTTCACCTCGTCGTCGGTGCGCCGCGCGTTCGACGCCGGCTCGAGCGCCGAGGAGCTGCTCGCCCGCGTCCGCGCGGCCGCGGCCGGTGGGCGGGTGCCGCAGCCCCTCGAATACCTCATCGCCGACATGGGTCGCAAGCACGGCCACGTGCGCGTCCGCGCGGTCGGGTGCGTGCTGCGCAGCGACGACCGGGCGCTGCTGGGCGAGCTCCAGCGGGTCCGCGGCCTGGCCGGGCTGGAGCTGACCGAGCTGGCCCCGACGGTGCTGGCGAGCGCGCGGCCGCCGGCCGAGACCATGGCCGCGTTACGCGACGCCGGCTACGTCCCGGCCGGCGAGCACCCCGACGGCACGCTCGCGGTCGAGCGGCCGGTGCGCCACCGGGCGTCTACAGTGAGCGATCCAGAAAGTCGATGACCGCGCGGTCGGGCACGCCGACGGCGCGCTCGATTCTGCGGCCGGTGTGCCACCGCGCGCTTGCGGCGAGCGATTCTGCGGCCGGTGTGCCACCGGGCGTCTACAGTGAGCGATCCAGAAAGTCGATGACCGCGCGGGTCAGGGCGATCCGGTGGTCGGAGAAGGCGTGGTCGGACGGCAGCGTCAGGGCGGCCAGGGTGCCGGCGGCTCTCGTGCCGTAGGCGGCGGCGACGGGGGCGTGGTGGCGGACCGGGGGTGCGACCGTGTCGCGCTCGCCGGCGACGAGCAGCACGGGGCGGTCCGCGAGCCGGGGCGCCAGGTCGGCCAGGCGCCACGCGGGGCCGTTGGCGAGCATCTCCTCATACAGCGCGTCGCCGCTGGTGCCGTGCAGTGGCAGCAGATCCGAACCGAACATCGCGCGGGTCTGCTGCAGTACCCCCGCCGGCTCTTCCGCCGTTGCACCGAAGTCGAAGGAGGCCAGCGCCGCGACCGCGCGTACCGCCGGGTCGGCCGCCGTCGTGTGCAGGGCCGCGAACCCGCCGAGGCTGTGCCCGACGACCGCGACCCGTCCCGCGTCCAGCGACGGGTCCAGAGACGGTGCGACCGCGACCGCGCGGGCGGCGTCGGCGAGGACGTTCGACCAGGAGTAGGCGCCGCCGACCCCCCACGACCCGCGGTAGTGGAAGACGAGCGCCGCGTAGCCGGCCCGCCGCAGCGCCTGCGCGAGGTCGAAGTTGCGCTCGTTGCCGGGGAAGCCGTGCAGCAGCACGACCACCGGGTGCGGCCCGGGCCCGGCCGGCAGGTGCAGCACCCCCAGCAGGGGTACTCCGTGCGAGTCGAACCGCACCTCCGGCGTCCGCGCGACCGGGCGCAGCGCCGGGTCCGGATCCTGCTGCCAACGATCATCCATGTGCACTTTGTACAAGCGCGCGGGCGCGAGCGGTACCAGAATTGGCGCATGACCGCGAAGCCCGTGAACCTGTCCGAGGCGCTCCAGTCGTTCACCGAGGTGTACAGCCCGCGGATCGTCGCGCGCATGAACGACTACGACGTGCGCGTCGCCCACACCCGCGGCGAACACGTCTGGCACACCCACACCGACACCGACGAGTTCTTCCTCGTCCTCGACGGCCGCTTCGACATCGCCCTGCGCGACCCGGACGGCCACGAACACACCGTCGTGCTGCACCCGGGCGACACGTACGTCGTGCCGCGCGGTACCGAACACAAACCGTCGTCCCCGGGCGGCTCCATCCTCATGTTCGAACCGACCGGCACGCTCACCACCGGCGACGCCCGGGCCGGCGACATCCCGGGCCACGTCGACCGCACCGCCGGGCACGACCTGACATGACCCCGTTCCGCAGCGCGGTGCCGGAGGCGGCCCTGGAGGACCTCCGGCGCCGCGTCCGCGCGACCCGGTGGCCGGACCCCGCGACCGTGCCCGGGTGGGTGCAGGGCGTGCCGGTGGAGTACCTGCGCGACCTGTGCGCGTACTGGGCCGGCGGCTACGACTGGCGGCGCTTCGAGGCCCGGCTCAACGCCTGGCCGAACTTCCGCACCGAGCTCGACGGCCTCGCGATCCACTTCGTCCACGCGCGGTCGCCGCACCCGGGCGCGCTGCCGATCGTCGTCACCCACGGCTGGCCCGGGTCGATCGCCGAGTTCCTCGGCGTCGTCGAGGCGCTCACCCACCCCGAGGACCCGCGCGACGCGTTCCACGTGGTGCTGCCGTCGCTGCCCGGCTACGGCTTCAGCGCCGCGCCCACCGGGCCCGGCTGGGGCGTCGAGCGGATCGCCCGCGCCTGGGCCGAGCTGATGGCGCGGCTGGGCTATGCGCGGTACGGCGCGATGGGCAGCGACTGGGGCACCAGCGTCACCACCGCCATGGGCCTGCGGGACGCCGGGCACCTCGCCGGCATCCACGTCTGCCCGCCGATCGCCGCCCCGATCCTCGACGACCTGACCGCGGCCGAGCGGGCCACCCTCGACGAGCTGGCGGCGGCCCAGCGCGACGGCGACGGCTACTCCATGATCCAGTCGACGCGCCCGCAGACGATCGGCTACGCCCTCAACGACTCGCCGGCCGGGCTGTGCGCGTGGATCGCCGAGAAGTTCACCGCGTGGAGCGAGGAGCCGGCCCGGATCGGCCGGGACGCGCTGCTGGACACCGTGACCCTCTACTGGCTCACCGGGACGGCCGCCTCCAGCGCCCGCCTCTACTGGGAGAGCTTCCGCCAGGTCCAGGCCTGGTTCACGACCGCGACCGCGGACGTCGTCGAGGTGCCGGCCGCGTGCACGGTCTTCCCTCGCGACCTGCCGCGCCCTTCAAAGCGATGGGCTTTGCGGCGGTACCCCCATATCGTGCACTGGGGCGAGCCGCCGCACGGCGGGCACTTCGCCGCCCTCGAACGCCCCGACCTGTGGGTCGCCGAGCTGCGATCGGCCTTCCGCACGCTCCGCTGACCGTTTCCGGGCCGCGTGCCGCACGCGGCGCTGACTGTATTCGGCGGTGTTCGGTACGCGGCGCTGACTGTATTCGGCGGTGTTCCGTTCGTGGTGCTGATCAGGTGGGCAGGGGGACGTCCGGGTCTTCGGCGGGCGGGCGCAGCGCGGTCAGGGTCGCGTAGCCGGCGGTCAGCAGGGCCAGGTCGGTGCCCGGCGGGGACGACTCCTCGCGCACCTCGACCGTGATCCGGGCGAAGTCCGCGGCCGCCTCCGCCACCGCCATCCGCACCTGCCCGAACGGGGCCGGCGCGGCCCGGCGCAGCCCCAGGACCTCCGGCCGCGGCCGGTCCGGGACGTTGAGGTTCAGGACCGTCGCCGCGGGCGCGGACGCGAGCCACGGCAGGAGCTGGACGGCGTAGCCGGCCGCCGTCGACCAGTGCAGCACCTCACCCTCCCGCTCCCGGAACGCCTCCTGGACGGACTGGGCCGCGCCCGGGAGCGAGGTGAGGACGTCCAGCGAGACGGCCAGGGCGCGGAGGCCCTCGTTCGCGGCGGTCAGGGCCGCGCCGACGGTGCCCGAGTGCAGGATCGCGTGCCCGGCGTTCGCGCCGCGGTTGATCCCGGACAGCAGCGCGTCCGGGCGCGGCCCGAAGACCTCCAGGGACGCCAGGACCGCGATGTACGCCGGCGACGCCGCCACCGAGAACGCCCGCAGACCGTCGAACGGTACCGCCCGCAGCACCACCCGCCCCTGGTCGGTGACGGCCGCCAGGGCCGCGCCGGTGCCGCTCTGCTCCTGGTCCGGCGCGGCGACCGTCACCGCATGGCCGGCCTCGGCGGCGGCCAGGGCGAGGGCGCGCAGCCCGGGAGCGTCGATGCCGTCGTCGTTGGTGATCACCAGTCGCACAGGGCCGAGAATAAGCCCATGTCGGTACTTGTCGCGTTCAGCGTTACACCGCTCGGAGCCGGGGCGGACGTCGGAGAGCTCGTCGCCGAGGCGGTCCGGGTGGTGCGGGCCTCCGGGCTGCCCAACCGGACCGAGGCGATGTTCACCACGGTCGAGGGCGAAACCTGGGAGGAGGTCATGGGCGTCGTCCAGGCGGCCGTGGCGGCGGTACAGAGCCGAAGCCCCCGCACCAGCACCGTGATCAAGGTCGACTGGCGCGAGGGCCCGGTGGGGCGCCTGGAGTCGAAGGTCGCCGGCGTCGAGCGGTACTTGCGGGACTGACCACACGGCCGGGTCCGCGCGGTCGCGTTACAGGTCGTCCAGGAAGCGCAGGGCGGCACGGGCGTTCTCGTGCCGCCACGTGGCCAGGATCCCGTTGAAGCCCGTCGCGTCCGTGCGCTTGCGGGCCAGGGCCGGCTCCAGCGGGGCGATCACCTCCCGCTGGGCCGCCACCAGCGAAGCGCCTGAGCGCCTCATTCGCTTCGAGCCTCGCCGGCAAGGGGGTGCAGGGGGCGCGGAGCCCTCGGCCCGGGGCGGGAGCGAAGCGGCCTCGGAAACCGCGGTTTTTTCCTGGGCCGGCCGCGACCGGTTCCTGCGCGCGATGTCCGCCCGATCTCAGCCTCGCTCGGCGCGGTACTCCGCCTCGAGGTCGGACAGCGGCAGCACCCGCTCGCGCGCGTATGCCGGCAGCGCGCCGGAAAGCGTGAGGCGATGGATGAGCACGAGTCCGTCGTCGTCCGCTCGATCGGGCGTCTGGTCCACGATCCAGTACTCGGGGATGCCGCGCTGGGCGTACCAGGCCGCCTTGTCGGTGTATTCGCCGTTCTCCGAGTGCTCGGAGACGATCTCGACGACGAGGCTGTATGCCGAGCCGGGAAGGTTGGCGTACGACGACAGCCCGGGCGGCAGCTTCGTCACGACACCGAGGTCGGGCAGGCGGTTGTCGCGGGGCCGTTCGCCACGGACGCCCGGATCGGCGAATACGTTGGCGCCGGCGGCGTGGAGCATCAGCAGGAGACGGCGCGCCATCGCCTTATGCCAGAAGCTCGACGGCGTCATGATGAAGAGGTTGCCGTCGTGCAGTTCATATCGATATCCCTCGGGCAATGAGCCAAGGTCGTCGATGTCGATTTCTTCGATACGGGGCAGGTTAAGGCTGGTCATCGCGTCCACCTCCGACCTGACAAGCGTATCGGTCCATCGAGTACCTGGGCAGTACGTACTGGAGGTCACCCCGAAACCGTACCGTCATAGGGCCACTTGGCCCTATTCATTGTGCAGGACCTCGGCGATGGGGAGGCGGGCCGCCGTCCGCGATGGGATGAGGGCGCCCAGCACCGCGATCGCCACCCCGGTCAGGGCCATCAACGCCAGCGCCCCCGCATCCCAGACCTGGAACAGCGAAGCCGGCAGGTCGATCTTCGCCGCCCGCCCCGCCATGGGCAGGATCAGCCGATGCGCGCCGATCCCGATGGGGATCCCCAGGAGGCCGCCGACCACCCCGAGCGCCGCCATGGACGTCACCATCATCGCGACCACCTGCCGGGGCGTCATCCCGATGGACTTCAGCATCCCCAGGTCCCGCCGCCGCTCCCGCACGTTGAGCAGCACCGTGTTGAACACGCTCAGCGCCGCCACCGCCCCGATCATCAGCGAGAACACCACCGACACGGTGACGACGGAGACGGTGTAGGAGTTGCCGAGCCCGGCGACGGCCGACCACGCGTTGAGCCCGGGGTCGGCGGCGCGGACCGCCGCCAGGTAGGCGTCCACCGTGGTCGCGGGCGCGATCCGCACGTAGTACATGATCTCGTGGTTGACCAGCCGGTAGTCGGGGGCGAGGCGCTCGAAGGCGCCCCAGTCCGCGAACAGGTCCCCGTCGCCGACGCCGCCGTCGAGGGTGCGCCCGACGATGGTGACCGGGGCGGTGCGGCCGTCGTACGCGAGGGTGAGCCGGTCGCCGACGGCCAGGCCGAGGTCGTGCAGGGCGGCCGAGGACGCGACGACCTCGTCGGGGCCGGTGAGCCAGCGCCCGGCCGTGAGCTCCTGCTGGAAGCCGATCGTGGCCGCGTCCCCGCGCAGGAAGTTGACCGCCACCGGGCCGGGGTGGCCGGCCGCGGTGAGCTGGAGGTCGAGGTTCGCGGTGACGTAGACGGTGCCGGGCAGGCCGCGCAGGAGCGCCTCCACCTGCGGGTCGGTCTTCGGCGACGCGGGGACGCCGAGCTCGGGGTTGTTGGGCCGGACCTGCACCTGGACCGCGTCCGCGCGGTCGACGGCGTCGCCGTAGCGGATGACCGACGTGGCCAGGCCGCCGGCGAACGTGACCGTGGTGACGCCGAGCAGGAGGGCGGCGAGGGTGAGGCCGGTCCGGCCGGGGCGGGTGAACGGCAGGGCGAGGCCGAGGCTGACCGCGCGCGGGAGCCGGGTGCCGGCCAGGGCCCGCTGGACCCGCAGGCCGCGGCCGGGCTTCGGGGCGGAGCCGGCGCTGATCGCCTCGGCGGCCGAGAGCCGGTGGGCCCGCAGCGCCGGGACGAGCGCGGTGAGCACTACCAGCGCCGGCACGCCGAGCACGCCGGTCAGCGGTACCCACATCCCGGTCTGTAACGGCCCGGCGAAGCCGAGCCCCTGGAACGCGTTGGCGAGCAGCGGCCGGGCGGCGAGCGTGCCGAGGACGGTCCCGAGGGCGGCACCGGCGATCGACGGTACCGACACCATGACGAGATACACGAGGACCACTTGGCGCGGGGTGAACCCGATCGCCTTGAGGACCCCGATGTGCCGGAAGCCGGAGATGACGGCGCCGCTGACCACGTTGGCGACGATCAGGACGGCGACGACCAGGCCGAGGACGCCGAAGACGACCAGGAACGGCACCATGGTGCCGGGGCCGGCCGCGACTTCGGCCTTCAGCGCGAGGTACGACCGGGACCCGGCGAGACCGTCGCCCGGCAGGCTCGCGACGTGCGCGCGCATCGCGGCCGCGTCCGGGTCGCCCGGGAAGCGGTAGAGGACCTCGGACCCGGCCGTCCCGAGCCCGGCCAGCGTGGCGGGGGAGACCCAGACGTCGGCGGTGTGGCTGAGGCTGTACGCGAGCCCGACGATCGTCAGCGCCGGCCGCCCGGGCGCGGTGACGGTCTTGCCGAGCAGCGAGTCCCCGAAGCGGTGCGCGTCCGCGCGGTCGGCCGGCGGCAGCCAGTTGACGACGGCCTCACCGGCCCCGGTGGCCCACCGCCCGGCCCAGACTTCGACCCGGTCCACGGCGCCGCCGGGGTCGGCCCGCCCGACGACGGTGAGCGGCCCGGTGGCCGGCACCGGCCCCCCGTCGGCCGGCACGTCGAGCACCACGAGCGGGAAGACGGCCGCCGCCCCCGCGACCGTGCGCGGCCGCTCGTTGTCGTACTGCGCGATCAGGTGCGGCCCGAGCTGCTGCGCGAACGACCGCTCGAACGGCGCCGACGATGCGTCGAGCAGCCCGAGCGCCACCACGATCGTCGCCGTCGCGCACGACACGACGAGCCCGATCACCACGGTCTGCAGCCGCCGCCGCCGGACCGCCGCCCGCGCCGCCCGCCAGGTCGCTCTCATGCCGTCCGCTCCAGCGCCCGCTCGCCGACGACCCGCCCGTCGGCGAGCTCGACCACCCGCCCGGCACACCGCTCGGCCATCGCCTGATCGTGCGTGACCAGCAGCAACGTCTGCCCGATCTGGTTGAGGTCCAGCAACAGGTCCATGACCTGCTCCCCGGCCCGGCTGTCGAGCGCCCCCGTCGGCTCGTCCGCCAGCAGCAACGCCGGTCGATTCATCAGCGCCCGCGCGACCGCGACCCGCTGCCGTTCACCGCCACTGAGCGCCGCCGGATACGCGTTGCGCCGATCGGCGATCCCGAGCTCGTCGAACAGTTCCAGCGCCCGCCGCCGGGCCTGTTTGGCGCTGATGCCCATCAGCTGGGCCGCGAGCGCGACATTGTCGAGGGCCGGCAAATCATCGAGCAGATTGAAAAACTGAAAAATCATCCCGATCCGCCGCCGCCGAAACAGCGCGAGCCCCGTTTCCGTCAAACCGCCGAGATCCTCATCGTGTACCTCCACGACTCCGGAAGACGGCCGATCGAGCCCCGCGATCATATTGAGCAGCGTCGACTTCCCACACCCGGAAGGCCCCATGACCGCCACCGCCTCGCCCGCCTCGACGACAAGCGAAACCCCGTCCAATGCGACGGTGCCGCCGAATTCCTTGCACACCGAGTCCAGCCGCACCACCGTTGTCATGCCCCAAACCTATTTCGGGGGTACTGCCTGAGTCGTCCACTACGAGATGCAACCCCCGAGCACAGGTCATCCTGTGGATGTATACGGCTGGAACCGGGGACCGATGCGCCCACGCCCGGGTCTCTGGCATCGTGGCCAGGGTGACCGTGCTCATCGGCCTTCTGCTCGCGGCGCTGGTGCTGGCCATCGGCGCGGCGGCGGCGTTCGCGGTCACGGCCGTCCGCGCCCGCCACCGCCACCGCCGCGTGCTGGGCGAGCAGGGTTGGCGGCTGGAGCGCGAACGCCAGACCGCGGCGAGCGGCGCGGTGGCCGCCGAACGCGCCCGGATCGCCCGCGAGCTGCACGACATCGTGAGCCACAACGTGAGCGTGATGGTCGTGCAGGCCGCCGCGGCCAGCGAGGTCCTGGCCGCGAGCGTCGACGCCGTGCCGCCGGACGTGACCGCGGCCCTGTCCGCCGTGGAAGGCGCCGGCCGGGACGCGCTGAAGGAACTACGCCACCTGCTGGGCCTGCTGTCCCCGTCCGCCGACGGCCAGGACGGTTCGGACCCGGACGACTTCGCCCCCCAGCCGGGCCTGGACGCCCTGAGCCGCCTGGTGGACCGAGTCGCCTTCGCGGGCCTGCCGGTGGACGTCAGAATCACCGGCACCCCGAGACCGCTCCCGGCCGGCATCGACGTGACCGCATATCGAATTGTGCAAGAGGCGCTCACGAACGCCCTGAAACACGGCGACGCGGAACGAGCCGAGGTCTCGGTCCGCTACACCGAGACAGGCCTGCGCATCGAGGTCCTCAACACGTCCCGCCCGGGCGCGCAACCCGGCCTCACAACCGTCTCCGGCTCGGGCCGCGGCCTCCTGGGCCTACGCCAACGGGTGGCGGTCTACGGCGGCGACTTCGACGCGAGGCGCCGCTTCGGCGGAGGCTTCCGGGTCCGCGCCCGCATCCCCCTGGACCCGGCATGACCGGCCCGACCGAGCCGACCGGCCTGACCGGCCTGACCGGCCCGACCGTCCTGATAGCCGACGACCAGGCGCTGGTCCGGATCGGCTTCCGCATGATCCTCAACGCCCGTGGCGTGGAGGTCATCGGCGAGGCGGTCGACGGCGTGGAGGCGGTGACGGCCGCGACCCGCCTGCGCCCGGACGTGATCCTGATGGACATCCGGATGCCGAACCTGGACGGCCTGGCCGCGACGAGACAGATCGTCGCCCAGCACCCGACCTGCCGCATCATCATGCTGACGACCTTCGACCTGGACCGCTACGTCTACGCCGCCCTGGCCGCCGGCGCGAGCGGCTTCCTGCTCAAGGACGTGACCCCGGAACACCTGGCGAACGCGGTCCGCCTGGTCGGCACCGGCGACGCCCTCCTCTCCCCATCGATCACCCGCCGCCTGGTGGAACGCTTCGCCGCCGAGTCCACACCCCCTCCACTGCACCGCGACCTGACCCCGCTGACCCCCCGCGAGCTCGAGGTCCTGACGTTGATGGGCCAGGGCCTCTCCAACGCCGAACTGGCCGCCGCCCTGACACTGAGCGAGGCGACCGTCAAAACCCACGTAGCCCGCATCTTCACCAAGCTGGAACTCCGCGACCGCGCCCAAGCGGTGGTCCTGGCCTACGAAACCGGCCTGATCCGCCCGGCCAACTCCTAGCCTCCGCCGCCTGCCGTTGCTGTCCACGGGGGCGACGGCGCATTCCCGGCGTGTCCGATCGAGGACTCCGAAACTCCGGTCCGTGCCGTCGCGCCCACCATGAAGGTGCGTCCTTGGGTGCCCGCTGACATCGAGTGAGGCGACATGCGATACGGCGAGATTCGGGAAATGCTGGAGAGCGACGACTTCGGCTGGCGGGTGCTCGCCGAGGTCGATGATGCGGCCGAGCCGCCCTCGCCTCCGGTCACCGGCCAGGACACCCCCCTCGCCGAGGGGGAGACGCCGCCGGCCGATGTCCGCGCGGCCGCGATCCGCGCGTTGGGCGACGACCCGCGGCGACTGGTCGAAGCCGTCGAACGAGGGCTGCTCCCGGCCGATGAGGCCCAGCGGATGCTGGAAGGCGCCTGGGGACCGCAGGTTCGTCTCGGTGACTTCGGGGAACCGCGATGAGCATCGACTGGAGCAATTACCAGGGCAACAGCTATGTGACCGGCCCGCGGGATCAGGGCGGCAGCAATTTCTGCTGGGGGTTCGCCAACACGGGCCTCGTCGAGTCCATGGTGCGGATCGAGCACGGCGTCTGGTGTGAACGCAGCGAGGGCGACGTCTTCACCGGCCTCAACTACTACTCGTTCCTCGGCGGCGAACCGAAGACCTCCGGTGACTTCATCGCCTCCAACGGGATCGCCGACGCCGGCTGTCTGCCATGGTCCGGGCGGGAGCTCAACTACACGTATCCAGCGACGGCATCGGCCGACCGCTCCGGCCGGGTGGTCCACACGCCGGCGTTGACGTCGATCGTCGGCCTGCAAGCTCAGCAGACGTGGCTGGACAGCGTCGGGCCGCTGATCGGCACCTTCGATGTCTACGCCGACTTCGACGTCTTCTGGTACGGCGGCACCGGCGTCTACCACAACACTGCTCCGGCGGGCCTGCGCGGGCAACACGTCGTGCTGCTCATCGGCTATGACAATGCCACCGCGTGCTGGATCGCCAAGAACTCCTGGGGCACGAGCGTCGCCCATCCCGACGGAATCTTCCGCATCGGCTTCGGCGAGGTGCGCATCGACGCCTTCGAGAAGTACGGGCTGCAGGGCACGAACCCGGACCCGTCGACGAAACGCCGCCATCATGCGGGCGGGCTGGTGGTCAGCGGCAACGGTGGCCGGCACGCCAACCTGGAGTTCACGGCGGCCGGGCCGAAGGGCGCCGTGCGTTGGTGGTACAAGGACTCCGGAGCCATCACGTGGAACCACATCGGCGATTTCGGGCTCGGCCACCCCTTCGTGACCGGGTCGGTCGCATCGCCGGTGGGCCTCACCCAGACCACCTTCAACCGCAACTTCGACGCCGTCTGGCTGACCGACCCGTCCGGCCCGAGCGGCCCGCTGCAACATTGGGTGTTCAAGCAGGACGTCAAACAGTGGCATCCCGACGTGCCGACCGGGTTCGGGCCGGCCGACGCGGTCGGTGCGCCGGTGCTGATCCAGAGCAACTTCGGTGAGCCCGGCAGTCTGGAACTGCTGGTCGCCACCGGAGCCGGCCAGATCAGTCATTGGACGCGGCGCAATGCCCGGCCGTGGCTGGGCGTTCCCCCGGGCACCTGGCAGGAGCGGGCCCGGTTCGGCACGGGTGTCCGGCGGTGCGGCCAGGCTTTCGTGCAACTGCGGGCGGGCGCCTGGCCGTGGGGCGAACAGGGCGCCGGCGACCTGGTGACGGTGCTGGTCGCCGACAGCGGCCGGTTGCAGCATTGGCAGCGGCAGAGCGGCGTGTGGTCGCTGGTGGACGAGTTCGCCGGCGGCGTCGACGGCGCTCCGTGCCTCATCGAGGCGTTGGACTCGTCCAGCGAGTGGGCGGCCGGATCGCTGGTGTTGTTCGTCGCCGTCGACGGTGCGATCGAGCACTGGGTCCGGCCGCCGGGGCCCGGGACGCCATGGCAGCGGCTCGCCCGGTTCGGCGGCGGCATCGCCGACGTGCGGGGCGTGGCGCAGGGGCACGCCGGGATCGCCGCCGTCGAAGTGATCGCGGAGACCACGACGCACGTGTTCCAGCATTGGCGGGTGGCGCCGACGCCCGGCGGCTGGACGCAGACGTACCTCGTCGACCTGCCCTGACACCGCCTGCACGCGGTCGACTACGCCCTCGGCCGGGGCCGGCATCAGTGTCGGCGGTCCGGTGCCGCTTGTACTCATCTCGGCTGAGTGTCGCTTAGGGTCGGAGCATGAACTCGGGCTTCGCACTGGCGGGACGGACGGCGAGTGAGATCTCCGCCGCCGTCGAGGCCGGCGTGCGCTCGGGTGCGCTGCCCGCGGGGGCCGCGCTGCCGCCGATCCGCGCGGCCGCGACGCAGCTCGGGGTCAGCCCGGCGACCGTTGCCGCGGCCTACCAGGCGTTGCGGCAGCGTGGGATCGCGGAGTCGGCGGGCCGGCAGGGGACCCGGGTGCGGCCCCGGCCGGCGATCGCGCCCGCGCGGGGGCAGTTCCGGCTCGAGGTACCGCCCGGCGTGCTCGACCTGGCCACCGGCGGCCCCGATTCGCGGTTGCTGCCGGACATCGGCCCGGCCCTGGCTCGCATGGCCGCCGAATCAATGCCCACGGGGTACGGTGCGGCCGCCGGATTCCCGCCATTGCTCACGGCGGCGAAAGCGTCGCTGAGCCGGGACGGCATTGACGCGGGTGAACTGGCGGTGGTCGGCGGCGCGCTGGACGGCATTGAGCGGCTCCTGCAGGCGCACGTGTTGCCCGGCGATCGGGTCGCGGTCGAGGACCCGGGTTGGGCCAACCTGCTCGATCTGGTGGCGGCGTTGGGATTGCGGCCGGTGCCGGTACCGGTCGACGAGTCCGGGCCCGATCCGCAGCGACTCGCTGACGCATTGCGGGCCGGGGCGCGGGCGGTCGTGGTCACCAGCCGCGCGCACAATCCGACCGGTGCCAGTGTGACCGCCGCACGCGCGAAGGAATTGCGGTCGGTGCTCGGGGCCCATGCCGACGTGCTGGTCATCGAGGACGACCACGCTGCGGAGTTGTCGGTCGAACCGCTGTTTCATGTGGGGGGTACTACGCATTCGTGGGGCTTCATCCGCTCGGTCAGCAAGCCCTACGGGCCGGATCTCAGGCTGGCCGTCGTCGCCGGTGACGCCACGAGCATCGGGCGGCTCACCGGCCGGCAACGGCTCGGGACGGGCTGGGTGTCGCTCGTCCTCCAGCGTCTCGTCGCCGACCTGTGGGCCGATCCGGTCGTAGCCGCCACGGTTTCGTCGGCTGCTGCGGAGTACGAACAAAGGCGCTCGGGTCTTGTTCTTGCCTTGCGCGCCGAAGGCCTTTTGGTGACCGGCCGCACCGGATTGAATGTGTGGGTCTCCGTGCCCGACGAAACGGTGGCGGTGGCGAGGCTGCGCGAAGCCGGCTACGCGGTGGCACCGGGAGCGCTGTATCGCCTCGCCACGCCCCCCGCGATTCGCATCACCATTTCGGCCCTGTCCACGGACGTCATTCCCGCACTCGCGGCGGCCACCGCGGCGGCGGTCGCCGGGCATTCCCTGATCTCAGGCGTCTGACCGCGGCATGAGCCGGAATCGCAGCAGTACCGCCGGAGTCTCGTCCCGCACCGTGAACCCGGGATCGCCGAGCCAGCCCCGATAGTCCTCGCCGTGCCAGAACCCCTCGTGACCGCGCCGCCACGCCGCCACCGACGTGTCCCCTTCCCCCTCATCGACGGCGTGCCGGAGATCGACCTCGGCCACCGGCAGGACCCGCACGTCCACTATCTCGATGACCGCCACCCGTTCCCCGGCCGAGTCAACGACCGCGGCTCTCCGGCCCATCACCGGCAGCGGCTCCCCGTCGATCTCATAGTCCTGCAGCAGCCCGGTGGTCGTCGTCTTGCTGCCATCGAGCACCGCCGCCACCAGCCGATCGCGCAGCGGCCCCGGGAACCCGAGCTCGAACACGGGAAGATCGTCCACGTCCCACCCCCGATTTCTTGTCGTACCCCCGAACCTAGGGTGTGGGCATGGTAAGGAGCGAGTCGTTTACGAAGACCCTGGGGGACCGTCGCATCAAGGCAACCGCGGCGGCGTTCACGTCGGACGAGGTCGACGTCGTGGTGCGGCTGCTGTGCAGAATCGACAATGGCGGCGGCGCCCAGACTGGCTGAGGACTATCGCGCTGGGCGCCGCCTGACCCGACGGGCACGGCCACCCGGCGAGCGTCCACTGGCGAAGCCGTCAACTCCGCCGCCACGGCGTCCGGATGCCTGCCCGTGGGCAGTTCGCTCCCGACCGGCCGCTGGTGCACCGCCCCGTCGCGAGCCCCCTCGATCAGCACCTCGACCCGGATTGGCCGCGATCGTGCGCTCCACCACTGACACTGTGCGGTATTTGCCAGTAAGTTGCAACAGTGGAGCGCGATCGGCTCCTAGGCGTTCACCCCTCATCCGTAAGAAGGTCCGCATGACGACGCGCGACACCATGGCCGTGGACGGTTCGGGGCTGACCCGGTTCCGCCGCAGCCTCAACCGCCAGGACTGGCGATCCCTGAGCGGCATGGCCGCGTTCATCGCACTGCTGCACGTCGTCGGCTTCGGGGTGCTGTTCGGCCTCGTCGCCCCGGAGCACTTCCAGCTCGGCGGCGACCACCCGGTCTTCACCGTCGGCGTCGGCCTGCTCGCCTACACCTTCGGGCTGCGCCACGCGTTCGACGCGGACCACATCGCCGCCGTCGACAACACCACCCGCAAACTCATGGCCGACAACACCGGCGTCCCCGACGCCCGCAAACCGCTGTCGGTCGGGTTCTGGTTCTCCCTCGGCCACTCCACCATCGTGTTCGCCTTGGCGTTCCTGCTGTCCGTGGGCGTGAAGACCCTCGCCGGTCAGGTCGAGAACGACGACTCCGAACTGCACTCCGTCACCGGGGTGATCGGGGCGTCGGTGTCCGGGGTGTTCCTGTGGATCCTCGGCATCCTCAACCTCGTCGTGCTGCTCGGCATCATCCGCGTCTTCCGCCGGATGCGCGCCGGCGACTACGACGAACAGGAACTCGAGGACCAGCTCAACAAGCGCGGCTTCATGAACCGCATCCTCGGCGGCCTCACCAGGTCCGTGCGCAAGTCCTGGCACATCTACCCGATCGGCGTGCTGTTCGGCCTGGGCTTCGACACGGCCACGGAGGTCGGACTCCTCGTCCTCGCGGGCGGCGCGGCCGCGTTCAACCTCCCGTTCTACGCCATCCTCATCCTGCCGATCCTCTTCGCCGCCGGCATGTGCCTCATGGACACCATCGACGGCGTGTTCATGAACGCCGCCTACGGCTGGGCGTTCGCCAAACCCGTCCGCAAGGTCTTCTACAACATCACCATCACCTCGATCTCCGTCGCCGTAGCCCTCATCATCGGCACGATCGAACTCATCGGCGTCCTTGCCGACCAGGCCGGCATCACCACCGGCCCGCTAGCCGCGATCGCCGACATTCCGCTCGACTACGCCGGGTACGCCATCGTCGGCCTGTTCGTCATCGCCTGGGCCGTAGCGATAGCCGTCTGGAAGTTCGGCCGCGTCGAGGAGCGCTGGACCGGCCACCTGGCCACCACGCCGGACGACGCCGCCTGAGCGCGACAGACGAGCAGCAACGCCACCACGGCGCGTCGCATGTCGAAGTATTGATGCCCCAACCGCTGAAGGTTGGGGCATCATGCATTCGGGCTGTTCAGGCAGCTATAGCCCAGCACTCGCGGCCGGCAGCGGATAGGCAGCTTCGACGATCAACACACCTGACGATTTGGCGGGGGTTCCTTTTAGCGCCCCGCAGGATTCGAACCTGCGCCCCCGCCTCCGGAGAGTCGGGGAATCCGCTTCGGATGTATGGCATCTGAGCAGCCAAAACACTTCACGGTCATGCGGCTTTGGACCAAGCTTTGGGGGCATATTTGGGGTGGTGTCTGTCTTCCCTGCGATCGACCGCCCGAACAGGACCAGCGTTACGCCCTGTCCCCGCCGCGTTCGGTTCGGTCGCGAACTCCGCGAGCAGCCCTTCTGTGGCCGCAATCGAAAGTGTTTCCGCTGTGCCGAGGCTTCATGTGGCCTGAAGAGGGCGAGGTCTCATCAGTGCGCGCAGCGGGTCTCGAACCTGCACCCTAAGCCCGGTGAGAGGGATTCTTCTACCAAAGCGGCAATTGGCCATCTACGGTAGGATCGTCTAGCTGGCTTCCGAGCTTCCGCATGCGCTCTTGTATAATTGGAAGTTGCTCCTCGATAAACTCCTCCGTGTCTGAGTTCCATTGTTGCTGCTTTTTGTCGGAAAAGAAGAGCGATAGAGAGCGGCGTCGGCCGGTCATCCAGCTCTCCTTTCCATTAAGTTCCGCGCGTATCTGTTGCTTCAATAGGCTGGCTGATCCGGCTGACAAAATAGCCGAGTCTGAGTCTAGCCTCTTGGACAGTTTGAATTCTTCAGAACTTGGGTGCTCGATGCCGGGAATTTCTAGCAGAGTCTCGCACAGTACCATATTTAGATGTGCATTCACGTTAAGCGAATATTGATAGTACCAATGAATAAACAAGACCTCGACCAACATCGAAGAAAATGTCGCGAGCCTTGCTTCCAAATCCCCATCTGAGCCGATTTGCGCCACGCTGGGCTCGGCGGCATGCTCTTGGTGGTTATTCGGCAAAAAGTCAAGAGACTTGTAGACGCTAACGTGGCGGTTCTGCCGACTCTCCATGTTTGAGACATAGCCAAGCACTGAAATGTAAAGCTCGGCCCGCTTTTCGGCTACTGCGTTCTCAAAGACCATCGCACGCTGACGCTTCATGCCGGCGCTGGAGCTGAGGCTCTGGACGATGGAGCCAGCAACTACACCGCCGAGCCCGATCGCAGCAACCCAATCCTCAGTCGGAATACTCAATTGACCATTCTCCTGGGACGGCGTCTCGCTGCCACCCGAGTGTCACACAGGCACGCCACCGGGGGGCCGGAAGCTTCACCCGCCCGGGTGTCTTTACAAGGTCGCCGGTCAATGCCGTCCTAACGGTCGACGGATGTGCGCAGGCTGGGCGCATCTATTGAGGGCGGCTACCGGCCCGCCGTTCGCGCGGTCCTAAGGGCGGCCGGGCACCCTTGCGCGCCGCCGGCCCGCGAGCCGCGCCAGTCGCCGGGCGTCGGCTTGGTCGGCGTGCGGCGAGGCAGCCGCTGGCCGATGAGGCGCACAGACGGCATTGCGTTCGGCCCGTTTCGGCTGCCTTGAAGACGGTACAGAAAGTTTGCGCAGCAACGGAACCATTTCTCGCAAAGCGCTCCTGCGCAGCCACCAAAGACATATCCCGTTCGTCGTGAGCAGGCGGATGGTCGCCGTTGAGCCGCCGGTGCTCGCTTGGCGGCATTCTTCGGCTGCCTGTATTTCGCCGCTATAAGGCCGGAGGGGGCGGTTGCTCTAACGCTCTCCAATCTGAATCTCCCTGAGGAGGGTTTGGGAGAGTTTGATTTCGGCAACGCTGAGCCGCACGCCGGGAAGGAGCGGACCGACAGCGGGGGAAATCGCGACTGTCGGCAGCTGAAGCAACGGGAGGTGGGGGAGCGGCGTACGGCGCCGTGTCCGCCGGAGTTGACCGCGCTCATCCATTGGCACATCGGGGAATTCGGCACTGACGCCAAGGGCGGGCCGTCTGTTCGTCGGGTAGCGCGACAAGCAGGAGCTACCCAAGCGGACCATAACCGACACTTGGCATCTGGCCCGGGAGCACGTGTTCACAGCAGAGGTGCTGGCGACCCAGCTGGCGAAGCGGCCGTACGACCTCCGGCATGCGGCCGTCTCGACCTGGCTCAACGGTGGGGTGCCCCCAACCGACGTCGCCGAGTGGGCGGGCCAGTTGGTGGAGATCTTGTTCCGGATCTACGCCACCTGTCTCGACAAGGGGACGGGGGTGTTGCGCCGTCGAGTCAGTGTCGTACTGGGATACTGATCCCACCGGGGTGGGGTTCCCGCAGTTCAGGAGCCGACCTACATCGCCCGGAAAAATCTTGGAATATTTCGGCAGATTTGAGCCTCAGTTTCGTGTCATCCCCAGAGTAAGGCCACGCGTTTCCGCTCCAGCACCCTGGAGCTGGAGCCGCGTGTATCGAACGAAGGGCACTCGGATGAGCGCTCCGGAGGGCGGTTACCAGCCCCCCGAACCTGAGGACACGGACCCGGTCTTGTCAGAGTCTGCGACGGAGCACGAGCCCGTTGAGAAGCTGGCGGAGCGGGAGCCGGCGGTCACCTGGGATTACATCGACGAAGATCAGGCCAAGCTCCTCAAGCTGGACTTCGTCAAGTGGTTCCAGGAGGAGGGTCGTCAGGCCCTCCTCAAAGCCGGCCATAGCCTTTGCGGTCGAGACGGCAATGAGATCGCTTTCGACGCCGCGGTCAAGTGCTATGACCAGTGGCCGAACCCGCGGAAGCGGGAACTGTTCAAGGAGAGCCCGCGGTATGTCTTCACGACCGTCAGGAATCTGTTACTCGATGGTCTGGGCACCAGCTACAAGCGCCGGGAGAAGCCTTTGGGCTTGCCGGGCCATCATTCGGAAGAAGATGGTGCTTCGGCGTCTGTCTGGGACAAGCTTGCCGTGGACGATCCTGGGTGGGAGGTCAGGAATGCCATGCGCAGTCTCAATGAGGCGCAGAGTGAATTCCTCTTCCTGCGATTCTGGTTCCGAATGAGCCAAGTCAAAGCCGCGGAGGAAATGGGGATCACCCGCTACAAGGCGGGACTTCTTTACCAGTCCGCAATCGAGAAACTACGAAACCTCCTGGAGTAGGAGGCCAAGGTGGACCTTGAAAGCCGTCTACTGAAGTTGGCCGACTCCTTTGCGGAACAAGCGTCCAGACAAGATCTGGACGACTTCAGCGTCCGGGTGTTCACCCATCTGGGACTGGCCGTTCCGAGCGAAACCGTCGCAGAAACCGGAGGGTCCGACCGCCCTGTGCGTGTCGGCCCTCCGGGCCTGGACGGCGAGCATGAAGGAGAGCAGATCATCGGCACGGTGCCGGAGGAAGGGGTAGGTAGACACTAGTTTTGATTTCCGCGTGCAAGCGCGATGGTAGTAAGCGAACCGGCGCAACGGTGCTAATCGATCGATCCACCACCCCGAGCAACGTGGGTGTCAACCAGACGGCTTGGTAACGGCCGAACGGAGGTGGACGACCGGGTGCCTCGTCCAGGGAGAGGGGCCTAGTGCATGCAGCTGCGCGATCTGTGCCTCGCAGAAAGCGAGGGCAAGTCTATGACACCAAAGGTGGGTGAATTGGAAGTCGATCACCAACCACCTGCTAGACGAGCGATGCTCTTTCTGGCAGTGCGGTTGTCCGCGATCGTCGCAGTCTCTGCAACGATCGGATTGGCGCTTGCCGCCGTCTTCAGCCTCATCAGTGGGGCTGGAACCGCTCGACCGCTCGATCGGCCAGCGCTGTAGCTGTAATAGCTGGCTATAGGTGGGGCGGGCGCTTCGTGTGACGGAGCGCCCGCCTCCCGGGGCGCCCCGGGAACGACCTCCCGGGGCGCCTTTTTGTGCGCAGCAGCCATGGCTACCCGGGGCGTCGGCAGAAATCGGCGGTCCTGTCGTGTCATGTCTGGAATCGGCGGCGAGCTTCGCCAGTGTGGCGTTCAAGCTGCAGGCCGATCGAGACTTGGAGTAGTGATGCGCGACAAGCTGGTCTTTTTTGCCCTTGCGGTGCTCTTCGCACTGATGACGTCCGGGCTGATCGCTGGCATGGCCGTGGTGGTGGCGTCGCTCGTAGGTCTGGAGGGGGGCGCACTTCTTGTCGTCTTCGGCAGCACGATGGCCGGCGTCTTCGGCGGAGTCATCATGCTGGCCGCCCTGGCGGCGAACCTGTTCTTCCGGCCGCCGAGTGACAGCGACAGTCGGTCATGATGGGTAGGGTGAGCAGGTGTGCGGACGTGCTGGCCTCCGAGGCCCACGAGTCCGTCTCGGTGAATCGCTAGACTTCGCGGAGCAAGCTGCTGGCCGCTGGAGACCTTTCCGAGCCTGGCCCGGCGAACTACCGAGAGAGTCACCCAACTTCGGGGTGGCTGGCCGATCATGGTCGCAAATCGCCGGTGACAGCCGGACGTACGAACGAAGCCCTGGACCGCGTTGACGCTGATCCAGGGCTTCACTTTAGCTGGTGAGAGGTTCTCTCTAACCCGTGCCCCCGGCAGGATTCGAACCTGCGCCCCCGCCTCCGGAGGGCGGTGCTCTATCCCCTGAGCTACGGGGGCCTGTCTTACGGCCACGCAAAGACTAGCAGAACCCCGCCGACCCCTGCGCACTGGTTCCGGTGTGGCGGATGTGGCGTTCGGGGGTCGCTCCTGGAGGGCGCTCAAGGAGCGGTTCCGGCCGGTGCGCGGTGGTCCGGCAGGGGGCGGCTGAGCGTCGGCCCGGGCGAGGGCTTGAAGGGTGACCCAATTAGGCCCGCACCCAGGGCGGCGCACGTGAGGGGTTGCAGGTGGAGTCCTCTCCCCTGCCGCGAGCTTGCTCGCCGTTATATGGGCTTGGAGCCCAGGTCGGTCAGTTTCTCCGTCAGTTGGGAGATGTCGTAGGACTGCGAGACGCGGATTTTTTCGGCGGCGTCGCGGACTTCCTGGTCTTCGGCGTTTTTGGCGGCTACTTCGGCCATGTGGATGCCGCCCAGGTGGTGGCGGAGCATCAGTTGGCACCAGAGGATGTCGAAGTCTTTGCCGGTGGAGGACTTCAGTTTTTTGAGTTCGTCGGCTGAGGCCATGCCGGGCATGCGGCCGTCGGGCTGGAGGGTGTTCTGGCCGTCGGGCATCCAGGTCATGGGGCGGTTGCCGGAGGTGGGGGAGAGGTGCCACTCCGTGAGCCAGGTCTGCATCTGGCCGATCTGCCACTGCTGGCTGGCGGCGATGTCGTAGCCCAGGTTGCGGATGTCGTCCGTGGTGCCGAGGCGGTAGGCGAACATGCCCATCTCGACGGCCTGGGCGTGGTGGACGCTCATGTCGCGGGCGAAGCCGGCGTCGATGGAGTCGTCGCCCGGGCGGTTCCAGAAGGGGATGAGGTAGCCGATGGCTACGCCGGTGACCAGCAGGAGGACGGCGGCGAGCACGCCTGTGGTGAGGCGTGCCCGCCGTGAAAGTTGCGCGAACACGGGGCTAGTTGCCCCCGCCCATCTCGGTTGCCGAGCCGTCCTTGCCCAGGTCGCGGGGCGTGGTGCCGGTTTCGGTGATGATGTCGCCGCTGGAGCAGGGGGTGCCGGCCTCGAGGCTGGCGTTCTGGCGCAGGGCCTTGATGAACTCGTCGATGCGCTTGTCGTCAGCGTTGTCGACCTTGAGCTGGAAGCCCCACGCCTGCAGGGAGATGGGCTTGTCCAGGTTTTCGAACGGGCTCATCAGCATGTAGTCGTTGCCGCGGACCTTCTTGGCCAGCTTCTCCACCTGGTCGGCGGGGAGGCTCGGGTTGTACGTGATCCAGACGGCGCCGTGCTCCATGCTGTGCAGGGCGTGCTCGCTGGCGATGGGGGCGGTGTAGACGTCGCCCAGGCAGCGCTGCCAGTTGGCGTTGTGGTTGCCGGCGACCGGCGGGTTGACCTTGTAGGTCTGCGGGCCCCACACGTGCTCGCGCTGGCCGACCATGGCCTTGTCGATCTTGTAGTAGTCCTGGATGCCGCTGATCTGGTCCGCGCGGTCCTTCCAGCCCAGGCCGTTCTCGTAGACCTGGTAGCCGGCGAAGCCCACGATGCCCAGGGCCAGCACGCCGACCGTGGTGAACAGGGCGATCGGGCCCCAGGAGACGCCCTGTTTGACCTTGACCGGGGCGATCTTCTTGGCGGCCGGGCGGCTGGCGGGCCGCTTGCCGGCGGTCGTGGCGGTGGTCTTCCGAGCCGGGGCTGACTTACGGGGATTCGCCTTGGGCTTGGCCGGCGTCGCGGGAGCCTCGTCGGCCTCCTCGAGAGCGTCCTCCTCGAGAGCGTCCTCCTCGAGAGCGTCCTCCTCGAGAGCGTCCTCCTCGAGAGCGTCCTCTACGAGGGCGTCCTCCTCGAGAACCTCGTCCTCGTCGCCGCCCTGCTTCGGCTTCGCGCCGGAGACAGCCTTGGTGGACGGCTTACGGTTGCCGCCACTGTGCTGGGTGCTCATGCTCATCTCGTCGCCTCGCAACGCTCAGCGTTGTGCTCGCTCATCGGGCCTCGTCTGGTCAACGGTCGGGGGTCGCGGCAGGTAGTGCTCGGCCGAAAGGAAAAGCCGTCCCGCATTGTGACCAGCACAACGGGCCGCCGCCAAGTACCGGAGTCTACCCCCGATAGCATTTGTCGGTGACTCCCGCTGAACTCGCCGTAGCAGTCCTCGCCGCCGCCCGGGCGGCCATCACCGAGCGTGAGCTCGATGTCTCCGTGCTCCCGGCGGCGACCAGCGTGGAGCGACCCCGAAACCCGGAGCATGGTGACTATGCGTCCAATATCGCCTTGCAACTGGGCAAGAAGGTCGGCCTGAATCCGCGCGAGATGGCGGCCGCGGTCGCGAAAAACTTGCAGGAAACTCCCGGCATCGCCAGTGTGGAGATCGCCGGGCCGGGCTTCCTGAACATCCGGCTCGCGGCGGAGGCCGTCGGTGAGCTGGCCGGGTTGATCGTCCGGGCCGGCCGGCAGTACGGCCGCAGCGAGACCCTGGCCAAGGAGAAGGTCAACCTGGAGTTCGTCTCGGCGAACCCCACCGGCCCCGTCCACCTCGGCCACACCCGCTGGGCGGCGGTCGGCGACGCGCTGGGCCGGATCCTCACCGCGGCCGGCGCCGATGTCACCCGCGAGCACTACATCAACGACGCCGGCGTCCAGATGGCGCGGTTCGGCGAGTCGGTCATGGCCGCCGCGCACAACCAGCCGACCCCGCAGGACGGCTATCCCGGCGAATACATCCAGGACGTCGCGAAGGCCGTAGTACGCGCAAATCCTGACATTCTGCAAATGTCGGAAAGCGAGCAGCGAGACAAGTTCCAGAGCGAAGGCTACAAAGCCATGCTCAAGGAGATGCAGGACAGCCTCGAGCGCTTCGGCGTCCACTTCGACGTCTGGTTCTCGGAGCGGACCCTGCACGAGGGCGGCGCCGTCGAGCACGCCCTCGACGAGCTGCGCAAACAGGGCCACGTGTTCGAGCAGGACGGCGCGGTCTGGCTACGCACCACGGACTTCGGCGACGACAAGGACCGGGTGCTGATCCGCTCCAACGGGGAGAAGACCTACTTCGCCGCCGACGCCGCGTATTACATCAACAAGCGCGAGCGCGGCTTCGAGCGCTGCATCTACATGCTGGGCGCCGACCACCACGGCTACATCGGCCGGCTCAAGGCCATCGCGGCCTGCGCCGGTGACGACCCGAAGCGCAACATCGAGGTCCTGATCGGCCAGCTGGTCAGCCTCCTGCGCGGCGGCGAGCCGGTCCGGCTCAGCAAGCGGGCCGGCACCCTGATCACCCTCGACGAGTTCATCGACGCCGTCGGCGTGGACGCGGCCCGATACTCGCTGGCCCGCTCCTCCACCGACTCCCCCCTGACGCTGGACATCGACGTCATCACGCGGCAGAAGAACGACAACCCGGTCTTCTACGTGCAGTACGTCGGGGCCCGGATCTCGTCGATCGCGCGCAACGCGGTGGACCATGGATACGAGCGCTCGGACACCTACGACGCGGCTCAACTGGTACACGAGAAGGAACTGGATCTTCTGAAGGCGCTCGGAGATTTTCCGGGTATCGTCGCCACCGCGGCGGAGCTGCGGGAACCGCACCGGGTGGCCCGCTATCTGGAGGACCTGGCCGGGGCCTATCACCGGTTCTACGACAACTGCCTGGTGCTGCCCCGGGGTGACGAGGAGTTCACGGAGACGCACCGGGCCCGGCTCTGGCTCAACGCCGCCACCCGGCAGGTCATCGTCAACGGCCTGGACCTGCTCGGCGTCTCCGCGCCGGAACAGATGTAGAGGAAGCCATGCGCGCACACGAGGCCGGGACGCTGCACGCGGATCTCGGCTCCAACGGTCCCTCCTGGCTGCGCACGCCGGGTGATGTAAACGCATTAATCCCGATTTTGTGGCCCAAAACGGTCACTCGCGGACAAGGCGGAGCGCTGACCGTCGGTGGCGTCGACGTCCACCAGATCAAGCAGGACCACGGCACCCCCGCGTACGTCTTCGACGAAGCGGACTTCCGGGACAGATGCCGAAATTTCCGGACCGCGTTCGGCGGCGCTGACGTCTACTACGCCGGCAAGGCCTTCATCGCCACCGCGATCGTCAAGATCCTGGTGGAAGAAGGACTGAGCCTGGACGTGTGTACCGGCGGCGAGCTCGCCATCGCCATCAGGGGCGGCATGCCACCGGAGCGCATCGGCCTGCACGGCAACAACAAGTCGGTCGAGGAGCTCACGCAGGCGGTCGAGCATGGCATCGGCCGCATCATCGTGGACTCGTTCGACGAGATCGACCGGCTCACACAAATCGCCCAGAAGGCGCAAAAGCGCCCAGCGGTCATGGTCCGCGTGACGGTCGGCGTCGAGGCGCACACGCACGAGTTCATCGCCACCGCGCACGAGGACCAGAAGTTCGGCTTCTCGCTGTCCGGCGGCGCCGCGGCCGCGGCCGTCGACAAGATCGAACAAGACGGCGTCCTGGACCTGCGCGGCCTGCACTCGCACATCGGCTCGCAGATCTTCGACGCGGCCGGCTTCGAGGTCGCCGCCCGCCGGCTGCTGAAACTCCACGCCGAGATCGCCGTGAAGCACGGCCGCGAGCTGCCCGAGCTGGACCTCGGCGGCGGCTTCGGCATCGCGTACACCACGCAGGACGAGCCGGCCGACCCCCACCAGCTCGCCGGCGACCTGCTGCGGATCGTCAAGCAGGAGTGCGCCGCGCTGCACCTGGCCGTCCCGCACCTGTCCGTCGAGCCGGGCCGGGCCATCGTCGGACCGTCGATGTTCACCCTCTACGAGGTCGGCACGGTCAAGGACGTCGACGGCATCCGCACGTACGTTTCAGTCGACGGCGGCATGAGCGACAACATCCGCACGGCGCTCTACGACGCCGCCTACTCGGCCACGGTGGCCGGCCGGGCATCCTCCGAACCGCCGATTCTCGCCCGGGTCGTGGGAAAACATTGTGAGTCCGGGGACATCGTCGTGAAAGATGAATTCCTGCCGGCCGACGTCAAGGCCGGAGATCTTCTCGCGGTCCCGGGCACCGGAGCCTACTGCCGCAGCATGGCGAGCAACTACAACCACGTCCCCCGCCCGCCGGTCGTGGCGGTGGCCGACGGCGCATCGCGCGTCATCGTCCGCCGGGAGACCGTGGACGATCTGCTGAGACTGGACGTGGGGTGACAGATGCCGCAATCGGTGAAGGTAGCGCTGCTGGGCTGCGGGACCGTCGGTTCCGAGGTGGTCCGACTGCTGCACGAGCAGGAGGACGACCTCACGGCCCGCATCGGCGCGCCGCTGGAGCTCGTGGGCGTGGCCGTCCGCCGGCTCGGCAAGACTCGTGAGCTGCCGATCGACCCCAGCCTGTACACCACGGATGCTCTGGGCCTGGTGACGCGGGACGACGTCGACATCGTGGTGGAGGTCGTCGGCGGCATCGAGCCGGCCCGCACCTGGCTCCTCGAGGCCCTGCACGGCGGCAAGAGCGTGGTCACCGCCAACAAGGCGCTGCTCGGTGAGGACGGCGCCACGCTGCACAAGGCGGCCGCCGACTGCGGCGCGGACCTCTACTACGAGGCGTCCGTCGCCGGTGCCATCCCGCTGCTGCGACCCCTGCGCGACTCGCTGCACGGCGACCGCATCACCCGGGTCACCGGCATCGTCAACGGCACCACCAACTTCATCCTCTCCTCAATGGACGAGACCGGGGCCGGCTACGCCGAGGCCCTGGAGGAGGCGACCGCGCTCGGCTACGCCGAGGCCGACCCGACGGCCGACGTGGAGGGCTTCGACGCCGCCGCGAAGGCCGCGATCCTGGCCTCGATGGCGTTCCACAGCCGCGTCACCTCGGCCGACGTCTACCGGGAGGGCATCACCGAGGTCACCGCGGCCGACGTCGCCAGCGCCCGGGCGATGGGCAGCACCATCAAGCTGCTCTGCATCGCGTCCAAGGCCAACGGCGCGGTCTCGGTACGCGTCCACCCGGCGATGATCCCGCGGACCCACCCCCTCGCCGGCGTGAGCGACGCCTTCAACGCCGTGTTCGTCGAGGCCGAGGCCGCGGGCCAGCTCATGTTCTACGGCCGCGGCGCGGGTGGTGCCCCGACGGCGTCCGCGGTGCTCGGGGACGTGGTCGCCGTGGCCCGCAACCGCCTCGCCGGTGTGCGCAGCGCCTCCGAGTCGGCCTACGCGGACCTGCCCGTCTCACCGATCGGGGACGTCCTCACGAGGTACCACATCAGCCTGGACGTCTCCGACAAGGCGGGCGTCCTCGCGGCGGTCGCGGGTGTCTTCGCCAAACACGGTGTCAGCATCGCGACCGTCAACCAGTCCGGCCGCGGCAACCAGGCCGTGCTCGTGATCGTCACGCACGCCGCGCCGGATCGGGCCCTCGCCGCGACCGTCGCCGAGCTGCGGGGCCTGGACATCGTTCGTGCCGTCGCAAGCGTTCTGCGGGTCGAAGGGGAGTAAGGCGCCATGTGGCGTGGGTTGATCGAGGAATTCCGGGACCGCCTGCCGGTCGGGCCGCAGACCCCGGTGGTAACACTGCACGAAGGCAACACGCCGCTGCTGCCGGCGCCGGAGCTCTCCGCGCGGACCGGCTGCGACGTCTACCTCAAGATCGAAGGGGCCAACCCCACCGGCTCCTTCAAGGACCGCGGCATGACCGTCGCGGTCTCCAAGGCCCTCGAAGAGGGGTCGAAGGCGATCATCTGCGCCTCGACCGGCAACACGTCGGCCTCGGCCGCCGCCTACGCCGCCCGGGCCGGCATCACCTGCGCCGTCCTCGTCCCCACCGGCAAGATCGCGCTGGGCAAGCTGGCCCAGGCCCTCGTCCACGGCGCCCGCCTCCTGCAGGTCAGCGGCAACTTCGACGACTGCCTGGCCCTCGCGAGCAAGCTTGCCCTGGACTACCCGGTCGCCCTGGTCAACTCGGTCAACCCGGACCGGCTGCAGGGCCAGAAGACCGCCGCGTTCGAGATCGTGCGGTCCCTCGGCGACGCCCCGCACATCCACTGTCTGCCGGTCGGCAACGCCGGCAACATCAGCGCCTACTGGATGGGCTACCAGGAGGACCACGCGGCCGGCAACGCCACCCGCAAGCCCCGCATGTTCGGCTTCCAGGCCTCCGGCGCCGCCCCGATCGTCAACGGCGCCGTCGTGCGCGAGCCCAGCACGATCGCCACCGCCATCCGCATCGGCAACCCGGCCAGCTGGACGAAGGCCACCGACGCCCGCGACGAGTCCGGCGGCCTCATCGACGCCGTGACCGACCGCGACATCCTGCGGGCCTACCGGCTGCTGGCCCGCTCGGTCGGCGTGTTCGTCGAGCTCGGCAGCGCCGCCAGCGTGGCCGGCCTCCTGCAGGCGACCGAGCAGGGCCGCATCGACCCGGGCCAGACGATCGTCTGCACGGTCACCGGCCACGGCCTCAAGGACCCCGAATGGGCGATCTCCACCGCGCCCGCGCCGACGACGATTCCCGCCGATCCGCTGGCCGCCGCCAAGGCGCTTGACTTGGCTTAAGGCTTTGTGGCCAAAGGGCCACAACAGGAGAAAGGCCTGAAAGCTGCGGACTCGGGTCCGCCGTGGGCGCGACCGTTGCTCCCGCCAGACAACGGTCGGCCCTGGGGGGCCGACCTTCCACGTCCGCGGTGCGGACGGTAGAAACCGCAGAACAACCACTACGGTGTGCAGGTGCCGCCAGCGCTTTCGGTCCTTACCCGCAACCGTGATTTCCGGAACCTGTTCACCGCCGACCTGATCGGTCTCGGGGCCGACTGGTTCGTGATGATTCCGCTGCTCACGCTGCTGCCCCACCTCACCGGCTCCGGCCTGTGGGGTGGCCTGGCCCTGGCCGCCGACACCGGGCTGATGGCGCTGCTGCTGCCATACACCGGGACCGTCGCCGACCGCTTCGACCGCCGCCGCATCCTCATCGCCGCCGACCTGGCGATGGCCGCCTGCGCCCTGCTCCTGCTGCTGGTCCGCACGCCCGCCACGGCCTGGATCGCCCTGGTCGGCGTGGGGGCGATCGCGGTGGCCAAGGCGTTCTTCAGCCCCGCCGCTCAGGCCGCCCTGCCCAACGTCGTCGACGCCGAGGACCTGCCGGCGGCCAACACCCTGGCCGGCTCGGCGTGGGGGACGATGCTGGTCATCGGGGCGTCGCTGGGCGGGATCGCGTCGGAGGCGTTCGGCGCCTACCCGTGCTTCGCCCTCGCCTCCGCCCTGCTGCTGTTCTCGGCGGTGCAGGTCTGGCGGGTCCGCCGCCCCCTGCAGGCCGAGCGCACGAAGGAGCCGGCGCCGACGTTCGCGGCGATCGGGGAGTCGCTGCGCTACATCCGCCACAACCCGCGGATCGCCTCGCTCGTCACCGTGAAGTCCGCGGTCGGGCTCGGCAACGGCGTGCTGACGGTCTTCCCGCTGCTGGCCCCGCTGCTGGGGGCCGGCCCGCTCGGCACCGGCCTGCTGTTCGCGGCCCGCGGCCTGGGCGCGCTGATCGGCCCGGTCGTGCTGCGCAAGGCCCTGTCCCACCACAGCTGGCTGCTGCCGGGCCTGGCGCTGTCGATGTCCCTCTACGGCCTGGCCTATCTGGGCGTCAGTCTGACGACATGGTTCCCATTGGTACTGGCCGGCGTCGTGCTCGCGCATCTGGCCGCCGGCGGCAACTGGATGATGTCCAACTTCGTGCTGCAGGCGGAGGTCCCCGACGCCCTGCGCGGCCGCGTCTTCGCGACCGACTTCATGCTGGCCACGCTCTCGGTCGCGGTGAGCCAGCTGGCCGTCGGCGCGTTCATCGACCACACCAACCCGCGCCTGCTGATCGCCGCCTGCGGCGCGGTGACCCTGCTCTACTCGGGCGCGTGGGCTCTGGTCGCCCTGCGCCGCCCCCTGCCCAACCGCGCGACCTGAGCGTCGATCACCTGAGCGTCGATGACCTGAGCGTCGATGACCTGAGCGTCGATGACCTGAGCGTCGATCACCCGAGCGTCGATCACCTCTGCTCGATTAGGTTGGCTTGGTGGACGCCCCGGACATCCCCAGCTTCAGCAACCTGGGCGCGGGGTCGGGCCGGTTCGTGGGCCGCGACGAGGACCTGCGGCGGGCGGTCGAGTCCGTCGGCGACTCGGTCACACCGCGGAAGATCCTGCTCATCGGCGGTGTCGCCGGGATCGGCAAGACCGAGTTCGCCCGCCGGCTGGCCCGGGAGCTCGCGCACCGGCTCGGCCGCGAGGCCCCGGACCTGGTCTTCGCCTGCATCCGGTTCGCCGGGGCGGGCGAGGACGAGCTGCGCACCCTCCTGGCCGACCTGCTGCGGTCCCGGAAGGTCGACGAGAAGGAGCTCCCGTCCAGCCTCGGCGCCCGCTCCGGCCGGTGGCGGGCCGAGGTGGCGGGCCGGCTCGTGGTGCTCCTGCTGGACAACGTCATCCAGGTCGGCCAGGTCGGCCCGTTCCTGCCGGCCGACTCCGACCACGTCGTGCTGATCACCAGCCGCAAGCGCCTGAGCGGGCTGAAGGTCGACTGGCCCGTCGACCCATTGCCGCTGGAGGCCCTGCCGCCGCCGGCCGCCGAGGCCCTGATCCGCCAGATCGCCGGCCGCGAGCTCGACGACGAGCGCGACCGGGACGAGGTGGCCGCGTGTGCCGACCTGGCCGCCTTCTGCGCCTACCATCCGCTGGCCATCAAGATCGCTGTCCTGGGGCTCAGGGACACGCCGGTCACCCTGGCCGAACGCCTCGCCGACCTGCGCGAGGAGAGCAGCATCGTGCACGCGCTCGGCGAAGTCGACGAGGGGGAGATCAGCGTGGCCAAGACCTTCGCACGGTCCTACGAAGAACTCCGGCCGCAGCTGCGGGTGCTGCTGCAACGGCTGGCGGTGGCGCCGGTCCCGGCGATCGGCCCGGGCGCGGCGGCCGCGCTCATGGACGCCGGGGTGCGCGAGACCAGGCGGCAACTGGACGCGCTGACGGAGGAGGGGCTGATCGAGGGGGACGGCGCCGAGTACCGGCTGCACGATCTGGTCCGGCAGTTCGCCCGCAGCCTCGCCGAGCGGGGCGACACCACGGGGCACGACGCCGCGGTCGAACGGCTGCTGGCCTACTACCACCGGATCGCGACCCAGACCGACGCGATCCTCACGCGGCAGCCGTACCGGATCGAGCTCGACGCCCCCGCCTCGCCGGTCCCGGCCCCCTTCGCCGACGCCTTCGCGGGCGTCGCCTGGGCCCGCGACCACCTGGACGAGCTGCGGGCCTGCGCCGAGCACGCCCACCGCGACGACTCCGACCGCGGGCGGCGGTGGACGATCCGGTTCGGCCTCGCCCTGGCCGGGCTGCTGCGCAACGAGGGCCAGTGGACCGCCTCCCACGAACTGCAGACCAGGGCCATCGCCGCCGCCGAGGCCCTGGCCCTGCCCCTGGCCGCCGGCTACGCCCGGCACGAGCGCGGCCAGCTCAACCGCCTGCTCGACCGCCTCGACGAGGCCACCGACGACCTGCTCCGGGCCCAGGAGCTGTTCCGCGGCGCCACCGGCGAGGCCGCCGAGCTCGGCGCCGCGCACGTCCTCAACACCCTGGCCGTGGTCCTCGACCGGCAGCGGCGCCGGGAGGAGGCGGCGGCGACGTTCCGGGCGGCGCTGGCCGCCTACGAACGGCTGGACGACCGGCGCGGCCGGGCCAACGTGTGGCAGGACCTGGGCATGTTCGACTTCTTCGCCTCGCCGCCCGACTATGCCGGCGCCGCGGGGCAGCTCGCGCGGGCGCTGGCGCTCTACCAGGAGGCGGGGCCGCCGCTCGGGGAGGCCCACGCGCACATCAACCTCGCGCGGACGATGCGCCGGCTCGGGCTGGACGGCGAGGCGGCCGAGCACCTCGAGGCGGCGCAGGCGATCTACGGCCGGCTCGGCAACCGGCTGGGCCGGGCCACGCTGCTGCGGGAGCTCGGGTCCATCGCACCGGACCCGCAGCGGAAGCTCGAGGCGCTGACCGACGCGCTGCGCCTGAGCCGCGAGCTCAAGGACCGCTCGGGGGAGGCGGCCGCGCTGATCGAGCTCGGGGTGGTGCACGGGGCGAGCGGCCGGCCGCGGACGGCGGAGGAGAACCTGCGCCACGCCTACCGGATTTTGCACGATGCGCGAATCACCCGCGATCTGCAGCGCCCCGTCGACGAGCTGCGGCGGCTGGGGATCGAGCCCGGCGCGGACCCGGGACAGGGCCCCGCGGGCGACGCCGGGGTGGAACTTTCGCGGGGTTGACGGCCGGGGCTATCGTAGTGATATCACTTCGATAGCGATGGAAGCCGGCGCCGGCCGACTACGTCTTCACGGACGAGGCCGGTGCCGCCTGAGGGGAGCAGTCATGGAGCGACGGGCGTTTCGGGTCAACGGGTTCGTGATGGTGCTCGTGTTGCTCGTCCTGGTCGCCGCGGGCGCCGGGCTGGGGGCCGGGCTCGAGGAAGGGCCCGCGTCCGCCGGGATCGTGGTGCTGGCGCTGGCCGCGGCGCTGATCATGAGCGGGTTCGTCGTGGTCAATCCCAACGAGGCGCGGGTGATCCAGTTCTTCGGTCGCTACGTCGGGACCATCGCCGAAGCCGGCTTCCACTGGACGGTGCCGCTGAGCAAGAAGCGCAGCCTCTCGCGGCGGGTCCGCAACTTCGAGACCGACCGGCTCAAGGTGTCCGACGCCGACGGCAACCCGGTCGAGATCGCGGCCGTGGTCGTGTGGCGGGTCGTCGACACCTTCAAGGCCTCGTTCGGCGTCGACGACCACATCTCCTACGTCGCCGTGCAGTCGGAGGCGGCGGTGCGGCACCTGGCGACCAGCTACCCGTACGAGTCGCACGGCGACGGCCGGTCCAGCCTGCGCGCGGGCAACGTGGTGAGCGAGGAGCTGACGACGGAGCTGGGGGAGCGGGTCGCGCTGGCCGGGGTCGAGGTCCTCGAGTCGCGGATCACGCACCTCGCCTACGCCCCCGAGATCGCCCAGGCCATGCTCGCCCGCCAGCAGGCCAGCGCCATCGTCGGGGCCCGCTTCAAGATCGTCGAGGGGGCGGTCGGCATGGTGCAGAGCGCGCTGGAGCGCCTCGCCGAGCTGGACGTGGTCGAGCTCGACGAGGAGCGCAAGGCGCAGATGGTGGCCAACCTGCTGGTCGTCCTCTGCGGCGACCGCAACGTCCAGCCCGTGGTCAACACCGGCACCCTGTACGCCTGACGACGTGCCGGACCGCAAGAAGCTGCTGCTGCGGCTCGATCCCCAGGTCTACGACGCCGTGGCCCGCTGGGCCGGGGACGAGCTGCGCAGTGTCAACTCCCAGATCGAGTTCGCGCTCCGGCTGGCGCTGCGCCAGGCCGGGCGCGAACCCAAACGCGGCCGCGACGACGACGAGGAGCCGGACGCCGACGGTCCCGAAGGTTGAGAGCCGTCGTCCTCATGATGAGATGTCGGCATGGCCTTCCTGACCCGCCCCGTCGCCGTGCGCGTGCCGGCGACCAGCGCCAACCTCGGGCCCGGGTTCGACGCGCTCGGGCTCGCGCTGACGCTGTACGACGTCGTCGAGGCGCGGGTCACCGCCGGCGGGGTGACGGTCGAGGTGACCGGCGAAGGGGCCGGTGACCTGCCGTCGGACGAGAGCCACCTGGTCGTGCGGGCCATGCGGCGGGCCTTCGAGGTGCTCGGGGAGCGGCCGGCCGGGCTGGCCCTGCGCTGCCGCAACGGGATTCCGCAGGCCCGCGGGCTCGGCTCCTCCTCGGCCGCCATCGTCGCCGGGATCGTGCTGGCCCGGGGGCTCATCGAGGACGGGGCGGCGCGGCTGGACGACGCCGCCGCGCTGGTGCTGGCCGACGCGATCGAGGGGCACCCGGACAACGTGGCGCCCTGCCTGCTCGGCGGGTTCACCATCGCCTGGACCGGGGAGCAGGGTGCCTCGGCGGTGCGCCGCGAGCCCGCCCCCGGCATCCGGCCCGTCGTGTTCGTGCCGGAGGGGCGCGGGCTGACCGAGACCGCGCGGGCCGCCCTGCCCAAGACCGTCCCGCACGCCGACGCCGCGTTCAACGCCGGCCGGGCCGCGCTGCTGGTCCACGCGCTGACCACCGACCCGGCGCGGCTGTTCGCGGCCACCGAGGACCGGCTCCACCAGGACTACCGCGCCGACGGCATGCCGCTCACGGCCGACCTGGTCGGGCGGCTGCGCGGGCAGGGCGTCGCCGCCGTCGTGTCGGGGGCCGGACCCAGCGTCCTGGCGTTCGGGATCGGCGGATGGACGCCGCCGCCGGTGCCGGGCTGGCGGGTCCTGCCGCTGGACGTCGACGTCGCGGGCGCGCGGCTCGGCGATGTGCCATGAGCGGGCCGCAGCGGTGCGGTGCGGCGGGGTGGCGCGGAGGTGCGGCGGCGCGGAGGTGCGGCGGCGCGGAGGTGCGGTGGCGCGGTGGCGCGGTGCGTGTGTCGGCGCCGTAGGTGCTTTGGGGATGTGGCATGAGCGGGTCCGGAGCGCAGGGGTGCGGCTCGGCGGTGCGGAGGTGCGGCCTGTGTGTCGGCGCCGTAGGTGCTTTGGGGGTGGTGGCATGAGGTACGCTGGAACACGCCGAGCGGGGCCCTGTTGCCGCTGGCTGGCGGAGTTGATTACTCTCTAGTCTTAAGCAGCCGCTCTGTGCGGCGATCTCATGCGGGGCGGCGTGCTCCGAATTCCGTGGCACCCCTTTGCGCACGCCCGGCCGCCAACCCGCGTTTCCTGTGATCGCGCGCGCACGGCTGGGCCGATGACGCAAATTGTGGCGTCCAGGCCCACCGCCCAGCGCTGCAACACCTCCCTCGATTCGCACCGTCGATGCGAAGCGAGGCGCACAACCCCCGCATCCGGGGCCGACGCAAGACCCCCGCGCACACCGGGGCCGGCAAGACCCCCGAGCACCGGGGCCGACGCAAGACCCCCGAGCACATGCGTCACCGGGGAGCACAACCTTCCGCCTCGTCAGACGAGGTGGAAGTAGCCGTGGGCCGCCCGGCCACCGACTGTCGAACGCGGGCCGGCTCCGGACCTAACGAGGGAAGGAATCCATTGAGCGACACCACCGACGTCACGTCGGATGTCTCAACCGACCGCACCGCGGTCGAGGCCGACGGCGCCGAGGCCGGCGCGACGCGCCGGCGCCGCTCTGGCACGGGGCTGGCCGGCATGCTGCTTCCCGAGCTGCAGAGCCTGGCCGCCTCGTTGGGCATCTCCGGAACCGCCCGCATGCGCAAGGGCGAGCTCGTGACCGCCATCCAGGAGCGCCAGGCGGGTGACGCGCGCCCCGCGGCCGAGCCGAAGGCCACCGCGGCCCCGGCCCGGACCACCCGCGCGCGCAGCACCGAGGCCCGCGCCGCCGAGGCCCCCGAGGCCGAGTGGCCGTCGGCGACCGAGGTCACCGAGGCGCCGGCCCGCTCCCCTCGTCGGGCCACCCGCGCCGCCGGTCCGCCGGAGCCGCGGGCCACGCGCGAGGAGACCGCCGCGGCCCCGGCCGAGCCGGCCGCCCAGGCCGAGCCGGCGGCGGCCGAGCCGGTCGCCGAGCGGACCGAGCGGCCCCGCCGTGAGCGGGCCGACCGCGGCGAGCGCACCACCACCGACCGCGCGGAGCGCGCCGAGCGGGCGGACCGTGGCGAGCGCGCCACCACCGACCGCGCGGAGCGGGCCGACCGTGGCGAGCGGGCCGAGCGGACCACCACCGACCGGGCCGAGCGCGGCGAGCGCACCGACCGCGGCGAGCGTGCCACCACCGACCGGGCCGAGCGCACCGACCGCGGCGAGCGCGCCACCACCGACCGGGCGGAGCGCGGCGAGCGGGCCGACCGCACCGACCGCGGCGACCGGACCGAGCGGTCCGAGCGCAACGACCGGGCCGAGCGCACCGACCGCGGTGACCGCACCGAGCGGGCCGACCGCAACGGGCCGGACCGCAACGGGCCGGACCGCAACGACCGGGGCGACCGGGCCGACCGCGGTGACCGCAACCAGCGCGGCGGCGGCGGGTTCGCCGACGACGAGGACGACGACGGCACGGGCCGCCGGGGCCGGCGCAGCCGGTTCCGCGACCGCCGCCGGGGCCGCGACCGCGACGGCGCCGAGGCCCCCACCGCGAGCCGCGGCGGCAGCGAGCCGCAGGTCAACGAGGACGACGTGCTCGTGCCCGTGGCCGGCATCCTCGACGTGCTCGACAACTACGCGTTCGTGCGCACCACCGGCTACCTGTCCGGCTCCAACGACGTCTACGTCGCCATGTCGCAGGTGAAGCGCTACGGGCTGCGCCGCGGCGACGCCGTGACCGGGGCCGTGCGGCAGCCGCGCGACGGCGAGCAGCGGCGAGACAAGTACAACCCGCTGGTCCGGCTCGACACCGTCAACGGCATGGACCCGGAGGAGGCCAAGCGCCGCCCCGAGTTCTACAAGCTGACCCCGCTGTACCCGCAGGACCGCCTCCGCTTGGAGACCGAGCCGCACATCCTCACGACCCGCGTCATCGACCTGGTGATGCCGATCGGCAAGGGTCAGCGCGCGCTCGTCGTGTCGCCCCCGAAGGCCGGCAAGACCATGGTGCTGCAGGCGATCGCCAACGCGATCACCCGCAACAACCCCGAGTGCCACCTCATGGTCGTGCTGGTCGACGAGCGGCCCGAAGAGGTCACCGACATGCAGCGCTCGGTGAAGGGCGAGGTCATCGCCTCGACCTTCGACCGGCCGCCGACGGACCACACGACCGTCGCGGAGCTGTCCATCGAGCGGGCCAAGCGCCTGGTCGAGCTCGGCCACGACGTGGTCGTGCTGCTCGACTCGATCACCCGGCTCGGCCGCGCCTACAACAACGCGTCGCCCGCCTCCGGCCGCATCCTGTCCGGCGGTATCGACTCGACGGCGCTGTACCCGCCGAAGCGCTTCCTCGGCGCGGCCCGCAACATCGAGAACGGCGGCTCGCTGACCATCATCGCTACGGCGCTGGTCGAGACCGGCTCCACCGGTGACACGGTCATCTTCGAGGAGTTCAAGGGCACCGGCAACGCCGAGCTCAAGCTCGACCGGAAGATCGCCGACCGGCGCATCTTCCCGGCGATCGACATCGACCCGTCCAGCACGCGTAAGGAAGAGATCCTCCTCGCGCCGGACGAGCTCGCGATCGTCATCAAGCTGCGCAAGGTGCTGCACGCCCTCGACTCGCAGGAGGCGCTCAACCTCCTGCTGGACCGGCTCAAGAAGACCCGGACCAACGTCGAGTTCCTCATGCAGATCGCCCAGACCACGCCGGGCGAGTAAGCACCCGCACCACTCGAACGGCCCCGGAGCGCGTGCTTCGGGGCCGTTCGGGTATCTGGGACCGTATGAAGAACTTCCGGCGCGGGAACAAGGTCCGGTGGCGCTCGCACGGCGTCACCGTCGAAGGCACGGTCGAGCGGAAGCTGACCGGGCGCACGAAGGCCGCCGGGCGGACGGTCGCGGCGTCGAAGGACGAGCCGCAGTACCTCGTGAAGAGCGCGAAAACGGGCCGCGAAGCCGTACACAAGCCCGAAGCGTTGAGCTAATCCACTTCCGGCGGGTCGAGGATCTCGAAGATCTCCACCATGCCGCTCGTGCGCAGCAGGCGGTACACCCCCGGGCCCGGCTTCGACAGCAGCACCGGCACCCCGGCGCCCAGCGCGTACTTGTACCCGCTGATCAGCACCCCGAGCGCGCTGGAGTCCAGGAACGACACGGCGCCCAGGTCGATCACGACCCGCGCCGGGCGGCCGTCGACCGCGCGGACGATGGCCTCGCGCAGCGCGGGCGCGGTGGCCACGTCGACCTCGCCCTGCACGGCGAGGATCGCACCGCCCTGGAAGTCGGGCAGCACGCGGATCGGGAAGTCCGCCACGCCACCAGTATCGGACCTCTCGTCCACAGTGGCGAATCTGGGGCCTATCGGAATCTCCGCCGTTGGCCGACAGGCCGGCACGTGTCTGACGATTCCGGACTTTTTGCGCCCGTAGCACCACAGGCACGGGTTTCCAGTGACGCGAGTCTGGCGTACGGTGACGCAGATCAGTATGGACGCCCAGCCGAGCCGTTCCAGGGCTCGGCGCCGCGGACGAAGGGCAGGCGCGGCCGTGAGCATGCTGGGCGGATCCGTCCTGTCGGCGATGGCCGTGACCCTGCCCGGCGCCCACCCCGACCTGGCGTCCCTGCGCACCGCCCTCGAGGCCGAGCTCGGCCTGGACCTGCCCGGGCCGCCCACCGCGGAGGCCGAGGAGTTCGTGCGGCAGTGCGCGGCGGTTCCCGGCGCGCTGCACACGCTCGGGGACCTGCTGGGGCCTGATGCCGACGGGTTCCGGGTGCAGTTGCGGGCGGCACCGGTACCACTGCTGCAGGCTTTGGAACGCCGGCGCCTGCTGGAGTTGATCGCCCGGTCCGGCCACCTGCCCGTCGCCGGTCCCTATCGGGCCGCCGTCGGTGCCGCCGGGCCCGACCGGCCCCCGGGTGACACCGGGGCCGACCTGCTGGTGCACCTGGAAGGCCTGCTGCGACCGCCCGAGCAGCCACCGGCCCTGCTCGCCTTCGTGGCCGCGCTCGCCGCCGAGGCCGAAGCCGGGCTGCGGGCCGACCTGCGGGCCTGGCTGGAGGCGCACCTCGAGCGCACCGGCGCCCCGGCCGACTGGCTGGCCGCGCTGAGCCCCGCAGCGGCCCGCGGCTCCCGCACGATCCTGGTCCTGCGCATCGAACGCGACTGGGCCGGCCCCGGCTACCGCGTCTCCGCCTGGTCGCAGGCCGAGACGCAGGCCGGCGACGACCCCGGCCTGGCCCTCGCGGCCGCTGAGACCGCCGTCGCCGCCGAGGACCTGCCGGCCGAGGTCGACCGGCATCTGGCCGCGGTCCTCGCCGCCCACGCCTCCGACGCCAACGACGTGCTCGTCGAGTGCATCCTGCCCAAGGCCCTCGGCAACCTCCCCGTCGACCAGTGGCCGGTCGGGCCCGCGATGGGGGCCGGGCCGCTCCCGCTCGGCGTCCGGCATTCGGTGGTGCTGCGCTCGTGGGAGCGCGGGGTCAGCCGCGGGCTGCGGCCCTACTGGAACCGCAAGTCCAAACGCCTGCGCGCCCACGGCCATCTCAGCGACGCCAAGGCCGTGTTCTTCCTCGACCGGCCCGAGCCCAACCTCGCCGCGCTCGGCGCGCAGCTGTGGGAGGAGCCGCGGATCTGCTTCATGCAGGAGTTCCCGCCCAGCGAGGAGCCGGGCCTGGCCGCCGACGAGCTCGGCGTCGCCCTGACGATGGGCCTGCCGGTGGCGGTCTGGTGCCGGCCCGGCTTCGACTGGCACACCGCCGGCCGCCTGGATGAGATCCTCGACGTCTCCAGCGTCGCCGAGCTGCCCGGCCTGGTCCACCGGCTGCGCCGGGAGGCGTTCGGCAACGCCGAGCACCCCGGCCACCACCTGGCCCTGCTCTGGGACGAGGCCGGCCGCTGGCCCGACGACGCCGCGGCTCGCTGGCGGGCCCCCGACGCCGACGAGGACCGGGGATGAACCTCGCCGACCTGACCCCCCTCACCGCGCTGGGCTTCGACGAGCTCACGCTGCTGGTCGACGCCGCCCCGTCGATGGTCCTGCACGAGCACACCCTCGCCGAGCTGCGCCAAGCCCTCGACGGCGGCATCGAGCACCCGCTCGACCCCGGCCTGCGACTGCCGGCCGCCCGGCGCCTCACCCTGATCGTCACCGACGGCGTGAGCCCGCAGTGGGAGGGCGCGCTGCACCCGCTGCTGGAGCGGCTGGCCGGCGAAGGACCCACGGCGATCCTGCACCTGCTGCCGTCGCGCATGTGGCGCCGCGGCCGCCAGCCCCTCGACCGGGTCGAGCTGACCGCGCCCAACACCGCGCTCGACGGCCGGCTCGCGGTCCCGGTCCTCGACCCGCGGTGGGTCGCGCTCGTCACCGGCACCGCCGCGGGCCCGTTCCCCACCGCCGCGCTGCTCCCCGGCCGCCCCGCGGACGCGCCCGCCGAGGAGTCCGTCCCGGCCCCGCTCGCGCCGCTGCCCGCCGATCGCCGGGTGAAGGCGTTCCGGGCCACGGTCTCCCCGACGGCCTACCGCCTCGCCGGTCTCCTCGCCGCGGCGCCCCTCACGCTGCCGGTCATGCGGCTCGTGCAGGCCGCGCGGCTGCCCGAGGCCCGCCCCGACCACCTGGCCGAGGTCTTCCTGGGCGGCCTGCTCCGGCACACATCGGCGGAGCCGCCGGCAGACTACGACTTCCACCCCGGGGTGCGGGAGGCGCTGCTGGCCGCCCTGCAAAGCGCGGAAGCCTTGGCGGTGGTACGTCTTGTCGCCGATCACCTCGCGGGAGCCGACCTCGACCAGGCGGTCGTCGCGGGTGACCCGGCCCCGCTGCGCCCGCTCGGGCCGGCGTTCGCCGCGGCCGCCGCGCCGGTCCTGCGGGTTCTCGGCGGCGCGCACGCCGAGCTGGCCGAGGCGCTGACGGCGGCCTGGAGCGCGGCCGGCGGTTCTGGCCCTCTGGCCGGAAGCGGAGCGCCGGACGGTAGCGGCAGTGTGACCGAAGTCGATATCGCGGACCGGTTCGCCGGGCCGGGCGCCGAGCGCGAGGGGGACGGTACAGCTGGTGGCGGGGCAGCAAGCCGCTCGGATGCGGCCGGGGAGCGACACGTGCACGTGAGGACACCACATCAGGTGCGCAATGCCGTGCCGCAACGCAACTCCGGCTTCGTCGGCCGCGACGCGGTCCTCGACGAGATCGGCCGCAAGCTCGACTCCGGCATCGTCACGCTGCTGCCGGACGCCCGGCACTCCCTCGGCGGCACCGGCAAGACGCAGCTGGCGCTGGAATACACGCACCGCTACGCGGGGGAGTACGACCTCGTGTGGTGGGTGCCGGCCGAGCAGGTGGCGCCGATGCGGGTGGCCCTGGCCGGCCTCGCCCGCGCCCTCAAGCTCCGCGAGAGCGGCGACCTCAACCGGACCCTCCAAGCACTTCGTGAGACCCTCGAGCGCGGGTCACCGTACCGACGCTGGCTCCTGATCTTCGACAACGCCAGCCGGCCCGAGGATCTCGACCCGTATCTGCCCCGCGGCACCGGCCACGTGCTCGTCACCTCCCGCAACCCGCGCTGGGCCGACATGGGCCACGCCATCGAGGTCGGCGCGTTCACCCGGGCCGAGAGCGTGCTGCTGCTGACCCGGCGTACCCCCGCCGTCAGCGGATCGCAGGCCCACACCCTCGCCGCCCGCCTCGGCGACGTGCCGATGGCGATGGAGCAGGCCGCCGCCACCCAGAACGCGACCGGCTGGGCCGCCGCCGACTACCTGCGCCGCTACGACGAGCTGCGCCGGGACATGGGCGGCACCGCGGACCGGCCCGAATACCCGAGCCCGATCGTGGTCACCTGGAACCTCGCCTACGCCGAGCTCGCCGAGCGCAACCCCGGCGCGGCCCGGCTCCTGGACGTGTGCGCGTTCCTGGCCGGCGAGCCCGTCTCGTGGAACGTGCTGTGGGAGAGCCGCGGCGCCGGGCTGCCGGCCCCGCTCGGCTCGCTGGTGCGGGTCGAGAAGGCGCTGCGCACGGCGCTGCGGGAGCTGGCCCAGTTCGGCCTCGCGCAGGTCGACCCGGCGCTGCAGTCGGTCCAGGTGCACCGCCTCGGGCAGCTGCTGCTCCTGGAGCGGCTGGGGGTGAAGGAGTACCCCATCTATCAGCAGGCCGCCCACGACGTGCTCACCGCGGCCGACCCCGCCATCCCCGACGACCCGGCCTCGTGGCCGCGTTATGAGGAGCTCAGCGCGCACCTGCTGTACTCCGACCTGCTGGCCGGCGCGACCGACGAGTCCCGGCAGCTGATGCTGCACTACGTCCGGTTTCTGTTCGTCCGCGGCGACCACGACAGCAGCCGCACCGTCGCCCAGCACGCCTACGACCGCTGGCGCCTCGCCCTCGGCGAGGAACACGAGGACACCCTCGCCGCCGCCTACCACCTGGCCAACGCCCTGCGCGCGGGCGGCGACGCCGGCGAGGCGGCCAAGCTCAACCAGCAGACCCTGGCCAGCCTCCGGCGCGTCTTCGGCGACGACGACGAGAGCACCCTCATGACCGCCAACAGCGTCGGCGCCGACCTGCGCCTGCGCGGCGAGTTCGTGGCCGCCCGCAACGTCGACCTGGACAACCTCGACCGCTACCGCCGCCTCTTCGGCGAGGCCTACCCCCGCACCCTGCGCTGCGCCAACAACCTCGCCGTCGACATGCGCCTGCTCGGCGACTTCAAACAGGCTCGAGTCATCGACGAGCAGACCCTGATGCACCGCCGGCGGGTACTGCCCCACCCGCACCCCGAAACGCTGTGGTCGCTGATCAGCCTCGCCCACAACCGCTTCGGCCTCGGCGAGCACGAGGTCGCCATCGAGATCCTCACCGGCGCGCTGCCGGCCTACAGCGACGCGTTCGGCGAGGACCACCCGGGCGTCCTGACCGGCATGCGCTACCTGGCCATGGCCCTGCGCCGGGCCGGGGCCTATCCGCGGGCCCGCAAAGAGGCCGAGGCGACGATGTCCCTCTGGCTGGAGAAGTACGGCGACCACAGCGCCGACTCCCTCTCCGCCGTGCTCACCTACGCCAACTGCATCCGCGCCTGCGGCGAGTTCGCCCTGGCCCGCGCGGCCGCCCAGCAGGCCGCCGACGGCTTCACCACCATCCTGGGCGAACGCCACCCCTTCACCCACGCCGCCCAGGCCGCCCTCGCCGCCGCCCTGCGGGCCGAAGGCGACCCGTCCGCGGCCGCGGAACTGGACCGCCACGCCCTCGTCGGCCTCGCCCACTCCGTCGGCGCCGAGCACCCGTTCGCGGTCGCCTGTGCCATCGGCTACGCCTCCGACCTGGCCATGGCCGGCCAGACCGCCGGCGCCGTCATCGCCTCCCGGGACACGGTCCGGGTGGCGCAGTCGGCGTTCGGGGTCTCGCATCCGGCGCTGCTGGTCGCCTCGTTCAACCACGCCCTCGACCTGCGCGCGGCCCACCCCCAGGGCGACGACCGCGGCACGGTCGCCGCGGCCGCCGAGGCCCTGCGGCGCCGCTTGGGCGACACCCATCCGGCGACGTTGACCGCGTTCGCCGGCCGCCGGCTCGAGTTCGATGTCGAGCTGCCGGCTACCTGATCTCCACGAGGCCGCCACGGTCGAGCGGACCTGACCGCCGCGGGTCAGTCCGCCGACTCGCCGGCGATCAATCTCGGCAACAGCAGTTCTCGCAGCTCTCGGGCCCCGCGGATGACGTCCTCGTGCGCGCGGATCTTCGTATCAATGGCCGAAGCCACTTCGAGGATGTCCTGCTGGACCGCAACAGGTGGGATCACCAGGGGCAGCGCACCGATGATGGCATTGTTGACGCTCGGCTTCACGCCCGGCCGAGTATGGTCGGCGACCCATTCCCGCACCGCCGGATGACTGAGGTAGCAGGGCAGATACCCGGGTAGGAGACCCTGCACCACACGGATGCGGACGCAGGACCCGCCAAGCAGCCAGCCGGCCTGATCATCGGCGACAGTCGCGTGCCGCGTGGTCAGGCCGACGCGGACGAACACTACGTCAGCCCGAGCCAGCTCGTAGCGGGCAAGTCGCTGGGCGGTCGCCTCGGACACGGTGAACTCCGGGCGAATGATGCCGTGCGGACCGATATCCGTGGCGTTGAGGACCGGAATGCCGTTGCTGACGTGCGCGGAGCGGCTCAGTGTCGTTCCGGATGGCCCTGAGATCACCTGACAACAGGCTTTGACGGTCCGAACTTGCCAGCCATCCGGGAGCTGCCCGATCAGCGAATCCATGGCGCGATCCTCTCGAGGTGCTGGTCCAGCGCCCGGTCAGCTTCCCGGGCGGCGGCTGCCAGCCGCGCCAGTTTCCCGGGCAATGTCTGGAACCGGCGCGCTGCGCTCGCTTGCACCGCCGCTTCCCGGCCCCGTCCCAGGAGCGCGCTCGGTTGTAAGCCGTATCCATGGATGCGGACCTCGGCAACGGGGACCGCGGCGACGTGGACATCGTCGACGATGACCGGCGGGGTAGCTGAACCGCCGTCCCAGCCGTGAAAGACTTTCCGGATGGTGTGCAGTCCTTGATCGGTGAGTACACGGTGTGTCGATCCGTCCTTGCGGGTCGCGGCCGTGGCGTCGATCAGGAGGATCTCTTCGTGTGGTGCCTGTCCAGGAACGGCCAGTACCCATACGGTCACCGGCGTCCTGGCCTCCCGGAACATCAGGCCAGGCAGTTCGATCACACAACGCACCAGGCCACGCTCGACCATCGCCTGCCGGATCCCTTGTTCACTCGGGGCACTGGCGAAAGTGGCGCTGGCCGGCATGATCACCACTGCTCGTCCGCCCGGCGCCAGTGCCAGCGCGGCCGTCTGTAGCCAGGCAAATGCGGCGCTGTGCCGCGAAGGTCGGCCGTATGGCCACCGACGCTCGGCCTGCGACGCTGGGAGGAGCCACTCCTGCCGGGCGAACGGCGGATTGAGCAGCACGACGTCAAATCGCCCCGCCGGAGCGGCCACCTCTCGTGGATCACCGGCGGGTTCGCTGAGATCGAGGTGCAGGCCCCGCACCGCAAAGTTGACCCTGGCCAGATCGAAAGTCCTGGAAGTGGCGGCGCGGCCCGTGACATGTGCCAGCGCCGCCGGGGAGCCGGCCGTTCCGGTCATGTACTCGGCGGCCGCGACGAGCAGCTGGCCAGGGCCGCAGCAGGGGTCATGCACCCAGCTTCCGGGCCGGGGGTCGGCCAGCTGGACCATGAGCCGCACGAGCTCGGCCGGTATGACGTACTGATCCGGACTGCTCTGGCGGTATCGCGCGAACCGGTCCAGGATGTGGTCGACGATCAGATATGCGGGCACGTCAACGCTGGCCAGCAGCCGAACGATCTCGTGGAGCCGAGACCGCCATGACTGCGAGCGGCCAAGCCTGCCCAGCACGGCCGTCACTTCGCCGGTGCGGTCACGGTGCTTCTCGCCGATCTGCTCGAGCGCTTTGCCGATGGCTTCGACCTTTATCCGTTGCACCTGTGCAAAGGCCCACGGGTCGGCGTGCCGCAGGCAGACGAGCGCGAGGACAGCCGCTTCGAAGTCTGCGGAATTCTCGCTGTTGCGCAGCAACGTTTCGAGTGGCTGCCACAGTCGCTGGTCGAGCATCGCCGTGGGGCGCTCGTCCGGCCGCGGAACCGACTGCGGCTCGAGGCCGGTGGCCGCCCGGAAGCGTGCGCCATAGGTCGACCCCGCTTGCTCGCCCGGGTCCCGGGACGTCGCCCGTATCAGCCGGTCGTCAAGCCATACGGCTACCGCAAGCGGCGGGTAGCCGACCAGCGATCCGTGACGAACTTTCGCCGGAAAGTCGGCGTGCCCGATCCAGTTGCGCACCGCTCGCGAGGTGACCCCGGCCGCGCGGGCAATATCCCGCTCGGTCACGACGGATCGGGAAGCCTCTGTCACCGGTCACCCCGGCGCCCGGCACGACCAGTACGGCCCGAACCGCGTGGCCCGCGCAGCGCGAGAATCAAGTGGACCAGGTGCCGGGTCCGCCGCTCGCTGACGATTACCCACCCGACGAACAGCGCCCCCAGTACCGCGGTGGCGAACGCCAGATACGACCCGGTCAAGCTGCCGATGACGCTCGTCAGCCAGGTGAACACGTGGCCCTCGCGCCACTCCTGCTTGTCCATGCGGCTGACGTTAGAAGGTTCGCGGCCGGGTTAGCGAGCGCGTACGTGCCGTACGCGAAATCTCGTTCCGCGCATCGCCCTTGCTCATGCGAACTGGGGGATGGATCAGGGTTGGGCGTACTGGGTGCGGTGGGCGGCCAGGGTTTGGCGGGCGCGGTGGCCGGCGTCGGCGGGGACGTGGTCGGGGAGCCAGGAGTCGAGGCGGGCGCGCATGCCGTCGACCAGGCGCTGGCCGGCCGGGCCGAGGGAGTCGGCGGCGTCGAGGGTCTCCAGGGTCTCGGCGACGGCGACGCGCCAGCGGGTGAACTCGACCGCCGAGAGGTCGTCGGCGGTGCGGATGAACTCGGTGCGCCAGAAGTCGGCGATGGCCAGGTGGGCGTAGCAGCCGTGCAGGAGCGCGCCCGCGGGGCGGGGGTCGGTGCGCCACGGGGCGTAGTAGCGGCGGGCCGGCGGGTCCGGGCGCAGCATGTCGTGGAAGAGCAGGAGGGCGTTGAGCTTGCCGTGCTGCTGCTCGTGGACCAGGCCGGCGGCCAGGCGGCGCGGGTCCGGCGGGCGGGCCAGGGCGGCGGCGCCGAACGCGTCGCGGGAGGTGGCGCTGCGGCCGGCTGAGGAGAGCGGCACCACGGAGGTGAGGCAGCGGGACATCGACCGGATGTGCCACGGGTGGTGGGCGGCCAGCAGGGCGCCGGCCGCGGCGGTGTCCGTCTGCCAGTGCCCGGCGTCCTCGGGGGAGAGGCGGCCGGTGAGGGGGAGGTCGTAGACGTCGCGGTACGGGTCGAGGTCGTCGAGGTACACCCGCAGCTCGCCGGCTTGGAATGACCGCAGGCCCAGCCAGCCCGGTGCGTCGGCCGAGGGGTCGGCCGGGACGTGGACGGCGCCGGCTCGCACGCGGCCGGATCGCACCGTCACCGTGGTCGCCGGATCGACCAGGGCCGTGCCGAGCGCCGGGATCGGGAGGCGGGCGCGGGGGAGGTGGGCCGGCCAGGTCGCGTCGAGTCGCGCCCGCGCGGCGGCGGCGGCGGCGATGCCGTGCAGGTGGTCCAGGTCCTCCGGGGTGACGGCGCCGGTCAGGCAGTGGATCGCCCACGCGCCGATCTGCGGATGGCCCAGCAGTGCCCTGGTCGCGGCCGGGTCCTTGGCGTCCGCGGCGGCCAGGACCGCGACGGCCTCGGGGGCGCGGGTGCGGGCGGCGTCGGCGGCCTCGCGGACCAGCAGGACGTGCTTCGTGATCTGGCCGGCGCGCAGGGTGTCGAGCACCCGCTCGCCGCCGCGGCCGGTGGCGAGTTCGTCGAGGTCCTCGGGGCCGATGACCAGCGGGGTGCTCAGGGCCGGCCGTTTCAGATGCTCGAGTTGAAGCCGGCGACGGTCTCGTGGGGCTCGTCGACCTCGCCCAGGACGCGGCGGATCGTGTGAGCCAGGACACCGTCGCCCAGCGCCGCCAGTCGGGCCGGGTCGCGGAACGCATCGACGAGCGAGTCGTTACGCTGCGCAATCAAAGTGATCGTGCCGGAGTGCCGTGGGTCGTCCGGATTGCCGGAAAGATCGGCTATTGCCGCATGTAGACGGTCCGGAGTGTCCGATTTGCTGCCATCCCCCACAAGGCCTGCCTTCACTGGGCGTCACCTATGTCTATCATCCGCCGCGCCGCGCCGCGCGCCCGCGGTCGGCGTCAGGGCCCGAGGATTGTGCATGAACGGCCTCCCCACAGCAATCGACGCACGTGGCCACGAGCGGGTTGTGCCAAAAAAACTTTAGGACCTGGCAACAACAAGTCGCCCCCGGTTGAGTGACCCCTCCCGCCGCCCCGTGGGCAGCACATGTCCTACGGGAAAGACCGGCCGGAGGCTCCTCGAAGTTGTCCCCGAGCGCCTGGGAGATGGCTGAGAGATTGTGCAATTGCCGCTTAAAAATCACCCTCGGCCACCTGGAAGACGGTCAGGCCCAGCGCCCGCCACATGCGCACGACCTGCTGACGGTCGTCGAAGACGCCGATCACGTGGTAGCGGCTGCGGATCTCCTTCTCGAAGATCTCCGCCTTCACGACCGAGTCGCGGCGCATGTCGCCGAACTGGCGCATGAACAAGCCGCGGTACGGCACGCCGACGTGCTCGGCCAGCCATGCCTCGGTCGCCTCGCGGGAGTCGTCGCCGCGCCCGGAGCAGAACACGATCGCGTAGCCGGCCGCGTGCATGGCCCGGACGGCGGCGATGACCGGCTCGTTGGGGCGGTCCTCACCGACGCGGGACATGTCGTAGGGGCTGCGGCCGTTGAACAGGGCCACGGTGCCGTCGATGTCGACCAGGACGGTGCGCGGCGCGTCCGGCGGCGGCTCGTACGCGACACCGATCGTCTCGTCGATGACCGGCAGGGGCAGCGGCAGGGCGCGTCCGGCGAGGTACCGCTGATGCATGGAGCGGATCACCTCCTCGCCGACGTGCCCGTCGCCCGTGCGCAGCGCGTCGCGGCGGATGCACTCCTCCACCGGCACGTCGGTGAAGTCGCGGACCGCGAACCGCGCCCCGCACCGGGCGGCCAGCTCGGCGAACTCGCGCACGACCCGGCCGCGCAGGTTGGTGTCGTCGCAGACCACCGAGGCGCCCGCGCGCAGCAGCGCCTCGACCGCGGCGTGGTGGGCGGTGGTGACCTCGCGCTCGGCCCGGTTGCGCAGCCGCTCGTCGTCGACCCGGCCGCCGTGCATCATGCGGCGCAGGTCGTCGCGGTTGATCCGGGTCAGGTGCGGCTGCTCCTTGGCCCAGGTGGTCTTGCCGGACGCGGGCAGGCCACGCGTGATCGTCAGCGTCGCCATCTACGCGGCCTCCTCGTCGTCGCGCGGTGTGCTCACCGTCGGGCGCACCTGCTGCCAGAGCAGCGGAGCGTAATCCTTGCCGTCCAGGCGCAGGAACAGGCACCCGCGCCGCGGGCTCTTCGCCACCGCCAGGGCGAAGTCCTTGCGGGTCCAGCCGGCCGGCAGGGCGGTCACGACCTCGGCGTACTCCTGCTCGACGGCCTTGCTCAGCGCCTCCACCTCGGCGGTGAGCCGGGCCGCGATGCCGGTGGCCCAGGCGTGGAACTCGTCGGGCAACGGCTCGAGCAGCTCGTCGAGCCCGCCCGCGAGCATGGCCTCCCAGACGACCCGGGCGTTGAGGCCGGTGACGATCCGGTGCAGGCGGACGTACTCGCTGTACTTGATCTTCAGTCGGGCGTCCGACGCTGTGAAGTGCACCACCAGGCCCTCCCGGTTGTCCCGGGGCGGCGCGGCGAGCGCCTCGGCCAGCGTGGCGTATGCGAACGACTCCACCACCGGCCCCGGCCAGCCCGCCACCGCCGACGGCCCGTAGCTGCGACCGGTCGCGATGTCCACCGCGCCGAGCAGCACCAGATCGTCCAGGTCGCCGTAGTCCAGCACGATCCGGTTGGTCGGATAGATGATCTCGAAGAGCAGGGTCAGCCCTGCGGGCGGCTCGAAGCGGCGACGGTACCGTGTGCGAAAGAGCTTCGTCGCGTGCCGCGCCTGCTCCGAGTCGAACGAGCCGCGGGTCGCGACCGCCCAGCCGTCCGGCGTCGGGAAGAGCACGCCGAGGGAGCCGTCGGCCTTGTCGGTCACCGCCACCGGGCCGTCGAGGTCCAGGTCGGGCGCGCCGGGCTGGCCGTGGTTGAAGAACTTCGCGAACGGCCGCGCCAGGACCCGCCCGTCGGCGGACACGACGAGCCCGCGGCACGCGAGCGTCGCCGCGTTCCACACGCCCTCATACTGCGCCTTCTCCGTGTAGTTGTGGATCAGCAGCGGCAGCGTCGGGTGGGTCTGGGTGCGGATGTACCCGCCGCTGACCATCTCGGCCAGCAGCTTCGGGTCGCAGAGTTCGTCAATGTAGAGGTCCATAGCGCGGACCAGAGTAGGTGAGCCGCGCTCGGGAATGCAGTCGGTTTGTTCGGCGTTGTACGGCCCGGTTGGGTTGTCATGGTGACCGCATGGCAGACTTGACCGACGGCCAACCAGGTTCCGGTTCACGTCCTCGCGACGACCCGGCGACCGCCTACGGAAAGGACCACGGCCATGAAGCCGGACATTCACCCGCAGTATGCGACCACCGAGGTCACCTGCTCCTGCGGCAACTCCTTCACCACCCGCAGCACCGCCAAGGGCGGTCAGATCCACGTGGAGACGTGCTCCGTCTGCCACCCGTTCTACACGGGCAAGCAGCGTGTGCTCGACACCGCGGGCCGGGTCGCGAAGTTCCAGCAGAAGTACGCGAAGGCCGCGGCCAAGAAGGCCGAGTCCGGCAAGTAGCTGCGCTTCCGGCGCCCGCTCCGCGACCCCTCCGGGGGTTCCGCGGGCGGGCGCCTCTTTTGTGTGCTGCCTAGCGGTTCCTGCTTGCTGCCCGGTTTTTTCCGTTTTGTGGAGGGGACATGACCGCCGACAACCGGCTCGCCACGCTGTTGGCGGAGTACAACGAGGTCGAGCAGATGCTCGCCGACCCCGGCATCCACGCCGACCAGGCCCTGGCCCGCAAGACCGGCCGCCGCTTCGCCGAGCTGTCGCCGATCGCGAAGACGTCCGGCGAGCTCGACCAGGCTCGCGAGGATCTCGCCGCCGCCCGCGAGCTGGCCGCCGAGGACTCCGGGTTCGCGGCCGAGGCCGACGAGATCCAGGAGCGCATCCCGCAGCTGGAGGAGCGGCTCGCCGAGCTGCTCGCCCCGCGCGACCCCAGCGACGCCAAGGACGTGATCCTCGAGGTCAAGGCCGGCGAGGGCGGCGAGGAGTCGGCCCTGTTCGCGGGCGACCTGCTGCGGATGTACCAGCGGTACGCCGAACGGCACGGCTGGAGCACCGAGATCCTCGACTCCCAGGAGTCCGACCTCGGCGGCTTCAAGGACGTCGCCATCGCGATCAAGACCCGCGGCATCCCCGACGGTGGCAACGGCGTCTGGTCCCGCCTCAAGTGGGAGGGCGGCGTCCACCGCGTCCAGCGCGTCCCCGCCACCGAATCACAGGGCCGCATCCACACCTCCGCGGCCGGCGTCCTGGTCACCCCCGAGGCGGAGGAGACCGGCGACGTCGAGATCGACCAGAACGACCTGCGCATCGACGTGTTCCGCTCCTCGGGCCCCGGCGGCCAGAGCGTCAACACCACCGACTCGGCGGTGCGGATCACCCACCTGCCCACCGGCATCGTGGTCTCCTGCCAGAACGAGCGCTCGCAGCTGCAGAACAAGGACCGCGCGATGCGGATGCTGCACGCGAAGCTGGTCGCCCTGGCCGAGGAGCAGGCCGCCGCGGCCGCCGGGGACGCGCGCCGCTCCCAGATCCGCACGGTCGACCGCTCCGAGCGCATCCGGACGTACAACTTCCCGCAGAACCGCATCTCCGATCACCGAATCGGCTACACGGCGTACAACCTGGACCTGGCTCTCGGCGGTGACCTGGACAGCGTCCTGGACGCCCTGGCCGACGCCGACCGCAAAGCCCGCCTCGCGGGCGAGGACCAGCTCAGCCGCGGGTGACGGGCGTCTAACGCGGACGTCACATTCCCGAAATGGTGCAGGGGCACGCTGGGTTCCGGTAGCGTTTCGCGCGAACCAAACCGCAACCCAGCGTGATCACCGCCACACTCACTCGGGAGGGTCAGCCATGCCATCAACGACGACGCCCGTGGACATCTCCGCGGCCCCGCGCGCCGTGGTGAGCACCGCCGCCGAGCTGATCTACAAGGTGGGCCGCTCGGTGCTGGGCGCCGACCGGGTCCCGACCGCGAAGGCGAACGCCTGGGCCGCCGTCTGCGCCGACCAGGAACGCGCCCGCATCCGCGAGGAGAACGCCCGCATCATCCTCGCCCCCGCCCGCTGACACTGCGTGATTGACCCGTCCTGTTGCGGTGACAATTGATCGCCAGATTTGAATGGGCGTGTTAAGCTAGGTCTGGGAAAAGGGGGCGGCCGGCCGACTTCCGCCTTCTGCATTCCGCATTCGCTATCGGCCACTGCGGCATCCGCTCGGGGAATCCGCTCGGCCACTGCGGCATCCGCTCGGTCGCTGCGGAACGAACGTCCGAACGGGCCGATGTCGCCTCGATCGTCAATGTGGCGCCGGCGTTGCCCACGCGCGAAGCCGGCGAAGGCCCGCCATTCCTGTGGGGCCTACGAGGCGGCTCTGGGGCGGGGGGTTTTGGCCCTGAGCATGGCGTGATCGGCGGCTTCGAACGCTTCGGCCACCGTTTGGAAGTCCTCGCCCGACAGGCCCGCCCAGCCGATCGTCACGCCCACCGGGGTGCCGGGGACCAGAGCATGCCAGTCCTCGCCGGCCACGGCGGCTTCGATGCGGCGGGAGATTTCCCGGGCCTCGCCGGCGGCGGTTGTCGGCAGGACCACCACGAACTCGTCGCCCCCGTAGCGGGCCACGAAGTCGCCCTTGCGCATGACGCGGTTCAGGACGCCCGCCACGCGTTGCAGCACCAGGTCGCCGGACAGGTGGCCGTGGATGGTGTTGACCTCTTTGAAGCCGTCCAGGTCGCACACGCCGATCGCGGCGTGGTTGCCCGCCGCTACCAGCTTGGTGATGTGTTCTTCCAGATAGCGGCGGTTCGGCAGGCCCGTCAAGGGGTCGGTCTGGGCCTCGCCCCGGTGGAAGTCGACCTTGCGGACCAGGTCCTCGTGGTCGAGCAACGCGGCCACGCCGTCCACGAAGAGGTCTCGTAGGAGGTCCAGCTGGGCGTTCGCGGCCCGGTAGGCCAGGCGGTCGGCGTGGTAGGCGGAGCGGTAGTCGGCCGCGCCCAGGTGGGCCAGCGCGCGGAGGCGGGGGAGTTCGGCCGGGCCCAGGGAGTCGTCGCTGACCTTCGCTGTCTCCAAGCGGGCCACGGCTTCGATCGGGCGGCGTTCGGCTATCGCCTGGCAGGCCAGGCCCAGGGTGCGGAAGTCGGTGGCTCGCGTCGACAGGCCGGCCGACTCCAGCAGCGGCCACGGGTCGACCGCCGGCAGGGCGCCGCCCAGCGTGCCCAGGCGGACCATCGCGTAGCCCATCGCGCCGCGGGCTATCGGGCGTAGCCGGTCGACCTCGTCGGCCTTGACCCGGCGCTCCAGGTCGGTGGCGATGTCGCGCAGGATGCGCAGGCAGGCCTCGCTGTCGCCGCGGTGGTCGAGGTCGACGGCCAGGCGCAGGCGGATCTGGGGTGCGGCGAAGTCGGTGCCCGCGGTGGGTACTCCCACCTGCACCGCGACCTCGCGAGCCCGCTCCATGGCGCTCAGCGCGTGGCCGTGAAACCCCGTGTACGAGTACGCCATCGCCAGGTTGTGCCAGCCCCACGCCGTCGTCTCGCTCAGCAGCTCGACGGCGCCCAGGGCCCGGGAGCCGTGCACCAGTGCGCGCACGCAGCGGTCGAGGGAGCCCGCCCGCAGGGCCACGATCGCGGCCAGGGCCTGCAGCTCGCCGTACTGCCCGGGGTCCTGCAGCACCCGGGCGGCGGCCAGGCCGGCGTCCAGGGCGGCGGCGTACTCGTCCGACCGGCCCAGGTTGATCAGCGTGATGAGCCGCAGCTTGAGCGCCTCGACGCGTTCGGCCGGGGAGACGGCCGCGGAGGGTGCGGCCAGCACCAGCTCGACGACGGTCAGCGCCTCGCCCAGGCGGTCGTTGAAGATCAGTCGCCGGGCGCGTGTCAGCTCCGACGCGTGGTCGCCCACCGCCATCCGGCCCCCTTCCCGCGCGCCCCATGATTATGAGGTGCACCGACTCGAAGATGACACGCCGGAACGCGAGTTGCCCACGCTTTCGGCCGCGCTCACCGCCGCGGCCGCGAAGCTGGCCACGGCCGGCGTGGCCTCGCCGCGGGTCGACGCCGAACTGCTCGCCGCGCACGTGCTCGGCATCCCCCGGTCGCGCCTGCTGACACAGACGTCTACAGCGGAGCAGCTGGCCGAGTTCAACGCTTTGGTGGCCGCGCGGGCTCAGCGAGTACCACTGCAGCATTTAATGGGGAATGCGCCGTTCTGGGATCTCGAACTGGCTGTCGGGCCGGGGGTCTTCGTGCCCCGGTTCGAGACCGAACTGCTGGTCGAGTGGGGGCTCGGGCAGCCGGGGGCGGTCGTCGTCGACCTGTGCAGCGGCTCCGGCGCCATCGCGGTGACGGTCGCCCGCAAACGCGCGGGCGCGGCCGTGGCCGCCGTCGAGCGGTCCCCGGAGGCGCTGGTCTGGCTGCGGCGCAACGTGGCCGCGCTCGCCCCGGGCGTGCGAGTGGTGGAGGGGGACGTCGCCGACCCGGCGGTGCTCGCGGATCTCAACGGCGCGGTGGACCTGGTGCTGTGCAACCCGCCGTACGTGCCGGCGGCCGCGCCCGTCGACGTCGAGGTGGCGCAGCACGACCCGCACGAGGCCGTGTTCGCGGGCGCGGACGGGCTGGAGCTGATGCCGGCGGTGGCGCGGGCCGCGGCCCGGCTGCTGCGCCCGGGCGGGCGGGTCGGGATCGAGCACGACGACACGCACGGTGAGACGCTGCCGGCGCTGCTCGCGGCGACCGGCTGGTTCGACGGGATCGAGGACCGCCGCGACCTGGCGGGGCGCCCGCGGTTCACGGTCGCGCGGCGGGTGGCAGGATAGCTCCTCGTGATGCTCTACGACTGCAGCGTGCTCGCCGAGCGCGAGCGCGGGATCGCCGCCGCGATCGAGGCCGTTGGCCGCGGGGATCTGATCGTCATGCCGACCGACACGGTCTACGGCATCGGCGCGGACGCGTTCAAATCCTGGTCCGTGACCGCGTTGAACAACGCCAAGGGGCGCACGACGCCGGTGCCGGTGCTGGTCGGGTCGCGGCACACGCTCGACGGGCTGGTGTTCGGGCTGCCGCAGTCGGCGCGGGACCTGGTCGACGCGTTCTGGCCGGGTGCGCTGACGATCGTGGTCGAGCACGCGCCGAGCCTGCAGTGGGACCTGGGCATCGACGACGGGACGGTCGCGGTGCGCATGCCGCTGCACCCGATCGCGCTGGAGGTGCTGCGGGAGACGGGGCCGATGGCGGTGTCGTCGGCCAACAAGCACGGGTCGGCGCCGGCCGAGACCGCGGCCGAGGCGCGTGACCAGCTCGGCTACTCCGTGAGTGTGTATCTGGAGGGCGGCCCCTGCCCGGAGCCGGTCCCGAGCACGATCGTGACGCTGGTCGGCGAGCGGCCCCGGGTGCTGCGCGCGGGCGCGATCCCGCTGGAGAAGCTCCGCGAGGTCGTCCCCGACATCATCCTGCCCGACGACGAGGCGTAGCCGCCGATGGCGCCGTTCAGCGTGCTGTGCGTGTGCATGGGCAACATCTGCCGGTCGCCGATGGCCGAGCGGCTGCTCGTCGCCGACGCCCTCGCGCTGGGCGGGAGCGCGGACGAGCTGTACGTGCACGGGGCGGGCGTCGGGAGCTGGCACGTCGGGCAGCCGATGGACCCGCAGGCGGCCCGGCAGGTCGAGGCCCGGGGCGGCGACGTGACCGGGTTCAAGGCCCGCAAGCTGCTCGCGGAGCACGTCGACGCGTCCGACCTGATCCTGACCGCGACGATCGAGCAGGTCGAGTACGTCGTGGAGCTGCGCCCGGACGCGGCCGCGCGCACGTTCGTGTTCGGGGAGTTCGGCCGACTGATCCGACAAATACCAATAAAAAGCGATTTGCCCGATGTGTACGGCCGGGGCGTCGCCCTGGTCGAGGCGGCCGACAAGCTCAGGTCCGGTGCGCCGCCCACCGAGGCCGACGAGCTCGACGACCCCTGGGGCCGCCCGGACGCCTACTTCAGCCGCGTCGCGGACGAGATCCACTCGACGACGCGACCGCTGGCGCGGGCACTCTTCGCACGACCGCGGTAGCGACCCGGCCGAAGATCCAGCGGTGCAGGGGTGCCACCGCCCGCCAGTACAGGTGCCCGGCCAGGCCGTGCGGCACGAAGACGACCCGCTGCTCGTAGACGGTGCGGCCGTCCTCGTCGACCGCGCACCACAGCTCCAGCCAGGCCTGCCCGGGCATCCTCAGCCGGGCCCGCAGCCGTACGACCTCGACCGGGATGACCTGCTCGACCGCCCACGTGTGCCGGTGGGCGACGTCGACGGTGTCCTCGATGGCCACCCACAGCTGCTCCGGGGTGCCGTCGACGTAGTGGGCGCGCTCGTCGCGGTAGGCGGTGCCGCCGGACCACTGCGGGTCGCTGGGCAGCGGGTCGCTGGGCGCGGCGCCGGACCAGTGGGTCTCGACGTCGGCCGCGCGGATGCGGCGCAGGGCCAGCCGGACGGCGGCGTCGAAGCCGGTCAGGCCGTCGTGGGGGTCGGGGACGTAGCCGGCGATGTCGTGCTCGGCGCAGACGGCGGCCCGGCACAGGCCGCCGACGAGCGGGCGGGCGACCCGGCCGGGGACGGGGGTGACCAGGCCGATCCAGTGTGACGACAGCACGGGCGCGGCGGCCGCCACGGGCACGAGGACCCGTTGCGGAAGTTCGGCGATCCGGCAGTACCGCTGCAGCAGCTCTTCGAAGGCGAAAATGTCCGGCCCGCCGATGTCGAAGGCCCGGTTGACGGGGGGCGGGAAGACGGTGGCCGCCGAGACCAGGTATCGCAGCACGTCCCGGATGGCGATCGGCTGGACCCGCGTGCGCATCCAGGCCGGCGCGAGCATGGCCGGTAGGCGCTCGGCGAGGTGGCGCAGCATCTCGAACGAGGCCGAGCCGGAGCCGATGACGAGCGCGGCCCGCAACACCGTCGCCGGCACCGCGCAGCGCAGGAAGATGTCGCCGATCTCGGGCAGGAGCGGGCCGCCGAGGTGCACGACCCGGTCGACCCCGGCGGCCTCGGCGGCGATGGCGAAGTTGAGGGCGCTGAGGCGGTCGGCGTCCTCGTAGTCCTCCCGGCCCTGGGCCTGCACCAGGTAGTACGCGACCTCGATGCCGCGCAGGGCGGCGGCCAGGCCGGTGTCCTCGAGGACGTCACCCTCGGCGATCTCGACCCGGCGGGCCCACGGCACGCCGCGCAGCCGGCGCGGGTCGCGGGTCAGGCAGCGGACCTGGTGCCCGGCCGCGAGCAGGCGCGGCACGAGGCGGCCGCCCACATATCCGGTCGCCCCCGTCACCAAACAGTGCATGACTTCATGCTTACCCTGCGCAATCGGCCCCTAGACTCATTTCATGGCCGACACGTACTGGGGGCCCGACTTCGACGCGCTGCGGGGCACCGACCCGGAGATCGCCGACGTCGTCCTCGACGAGCTGGCGCGCCTGCGCGGCGGGCTGCAGCTGATCGCGAGCGAGAACCTGACCTCCCCGGCGGTGCTCGCGGTGCTCGGCTCCGCGCTCACCAACAAGTACGCGGAGGGCTACCCGGGCCGGCGCTACTACGGCGGCTGCGGCGAGGTCGACCGGGCCGAGGCCCTCGGCATCGAGCGGGCCAAGGCGCTGTTCGGGGCCGAGCACGCCAACCTGCAGCCGCACAGCGGGGCGAGCGCCAACCTGGCCGCCTACGCGGCGCTGCTCACGCCCGGCGACACGGTCCTGGCGATGGAGCTGCCGCACGGCGGGCACCTCACGCACGGCAGCAAGGTCAACTTCTCCGGGAAGTGGTTCGACACCGTCGGCTACCCGGTGCGCCGCGACGACGAGCTCATCGACTACGACGAGGTCCGCGACCTGGCGCTGCAGCACCGGCCCAAGCTGATCATATGCGGGGCCACGGCCTATCCGCGGCTGATCGACTTCGCCCGCTTCCGCGCGATCGCGGACGAGGTCAGCGCCTACCTGATGGTCGACGCGGCGCACTTCATCGGCCTGGTCGCGGGCGGGGCGATCCCGTCGCCGGTCCCGCACGCCGACGTCGTGTGCGCCACCACGCACAAGGTGCTGCGCGGCCCCCGCGGCGGCATGATCCTGTGCAAGGAGAGCCTGGCCCAGCGCGTCGACAAGGCCGTGTTCCCGTTCACGCAGGGCGGCCCGCTCATGCACTGCGTCGCGGCCAAGGCGGTGGCGCTCAAGGAGGCGGCCCAGCCGGCCTACGCCGACTACGCGCGCCAGGTGATCGCCAACGCGCGGGCCCTCGCGGCCGGGCTCGAGGGGGAGGGGATGCGCCCGGTCTCCGGCGGCACCGACACGCATCTGGCCCTGATCGACCTGCGCGGCCTGCACATCACCGGGCGGGAGGCGGAGGAGCGGTGCGACGCGGCCGGGATCACGCTCAACAAGAACGCCATCCCGTACGACCCGGAGAAGCCGATGACCGCGTCCGGCCTCCGCGTCGGCACGCCGTCGGTCACGACGCAGGGCATGAAGGAGCCGGAGATGCTGCGGATCGCCGCCCTGATCGCCGCGGCCGTGCGGGGCGAGCCGGTCGGCGAGCAGGTGCGCGAACTCGCGGCGGCGTTCCCCGCGTATCCTTGCCCGTGACTCGAGTGCAGTGACACCGGCATACAGACAAGGTCTTCGTCTTTGAGAAAACGGCTGACCCACCTTCCGTCACAGTTCCTCGCGATGGCGATCGTGCTGGTCGTCACCGTGCCGATCGCGCTGTGGCGCGACGGCGGCACCGGCGCGGCGGGTGTGGTGGCCGCGGTCGCGCTGGTCACCCTGAGCTACGTGATCTCCAGCCTGATCATCGCCTGGACCGACCTCAAGGCGCGGCCGATGCTGCTGCCGGTGGCGATGGCGACGTACGTCATCAAGTTCACGCTCATCGGCTTCACCATGTACGCGGCGCTCAAGACCGAGTGGGCCGGGCTGCCGTGGATGGGCGTCGGCGTGATCGTCGCGGTGATCGCCTGGATGACCGCGCACGCTGTCTGGGTGTGGCGCGCGAAGATCCCGTACGTCGAGATCCAATAGCGCGAAGCGCGGCAAAGCCGGAACAAGCGCGAAAAGCAGGAAAAGCAGGAAAAGCAGCAGAGGATTCCGAGGCCGCTTCGCTCCCGCCCCGGGCGGGGGCTGTGCCCCCGTAGCCCCCCTCATCGGCGGCAGGGATTCCGTCGCTCAGCGCTCAGCCCCGTCGCGGTTCGGCCGCCGTTCACCGACCATTCCACCGCTGTTCGATACGTGCCGGCCTCGCAGCCCGCGGTGACCTGCCGGGTGCGCTGAGCTGCGGGTACGGAGCGCAACGTCTCGCCCTTGGCCGCCGCGAAGGTCTGCTCGGCGACGGTTTTCCATCCCTCATCGGTGCTGCGCTGCAGCCGGACCAGAAGTTTGAGCGGGTCGGCGCCGGGGGAGTCGCAGTGGAACGAGGCCCCGGCGACCAGTTTTCCGTTACTGTAAGTGACACGCTGCGGTGATATGGAGCACAGTGCGCCCGTGATCCCGCTCACGGGCCGGGGTGTCTGGTCGCGGCCGGTCTTCGTGACGACGACGGCCGCGAGAATCAAGAAGAAAGCGATGACGGCGTTGCGCAAGGTCATCACCCCTGTACGGAGGGTTAAGCTGAACATTCAGCTAACCCTCTGGGGGTGACAGTGCGCAACATTCACTCACGCGTCAGTCGTGTAGTTGACCCTCCGCGAGTATTCGGAGGAGTAGCGTTGACGGTCGCCGGTTGATGGCCCCGGCCCGATGAGCGAACCCCCGCGCGATGAGCACGCGGGGGTCGATGCACGGGTGCTCCCGGCAGGCTGATATGGTCACCGCGTCATGGCGGATAACCAGACACCCAAGCAATCCGGAGCGGCTGGCGCCAACGCCGGCTGGTCCGCCGTCGGATATCTCATCTCAGGCATTGCCGTGTGGGGATTCGTCGGCTGGCTCGTCGACCGTTGGCTCGGGTGGCACGGATACTGCACCGCGATTGGATGCGTCCTCGGCGCGGCCGGCGGCATTTACCTCGTCGTCAAGAAGCTCGGCGCCTGAGCCGGTGGCTTCTACATACATATCGAGAGGAACCTGGTGAGCGGTCAGATTCTGGCGGAGGTGCCCTTTCCGCCCACTGTCGGAGACATCTACCCGCCGGCGCTGGTGGACGGCGCGGAATGGCTGACCAAGTTCAGCCTGTTCATCTGGCTCGCCGCCGCCATCGTGATCGTGTTCTTCCTGGTCGCCTACCGCAGCCCGAAGATCGTGCCGACGAAGGGCCAGTGGGTCGCCGAGAGCATCTACGGCTTCATCCGGGAAGGCGTCGCCAAGGACGTCATCGGCCACCACGGCCTGAAGTTCGCGCCCTACCTGGCCAGCCTGTTCTGCTTCATCCTGGTCGGCAACGTCTTCTCCATCGTGCCGTTCATCCAGGTCTCGCCGATGTCACACATCGCCTTCCCGCTCGTGCTGGCGCTGTGCACCTACTTCCTGTACCTCTACCAGGGCTTCAAGAAGCACGGCTTCGCCGGCTACCTCAAGCACGCGACCGTGCTGCCCGCCCCGTGGTTCATGCAGCCGCTGCTGCTGCCGATCGAGGCCCTGCAGACGTTCATCCTGCAGCCGCTCACGCTGGCGCTGCGACTCTTCGCCAACATGTTCGCCGGGCACATGCTGCTGCTGGTGTTCACGCTCGGCGGGTTCGCGCTGCTCAACGCGGAGAGCCTGTTCATCAAGCCGATCTCGGCGGTCTCCTGGTTCATGACGATCCTGCTCACGTTCTTCGAGCTGCTGATCGCGGCCCTGCAGGCCTACGTGTTCACGCTGCTGACGGCCAACTACCTCGCCGGCACCCTGGCCGACGAGCACTGACCCGAGCCGGCGCGCGCCCGCCGCGAGCGCCCGATCCGTCACACCGCGCCACCCCGTTCCGTGCTTCGAAAGCCTTATTGCTTCACCTTTTTCAGTTGTCCCGCGTGAATCGGTCACGCGAGATCCCAGGAGGATTCACAAATGGCTCTGGCAGAGATCACCGGCAGCATGGCCGCGGTCGGTTACGGCCTCGCCGCGATCGGCCCCGGCATCGGTGTCGGCATCGTCTTCGCGTCGTACATCCAGTCGACCGCCCGCCAGCCCGAGTCGGCCGGTCTGACCCGTACGTACATGTTCCTCGGCTTCGCCGTGGTCGAGGCGCTCGCCCTGCTGGGTATCGCCTTCGGCTTCGTGTTCGGCTACTAGCCTCCCTCCTCCGATCCGACCGGGAGGTTTCCCATGCTGATTTTTGCTGCCGAGGCAGAGCACAACCCGATCATCCCGATCTGGCAGGAGATCGTCGTCGGCGTCATCGCCTTCGCGCTCCTGTGCTTTGTGCTCATGAAGTTCGTGTTCCCGCGCATGGAGGAGACCTTCCGGGCCCGGGTCGACGCGATCGAGGGCGGCATCAAGCGCGCCGAGGAGGCGCAGGCCGAGGCGAACAAGCTCCTCCAGCAGTACAAGGAGCAGCTCGCGGAGGCCCGCACCGAGGCGGCCCGCATCCGTGACGAGGCGCGCGCCGACGCGACGGGCATCCGCGAGGACATCCTCGCCAAGGCCCGCGAGGAGAGCGACCGCATCATCGCCGCGGGCCGTGACGCCCTGCAGACCGAGCGGCTGACCATCGTCCGGCAGCTGCGGGCCGAGATCGGCTCGCTCGCGGTCGACCTGGCCGGCCGGATCGTCGGTGAGTCCCTCGAGGAGGAGGCCCGCCGCCGTGGCACGGTCGAGCGGTTCCTCGCGGAGATCGGCGAAGGCAACGGCGACACCGCGGCCGCGGCCGGGCGGCGCTGATGGACGCAGTCTCGAACAACGCCAACCGCGAGGCCTTCGGGGCCGCCGCCGACAAGCTCGCCGAGTCCTCGGCGGGCGCTGACGTCGCTGCGATCACCGCGGTCGCGGACGAGACCCTCGCGGTCGCGGACCTGCTGCGGCGCGAGCCGCGGCTGCGCCGGGCCCTGGCCGACCCGGCCCGTCCGGGCGCGGACCGGGCCGAGCTGATCCGCTCGATCCTGTCGGGCAAGGTCAGCGCCGGCACGGCCGACCTGCTGGGCGTGCTGGTGTCCGGGCGCTGGTCCGGGCCGGGCGCGCTGCTCGACGGCGTCGAGCGGCTCGGTGTCGACGCCCTGCTGACCGCGGCCGACCGCGGCGGCGACCTGGCCGACGTGGAGGACGAGCTCTTCCGGTTCAGCCAGATCGTCTCCGGTGACGCCCGCCTCGCGGGTGTGCTCAGCGACTCGACCGCGCCCGCCGCGGCCCGCACCGAACTGGTGTCCGGCCTGCTCGAGGGCAAGGTCAAGCCGGTCACGCTGGGCCTGGCCCGGCTGGCGGTCGCCGGCTTCGGCGGCCGCGGCTTCGAAAGCTCGCTGACCCGGCTGGTCGAGCTGGCGGCCGCGAAGCGGGACCGGTCGGTGGCCTACGTGACCACCGCCGTCGCGCTGAGCGACGCCGAGGAGCAGCGCCTGGCCGACCGCCTGGCCGAGCTGTACGGTCGGAATGTCTCCATCAAGGTGGATGTCGATCCGCGCATCATCGGTGGCGTGCGGGTCAAGGTCGGCTCCGACCTCTACGACGGCACGGTCGCCCGGCGTCTCGCCGAGGCGAAGACGGCGCTCTCGAAGTAATTACCCCGAAGCTTGATACTCCAGATAGAAGGTTGAGGATGGCCGAGCTGACCATCTCCTCGGACGACATTCGGGGCGCGCTCGAGCGCTACGTCTCGTCCGTTGACTCCAAGATCTCCCGCGAGGAGGTCGGCGTCGTCTCGTACGCTGGCGACGGTATCGCCCAGGTCGAAGGCCTTCCCTCGACCATGGCCAACGAACTGCTCGAGTTCGAGGACGGCACGCTCGGTCTCTCGCTCAACCTCGACGTCCGCGAGATCGGCGTCGTCGTCCTCGGCCCGTTCGCGGGCATCGAGGAGGGTCAGCAGGTCAAGCGGACCGGCCGGGTGCTCTCCGTCCCGATCGGCGACGCCTTCCTGGGCCGCGTGGTCAACCCGCTGGGTGAGCCCATCGACGACCGCGGCGACATCGCCAACGAGGGCTTCCGCGAGCTCGAGCTGCAGGCCCCGAACGTCATGGCCCGCCAGCCCGTCAAGGAGCCGCTGCAGACCGGCATCAAGGCGATCGACGCCATGACCGCCATCGGCCGCGGCCAGCGCCAGCTGATCATCGGTGACCGCAAGACCGGCAAGACCACGGTCGCGCTGGACACGATCCTCAACCAGCGCGACAACTGGCGCTCCGGCGACCCGAAGAAGCAGGTCCGCTGCATCTACGTCGCCATCGGTCAGAAGGCGACCACCATCGCCGCGATCAAGGGCACCCTCGAAGAGCAGGGCGCGATGGAGTACACCACCATCGTGGCCTCCCCGGCGGACGACCCGGCCGGCTTCAAGTACCTCGCCCCCTACACCGGCTCGGCCATCGGCCAGCACTGGATGTACGGCGGCAAGCACGTCCTGATCGTCTTCGACGACCTGACCAAGCAGGCCGAGGCCTACCGGGCCGTGTCGCTGCTGCTGCGCCGCCCGCCGGGCCGTGAGGCCTACCCGGGTGACGTTTTCTACCTGCACTCCCGGCTGCTGGAGCGCTGCGCCAAGCTCTCCGACGAGCTCGGCGGCGGCTCGATGACCGGCCTGCCGATCATCGAGACGAAGGCCAACGACATCTCGGCCTACATCCCGACCAACGTCATCTCCATCACCGACGGCCAGGTCTTCCTCGAGTCCGACCTGTTCAACCAGGGCGTCCGCCCGGCGATCAACGTCGGCACCTCGGTCTCCCGGGTCGGCGGCTCGGCCCAGGTCAAGGGCATGAAGGACGTCGCCGGCCGGCTCCGGCTGGACCTGGCGCAGTATCGCGAGCTCGAGGCGTTCTCCGCGTTCGCCTCCGACCTCGACAAGGCCTCCCGCGCCCAGCTGGACAAGGGTGCCCGCCTGGTCGAGCTGCTCAAGCAGCCGCAATACTCGCCGTTCTCGGTCGAGGAGGAGATCGTCTCGGTGTGGGCCGGCACGACGGGCCAGCTCGACGACATCGCCGTCGGCGACATCCGCCGCTTCGAGACCGAGTTCCTGCAGCACCTGCGGTCCAGCCGCAAGGAGCTGCTCGACGCGATCGCGGAGAGCAAGAAGCTGGAGCAGTCGACCATCGACGGGCTCACCGACGCGGTCAAGAACTTCAAGCAGGTCTTCTCGGCCAAGGGCGACGGGGTCACGGTGAACGAAGCCGAGGCCAAGGCCCTCGAGGGGGAGCAGAAGCGCGAGACCGTGACCCGCCAGGTCCGGAAGTCGGGCTGACGCATGGCCGGTCAAGTACAGGCGCTGCGCCGCCGGATCCGCACGGTCAAGTCGACCAAGAAGATCACGAAGGCGCAGGAGCTCGTCGCCACGAGCCGCATCGGCAAGGCGCAGGAGCGGGTCGCCGCCTCCCTGCCCTACGCCGAGGCGATCACGGACGTGCTGACGGCGCTGGCCAGCAACGCCAACGTCGACCACCCGCTGCTGGTGCCGCGCAAGAGCGTGCGCCGGGCCGGCGTGCTGGTCGTCACCAGCGACCGCGGGCTGTGCGGCGGCTACAACGCCAACGCGCTGCGCACCGCGGAGCAGCTGATCTCGAAGCTGCGCGGGGACGGCAAGCAGGTCGCGCTGTACGTCGCCGGCCGCAAGGGCGTCGCGTACTACCGGTTCCGGGGCCGTGAGGTCGCCGGGAGCTGGACGGGCTTCTCCGAGCAGCCGCGTTACGAGAACGCGTCCGACATCGGCGAGGCGCTCATCGAGGCGTTCGTCAGCGGCGCCGACGACACCGCCGACGGCCCGGGCGCGGACGGTGTGCTCGGCATCGACGAGCTCTACATGGTCCACACGCAGTTCCGCTCGCTGATGACCCAGACCCCGGTGGCGCGCATCGTCGCGCCGATGGAGGTCGAGGAGACCGAGGTCAGCGGGCCGCTGCCGGCCTACGAGTTCGAGCCCGACGCCGAGACACTGCTCGAGGCGCTGCTGCCGAAGTACATCAACACGCGGATCTTCGCGGCGCTGCTGGACTCCGCGGCCAGCGAGTCGGCCGCCCGCCGGCGGGCCATGAAGAGCGCCTCCGACAATGCCGACGACCTGCTCAAGCGGTACACCCGCGAAATGAACTCCGCCCGGCAGGCCGCGATCACCCAGGAAATCAGCGAGATCGTCGGTGGCGCCAACGCGCTGGCGGCGGCGGGAAGTGATGTGTGATGACTGCACCAGCAGACACGAAGACCGCGGTCGGCCGCGTGGTCCGGGTCATCGGCCCGGTCGTCGACGCCGAGTTCTCGCGTGACGCCATGCCCGACATGTACAACGCGCTCCACGTCGACGTGACGCTCTCCGAGGGCACGAAGACGCTGACGCTCGAGGTCGCGCAGCACCTCGGCGACAACATGGTCCGCGCCATCTCCATGCAGCCGACCGACGGCCTGGTCCGCGGCACCGAGGTCCGCGACACCGGCGCCGGCATCTCGGTGCCCGTCGGCGACGTGACCAAGGGCCACGTGTTCAACGCCCTCGGCCAGGTCCTCAACGCCGACGAGGCGACGCTCGAGATCAAGGACCGCTGGGAGATCCACCGCCCGGCGCCGAAGTTCGCCGAGCTCGAGCCGAAGACGGAGATGCTGGAGACCGGCATCAAGGTCCTCGACCTGCTCGCGCCCTACGTGCGCGGTGGCAAGATCGGCCTGTTCGGCGGCGCCGGCGTGGGCAAGACGGTGCTCATCCAGGAGATGATCACCCGCGTGGCCCGCAACTTCGGTGGCACCTCGGTGTTCGCCGGCGTCGGTGAGCGCACCCGCGAGGGCAACGACCTCATCCTGGAAATGGACGAGGGTGGCGTGCTCGACAAGACCGCCCTGGTCTTCGGCCAGATGGACGAGCCGCCGGGCACCCGGCTGCGCGTCGCGCTGTCCGCGCTGACCATGGCGGAGTACTTCCGTGACGTGCAGAACCAGGAGGTGCTGCTCTTCATCGACAACATCTTCCGGTTCACGCAGGCCGGCTCCGAGGTGTCGACGCTGCTCGGGCGTATGCCGAGCGCCGTGGGCTACCAGCCGACCCTGGCTGACGAGATGGGTCTGCTGCAGGAGCGCATCACCTCCGTGCGGGGCAAGGCCATCACCTCGCTCCAGGCGATCTACGTGCCCGCCGACGACTACACCGACCCGGCGCCGGCCACCACCTTCGCCCACCTGGACGCGACGACCAACCTCGAGCGGTCGATCTCGGACAAGGGCATCTACCCGGCGGTGGACCCGCTGGCGTCCTCCTCGCGGATCCTCGCGCCGGAGTTCGTCGGGGTCGAGCACTACACGGTCGCCCGTGAGGTGCAGCGGATCCTGCAGAAGTACAAGGACCTGCAGGACATCATCGCCATCCTCGGCATGGACGAGCTGTCCGAAGAGGACAAGGTGACGGTCAACCGGGCCCGGCGCATCGAGCGGTTCCTGTCGCAGAACACCTACGCCGCCGAGCAGTTCACCGGTGTCGCGGGTTCGACGGTGCCGCTCAAGGAGACCATCGAGTCGTTCAAGAAGATCAGCGAAGGGGAGTACGACCACTTCCCCGAGCAGGCGTTCTTCATGTGCGGCGGCCTCGAGGACCTCGAGAAGAAGGCCCACGAACTGATGAAGGACTGACCTTCGCCGGTTCTGGTCGTTCGCTTCGGCAGGGCGCGTCGCTCATGGGTGGCGCGCCCTGTTCTTTCATTACGGCAAGTTGAAATTTTCGGCAAAGACACTGCACGAGGCGGTGACGTGCGTCACGCTCTGAAGTGTTCGGACCGAGGTCGCGCGCGGGCCGTTCCCGGCCTGTTCACCAGGTGTGCCAACGTGGTGAGGCCCACTGCTCCGCGCGAGCGATGATTGACTAGACTCGTCCAATCCGGATCGCGCACACGAGGAGTAACTAGCGTGGCGAGGCAGCTGTACGTCGAGCTCGTAGCCGTCGAGGAGAAAGTGTGGTCCGGCGACGCGGACATGGTCGTGGCCCGCACCACCGAGGGTGAGCTCGGTGTGCTTTACGGCCACGAGCAGCTCCTCGGCCAGCTCGCCGAAGAGGGCCAGGTGCGCATCAAGCAGGGCGGCCAGGAGACGGCCTACGACGTGGCCGGCGGGTTCATCTCCGTCACCGGCACCGGCGTGACGATCCTCGCCGAGAGCTGCACCCCCGCCACCGCGTCCTCCGCCCACTAAAGCGACCGGGTGGCGCGGGTGAGGATCGTCGAGGGCATCGGCATCGCGGTCCTGATCCTGCTGGCCGCCCTGGCGGTGCTGTTCCTGCGCCGGCTCGTGATCGCCCGGCAGGGCGGCACCATCGAGCTCGGGGTCCGGCTGAGCACCATGGTCCCGGGCCGCGGCTGGTCCGCCGGCCTGGCCCGGTTCGCCGGCGACGAGCTGCGGTGGTATCGGATCTTCAGCTTCTGGCCGGGCCCGCGCCGGGTCCTGTCCCGGCGGGGGCTCGCCGTCGAACGCCGCCGCACCCCCGACGCGGCCGAGCTGCTCGTCCTGCCGCCCGACTGGGTGATCGTCCGCTGCGTCAACCGGCAGGCGCCCGTCGAGATCGCCATGGCGGAGCGCGCGCTCACCGGCTTCCTGTCGTGGGTCGAGGCCGCACCCCCGGGTGAGTCCTCCCCGGAGACGCGGCCCTACCGCTACAAGACCGGCTGAGTTTCCTAGCTCTGCCCGCCGGGCACCCATTTGACGTCGCCGCCCGGGTTGGCCGTCCGGCACAGGATGAAGAGCAGGTCCGAGAGCCGGTTGAGGTACTCCAGCGACGTGACGTTCGTCCGCGCCGAGTCCGCCTCCCACAGGGCCCAGCCGCTGCGCTCGGCGCGGCGGGTGACCGTGCGGGCCACGTGCAGGAGCGCGGCGCCCGGGGTGCCGCCGGGCAGGATGAAGGAGTCCAGCTTGGGCAGCTCCGCGTTGAACTCGTCACACCACTGCTCCAGCCGGGCCACCTGCTCCGGCGTCACCCGCAGCGGCGGGTGCGGCGGGTCGGCCGTGACGGGGTTGCACAGATCCGCACCGACGTCGAAGAGGTCGTTCTGGACCGCCCGGAGCACCGCCGCGATCCGCTCGTCGAGCGCGCCCAGCGCCAGCACGACGCCGATCGCCGCGTTGGCCTCGTCGACGTCGGCGTATGCGACCAGGCGCGGGTCCGTCTTGGACACCCGCGAGAAGTCGCCAAGTCCCGTCGTGCCGGTGTCGCCGGTCTTCGTGTAGATCCGCGTGAGGTGAATGGCCATGGTTTTCACGTTACGGAATCCCCCTACGATGACGGACGTGGACATGATCCGTGTTGTGGGCGGGGCCCGGCTGTCCGGGGACGTATCCGTGGTCGGGGCGAAGAACTCGGCCCTCAAACTGATGGCCGCGGCCCTGCTGGCCAGCGGCCGCAGCGTGCTGACGAACGTGCCGCGCATCACCGACATCGCCATCATGGCCGAAGTGCTGCGCCGCCTCGGCTGTGACGTCGAGCAGGACGAGGACCGCGTCATCATCGACGTGCCCGACGAGGTCGGCACCGAAGCCGACTACGACCTGGTCCGCCGCCTGCGCGCCTCGATCTGCGTCCTCGGCCCGCTGCTGGCCCGCCGCGGCCACGTGCGCGTCGCCCACCCGGGCGGCGACGCGATCGGCTCCCGCGGCCTCGACATGCACGTCGAGGGCCTGCGCCGGATGGGCGCCGACATCTCCGGCGAGCACGGCTTCGTCATCGCCACCGCCCCGAAACTGCACGGCGCCACGATCTGGCTGGACTTCCCGAGCGTCGGCGCGACCGAAAACCTCCTGATGGCGGCCGTCCTGGCCAACGGACGCACCGAGATCGACAACGCGGCCCGCGAGCCCGAGATCGTCGACATCTGCCGCATGCTCACCGACATGGGCGCCGACATCGAAGGCGCCGGCTCCTCCCGCCTGGTCATCCAGGGCGTAGCCGAACTCCGCCCGGTCGAGCACCGCACGATCGGCGACCGCATCGTCGCCGGCACCTGGGCCTTCGGCGCCGCCATGACCCGCGGCGACGTCACCGTCCACGGCATCGACCCGGCCTTCCTGGAGATCGCCCTTGACAAGGTCGTCACCGCCGGCGGCGAGGTTACCACCAGCCCCGACTCGTTCCGCGTGGTCATGCCGACCCGCCCGAAAGCCGTCGACGTGGTCACCTTGCCGTTCCCCGGCTTCGCCACCGACCTGCTGCCGATGGCGGTAGGCCTGGCCGCGGTCAGCGAGGGCTCGTCCCTGGTGACCGAGAACATCTTCGACGGCCGCTTCATGTTCCTCAACGAAATGTCCCGCCTGGGCGCCGACATCCGCACCGACGGCCACCACGCGGTCGTGCGCGGCCAGGACCGCCTGAGCGGCGCCCCGGTGACCGCGACCGACATCCGCGCCGGCGCCGGCCTGGCGATAGCCGGCCTCTGCGCCGACGGCATCACCGAGGTCCGCCACGTCCACCACATCGACCGCGGCTACCCAAGCTTCGAATCCGACCTACGCGCGCTGGGCGTCCAGGTCGAGCGCGCCCCCGCCCCGCCGGACGAGTTCGACTTCTGACCCCACCGCCCCGCACCAGCAGCGGCGTGCGCCGCGCCCGCGCATGGCCGCGTCCGCGCATGGCCGCGTCCGCGCATGGCCGCGTCCGCGCATGGCCGCGTCCGCGCATGGCCGCGTCCGCGCATGGCCGCGTCCGCGCATGGCCGCGTCCGCGCATGGCCGCGG